>NZ_JBNDMZ010000004.1:0-280606 GCF_049856295.1 Georgenia sp. Z1344 | reverse complement strand
CGCTGGTGGCCGGTGCCGTTCTGGGTAGGAGTCACCTCGGGACAACACTGTGACGAGTCACGCCACACCAGTGGCGGACAACCTTCTGATCAGGTCTCCGAGATGGGCCAGGACGGTGCCGGCCACCCCACCCATGGGCGGACAGATCAATCTCCAGACACCCCCAACAAGGGGTCTGCGGTTCGCCGAGTCACACCCACGAGCGGAACGACCAGCCACCACCCTGCCAGCCAGTCCCAGACCAGCCACCCCCACACTCACAGCGGTTCGTGCCCGGAGGGACGGAGCACGCACCGGGCGCGCGGCTCGTCGTCGTGCTCGAGAGTGCGGGTCAGCACCCGCCCCCGATGTCGAGAGTGCGGCTCAGGCCCGGACGAGGGGCGCGAGCCCCGCGGCGGAGGCGACGGCCCCGCCCTGCCCGGCCAGCTCGAGCCAGTTGGCCAGCAGCCGGTGCCCGCCCCGCGTCATCACGGACTCGGGGTGGTACTGCACGCCGTGCAGGGGCAGCTCGCGGTGGGCGAGCCCCATGATCACCCCGCCGGGCGTGCGCGCGGTGACGACGAGCTCGTCCGGGGCGGACTCCGGCACCACGGCCAGCGAGTGGTAGCGGGCGGCGGTGAAGGGGCTGTCGAGGCCCTCGTGGACCCCGGTCCCGTCGTGCTCGACCTCGGAGGTGCGACCGTGCATGAGCTCGGGCGCGTGCGTGACCACCCCGCCGTAGAGCTCGGCGAGCACCTGGTGCCCGAGGCACACGCCGAGCATGGGCACCGCGGCCGCGGCGCACGCCTCGATCACCTCGCCGGACCTGCCGGCCTCCTTGGGCACGCCGGGGCCGGGCGAGACGAGCACGCCGTCGTACCCCGCGACGTCGAGGTCGGCGTCGTCGTTGCGTCGCACGTCCGTCTCCGCGCCGAGGTGCTGGAGGTAGCCGACGATCGTGTGGACGAAGCTGTCGTAGTTGTCCACCACGAGGATGCGGGCCACGGTCACTCCACTGTCAGGTCGGCGCTGGGGAGCATCGACTCTACCCACGGGAACACCCAGACGAAGAGGGCGGCCACGGCCGCGAGGATCAGCACCGCCATGAGCACGGCCCGCAACCAGCGGGGCCCCGGCAGCGCGCGAAAGATGGCGGCGTACATCAGGCCTCCTCGGACGCCGCGACGAGCTCGGCGGGCATCCCGTCGGAGCGGTCGACCCAGTGGTCGAGCTCGGTGTAGGTGATCCAGCGGTGGGTCGAGTAGTTGAAGGGGTGGCAGGTCGTCAGGGTCATCAGCCGTTCGCTCGGCTCCGCGGACGGGTCCCCGGGCACCGGCGCGACGACCTCGACGTCCCAGGGCCGCACGATCTCCGAGCCCGTGACCCGGTAGACGTAGAAGGTGTCGGCGGTCTCGACGACGATCGGGTCCCCCACCTCGAGGTCGGCGACCTGGCCGAGCGGGGAACCGTGGGTCTGCCGGTGCCCGGCGACCGCGTGGTTGCCGATCTCGCCCGGCAGCGCCGTGCCCGGGTAGTGCCCGAGCGCACCGAAGTCTATGACGTCCATGCCGACCCCCTCGAGCAGCGGCAGGGCGTGGTCCTCCCCCCACGCGGGGACGTGCACGACCCCGAGCGCGGTCATCCCGTCGGGAAGCTCGAGGTCGGCGGACGCGAACGGGGGCGCGTCGTCGGTCCGTGCCTCGCCGACCCCGTCCGCCGCGGCACCGATCGCGCCCGCGATGGCGGCCACGGACTCCTCCTGACGGGCGTGCCCCTCGAGGTCGGTCCACCAGAGCTGCCACACGACGTACAGCCCGAGCACGACCCCGGCCGTGAGCAGCAGCTCGCCGAGCACGCCGACGGCGCCCCACACCCGCGACGGCCGTCGCCCCCTGCCGCGCCGTGTCCCCCGCGCCTTCCCGGCGGTCGCCGGCGCATCCCCGGTGGACGAGCTCGGCGCCGTCACGACCCGGACTCGGCGTCGTCGGACCCGGCGCCACGCGCGTCGTCCGCGCCCGGATCGGTGGACGCGCCCGGATCGCCGGTCTCGAGCGGCTCGGCGTACCTCGTCGACACCGACGTCGACGGCGGGACGTCGAGCTGGTCGTGGACCGTGACGGTGTAGCCCAGCCCGATGAGCTCGACCCACTGCCGGTAGACGTCGACGGCCTCGGACTCCTCGAGGGCGTCGGTGAGCTCGTCGGGGTCACCCACGGCCCCGACGACGAACGGCGGCGAGTAGACGCGCGTGCCGACGTAGAGGACGTTCCCGACGCACCGCACCGTGGTCGTGGGCAGGAGGCGCTGCCCCTGGACGGTGAGCGCCTCCGCGCCCCCGGCCCGCAGCGCGTTGATGACCCCCTCGACGTCCTGCTGGTGGACCACGTAGTCGTCCGCCACCCGGTCGGCGGGCATCCCGGACTCCGGGACCGGCGCGTCGTCGAGCGCGACCTCCACCCCGGGACCGCTCACGGGCGCGGCACCGGCGGCGACCAGCACCTCGTCCGGGGGCGCGCCGACCTCGGCGTCGTGGCTCTCGAGGTAGGGCTCGATCTGCTCGCGCAGCTCCTCGTTCTCGCCCTCGAGCGTCTCGATCCGCGTGGTCTGCGCGCGGGCGAGCGAGACGAGGTCGGTGGCGGCGCGCGCGGGGTCCTCCCCGGCGTCGCGGGCGTTGACGGCGATGACGAGTCCGGCGAGCACGCCGACCGCCGCCACGCGGAGCGACGCGGGCGGCACGCGGAACCCGGCCATCGGGCCACCTCCTCGACGTCGCCGCTGCTCTCGAAGACTAGGCTAGGTCCGGGTCGCGCCGCGTGCGCGCACAGACATTCCGCAACCCGCCCCGACGGCGGGACACCACTGGAGGACGACGTGCCGGTCTCGAAGAAGCGCAAGCGCAAGGACGGCTCCCCGGTCAGCCGCACCCCGCAGGAGGAGGCCGAGCTCGAGGCGGCCGCCGCGGGCGAGCCGAGCCCCAGCTGGTGGGCGCCCACGATGGTCACGCTCATGCTCGTCGGCCTCGTCGTCCTCCTCGTCACCTACCTCACGTCCGCCGCGTACCCGGTCCCGGGGATCGGCAACTGGAACCTCGCGATCGGCTTCGGCATCGCGATGATCGGGTTCCTCATGACGCTGCGCTGGCGCTGACGCCGGCACCCGCTCCCCGCTCCTCCGGAGAACGTTCCCGCCGAGCAACCGGTCGATCGACCCCTCCCCGTCCACAGGGATACCCACAGGTGGGGAGGAATGACAGCCGTGTCGTTCGCCCCGACCCCGCCGCTGGGGACGAACGAACGACAAACGTGTGATTCCCACAGGGATACTCACACCTGGGGACGAATGACAGCCGTGTAGTTCCACAGCTGTGAGTTCACATGTGGACGGCGAGCACGGTGCCCGACGACGACGCACGGCCCGGCGTCGAACTGCGTCAGGGCGCCCGCAGGCTCGGGGCGGCGAGGAGTCGCGATCGTCCGACGGCGGCGTCGCAGGTGTGTGTTCCCCGCCCGCGCGGACGCACGGGAGCGTGGAGGCGGCGGGGCTCAGGCCCCGACGGCGCCGAGGTAGACGAGGCAGGCCGCGACGAGTGCGGCAGCGACGGCCACCGACGAGAGCACGGCGACGGCGGTCGGCCGGCGTCGCCAGGTCGACCAGGTCAGGCCGAGCGCGAGCCCGACCACCATCCCGCCGAGGTGCGCCTCCCACGAGATGTTCCACCCGGGGACGAACCCGATGGCGATGTTGATGACGAGGAGCACGAGGAGCTGGCTCGACTCCTGGCCGACGCTCCGCTGGATCGCGAGGACGGCGGCGAACAGGCCCATGACGGCGCCGGAGAACCCGACGACGCCGGTGACCCACCCCTCCGCACCTGGACCGCCGGACAGGAGGAGGACCGCGGTCGAGCCGCCGAACGCGCTGAGGAGCATGAGGACGGCGAGCCGCCACCGCCCGACGACGGGTTCGAGCGCCTGTCCGGCGATCCACAGCGCGTACATGTTGAACGCGAGGTGGGCGAGGCCGCCGTGGAGGACGGCAGCCGTCAGCATGCGCCAGGGCTCGTGCTCGGTCACGGCCGGCCAGTAGAGGAGGTCGGCCTGCAGGCCGGTGGCCCGCTGGAGCAGGTAGACCACGCCGAGGACACCCATGACGGCGAAGGTGAGGTACGGCGTCCCGCCACGCACGCGGACACCGACGGGCGCCGAGCGCCGGGCGGCGCCGCGCTGCGGCCGGTTGTCGGGGTGCGGGGGTCCCGGCACGGGGTGCGGCGGGGGCTGCTGCCCCGGTGCGACGTAGGCGCCGAACCCGGGTGCTGGCGCGTAGTGCGGGGAGCCGGGCGGGGCGTCGGCCCGCCCGGCGGGGCCGTTCGCGCCGCCCCCGTACGGATCGGCGCCGTGGGCGCTTCTCCCGTACGGATCGGCGCCGTAGGCACCGGCGCCGTACGGGTCGGCGCCGTGCACGCCCGGGCCGTCCGGCCGGCGTGGGTCGCGCGGCTCGTCGGGCCCGGGCGCGGAGGTCACTCGACGATCTCGACGGACTCGATGACGACCGGCTCGACCGGGCGGTCGGCGGCACCGGTCGGGACGGCCCCGATCGCGTCGACGACGGCGCGCGAGGCCTCGTCGGTCACGGCGCCGAAGATCGTGTGCTTGCCCTGGAGCCAGGTGGTCGGCTGGGTCGTGATGAAGAACTGCGACCCGTTGGTGCCGTGGCCCATGCGCTTGCCGGCGTTGGCCATGGCGAGCACGTAGGGCTCGGTGAAGCCGAGCTCGGGGTGGATCTCGTCGTCGAAGGTGTAGCCCGGGCCACCGGTGCCGGTGCCCTCGGGGCAGCCGCCCTGGATCATGAAGTTGGGGATGATCCGGTGGAACGTGAGGCCGTCGTAGAACGGCCGGGTGACCTTCTCGCCGGTCTCCGCGTCGGTGAACTCCTTGGTCCCGCGCGCGAGCTCGACGAAGTTGCTGACCGTCTTGGGGGCGTGGTTCGGGAAGAGTCGGATCGACACGTCGCCGTGATTGGTGTGGAGGATGGCGTCCATGGGTCGATCCTCGCACGGTCGGGGGCCCGCGCACACGACTGCCCCGGTGGGTCGGGGCGTGGCGACACCCCGCCGGGGAGCCACCTGTTGTCCAGGTCCGTGTCCTGACTCACCTGGTCTACTGGCAGCACCGGTCCTGATACGGAACTATGGGGGTGGGGCGGATCCAGGCCCGCCGCGAACGACGCGCAGGTCGGGTCCCGACCGCACGACCGCTACGAATGGAGATACGCACATGTCGCGCAAGACCAAGCGCACGTCCACGACGACGGAGCCCGAGCAGGCCGACGTCGGCGCGAAGCTCGCCGAGCTCGGCACGGCACTCTCCGAGCAGGCGAAGATCACGGGGGCACGCGCCGCCGAGCTCGCGCAGGAGGGCGTCGACTGGGCGACCCCCAAGGTCCAGAAGGCCTTCGAGGACGCCCGGACCGCCGCTGCTCCCACGATCGAGCAGGCCCGCACCTCGGCCGCGACCGCGCGGGACAAGGTGAAGGACGACTACGTCCCCCGCGTCCAGAAGGCGGCCCAGTCGGCCGCCGAGGCCGCCCGGTCCGACGCCCCGATCGCCGACCGCGCGAAGGAGGCCTCGAAGGCTGCCCGCTCGTCGCTGGAGAAGCCCGCCGACAAGAAGAAGGGCGGCGCCGGCAAGGCGCTCGGCTGGGTCCTCGTGGGCACGGCCGTCGCCGGTGCGGGCTACCTCGTGTGGCGTCGCACGCAGCCGGTGGACGACCCGTGGGCCGAGGAGTACTGGGACGACACGACCGTCTCGAGCCCCACCGACTCCTCGGGCTCGCTCGGTGACAAGGCCGCGGGCCTCGCGGGCAAGGCGAAGGACGCCGCCTCGTCGGCCGCCGGCGCCGTCAAGGACAAGGCCGCCGACCTCACCGACCGCGGCTCCTCGGAGACCGGCGAGGTGAGCGACGCGGCTGACGCCGCGGACGACGCCACGGCTGCCGACCTTCCGGTCCAGGCCGCGGGCACCGGCGTGACGACCGAGGACACCCCGGTCTACAACGACACGGTGGACCCGACCACGGGCACCACCCGCTCCTGACCCACCGACGACGGGGGCCGACCACGAGGTCGGCCCCCGTCGTCGTGCCGGGACACGGGTCGCTCCCCCCGGCGGTTCAGGCGGCGCGCGCCCCGGCGAGGACGGCCTCGAGGTCGGCGCGCTCGAGCCGGCGGCCGAACACGGGGCCGGACGGCTCGAGCAGGTGGGCGTCCGACGCGGGGACCGGTAGCGGATCGAATCCCGCGCGGTCGACGACCTCGGCGGCCACGCGCACCGCATCGACGTCGTCGCCGGCCACCGCGAAGGCCCGGCGCCCGGGGGCGCCCACCGGTCGGGCGTCCGCGAGCAGGTCCGCGTAGGCCGCGTGGTTGAAGGTCTTGACGATCCTCGCGCGGGGGTGCGTGGCGGCGAGGGTCGCGGTCGTGCCCACCTCGTGCGCCGTCGTCGCGTCCGTGTCGTACCAGACGTTGGTCGCGTCGACGACGACACCCCGGAACGCCTCGATGTCGAGGCCGCGCGCGGCCGCCATGGGCACGGCGAGGACGACCACGTCGGCCCGCTCGGCAATCTCGTCGAGACCCACCAGCTGCGCCTCCGGCAGCACGCTGCCCACCACGAGCTCGAGGTGTGCGGCGTCGGGGCGGTCGGTGACGAGGAGACGGTAGCCGGCGTCGGCGACGAGCCGGCCGATCGCGGTGCCGAGCCGGCCGGCGCCGACGATGCCGATGGTCGTGGTGCTGCCGCCGACGGGAAAGGTCATGCCGGGGGAACGTCGCCCGCCCGGCGCGCTATTCCGCGCCGGAATAGCCCTGGTGCGCCGCGGGTTGGCGCTGTCATGGCACTCGAGCTCGGGATCGACACCTTCGGCGACGTCACCATGGGGGCGGACGGCGAGCTCCTCAGCCATGCCCAGACGGTCCGCAACGTCGTGGAGGAGGGTGTCCTCGCCGACCAGGTCGGGCTCGACGCGATCGGTGTCGGGGAGCACCACCGGGACGACTTCGCGGTGTCCTCCCCCGAGATGGTCCTGGCCGCGATCGCGGCGCGCACCGAGCGGATCCGCCTGGCGTCCGCCGTCACGGTGCTCAGCTCGGACGACCCGGTCCGCGTGTACGAGCGGTACTCCACGCTCGACGCGATCAGCTCCGGCCGCGCCGAGGTGGTGCTCGGCCGGGGCTCGTTCACCGAGTCGTTCCCCCTGTTCGGGTTCCGCATGGAGGACTACGAGGCGCTGTTCGAGGAGAAGCTCGAGGTGTTCTCCCGGCTGCGCACGGCCCAGCCGGTGACCTGGCGCGGGACGCACGTCCAGAACCTCGACCAGGTCACCGTCTACCCGCCGGTCGAGCACGGGCCGCTGCGGGCCTGGGTGGCCGTGGGCGGCAGCCCGCAGTCGGTGGTCCGGGCCGCCCACCACGATCTGCCCCTCATGCTCGCCATCATCGGCGGGCCGGTCCCCCGCTTCGCCCCGTTCGCGGACCTCTACCGCCGGGCGCTGGAGCAGATGGAGCGCGAGCCGCGGCCGGTGGGCTACCACTCCTACGGGCACGTGGCCGAGAGCGACGATCAGGCAAAGGAGGAGATCTACCCGCACTACGTCGAGCAGGTCGAGCGGATCGGTCGCGAGCGCGGCTGGAGCCGGCCCTCGCGCGCCTCGTTCGAGCACGAGGCCGAGCACGGCGCGATGGCGGTGGGCTCGCCCGAGACGGTCGCGCGGAAGATCGCCGAGGGTGTGCGCGCGCTCGGCGCCGAGCGGTTCGACCTCAAGGTGAGCACGGGCCGGCTCCCGCACGAGAAGATCATGCGCAGCATCGAGCTCTACGGCACGACGGTCGCCCCGATGGTGCGCGACATGCTGGCCTGAGGGTCCGCGCGACACTCCCCCGTGGACCGCTGCCGCGCCCTACTGGACGGCGTCGCCGGTCTCGGCCGGGTCGATCGGGTCGGCGCAGTAGGCCAGCGGCCCGTCACCCTCCCCGTGGAACCGGAACTCCTCGCCGTCGACGGTCAGGACGAGCAGCCGCCCCTCGACGAGCGCCTGCGTGTAGGCCTGGCCCGGGGTCGGGCAGCCGATCGACCCGTCCGACCAGGTGACCTCCTCGAGGGAGACCACCTCGATGTCGGCGTCGGCGCTGCCGGTGTCCGCGGCGAGCTCGTTGATCGCGGCTGCGACGTCGGGGTCCTGGTCCGGGCCGGCCGCTCCGTCCGACGGCGTGCCTCCGGTCCCCTCCGACGGTGCCTCGCCGGTCGGGCTCTCCGCGGTCGGTGACTCCCCGCTCGGCAACTCCTCGCCGGGCCCCCCCGACGGGTCGTCGGGCGCCTGGGTCGTCGTCGGCTCGTCCGGTTCCTCGGTCGGGTCCTCGCTGCACGCGCCGAGCGCGAGGAGCGCGGCGGCCGCCACGGCGAGCAGTCTGGGGTTCGTCCTCATCGTCGATCACCTCCGGTGCTGACACCGTAGGCGGTGGCACTCCGCCTCGCACGGGCCGAGGTCCCCACCTGCGCCCGGGCCGACGGCCGCTGCCGTCAGTCCCGGTTGCGGGCGACCGTCAGCACGCACGCCGAGTCCTCGAGGGCGCGGACGCCGTGCCGCTCGGGCGGGATCTCGGCGAGGTCGCCGGCAGCGAGCTCGACCTCGTCGTCTCCGGCGTGCAGGATCACCCGTCCGCGCAGGACCTGGAGCGTCGCCTCACCGGGGCTCTCGTGCTCGGCCAGCTCGGTCCCGGCGAGGAGCACCATGAGGTGCTGCCGGAGGCGGGAGTCCTTGTCCCCCACCAGCGCGGTCGAGGACCGACGGGCCCGGGCCTCACCGGCGAGGGCGAGGTGCTTCTCGGTCAGCGCGGCAAGGTCGATGCGGTCCATGTGGTCTCCCTGGTGTCGGTCCCGTGTCGTCCAGTCACTGCCCGCGTGCGCCCGCTCCCGGCGGGGCGCCCGCGACGAGCTCGGTGTCCACGCCGAGGCGGCCGAGGCGCTGGGCGCCGCCCGGCGACCCGATGGGCTCGTCCCGGCCGGGCAGAGTGTCGTCGAAGAAGCCGGCGTTCTCCACGAGGTACGGCCGCAGGGTCTCGGGCAGGTCGTCCTCGTAGTAGATGGCAAGGACGGGGCAGACGGGCTCGCAGGCCCCGCAGTCGACGCACTCGTCGGGCTGGATGTACAGCATCCGGTCGCCCTCGTAGATGCAGTCCACCGGGCACTCGTCGACGCACGCCCGGTCGAGGACGTCGATGCACGGCTGTGCGATCACGTACGTCATCCGGCCAGCCTAATGACGCCGCCGGATACTCTCGAGGCATGTCGGCAGGCGGATCGAGGCGTCCACGGGTCGTCACGTCGACGACGTCACTCACCCCCGCGGTCGGCGATCGGCGGGCGACGGGCGCCCTCTGGAACCTCACCGGCCCGGACCGCGGGCTCGACGCCAACGTCGTGCAGCTGCCACCGGGCGGGCGGATCGAGCCCCACGAGGGTCCGGCGCTCGACGTCCTCTGGCACGTCGTCGCCGGCACCGGCACACTTCTCACGGCCGACGACGACGAACCCCCGCTCGCTCCCGGCGACGTCGTCCACCTCCCGCGCGGCACGGTCCGCGGTGTGGCGGCCGGCGCGGAGGGGATCCGCTACCTCACGGTGCACGACCGCAAGCCACCGCTCGGGATCGGCCCCACGCGCGGCTGACGGCCGGCTCCGCGCCTCGGCCGACCCCGCGCCTCGGTCAGGCCGGCGGCGTCCCCGCGACGTTGAACGCCCACATCACCCCGTACCGGTCGAACATCTGCCCGTAGTGGTCGCCCCACGGGGCCTCCTCGAACGGCATCTGGACGCTCCCGCCCGCCTCGAGCATGGCGACGCCGACCCGCTGCGCCTCCTCGACCGAGTCGAAGGTGAGAAGGAACGAGTAGGCAGAGCCGCGCAGGGGGTACTCGCCGTCGTCGACGGCGTCCGAGCCGGCCAGCACCCCTGCCGGCGTGGCGAGCATGGCGTGAGCGACGGCGTCGGCGGGCATGTCCACACCGGGCATCGGCATGTCGCCGTACGTGACGATCTCGAGCTCACCGCCGAACAGGTCGCGGTAGTGCTCGAAGGCCTCGCGGGTCTGGCCCTGGAAGGCGATGTAGGTGGCGATGGTCGAGAGCATCTCGGATCTCCGTCGATCGGGGCGGTCAGCCGCGGGCGCCGCTGCCAGAAGAAGTGTGGCGACCGCGGCCGCAGGAGCGCCAGCCCTTCGGGGGCACATTCCCCACGACGAACCCCTCGTCCGGCACATCCCGACCACCGACAAGCCTCTCCCACGCCCCTCTCCCGAACAGGACCCGGCGTCGCTAGCCTGGGTGCGACGGTCGGGCGTCGCCACCGGCGGCCCGCGGCGCCGAGGAGAGGAACGATCATGGACATCCGCTCGAACGCCGCGGCGGTCCGCGGGCCCGAGGACCGCTTCACCGGCGACGTGTGGCTGACCCCCATCACCACCGGTGACACGCCGTCGAAGGTGCACTCGGCGGTGGTGCGCTTCGCCCCGGGCGCCCGGACGGCCTGGCACATGCACCCGGTGGGTCAGACGATCTACATCACCGAGGGCCTGTGCCTCGTGCAGGTCGCGCAGGGCCAGGTGCAGGTCTTCCGGGAGGGGGACGTCGTCCGCTTCCACGGCGGGCTGTGGCACTGGCACGGCGCCGGCCGCCACACGTTCATGAGCCACATCGCGGTGACCGACGGCCCCGAGGTCGGCGCCGAGACCGAGTGGGGCGCCCTCGTGCGGGACTCGGAGTACAACCAGCACTGACCCGTCCCGCCCACGGGTGCGAGGCTGCGCCCGTCCCGGTCGGCACCGACGAGCACCGGGCCGGCGCGGGTGCCCGGCATCCGTCCTGCTCGAGCGGTCAGTCGCGCTTGACGAGAGCGCGGAGCGTGACCGTCAGCCCGAGCACGCACCACACCCCGAGGACGAGCACGTCACGGCCGCTCGCGTCGTAGCTCTCCGACAGCAGGCCGGCCCGGACGAGATCCCCGGCCGGCTGGACCGGGAGCCATGCGTGCACGTCCTGGAACCAGCCGGGCAGCCGGTCGGCGGGGAACGTGATCGGCGAGAACAGCAGGACGAAGAAGACAAGCACCTGGCTGATCACCTGCGCGAGCATCGGCGGAAGCACCACCGCGATCCCGTACCCGACGGCCGTGGCCGTCAGCGCGGTGAGCACCGACGCCAGCACGAGCACGGGCCAGTCGATCGCGAGGTCGAGGTCGAACCGGAGCTGGGCGACGATCACGGCGACGGCCACGCCCGGCAGCGCGACGAGCAGCCAGACGAGGAGGTCGGCGAGGAGGACGAGGGCGCGCGGCACCGGGAGCGCCCGCTGGTAGGTGAACGTCCCGTTCGCCTTCGCCTGCGCCACTCCCTGCGGGACGACGACGAGCCCCACCGTGAGCAGGAGGACCGTGGGGGCACCCGTCGAGAGGAAGGCCGCCTCACCACCGTCGACGTCGGGGATGAGCAGTCCGAAGCCGATGATGATGCCCGCGGCAAGAAGGGCCTGGACCACGATGATGAGCGGCAGCATCGGGCCGGTCTGCGCGAGCGTCCACCGCAGGAGGGTGCCGAGGATCGTGCCGGTTCCGGCGCGCGGCGGGATCGCCGCCGGGCCGCCGGACGTGCGGGGGGCGAGCGCGGTGTCAGTCATGGTCGGCCTCCGAGCCGGTCGTGGCGAGGGCGCCGGGCCGTTCTTCGGCCGCGTCGTCGTGGTTCGCCGAGGTCAGCCCGAGGTAGGCGTCCTCGAGGGTGACGGGCGCGAGCGTGTAGCCGTCGATCAGGCCGTCGGCGCGCAGGGCGGTGGCCCAGGCGACCGCCCGCTCGGCGTCGTGCGCCCCGATCGTCAGGAGGACGCGCCGCCCCACCCGGACGTGGCGCGTGAAGGTGACCGGGACGTCGCCGTCGGACGGATCCGTGCCCTCCGGCACGAGGGCGAGCTCGAGACGCAGCCCGGAGTCCTCGCCGCCCCGGATGCGGGCGGGCGAGCCGGCGGCGACGACTCGGCCGCGGTCGAGGATTACGAGCTCGTCGACGACGCGCTCGGCCTCGGTCACGTTGTGCGTGACGAGCAGGACCCCGGCGCCCTCGTCGCCGATGCGGCGGACCGTGTCCCACAGGCGGCGTCGGCGGGACGCGTCGACGTCGTTGGTCGGCTCGTCGAGGACGAGCAGCGGCACCGGCGCGACGGCGGCCATCGCGAACGCGGTGAGCCGGCGGACGCCGCCGGACAGCCCGGTCCCGTCGGTGGCGGTGCGCCGCGTGTACCACTCGTGGAGGTCGAGCTCGTCGGCGAGGGCGTCGGCGGCGGCGCGGGCGTGCCGCGGGCTCATCCCTCGGAGGCGCCCGGCGATCTCGATGGCCGAGCGCGGGCTCAGTCCGTCGAGGGGCGCCTGCGACTGGCCCTGGAGGGCGACGGCGCGGCGCGCGACGGCGGGGTGGGCGATCGCGTCCACGCCGGAGACGGTGATCCTTCCGGCGTCGGGCCGCAGGAGGCCGACGACCTGGGAGACGAGCGTCGTCTTCCCGGCCCCGTTGTGGCCGAGCAGGCCGACCACCTCGCCGGGCCGGACCCGCAGGTCGATCCCGTCGTTCGCCACCACCTCCCCGAAGCGTCTCGTGAGGTTCTCGATCTCGAGCACGGCGTCGCCCATGGCTGTCCTTCCGTCGGGCCGCGTCGACATACTCACGGTATGTCGATACTGACAGTATCCACGTACTGTCGGTACGTCAACTAGGTTGAGGGGATGGCGAACGACGAGACGGCGACACCGGGACGACGCACCCGGGCCGAGCAGCGCGAGGACACGCGCCGGCACCTCGTCCTCTCGGCCCTCGCGAACTTCACGAGCGACGGCTACCACGGCGCCAGCCTCGAGAAGATCGCGGCCGACGCCGGCTACTCCAAGGGCGCGGTCTACTCCAACTTCGCCGGCAAGGCGGAGCTGTTCCTCGCCGTCATGGACCACAACATCGCGTTCGCCGACGACGCCGGGTGGGACCCGATGACGTACCCCGGTCGCCACGGGCTCGAGGACCCGCCCTCCCCGTACGACGGGGTCGAGGAGCACGATCCCGACGAGCCGACCCCGGCGGAGGCGGCGCAGGCGTTCGGGCTCGCCACGCTCGAGTTCATCGGCGCGACCGCCCGGGACCCGGCGATGCGCGAGGCGATCGGCGAACGGATCGGCGTCCTCGTGCGGACCTACTCCGGCTACGTGGCCGACCGCCGACCGGTCGGCGAGGACCTGACGGCCGAGGAGGTCTCCTTGCTGCTCACGGCTCTCGACCAGGGCACCGCGGTCCTCTCGCTCGGTGGCGTGGAGGTCGATCCCGCGCTCCTGCGCGTCGGTCTCCACCGGCTGATGGACCCGGCCGCTGCCGCAGCCACAGGACGCGAGGGCGCGGCCGCCGGTGACGACGCGCCGACCTGGAGCAGCATCGAGAAGGTGCGCGAGCTCATCGAGCAGGTGCGGGCGGAGGACCAGGAGCTGCGCGGTCGGCGGGACGCGACCGACGGCACCGGCAACGGCAACGGTCACGGCGACGACGACAACGGCGACGAGCGATCCGGCTGATCACCCCCGTCCGTCACCGTGGGTCGCGCCCGCTACCGTGCCGGGCATGACGCCTCGCCTCAGCCCGGACCAGGCCCGGCGCGCCCGGCTCGACGCCCACCTGCTCGCCGGTTCCGACCTGTCCCCGACCGAGGTCGTCGACCGCGCCGTGGCCCTCCAGGGGCAGGACCTCGCGGGCGTGCTCCGTGCCGTCGCTATCCGCTCCCGCCCAGGGACCACGCTCGACGACGTGCGCGCCGCCTTCGACGCCGGCGAGATCGTGCGGTCCTGGCCGATGCGCGGCACCCTCTTCGCCACCACTCCCGCGCACCTGGCCACGCTCCTCTCGCTCACGGCCGAACGGATCCAGCGTCAGGACGCTCGGCGTCGGGGCGAGCTGGGCCTCGACGACGCGGTGGTCGCACGCGCAAGGGAGGTCCTCGGTGCGGCGCTGGCCGAGCGGCCCCGGACCCGCGCCGAGGTGCTCGAGCTGTGGACGGACGCCGGCATCCCCACCGACGCCGGCCGCGGCTACCACCTCATCGCGCACCTCGCGATCGACGGGGACGTCCACTGGGGCTCGTTCGTCGACGGCGGGTCCGAGCAGCTGCTCACGGCGTCCTCCCCGACGTCGGCGGCGGACCCCGAGCAGGCGCTCGCCCAGGTGCTGCGGGGGTGCGTGGCCGCCCGCGGGCCGGTCGCCGAGGCCGACCTCGCGTGGTGGCTCAAGCTGCCGAAGACCCAGGTCCGGCGGGCAGCGGCCGAGGCTGAGGACGTCGTCGAGGTGGAGGTCGACGGGACGGTGGCGTGGATGATCGAAGGCGCGCTCGGGCGCGACGAACGGGCGTCCGGTCGTGAGGAGGAGTCGTCCGGTCGTGGCGCCCCGCGGGTCGACCTCGCCCCCGCCTTCGACGAGTGGATCCTCGGTTACCAGGACCGCTCCCTCGTCGCTAGCGCGGCGATGCTCGACGCGATCGTGCCGGGCCGCAACGGGGTCTTCCGCCCGACCATCCTCGTGGACGGGGTCGCGGTCGGGACGTGGAGGTTCCCCGCGGGTCGAGGGCGCGCCGACGCCGGGCCGGTCGTCGAGATGGTCGAGCGGGTGCCGGCGCGCACGCGCACCGCGATCGACCGTGCGCTGGCGGGGTGGCCGCACCGGTAGCCGCGCCCGCGCGGTGACGGGCGGGGCAGGGACGCCGGACGTCGACACCGTCAGCCCAGGTGCAGCTCGAGGACGACGGTCTGGAGGTCGGCCTCGTCGGGCTCGTCGTCAGGCTCGTCGTCGGGCTCGTCGTCGGGCTGGTCGTCGTCGTCCGGGAAGGTGCCGGTGGCGACGGGACGCGGGGCCGACCCGGCGTCGTCGTTCTCCGCGACGTCGTCCGTGTCGATCGTCGAACCCTGCCCGACGACGACCAGCCCGTTCGCCCGGGCATGCGTCGCCGCGGCCGCAACCTGGGAGCGGTGGAGCTCGAGGAGGAGCAGTCCGTCCGCGGCGAGGAAGCACGGTGCCTGCTCGACGAGAGCACGGGCGAGGTCCAACCCGTCCGCGCCGCCGAGCAGGGCGGCGTGCGGCTCATGGTCCCGGGCCTCGTGCGGGAGGAGGTCGAGGCGGCCGTCGGGAACATAGGGCGGAACGGCCGCGATGACATCCACGCGTCCGCGCACGTACTGCGGGAGGCCCACGAGGACGTCCCCCCGATGGACGCCGCGACCGGCACCGAGGTTCGTCCGTGCGTGCCGGAGCGCCGCCGGGGAGCGGTCGATCGCGTGGATCTCCGCGTCCGGGAACGCCCGCACGATCGCCGTCGCTACGGGTGCGACGCCGCAGAACGCCTCGACGACCACCACCGACTGCGACGACGCGCGCGGGCGCCGGCCCCGAGCGGACGCCTCACCCACCGCTTGCGCCGCCCGCACCGTGTCGAGAGTGCGGTTGAGGAGCGCCCGCGTGCGCTGCCGGGGGACGAAGACGCCCGGTCCCACCGACAGCTCGAGGCCGGCAAGCTCGACCCGGCCGACGACGTGCTCGAGCGGCTCGCCCCCGAGGCGGCGGCGCACGAGCGACTCGAGGGTGTCGTCGTCGTGCGTGGATCGCCGAAGGAGCGCCGCCTCGTCCTCCGCGAAGACCGAACCCGCCGCGCGGAGCCTGTGGACGATGTCGTCCGACGTCACCGGGTCAGGCCCTCGGCGTGCTCCCCGGCACCTGTGGTCCCGCGCCCATCGGTGTCGCGGACGGCGGCGAGGAGGGCGTCGATCGGCGGCGGGACGGCGTCGAGAGCGACAGCCTCGGCCAGGAGCGCCGCATAGCGCACCTTGTTGCCGCTCCTACCGGCGAGGAACCGCACGAGCTGGTGCGCCTGCGAACGGCCGCGCAGCTGCGGCTGGCGCTGGAGCCGGCGGAAGGAGCCGAGCTCGCCCTGCGCGTCGATGACGGCCTCCACACCGGTGACGCCGAGGGCACGGATGAGCTCGGACTCCAGATCGGGGTCGCAGACGAAGACTCGGTCGATGACGCGCTCGAAGTCGCGGCGCTCGGGGGCGTCGACGAGGCCGAGCAGCCGGTCACCCATGTGGTGGGCAACCGCGCGGCGCGCACCCTTGGACCCGCGGACCGGCAGCACTCGCGGGGCGCTCATGTCCAGGCGCCGGGCGAGGGTGCGGACGGCGACGGCATCGCTCTCGCCCTCGACCAGCACGATCGTCACCTGTGCATCGTGGCATCCCGCCCTCTCGGGCGTGCAACGACCACGCGGCTGCTGCCCCGGAACGGCGAAACGGCCGGACCTCGTGGTCCGACCGCCGTCGTGCCGATGTGCTGGTGGAGCCACGGGGACTCGAACCCCGAACCCCCTGCTTGCAAAGCAGGTGCGCTACCAGTTGCGCCATGGCCCCTCGGTGCCGGTCTCCCGGCCGGCCGACCTGCCGGTCGTGCCGTGCGACGACCCTAGCGGTCGGCGCCGCCACCGAGGAGGACTCGGCGGCGTGAAGCGGGTCAGCCCTCGGTCGGCTGCGTCGGCAGGGTGACGCCCGGGGCGTCCGCCGGGTTGGGCTCGTCCGTGACCTCGGCCCAGATGGCCCGCTCCTCGCGGTCCTGCTGCACCTTGATCCAGACGGCGTATCCGGCCACCGCGGCGGCCAGGACGATCAGAACCTTCTTCATGGTGGTCCTCCGGTGCGACGAGGGTGAGGAGAGTGGGCCTGAATGGACTCGAACCATCGACCTCTTCCTTATCAGGGAAGCGCTCTAACCGACTGAGCTACAGGCCCGTGCCCGCGTCGTGCGGGCGAGGCGCGCACGTGGCGCGCCGACGTGCGAGTTTAGCCCACGTGCGCGGTGCTCCCCAACCCGATCGGGCCGCACCGGTCGTGAGTTCCCGCACTGCCGCTCCGTGCCGAACGTCCGGGTGAGCCTCTGCTCCGCACTCTCGACCCGTCTGATGTCGAGAGTGCGGTCGGGGCCAACCGCACTCTCGACGCGCACCAACCGCAGTCTCGACGAAAGAGCCGGGTCAGTCGTCCGTGAAGGTGACCGAGAGGCCGCCGACCAGGGCCGCCACGAGGTTGTAGAGGAACGCGGCGAGCGCGCCGAGCACGGTGAGCAGGAGGACGTCGAGCACGGCGATGATCGCGGCGAGCGACATCACGCGGTCGAACTCGAGGAGCTGCATGAGCTCGAGGAAGCTCGCCGACCCGATCGTGGCGAGGAGCTCCTCGATCTCCGAGAAGACGTACATCCGGTCGAGCACGAACCACACCGTGGCGACCGCGACGACGAGCATGATGCCCGCCGCGATCGACAGCAGGAACGACAGCCGCATGGCGGACCAGGGGTCGATGCGGGCGAGCGTGAGCCGCGCGGTGCGAGCCCCGGCAAACCTGCCGCTCGGCCGCGAGCTCGAGGAAGGCGCACGACCGGAGCCGGAGGAACGGGCCGGCGCTCCGGAGGAGGACCGCTGCGACCGCTCGTCACCGGGCGGCGGCGGTGCGGTATGCGACCGACCTCCGTCGCGGGTCGATGCCTCGCTCACGCGTCACCTCCGTCGTCGTCGGTGCCGACCCCCGGCACCTGCTCGCCAGACGCTACCCGCTCGTCGTCCGCTGCCGGGGACGGGGTGGCCCCGTTCTCACCGGAGTCGCGGTTCTCGCCGGCGTCGGCAGTCTCGCCGGTCTCGGCGCCGGTCTCGGTCTCGGTCTCCGCGTCCGCCTCGATGCGCTCGACCTCCTCGGCGACCTCGCGCTCAGCGTTCTTCGCCACGGCGATGATGCGGTCCCCGTCGTCGACCCGGGCGAACGAGACGCCCTGGGTGTTGCGGCCGGTGAGCCGGACCTCGTCGACCCGCGAGCGCACGATCTTTCCGCCGGCCATGATGACGAGGACCTCGTCGTCGTCGGTGACCGTGAGGGTGGCGACGAGGTCGCCGCGCGCCTCGACGAGGTTGGCCACCTTGATGCCGAGGCCGCCACGGCCCTGCACCCGGTACTCCTCGACCTCGGTGCGCTTGGCGAAGCCGCCCTCGGTGACGACGAAGACCTGGTCGCCGGGGTGGACGACGTCCATCGACAGCAGGTGGTCGCCGTCCCTGAACTTCATGCCGGTGACGCCGGAGGTGGCGCGGCCGGTGGCGCGCAGGGCGTCGTCGGTGGCCGTGAAGCGCAGGGACTGGCCCTTCTTCGACACGAGCAGCACGTCGTCGCCCTCGTCGACGAGCCGCGCGGCGATCACGCGGTCGGGCTCGCCGTCGCCGTTCTCGCGCAGGTTGATGGCGATGAGGCCGCCCTGGCGGGCCGACTCGTAGTCGGACAGCCGGGTCTTCTTCACCAGGCCCCGCTCGGTGGCGAGCACGAGGTAGTCCGCGGCCTGGTAGTCGGCGATGTCGACCACGGACGCGATCGACTCGCCCGGCTGGAACGCCAGGAGGTTGGCCACGTGCTGGCCCTTGGAGTCACGCCCGCCCTCGGGCAGCTCGTAGCCCTTGGCGCGGTAGACGCGGCCGAGCGTGGTGAAGAACAGCTGCCAGTTGTGCGTGGAGGTGACGCCGAAGTGCTCGACGACGTCGTCCTCCCGCAGCTGCGTCCCACGGATGCCCTTGCCACCGCGCCGCTGCGCCCGGTAGGAGTCCGTGCGGGTGCGCTTGACGTACCCGCCGCGGGTGATCGTCACGACGACGTCCTCGCGCGGGATGAGGTCCTCGACCGTCATCTCACCGTCGAACGGGAGGATGGTCGTGCGTCGGTCGTCGCCGTAGCGCTCGACGATGGCCGCGAGCTCCTCGGACACGATCGTCCGCTGCCG
The DNA here is from genome assembly GCF_049856295.1 of Georgenia sp. Z1344. Classification (GTDB taxonomy): domain Bacteria; phylum Actinomycetota; class Actinomycetes; order Actinomycetales; family Actinomycetaceae; genus JB111. The sequence continues at coordinate 261,709 of NZ_JBNDMZ010000004.1, read as the reverse complement.
CTCGGGCCTGGCGATGATGTCCTCGAGGTCCTCGATCTTCGCGGCGAGCGCGGCGTGCTCGTCGAGGATCTTCTGCCGCTCGAGCGCGGCGAGCCGGCGGAGCTGGAGGGCGAGGATCGCGTCCGCCTGGTCGGTGTCGATCTCGAGCAGGTCCATCAGGCCCGTGCGCGCGTCGTCCGCGGTGGGCGAGCGGCGGATGAGCGCGATGACCTCGTCGAGAGCGTCGAGCGCCTTGAGGTAGCCGGTGAGGATGTGCATCCTCTTCTGCGCCTCGCCGAGCTCGAACTCCGCACGACGACGAACGACCTCGAGCTGGTGGGTGACCCAGTGGCGCACGAACCCGTCGAGGGAGAGCGTGCGCGGGACACCGTCGACGAGGGCGAGCATGTTCGCCGGGAAGTTCGTCTGCAGCTGGGTGTGCTTGTAGAGGTTGTTGAGCACGACCTTCGCGACGGCGTCCCGCTTGAGGACGACGACGAGACGCGTGCCGGTCCGCGAGGAGGTCTCGTCCCGGACGTCGGCGATGCCAGGGGCACGGCCGTCGCTCACCGACTCGGCGATCTTCTCCAGCAGCCGGTCGGGGTTGACCTGGTACGGCAGCTCGGTGGCGACGAGGCAGGTGCGCCCGTCGATCTCCTCGACCTCGACGACCGCGCGCTGGACGATCGAGCCGCGTCCGGTGCGGTACGCCTCCTCGATGCCGCGCGTGCCGAGGATCGTGGCGCCGGTCGGGAAGTCCGGGCCCTTGATGCGCTGCATGAGCTCGCCGAGCAGCTGCTCCTTGGTGGCGTCCGGGTTCTCCAGGTACCACTGGACGCCGGCCGCCACCTCCCGCATGTTGTGCGGCGGGATGCGGGTGGCCATGCCGACCGCGATGCCCTCGGAGCCGTTGACGAGCAGGTTGGGGAAGCGCGCCGGCAGGACGACCGGCTCGGAGTCGCGGCCGTCGTAGTTCGCCTGGAAGTCGACGGTTCCGGAGGTGATGTCCCGGACCATCTCCATCGCCAGCGGGGCCATCCGGACCTCGGTGTACCGGTGGGCGGCGGCGCCCTGGTCGCCGGGCGAGCCGAAGTTGCCCTGCCCGGCGGCGAGCGGGTACCGCATCGTCCAGTGCTGGACGAGGCGCACGAGCGTGTCGTAGATGGCGCCGTCGCCGTGCGGGTGGAACGTCCCCATGACGTCGCCGACCACGCGGGTCGACTTCGAGAACGCCGACTCGGGACGGTAGCCGCCGTTGTACATCGCGTAGATGACCCGGCGGTGCACGGGCTTGAGGCCGTCACGCACGTCGGGCAGCGCGCGTCCCACGATGACGCTCATGGCGTAGTCGAGGTACGACCTCTGCATCTCGTCCTGCAGGTCGACCTGCGTCACGCCGGTCTGCTCGGGTGTCTCGCTCACTGGTGTCCTTCGGTCGGCTGGTGTGCCAGAGGGTGGGGGCCGCGACGGCGGTGCGCGGCTCGGGGTCCCGGCCCGGCTGGGGCGGACGGGGACCGCGGGGTCAGATGTCGAGGAACCGGACGTCGTGCGCGTTGCGCTGGATGAACCCGCGGCGCTGCTCGACGTCCTCCCCCATGAGGATCGCGAAGATCTCGTCCGCGGCCGCGGCCTCGCCGAGGGTGATCTGCTTGAGGGTGCGCGTGTCCGGGTTCATCGTGGTGTCCCACAGCTCGGAGTCGTTCATCTCGCCCAGACCCTTGTAGCGCTGGATCGGTCCGTCCTTCTCCTTCGGCAGCCGCTTGCCGTTCGCCAGGCCGTCGGCCACCACGGCGTCCCGCTCCTTGTCCGAGTACACGTACTCGTGGGGCGAGTTCGTCCACTTGATGCGGAAGAGCGGCGGCTGCGCGAGGTAGACGTGGCCGCCCTCGAGCAGGGGTCGCATGTAGCGGAACACCAGCGTGAGCAGCAGCGTGGCGATGTGCTGGCCGTCGACGTCGGCATCGGCCATGAGGACGATCTTGTGGTACCTCAGCTTCTCGATGTCGAACTCCTCGCCGACACCCACGCCGAAGGCGGTGATGAGGTTGCGGATCGTCTCCGAGCCGAGGGCCCGGTCGAGGCGCGCCTTCTCGACGTTGAGGATCTTGCCGCGGATCGGCATGATCGCCTGGATCCGCGGGTCGCGGCCGCCCACGGCGGAGCCGCCGGCCGAGTCACCCTCGACGATGAAGATCTCGCACTCGCGCGGGTCCTTGCTCGAGCAGTCCTTGAGCTTGCCCGGCATGGACGCCGACTCGAGCACGGTCTTGCGGCGCGTGGCCTCGCGGGCCTTGCGGGCGGCGAGGCGCGCGGCGGCGGCCGACTGCGCCTTGCGGATGACGTCGCGCCCCTCGTTCGGGTGCTGGTCGAGCCAGTCGGCGACCTGGGAGTACACCTGGGTCTGGACGTAGGTCCGGGCCTCGGTGTTGCCCAGCTTGGTCTTCGTCTGCCCCTCGAACTGCGGCTCGCCGAGCTTGACCGAGATGACGGCGGTGAGGCCCTCGCGGACGTCGTCGCCCGTGAGGTTGTCGTCCTTCTCCTTGAGCAGGCCCTTGTCGCGGGCGTACTTGTTGATGACCGAGGTCATCGCCGAGCGGAAGCCCTCCTCGTGGGTGCCGCCCTCGGTGGTGTTGATCGTGTTCGCGTACGTGTGGACGGACTCGCTGTAGCCGCCGGTCCACTGCATGGCGAGCTCGAGGGAGATCTTCTTGTCCGTGTCCTCGGACTCGAACGCGACGACCTCGGGGTGCACGACCTCGACCCGCTTGGCCGCGTTGAGGTGCTTGACGTAGTCGACGAGCCCGTCGTCGTAGCGGTAGGTCACGGTGCGGAAGCCGGGCACCGGGTCGTCCGCCGTGCCCTCCTCGTCCCCCGTCACCTCGTCGCCGGAGTCGACCGCCTCGGGGCGCTCGTCGGTCAGCGAGAGGGTGAGGCCCTTGTTGAGGAACGCGTACTGCTGCAGGCGCGAGCGGAGCGTCTCGTAGTCGTGGTCGACCGTCTCGAAGATGTCGGCGTTGGGCCAGTACCGGACCGTCGTCCCGGTCGCGGTGGTCTCCTCGCCCTTCTCCAGCGGGCCGGTCGGTACTCCGTCGACGAACGACATCCGCCAGACGTGCCCCTCGCGGCGGACCTCGACCTCGAGACGGTGGGACAGCGCGTTGACCACCGAGACGCCGACGCCGTGCAGGCCGCCGGAGACCGCGTACCCGCCGCCGCCGAACTTGCCGCCGGCGTGCAGGACGGTGAGCACGACCTCGACGGCGGGCTTGCCCTCGGTCGGGTGGAGGTCGATCGGGATGCCGCGGCCGTCGTCCACCACGGTCACCGAGCCGTCGCCGCCCAGGGTCACCGAGATCTCGCCCGCGTAGCCGGCGAGGGCCTCGTCCACCGAGTTGTCGACGACCTCGTACACGAGGTGGTGGAGCCCCCGGGGGCCGGTCGACCCGATGTACATGCCGGGCCGCTTGCGGACGGCCTCGAGCCCCTCGAGCACCTGGATGTTCTCGGCGCCGTACTGCCCCTGGGGACGCGCGGAGCCGGCCGGGTCCTGGCCGGGGGTCGACGGGGAGCCCGGTGCAGCTGCGGCCGTCCCGTCGGCAGGGGTCTCGGGGGACGATGCGCTGCTCTCTGCTGCCACGGTCGACGGTTCTCCTCGGCTCTCGAACGACACGGGGACGGGTGCCCGCCCCCTCGGTCGCCTCGTGTCCGACCCCGGGGCGCGCTGCCCCGGACGACGCCGGACCGGTCAGGGGATTCTACCGCGGACAGCGCTCACCACCCAATCATCCACAGGCTGTGTCCACAGGCTGTGGGGTGTTATGTCCCACGCCGGTCCGCGGGATCGTCGGGACCGCGCGCCACCGCGCCGCGAGCCCCGCCGCCCCGCGTCCCCGCCACTGCTCGCAGCCGCATCCACGGTGTCGCACGCCGCTGCCGGCGAGCGAGGGTCAGCCGTACGTGTCGCGTGGCCCCCGCCCCCCGCGCACGGCGAACCGGCCGTGCTTCCAGCTCGGGCCGCCCGGTCCGAGCACGGTGATCGACGTGACCGTCCCGGCGCCGGCCTCCTCCTCGATCCGCCGCTCGAGCTGCGGGAGCAGCAGCCGCACCTGGGTCGCCCACGCGGTCGACGACGTGCGCAGGACGAGCTCCCCCTCGGCGAAGGTCTCGACCTCGCAGTGGTCCGCGACCTGTTCGCCGACGATCTCCCGCCACCTGGTGACGACGGTCGCGAGGGAGAGCTCGCGTCCCCAGCCCCGACGTCGCACGAGCTGCGCCCCGATGCTGCCGAGGAGCTGGGGGTCCCGGCGGGACGGCGAGGATCCTGAGCCGGCCCACCCGAGTCCGGGCCCCGGGCGCCACGGCCGGCCGGACCCGCTCTCCTGCGGCGCCGTCCCGTCGTCGGTGTCGTCCGTGTCGTCCGGCCCTCCGCGCACCCACCCCCCACGACGACGAGGGGCGGGCGTGGTGCGCAGCCCCTTGTCCCATGCTGCAGCGCGCGCACGCGCGAGCACGGCGTGCGCGAGCGCGTCGGGCGAGGCGGGCAGGACGTCCGCCGCGTCGACGTCTTCGCCCGTGGTCGGCCCGTCGGCGCTCATGCCGCACCTCGCACGGTCGCGGTCCCGTCGGCGACGTCGACCCGGGTGCCGGCGAGCTCCTCGGGAACGTCCTCGTCGACGGCGGCGGTCAGCAGCACCTGCTCGGCCTCGGCGACCATGCCGGCGAGCCTGCTGCGCCGGCGGGAGTCGAGCTCGGCGAAGACGTCGTCGAGGACGAGTACCGGGTCGCCCCCACCGGTCTCGGCCGCGGCGTCGCGCAGGACCCGCCAGGCGGCCAGCCGCAGCGCGAGGGCGTAGGACCAGGACTCGCCGTGGCTCGCGTACCCGCGCGCCGGCAGCGGACCGAGGGCGAGGGCGAGGTCGTCGCGGTGCGGGCCGACGAGGCACACGCCCCGCTCGACCTCCCGCGGGCGGGCCTCCCCCAGGGCGGCGAGCATCCGCTCGGCGACGGCGGCCGGTTCCATGAGCGCGGCCTCGAGCTCGGCCGCGCGGTCGCGAGCCGCGCGGGCGGCGTCGTCGTCGACGGTGTCCGGCCCCGTGACCCCGGCGAGGACTGCCGCGTCCGGGTCGGGCCCGCCCTCGGCACCCACCAGCGAGGTCCGCGCGTCGATCCGCGCCTCCCCCTGCCCGCCCGAGACCTGCTCGTACGCCTCGGCGACGTGGGGACGCAGGCGCGCGACGAGGTCCGCGCGCGCGGCGACGATCTCGGCACCGGCCTCGGCGAGCTGGGCGTCCCACACGTCCAGTGTGGACAGGTCGACGCTGCGACCCGCACGGGCGGCGGCCCCGGCGGACTTCAGCAGCGCGACGCGTTGACGCAGGACCCGGTCGTAGCGCTGACGCACCTCGGACAGTCGCGGGCGCAGCTGGACGAGGAGGTCGTCGAGGTACCGCCGCCGCCCCGAGGGGTCGCCGCGGACGAGCTCGAGGTCCTCGGGCGCGAACACGACGAGCCGCAGGTGCCCGAGCAGGTCCCGCGGGCGGGCGGGGTGCCGGTCGAGCCGCGCGCGGTTGGCCCGGCCGGCGATGATCTCCACCTCGAGGAGGGTGTCCCGGTCGTCGTCACGCACCTTCGCCCGCACGACGGCGCCGGGCGTCCCTCGGCGGACGAGCGCCGTGTCCGCCGCGACGCGGTGCGAGCTGAAGGTGGCGAGGTAGCCGACGGCCTCGACGATGTTCGTCTTGCCCTGCCCGTTGGGTCCGACGAACGCCGTGACTCCCGGCTCGAGGGCCAGCACGAGCTCGCGGTAGGAGCGGAAGTCGCTCAGCGCGAGGTCGGTGACCCGCACCTAGCTCGTGGCGGGCCCCACCGGCGGTTCCCCGGCGGGGTCCTGCGCCGGCTTGGTGGCGTGCGCGCCGAACTGGTTGCGCATCGCCGCGACCATGCGCATCGCGGGCGAGTCCTCCTGGCGGGAGGTGAAGCGGGCGAACAGCGAGGCCGAGATCGCGGGGACCGGGACCGCGGCGTCGATGGCGGCGTCGATCGTCCACCGGCCCTCGCCGGAGTCCTCGACGTAGCCGCGGATGTCGTCGAGGTCCGGGTCGCTGTCGAGCGCGAGCACCATGAGGTCGAGGAGCCAGGACCGTACGACCGTGCCCCGGCGCCAGGCGTTGAGGACCGCGCCCGGGTCGTCGACGAGGTCGTCGCGGGCGTGCATGAGCTCGTAGCCCTCGGCGTAGGCCTGCATGAGGCCGTACTCGATGCCGTTGTGGACCATCTTGGTGAAGTGGCCGGCGCCGACCGGGCCGGCGTGGACGAAGCCCTCCTCGCGGGGACCCTCGGGGCGCAGCGCGTCGAAGACCGGCATGAGCCGCTCGACGTCCTCGGGCGAGCCGCCGACCATGAGCCCGTAGCCGACCTCCTTGCCCCAGACGCCGCCGGAGACCCCGGTGTCGACGTAGTGGATGCCGTTCTCCGCGAGCCGGGCGGCGTTCGCCTGGTCCTCCTCGAAGTGCGAGTTGCCGCCCTCGACCACGAGGTCGCCCTCGTCCAGGAGCTCGGCGAGCTCGGCGAGGGTGCCGCGCGTCGGGTCGCCGGCCGGGACCATCACCCACAGGTTCCGCGGGGCGGGCAGGGCCTCGACCAGCTCGGCCAGGGTGGCGACGTCGGACACCTCCGGGTCGCGGTCGTAGCCCGTGACGGCCAGTCCCGCGGTACGCAGCCGCTCGGCCATGTTGCCGCCCATGCGGCCCAGACCGATCATCCCGAGGTGCATGCGAACTCCTTCGTCTGACCGGCCGATCAGCCGGCGAAGCGGATGGGCATGAGGAGGTAGCGGAACTCTCCGGAGTCCTCGCCGTCGGCCTCGTCCTGTCCCGTGAGGGTCGCCGGCTTGGAGGGGTGGGTGAAGGAGAGGCGGGCGAGCGGGCGCGTGAGCGCGCCGAGGCCGTCGAGCAGGTAGACCGGGTTGAACGCGGTCGTGATCGGCTCGCCGACGAGGGTGGCCTCGAGGGCCTCCGACGCCTGCGCGTCGTCCCCCTGCCCGGCCTCGAGGACGACCTGCCCCTCGGTGAACGACAGGCGGATCGGGGTGTTGCGCTCGGCCACGAGGCTCACGCGCTTGGCGGCGGCGATGAGCTCGGCCGCGTCGACGACCGCGTGGGTCGGCGTCTCGTCGGGGAAGAGGCGGCGCACCGGCGGGTAGTCGCCGTCCACGAGCAGCGAGGTCGTGCGGCGGCCGCCGGCCTCGAAGCCGATGAGCGATCCGGCGCCGGAGGTGTCGAGGTCGACCTCGACCGCCCCCGCGGAGGTCAGCGACTTCGCGACGTCGGAGAGCGTGCGGGCGCGGACGAGCGCGACGGCGGAGACCGGCTCGTCCCCGGCGGGGTGCCAGGGCAGCTCACGCATCGCGAGCCGGTACCGGTCGGTGGCGAGCAGCGTGATCGTGTCGCCCTCGATCTCGACGCGGACGCCGGTGAGCAGCGGCAGCGTCTCGTCGCGGGACGCTGCGGTCGTCACCTGGGCCACGGCCTCGGCCAGCACATCGGCGTCGATGGTGCCCGCCGTGTCCGGCATCGCCGGCAGCGCCGGGTACTCCTCGACGGGCATGGACGTCAGGGTGAACCGCGAGGCGCCGCAGGTGAGCGTGACGCGGGTGCCGTCGACGTCGACGTCGACCGGCCGCGCCGGCAGCGAGCGGCAGATGTCGGCGAGCAGGCGCCCCACCACGAGGACCGTCCCGGGCGTCTCGACCTCGGCCTCGACCACCGACCTCGCGGAGATCTCGTAGTCGAAGGTGGCGAGCGTCAGCTGCCCGTCGGCCGCCTCGATGCGGACACCGGCGAGGACGGGGACGGGGGGACGTGCCGGCAGCGAGCGTGCCGTCCAGGACACGGCCTCGGCCAGGACGTCGCGGTCAACCCTGAACTTCACGGTGGATCACTTTCTCTCAAGACTGGTTGCGCTCTCCATCGGCGAGGGTGCGGCGCACCGCACACCTTACGTGCTCGGGAGCTCCTTGCGGTCGGTGGCGGGGGCGGCTGGGGAGAGGGACGGTCGATGTCGGTCCGAGGGGGGATCGTCGGCATGTGCGGATGAACGACAAAGTCCGAGATCTAGGGTTCGTCATCGTCATCGCACCTGTGGAACCTGGGGATCATCGTCGTCGTGCCTGGTCAGAGGCTTGTCATTCATGTGGACGACGCTGCGGACGGCGGCGTGGACGAATGACACGGTCCGTGGATGTCATTCGTCCGTCCACGGGGACGGCGCCGTCGTCCCCAGCTCGTGCACGGATCGGGGCCCGCTCGTCCACGCCGACCCACAGGCTCGTCCACACGGCCGGCCGGTGGTGTGGTTCTCACCGCCGCGGCCGACGTCACCCCTCGCGGGCGCGGGTCTTGATGCGGGCGGTGAGCTCGGAGACCTGGTTGTAGATCTGGCGCTTCTCCGCCATGAGGTCCTTGATCTTGCGGTTGGCGTGCATGACGGTCGTGTGGTCGCGCCCGCCGAACAGCTGGCCGATCTTGGGCAGCGAGAGCTGGGTGAGCTCGCGGCACAGGTACATCGCGATCTGCCGCGCGGTGACGAGGACGCGGGAGCGGTCGGCGGAGGTGAGGGCCTCGAGCGAGATCGAGAAGTAGTCCGCCGTCTGCGCCATGATGAGGCTCGGCGTGATCTCCTCGCTCGCGGGGTCCGTGATGATGTCCTTGAGGACCATCTCGGCGAGCGGCCGGTCGACGTCCTGCCCGTTGAGGTTGGCGAATGCGGTCACGCGGATGAGGGCGCCCTCGAGCTCGCGGATGTTGGTCGAGATCCGGGACGCGATGTACTCGAGCACCTCGGGCGCGGCGTTGAGGCCGTCGTTCTCCGCCTTCTTGCGCAGGATCGCGATGCGCGTCTCGAGGTCGGGCGGCTGGACGTCCGTGAGCAGCCCCCACTCGAAGCGCGAGACGAGCCGCTGCTCGAAACCGTTGAGCTGCTTGGGCGGGACGTCCGAGGTGATGACCACCTGCTTGGAGTCGTTGTGCAGCGTGTTGAAGGTGTGGAAGAACTCCTCGACCGTCTGCTCCTTGCCGCCGAGGAACTGGATGTCGTCGATGAGCAGGACGTCGACGTTGCGGTAGCGACGCTGGAACGACTCGGCCTTGTCGTCCCGGATCGAGTTGATGAAGTCGTTCGTGAACTCCTCGGAGTTCACGTAGCGCACCCGGATCCCGGGGTAGAGGTTGCGGGCGTAGTGGCCGATCGAGTGCAGCAGGTGCGTCTTGCCCAGCCCCGACCCGCCGTAGATGAACAGCGGGTTGTAGGCCTTCGCCGGCGACTCGGCGACGGCCGTCGCCGCCGCGTGGGCGAACCGGTTCGACGAACCGGACACGAAGGTCTCGAACGTGAACTTGGGGTTGAGACGCGAGGCCTGCTCGCCGTTGTCCTCGGCGTGCGAGATGCCCCGGCTCTGCGAGGACCGGTCCGGGGTGGGGCGCTGCTCGTTCCCCCGGTCGGCGGGCGGGACCGACCGCGGCGGGGTGGCCGCGCTCGGCGGGACCGGGAGCTCGGTGACGGTGGGCCGCGGGGGCGTGGGCTCGTCGAGCAGCGAGGGGTCGACCGTGACCGCGATCCGGACCGTGCTGCCGTGGATCTGCGACATCGCGGCGATGATCTGCTCGCGCGCCTGCATCTCGAGGTAGTCCTTGGCGAGGTCCGAGCCGACGGCGAGCAGCAGCGTGTCGTCGATGATCCCCAGGGCCCGGGCCTGACGGACGAAGGCGAGCTGCGCCGGGCGGATGTCGCCGCTGTCCGAGAGACGCGAGACGGCGAGCTGCCATGCCTCGGCGATGGATTCCGCCACGCCCACACCACTCCTTGCGCACCAGTCGCCCGACCGGTGCCGGACGGGTCCCTTACTGTGTCACGGAACGGCCACATCCACATAGTTCTCCACAGTTGTGCGCATCCGGTCGGGGCGCACGAGGCGCGGCACCGTGCCGATCCCGGAGCCGGGCGCCGGCGGGCGGGGGGCAATCCGTGGACGACGACGTTCCACAGGTCACGCCCGCACGCCGTTGACCGGGTGCGGCCGCCGCCCGTAGCCTGGGGCGTCCACTCGTGTGGACACCACTCAAACCTGGGCCCGAGGTCGGGCCCGTGCGCGCGCCCGTCAGGGCTCGAGCGCGGGGGTCGGATCCTCCAGGGCCAGCCAGCACGTCGAGACACGTCAGGGGTACCAGCCGTGAGCAAGCGGACTTTCCAGCCGAACAACCGTCGCCGGTCCAAGGTGCACGGCTTCCGTCTGCGGATGCGCACCCGCGCCGGCCGCGCCATCCTTTCCGCGCGCCGTTCCAAGGGCCGCGCGAAGCTCTCCGCCTGAGTCGTGCTTCCGGCGCACCACCGGATGCGCCGCGCGGCCGACTTCACCGCGACCGTCCGGAAGGGCGTGCGGGCCGGCAGCGACCGACTCGTCGTCCACAGGCGACCGACCGCCGACGAGGACCCCGTCCTCGTCGGCTTCGTCGTCTCCAAGGGGGTCGGCGGGGCTGTGGTCCGCACGGAGGTCAAGCGGCGCCTGCGGCACCTGATGGCTGACCGGGTCGCCGGCCTCGAGCCGGGCACGCGGGTCGTCGTCCGCGCCCTGCCGCGCGCCGCCGGGGCGACCTCCGCCGAGCTCTCGGTCGACCTCGAGCGGGCGCTGCGCGGCACCGCCCGGAAGATCGAGCGGACGCGGACCACCGACGCCGTGGCACCGGGGCATGCCTGAGGAGGGCCCGGGCCGGGAGCGATCTCCGGGAGGCGGTGCACAGCGGCGGGCCGACGACGATCGCCGGCGCGTGGTCGGCGGGGACCAGCACGCCGAGGGTGACGACCGAGGGGGCAGCCGCTTGGAGCGCGGCCGGGTCGGGCCGATCACGTGGCTGCTCCTCAAGGCGGTCCGTGGCTACCAGCTGATCGTCTCCCCCTGGTTCCCGCCGACGTGCCGCTACTACCCCTCGTGCTCGGCGTTCGCCGTCGGGGCCCTGCGGACGCATGGTGCGGGCAAGGGTTTGCTCCTCGCCGTGTGGCGGGTGCTGCGGTGCAACCCCTGGTCACGGGGCGGGGTCGACCACGTGCCCGAGCGCGGAGCCTGGGTCGGCAGGCGTGTCCCGCTGCCCGACCCGGACGAGCCGGGTGAGCAGCCTCACCAGGCGGGCACGGGTGGCCCCGGGCACCCGACGACGCCCGGACCTCCCGGTGCGTCTACCCTCGGGGGGACAGATCGAGGGGCGTGCGACGGCACGCCGCAGGACCTATAGGGAGTCACCGGGCTGATGGATGCCATTCTCGCGCCGATCAGGTGGGCCGTTGCCTGGGTGATGGTGCTGATCCACGACGGCGCCGTCGCCGTCGGGTTCCCCGAGGGGTCCGGCTGGGCCTGGATCATCTCGATCGTCGGCCTCACGGTCGTGGTCCGGATCCTCATCATCCCGCTCTTCTTCCGGCAGATCCGTGCCTCGCGGGCGATGCAGCTCGTGCAGCCGGAGCTGAAGAAGCTCCAGGACAAGTACAAGAACAAGAAGGACCCGGCCTCCCGGCAGCGCTTCCAGGAGGAGATGCAGGCGCTCTACAAGGACGCCGGCACGTCCCCGTTCGCCTCCTGTCTGCCGCTCCTGCTGCAGATGCCGATCTTCTTCGGTCTGTTCTCGGTGCTCAACTCGCTCGACAACATCGCGGCCGGCACCTCCGACGCCATCGGCCCGCTGACCCAGGACCTCGCCCGCGAGGCCGAGAACTCCCTGCTCTTCGGCGCACCGATCTCGTCGACCTTCATGCAGACGTTCGGCGACAGCGCGGCGAACCTCGACGCCGACCTCACGTCGGTCCGGGTCGTCACGGTCGTCCTCATCATCGCGATGTCGCTGTCGACCTTCTTCACGCAGCGTCAGCTGACGATGAAGAACATGCCGCCGGCGGCGCTCGAGAGCCCGATGTTCCGGCAGCAGCAGATCCTGCTGTACATCCTCCCGGTCGTCTTCGCCGTCACCGGCGTCAACTTCCCGATCGGTGTCCTCATCTACTGGTTCATCTCGAACCTGTGGTCGATGGGCCAGCAGTTCTACACGATCAAGCGGCAGCCGACCCCGGGCTCCGACGCCTACAAGGCGATGGTGGAGAAGAAGAACGCCAAGCGTGCGCGCAAGGGACTTCCCCCGCTCGAGGAGGAGATCCCGACCCTCAAGCGGAGCGCGTCTGCCGGTCAGCGCAAGCCGCAGCCCAAGCGTGGGACCGAGGTGGCGGGCGCGACGGCCGCCGACGACGCGGCAGGCTCCGCCGATGAGGCCGGCGACGACGGCGAGTTCGAGGTCCGCGGCAAGGATGGTCTGACCGCCGCCGAGCGCGCGCAGAAGCGGTACGAGCGCAGGCAGGCCGAGCGCAGGCTCGCGGCCGAGAAGCGGCGCAAGCGCGAGGGCGGCTCGTCCTCCGGCGGCGCGAAGAAGAACTGACACCACCGGCCCGGACCGGGGTTGGACACCCGGGCGAGGCCCCACCACATGGCAGGCGCCCCCGAGGGCGTCGGACGAAGGAGCACATCGTGAACGACGACCTCACCACCGAGGAGACCGCTGCCGGCGACGACGCCGGTACCACGCAGGAGACGACGACGCCGGATGAGCAGGCGACGGCGGCCCCGACGAAGGAGACGGCCGACGACGGGCAGACGGCCGACGACGCGAAGGACGCAGAGCCCACCCGGTCCTCTCGGGTGAGCCGGCTCGAGGAGGAGGGGGACGTCGCGGCGGACTACCTCGAGGAGCTCCTCGACATCGCCGACCTCGACGGCGACATCGACATCGAGGTCGACCACGGCCGCGCGGCCGTCTCGATCGTGTCCGAGGAGGACGGCGACCGCTACCTCTCGCGCCTGGTCGGCGACGACGGCCACGTGCTCGATGCCGTCCAGGAGCTCACCCGGCTCGCCGTGCAGGCGAAGCTGGGTGACCGGTCGCGGATCATGGTCGACATCGCCGGTTACCGGGAGGGTCGACGGGTGTCGCTGACCGCGCTGGCGGAGGAGGCGATCGAGCGGGTCCGTACGAGCAAGGAGGACGTGGCCCTCGAGCCGATGAACCCGTTCGAGCGGAAGATCGTGCACGACGCGGTCTCCGCCGCCGGGCTCGTGTCGGACTCCGAGGGCGTGGAGCCGCGCCGGCACGTGGTCATCCGACCTGCCTGATCCCGTGCGTCACGACGACGAGCAGCCCGACCGCTCCCTCGCCGGCGCCCCTGCGGGTGACGGACCCGAAGGTGTCGAGAGTGCGGCTCAGACGGCCGGCGCCGGTTCACCGGCTGCTGTCCCTTCCGGTGTCGCGAGTGCGGCTGAGGACGGTGATCCGGTGTCGTCTGACGTCGACCTCGAGGCTGCCGAGAGTGCGGTTGAGGTCCCGGGCGCCGGGGTCGCCGAGCTGTTCGATCTTGCCTGGGCACCCGCCCAGCACTTCGCCCAGATGCTCGCCGAGGAAGGTGAGCTCAGAGGTCTCATCGGCCCGCGGGAACTACCGCGCCTGTGGAGTCGGCACATCGTCAACTCCGCCGCCGTTGCTCAGTTCGTGTCCGAGGACGACTCGGTCGTCGACGTGGGCTCAGGTGCGGGGTTCCCCGGTGTGGTCGTGGCGATGTTGCGACCGGACGCAGCGGTCCACCTCGTGGAGCCGATGGAGCGGCGGGTCGACTGGCTGCACGACGTGGTCGATGAGCTCGGTCTCGACAACGTCGAGATTCATCGGGCTCGTGCGGAGGAGATGCACGGGGTCCTCAAGGCGTCGGTGGTGACGGCGCGTGCAGTCGCGGCTCTCGACAGGCTCTCCCGATGGACGATGCCGCTGGTGGCAGGTGGCGGGCGTCTGGTCGCGCTCAAGGGTGAGCGGGCGAGCATCGAGGTGGAGAAGGCGCGGAAGGTCCTGCGCAAGCTTGGTGCCGCGAGCACGACCGTCGAGTCGGTGACTCCGGTCCCGGGCGGCGAGAGCACGACCGTGGTAGTTGTCAACAAGCGTTGACTATCTTGCGTCCCCGGAACGCGCGGACGGGCCGCGCGGTTGGCCTCGTCGATCTCGGTGGATCGATGCCTATGCATGGTTTGTGTGACTGCATGAGTTTTGCGCTCGGCCAGTTGAGTGGTGCCGCGAGGCTGCCTTCTGGGAGTGCTGCTGGCCACGGAGCCGCCTCCAGGTTGGGGGGCGTCCCGAGAGATCGCGGTTGAGTTGTCTCGGCTCTGCACTCCGCAATGTCGACCCATGGTGGTGTGCATGCCACAGGTGCGCCGGGTGGCCGGCGCCGAGGCGCGCTGCGTGCGGATCGTGGGGGTGCGTCGGTGCCGGGTACTGGTTCTCAAGAGGGTGGTGCGGCGGTCCCCCGGTCTCGGCCCGGATCCCTGTGGGCATCCTTTGCCGGCAGGCACGTGCGCTGCTTCTGCTGTTGAGCTCCCCGGGTCGCCAGCAATCCTGGCCCATAGGTCGGAGGCCATGTGTCTTCCAGGAGTCCGTCGATGAGGCGTGGCTCCGCTAAGCCGCCTGGTTCAGTGCTGGGCCCGAGCGGTCAAGTGGCGATCTCGAGTTTCACGTGAAACCGGTGTCGCCCAAACTCTGAAGCGAATCAAGCTGCAGATGCGCTGTCGAACGTCCGGTGACCGCGTCGATGACTCGGTGGTGGCACGACAGAAGTAGTGCTCGTGCTGGCACCTGACCATGAGTGCTCACGGTGCTCGAGGCGCTGCCTCGCGACGGACGGTGGAACCAGGCACGACGCGGTTGGTCGATGTAGGCACGACAGCACGGTTTCACGTGAAACGGGATCAATCCATTGGAGCGGTGCTCGAGCACTGAGAGTAGAACTCCGAACGGGCGAGCCAGGTGGTCCCCGAGTGAACGCCGCAAGAGGCCGGCACCCTGCTTCTGGCGTGGCCGATATATCGCATCGTTGCTGGATGTTCGAGGCGGCGAAGACCTGAGCATGCGTCCCGTCCCGTCGCGTTTCACGTGAACCAAGTACGCACAGTGTCGTTGTGCAACCTCGGAGCTTGGTCGGCGGCTACGCAACGACAGATGGTTCATGCTGCACTAGCTCGAGGTACAGGCGGGGGCGACGGATGTGTCCATACGACGGTGAACAACACTCTGGTGGCGGCCGATAGGTGCCCTCGGCCGGAAGGATTCACGTGAAACAGCCGGCGAGCACAAAGCCGCGACTAGTAGCCAGCGGAACGCGACGCCTGGCTGCAGAGGTGCACTCACCATATGTGGTCGGTGCGCTCATGTTGTCGACCGATTGCGCGCATCAAGTGCCCCACCACCGAACGTCCTACATCCTCGTGCGCACAGCTACGGCGATGCGTGCCAAGACGGGTGCCCGGCGAACGGACAGATTGGTGGGTGACAACAGTGCCGTCACCACCTCTGTGCACGATGACGACTACACGGGGGTGGTGTTCCACGTGGAACACCACCCCATGGAGCTGCTCCTCCGTGAGTGGCAAGCCACGGGACAGGCTGTGGACGGACATCAGTTATCGCCAGAACCGGCATAGACTCGGACAGCCTTACACCTCAGGGTCTGGAGACAGGACGCATGGCAGATCGTACGACCGACGCCGCTCAGGACGACGTCCACGGACTTGCGGCCGTGCCGGAGGACGACCAGGACGACGCTCTCTCGCACACCACGTTCGATGCCGACGAAACGACGCCGCTCGCACAGGAGCTCGCTCAGCAGGCGGAGCGCCGACGGCGCCTGTTCGGCAAGGACATGCCAGAGCCCACACAAATGCGGACCATAACGGTAGCCAATCAGAAGGGCGGTGTGGGAAAGACCACAAGCGCCGTGAATCTGGCTGCTGCGTTGGCCGAGGGCGGCCTGCGGGTTCTCGTCGTCGACAACGACCCCCAGGGAAACGCCTCGACGGCGCTCGGCGCCGGGCACGACCCCGGGACGCAGTCGCTGTACGACGTCCTCATGGGGGAGCTGACCATCGCCGACGTCGTGGTGCCGGCACCGTTGCTGCCGGGCGTCGAGGTCGTGCCGTCGACGATCGACCTGTCGGGTGCCGAGATCGAGCTGGTCTCCGAGGACAACCGCGAGCGTCGGCTTGCCGATGCGCTCGACGCCTACGTTCAGCATCGCAAAGACGCAGGTCAGGAGAACATCGACTACATTCTTGTCGACTGTCCCCCGAGCCTCGGGCTGCTGACGATCAACGCCTTCGTCGCGGCTCGCGAAGTTCTCATCCCGATCCAGTGCGAGTACTACGCGCTCGAGGGACTGACGCAGCTCGTCCGTAGCATCGGCCTCATCACCGAGCACCTCAATCCTGACCTCGTCGTCTCGACGATCCTGTTGACGATGTACGACAAGCGCACCAACCTCTCGCGGGAGGTCGAGCACGAGGTCCGGACGCACTTCCCGGACCAGGTCCTCACGACGGCCGTCCCGCGCTCCGTGCGAATCTCCGAGGCGCCGAGTTTCGGGCAGACCATCATCACGTACGACCCGACGTCGTCGGGAGCCCTCACCTACCGTGAGGCCGCGCTCGAGATCGCCGTACGCGGCGCTGCACCGAAGGAGTAGGGCATGGCGGAGAAGCGACGCGGCCTGGGCCGCGGAATCGGCGCGCTCATCCCCACCGGACCGCCCGCAGGTACCCGTGCGGCACGACCGGCGGACATCTTCTTCGATGGACCTGGAACGGCGCAGGCTGAGACGAAACAGCAGGTCACGGGCCCGGCTGACGCGCTCGAGACGATGCCTGGTGCAGCGCCCGACGAGTCGGTATCCGCCGAGTCGCCGGTGACCGCCGCTCCGGACAAGGCGACGGCGGGTTCCATGCGCACGAGCACGACGGTCGACGCAGCAGCGACGCCGGCGGAGCTCGAGCAGTCCCGCTCCGGCAGGACCGCGATACCTGACGACGCGGGGACGTCGACCGGAGCGATCGGCACCCCGAGCTCGGACGGTGACCGCACCTATCCGGATGCTGGTGCCACCGCAGTGCGCCGGTCGGAGGACGCCTCGGTGGCGGTCGACGACGATGGCCTCCGGCCGGTACCCGGGGCGACCTACGCCGAGGTGCCCGTCTCCTCGATCGTCCCCAACGCCCGCCAGCCTCGGCAGGTCTTCGACGAGGACGACCTCGACGAGCTCGCCGCATCCATCCGTGAGCTGGGCGTGCTGCAGCCGGTGGTCGTCCGTCCGATCGCGACCCAGGACCCGCGGCGGAGCGACGACGTCCGGTACGAGCTCGTCATGGGTGAGCGGCGCCTGCGCGCATCGATGCAGGCGGGCCTGACCGACATCCCCGCGGTCATCCGCTCCACGGATGACACCGACCTGCTGCGCGACGCGCTCCTCGAGAACCTGCACCGCGCTCAGCTCAACCCGTTGGAGGAGGCCGCGGCGTACCAGCAGCTGCTCGACGACTTCGGCGGCACGCACGACGAGCTCGCCCGGCGGATCGCCCGGTCCCGGCCGCAGATCTCCAACACGCTGCGGCTCCTCAAGCTGCCCGCGCTCGTTCAGCGGAGGGTGGCAGCGGGCGTCCTGTCGGCCGGTCACGCCCGGGCTCTGCTCGGTCTCGAGGACGGTGCCGCCATGGAGCGGCTGGCGCAACGGATCGTGGCCGAGGGGCTGTCGGTGCGTGCGACGGAGGAGGCTGTCGCGATGGGCGAGGGGCCGACGAGACCCGAGCTGCGTCGGCGTCGGGCGCCTGCTGCCCACTCTGAGCAGCTCGACCGTCTCGCCGGCCGGCTGTCCGACCGGCTCGACACCCGCGTCAAGGTCTCGATGGGTCAGCGCAAGGGTCGGATCACGGTCGACTTCGCCTCGGTCGAGGATCTCGACCGGATCCTGGCGACGTTGGCTCCGGGCGAGCAGGTCGACTCGGACTAGTCCTCCGTGCTGGACCGCGGGCAGACAGATCTGCCCGCGGCCTGACGTCAGATCTCGACGTCGAAGCAGGTCAGGGGGATGGCTGGCGACATTCTGTCGCCATTACCGCCGGTAGGGCCCTGCGTCAGCCGTTCGCCCCGCGCTCCACGGCGCGGCGGGCCAGTGCCAGGTAGAGCTCTTCCGCCGTCGTCGGGCCCTTGGACGCCGCCTGGGGGAACAGCGAGGTCTCCGTCATGCCGGGGGCGACGTTGATGTCGATGACCCAGGGGCGCCCGTCGTGGTCGACGATCAGGTCGATCCGGGAGAGGTCACGCAGCCCCAGGGCGGTGTGCACGGTCGTCGCGGTCCGGGCAACCTCGGCCGCCACGTCGGCGGAGAGCCGGGCAGGGACGAAGAACTCGGCGCGGCCGGGGTTGTACCGGGCGTCGAAGTCGTAGGGGCCGTCCGATGTCGCGATCTCGACGGGCGGCAGGGCGACAGGCCCGTCCCCGAGGTCGACCACCGAGACGGCGACCTCGGTCCCGTCGACCGCACGCTCGATGAGCGCGTCAGGGCCGTAGGCGAAGCAGGCCACCATCGCGCCCGGCAGCTGAGCCCGGTCCTCGACGAGGGTGACGCCCAGGGCGGAGCCACCGGCCGCCGGTTTGACGACGAGCGGCATTCCGAGGCGGCCGACCACGGCGTCGAGCACTCGGCGCGGACCGACCTCACGGAACAGCGACTGGGGCAGTGCCACGTACGACGGCGTGGCGACCCCGGCGTGCTCGAGGACCGCCTTCGACACCGGCTTGTCTGACGCGAGGCGGGCCCCGGCGGCACTCGAGCCGACGAACGGCAGGCCGAGCACGCCCAGGAGGTCCTGGAGCGAGCCGTCCTCACCCTCGGCGCCGTGGACCACGGGCCACACGACGTCGGGGTCGAGGGCCGCGAGCCGCTCGAGCAGGGCGCCGTCGAGGTCGAGGATCTCGACGCGTGCGCCGGCGGACCGCAGGGCACCGCCCACGCGCCGTCCCGACCGGATCGAGACGTCACGCTCGTGGGTGAGCCCCCCGCTCACCACGGCGACGGTCAGCTCCTCGGGGTTTCCTGCACCTCCGGGCGCCGGTGCGGCGGCCGCGTCGTCCATCTCCTGCTCCTCGTCTCCGTGCGGTCCTTCGACCGTCGTCGCTGTGGGCTGTCGTGGGTTGCCCGGGCCGGCCCGGGCGTAGGGTCAGCTGGCGTCGGCGCCCGGGACGTCGATCGTGCGCTCACCGGGGGTGGGGATGTCGTCCGCCGTCCCGAACATCTCGACGAGGTCGCTCTCCGCGCGGACCACGTCCGCGAGGCGACGGACCCCCTCCCGGATGCGTTCCGGCGTCGGGAAGCAGTAGGACAGTCGGATGTGGTCCTGGCCGGTGCCGTCCGCGAAGAAGGCGGTGCCCGAGGTGTAGGCGACCCGGTTGGTGACCGCGCGGGGCAGCATCGCCTTGGCGTCGAGTCCGCGGGGGAGGGTGAGCCACGTGTAGAAGCCGCCGGTCGGGACCGTCCAGGACAGGTGCGGCAGGTGCTCGCCGAGCGCGCCGAGCATCGCGTCGCGCCGCTCGCGGTACATCTCGCGGAACGACTTGACCTGCCCGTACCAGTCGAACTCCTGGAGGTAGCGCGTCACGATCATCTCGTTGATGACCGACGGCGAGAGGATCGCGGACTCCGCGGCGAGCACGAGCTTCTCGCGCACGGCGAGCGGGGCGTACGCCCACCCGACCCGCAGGCCGGGGGCGAACGTCTTGGAGAAGGAGCCGAGGTAGACGACCGCGTCCTCGTCGTACGACTTGAGCGCGGGCAGCGGGTCGGAGTCGAAGCCGAGCAGCCCGTACGGGTCGTCCTCCATGATGAGGACACCGTGCCGGCGCGCGATCTCGACGATGCGGGGGCGCCGCTCGAGGGTGAGCGTGACGCCGGCCGGGTTGTGGAAGTTCGGCACCGTGTAGAGGAGCTTGACGGTGCGGCCGGCGGCCTTGAGCTCGCCCAGGATCCGCTCGAGCTCCTCGGGGATGAGCCCGTGGTCGTCCATCGGCACGTGCACGACGTCGGCCTGGTAGCTCCGGAACACGCCGAGCGCACCGACGTAGCTCGGCGCCTCGGCCACGATGACGTCGCCCGGGTCGATGAAGATTCCGGTGACGAGGTCGAGCGCCTGCTGCGACCCGGTGGTGACGACGACGTCGTCCGGGTGCGCGTGCATCGCGGAGTACCGCATGACCTCGACGATCTGCTCGCGCAGCTCCTCCTCGCCCTGCCCGCCGCCGTACTGCAGCGCACGGGTACCGGACTCGGCGACGATCCGGCCGATCATGTCGCCCAGGTTCCCCAGCGGGAGGTCGGCGATGTTCGGCATGCCCCCGGCGAGGGAGACCACCTCGGGCCGGTTCGCGACGGCGAAGAGCGACCGGACCTCGGACGCGCGCAGGTGGTGGGCGCGACCCGCGTAGCTCGAGCGCCACGGGTCGAGCCGGGTGCCGGCGGCCGCAGCAGCGGCGGCAGCCGCGCGCTGCTCCTGCTGCTCGACCTGGCCGTCCTGGCTGTCCGTGGTGCTCATCGCCTGCTCCTCGTGGCTCGGTGCGCTTCCGCGCGGAGGTGCCAGTGTGCCACCGCGTGCCCCGGCGGCCCGGGACGGCTCACGTGCGGGTGCTCGACGGGTCGGTCGGCGGGGGGCGATGGAGCAGCGGGACGGGAGCCGACGACGAAGGGCAGCCCTCAGCCGCACTCTCGACCACACAGGGGTCGGCGGCGATGAGCGGCGCCTCCCAACCGCAATCTCGACGACGACGAACCGCAATCTCGACGAGGCGGGGGTCAGGGGGTGAGGGCGTCGTCGATCGCGGACAGCAGCGCCGGCTTGGTCTGCGCGCCGACGAGGACGCCCACGCCCTCGCCGGCCCGGCGCAGGTGGTAGGTCGGGATCGTGCGCACGCCCCAGCGTTCGGCGATCTCGGGGTGCTCGGCGGTGTCGACGGAGACGACGCGGACGCCCGGTCGCGCGCCGGCGACCTCCTCGAGGACCGGGGTCATCAGCCGGCACGGGCCGCACCACTCGGCCCAGAAGTCGACGACGACGAGGCCGTCCGACGCGAGGGCACTCTCCAGGCCCTCGGCGTCGACCGGGGTGACGTGCACGCGCTCAGCCGGCGACGGGCGTGGCCGAGCCGACGGCGCGGGCGGCCGGCTCCGCGTCCTCGACGGTGGCGGACTCGACCTCGGGAGCGCCCGGGGACACGGTCCCGTGGGCGAGGTCGCCGAGGTAGCGCTCGGCGTCGAGGGCAGCCGAGCAGCCGGTACCGGCGGCGGTGATCGCCTGGCGGTAGGTGTGGTCGACCGCGTCGCCGCACGCGAAGACGCCCGGCAGGTTGGTCGCCGTCGTCGGGTGGTCGACGACGATGTAGCCGTCGGTGTCGAGCCCGACCTGGCCGGCGACGACGCCCGTGCGGGGGAGGTGCCCGATGGCGACGAACATGCCGGTGACGGGGAGGTCACGCTCCTCGCCGCTCGTCGTGTCGCGCAGCGTGAGCGACTCGAGCCGCTGGTCACCGTTGATCTCGGCGACCTCGGAGTTCCAGGCCATCTGGATCTTCGGGTGGGCGAGCACGCGGTCTGCCATCACCTTCGAGGCGCGCAGCTCGTCGCGGCGGTGGATCATCGTCACCTTGTCGGCGAACTTCGTGAGGAAGAGTGCCTCGGTGGCCGCGGAGTCGCCGCCCCCGACGACGGCGATGTGCTGCTCCTTGAAGAAGAACCCGTCGCACGTGGCGCAGTAGGAGACGCCCCGACCGGAGAACGTCTCCTCCTTCTCGAGGCCGATGTGCTTGTAGGCGCTGCCGAGCGCGAGGATGACGGACCGCGCACGGTAGGTGCCGTCGTCGGTCGTGAGGACCTTGACGTCGCCCGTCAGGTCGGTCTCGACGACGTCCTCGTACAGGACCTCGGCGCCGAACCGCTCGGCCTGCTCCTGCATCTTCGTCATGAGGTCGGGCCCCATCACGCCCTCGGGGAAGCCGGGGAAGTTCTCCACCTCGGTGGTCGTCATGAGCGCGCCACCGGCGTCGATCTGGCCGGCGATGACGAGGGGGGCGAGGTCCGCGCGGGCGGCGTAGATCGCGGCCGTCCAGCCGGCGGGGCCGGAGCCCACCACCACGACGTCGTGGATCTTGTCGGCGGCGCTGGTCTCGGTCATGACTCTCCTCGGATGTGTCGTGTGCTCCTGCGCGGGGCAACAGCGGAGCCGCTCGCGATGTTCCCGCGCGCGGCCGCCGGTGGTGCTCGCCCCGCTACTGGACGGTGATCTCGGCGATCTCCGCCCGGTTGGCCCCGTCGGTCCCGGCGGTCGGGAGCTCGGTGATCCAGACGATGAGGTGGGCGGTCTGCGCGGGCGTGTCCCACGTGAACGTCGTCTCCCCGGCCTCGAGCGGTCCCTCGGCCAGCAGCGCGCCCTCCCCGGGGGTGGCGGGGTCGGAGACGCGGATCTCGACGTGACCGCCCTCGCCGTCGGCGAAGGTGTCGATCGTCAGGCCGCTGACCGCGCTGATGTCCTCGAGCCAGACGAGCAGCCCGGTGCCGGACTTCACCCCGTAGGTGGGGGACTGGTAGGACAGCGACCGCCAGTAGGTGTCGATGTCACCGTCCGCCGCCAGGGGTGCCGTGTCCGCGTTGTCCGTGCCGCCGCCCTCCGGGTCGACGAGCTCGGTGCGCGAGAGGACCGGGGCCGGCAGGTCGGAGTCGGCCCCGGCGGTCGGCGCCTCCGACGGGCTCTCCTCGACCGGGTCGGGTGTGACGACGGGCGGGGTCTCGCTCGGGAGCTCGACCGCGGAGGTGGGCGTCATCAGGGTCCGGGTCGCCCACCAGGCGCCGAGCACGACGACGACGAGGAAGAGCACGACGACCCACGGCATCGGGTCGATGGTCCCGCGGCCGACCTCGCGACCAGCCACCCGGTCGTCCATGAGCGAACCGTCGTCGCGCGCGTCGGCACCGTCGTCGGGCCGGTACGCGGCCGCCCCGCCCCGCGCGGATCGTCCGGAGCGGCCCGCGGCGGAGACGGGGACCTCGCGGGTCCGCTCGTCGACGGCAGGGAGCTCGTCGGAGCCGGACGTGCCGTAGGGGACGTCCAGCGGCTGCTCGCCCGCCTCGTCGTCCTCGAGGCGGCCGGGGTTCGAGAGCCGCTCCTGGATCGAGCTGCGCGCGCGGCCCACCGAGCGGCCGAACGAGGCGGAGGCACCGCCGATCCCGGCCGCAGCCGCTGCCGCGGCGGCGGAGGCCTTGGCCCCGATGGACGGTCCGGCGCCGGCAGCGCCCGGGCCGGCTGCGGTTCCCGCAGCCGCGGGGTGGCCGGACCCGCGGCCGGTGCCGGGCGCGTGCTCGTCCCCGTGGGTGGCGCCCGCACGCTGGACGGTGCCGGTCGTCGCGCCCGGGTGCTCCCCGGGTGGGGGAGGGGGCGCACCGGCCGCGCCGTGCGCGGACGCGGGACCCGCACCCGCTCCGGCAGCGCCGGCGCCTGCGCCGGCTGCACCAGCCGCCCCCGCACGTCGGTCGCGGCCGGCACGGCGCCCGTCGCCCTGCTCGGGGGCGCTCCCCGGTGCGTCGGGATCGGGCAGTGGCAGGTGGGCCGTGGCGACCCGTGCATGCCGGACCGGCGGACGTGCGCCGCCGACGACCCGCCGGGTGAGCGCGTCGAACCGTGCCGCGGTGGTGGTGGGGACGATGCCCTCGAGCGGGTCGGGCGCGCCGTCCTGCCCGGGTCGGCCGTGCGGCGCGGAGCCGTCGGGGGCCCCGGTCGCACCTGCGGCGGTGCCCGACGTGCCACCGGGCGGCGTGCCGTACGGGGTGGGGCCGCGGCGTCCACGCGACGTCCCGTCCGTGGGCCGGGACGTCGGGTCCTGCGAACGGTTCGACGGGTCCTGCGGACCGGCCGGTGCGCTGTGCGGGTCGCGCGGCGCACCGGCCCCCGAGGCAGATCCCTCGGTCGGACCGCCCGAGCGCCCGCCCTGGGCGCGGTCGTGGGAGTCGGTGGTGCCGGACCGGTTCTGAGCAGCGGCCGCACCGGCGGCGAGCGTTCCGGCCGCCGCCGCACCGAGACCGGCGGCACCGGCGGAGGCAGCAGAGCCCGCGGTGGAACCGGAGCCCGCAGCGGCGCCCGCAGGCGCGGAACCCGCGGACCCGTCGCTCGGCGGGATCGACGGCGGTCCCGGGCGGCGGCGCAGGCGGCCGCCGAGCGTCGAGGACGGGCGCTGCTCCGCGGGGGCGGAGGCAGGGGCCTCGGGCCGGTCGTCGTCGACGGCGGAGATCTCCTCGGTGGAGGCGTCCGCGGGCGGAGGCGGAGGGGGCGCGGGTGTCGCCCCAGGGCCGGAGGCCGAGCCGGACGTTCCGCCCGCGGCACCGGTCGCGGCAGCACCCGCAGCGCCGGCAGCACCCATACCTGCAGCGCCCGCACCAGCGCCCGCGGCGGACGCGCGCGAGCTGCGCTCCGGCGTCGTCCCCCCGGCGGGCGGAGGCGGCGGGGGAGCAGCGCCCGCGCCGGCGGACGAAGTCGCGGACGAGCGGCGCACGGACCGCGGTGGCGGGTCGATGTCGCCCCACGGGGCGAGGGTGTGGAAGAGGTCGCCGGCGCTCGACGGACCAGCGCCCTCGTCGAAGGTGCGCACGCACAGGTCGTCGAGGTCGGGCGGGACCCGGTCGACGAGCGTGGCCGGCGGGGGCGGGGCCGAGCCGTCGTCGGTGCCGACGGGACGTCCGGTGAGCGCGAGGTAGAGGAGCCCGACGAGGTCCCCGGCATCCTTCCGGGAGGCGCGGGCCGGGGTGAGGACGAGGTTCTCGCCGAGCGCGTTCGCGACACCGGTTCCGGTGACCATGACCTCGCCGTCGTCGGTCACGCGGACCGACCGCGCGTCGAGGGCGAGGTGCCGGACGCCGTGGCGACGCGCGGAGTCGAGGGCGGCGGCGGCCTCGCCCACGATGGCGCGCGCCTGCTCGGGCGGCACCGGTCCGTGGCTCGCGTAGTCCGCGAGCGTGGTGCCCCGGGCGGGCTCGCCGACGACGAACGCCCGCCCCTCGCTCGTGGCCACCTCGTAGATCCGTCGCAGGCGCTCGTCCTCGACCAGCGAGGCGCGGCGCGCGGCGTCGAGCACCTCCTCGGTGGCCGGCTGCGCCGGGTCGAGGAGCAGGACCTCGACGGGCCGGTCGAGCACGGTGTCCTGCGCCGCGTACCGGGTGGCGCCGGGCGAGGCGGGCTCGAGGGCGTGACCGAGCGCGTACCGCCCCGCGAGCAGCGGGCCGGGTGCGGTGCCCTGGTTCGTGTCCAGGTCTCCCCCTCGATCGTGGCGGGCGGTGCGCCGGTGCGTGGTCCTGCGCGAGTCTAGTTGCCGGAGGTCCAGCCTTCCGGTCGCCTCACCGGCTCGGTGGGTCGGAGCGCCTCGACGGCGGCTCGTCAGGCCCCCGCTCCGGCTCGGGATCGGCGGGTGGTGGGGGTGGCGGCGTCGGGCTCCCGGGTCCTCCCGCGTGGCCGCCCGACCCGGCTCCGCCGTGCCCACGCCCGCTGCCGTCGCCGTCGGTGGGACGCGCGCGGCGTGCGCGGCGCGGGTCGTGGGGCGTTCGTCCCTGCGAGTGCTCACCCGCGGGACGGACCGGGCGGACGACGGTCTCGTCCGGCGCGCCGTCGAGCGCGTCGAGGTGCGTGAGCGGGTCCAGCTCGGCCTCGGTCGGCGAGGGAGGTACGTGGCGCCCCGGCCGCTCACGCCGGTCCGCGCGCTCGCGTCGGGGCATCGTCGGGGACGCGCCGGTGGCGGCGCTCGTCGCCGCGGGCGCGGACGGAGTAGGTCGGGAGGACATCTCGTCCGGGCGGGTGCGCGGCCGGTCGGTCGGCGACGAGGTGCCCGACGACGACGATCCGCCCACCGGTGCGCCGGCGCCCGGTACGGCATCTCGAGGTGCGGCGGACCCGTACCCCGTTCCCGGTGCGACCGCGCCGGGTGTGCCGGTCCCTGGTCCGCCGACGTCGGGCGCGCCGGCTCCCGGGGTCTCGGGGCCCTGATCGGCAGCCTCGGGGCGACGACGCCGCCCCGGGTTCCAGACCGGCTCCCACGCGGACTCGATGTGCGGGGCCCAGGGCAGGTCGCGGGAGGCGTCGACCGCGTCGTCGGCCTGGCGGGAGGCGTCGGCGGCGGACCGTGCCCACAGCGGCCGCTCGTCGTCGGAGCGGGGGTCCGGGCCCCACGTCGACCCTGAGCCGGTCCCGGCACCGCGCATCCGGTGGTCGAGGACGTCGGCCTCGGCCGCGCCCGCGCCAGGACCGCCGGCACCAGGCGCTCCCGGGCCGGACACACCCGCGCCGGGCTCACCAGCACCGGTCCCGCCCGCAGGTCCGCCCGCACGGCCGCCCCGCAGCCCGGGGTTGAGCACCGCCGCGACCCACATGACGCCCGTGCGCAGGGGCCCGGGCAGGCGGCGGGCGATCCCCGCCACCATGTTCCCCAGCGGCCGCGCGACGACCTCGAGCTCGTCGACGTGCAGGGTGCGCAGCGCCACGAAGTAGCCGAGCACCATGAGGACGCCGACGAGCACGACCCGCAGGAACGCGCCGGGCAGGTCGAGGTCGGCCTCGTCGGTGCCGAGGAGGGTGAGCAGGCCCCAGCCGAGCAGCACCGGCCCGGCCGCGGCGATCGTGATCCGCACGTGGGCGCGGACCACGCGGCCTCCGTCGGTGTGGCCGAGCCGGGGCCGCAGGCCGAGGAACGACAGCGCGGCGCCGAACACGTTGGAGACGGCCATCGCCACGCAGGCGCCGACGAGCACCCAGCGCGGGGGCAGCAGCAGGGAGGCGAACGCGCCCACGACCACGACGGCGGTGAGCGGCAGCTGGAGGAAGAACAGCCGGCGCGCGTCCTCGAACGCGTAGTACACGCGCTGGATCACGGTGAACGCGCCCACGCCCACGAGGCCGAGCAGCATGGCCACGAGCACCATCGCGATCGACTCGACCTCGGCGAAAGCGGCCGCGGGCGTGATGACCCGGACGAGCGGCAGCGCGAGCACCATGAGGCCGCCCGAGCAGAACACGGTGAACAGGCCGACCACCCGCAGGCCGAGCGAGAGGTCGGCGCGCACGGCGCCCAGGTCCTGGTGCGCCGCAGACGTCGACATCCGGGTGAACAGCGCGGTGATGAGGGAGACGACGACCAGCGAGGTGGGAAGCGAGTAGAGGAAGTAGGAGTTCGTGTAGGCGGCGTTGCCGGCCACGTCGATCGCGTAGTCGCCCGCCGCCGACGCCGCGGCCGCCACGTTGGAGATCGCGAGCGTGGCGAGCTGCCCGACGAGGAGGGCGGCGAACACCCACATGGCCGTCGAGGTGGCGGAGCCGAGCCCGCGGCCGCGGAACCCGAACCGCGGCCGCAGCCTGACGCCCGCGCTCCGCAGCGGCCACAGGAGCACGAGTGCCTGGGCGGCCACGCCGGCGGTCGCCACGCCCGCGAGCAGGATCGTCCGGTCCTGCGTCCATGCCTGGGCACCCTCGGCGGTGAGGTCGGCGACCGACCCGTGCAGGCCGAGGAACACCACGAGCCCGATGATCGCGACGACGTTGTTGAGGACCGGCGCCCACGTGTACGGGCCGAAGATCCCGCGCGCGTTGAGCACCTGCCCCAGCAGCGTGTACATCCCGTAGAAGAACAGCTGGGGGATGCACCAGTACGCGAACGTCACCGAGAGCGAGTACCAGGGGTCCTCCATCCCGAACGCGAACAGCCGCACGAGCAGCGGCGCCGCGAGCGTGAGCACCACGGTGAGTCCGGCGAGCCCCAGCGTGATCGCGGTGAGCAGCCGGGAGACGTAGTCGTCGCCGCCGTCCTCGTCCTTGGTCATCGCCCGGACGATCTGGGGCACGAGGACCGCGTTGAGCACGCCACCGGCCACGAGGAGGTAGATGAGGTTCGGCAGGCGGTTGGCCACGTCGAACGCGTTGGACGCACCCGTGTTCGCCCCGAGGACCGCGACGAGCAGCACCGGGCCCTTGACGAGCCCGAGCACGCGGGAGACGAGCGTGCCGGCGAACATCGTCACCGACGACCCCGCGAGTCCTCGCCTCCCGTTCATCGCCCGGTCCTCCCGCTCCCGTGGTCCTCGTCGTCGGGCACGTCCGCGTTCTCGCCCGTGCTCCCGTCCGCGTCGGTCCCGACGCGGGGGACATCGTCCGTGACGGCCGGCTGTTCCCCGGTGACGTGCACCGTCGGCGCGCCGGGGTCCCCGGCGATGACGGGGGTGGCGTCCCCGGTCGGGACACGGACACCTCGGCGGATGCGCCGCACGAGCCCGACGACGACGAGCAGCGCGAGCACGAGCCCCGCGATCCGCACGCCGGTGCCCTCCCAGCCCGCGCGGACCCGCACGACGATCGTCGCGGCGTCGCCGATCTGGTCCCCGTCGGGGGTGACGAGCCTGACCTGGACCGGCAGGTCGCCGGACCCGATCGCGGAGACCGGCACGAGGGCGGTCTCCTGACCGCCGGCGGGGACGACGATCTCGACGCCCTCGGGCGCCTCGAGCCGCGGGTCGTCGGGGTCGACGACGACGGTCACCCGCGCGTCGGTCTCGCCGTCGTTGACCACCCGCACCGGCAGGTCGGCGGTCGACGCGATGAGGTTGATGGGGGAGGTGGGGGTCGCGCGGACGGCGTGGGTGGCCGTGGTCAGCGTGTGGAACCAGCCGCCGACCAGCGTCTCCCGGCTCGTCGGGTCGTCGCGCCACCCGGCCGAGACGGCGGTGCGCACGGCGAGCGCGGCGCTCGCGGTCACGGGGTGGGGCGGGTCCGTCATCGTGGCGACCGCGGCGGCCAGACGCTCGGTCGCCTCCGCGCGCTCGAGCTCGGCGCTTCCCAGCTCGCCCGCCCCGACCACCCGGTCGGGGAGCGAGAGCGGGTCGGTCGACGCGGCGGGGGCCAGCCGGAGCTCGGCGAGGGAGGTGAGCTCGACCCACGGCGCGTCCGCGAGCGCGTGCGCGACGTCCCCGACCACCGCCGCCTCGGGAGCGGTGGTGCGGTCGTAGGCCAGGAGGAGCGGGCGCGGGTCGCTGGGCCGCTCGCGGAACACGACGGCGAGGTCGGCGAGGAGGAGCTGGCGGGCCTGGACGTCGGACAGGGAGGTCTCGTCGCCGGTGGACCAGGGCAGCACGGTGCCCTCGAGCAGAGCGCTCGCCCGCTCCTCGGTGACGAGCGCCGGCGCGGGGAGGGCGCGGGCGCCGCCGAGCTCGACGTCCGCCCGGCCGGACACGGTGTACGTGAGGTCCGACGCGGGCGTGAGGACGGGGCCGGGCAGCACGGTGACGCCCGCCGAGGCGTCGTGGGCGAGCTCGACGGTCTCCGTGTCGACCTCCTCGGTCGCGGGCCACGCGAGGGAGGGCACCACGTGGCCGGTGAGGACCCCGATGCGGTCGACCCCGTCGCTCGTCAGTCGCTGGGCGAGGTCGGGCCGGTCGAGGTGCGCGAGCGCGGCGAGGTCCGCGTCGCCGGCGGGCAGCGCGAGCAGACGGTCGTCCTCGGCGAGCTCCGGCAGCGCGGTGCCGGCGGCGGTGCCCGTGCCGTCGAGGAGCACGGGGTCCAGCGCCAGGGTGGCCCCGGTGCCCGCGATCGCGTCCGCGAGGGCGAGCACGCCCCGTCCGGCGGGGGGTGCGTCGGTGTCGGTCGTGGTCCCGGTGCCGGCGGCGTCGCTCGGCGACTCCGCGGGTGGCACCTCGTTCGACGACGGCGCCTCGCCCGAGGGCGACTCCGCCGACGCCGACTCGTCGTCGTCCGGCGGGGGCGTCGCCGGAGCAGTGTCGCTCGCCGCGGGATCGGGACCGAGCCCGGGCACGAGGGAGTCGTCGCCGACGGTTCCCGACGTCGCCGGGACGAGGAGCCCCACGGGCAGCGGCTCGAGCGACCCGGCCGGAGCACCCCAGACGACGGCGGTGCGCAGGACCTCGACGACCTCGCCGGCGTCCGTGAGGACCACCTCGAGCCCGCGGGGACCCCACTCGTGGACGCCCTCGACCAGGCCGAGGTCGTCGGCGGGGACCTCGAGCTCGACCGTGCGGCTCTCGCCGGCGGCCAGCGGCTCGTCGAGCTCGGCGGTCTCGACAGCCGGGTGGCCCGACGGGTCCTCGCCCGACTGCCAGGCCGCGAGCACGGACCGGGAGATGGGGATCGACCGGTCGAGGGCGAGCGTGAGCACGCCGTCGTCGACGTCGGAGGTGGGGGTGAGCGTGACGGTGACGGTGAGGTCCTCGCCGGGGTCGAGCGCGGCGGGCGAGACGTCGTCGAGACCGAGCGGCGGGGCGGGGTCCGCCGGGTCGCCGGGAGCGGTCCGGGCGGTCCTGGCGTTCCGTGGATCGTCCGCCGCGGCGCCCGCGTGCCGTCCGGAGTCGGCGGACCCTGAGGCACCGGCGGACCCGGGGGCACCTGCCGACCGGGCGGCGTCCGCCGCGACGGGTGCCGTGAGCGCGAGGGAGCACAGGAGGGTCGCCGCGAGCGCCGCGACGAGGGCTGCCCCCGCGGCCCGGCCCCGCGGGGCGTCCAGGGTCATGCCCGGCCGGCCAGCACGTCCCGCGCCGTGGCGACCACGCGCCGCTCGTTGGGGTAGGCCAGGCGGGCCGAGACCTTGTCCAGCCGCACCCACGCCACCTGCTCCGCCTCCTGGTCCGGGTCGTTCTCGATGGTCAGCGTGCCGCCGGTGGCCTCGAGGAGGTAGTGGTGCACCACCTTGTGGACGCGGCGGTCGGTGCCGGCGAACCAGTAGTCGATCGTCCCCAGGTGCCGCAGGACCCGGCCGTCGATGCCGGTCTCCTCGGCGATCTCCCGGACCGCGGCCTGCTCGGCGGTCTCGACGCCCTCGAGGTGCCCCTTGGGCAGGCACCACTCGAGGCGGCCGCCCCGGTTGCGACGGGCGATGACGGCGACGTACGCGACGCCGTCGGCGACCTTGACGATGATCCCCCCGGCCGAGGTCTCGTCGACCACGGGCAGGCGGGAGGAGCGGGAGCCCGGGGTCCGCACCCGCAACGGGCGGGGGGCCCGAGGCTGGGGTATCGGTGCGGCAGGCATGCGGTCCACTGTAAGAGACTCCCGCGCCGGTCAGAAGGAGGGCGGGCCGGGCGACAGGGGCGGGAACGGTCAGGAGGCGGTGCCCCGGTCGGCGGGAGGGCTGCTCGGGTGACCAGGACCGCTGCGGCCCGAGGTGGCGGCCGTGGCACCCTTGGTCGGTGCCGGACGACCTCCCTGACGACCTCGCCCTCCAGGTGCGCGCCATGAAGGTGCTCGCCGACCTGCCGCGACCCGTGCTCGACCTCGCCGCGCGGTTCGTCGAGGCGGGCGAGGAGATCGCGCTCGTCGGCGGCCCGGTCCGGGACGCGTTCCTCGAGGTGCCGCCGAAGGACATCGACCTCACCACGTCCGCGAGCCCCGAGGTCACCGAGTCCCTCCTGCGCGCCTGGGGCGCCCGCACGTGGGACATGGGGCGCGAGTTCGGCACGATCGGCGGCGCGCGGGACGGCCTCGAGGTCGAGGTCACCACCTACCGCACGGACGAGTACGAGGTGGGGTCGCGCAAGCCCGTCGTCGCGTTCGGGGACACCCTCGAGGGGGACCTGTCCCGCCGCGACTTCACCGTCAACGCCATGGCGGTGCGGCTGCCCGACCTCGCGCTCGTCGACCCGCACGACGGCCTGGGCGACCTCGCCCGCGGGCTCCTGCGCACGCCCGTCACGGCCGAGCAGTCCTTCGACGACGACCCGCTGCGGATCATGCGTGCCGCCCGGTTCGTCTCGCAGCTGGGCTTCGAGGTGGCCGACGACGTGCGCGCCGCGATGACGGCGATGGCGGCCCGCCTCGAGATCGTCTCCGCGGAGCGGGTGCGCGCCGAGCTCGAGCGCCTCCTGGTCGGCGGCCACCCGCGGGCCGGGCTCCGCCTGCTCGTCGACACCGGTGTGGCCGAGGTCGTCCTGCCCGAGCTCGCCCTCCTGCGCGAGACGGTCGACGAGCACGGCCGCCACAAGGACGTCTACGAGCACACCCTCACCGTCCTCGACCAGGCGATCGCGCTCGAGACCGGTCCGGACGGCCCCGTCCCGGGTCCGGACCTCGTCCTGCGCCTCGCGGCGGTCATGCACGACGTCGGAAAACCCGCCACCCGCCGCTTCGAGCCCGGCGGGGGCGTCAGCTTCCACCACCACGAGCTCGTCGGCGCCAAGCTGACGTCGAAGCGGATGCGCGCGCTGACCTTCGACAAGCAGACGACGAAGGACGTCTCCCGTCTCGTCGAGCTCCACCTGCGGTTCCACGGCTACGGCGACGGGGCGTGGACGGACTCGGCCGTGCGCCGGTACGTCACCGACGCCGGCCCGCTCCTCCAGCGCCTCCACCGCCTCACCCGCGCCGACTCCACGACGCGCAACCGCCGCAAGGCCGCCCGCCTCTCGGCGGCCTACGACGACCTCGAGCGGCGGATCGAGGTGCTCGCCGAGGAGGAGGAGCTCGCCGCGATCCGGCCCGACCTCGACGGCTCGCGGATCATGGAGATCCTCGGAATCACGCCAGGCCCGCTCGTGGGCCGCGCCTACCAGCACCTCCTCGCGCTGCGGATGGATCAGGGGCCGATGGCGACCGAGGACGCCGAGGCCGCGCTCCTGGCCTGGTGGCGCGAGCAGCCCGAGTCCGGGGACTGAGCCCGGGGCCGCGCGAGCAGCTCAGACCGGGGGCCGCGCGAGCGACCGTGCCCGTGACGGGGCGGAGGCTGCCCGCCGGGTCGTCGTCGTCGGGCGTGGGGGTGCCTGAAGAACCGGACAAACGGCAGCGGGACGCCCGGAACTGGCCCCGGAGGGGGACGATGGGGGTATGGCGGACTCCGCACCCCCCGAGCCCCTCCTCGACACCGCGCGACCGGCGATCACGGACCCGTCCGTCCGTGAGCCGGCCGAGATCGCCGACCTCCTCGGCGTCGACCTCGAGACCGGCCTGAGCGATGCCGAGGCGGCCTCCCGCCTCGAGGCCGAGGGGCCGAACGAGCTGCGCGGCACACCGCCCACGCCCTGGTGGCGCACGCTGCTCGCCCAGCTGCAGGACCCGCTCATCTACCTCCTGCTCGTGGCGATCGGGATCTCGCTGGTCGCGTGGATCGCGGACGGTGCCTCGGGCGCGCCGGTCGACGCGATCGTCATCGCGGCCGTGGTCGTCCTCAACGCGGTCATCGGCTACAGCCAGGAGGCGCGGGCGGCCGACGCCGTGGCCGCGCTCGGCCGCATGACCGCCGCGACCTCGACCGTGCTGCGCGAGGGGCGCCTCGTCGACGTCCCCTCCGCCGAGCTCGTCCGCGGGGACGTCCTCGTCCTCGCCGAGGGCGACCAGGTCGGCGCGGACGCCCGGGTGCTGACGGCCACCGCGCTGCGCATCCAGGAGGCCTCCCTCACCGGGGAGTCCGAGGCGGTCGAGAAGTCCGCGGCGGCGCTCGCGGAGCCCGGCCAGATCGGCGACCGCACGTCGATGGTCCACAAGGGCACCGCCGTGGCGCAGGGGGTGGGTCGCGCGGTCGTCACCGCCACCGGCATGGGCACCGAGATGGGCGCCATCGCGGACATGCTCGACCGCACCGAGTCCGAGCCGACCCCGCTCGAGCAGGAGATCGCGGGCGTCTCGCGGACGCTGGGGATCATCGTCGTCGTCATCGCGGTCGTCGTCATGGCGGCGATGCTCCTCGTCAACGGGATCGAGACCTCCGACGACCTCGTCGGCACCCTGCTCCTCGGCGTCTCCCTCGCCGTCGCCGCGGTCCCCGAGGGCCTGCCCGCGATCCTCTCCCTCGTCCTCGCCATCGGCGTGCAGCGGATGGCGTCCCGGAAGGCGGTCGTCAAGGAACTGCACTCGGTCGAGCCCCTCGGCTCCGCGACCGTCATCTGCTCCGACAAGACGGGCACCCTGACGAAGAACGAGATGACGATCGAGCAGGTCGTCACCGCCTCGGGGACGATCGAGATCACCGGGGTCGGCTACCGGCCCGAGGGCGAGGCCGTCCTCGACGTCGCCTCCACCGCGGCCGAGCACGAGGCGCGGCTCCTGCTCAGCGCCGGCTCGCTCGCGAACAACGCCCAGCTCGCCGAGACCGGCGGCGAGTGGCAGATCCAGGGCGACCCCACCGAGGCCGCGTTCCTCGTGGCCGCGCGCAAGTTCCCCGGCGTGACCGACGAGGCGGGGCGGTTCACCCGCGCCGCCGAGGTCCCGTTCACGTCCGAGCGGAAGAAGATGTCCGCCCTCGAGGTCGACGAGGACGGCCGGCGCGTCCTCATGAGCAAGGGCGGACCCGACGTCCTGCTCGCCGACTGCACGCACGTCCAGGTCGGGGACCAGGTCCTCCCCCTCGACGAGAAGAGACGGGCCGACGCCCTCGCCGACGTCGAGTCCCTCTCCGCGCAGGCCCTGCGCACCCTCGGCGTGGCCTACCGGGCCGAGGGTGCGGACCTGGCCGACGGCACGGACGCGATCGACGACGACGCCGAGCACGACCTCGTCTACCTCGGCGTCGTCGGCATCATCGACCCACCCCGTCCCGAGGCCGCCGTCGCGGTGCGGGAGGCCCACCGGGCCGGCGTCCGGGTCACGATGATCACCGGCGACCACCCCGCCACCGCGAGCCGCATCGCCGCCGACCTCGGGATCGCCGAGCCGGGCGCGGCGGCGGTCACCGGAGCCGAGCTCGCGCGGATGGACGACGAGGCGCTCGGTGCGATCGTCGAGGAGACCCGCGTGTTCGCCCGGGTCGCGCCCGAGCACAAGCTGCGCATCGTCGACGCGCTCCAGGCGCGCGGGCACGTGGTCTCGATGACCGGCGACGGCGTCAACGACGCCCCGGCGCTGAAGTCGGCGGACATCGGGGTCGCCATGGGGATCACCGGGACGGAGGTGACGAAGGAGGCGTCGACGATGATCCTCGCCGACGACAACTTCGCCACGATCGTCGCCGCGATCCGTCAGGGCCGCGTCATCTTCGACAACATCCGCAAGTTCCTGCGGTTCCTGCTCTCGTCCAACCTCGGCGAGGTCCTCACCGTGTTCCTCGGGGTGGTCCTCGCCGGCGTCATCGGCCTCACCGACGGCTCCGGCGGGACCGTGGTGCCGCTCCTGGCCACCCAGATCCTGTGGATCAACCTCGTCACCGACTCCGCCCCGGCGCTCGCCCTGGGCATGGACCCCGAGATCGACGACCCGATGGCGCGTCCCCCGCGCCGGCCCGACGACCGCATCCTCGACCGCGGGATGTGGGCGGGGATCCTCTTCGTCGGCGCCGTCATGGCCGTGGTCATGCTGACGACGATCGACATGTTCCTGCCCGGCGGGCTCATCGAGGGATCCGACAGCGTCGAGGTCGCCCGGACGGCCGGGTTCACCACGCTCGTCCTCGCCCAGCTGTTCAACGCTCTCAACTCCCGCTCGGCGACGAGCTCGGCGTTCCACCGGATGTTCGTCAACCCGTGGCTGTGGGGCTCGATCGTCCTCGTGGTCGTCCTCCAGGTCCTCGTCGTCGAGGTTCCGTTCCTCCAGACGGCGTTCGGCACCGCGTCGATGGACCTCGCCCACTGGGCGGCGTGCACCGGGATGGCGGCGCTCGTGCTCGTCGCGGTCGAGCTGCGGAAGCTCGTTCTGCGGGTCAGCGCTCGATCTCGCCGCGGATGAACGCCTCGACGTCGGCCCGGGCGGCGGTGTCCTCCCGCTGCTCGGGCGGCGACTTCATGAGGTAGGCGCTCGCCGCCAGCAGCGGGCCGCCGATCCCGCGGTCGAGGCCGAGCTTCGCCAGCCGGAGCGCGTCGATGACGATGCCGGCCGAGTTCGGCGAGTCCCACACCTCGAGCTTGTACTCCAGGGACATCGGGGCGTCCCCGAACCCGCGGCCCTCGAGCCGGACGTACGCCCACTTGCGGTCGTCGAGCCAGGCCACGTGGTCCGAGGGGCCGATGTGGATGTCCCGCGCCGGCAGGTGACCGGCGATGTTCGACGTCACGGCCCGGGTCTTCGAGAGGCGCTTGGACTCGAGCCGCTCGCGCTCGAGCATGTTGCGGAAGTCCATGTTCCCGCCCACGTTGAGCTGGAACGTCCGGTCGAGCCGGATCCCGCGCTCCTCCAGCAGGCGGGCAAGCACCCGGTGCGTGATCGTGGCACCCACCTGGGACTTCACGTCGTCGCCGACGATCGGCAGCCCGGCGTCCGTGAACTTCTGCGCCCACTCGGGGTCCGAGGCGAGGAAGACGGGCAGGGCGTTGACGAGTGCGCAGCCGGCGTCGATCGCGGCCTGCGCGTAGTGCCGGGCGGCCTCCTCCGAGCCGACGGGCAGGTAGCAGACGACGACCTCGGCGCCGGCCCCGCGGAGCTCGGCGGCGACGTCCACCGGAACGGCGTCGGACTCCTTGATCGTCTCCCGGTAGTACCGCCCCAGCCCGTCGAGGGTGGGGCCGCGCAGGACCTCGACCCCCGTCGGCGGGACGTCGGCGAGGCGGAGGGTGTTGTTCTCGGACGCGCCGATCGCCTCGGCGAGGTCGGCGCCGACCTTGCGGGAATCGACGTCGAAGGCCGCGACGATCTCGACGTCCCGGACGTGGATGCCGCCGAGCTCGACGTGCATGAGGCCGGGCACCGTGCCGCGGGGATCGGCGTCCGCGTAGTACCGCACGCCCTGGACGAGGGAGGAGGCGCAGTTGCCCACCCCGACGACTGCCACCTTGACCACGACGGGACCTCCACCCTTGTTGCCTCCGACGACGGTAACCGGGCCCCGGCGCCGCGATCGACCGCATTCCGGCCGATCCGGTGTGGTGCCGCGCACGGCGCGGCCGGGCGCCCCGTGGCACGCGGGTGGCGGGGCAGGACCCGCGCGATCGTCGTCGTCGGGCCGTGTGATCGCGCACAGCCGCGCGCGCGGGAACGGGAGCGAGCTCCATACTGTTGAGCTCACGTCACGACGAAAGGTTGGCGCGGATGTCGAAGGACACCACGGGCACCGCACGCCGGGCCCCCGAGGACAAGGGTCGCGTGCCGGTGTGGCGACGCATCCTGTTCTGGCTGGTCGGCCTCTTCATCGCCGGGCTCGCCGGTGCCGCCGGCCTGTTCGTCGCCGCCTACGCCTCGATCGACGTCCCCGCCCCGGACGACTTCGCCCTCGCGGAGGGCACGACCGTCTACTACGCCGACGGCGAGACCGTCATGGGCCGCTTCGCCGAGTACGACCGCAGCTCGGTCTCCCTCGACGACGTCCCGGACCACGTGACCGAGGCGATCATCGCGTCCGAGGACCGCCGGTTCTACGAGAACCCCGGCGTCGACTGGCGCGGCATCGCGCGCGCCCTGTGGAACAACATCCAGGGCGAGGCGCGGCAGGGTGGCTCCTCCCTCACGCAGCAGTACGTCGAGCGCTACTACACGGGGACCACGACGTCCTACATCGGCAAGTTCGAGGAGACGATCCTCGCCCTGCGGATCGACCAGGAGCAGTCCAAGGACGAGATCCTGCAGAACTACATGAACACCATCTACTTCGGCCGCGGCACGTACGGCGTGCAGGAGGCCTCGATGGCGTACTTCGGGCACGGCGCCTCGGAGATGACGATCAGCGAGTCGGCGATGCTCGCCGGGATCATCCCCAGCCCGTCCGCGTGGGACCCGGCCAACGACCCGGAGCGGGCCGAGCAGCGGTTCGAGCGCGTCCTCGACCTCATGCTCGAGGACGGGTGGATCACCGCCGAGGAGCACGCGGCCGCCGAGTTCCCCGAGGTCGTCGAGCCCGAGGCGAACGAGACCTACGCCGGACCCAACGGGTACCTCCTCGCGATGGTGCGCGACGAGCTCGTGGCCCAGGGCGACCTCACCCTCGACGAGATCGACACCGGTGGCTACGACATCGTCACCACCATCGACCAGCGCAGCCAGCAGGCCGCGATCGACGCCGTGGGGAACCTCCCGGAGGACCGGCCGGAGAACAACCACGTCGGACTCGTGTCGATGCGCCCGGAGTCCGGCGCGATCGTCGCCCTCTACGGCGGTCCGGACTTCGTCACCGACGCGCGGAACTCGGCCACTCAGGACCGCGCCCAGGCCGGCTCGACGGCGAAACCCTTCACCCTCGTGGCCGCCATCGAGGCCGGCGTGTCCATGGACGAGCGGTTCCCGTCCTACTCGCCGATGGAGGTCGAGGGCTACGACGTCCCGGTCAACAACTACGACTGGCACGACCGCGGCTACATCACCCTGCGCGAGGCGACCGCGCAGTCCGTCAACACGACGTACGCCCTCGTCAACCAGCAGGTCGGCCCGGAGACCATGGTGGACGTGGCGACACGCGCCGGCTGGTCGGAGGAGACGCCCGGCCTCGTGCCGACCGTGTCCAACGTGCTGGGCCCCGCGTCCCCGACGACGCTCGACTCCGCCCGCGCCTACAACACGTTCGCCGCGCGCGGCGTGCGGCACGAGCCGTACATCGTCGAGGAGGTCGTCGACCGGGACGACAACCGGATCTACACCGGCGGCGACGAGGGCGTGCGCGCCTTCGAGGAGGCCGTCATCGACGAGGCCACCTACGCGATGGAGTCCGTGCTCGAGCCCGGCGGCACCGGCGCGACGGCCGGCGAGATCGGGCGGCCCGCGGCCGGCAAGACCGGGTCGTCCAACGCCTACCGGTCGGCGTGGTTCGCCGGCTGGGTCCCCCAGCTGACGACCGTGGTGAGCATGTACCAGGTCGGCGAGGACGGCACCGAGGAGGAGCTGACCGGGTTCGGCGGCGTCGACCTCGTGGCCGGCGGGACCTTCCCCGCCCAGATCTGGCGCGACTACATGATGGTGGCGACCGAGGGCATGCCCGTCGTCGACCTGCCCGAGCGGCCCGACCCGGACGACCTGCCCGGCTCGCAGGGGTGGTCCGACCAGACGCCGACGCAGGCGCCCGACCCGACCGAGGCCCCCACCACGGAGGAGGAGACCACCACCGAGGAGGAGTCGACGACCGAGGAGGAATCCACCACGGAGGAGGAGACCACCGAGGAGCCGACGACGGAGGAGCCCACCACCGAGGACCCGACAACCGAGCCGCCGCCGGAGCCCACTCCCGAGCCGACGCCCGAGCCGACACCCGAGCCGACGACGCCGCCCTCGACCCCGCCCGGCAACGGCGGCGGCAACGGTGGCGGTAACGGCGGCGGCGGGAACGGCAACGGACGCGACCCCGGCGCGGGCGACGGCGGCTGAGGACGCCGGACGCGGGGTGACCCGCGTGCCCGGGGTGAGTGCCGCCGTCGGGCGGTGATGCTCCCGGGGTGAGTGCCGCCGTCGGAGGTGACGGGCGGCACCAGACCTGCCTCTCCACGGGGTGCCCGGAGCGGGTACCGTTGACGGTCGGCCCCGGTACGCACCGGGGACACGCATGACCCTCCTGTCACGGAGAGACCGTGACCGCCCAGTCCGAAGGAGGTGGGGATACCCATGCGGCAGTACGAACTGATGATCATCCTCGAGCCGGAGGTCGACGAGCGCACCGTCGCCCCGTCGCTCGACAAGCTGCTGTCGGTCGTCACGACCGGTGGTGGCACCGTGGACACGATCGACATCTGGGGCAAGCGCCGGCTCGCCTACGAGATCGACAAGCGCACCGAGGGCATCTACGCGGTCGTCGACATGACGACCACGCCCGAGGTCGCCAAGGAGCTCGACCGCCAGCTCGGCCTCAACGAGGCCGTCCTGCGCACGAAGCTCCTGCGCCCCGACGCCAACTGATCCGACCGACAGCCCCCGTACCGACAGCCACCGTCAGGAGCTCTCATGGCAGGCGACACCATCATCACCGTGGTCGGCAACCTCACCGCCGACCCCGAGCTGCGGTTCACCCCGTCGGGGGCTGCGGTCGCGAACTTCACCGTCGCGTCGACCCCCCGCACGTTCGACCGCCAGTCGAACGAGTGGAAGGACGGCGACACGCTGTTCATGCGCTGCTCCGTCTGGCGTGACGCCGCGGAGAACGTGGCGGAGTCGCTGACCAAGGGCATGCGCGTCATGGTCCAGGGCCGGCTCACGCAGCGGTCCTACGAGACCCAGCAGGGCGAGAAGCGGACGGTCGTCGAGATGCAGGCCGACGAGGTCGCACCCTCGCTGCGGTACGCGACCGCCAAGGTCACCCGCACGCAGCGCGGTGGCGGCGGAGGCGGCTTCGGCGGCAACCAGGGCGGCGGAGGCGGCTTCGGTGGCGGCGGCAACCAGGGGGGCGGCTACGGCGGCAACCAGGGCGGCGGCGGCTACGGCGGCGGCAACCAGGGCGGCCAGGGCGGTGGCTACAACGGCCCCGCCGGCGGCAGCCCCGAGGACCCCTGGGCGACCCAGGGCGGCGGCACGGCGTTCCCGAACGACCCGCCGTTCTGATCGATCACCCGCCGAGCTGATCGGCGGACCGCCGCGGGTGCGGCGGACACACACATTCCACGAAGGGCGCTCGCGCGCGAGAGATGCGCGTGAGGGCCGGTACTGATCCACGAGGAGAACCCCATGGCGAAGCCCGTACTTCGCAAGCCGAAGAAGAAGGTCAGCCCGCTCAAGGCTGTCAAGGTCGGAAAGATCGACTACAAGGACACCGCGACCCTGCGGAAGTTCATCTCCGACCGCGGAAAGATCCGCTCGCGCCGCGTCACCGGCGTGTCCGTCCAGGAGCAGCGCCTCATCGCGAAGGCCGTGAAGAACGCCCGCGAGATGGCCCTGCTGCCGTACACCGGCGCCGGTCGCTGAGGAAGGGGATCGAGATGGCAAAGCTGATCCTCACCCACGAGGTCACCGGTCTCGGTGCCGCGGGCGACGTCGTCGAGGTCAAGGACGGGTACGCCCGCAACTACCTCGTCCCGCGCGGTCTCGCGACCCGCTGGACCAAGGGCGGCCAGAAGCAGGTCGACCAGATGACGTCCGCGCGCCGCACGCGTGCGATCGCCACCGTCGAGGAGGCGCAGGCCACGCGCGACCGCCTCCAGTCGGGCCCGGTCACCGTCAGCGTCCGCGCCGGCGAGGCCGGTCGTCTGTTCGGCGCCGTGTCGAGCGTCGACATCGCCGAGGCCGTCGTGGCCGGCGGCGGGCCGCAGCTCGACCGCCGCAAGATCGAGATCCCGGCGCCGATCAAGTCGCTCGGCGAGCACCGCGTGCAGGTCCGCCTGCACGAGGACGTCTCGGCCAGCCTGGTCGTCGAGGTCGTGCCCGAGGCCTGATCCTCGGTCGGCCTCGCGGGTCCGGTCATAGAGACCTGGTCCCGACGAGATCCACCTGTCCGACGCCCCCGGAACCCGCGCGGTTCCGGGGGCGTCGTGCTGTCACACGAGGGCGAGGCGGGTGGCGGCCGCCGCCGCGAGGCCGAGCGCGACGTCGAACGTCACGTTCCAGCCCATGCTCACGCGCTCGGCCTGACCGGGCGTGACCGCGCGGCGCATCATCACGGTGAGCGCCGCGGTCTGGACGGCGCCCGAGAACGCTCCCACCAGCGTGGCGGCGACGACGAACCGGACCGGGTCGTCGTCGGCCACCGCCCAGGCCAGCGCGCCCGCCACCGCGACCGCGGCGACCAGCAGCGTCCCTGCCCCCGACCAGCGGTCCGCCAGCCACCCCGCGACCGGCCGACCGACCGCCACGGCTCCCTGGACGCTGAACGCGGCGACCACGGCCGCCGTCCCGCCGCCGGCCTCCGCCAGGGTGCCCGCGGACGTGAGCATGAGCCCGTAGGCGATCACGGCGAGCGAATGGATCACCAGGGTGGGGGCGACGACGCCGAACGGCCCACGCCGGCGGGGGTGTGCGTCGTCGTCGGCGTGGACGGAGCGCGGGCTGCTGCCGGGATCGTCGGAGTGGACGGAGCCGTCGCGGTCATCCTCGGCGACGCGGGACCGGGCGGGTGGTTCGTCGTCGGAGAGGTAGGTCGTCGCGTCCCCGACCGCGAGGGACGCCTCGGTCTCCGGCGCGGGCCCGGTGCCGGAGCGGGGGAGCGTGGGGACGTGGTCGGTGGGGGCGTCGGTGAGGCCGGGGCGGCCGTGCTCGCCGATGCGCCGCGCGAGGGCCACGGGGACGAGCCCGAGCGCCGTGACCAGGGCGCCACCGGCCGCGACGCCGACGACCCCGACGCCGTCGGCCAGGGCGAGCGCGGCGGGGGCGGCGACCGTCGCGCCGACGGCGGAGGCGAGGCCGTAGATGCCGAGGGCCCGGCCGGCGGTGCTTGCGTCGGCGAGCTCGCGCACCCAGGCCGCGCTGGTCACGACGAACACGCCGAACCCGAGGCCCGTGAGGACGAGGCCCGGCCAGCCGCCGGCAAGCGGGAGCACGGCGAACCCGAGGGCCATCGAGGCGAGCCCGCCGCCCACCGATCGCGAGCGCACGCGCATCCACCGGCCGAGCACCGTGACGAGGGGCTGCACCGCGATGACGCAGGCCATGAAGACGGCGGTGCGGGTGCCCGCGGAGACGCCCCCGCCGGCGAGCGCGACCGGCGCCGAGGTGTACAGGCCGTAGAAGGTGCCGAAGCCGCAGGCCGACGCGATCGCCACGAAGATGACGGCGCGCAGGTCGGGGCGCTCGAGCCTCGTGCGTCCACCGGTGGTCATCCGGCCAGGGTGCCCGACGGGCCGGCCGCGATCAGGTGATCGCCCGGCGACGTCCGTCACCGCCCCTCCCCGAGGACCATCCACCGGGTCCCGCGCGAGCGCAGGTAGGTGGTGACGGCCCGCGCGCCCATGAACACCCCGGCGAAGGCCACCCACAACCAGACGAGGCCCCACGTCCCGCCCGGGCCGAACGCGGCGACCGCCCACGCGGCCGGCAGGTAGACGACGAGCGTGACGATGCCGGACACGGCGAGGAACGGCCCGTCGCCGGCGCCCATGAGGATGCCGTCGAGGATGTAGACGAGCCCGGCCAGACCCATGAGGGCCCCGACGACGACGAGGCACCACACGGCCGCCGAGCGCACGTCGGGGTCGGCGGAGAAGATGCGCACGAGGAGCGGGGAGCTGGCGGCGACGACGATCCCGATGACGATCCCGGCGAGGATGCCCCAGCGCAGGCAGCGGCCGACGAGGCGGCGCACGGCCCCGGCGTCGCCGCGGCCGAGCCCCTGCCCGACGAGGGCCTGCGCGGCGATCGCGACGGCGTCGAGCGCGAACGCGCACAGCGACCAGATCGAGCTCGTCACCTGGTAGGCCGCGAGGCGGGCCGGGCCGAGGGCGGTGGCCACGGCGACGGTCACGAGGATCGCGGCCCGCAGCGAGAGGGTGCGGACGAAGAGGGGGAGGCCGGCGCGCGCGGAGGCGAGGACACCGAGGCCGGAGGGGGCGAGCGGGACGTCGTGGCGCCGGGCGCCGCGAACCACCACGGCCGCGAGCGCCGCGCCCATCCCGAGCTGGGCGATCGCCGTGCCGAGGCCGGAGCCGACGATCCCGAGGCCGGCGCCGTAGATGAGGATCGCGTTGAGCACGGCGTTCGCGACGGCTCCACCGGCGGCGACGTACAGCGGCGTGCGGGTGTCGAGCAGGCCGCGCAGCGTCCCGGTGGCGGCGAGCACGACGAGCATGCCGGGCAGCCCGAACGCCGACGCGCGCAGGTAGGCCACCGCCTCGGACGCCACCTCGCCGCTGCCGCCGAGCGCGCCGACGAGCCACGGCCCGGCCAGCAGCAGGACCACCGCGAGCACCACGCCGAGCCCGACGGCGAGCCACATCCCGTCGATCCCCGCCCGGATCCCGCGGCCCCGCTGGCCGGCCCCGACGAGCCGGGCGGTCGCGGCCGTCGTGGCGTACGCGAGGAAGACGCAGACCCCGACGATCGTCGTGAGCACCGCCTGCGCGATCGCGAGCCCGGCCAGCGACGCCGTCCCCAGGTGGCCGACCATCGCGGAGTCGATGATGAGGAGCAACGGTTCGGCGATCAGCGCGCCGAGCGCGGGGAGCGCGAGGCGGAGGATCTGCCGGTCGACCTCGCGCGGGGTCATCTCCGGCCCGACGCCGGAGCCCGGGTCCGCGGACATCTCTCCTCCTCGGGCGCTCGCCGGCCGGTACCCGGGTCACCGTAGGTCGGCCCCGGGGGCGGGGCGACCCACGCCCGCAGGGCGGGCGCCCGGACGGGCCGGCTTCCCTGCTCACGACTGGCCGGACTTCCTCCGTCCACA
The DNA here is from genome assembly GCF_049856295.1 of Georgenia sp. Z1344. GTDB lineage: Bacteria > Actinomycetota > Actinomycetes > Actinomycetales > Actinomycetaceae > JB111. The sequence continues at coordinate 217,631 of NZ_JBNDMZ010000004.1, read as the reverse complement.
CGACACGCCCGACTAATTCCGTCCACACCCTGTGCGGGGAGGGGTGGCGTCGTCGTGCGTCCCGGGGCTCCCCGGCGCCGGTCATACCCACACCTTTGTCCACAGCTGTGCACAGGCTCACGGTGTTGGTCCACAGGCCGTCCACGGATGTCGGCCGGTTCGTGCACAGTGTGGGTTTGGCGACGGGGGAGCGGCCCCGTAGCGTCGCCTGGCCGGGCGTTCGACCGGGCACGAGAAGGAGCGAGCGTGGCAGAGGATCCGGGCGCAGCACGGGCCGACTTCGACCGGACCCCGCCGCAGGACGTCGCGGCCGAGCAGTCGGTCCTCGGCGGCATGCTGCTGAGCAAGGACGCGATCGCGGACGTGGTCGAGGAGGTCCGCGGCGTCGACTTCTACAAGCCGGCGCACGCCCTCGTGTACGAGGCCGTCATCGACCTGTTCGGGCGCGGCGAGCCCGCCGACCCGGTGACGGTCGCCGCCGAGCTCACCCGCCGCGGCGAGATGACCCGCGTGGGCGGGGCGCCGTACCTGCACACCCTCGTCTCCTCGGTCCCGACGGCGGCCAATGCGGGCTACTACGCGCGGATCGTGCGCGAGCAGGCCGTGCTGCGCCGGCTCGTCCAGGCGGGCACCCGCATCGTCCAGCTCGGCTACGCGACCGACGGCGGCGACGTCGAGGAGATCGTCAACTCCGCCCAGGCCGAGGTCTACGCCGTGGCCGACCAGCGCAACGCGGAGGACTACCGCCCGCTGCGCGAGCTGGTGGACCCCACGCTCACCGAGCTGCAGCGCATCGAGTCCAAGACGGGCGACGACGGCGCCGTCCCCACCGGCTTCGCCGACCTCGACGGCCTGACGAACGGCCTCCACCCGGGCCAGATGGTCATCATCGCGGCGCGGCCCGCCATCGGTAAGTCGACCCTCGCGCTCGACATCTGCCGCAACGCCTCGATCCGCAACAACCACGCGTCGGTGATCTTCAGCCTCGAGATGGGGCGCACCGAGATCACCATGCGGCTCCTGTCCGCCGAGGCCGGCGTCTCGCTCAAGCACATGCGCGAGGGCTCGATGCGGCAGGACGAGTGGGAGCGGGTGGCCGGCGCGGCGAGCCGTTCGTCGTCGGCCCCGTTGTTCGTCGACGACAGCCCGAACATGTCGCTCATGGAGATCCGCGCCAAGTGCCGGCGGCTCAAGCAGAACCACGACCTCAAGCTCATCGCCGTGGACTACCTCCAGCTGATGAGCTCGGGCAAGCGCGTGGAGTCGCGGCAGCAGGAGGTCTCGGAGTTCTCGCGTGCGCTCAAGCTCCTCGCGAAGGAGCTCGAGGTGCCGGTCATCGCCGTCGCGCAGCTCAACCGTGGACCCGAGCAGCGCGGCGACAAGAAGCCGATGATGTCCGACCTGCGCGAGTCGGGCTCGCTCGAGCAGGACGCCGACGTCGTCATGCTCCTGCACCGCGAGGACGCCTACGAGAAGGAGCACCCGCGGGCCGGCGAGGCGGACATCATCATCGCCAAGCAGAGGAACGGGCCCACCGGCACGGTGACGGTGGCCTTCCAGGGGCACTACTCGCGCTTCGTCGACATGGGGCGGTGACCGAGGGCCGGCAGCGTCGACGTCATCGGACGTCGAGTCGGTGCGGGATCGCGTCGCCGGCCGGACGGTAGGGCGTGAAGCCCATGGCCGCGTAGTAGGACAGGGCGGGCGGGTTGTCGGCGCCGATGGTGGCGTCGATGTGACGGAGTCCGGTGGCCCGGGCAGCGGCAAGGGTGGTGACGAAGAGACGGCGACCGAGACCGCTCCGAGCGGCGTCGGGATGGATGTGCGTGCCGATGATCCCCCACCCCACGGTCACGTCGTAGGGGTTGCCCGGCCACGCCCGAGTGAGGGACTGGAAACCGACCACCAGGCCATCCCGCTCGGCGACGGTGCACGCGACCACGTGCTCGAGCTCGAGGTAGCGCTCGCGAACCGACGCGACGTCGACCGGGCTCTCCCGGAGGCCCGCGCGATGGATCGCGTTCTGCACCTCGGTCATGTCCTCGGCGTCGGAGGGCCGTGCCGGCCGGATCGTGGTCATGGGTCCATCGTGCGCGGGCCCGGCAGTCGGGCCAAGCCGAACGCGTCGCGGCTCCGGCGTGCGCCCCGGAGTCGTTCCGACCCGGCCCGGCGGAATTCCCGGTCGACGGCCGGATTTCTCACAGCAGTGCGCGGCGGCCGAGGATCGCGAGCCGGACCGGTCGTTGCGACGATGGATCTCGGAATCTCGCGGGCTCCAGACCCGAGCCACGTGAGCCCGAGACCGGAAGGGGCGACCCGTGACAGACATACCCGCGCAGGCCGGCGTGATCGGCGAGTGGTTCTCCTCGCGCTCGGGGGAGATGGTCTCCAGCCTCATCAACGTCGTCATCATCCTCCTGGTGGCGATCATCGCGCGCGCCGTCCTCGGCCGGGTGATCATGCGGCTCGCCGAGCGGATCGTCCAGTCGCGGCAACAGCTGGACCGGGCCGCGTCCAACGCCAGGCGCAAGGTCGCCAGGCCGGGCACCGACGAGACCGCTCGCGTCCGTCGCCAGCAGCAGCGGGCGCAGACGATCGGTTCGGTGCTGCGCAGCATCGCCTCGTTCGTCATCTTCGGCGTGGCGTTCATGATGATCCTGGGCGAGTTCGGGATCAATCTCGCTCCGATCCTGGCCAGCGCCGGCGTGGTGGGTCTCGCGATTGGCTTCGGCGCGCAGAGTCTGGTGCAGGACTTCATCTCCGGCCTGTTCATGATGTCGGAGGACCAGATCGGCGTCGGTGACGTGGTCGACGTCGGGGACGCCGTCGGCACGGTCGAGGAGATGACGATGCGGATCACGAAGATCCGCGACCTCGACGGCAACGTCTGGTACGTGCGCAACGGCGAGATCCGGCGGGTCGCCAACATGAACCAGGACTGGGCGAACGCGCTGATCGAGATCCCGCTCGACTACTCGGTCGACCTGCCCCGGGCGAAGCAGGTCATCGAGAGCGGGTTGGAGGAGTTCGCCACGGACCCGGAGTTCGCGGCCGAGATCCTCGACGCCCCCGAGGTCAGCGGCGTGACCGCCATCGGGAACGGCGCCGTGACGATGCGGATGATCATCAAGACCCGGCCCGGCTCGCAGTGGGCGATCGGCCGCGCCGCCCGCGCCCACCTCAAGGTCCGGTTCGATGAGGAGGGGATCCAGGTCGCGGTGCCGATGTTCCCGCAGAGCGGGGCCGGGGCGACCAAGCAGGGGTGATCGCGGGGCGTCACGGCACGGACACCTTCCCTGCCGTGCCCGACGCCGTCGGCACGACCGGATTTCGCTGGCGCCGCCCCTCCGGCCCGGCGACGATCGGAGCATGACCGACACCCCCTACCCCCTGCGGACCGACCGGCTGACCGTGCGCATGGTGGCCGAGCGGGACGTCGACACGCTCACGGCCTACCGCAACGACCCTGAGGTCAGCGCGCTCCAGGACTGGGACCTGCCGTACCCGCGGGAGCGGGCCGAGCGGCTCGCGGCCGCCCACGCGGACCGGACCGACGTCGTGCCCGGCGGCGGCACGCAGCTCGCGATCGAGGCCGGGGGCGAGCTCGTCGGCGACCTCTACGTCGGCCTCGACGCGCACTCCGGGATCGCCGAGATCGGGTTCACCCTCGCGACGGCGCACCAGGGCAAGGGGTACGCCGGCGAGGCCGCGTCCGCCGTCGTCGACGACCTCGTCGACCGGGTCGGCGTCCACCGCCTCGTCGCCGAGCTCTCCCCGGAGAACCGCGCCTCGGCCCGGCTCCTCGAGCGGCTCGGCATGACCTTCGACCACCTCGCGGAGAAGTCCTTCTGGTGGCGGGGTGCGTGGGACGACAACCTCCACTACTCGATGACCGCCGACGACCGCCGGGCCTGGCGCGACCGCCCGCGCACGCCGCCGGAGACGGTCCGCCTCGTCGAGCTCGACCACGAGAGCGTCTGGACCTACCGCCGGCTGCGCACGCACCGCACCCAGGAGCGCTTCGTCGCGAGCGTCGACCAGTCCTTCACCGACGCGCTCTTCCCCGAGCCGGAGGCCGGCCATCCCGTGGTCCCGTTGCTGCGTGGCATCGAGGCCGACGGCGAGCCCGCCGGTTTCCTCATGTGGGCGGACGCCGTCAACGACGGCACGCCGGACCCCTACCTGTGGCGCTTCCTCGTCGACCGCCGCCACCAGGGGAGGGGCATCGGTCGGCGCGCCCTCGAGGCGTGGACCGCGGAGCTCCGCGCTGCCGGGCACACGGCCGTCGAGACGAGCTGGGTGCAGGCCCCCGGCGGGCCCGAGCCGTTCTACCTGGCCGCCGGCTTCGAGCTCACCGGCGAGTACGACGACGGCGAGGCCGTGGCCCGGCTGTCCCTCTAGCCGCTCGTCGGGGTGGCCCGCCCCTGATCGCGCACTGTCGCCCACCGGTCCGCGCGACAAGCCGACCGGCGCCTACCCGCCGCGCAGCACGTCGACGTGCACGTGGTCGAGGTGCCGCAGGATCTCGTTCGCCGGTTCGGGTGCGTCGTAGGGCTGCCACCGCCCGCGCCGGCTGTGCGCGCTCCAGATCCGGTCGTCGAAGATGACGTACTGGATGTCGAGGGTGTCCTCGTGCGCCACGAGCCAGTGCGCGAGGATCCAGCCGCGCCGGCGGTTCTCCTCGGACACCGGCTGGAAGAAGACGTCGATCGCACGGCCGTCGTTGTGGGTCGACTCGCCGGCGCGCTGCACCCCGCCTGGCGCGAACCCGCCGAGCACCTGGTCCCCGAACACGTCCGTCATCGCGTCGAGGACCTCCTGGGCCCGCGGGGTCAGGCCGGTGTCGGTGATCTCCTCCTCCGGCAGGTCGTCGGCCGCCGAGCCGCGGCAGCTGAGGCTCGGTCCGGCGTCGTCGGCCGGTCCGGTGGCGAGGAGCTCGAGCACGGTGTCGTCGACGTCGGAGGTGTCGGGCGCTTCGATCGTCGGACCGTCCTGGGCACCGACGGCGACCGCGGTCGTCGCGCGTCGCGCCTGGTCGCGGGTGAGCTCGACCTCCCCGTCCGGCGTCCGCACGACGCACTCGGCACTCTCGCCAAGAACCGGTACGCCCTCCTCACGCAGGTACTGAGAGACACGCGGGGCAAGGACGACCACGGCCGTGACAACCAGGACGAGCACGACGGCGAACGCCCACCCTCGCCCCGGCCCGCCCGCCCGGGGCGCCTTGCGGTCGCTGTCCGGCCCGTCGGTCACGCCCTCGAGTCAACCATCGGCGCCGGAGTGGGAGGGGAGGGGTTGACGCGCGGCGCGGTGGCTCATAGTCTTCCCAAATCGATTCATGCCAAATCGATTTGAGTCCATCCGCTCAGGTCCCGGTCCAAAGGAGAACCGCATGACCCGATCAGCAGAGGTTCGTACCCCGCATCCCGTCGACGAGATCCCGCCCGCCCGCAAGATCATCCCGTTCGGCCTCCAGCACGTCCTCGTCATGTCGGCCGCTCCGATCTCGTCGGTGTTCCTCGTCGGCGCCAGCCTGCAGCTCGATCCGGACCTCATCGTCCAGCTGCTCAGCATCACGTTCGTCTTCTCGGGGATCGGCTCGATCATCCAGTCGATGGGCCGCTGGGGGTTCGGTGTCCGCCTGCCGTTCATGATGCTGCCCGGTGGTGCGCCGGTGGTGATGTTCATCGCCATCGCCTCCGAGCACGGGCCGGCGACGGCGACCGGCGCGGTGCTGCTCACCGCGGTCTTCTACTTCATCGTGCTACCGGTGTTCAGCCGCATCATCAAGTTCTTCCCGTCCCTGGTGATCGGCACGATGATCGTCATCGTCGGCGTCAACCTCATCCGCATCAACGCGCTGCTCATCACGGGCCAGCCCGACTCCGACGCGTTCGGCGACCCCATGGCCATCGGCCTCGGCGTCATGACGATCGTGCTCATCGTCCTGCTCTTCCGGGTGCTGCGCGGCATGGTGCGCCAGCTCGCGGTGATGATCGGCCTGGTCACGGCGACCGGCATCGCAGCCCTGCTCGGACAGGTGGACGTCCCCGACCTGTCCGGACCGGTCGCCACCGTGCCCGAGCTGTTCCCGTTCGGCCGCCCGGAGTTCGACCTGCTCGCCTCGGTGCCGCTGCTGATCTTCGCCCTCGCCTCGATGGCGGAGGCCACCGGCCAGACCGCGATCAACGCGGAGATCGTCGGCAAGAAGATCGACATCACCAAGGCGGCGCCCCGCACCATCCGCGCCGACGCGCTCGTCTCGCTCTTCGCGGGCATGTTCGGCACCTCGCTCATGGTGACGAGCGGCGAGAACATCGGCATCGTGCGGGTGAGCAACGTCAAGAGCCGCTTCGTCACGGCGGCGGCGGGTGTCATCCTCATCGTCATCGGACTGATCACCCCGGTCGCCCGGATCATCTACGCGATCCCTGCCCCCGTCGTCGGCGGGACCGGCGTGGTCGTGTTCGCGATCCTCACCGTCATCGGCCTGCAGATGCTGGGCCGCTCCGACCTGGGCGACCAGCGGAACATGCTCGTCGTCGCCGCGGGCCTGAGCTTCGGGCTGCTGCCGATCGTGGTGCCGGGTGCGTACTCCGGCCTGGAGTCCACCCTCGGCAGCATCCTCTCGAGCGGTGTCGCCATGGGCGCCCTGGTCGCGGTGCTCGTGAACATCCTGTTCAACCACATCGGCCGGTCGCGCTCTGCCGACGCCGACGAACCGGGCGCGAGCACCGATGACGCGCCCGACGACGACGCACCCCGCGGCGGGCAGGCGGACGAGCGTGCCCACGCCGATCTCCCCGACCACGACGAGGCGCCGACGCATGCTGAAGCGGAGGCCTCCGACCCCGGGCGGTCGAACCCGCGCACGACCGCCGAGCACGACCCACGTCCGCGCACGACCAGCCGCGCAGACCACGACTCACATGGAGGAACTCCGTGACCGACCGCGTCGACCTCGCCGACCTGCACGAGCGGCCCACCGTTCTGCTCCCGGAGCGCACGCTCCTGCACGACGGCATCCGCACGGGTCAGGGCGTCCTCGTCGCCGACGGGCGCGTCGCCGAGGTCGGGGAGGCCGATGTGGTCCAGGAGCGCCACCCGGGGGCGGCCGTCGTCCGACTCCCGCGCCGGCTCCTCATGCCGGGGCTCGTCGACGCCCACCACCACCTCACCCAGTCCTTCGGGAAGTCCCTCGTCTTCGGGGAACCGTCCGAGATCTTCCGCCGGGTCTGGGTGCCGATGGAGGCGCACCTGGACGAGGAGGCCATCGACGTCGCGACCCGGCTGGCGGCGTGGGAGTCGCTCCGGGGCGGCTTCACGACCGTCGCGGACGCGGGGACCAGAGCCACGGTGGACGGCGGGGTCGAGCGGCTCGCCGAGGCGGCCGGCGCGGTCGGCGTGCGCTGCGTGCTCGGCACCATCTGCAACGACCTCGTGGGCGGCGAGCGGGTCGCGGAGGTCGACGACGTCCTCGCCGCCGCCGGCGAGCACCTCCACAAGTGGGAGGGGCACGACCTCGTCCAGCCCTCGCTCGCCGTCTCGATCCCCGAGGTGGCCTCCGACGAGATGCTCACCCGTGTCACCGCCCTCGCGCGGGAGGCCGGTGTGACCTTCCAGACGCACCTCAACGAGCACCTCGCCGCCGTCGAGCGGTCCCTGGAAGCCACCGGGATGCGTCCGCTCGAGCGCCTCGCGCACCTCGGTGCGCTCGGTCCTGAGCTGCTCGCCGCGCACACCACGCTGCTGACTCCGCGCGAGATCACCCTCCTGCGCGACTCCGGGGGAGCGATCTCCTACAACCCGGTCGCGAGCGCGTGGAAGGGTAACGCGGTGGCTCCGGCGCTCCTCATGCACGAGCTCGGCGTACGGGTCGGGCTCGGCACCGACGGGACCCGGGGCGACGCGTTCCGGATGCTCGACGCGGCCGAGACCGCGCAGCGACTCGTCCACGGGCTCCCCTCGGGCGACTCGTCCGTGGGCGGCGGGTGGACGTGGCTCGAGCGCGGGCTCACGGGCGGTGCCGACGCCGTGGGGTTGGCCGGCCAGATCGGCGAGATCTCGGCCGGTGCCCACGCCGACCTGCTCGTCCTCACGCTCGACGTCCCTGAGCTCGTCCCGTCGTGGGACCTGCCGTGGGAGCTCGTCCGGCTGGCCGGTCGCGACCAGATCGAGTCCGTCGTCGTCGGGGGTCGTCTCCGGGTCCGTGACGGCCGGCCGCTCGGTGTCGACGGCGACGCGCTGCTCGACCGGGCGCGCGAGATCGCCGAGCGCGCGGTCGAGCGGGCGCCGATCCACAAGATCCACCCGTTCTCCGCGGACCACCGAGCGTCGGGTCAGGTCGCCCACGCATGAGCGAGACCGCGTTCGTCGTGTCCGCGGTCACGATCCTCGTGGCCGCGTTCGTCCAGGGCTCCACGGGGATGGGCTTCGCGCTCGTGGCGGCGCCGGTGATCGGCCTCGTCGAGCCGCGGCTGATCCCGGTGCTGCTGCTCGTGCTGATGATCCCGCTCAACGCCTACGTCGCCTGGCGCGAGCGGGAGCACCTGGACTGGCACGGCGTGCGGTGGATCAGCGCGGGACGGTTCGCGGGGACGTTCGCCGGGCTGTGGATCCTGGTCGTGGTGACCGAGCACCAGCTCATGCTCCTCATCGGCTGGTCGACGATCATCGCCGCCGTCGTCGCACTCCTCGCCCCCGCGTTCGACCCCAATCGGACCGGCCTGGTCAGCGTCGGCCTCATCACCGGCGTCACCGAGACCTCGACCGGCGTCGGGGGACCGCCGTTGGCGCTCGCCTACCAGCACAAGAGCGGACCGACCCTGCGCGCCACGGTCGCCGTGTGCTTCCTCGTGGGAGAGGTGATCTCGCTCGTCGTGCTCGGTATCGGTGGGCAGATCGAGCTCGGCACGCTCGGGATGAGCGCCGCGCTCGTGCCGTTCGTGGGCATCGGGGCGTTCGTCAGTCGCTGGGTGCACCACCGTCTGGACGGCAAGCTGCTGCGGATGATCGTGCTCGTGTTCGCGATCGTCTCCGGGATCGTCGTCCTCCTCTGAGCGGGGGTAGCCTGCGAGCACCGTGACCAGCTCCCCCGCCCAGAAGCGACCGACGATCGCCGACGTCGCTCGCGTCGCCGGGGTCTCGCGGACCACCGTCTCGCACGCGCTCAACGACCGCGGCCAGGTGCACGCCGGCACCCGCGAGCGCGTCAAGGAGGTCGCGGCCTCGCTCGGCTACCGGCCCAGCGTCCGCGCCCAGCGTCTCCGCTCCGGCCGGTCCCGTGCGATCGCCCTGCTGTCCTCGATGCCGACGGCGGTCTCCGCCGGCCCGGCGCGGCTCGGCTTCTTCACCGAGCTGGCCGTCGGCTGCGCCGAGAACGCCCTCCTGAGGGGCTACAGCCTCGTCCTCGTCCCGCCGTCGGAGGACCCGGGCGCGCTCGGCCTCCTCGACATCGACGGCGCAATCCTCCTCGAGCCGCCGGCCGACGACCCGCTCGCGACCGAGCTCGCCCAGCGCGACATCCCCTTCGTCACCATCGGAGAGGACCTGGACGGCGCCGGGTCCGGCCGCTCGGTGGACCTGCGCCACCACGACGTCGCCGACCTGCTGCTCGCGCACCTGACCGAGCGGGGGGCGCGGACGATCGGCCTCCTCGTCGGGTCGAGCGGGCGCCAGTCCCAGGAGGTCTTCCGCTCGCTCTACCTCGAGCGTGCCGAGGCGTCGGGTGCTTCGCCCGCGATCGCCGTCGCCGACGAACGGGGCGGCGAGCAGGCCGGCTACGAGGCCGCGCGCTCGCTCCTGCGCGAGCGCCCGGACCTCGACGCGTTGTGCGTGCCGATCGACGCCTTCGCCAGTGGTGCCGTCGCGGCCGCGGGCGAGGCGGGGCGCACGGTGGGGGAGGACCTCCTCGTCGCCACCCGCTACGACGGCATCCGGGCGCGGTCGGCCCGACCGCCGCTCACCGCCGTGGACCTCCACCTCGGCGACGTCTCCCGGGTCGCCGTCGACCTGCTGCTCGCGGAGCTCGACCGCGCGGACGGCGGCGACGCCGTCGGCGCCGTGAGCGCGCGCGCCATCCCCGCGCCGGTGCTGCTGCCCCGGGCCTCCACGGGGACCGGGCCTGTCAGCGATAGACGTCCGAGCGGTGCTCGATCGCGGTGATCGTCACCCGGTCATCGATGCGGTAGATGATCCGGTAGTCACCGCGGCGGGCGCTGTGCAGTCCTTCGAGCGTGAAGCGCAGCGCCTTGCCGACCCGCTGAGGATTGACGGCGAGGGGTCCGTAGATGAACTCGATGGCTGCCGTCGCCACCTTCTCCGGCAGTCGTTGAAGCGCGCGCCGGGCGGAAGGGGTCCACGCCACCTCGTACTGCTCGGACATCAGGGCCGAAGCGTCGCGAGGATGTCGTCCTTCGACAGCACCTCGGCCTCGCCCGCAGCAATCTCCTCCAGGCTGTCCCGAACCTGGGCGAGGAGCTTCGGACGGCCCGCGATCTCCAGCGTCTCCTCGAGCGACGCGAGGTCAACGGTGCTGATGACGACTGCTGCAGGCTTGCCGTGCCGCGTGATCACGACGCGGTCGTGCTCCCGTTCGACCTGGTCGACAACCTCGGACAGGCGGTTCTTGACGTCGCGCAGAGCCATCGCATCATCGATAGTCATAGCCACAAGTGTAGCCACACGGAATGTGTGACGACAGGGCGCCCGCCTACCGCTCGGCCTCGTGCTCGGCGAGCAGCTCGGCCGGCACCAGCGAGGCGCCGACCACCCCGCTGAGCAGCAGCGGGTCCACGGGCTCGCCGCGGCGGAGCACGCTGATGGTCCCGGTCGGCTCGAACGTCACCGCCGCCACCTGCCCGTAGTGGCTGATACCGGCGAGCCGGAGCCGGGACTGCAGCTCCCCGGGCAGCACGTGGCACTTGCGCATGTGCTCGTCGATCACCTGCGAGCCGGCCATGAGCAGCACGGGCCGCGCCACGAGCGCCCGGTTCCCGCCACGCAGGTGGCGCACGAGGCCGACGAGCGCCTGCATCGAGATGAGCGTGAGCAGCGCGACGATCCCCCCGGCCAGCACGGGTGCCTCGCCCAGTGCGGCGCGCCCGATGACCGACCCGAACGCGATGACGGCCACGAGGTCGAAGCTCGACATGCTCGACAGCACCCGCTGCCCGAGGACCCGCACGAGCAGAACCATCGCGAGGTACATCCCCGCGGTGGCCACCGCCACCGCGAGCGCCTCGGTCGGGGTGATGAACAACAGGTCGCGCACAGGTCCTCCGTCGACTCGCCCGGGGCTCGGACTCCCGCTCCCGTCGCCCGCGACGCGGCGTCCCGGCCCCCTTCCTGCCCGACATCATGCCTCCGGTCCGCGCCGGGGGACCGCCGCCGGAGGACACCACGCCCGACGACGACGATCGACCCGCCCCCGACCACCGTCGTCGCACGGCGCGCGCCCCGCCGTCCGTGCCACGCTGGCGCCATGGGTGCGAACGCCTCGACCGTCCATGCGCTGTCCGTCCCCGGCTCCCCCGACCGCGAGAACGAGGACGCGTCCTGGGTGGGCGAGCGCGTCGTCGTCGTGGCCGACGGGGCGGGACTCCCGAAGGAGTTCCGCGCCGGCTGCGAGCACACCGTCGCCTGGTTCTCCCACGCGCTCGCGGAGGCGTTCGGCTCGATCCTCGAGCGCGGGGACTCCTCGATGACCGACTCCCTCGAGGCGGCGCTCGCCGACGTCCGCGACCGGCATGCGACGACGTGCGACCTCGCGTCCGGATCACCCAGCGCGACCGTGGTCGCGTGGCGCATCGGGGACGACGACGTCGAGTGCCTCGTCCTGTGCGACTCCTCGATCGTCGTCGTGCGTGAGGACGGCCCGCTCCACCTCACCGACGACCGTCTCGACCAGCTCGTGCACCGCCTCGCCGCCGACCGCGAGGAGGCAGCGAGGGTCGCCGCCGCGGGCGGAACGCCGGCCCCGATCCCCCGCGCGGCCGACCTGCTCAACACGCCCGGCGGCTACTGGGTGGCGAGCCACGACCCGGACGTCGCGCACCGCGCGCTCGTCACCACCGTGCGCCGCGCGGAGGTCCGCCACCTCGTTGCGGCCTCGGACGGCGCGACCCGGTCCTTCCTCGAGGTCGGCACGCACACCCTCGAGGAGTTCGCGCGCGAGTGTGCGGCCGGACGCCTGACCGAGCTCCGTGATGCCGTCCGGGCCGCCGAGACCGCCCGCACCGACGTCGCGCCGGGGGAGAAGCGCCACGACGACCTCACGGTCGTGTCGACCGCCGTGTAGGTGAGGAGACCCGGCCCGGGTGCGGGTCGGAGCGACGTCCCGGCGCCGACCGGTGCGGCGCCGACTAGCCGAACAGGTGGTCGCGCACACCCAGGAGCATCGTGTCGCCGGGCTGCGTCTCGCGCAGGTAGCGCGAGACGAGGTGCTCGGGGATCGCGATGCACCCGGCCGTGGCCACCGGGTTGGCGTGGAGGAAGATCGCGTAGCCCATGCCCTCCCGGATCGGGCTGTCCGGCGGCCGGTTGTAGTTGATGACCGCGCCCTGACGGTAGTCGCCGCCGCGGGTGTGGGCGAGGCGCCACATGTTCTCGTCGGGCATCGTGTTGGCCATGCTCGGCGAGGACGCGTCGTAGTACTGGTTGTAGTTCCGCCCGGGCGTCCCGCCCCAGCGCGAGTACGGCGTGAGGATCCGGTGGTCGAGCGCCGTCCCCGGGTCGTAGAGGCCGAAGGACTCGGTCACGGAGTACGCGCCGGTCGGCGTGCGGTAGGTGTGCCAGGCGGCCGGCTGCCCGGGCCGCGCGGTGCCGTTGGCGCCGATCCGGGCGGAGGTCGACCACCGCTCCCGGTAGGCCTCGGACCCGGGGACCCGCTCGCACACGGTGAACGTGGCCCACGAGGTCGACCAGTTCTCCGCGACTGCCATCGACACGCGATCGGTGAGCCCGGTGTCGTACCGGGACTGCCCGAGGGAGAGCGGCGCGCAGCGGCCCCAGCTCGACCGGTCCGCCGCGCGCGCCCCGATGGTGTCGGTGCCGTTCCCGTCCCAGTCGCCGAGGATCGCCACGTCGTAGGCGGCGGCGAAGGTGAACGTCCGGTCGGCGGTGGTCTCGCCGTGGGAGTCGCTCACGTAGACCGTGCTGCCCCGCCGCACGTGGAACGTGTCCGTGCCGTCGCCGTCCGTGTCGCCCACGAGGACGCTGTCGGTCGCCCGCCCGTAGGGCCACTGGACGCTCGCGGGTCCGCTGGTCAGGGTGTTGCGGACGTGGATCTGGATGCCGCGGCGGATGGCGATCGTGTCGAGCCCGTCGGCGTCGTAGTCGCCCACGTGCACCTCGTCGCCCACCCGGCCGTAGTCGAACGACGACGTCGCGAACCCCGCCGAGTTCTCGTTGCGCACGAGGAACGTGTTGCCGCGCCGCACCGCGGGCGTGTCGACCCCGTCGCCGTCCCAGTCGCCGAAGAAGACCTCGTCCCCGGCCCGCCCGTAGACGAACCGGTGGGTGGTCACGGCGGACCCGCCGGAGCCCGACACGTGGAACTCGGCCCCGCGACGGACGATCATCTCGTCCGTCCCGTTGCCGTCCGTGTCGGCGATGAACACCTCGTCCCCGGTCCGCCCGAAGATCACCTGCCGCGGCGAGGCCCCGGTGGGGGAGTTCGAGAGGTGGAACGTCGGCGAGCTGCCGACCGACCCGATCGTGCCGCCCTGGTCCGGTGCGGCGCCGGTGTCGGTCGCGGCGGACCCGGGCACGACGACGGGTGGCGCGTCGTCGTCGGCCTCCTCCCCGTCCGGCACCGGCGCGGCGCCCGCGGGCAGGCCGAGCGCTGTGACGCCGAGGAGGGCGGAGCCGAGGACGGCGACCAGCCGGTGCGCGAGCGGACGCCGCGATCGGGTGGGCGTGGACGGGTGGGCTGGGTGGCGCACGGGGTGCTCCGATCGGGCCGGGGGAGACGACGTCGACGTGGTTCCGCCGTCAATCTAGCCGTGTCCCGCCGCCCCCGGCCCCGCCGCGCTCATTTGCCGGAGACGAACCCGTGGATCGCGTCCGTGAGGGTCGCGTCGTCGACCCCGTGCCACTCGCCGGGCAGGACCGCGGCGGTCGCGGACGGGACGGCGTCGGCGAGCTCGCGCACACCGTCGAGCATGCCCGGGTCCGTCGCCTCCGAGGCGATGACGAGCGTGGGCGTGGTGATCGAGGCGAACCGCGCCGCGGACGTGCCGGGGAGGAAGGTGAGCTCGTGGACGATCGTGCGGGTGTTCTCGAGGTCCTGCGTGCTCAGGGGCGGCAGCTCGGCAAGGACCTCCGCGGGCACCCCGACCACCTCGACGTTGAACCACCGGTGGGCCGCCTCGAGGTCCTCGTCGATGAGGCGCTGAGCCTCGGCCCGCGCCGCGTGCTCGGGGTCGGCGGGCATGAGCGGCGGCTCGAGCAGGGCGAGGCGGGCCACGGGAGCCCCGGCCTCGGCGGCCAGGAGCAGGAGGGTGGCGCCCGAGGAGAAGCCGTAGGCGGTGACGGGCCGGCCCTCGGCCAACGCGACGATCGCCGCGAGGTCCTCGAACTCGCGCTCGACGGCGTAGGGCTCGGTGGTGCCGCTCTCGCCCGTGCCGCGCCGGTCGTAGGTCCACACGGTGAAGTGCTCGGCGAGGGCGCCGGGCAGGTCGGGCTGCGGCGTGGCGGTGCGGGAGGTGGCCACGCAGTGGACCATGACGAGGTCCGGGCCGGATCCTGTGCGGCTCCAGGCGAGCGTCGTCCCGTCGGCCGAGGTGACGGTTCCGTGGGTGGTGGTCGCGGACGTGGTGGTGCTCGAGGTGGTCACGATGGCTCCTTCGTCGTCGGTGTGTCTCGTGCGGTCGTCGGTCGTGCAGCTGGTGTTCGTGCGGGTCGTACCGGTCGATCGGTCCGTAGGGGTCGCGCGGTCGGGTCCCGGTGGGTGGTCCGGTCTCGGTCGATGGTCGTTCGTGCTGGGTCAGTGGCAGGCGGTCGCGTGCGCGACGGGCTCGTCGGTGCGCAGCCACTGGGCCACGGGGCGGCCGTCGCGGCGCCACCACCCGCCGGCCGGGGTCTGCGGCCAGCCGGCGGGGGAGTCCTCCCACTCCTCCTGCCGCCCGAGGAGTGTCCGGTCGAGGAGCAGGTTCGCCATGTCGAACGGCTCCGTCCCGCGCGCCACGGTCTCGAACGCGAGGTAGACGTCCTCGCCGTCGCGGACGAAGGAGCGCAGCTGCCCGCCGCCGGCCACGGCGGGCTCGTCCAGTGCGTGCTCGACCGAGTACCAGGGCATCGTCCAGCCCATGAAGTCGCGGTAGGCGGCCAGCTCGGCCCACGTCCCCTCGCTGAGGACCGCGAACGCCACGTCGCGCTCGGCGAGGTAGGCCTGGGTGGCCTCGGAGACCTGGCTCATCGAGAACGTGCAGCCCTCGCACTGTCCGTGGTGCGGCCGGCCGTGGTGCCACATGAACGAGTAGGTGACGAGCTGGCGGCGTCCCTCGAGCAGGTCGACGAGCGGGACCTCGCCGGTGGCGCCGACGAGCCGGACCGGCCCGACCCGGGTGACCGGCAACCGGCGGCGCGCGGCGGCCAGCGCGTCCCCGGCCCGGGTGTGCGCCTTCTCGGCGGTGAGGTGCTCGGCCTGCGCGGTCTCCCACGCGGTGCGGTCGACTGCCCTGTCGGCGATGTCCATGGCGATATGTTTAACAGAGCAATCACTACCGTGTCCATAGCGAATGTGGAATGATGAGGTCATGCCGATCAAGCGCAGCTATGCCGAGCTCGGGGACGCGTGCGCCACCGCGCACGCGGTCGAGCTCATCGGCGACCGCTGGACCTATCCGATCCTGCGCGAGCTCATGCTCGGGCCCAAGAGGTTCGTCGAGCTCGCCGAGGGCCTGATCGGCGTCACGCCCGCCGTGCTGACGGCGCGGCTCCGGGCGCTCCAGGACGCCGGCCTCGTCGAGCGCGTCGACCTCCCCGCACCCACCCGCGCCACCGGGTACTGCGTGACGCCGTGGGGACAGGAGCTCCGCCCGCTCCTCAACGCGCTCGGCCGGTGGGCGATGGACTCGCCCACCCGGGACGACGACGGCGGACTGACCCCCGACGGCACCGTGCAGTCGATGCTCACCATGGCGCCGTCGACCCCACCGACCGCTCCGGTCGAGGTCGGGCTGCTCCTCCACGACGCGCGGATCGAGGCCCCCCGGCCGTACGAGTTCCGCCTGACGTGGGACGACGAGCTCGCGATCGTCCGGGAGCCGGCGACCGACGCGCCCGCGCGGGTGACCGGCGACTCGACCACGTGGGCGGGCGTCCTCTACGACGGCGTCCCGCTCGACGAGGTGGATGTCGACGGCGACGTCGACGAGGTCCGCCGCCTGGTCGCGGCCTTCGCCGCCTGACCGGTGACCGGCACCTGCTGACCGGTCTCGACGACCTCTCCCGGCAACCGGCTTGTGCGGCCGGCGCCGTCTCACCGGTCCCGGTGGGCGAGACCGTCGGGCGGGACCACGCGTGGTTCGTCGTCGGGCCGTTAGCGTCCGTCCCCGTACCGGGGTGCCGACGCGCGCCCCGACGACGACCGACGAGGCGCGACGACAGGAGCAGGCCGGATGGCACAGAACGTGATGTTCTCGGGCGGGATCCCCGCCGACGGTGCGGAGGGCGTCTTCACCCTCATCGCCGACACCGTGGGGGACCGCGCGCTGAGCTGGCCCGACGGCGAGACCACCCCCGAGCGGCGCGGCTGGATCGGCGCCGTCAACAACGAGGTGCTCGCGAAGGCCCCGTGCTTCGAGGAGGTCGACGCCGATCTCGGCCAGTCCGAGGACCACGCGTACACGGTGTTCAGGACCCTGCGCATCCGGCCCGGCGAGGCCGTCGACCTGCGCGGTCGCCTGCCCTACGCGAAGGATGCCATCGACTCCTACCGCACGTTCACGCGGCTGCGCGAGGAGGGGCGCATCCCCGAGGGTGTCCGCTTCCAGGTCTCGGTCCCCGGCGCGCACGACGTCGTCTCGATCACCTTCCCCGACGTCGAGGAGTGGCCGGTCGTCGTCGAGGCGTGGCAGCAGGCCCTCCAGGAGGAGTACCGCCGCATCCTCGAGGTGGTCCCGGCCGACGAGCTGTGCGTCCAGGTCGACTACTGCACCGAGCTCATCCACATCGGCGGCGAGTGGTCGAAGCTGTTCTCCTGGGTGCCCGACCTGCCCGCCGAGGAGCTGTTCGCGCAGTACACGTCCGAGGAGTACATCCGGGGCCACCTCGCCGGGCTGCCCGAGGAGGTCCGGATCGGCATCCACGTCTGTTGCGGCACCTCGCCGAGCTTCCCCGTGCAGCCGCTGGACGACATCGCGCTCCCGGTCCGCCTCTCGAACGCCATCCAGCGCGCGTCCGGCGGCGTCGTCGAGTTCTTCCACCTGCCGGCGATGTCCGACTCCGACGAGGCCTACTTCGCCCCGCTCGCGGACCTCGAGACCGGCTCCGCGACGATCTACCTCGGCCTCGAGTGCAACGACGGCATCGAGGCGATGGACCGCCGCATGGTCGCGGCGCGCAAGGCCCTGCCGGACTTCGGGGTGGCGCACTACTGCGGCTACTTCTGGAACCAGGCGGTCATGCCCGAGCTGCTGGCCACGCTGGCCGCGGGGGCCGACCGGCAGGCGGCCGCGGTGAACGCCTAGCGGGCGTCGACGGAGGTCGGCGAGCAGCGGCCTCCGTCGGACGCACCAGGTGCCGACGGGGTGTCCCGAGCGTGGTCAACCGTTCAGCGTTCGATGTATAGTCAGCGCATGCTGACCATTGCCTCGCGTGTGGACGTGATGAACCGGCTCGGCCGAGCGATGGCCGACCCGACCCGTTCGCGGATCCTGCTCGCCCTCCTCGAGGGGCCCGGCTATCCGGCGGTGCTCGCCCGCGAGCTCGACCTGACGCGCACGAACGTGTCGAACCACCTGGCCTGCCTGCGGGGCTGCGGAATCGTCGTCGCCGAGCCGGAGGGGCGGCGGACCCGGTACGAGATCGCCGATCCTCACATCGGCGCGGCGCTCACGGCGCTGGTGGACGTGACGCTGGCGGTCGACGAGAGCGAGCCGTGCATGGACGCCGAGTGCTCGGTGCCCGGCTGCTGCGACCCGGAGGGGGTGCGATGACCGCCGTCGAGCTGTCCGCCGACCGGACCGCGGTGCTGCGGCGACGCATCAGGATCATCGTCGCCGTCACCATCACCTGGAACGTCGTCGAGGCAGTCGTCGCGCTGATCGCCGGCAGCGTCGCCTCGTCCGCCGCGCTCATCGGGTTCGGCCTCGACTCGATCGTCGAGGTGCTCTCGGCGGCGGCGGTCGCCTGGCAGTTCGCCGCGCCCGATCCGGACAGGCGGGAGAGGGTCGCGCTGCGCGTGATCGCCGTGTCCTTCTTCGCCCTGGCCGCCTATGTGACGGTGAACGCGCTGCTGTCGTTGTCCGGCTGGCGCGAGCCGGAGCACTCCCCGATCGGCATCGGCATCGCCGTGCTCAGCCTGCTCGTCATGCCGTTCCTCAGCTGGTTCGAGCGACGCACGGGCCGCGAGCTCGGCTCGGCCTCCGCCGTGGCGGACTCCAAGCAGACCCTCATCTGCACCTACCTCTCGGCCGCGCTGCTCGCGGGTCTGCTGCTCAACAGCCTGCTCGGCTGGGCCTGGGCGGACTCGGTCGCGGCCCTGGTCATCGCCGTCGTCGCCGTCCGTGAGGGGATCGAGGCATGGCGGGGCGATGCCTGCTGCGCCACGCCGGTCGCGGTGCTCACGGGTGAGCACGAGGGCGACTCGTGCGGCGACGCCTGCTGCAGCTGAGACCGGCCGGCGCTTCAACTGATCGACATAAGTACAAATACTCACTTGTGGTACGTTGGCGTTCGTCGATCAGGGAGGCGAGCGATGGGCGCAGCGACGGCGGACAGCCTGGACCTGGCGCTGCGCGCGCTCGCCGACGGGAACCGGCGGGAGATTCTGCGGGTGATCCGGACCGCCCCGCGGCCGGTCGGGGCGATCGCCGAGGAGGTCGGCCTCTCGCAGCAGACGACCTCGCACCACCTCGGCGTGCTCCGCAGGGCGGGCCTCGCCGTCGGCGTTCGCGAGGGAACCCGTCACCTGTTCGCGGTCGACACCGACGGGCTCGCTGCCGTGCGCTCCTACCTCGACGACTTCTGGCCGAGGCGGCTGGCCGACCTCAAGGCCGTCATCGAGTCGAACGAGGGGACGGTTCATGGCTGAGTTCCGGGACTCCATCGACATCGCCGCCGCACCGGAGACGGTGTTCGAGTACCTGACCACCAACGACGGCCTCACGGCCTGGATGGGCCGGCACGCCGATATCGACCCCACGCCCGGCGGGCGGTTCGCCGTCGACATCGCCGGACATCCCGTGCGGGGCGACTTCCTGCACGTCGAGCGCCCGAACCGGGTGGTGGTGTCGTGGGGATTCGTCGGCAGCGACGACCTGCCCGCGGGAGCCTCGACCGTCGAGTTCCGTCTCACCCGGACCGCCGCCGGAACCCGTGTCGACCTGCGCCACTCCGACCTGCCGGACACCGAGGTGCGCGGCCACGCCGACGGATGGGCGAACTTCCTCCCTCGACTCGCCACGGTCGGGGCCGGTGGTGACGCCGGACCCGATCACTGGCAGCCACTCCCGACCTGACCCTCTCCACCGCCGCCCCGACGGCACGACAACAGGAGCACGCCATGACTCCCGAGCAGACCGTCCTCGTCGAGCGCCTCCGCGCACGTCTGACCGACCAGTCCGCGGTGCGCGAGGTGTCGATGTTCGGCGGCAGGTCCGTGATGGTCAACGAGAAGATGATCGTCAGCGCCCTCAAGGACGGCGGCCTCCTCGTCCGGGTCGACAAGGACCGGCACGACGAGCTGCTCGACAGGCCGGGAGCGGCCCAGGCGGAGATGGGGCCGGGCCGCGACATGGGTCCGGGATGGATCGAGGTCTCCTCCGACGTCGTCGACGGCGACGACGCGCTCGACACCTGGGTCGAGATCGCCCTGGAGCACAACCGCCGGGTCACGGGTGGCGGAGGATGAGCGCGTTCCACGGTCTCCCGCCGGGCCTGTTCCAGTTCTTCGAGGACCTGGCGGCCGACAACACGAAGACGTTCTGGCAGGCGAACAAGCGGCGGTGGGAGGAGGACGTCCGCGCGCCGGTGCGGGCGCTGCTCGCCGAGCTCTCCGACGAGTTCGGGACGCTGCGCATGTTCCGACCGAACCGGGACCTGAGATTCTCCGCCGACAGATCGCCCTACAAGCTCTGGACGGGGGCGACCAGCGTGTCTCGTGCGGCCCGCGGGATCGGCTACTACCTCGAGGCCTCCGCCACGGGCATCGTCGCCGGGTACGGCGCCATGCTCATGTCACCCGCGCAGCTCCGCCGATACCGCGCCGCGATCGACGACGACGCGAGCGGCAGCGAGTTCGAGCAGCTGACGCGCACCCTCGAGGCACGGTCGCTCCCGGTCTCGCACGGCGCCGAGGAACCGTTGAGGACAGCCCCGAAGGGCTACAGCGCAGATCATCCCCGCATCCAGCACCTGAGATGGAAGGGTGCCGCCGTCGTCCAGGAATGGGCGAAAGACGACTGGATGCACACGCCTGAGACGCTCGACGCGATCCGCACCGTCTGGCGAGGCGCGGCACCGTTGAAGAGTTGGCTCGAGACGCACGTCAGCGATCCGGTGGAGAGCCGGAGCTGATCGGCCGGTCGCCACCGGAGCTGCGCTCGCCGGCGGTGACCGGAGCGAGGGGCCCGGTGCCGGCGCCACACCTGGTGGGCCGAACTACCCCCGAACGAGGTCCGGGGCCGGCGGGTCGAGCGTGAGCCCGGCCGAGCGGTAGGCGCCGACGCCGGCGGCGTTGTGCCCCTCCGTCTTGACGAGCACGGACGAGGCGCCCAACTCCCGTAGGTGGGCGGCGCACGCGAGCGTGATCGCGCGTCCGTACCCGCGGCCGCGGTGGTTCCGATGGGCACCGAGCGGCTCGATGAGCCCGGGTCGGCCCGGTCCGGCCGACCACACGCTGGCCGCAGCGACGGCAGTCCCGTCTGCGTCGCGGGCCAGCAGGCACGCGGCGTCGGCGTACGGCGGGGACGCCGCGAGCGTGTGCCACTGGTCGAGCGTGAACCTCGAGACGTCGAACGACGCGCGCTGGAGCTCGACCCGCTCCGCCGCGGTCCCCGGACCTACCACCTCGATCGCGATCCCGGGGTCCTCGACGGGGTCCGTGAGGTCGCGGCGCAGGGCCGCCCACGCCGGACCCTCGCGCCACCCGTCGCGGAGCAGCGCGTCCGAGAGCGCCGTGCCGGCCGTCACCTCGACGGCGGCCGCGCCCTCGGCGAGGAGCCCACGGGCGGGGTCGGCGACGTCGTCGGCGATGGTTCTGGCGAGCCCCTCGTCCCCGGCGTGCTCGGGGTCGACCCCCGTGCGCACGAGCCCGGGTCCGTCGAGGAACCCGACGGCGACGAGCCGGCCGTCCAGCCGCCAGGTACGGAGCGCGGCGGCCACGGTCTCCGCGCCGAGCCGCCAGTGCCAGGCGACGTCGCCGGGGTGCAGCTGGATCGGGGCGTCGTCCAGCTGCCAGGGGCGCATCGCCTCGACGATGTCGGGCAGCTCGGCCACGGTCGGGGTGCTCAGCTCCATCGCCATGGGGAGATCACAGCGGACCGCGCGTGCCGGGTCGACGGAAATATGCCGGAACTGGTGGCTGGAGCTGGTCGACGCGGGGGTTGTGCATGACCCTGGTCAGGGTGATAGGAGATGCTATCGTCATCACATGGGTGACCTTGCGGAGCTGGCGAGAGCCAGTGACGAGACTGTCGCTCGAGCTCGTCGTGAGCTCGTCGACGGGGTTCGCCGCGCTGCCGCGCGGGGGATGTCGCAGCGGGCCATCGCGCGCGAGATCGGCCGGAGCCAGCCAGAGGTCTCTCGGCTGCTGCGGTTCCACGCCTCCACACCACTGGGTCTGAGACTGCGGGCGGCGAGGGACGACGTGCGTCAGGCGGTAGCGAATGCCGGAGGGAGCAACGTCCGGGTCTTCGGCTCGGTCGCCCGGGAGTCCGATGTCGACGGCTCGGACATCGATCTGCTGTTCAGTCCGGATCGACCACTCAGTCTGATGGAGCTCAGTGCGTTGGAGGACGAGATCTCCGTACTGGTCGGGCATCCGGTCGATCTGGTCCCCGACACCGCTCTGCGGGAGTCCATGAGGCAGCGCATCCTCGACGAGGCGGTAGCGCTGTGAGCGCGCGCGGGCGGCGCAGCATCTCCGAAGTCCTGACGGACGCCCGAGTTCATCTTGAGGCGATCGACAACGCGCTGACCGAGGGGTGACGGCCGGCTGCCAGGAGCCGGCGCACCTACTCCGTCGAGCCGAGCCGCTCCGGCAGGCCGAGCTCGGCGAACCGGCCGGCGGCGTCGAGCCAGGTGATGGTGCGCCGCACGCGGCCGCCCTCTGCCTCCACGCCGAGCACGGCGAACGGGACCCAGACGGCGCCCTCGGGGCGGTACTGGCCGAACATCGTCGTGCCGCTCGCGGCGAACGGGACGAGCCGGTGGCCCTGGCAGCCGCCCGGTTGCGCGAACGCCTCGAGGACGTCCTCCCGGCCGTCGAGCCACCACGAGAACGGCGGCATCGAGTTGCGCACGTCCTCGTGGAGGAGCGCACGCATGAGGTCGACGTCGTGCGCCTCGAACGCCACCCGGTAGCGCTCGAGGAGGTCGGTGTCGACGGGCGCCCCGTCGACGAGCGCGTCACCCCGGTCACCGGGATCGAGCGCCCGCCGTGCACGCTGCAGGGTGCTGTGGGTGGCGGACTCGCCGAGCCCGAGCGCCTCCGCCGTCTGCCGCGCGCTCAGGCCGTACACGTCGCGGAGCAGGAGCACCGCGCGCTGCTGGGCCGACAGCCGCTGCAGCGCCACGACGAGGGCGATCCGCAGGCTCTCGCGCCCGACCGCGGTCTCGGCGGGATCGACGGCGCGGTCGTCGGCGACCGGCGTCACCCAGCGCTCGGGCTCCGGCTCGCCGATCGCGGTGCCCGGCCGGGCCGGCCCCGTGAGGTCCATCGGCAGTGCGCGCCGCTGGACGCGGCGGTGGAGGTCGATGCACACCCGCGAGGCCGCCGCGTAGGCCCACGTGCGCAGCGACCCGCGGGCGGGATCGAACCGGTCGGCCGCCTGCCACAGGCGCACGAGCGTCTCCTGGGCCGCGTCCTCCGCCTCGTGCGCGTCCCCCAGCATCCGGTAGCAGAAGCCGGTCAGACCTCTGCGGAGGCCGTCGAGGTCCTCCTCGCTCACGGCGGCCGGGCCGGGGCTCGCGTCGGTCGTCACCACTCCCACGACGTTACGCGGCGCCGTTCCGCGCGGGGAAGGGCCGTCGGGCGGTGAGGATCCTGAGCACCTCGGTGACGGGGCGCTCGACGAGGCGCTCGCCGTCGCCGACGCTCACGTCGGCGTCCGTCGCGACGAGCCGGTACCCGGCGAGGTCGACGCCGAAGAACCCCCAGTTCTCGGGCCCGCCGCCGGAGATCGCCCGCTCGACCGCGTCCGTGGCAGGTCCGGGCAGCCCGAGCGGCACGGTGATGTCGAGGCCGTGGATGACGTCGTGCGACAGGGCGCCCTCGAGGCCGCCGCCCTCAGGGGCCCAGCGGCTCTCGATGCCGGAGCGGTAGAGCTCGAGGAGCTCGGCGTCGGTCCGGGCGGCGGCGTCGGACCGCGCCCAGTCGTCGAGCATGGCGTTCATGTCCGCGATCGACGTGATCTCGGCCGACCCGTACTCCTCGTCGGGGTGGATGAGGTGCGCGGTCATGTGGGCCACCACCTCGCGCACGGACCAGTTCTCGCACAGGCTCTGTGCGCGCCACTGCTCGGGGGACAGCCCGGCGAGCAGCTCCGTCAGGCGGGTGCGTTCGGTGACGAGCAGGTCGTAGGTGTCGGTCATCCGTCTCTCCCATCGGTGCCGGGCCGTCGGTCGACGGCCTCATCGGTAGGTACGCGGGCCGGCGCGCGGATTCGTCGCGCTGCCGAGTCGCGCTGGTGCGGAGGACCTGGAGATCGCCCTCGGCATTGCGCGCCGGTACGGATACCGTCGGGAGCACCATGGCCGCCCTGCCCGCAGCTCACGACGCCACGCCCGCCCCGCTCCCGGTCCCGATCTCCCTGCTCGACCGCTCCCGCACCCGCGACGGCGAGCCGGCCGGCGACGCCCTCGCCACCACGATCGAGCGCGCCGTCCGCGCGGAACGCCTCGGCCTGCCCCGCGTGTGGGTCGCCGAGCACCACGCCGTCCCCGGCATCGCGAGCGGCGCCCCGATGCTGCTCATGGCCGCGATCGCCGCGCGCACGGAACGCATCCGGGTCGGCTCGGCCGGTGTCATGCTGCCCAACCACCGCCCGATCGTCGTGGCCGAGCAGGCGCGGATGCTCGAGGCGCTCCACCCGGACCGGATCGACCTCGGCATCGGCCGCTCCCTCGGCTTCACGGCGCCGGTGCGGCACGCCCTCGGGGTCGACGAGTACGCGACCGGCGACCTCGCCCGGGACCTCGCCGAGCTGTCCGCCTACCTCGACGACGACGGACCCGTCACCGCCATGCCCCGCGACGTCCAGGCGCCCCCCCGTGTACGTCCTCGCGACCAGGTCGGGCCTCGCGGTGGCGGCCGAACGAGGGCTGCCCGTCGTCGTCGGGGGCCCTGTCCTGTGGGGCGACCTCTCCGAGATCGAGGGCTACCGCAACGACTTCCGCCCGACGCCGGACAACCCCGAACCTCGGGTGCTCGTCAGCATCGACGTGCTCGTCGCGGAGACGACGGAGCGGGCCCGCGAGCTCGCCCTGCCCGAGGCGTGGGCGATGGTCGAGTCGACCGCCCGCGGCGCGTTCCCGCCGCTGCGCACGGCCCCGCACGCGCGCTTGACCGAGAAGCAGGAGGGGGCCGTGCAGCGGCACCTCGACCAGGGGATCCACGGGACCCAGGCCGAGGTGGCCGCCCAGCTCCGGGCGCTGGTCGAGCGCACGGGAGCGAGCGAGATCGTCGCGTTCTCCTCGACCCACGACCGGGCGGCGCTCGCCGACTCGGACGTCGCGCTCGCCGCGCTCTCGGGACCCTCCGTGTGACGCTGCGACCCGGCCGAGACCGCCGGCCGGTGACCGGTCCGGAATCCGCGCCGGGAGGTGTGAGGCGGAGCCCGGACCTCGGCGCCGACCAGACCGGACCGTCGCATCCACCTGCGCGGACACGTCCGCCCGCCCACCTCATGATGTGACTGAGGGCACTATTACCTCGGGACCTTCGTCCGTGCCACTCTTCCTGGGCATGGCGCGGCGTGGCGTCGAACCCTGTTTCGACGACACCGTGAAGGACCTGCCATGCGCACGCACGACCCTGCCGAGCCCCGCTCGGACGCCCACGACCACGCCCAGCACCACGCCCACGACCTCGAGCCGGAGCGCGTGACCGGACGCGTCGTCGCGGTGCTCGCGGTCCTCGTCCTCGCGGCGCTGGTCGCGATGCTCAACGAGACCGCCCTCAGCGTTGCCCTCCCCGCCGTCATGGGGGACCTGCACGTCTCCGCGGCGGTCGGCCAGTGGCTGACCACCGGGTTCCTCCTGACGATGGCGATCGTCATCCCCACCACCGGGTACCTGCTCCGGCGGTTCACCACGCGCGCCCTGTTCGGGGCGGCGCTCGCCGTGTTCCTCCTCGGCACCGTCACCGCGGCGGTCGCACCGTCGTTCGGGCTCCTCCTCGCCGGACGCGTGCTCCAGGCCGGCGGGACGGCGATCATCCTGCCGCAGCTGATGGCCACCACCCTGTCCACGGTCCCCGCCCGGCACCGCGGCACCGTCATGGGCCTCAACGCGGTGGTGATCTCGGCGGCCCCGGCGCTCGGCCCGACCATCTCCGGGTTCGTCGTCGAGTCGTTCGGCTGGCGCTGGCTGTTCCTCGGCATGATCCCGATCGCCGCGGTCCTCCTCGTCGCCAGCCTGATCGTCCTTCACACCGACGGCGCCACCCGCCGGCCCCCGTTCGACCTCGCCTCCGTCCTGCTCTCCGCCGTCGCGTTCGGCGGCATCGTCTACGCGCTCAGCACCCTCGGCGCGCTCGTCGACGGCGACGTCGTGCCCGCGATCGCCCTCGTCGTCGGGGCCGCCGGCCTCCTCCTGTTCGTACGCCGGCAGCTCGGCCTCGCCCGGACCTCGGGCGCCCCTCTGCTCGACATCGCGCCCCTGTCCGTCGGCGTCTTCCGCCGGTCGACGATCATCATCGGGCTCTGCATGGCCACGATGCTCGGCACCGTCATCGTCCTGCCGCTCCACCTCGTGGGTGCCATGGGCGTCGACGCCCTCACCACCGGCCTGCTGCTCCTGCCCGGCGGGCTGGTCCAGGGCGTCATCTCCCCCCTCGCAGGGCGGATCTTCGACGCGCACGGCCCTCGCCCCCTCGTCATCCCGGGCGCGTTCCTCCTGCTCGGTGGCCAGGCGTGGCTGAGCACGATCGGCGTCGACACCTCGCTGACGGTCGTCGTCGCGGCGCACGTCGTCTTCTGCGTCGGCATGGCGTGCCTGATGACGCCTCTGATGACCGTCTCGCTCGGCTCCCTCCCGCGCGACCTCTACGGTCACGGGTCCGCGATCGTCAACACCGTCCAGCAGCTCTCGGGCGCGGTCGGGACCGGCGTGTTCGTCGCCGTCATGACCATCGGGATCGGCCTGGCCGACGCCGGTGCGAGCGCGGGCGACACCCAGGCGCTCGGCACGCGGGCCGCGTTCGTCGTCGGCATCGTCGCGGGGCTGGTTGCCGTCGCGATGTCGTTCACGATTCGCGCCGGCCGGGACTCGGCGTCAACGACGACGGACGGTCCCGCCGTCGAGGACGGCACGACCGGTTCGACTGGGACGACCGCCGACGACGACGGTGCCGCGCTCGTGGGAGCCGTCGCCGGGCCCGCGACCGACGCCAGGTAGTCCCGCGGGCGAGCTCTCGGACCGGCGCGATCGCCGCAGGAGCCACACCTGTCGTCCTCCGGGTCCGGCGTCGAGCCCGCCGTACGCCGGAGCCCCGGCCGACCGACTCGGGAGCGGCTCGGCCGGGGCTCCGCCGCGTCACCGGCCGAGCCTGCGGAGCAGGAGCAGCGCCACCGGCACGCAGACCGCCACGATCGCCGCGGGCCACGCGAGCGCCATGACCTGGGCGTGCTCGGCGATCCAGGTCGACGCCTCCGGGCCGCCCACGCCGAACAGCTCCCGGGTGGCCACCACCGTGGACGAGAGCGGGTTCCACGCCGCGAGGCCGGCGAGCCAGCCCGGCATGAGTGCGGTCGGCACGATCGTCTCGGCCACCATCGCGAGCGGGAACACGAGCGCGAAGTACTTCATCGCCGCCTCCGGCCCGCTGACGAGGAGGCCGAGCACGATCCCGATCCACGAGAACGCCAGCCGGAGAGCGAGGAGCAGCCCGAGCGCGCCGGCCACGGCCACGGGTCCGCCGTGCCACTGCCAGCCCAGCAGCGCGCCCATCCCGGCGAGCACCGCGAGCTCGACGACGGCGGTGACGAGGTCCGCGAGCGCCCGACCCGCGAGGATCGCCGCGGGCGCCGTCGGCATCGACCGCATTCGGTCCACCACGGAGTCGCGGACGTCGGCGGCGACCGACACGGTGGTCGACCCGATGCCGAACGCCATCGTGAGGACGAAGACCCCGGGCAGGAGGAACTCGCGGTAGTCGACCCCGGGCGCGGCCATCGCGGCCCCGAAGGCGTCGCCGAGGACGAGCCCGAACATCGCGACCGCCATGACGGGGACGAGCAGCGTGCTGAGCAGCTCGTCGGGC
Source organism: Georgenia sp. Z1344 (assembly GCF_049856295.1). Lineage (GTDB taxonomy): Bacteria > Actinomycetota > Actinomycetes > Actinomycetales > Actinomycetaceae > JB111. The sequence goes on along the minus strand of NZ_JBNDMZ010000004.1, from coordinate 189,763 downwards.
CGTCGGCGGAGCCGGCGCAGGTGGCGACCGGCCACGACCCACGTGTCCGACAACGCCCACCCGAGGGCGGACATGCCCGACGACGACGAGCCGACGCCCCGCGCGCGGGCGTGACCGGCTGCGGGACCGGGCGCCGACGCGGCCCCGGCTCCCGAGGTGCGTCCCCGTGCGGGTGCCGGCGCGCGGGAGGCGAGCGCCGCCGTCGGGGAGGGGAGTGTGGGTGGGCTGACGAGGTGCGCGGTCATCGGTGCGGCCCTTCGGAGATGTCGGGTGCGGTGAGGCGGAGGAAGACGTCGTCGAGGTCGGGGCGGCGCAGCGCGAGGTCGTCCACGTGCACACCGAGCCCGGACAGCGCGGCCGCGGCGCGGGCGAGGGCGTCGGTCGCGCCGTCGAGCGGCGCGGAGACCCGGCGGGCGGCGTCGTCGACGTCGGTCGTGACGCCGAGGGCGCCGGCGAGCGTGCGGGAGATGTCGGCCGGTGAGGCGCCCGGCGGGACGGCGACCTCGAGCCGGCTCCCGCCGATGGTCGCCTTGAGCTCGTCGGGCGAGCCCTCCAGGGCGATGCGCCCCGCCCGCAGGAGGGAGATGCGGCGGCAGAGGCGGTCGGCCTCCTCGAGGTACTGGGTGGTGAGCAGCACGGTGGTGCCGCCCGCGGCCAGCTCGCGCACGGCGTCCCACACCTCGCTGCGGCTGCGCGGGTCGAGGCCGGTCGTCGGCTCGTCGAGGAAGAGGACCTGCGGGCTGCGGATCAGGCTGACCGCGAGATCGAGGCGGCGCCGCATCCCGCCCGAGTAGTGGCGCAGCGGGCGGTCGGCGGCCGCCGCGAGGTCGAACCGGTCGAGCAGCTCACCCGCGCGGGCGCGCGCGGCGCGGGGCCGCATCCGGTGGAGGCGGGCGAACATCGTGAGGTTCTCGCGGCCGCTGAGCACCGGGTCGAGGGCCGCGTGCTGCCCCGCCACCCCGATGCGCGACCGGACGGCGCCGGGCTCGCGCGCGAGGTCGTGCCCCGCCACCCGGACCGTGCCCGAGTCGAAGCGCTGGAGGGTGGCGAGGATCCGCACGGTCGTCGACTTGCCGGCGCCGTTCGGGCCGAGCAGGCCGTGCACGGTCCCGGGTGCGACGGCGAGGTCGATCCCGTCGAGCACCGTGCCGCGCCCGGGGTAGGAGGAGCGCAGCCCGACGGCGAGGACCGCGGGCGTCGCCGAGTCGGGGCGTCGATCGGCGGACGACGGCGCGGCGGTGGTTCGGTCGGGGGCGAACCCGACGGACGTGGATCCGACGGGTGCGGACGGGTGCGCAGGAACGGTCCGACGGTCGGTGGCCGTGCTCACGCGGCCCTCACCAGGGTGGTCGTCGCCGCGGTGCCGGCCGGACCGCCGGCCGGGCGGGGGGCCGCAGCCCCCGGCGGCGCGAGCTCGGGCCGGGGGACCGACGTCCCGCCGTCGTGCAGCGTGACCTCGGCGAACCGGCCGAGCGCGATGCGCGCGGCGTTGAGGAGGGACTCGCTGCCCTCGTCGTAGTAGGCGAGGTGGCCCGTGATATCGCCGGTGCCGATGCGGACGGCTCCGAAGGCGGGGTGCAGCGGCGAGCGGCCGAGGCCGAGCGGGCCGAACCTCACGCGTGGGAAGTGGCGGATCCAGTCGGTCGGGGCCTGGGCGGCCCAGATGCGCGCGCGCCGGCCGGTGTCCGTGCGGTGCCTCAGGCCCATGCCGGGGCTGCCGAGCGCCACGACGTCGTCGATCCGCGCGTCGGCCAGCGCGAGGCCGGTGACGGTGGTGCCGTACGAGTGGCCGACCACGGTGAGGTGCGCCGAGCGTGGCAGGTAGTGGGTGAGGCGTGCGAGGTCGCCGGCGCCCTCGCGGGCGTAGCGGATGGCGAACGAGGCGCGCAGGTCCGGGGCGGTCCGGTACCCCACCCACGCGACGACGGCGACTCGCGCCTCCGGGTCGATCCCCGCCGTCGTGGCGAGCATGAGCTGGGCCCGCGAGCGCAGGGCCAGCGGGCCGCGGGCGCGGAAGTAGTTGCCCTGGTGGTGGCCGTTGCCCGGCACCATCACCACGATGTGGTCGGCGGTGACGAGGTCGCCGAACACCTCGACGACCCGCGGGCCGCCCGGCGGGTCGAGGGCGAGCAGCTTGTGCCCCTCGACCGTGCGCGGCGTGTAGGCGAGCGGGGCGTACGGGAAGTCGGGGTCGGCGTTGCGAGGGATGGAGCGGAGCAGGGCCGGCGCGGCGGTGCGGAGCGCCGGCGTGATCGCGCGGGGTTCGGGCAGCGGCATCGCGGCGGGCCGGGAGGTGGCGGGGACCGGCCGGAGCGGGATCGTCGTCGTCATGGCGGTGACGCTAAGGACGCGGATCGGTGCGCCGCGTCACCCGCCAGAGCCATTCGCGCCCCTACCGGGGTACGGGGTGCTGACCCCCGGGTGCTGTCCGCCGCCTCCGGGAACAATGTCACTCGAGGGGCACTTCACTGACATTCTCGTCGGCCGAATGTCTGTCGACGGAAGTTGTCGGAGGTGTCGCCGCCCGTGGCCGCTCCCGCCGCAGCACGACCGCGAGCACGCCGATCGCCGCCCCGAGGAGCACCACGCTCTGCGCGATCTTCGCGCCCATCGTCACCCCGCCGGGCAACGGGGCGAGCATGCCGACGAGCACCCCGCCGACGACGAGCGACGCCCCGAGGATCCCGCCCTCGCGCGCGCCCCACCGGCGCCGGGTGGACACCCGGGCGAGGAGCCACGCAGCGACGACGACCACCGCGACCACGAACGCGAACCCGCCCCACGCGGGCGGCGTGAGGTCGAGCAGCACCTTGCCGAGAATCCCCGCGAGCACGATCACCCAGGTCCTGACCGGGCGCGCTACCGCCGGGTGGCGCTCGCCCTGCTCGACCTCGCTGCCGCGGGAGCCGACCTCTCGGGCCGACCCCCTGCCCCGCGCCCGCAGCGGCCGCCCTGCCGGCGACATCGCGAGCGCGACGAGTGCCGCGACCCCCGCGAGCACGCCGACCACCTGGCCGATCGACGGCGCGTACCCGTACATGTCCCGGCCGTCCGAGTGGATCGCCACGGCGACCGCGACCCACGCGGCGACCGCGACCACCGTCCCGAACCGGCCGAGCAGGGGCCGCCCCTCGTGACGCGGGGCGAGCGCGCGGTGGATCGCCAGCGGCGCCCCGACGCTCATGCTCACGTGCCCGAGGACCCAGACCAGGGTGGCGTACGCGCTGAACCCGAGCGGGGCGATCATCGTCGGCTCGCGCAGCTCGTCCCAGTAGGACACGTCGGGGCGGTCCCCGGCGAACATCGACAGGTCGATCACCCCCGTCATCGCGAGCCCGAACGCGGCGGCGAGCAGGAGGATGCCGGCCCAGCCCCGCCCCGTCCGCACGGCGAGGTCCCGGATCAGCAGCGCCGCCCCGCCGTACAGCGGTGCGAGGAACACGGTGGCGAACGCGAGCTCACCGGGATCGCCGGTCGCGGCCAGGTAGGCCTGGAGCATCTCCGCGCAGACCGGTGCGGCGAGCGCGACGAGGACGATCGAGGCGGCGCGCTGCCGGAGCGGGAGCATGCCGCGACGTTAGCAGAGTGGGCACTCCATTAACTAGGGTGGGGGCATGGCCCGCCCCGTCGACCCCGAGCTGCGCCGCGCCCGGCGCCTCCAGCTCATCGACGCAGGCCTCACCGCGTTCGCCGAGCGGGGTGCTGCCGCGACCACCGCCGACATCTGTCGCATCGCCGGTGTCGGCTCGGGCACCTTCTTCCACCACTTCGCGACCAAGGACGCGCTCGTGGTGGCGATCGTCGAGCTCGGTACCGAGGAGACGCGGGAGCTGTTCGCCTCCCTCGACGACGACAACCCGGAGGATTCGGCCCGCGCGGCGAGCGTGCCCGGCGCCGGGGCGGGCGGCACGACGAGAAGCCGCGGCGCAGGTTCGGGGCACGCGTCGCGCAGCAGTGGTGCCGGAGCCTCACCGCGTGGAACCGTCCTCGGCTTCGTCGACCACGCCGCAGAAGACCTCGCTGACCCCCGCGCGTCCGGGTTCGTGCGTGCCGTCGGCGCGCTGACGCACCGCCCGACGATCGTGGCGGCACTCGAGGCGGACGAACGCGTCACCCGCGAGCTGCTGGGGGAGCGGATGTCGCGCGCCCAGCGGGCCGGGGCCGTGCGCGTGGACGTCCCGGCCGACCGCCTCACGACCTGGGTGCTGCTCCTGCTCGACGGTTTCGCCGCCGGGGTCGCCGGCGGACAGGTCGACGCAGGTCGCGAGCTGCCGATGCTCCACGAGCAGGTGGCTGCGCTCCTTGACGGCCCGGCCGGTCGAGCACCGACCGGTCGCACCTGACCGGCGCGCAGATCCGGAGACGACCGACCCGCACCCGGATCATTCGGAAACTGGTGCCGCGGAGACGGACGACCTGGAATCGGACTATTGGGACAATGCCCCGACCCAGTTTCAGCAATGTGTCCGAGAAATGCATGGTTCCGGACTTTTCCCGCATTTTCGCCATTCCTTTTCGGGAATTGCTCGATACAGTGGGACGGGCCCCCGCACCTGCTCATCGTCGTCGGAGGAACCAGTGGAGGACCCCAACTTTCCCCTGTGGCTGCGCGCCACCCATCTCCTCAACTTCGTGCTCATCGGCATTCTCCTGCGCAGCGGGTGGGAGATGCTCTCCTCGCTGCCGCGCCTGTGGTGGCGGAACGACAGCAAACCTGGCACGGAGTGGCTGAAGTTCACCCGGCAGGAGCTCCCGAAGGAGGAGGGCGTCTACACCTCGCTCATGGACGAGCGGAGCATGAGCCCGGTGTTCGGGCTGCCCGGCCGGAAGAACATCGGGCTCGGCCGGCACTTCCACGGTCTCGGCGTCATGCTCTGGGTGCTCAACGGGATCGTCTACGTCGCTCTGCTGTTCGGCACGGGCCTGTGGCGACGGATCATCCCGACGTCGTGGGACGTGTTCCCCGAGGCCTGGGAGTCGCTCAAGGTCTACCTCGGCCTGGGTGTGCCCGGGATCGAGCACTTCTCGCCCTACGACTCCTTGCAGATGCTCGGCTACACGGCCGTCATCTTCCTGCTCGCACCGTTCCTCATCCTCAGCGGACTCGCGATGGCCCCGGCGATCCGCTCGAGGTTCCCCTGGTACGTCAAGCTGTTCGGCGGCCACCAGGGTGCGCGGTCGCTGCACTTCATCGCCATGGTCTTCATGACGATCTTCATCGTCATGCACGTCGGGCTCGTGTTCCTCGTGCACCCGGAGTACAACCTGCCGCACATGGTCTTCGGCGTCACCGACACCACCCGGTACGCCCAGGCATTCACGACCGTCATCATCACGATCGTTCTCGTGTTCGCCTTCTGGATCGGTCTCAGCTACGCCTCGCTCATCGATCGGCCGCTCACCCAGAAGATCCTCGTCACCCTCACCGAGCCCGCGCGGAAGCTGTTCCTCGGCTGGATGAAGCCCCGGATGCACAAGCAGACGACCTACACCGACGAGGACCTGTCCGAGTTTCACTGGACGAACGGTCTGCCGCCGACCGAGGACGAGTCGCCCGAGTGGCTGCACCACAGGGACACCGACTGGCAGGACTGGCGCCTCGAGGTCGGCAACGCCCTCGACGGCACCTCGATCGAGCTCAGCCTCGACGAGCTCAAGGCCATGCCGAGGACCGAGTACGTCGCGGTCCACACCTGCATGCAGGGCTGGTCGGCCACCTCGAGGTGGGCGGGGGTCAGGCTGACCGACGTCCTCGACCGGCTCGGCCCCCGGCCCGAGGGGGCGAGCTACGTGTTGATCACCTCGCACGGTCTCGCCCAGGAGATGTGGGACCACCGGCCGCGCGAGCCGTTCTACACGGTGCTCGACATGAAGATGCTCGAGGAGGCCAACACGATCCTCGCCTACGAGCGCAACGGCCGACCGCTCGACATCCACCTCGGGGCCCCGCTGCGTCTGCGCGTGGAGTCCAACCACGGGTACAAGATGGTCAAGTGGGTCCGGAGCGTCGAGTGGATCCGTGACTACGCCGAGTACGGTGACGGCCGCGGCGGCACCCGCGAGGACGGCGCCATGCAGGCGTTCAACGGGGTGATCTAGATCGAGGGGGAGCAGTTGATCAGTACGACATTCGCCGTCGACGGCATGCGGACGAACGGGGACGTGCTCGCCGTCCGCGCCGCGATGTACAAGGTGGCCGGGGTCGGCGGGTTCTCGGCGGAGATCGAGGAACAGGGGTCGCAGATCATCCTCAAGCACAAGGACGACGTCGTGCTCGACCCGGACGTCATCGACCGCGCCCTGCGTGCGGCCGGTGACTACTCCGTCATCTGACGCCGGTCGGCGGTGACCGGCACCGGCCGGCCGCTGAAGTCCTTCCTGCTCGGCCTGACCGCCGGTGGGTACATCGCCCTCGGGTTCGTCTTCCACGTGGCCAACTTCGTCGGCGCACCGACGATCGTCGGACTGGTCCACGCCGGCGGGACGTGGCGCCAGGCCGCGTTCGGCGATCTCACCTGCGGTGCGCTGGTCGTCGACAACCTCCTCCCCGTCACGCTCGGTAACGTCGTCTGTGGCGGCGTGATGGTCGGGATCCTCTGCTGGACGATCTTCCACTACGTGGCGGGCCGCAAGGACTCGCCCGAGCAGGGTGGCAAGGGCATCGCCTCCGGAGCCGGCGCCTGAGGACGGACGGCCACGCAGACTCCCGCGCAGGCGGCGTTCCCGAGCCCGGGATCCGTGCCCCTGCCAGAATGGGCGAGATGACTCCCTCGCGTCGCAGCAGCCGCTCCTCCCTCGCCCGCCGCACCGCGCCCGCCGTCGGGGTCGCGCTCGCGCTCGTCCTCGCCGGCTGCTCCGGCGGGGACGACGACCCGGACGACGGCGGGGCGGCGACGGAGTCCTCCTCGCAGACCGGGAGCCCGAGCGAGGGAGCCGAGTCGTCGTCGGGCGAGAGCCCCACCGGGGGTGAGTCCGCCTCCGACGGCGAGACGGCCTCCGACGGCGCCGCCGAGGCCGTCGACCCCGCGGACCACCTCACCGACCCCGAGCTCCTCGAGCACGTCGAGTGGGTGCTCGCCCAGCTCGAGGCGGACGCGGAGGGCCCGGAGGAGAGCGAGGTCGAGGAGCGGTTCTCCGAGGAGATGCTCGCCCAGGTGCCCGCCGACCAGTACACCGGCGTGTTCGCCCAGCTCCGCACCGGAGCCCCCTACACGGTCACCGCGGCCGCCGAGCAGCTCGGCGACATGGCCGGCGCCGAGCTCCGGCTCGACTCCGCCGCGGGCCCCCTGGTGATGACCGTGTTCGTCGGCGAGGACGGCCTCATCGAGGGCCTCCAGTTCGTCCCCGACACCGCGGGCGAGGCCCCCGAGCTCGGTGCCTGGGAGGACCTCGACGAGAGCCTGACCGAGCTCGGTGGGGAGACGCAGGTCGTCGTCGGCACGGTCGAGGACGGGCAGTGCACGATCGAGCACACGACCGCGGGTGTCGAGGAGGGCGGTGTGCCCGCGCCCAGCGGCTCGGTGTTCAAGCTGATCGTGCTTGCGGGGCTGGTCGACGCCGTCGAGGCGGGCGAGATCTCCTGGGACGACGAGCTGACGATCACCGACGAGCTGCGCAGCCTCCCGTCCGGCACCCTCCAGGACCGCGAGGCCGGGTCGACGGTCACGGTGCGCGAGGCCGCCGGGCTGATGATCTCGATCAGCGACAACACGGCCACTGATCTCATCCTCGACGCCGTGGGCCAGGAGCGCGTGGCGGGCGTGGTCGAGGAGGCCGGGCTCGACGCCGACCGGGTCCTGCCGGTGCCGAGCACGCGCGACTTCTTCCAGCTGGGCTGGCAGGTCGAGGACGACGTCCGCGCGCAGTACGAGGCGGCCGCGACGCCCGAGGAACGCCAGGCCGTGCTCGACTCCCTGCCCGCCGAGCTCGACGTGGCGGCCACGGCCGTCACCGTGCCGCGCTGGGACGAGGGCGTCGGCTGGATGCTCACCGGCGGCGAGATCTGCTCCCTCCACGCGCTCCTCCAGCAGCGGGCGGGGACCGAGTCGGGCGAGCCCGTGCGGGAGATCCTCTCGGACAACCCCGGCGTGGGCATCCCCGAGGGGGTGGGCTACCAGGGCTTCAAGGGTGGCTCGGCCCCGGGCGTCCTCGCCTTCGCGTTCTACCTCGAGACCGCCGACGACGACGAGGGGAGCGGCCGCGTGCTCGTCGTCCAGACCCGGTCCGAGGAGGCCGTCGACCAGATGCGGGCGACGACGATCGTCGACGCCGGCGTCGGGCTCCTCGCCGAGCAGTAGTGGGCGACCCGATCAGGCGCCGAGAAAGGTAGATGGGTAGACACGTCGGACGGTAGAATCTACCCATGGGGCTCAACATCAAGAACGAGCGGGTGCACGCGCTCGCGCGCGAGGCCGCCCGGGTGACCGGCAAGTCGCAGACGAGCGCGATCGAGGAGGCGCTCGAGCACCTGCTCGCGCTCCACGGCGCGGACCCGACTCGCGCACGTACGGAGGAACGCATGCGCCGGGTCCGGTCGATCGTCACCGACTACGCCGCGCTCCCGATGGCGGACCGCGCGGACCGGGTGACCGAGATCGAGGACCTGTACGACACGGCAACGGGACTGCCGCGGTGATCGTCGACTCGTCGGCGCTCATCGCCATCCTCCGCCAGGAGCCGGGGTGGGAACAGGTGGCCCGGGTGGTGGTCGAAGGGTCCTGCCGGATGTCGACGGCAACGTGGCTCGAGGCGTCGATCGTCGCGGACCAGCGAGCGCCGGGCGGCGGGGAGCGTCTGGACGACCTCGTCGACGCCCTCGGGATCGAGCTCGTGCCGTTCGACCGGCGGGACGCCGAGGTGGCCCGCCTCGCCTACCGGCGCTTCGGACGTGGCTCGGGATCGCCGGCGCGGCTCAACCTGGGTGACTGCTTCTCGTACGCACTTGCGGCCACATCCGGGGAATCCCTGCTGTTCGTCGGCGACGACTTCGCCAATACGGACGTCGCCTCCGCCATGTGACCGGGTCCTGCCCGGCCGGGGCCGACGCCGGGGGAGGTGTCCGAGGCGGAGCCAGAGCCCCGGTGTGCAGCTGTGGTCAGGACCAGGGCTCGGCGAGGACCGCGTCCCAGAAGTCGGTCATGTAGGCGGGCCGGGCCGGACCGGCCATGCCGCGCCATGTGAGCAGGACCCCGGTCACCCCCTGCTCGGGGTAGGCCCACAGGCTCGTGCCTGTCCCGCCGTCCCAGCCGAAGCCGCCGCGCTCGTCGAGCCCGACGCCCAGACCCCACCCCCAGCCCGGCTCGAGGAAGCCAGACGCCCAGGGGCGGGTGAGGTCGGTGAGGGTGTCCGTGCGCATCGCCAGGACCGACTCGACGGCCAGCACGCGAGGGCTTCCGACGGATGTCGGGCCGTCCGCCGTCAGGTCCTCGGCCGTGCCGTCGTCGGCCACCGGCACGCCGGTCGGTGGCGCCCCGGCCGCCGGCACCCCGGTCGGTGCGGGACCGAGGTACGCGGGCGGGGCGAGTCCGCCGTCGAGCAGCATCTGGCCGAGCCGGACGAGGTCGGCGGCGGTGGAGAGCAGGCCCGCGGCGCCCGAGCAGAACAGCGGCCGGCGGGCCAGTGCCGGCGCAGCGGCGGGCGCGAGCTCAGAGGACTCGCCGTCCCCGCCGACCCAGCGGAACGGGGGCACCCGGTCGAGCCGCGTGCTCGGCACCGAGTACCCCGTCTCGACCATGCCGAGCGGCAGGAGCAGGCGGTCGCGGAGCATGTCGTCGAACCCGCGCCCGGTGGCGGCCTCGACCACGACCGTCAGGGCATCGAACGACGACTGGTAGAGCCACCCCTCGCCGGGCTGGTGGGCCATCGGCAGACCGGCGACCCGCTCCGCCCACTCGGTCGGCGCGAGCGCCGGCCCGGTCCAGCCGGAGAGGACGCCGGCGTCCTGCGTCGCCTCCGCGAGGGCGTCGCCGGGCGCGTCGTCGAGGTCGTAGCCGAGCCCGAGCCCCATGGTCAGCAGGTCGCGGACCGTCAGCTCGCGGGCGGCCGGAACCGTGTCCTCGAGCGCCCCGTGGCGCTCGCGAAGGACCTCGCGACCGGCCCAGGCGGGAACCCACCGGGACAGAGGGTCCTCGAGAGCCAGCGCACCGTCCTCGACCAGTCCGAGCACGAGCGCGGTCGCCGCCGGCTTGGTCACCGACGCGGTACGCACGAGCGCGTTCTCGCGCAGACCGCCGGTCGCCGCCACGGTCACGCGCCGCTCCGTGCGCGGACCGGACGCGACCGCCCACACCGCCCCCGGCGCCGGCCCAGTCCCCGCGTGCTCGCGCATGGCCTCGACGACCTGCGCCGCCCGGACGTCGTGCCTCGTCGCCATGGTGGCGACCCTAACGGTGACCACCGTCGCCGGACCACGGTCGTCGGATCGGGTGGAAGGTGACCGTGGGGCGACGAGGACCGGGCCGCGACCCCGGGACGGAACTCCCGGGTGGCGCCCTGTGGGTGGTGACACGTCGGAGGGGCCTGGCGGGGCCGGACCTACCATCGAGGCCGTGAGCGGCACCCCCTTCGTCGACCTGCGCAGCCTGGTCACCATCGCGCCCAGCCCGCCGCGCCTTGCCGTCGGCCTGCGCGCGGCCGTCGCGATCGGCCTCCCGCTCGTCGTCGCGACCGCGCTCGGACACACGTCCGCGGGGTTCCTCGCGAGCCTCGGCGGCTTCTCCATCCTCTACGGCGCTGGGGCGCCTGCCCGTCGCCGCGTCAAGGTGATCGGCGGCGTCGGCGCCGGGATGTGGATGTGCAGCCTGGTCGGCGTCCTCACGGCGGGCAGCACGTGGGGGTCGCTCGCCGCCCTCGTCGCGGTCAGCTCGGTGGTGGGATTCGGTACGCACGCGCTTCGGGTCGGCCCGCCGGGGGTCTACTTCTTCGCCCTCGGCACGGGAGTCGCCAACCTCGCCGCCGTGGGCGGAACGGACCCGTGGCTCATCCTCGGCATGGCGGCGGTCGGGGCGGTGAGCGCCGTCGTCGTCGGGACCTCCGACATCTGGCTGCGGCGGCGCGGCATCGAGGAGAGCGCCGTCGCGCACGCGGAGGACACGGTGGTGCGCTTCGAGGCGGCCGCCCGCTCGACCGACCCCGATACCGACCCCGACCGGCTCGACCGTCGCCGGGCCGACGCCTCGACGGCGCTGCACGCGGCGTGGACCGCCGTGACCGACGGCGGGACGGCGAGCGACTTCGAGGCGCGCCTCCAGGTCGTCCACGAGCGGTACGCCGCGACGTCGGCCCACCTCTCGGGCCGCGTGTCCGGGATCGACCCCAGCCCGTGGGAGAACGACGCGGACCGGGCCGACGAGCCGGTGCAGGACACGGACGAGCGCGCAGGCGCCGACCTCGGGCGGACCGACGACGAGCAGCGCCAGGTCGAGCGCACGCAGGTCCGGTACTCGTCGCTGGGGCGCCCCGCGGGCGGCTACCTCCTGCGCCAGGCCGCCTGGTGGCCGTCGGAGAGCATGCTCGTCGCCCTGCGCGTGCTCGTGGCCACCGCCGTCGCCGGGTCGATCGCGACGCTCATCGGCAACGAGCACGTGTACTGGGCGGTCGTCTTCGCCGCCCTCATCGTGCAGACCGGCGGCACGCGCTATGCCCAGGCCACCAAGGCGTTGCAGCGCGTGCTGGGCACGGTGCTGGGGCTCGGGGTGTTCGCCGTCGTGCTCGCCGTGGACCCGCAGGCGTGGTGGCTCGTCGCGACGATCATCGTCATGCAGGGCTCGGTCGAGCTGCTCGTCACCCGGAACTACCTGCTCGCGGTCACGCTCATCACGCCGCTCGCCATGACGATCTCGGTCGCGGTGACCGGCATGAGCACCGAGACGGTCGTCGGGGACCGCCTCATCGACACCGCGATCGGCGTGGGCACGGCGATCGTCGTGCTCGTCCTCAGCGGTCTCGGCGGGAAGGAGGTCGTCCTGCGCGCCCACGCCCGACGGGTCGCGATCGCCCTCGATGCCGTGCTCGCCGACCTCGTCGCCGGCGGCCACGACACCGCCGACGGCGTGCGGCGCCGGCAGCACCTCTACGTCGAGCTACTCGAGTCGGACGCCGTGGCCCGGCGGGCGCTCGCCGACGCGCCCGACCAGGTCGCCCCCTTCCAGGAGATGGAACGGGTGCTCTCGACGATCGGCTACCTCGTGCTCGGCGCGGGGTGGCACCAGCACCTGTGGGGCCGCCGCGAGCGGTTCGAGCTCGCCCGGGAGCGGCTGGCCGTCACCCTGGGGCAGCGCGTGACGGTGCGGCGGCCGGCGGCGAACATCACCGAGGAGCTCCGCGGCGTCGAGTCCGCGCTCACCGGTGCGTAGGCGGCGCCGGTCGATGCCTCCCCCCACCCGGACGCCCGCCTCGCGCACACCCGCCGCTGCGCACCTCGTCGTCGCCCCTTGCCACGTACAACTGATCGGTTGTATGTTTGTGACGTGATCGAGGCCGGGGACGAGGACCGGGCGGACGCCCTGTTCCACGCCCTCGCCGACCGGACCCGGCGGGACATCCTGCGCCGGGTCCTCGCCGGGGAGCACTCGGTCTCGGCGCTCGCGGCGGGCTACGACATGAGCTTCGCCGCGGTCCAGAAGCATGTCCGCGTCCTCGAGACGGCCGGTCTGCTCACCAAGCGGCGCAACGGCCGCGAGCAGCTCGCCTCGGGCGACGTCACGGCGGTCCGCTCCGTGGCCTCCATGCTCGGCGAGCTGGAGGGCATCTGGAGGGGCCGCGTCGAACGGATCGACGCGCTGCTCGCGCGTGAGCTCGACCTCGAGGAGGACTGACATGCCCGTCACCGACATCACGACCGACGTCCCCGGCAGGACCATGACGATCACGGCGCACTTCGATGCGCCGGTGGAGCGGATCTGGTCGCTCTACACCGACCCGCGCCAGCTCGAGCAGGTCTGGGGGCCGCCCGGCTACCCGGCCACCTTCGTCGAGCACGACATCCGGCCGGGCGGGCGTAGCAGCTACTACATGACCGGCCCCGACGGCGAGAGGTACGGCGGCTGGTGGGAGATCACCGCCGTCGACGAGCCGAACGGGTTCGAGTTCCGGGACGGGTTCGCCGACGCCGACCTCCGGCCGGTGGACTCCATGCCGGTCTCCCGCAACGTCTACCGGTTCGAGCCCGACGGGTCGGGCACGACGGTGACGGCGACCGCGACCTACGAGTCGGAGGACGCGCTCCGGACCGTCATGGACATGGGCCAGGAAGAGGGTGTGCGGGAGTCGATGAACCAGATCGACGACTTCCTCGCGACCCGCTGACCCGCACCCGGTGGACCGGCCGGGCAGGGACGTTCCCTGCCCGGCCGGCCGCACTCCTCGGGCGCGACGCGCCGGGGCGATCTGTGCGGGCGGCGAGACGGTGCCAGCATGAATGGATGATCGTCTCCACCAAGGCAGCCGCCGCGCTCGGCTGCGCGCTCGTGGCGGCAGGCATGTCGGGCTGCGCGGACGACCAGCGGTCGGTGCCATCGATGGTCGTGGCGTGGCCGGAGCCGGACGTCGTCGACGGACGGCCCGGCGCCGACCCGACGACGGCGGACCCGGTCGAGGACGGAGCCGCCGACTCCGGACCCGCCGACGACTCGGAGAGCGTGACGTACCCCGGCGGCGCCGTGGGCGAGCCCGGAGCGCCCGACGCGGACGCGCTCCGCGAGATCCTCGCCGCGGCCGGTCTCGGCTCGCCGGGGGTCCAGGTGGCCGACGGGCTGCACGAGATTCTCGACCGCATCCAGCCGTAGGCCGGCTGGCCGTGCGCGGGCGACGGAGCTCGGCGGCCGTCCGTCCGGCATCGACCGGCGACCTCCCGATGTCGGTGGTCGCCGGCACCCTCGGGGGATGACGCGCACCGTCTTCTACACGGCCACGACCCTCGACGGATTCATCGCGGACGAGGCGGACTCCCTCGCGTGGCTGTTCGCGCAACGCGGTGACCCGGCGGTGACCGGGGACTACGAGAGCTTCGTCTCCGGGATCGGTGCGCTGCTCATGGGGCGCACCACCTACGAGTGGATCCTGCGCGAGCTCGGCGAGGGGGCCTCGTGGCCCTACGACCTTCCGACGTTCGTCGCGACCCACGCCGACCTCGCGGCGCCGGAGGGGGCCGACGTCCGATTCGTCGCCGGGGACGCGCGCGAGATCCACACCGGCCTCGTGGCCGCGGCCGGCGGGAAGGACATCTGGGTGGTCGGGGGAGGAGACCTGGCCGGTCAGCTCGCCGACGCCGGGCTGCTCGACGAGCTGCGACTCTCGATCGCGGCCGCGACCCTGGGGTCCGGGCGACCGCTGCTCCCGCGCCGGCTGGCGCTCGGGCTGCTCTCCGTCGAGCGGGTCGGCGACTTCGTCTCGGTCGTCTACGACGTCCTCGGCCCGGGGGATCCGGCCTGGGCGGACGCCCCGACGCCGGACGGTCCGGTCCCGGCCTGACCCGCCCGGGCCCGCGGGTGCCCGGTCCGCGGGCCGCGGCCGAGCAGCGCCCGAACTGACCCGACCGCGCCCTCGGGGTGCCCGGCCCCACAGGCCCCGGCCCGACCCGTCAGCCGAGGTCGATCGCCATGCGCACCGAGACCTCGTCGCCGAGGCCGATCCCCTCGGCTCGCTGCACCGCGACCTTGACCGGGAGCAGGTAGCCGCCGTCGCGCGGGAAGAGCGAGGTGGTGAACGTGGTCTCCCCGATGCGCGCGGTCACCGGGATGACGCCCCAGCCGTAGGTGGCCTCGCGCCGGACCTCGCGGACGGCCTCCCGCGGGTCCGGCGGCAGGGGGACGAACAGGAACGGCGCGGGGCCGCGCCAGTGGATGATCTCGCCGGAGAACTCGAGGTCCATCCCGAGAGGCTAGGCGGTACCCCCGTCGCCGGCGTCGTCGTCCCCGTGCTGCGAGCGGTCGCCGAGGCCGGCGAGGAGCTTCTCGAGGAGACCGGCCAGCTGCGCGAGCTCGGCGTCGTCGAGCGCTGCGAGCAGATCCCCCTCGGCGCGGACGTGGCGGGGGGCGACGTCGTCGATGACGGCGCGGCCCCGGGGAGTGAGGCTGACGCGCACGCTGCGGCGGTTGTCCGGGTCCGTCGAGCGGTCGACGAGGCCCTTCTCCTCGAGGCGCGAGAGCCGGTTGGTCATGGCCGCCGCCGTCACCATCATGCTGCCGGTGAGGGCGCCGGGCGTGAGAGTGAACGGGTCACCCGCGCGCCGGAGGGCGGAGAGGACGTCGTACTCGCCCGGCTGGAGGTCGTGCTCGGCGAAGAACTCGCGCATGCCCTGGGAGATGAGGTCGGACGCGCGCGAGACCCGGCCGGTCACGCTCATCGGTGCCAGCTCGAGCTCGGGGCGCTGCTCGCGCCACTGTCCCAGGTAGTCGCTCACGCGGTCACGCATCCGCCAAGAATAGTTCAAGATCGAAAAGTTTGACGAGGCGACCGCGTCACGCTAGACTCTTTCACGTCGAAGCGTTCGGCGTTGAACGGTGTGTGCTCCCGTTCTCGACCGACGGCAGCGGCACCGGGCAGCTCCGGCGCGAGACCTACGCCCGTACACCGACCTCCCCCGCTCCCGGTCGCGTCCCTCTCCCGGACGTCGCCACGCACGACCAACCGCCCCGCGCGGAGAAGAGAGACCCGCATGACCACCGCCGACCTGACCACCGCCGACACCCGCGCCGTCCCTGGCCGGGACGTCTTCCCCGCCACCCACGCGACGCGCCACGAGATGGAGGCCCGGATCGACCGTCACGCCATCGCCCCCGGGCGCGTCGCGATCCTCGACCTCGCGCAGCGCGACGGGAGCGAACCCGTCTCCGGCACGGACCGCGCCGTCGCCGTCGGTGCGATCCTCACGGGCGTCGCGGCCGCGATCGGCCTCGCCCTCGGCCTGGTCTGACGGCTCCCGACCCCCGGCCGGGAATGCCGCGGCGCCCGCGCGCCTTGCACCTCGAGGACCCCACCACCCGAGGAGCATCGTGACCGCACAGCCCCCCATCGCCGTCGACATCTGGTCGGACATCGCCTGCCCCTGGTGCTACATCGGCAAGCGCAAGTTCGAGGCCGGCCTCGCGGAGTTCCGCGAGCAGCACGCGGACGCCCCCGCGGTCGAGGTCACGTACCACTCGTTCGAGCTCTCGCCGGACACGCCGGTCGACTTCACCGGTTCGACGACCGAGTTCCTCGCCGAGCGCAAGGGCATGCCGGTCGAGCAGGTCGAGCAGATGCTCGAGCGCGTGACGGGGATCGCGGCCTCCGTCGGGCTCGACTACGACTTCGACTCGGTCGTGCACATCAACACGCTGCGCGCCCACCAGGTCATCCACCACGCCAAGGCGCACGGCAAGCAGGCCGAGGCCAAGGAACGCCTGCTGCGCGCCTACTTCGTCGAGGGGAAGAACCTCTCCGACGTCGATGAGCTCGCCGCGCTGGCCGCAGAGACCGGGCTCGACGCGGAGGAGGTCGCCGCCGACCTGCGCGCGGACCGCTGGGCGGACGATGTCCAGGCCGACATCGCCAAGGCCCGCGCCTACGGCATCCAGGGTGTGCCCTTCTTCGTCCTCGACGAGAAGTACGGCATCTCGGGGGCGCAGGAGTCCACCGCGTTCGCCCAGGCGCTCGGCCAGGTGGCGACCGAGCGTGGGACGGACGACGCGACGCGGGCCGACGCATGACCGCCGCCGGGACCTCGATGACGAGAGCCGCCGCGGGGGCCTCGTCGTCGGCCACGGCATCGGCGGCGGACCCGGCCTCCGACCCGGCGTCCGACTCGGCCGAGAGGCCGACCGTGGCGCCGCACGAGTCGGCGAGCCCGTTGCCGTCGCCGCCCGCCCCGGTCACGTCTCTCGCGCCGCTCACCCCGCTCGGGGGCCTCGACCTCCCCGGCCTCGACGACGCTCCCGCCTGCGGCCCGGACGGCTGCTGAGGAACTCCGGACCGTCCCGGGGACGGCCGGACGCGTCCGCAGCTCGCCGTCGCGGGGGCACGTCGCACGGCGCCGCAGCGCCGTCGTTCGACGTGCCGTCGCCGCTCAGCGGGTCGCGCGCGCCTGCGCGAGGAGGTCGCGGACCGGCCCCGCGAGGGCCTCGTCGCCGCTCGTGACGAGCACGGCCACCTTTCCGGCGTCGAGGGGGATCCCCGGGTTGTCGGCGAGGTGCGCCCCCGGCCCGGTGTACTCCGTGCCGAAGTACTGCCAGTCGCCGTCTGCCCCGATCGTCCGGCGCTCCGGCTCGAGCCAGCCCACGTGGCCCAGGGCGGTGCGGCCGTGCTCGCCGAGGCGGAGGGGGGCGATCGTCGGCGTCGTCTCGATGCGGTAGCCCGGCGTCATGAACGCGACGGCGAACGACCCCCGGTCCACCACCACCATGCGGAACCGCGCGTCGCCGGTGCCGAGATCCCCGGCGTCGATCTCCTCGAGCAGGCGCTCGGTCATGCGCGGCACGGGCCGGCGGGGCGAGCCCTTCCGGCGCGGCGGCCGGGCGTGCCGACGCAGGTAGAGGTGGAGATGCGCCGAACGGTAGATCCCGACCATCGCAGCGAGGAGCACGAGTGCGCCGATGCCCACGCCGATCCACACCGCCACCGACGGCAGGTTGCCCGGATCGACGGAGAATGTCCGGCGCACGCCCATCGTGACGCCGACGACGACGAGCACCGCGAGCAGCGCCGAGACCAGGGCCGCCGCGAGCAGCTGACGGAGCGCGGCCGTCACCGGGTGGGGGAGCGCCCGGCCCGCGCCGCGCTCGGTCGATCTCGCCATGGCGGAAGTCTCCCAGGTTCGGGCGGGTGCCTCGTCCGCACGGGCGGTCACCCGGGCGGGCTGACCTACGGCAGGTGCCGGGGATCGGGCTGGATGCGCTCGGTCACGTCGAGGTGGATGCCGCCCGGCACCCCGCGGATCCCGCGGCGCTCGACCTCGGCCCGCTCGCGGTCATGGAGCGGGCCGTCGCGGCGCACGGCGAGAGCGATGACCACGGCCCCGACGGCGAGGAGCACCGCCGCCGGGAGCAGCACCCACCATCCCGCCCGGTCCTGCGTCAGGGCGACGAGCAGGAAGAGCCCGACCGCGCCGTAGACACCGACCTGGATGCGGCCGCCGGTCCGGTAGTGGCGCGCCGCGGTCGTCGTCGACTCGACCGCAGCGCGGTTGGGGGTGCGGAGCTGGGCCGCCGCGAGTCGGCGCCACCGGAGCCGCATCCCGAGCCAACCGACCACAGCCGTGACGATCACCGTGAGTGCGAGGCAGCCGGCGAGCACGGCCGTCGCCGTCGCACCGGCTCCGGTCACCATCATCCCGACGAGCAGCCCGACGGCGACGAGCACGAGCAGGCCCGGGATCCACTCCAGCGGCGCCACGCGAGAGGAGCGGCGTCCGCTCGACCCGGAGCGCGTGGGGCCCGCGCCGCCCCCGCCCCCGCCCGCGCCCGCCGGGCCGTCCGCCGCTGACTGCGCGGCCGCCTCGCGCTCCTCGGCCGAGCGGGCCGCGTGCTCGAGCCGGCCGACGTCGAGCAGGAAGATCCCGACCGGACCGGCCAGCGCGTCCGGCCCCGAGACGAGGAGGTGCAGGTCCTCCGGCGTGAGCGACAGCCCCTGGCGTCGGACGCTCGGGTCCCCGGGATCGACGCCGATCCCCGCGAGGATCTCGCGCGCCTGATCGGGCAGCTCCTCGAGCACCAGCGACGGGGTGGTGGCGTGCTCGGTTCCGCGACGCCAGGTCAGCCGCACGGAGTCGGGCCGGTCGCCCCCGCCGCCGAGGACGAGGCGCGTGCGCTCGGCGGAGTCCATCGCCAGCTCGCCGGCCAGCTGGTCGTCGATCCCGTCCTGACCGCTCGGCCTGCTCACGCCCGGCCTGCTCACGTCTGGTCCCCGATCCTGCTCGCTCCTGTCACTCGGACAGGCTCACGCCTGACACGTCATGCCTGGTCCTCGACTCCGCCCGGCCGCCGCACCGCCGGCCCGGTCCCGAGCCGCGCGGCCCGGATGTAGAGGGTGGCGGAGTAGATGTGCAGCGCGGCGCCGACCCACACGAGCACCCGCCCCACGGTCATCGCCTCCGGCCAGACCGAGATGCCGAGGACGATGCCGCAGATGCCGAAGAACAGCACCGCGGTGCGGGCCTTGCCCACGTACGTCACGCGCATCCGCCCCTGCTGCGCGGCGCGCCCGGCGAGGGCGACCACGATGAGGTCGACGAGCACGATGACGGCGACGGGCACCCAGCTCAGTGCATCGGCGACACCGAGGGCGACGACGACGAGCGCGATGCCGATCCGGTCCGCCACCGGGTCGAGGATCTCCCCGGTCCGGGACTGCTGGTTCAGCGCACGGGCGAGCAGACCGTCCACCCAGTCGGTGACGGCCCAGACGCCGACGAGCACCGGGGGCCACCAGCTGCCCTCGGGGTCGTCGACGATCACCCAGCAGGCGGGCCCGAGCAGGAGGAAGCGCAGCAGCGTGACGAGGTTGGGGATGGTCGCCCAGTCCGGCCGTCCCGATGCCCGACGAAGACGGCCGTCCGTCGTCGGATCGGTTGGCATGACCTGAGCCTACGCGTGGCGCGGCCGGGAGCGGGTCCTGATTTCACGTGGACACCGCGCCCTACCGTGGCCGGATGAGTCCTCCTCTGCCCACGATGGTCACCGACCGTCTCGCGCTGCGCGCCTGGGGGCCCGACGACGCCGGCACCGTGCTCGCCATCTACTCGCGACCGGAGGTCGTGCGGTGGTCCGGCGGACCCGGGACGGAGCTCGCCACGCGCGCCGACGCGATCGAGCGGCTCGCCCGGTGGGAGACCCGCATGGCCGGCGGTGCCCCCCGCGGGATCTGGGCGATCACCGATGCCTCCGACGTCGGAACCCCGGCGGCACCCGTCGTCGGCGCCGTCCTGCTCGTCGACCTGCCGGCCAGCTCGCCGGACCGCTCCCGCCCGCCGTCGGGGGACCTCGAGATCGGGTGGCACCTGCACCCCGACCGATGGGGGAGCGGCTACGCGACCGAGGCGGCGCGCGCGGTCCTCGCCCACGCGTGGGCGCACGGGGTGCGCCGCGTGCTCGCGGTGACCCACCCCGACAACGCGGCCTCCCAGGCCGTCGCCCGGCGGATCGGCATGCGGCACGAGGGTCGGACGACCGCCTACTACGACACCGAGGCCGAGCTGTTCGCCATCGAGGCGCCGGCCTGAGCCGGACGGCACCGACCTGAGCCGGATGGCACCGACCTGAGCCGGATGGCACCGGACTGAGCCGGATGGCACCGGACTGAGCCGGATGGCACCGGACTGAGCCGGGTGCCACCGGCAGTTCGTGCGGGCGCCCTCCCGGGCGTCCGCACCCCCGCCTGGTTGCCCATCGGCCCCCGCCCGCGCACGATGGGACCACGCGGCGCCCTTGGCGCCGGGCATCGAGGAGAGGTGGCCCGTGAGCAACCTGGAGACCCGGCCGGCGGAGATGCTGCTGTCGTGCCCCGCGGACGACCCGCCCGGTATCGAGGTGATCACCTCCCGGGTGGTCCCGCTCGGCGGTCCGCGCGCGATGCCCGTGCGCCGCACGCTGCCGAGCCGCGAGCGCAGCTTCGTCGGCGCCTGGTGCTTCGCCGACCACTACGGCCCCGACGACGTCGCGGCCACCGGCGGCATGGACGTCGCCCCGCACCCGCACACCGGCCTGCAGACCGTGTCCTGGCTGTTCACGGGCGAGGTCGAGCACCGCGACTCCGCCGGCGTGCACGCGATGGTCCGCCCCGGCGAGCTCAACCTCATGTCCTCGGGCGCCGGGATCTGCCACTCGGAGGTATCCACCGCCGGCACCACGGTGCTGCACGGCGTCCAGCTGTGGCTCGTGCTCCCGCGGGAGGCACGCACGGGCCCGCGCGGGTTCCAGCACCACGCACCGACCCCGGTGCCGTTGCCGGGTGGGTCCGGGACGGTGTCGGTGTTCATCGGCGAGCTGCTCGGCGAGGCCTCGCCCGTCACGACGGCGACCCCGCTGCTCGGGGCCGAGCTGACGCTGCCGCCGGGCGCCGTCGTCGACCTGCCTGTCCGTGCGGACTTCGAGCACGGGGTCCTGCTCGACACGGGGGCGGTCGAGGTCGACGACGTCGCGATCGAACGGGCCGAGCTCGCCTTCCGCGCGCCCTGCGGCGACACGCTGCGGCTCGCGAGCACCGGGGACGAGCCCGCGCGCGTCATCCTCCTCGGCGGTGAGCCGTTCCGGGAGGAGATCGTCATGTGGTGGAACTTCATCGGCGCGGACCACGACGAGATCGTCGCCGCGCGCGACGCCTGGAACGGCGGCGGGGACCCGGCGGGTGAGTACACGGGAAGCGAGCTGTTCGGCCGGGTCGAGGGTTATGTCGGCGAGCGCGCGTGGCTGCCGGCGCCCGACCTCCCGGGCGTGCGTCTGCGGCCGAGGCGCAACCCCAACGCCACGACCGTCGTGGGACGGACGGAGCAGTGATGACCGGAGGAGCAGCGGTGGGCCGGGGCGTGTCCGAGCCGGTGGACATCACCCAGGCGCACCGGCCCGTGTACCGGGCCGCGAGCGGCATGGCGAAGGCGGCGACCGACGCGGCCGAGGCGGTCGGGATCGGCCGCGACGTCGTCGAGCTCGTCGACGTCCGGGTCTCCCAGATCAACGGCTGCGCGCGATGCCTGAGCGTCCACGTGCCGAGGGCGCGCCGCGCCGGGGTCACGCAGCACCGGCTCGACCTGCTGCCGACCTGGCGGGAGTCGTCGGTGTTCACGGACGTCGAGCGGGCCGCGCTCGAGATCGCCGAGCTGACCACGAACCTGCCGCACGGCGCCGCACTGGCCGCGAGCGGCGGTGCCGGGCGCCGCGGCGGACTGACCGACGAGCAGGTCGCCGCGATCGTCTGGGTGGCGATCGCGATCGGCGCCTTCAACCGGATCTCGATCATGTCCGGGCACGACGCGCTCCCGCCGCGCGAGGATTCGGCCGCCGCCCAGGGGCGCGACGAGCAGACCGAACGACCGACGACGACAGGAGCGAGCGATGAGTGACGACGTGCTGGTGGACGGCCAGGTGCCGACGGTCCGCAACGACGCCGAGGGCGGCCGCTACGTGGTGGAGATCGGCGACGAGCTGCTCGGCCGGATCGACTACCGGGTGCGCGGCACGGACGTCGCGCTCACCCACACCGAGGTCAACCCGGAGCGATCCGTCCCGGGTCTGGCCCGCCACCTCGTCGACGAGGCGCTCGCCGACCTGCGCTCCCGCGGCGCCGGCGTGCTGCCGTACTGCCCCTACGTGCGGCGGCTCATCGACAAGAACCGCGCCGAGTATCTCGACCTCGTCCCTGAGGACCGCCGCGCCGAGTTCGAACTCGGGTAGTCACAGGGCCGGGGTTGCACCGAGGTGGAGAGGCTCGCCCCCACGATGATGGGGGCGCGTGGGTCCTGTGACGATCAGGCCGCGGCGGACCGCCGCGCGCCGACGAAGACTCGCCGGAACGGCATGACCACACCCAGGTCCGTGGCCGGGTACGCCTCTCGCAGGCGCGCGCGGTACTCGTCCACGAACCGTTCACGCAGCGGCTCGGGGAGCGCCTGGAGCGTGGGTCGCGCCGCCGTCCCGCTCGCCCAGGTCAGCACGGGGTCCTCGCCGGTGAGCACGTGCAGGTAGGTCGTCGACCAGGCGTCGACGGCGCAGCCCAGCTCCGTCAGCGCCCGCAGGTACTCCTCCGGCTCGTGGTTGACGGGACCGGCGGCCGCCGCCGCGTGCTCCGCGTAGGGCGGCCGCGCGGCCAGCTCGCGCCGGATCGCGTGCATCGGTGTGGTGTTGTTGGCGGGCACCTGGAAGGCCAGGCAGCCACCCGGCCGGACGGCCGCGATCAGCTCCGGCAGCAGCTCGAGGTGCTCCGACACCCAGTGCAGGGTGGCGTTGGAGACGAGGACGTCCACCGGATCGGCGGACGTGAGCCAGTCACGCAGGTCGGCCTGCTCGAACCGCAGCCGGGGCCCCGAGTGGCGCGCGGCCGTGGCGAGCATGGCGGGGCTCGAGTCGACGCCCACCACCTGCGCGGAGGGGAAGCGGCGGGTGAGCCCGTGCGTCAGCTCGCCGGGTCCGCAGCCCAGGTCGACGACGGAGCGCACCTCCGCGTCCGGTCCGTCCGTGCGGACGCGGGCGAGCAGGTCGACGAACGGGCGGGCCCGCTCGTCGGCATGGACGTCGTAGAGCTCGGGATCCCAGGTGTGCGCCATCGGTGCCTCCGTCAGGTGGGGCTCCAGCACACCACCGCAACTATCTCGACGTCAAGATAGTTGTCGACGGAGCACGACGAACGGCCGCCGGCCCCACCGAGCGGTGGGACCGGCGGCCGTCGGTACTGCAGGGGGGCTGGGTCAGCCCGCGTCCTCGGTGATGAGCGGGTACACGCCGTTCTCGTCGTGCACCTCGCGGCCGGTGACCGGCGGGTTGAACACGCACACGGTCTTCATCTCGGTGCGCGGCCGGACCACGTGCTTGTCGTGGTCGTTGAGCAGGTAGAGCGAGCCGGGCGCGAGCTGGTGCACCTCGCCGGTGGCCAGGTCCTCGATCTCGCCCTCGCCCGAGGTGATGAAGACGGCCTCGATGTGGTTGGCGTACCAGAACTCGTTGACGGTCCCGGCGTACAGCGTGGTCTCGTGCACCGAGAAGCCGACGCCCTCCTTGGCGAGGATGATGCGCTTGCTGCGCCAGTTCGGCGTCTTGATGTCGGCGTCGGTGTCGGTGATCTCATCGATCGTGCGGACGAGCATGGGGACCTCCAGGTCTCAGGTGTCGGGTGATCGGTGGTGCGACGTGCGGCCGCGGACGCGACTGCCCGGCCGCCGGCGCGAGGGCCGGCGGCACGGTAGCGCGGTCGGTCAGGCGGCGAGGACGTCGTCGATGCAGGACTCGATGATGTCGAGACCGCGGGCAAGCTCGTCGTCGGTGATCGTCAGTGCCGGCAAGAACTTGATGACCTCGCTCATGGGTCCGGAGGTCTCGACGAGGAGCCCGCGCTCGAAGGCCAGCGCGCAGGCCTCGCCGGCCTTCTCGGCGTCCTCGAACTGGATCCCGCGGGCCAGGCCGCGGCCCTTGGACGTCAGGCCGTGGGCCTCGTGGCGGGCCGCGATGCTGTTGAGCCGGCCCTCGATGTAGAGGCCCTTCGCCGTCGTGGACTTCTCGAGCGTGTCGTCGCCCCAGAACTCCTTGATGGCTGCGGTGGCGGTCGCGAAGGCCGGGCCGATGCCGCGGAACGTGCCGTTGTGCTCGCCCGGCTCCCAGATGTCGAGCTCGGGGCGGATGAGGGTGAGCGCCATCGGCAGGCCGTAGCCGCTGATGGACTTCGAGAGCGTGATGATGTCCGGGACGATCCCGGCCTCCTCGAAGCTGAAGAACCCGCCGGTTCGGCCGCAGCCCATCTGGATGTCGTCGAGGATGAGCAGGATCTCGTGCTCCTTGCACAGTGCGGAGAGCTTGCGCAGCCAGTCCGCACGCGCGGCGTTCATGCCGCCCTCGCCCTGGACGCTCTCGACGATGACCGCGGCCGGCTCGTTGAGCCCGCTGCCGAGGTCCTGGAGCAGCCGCTCGAAGTAGAGGAAGTCCGGGTACTCGTCGTCGAAGTAGTCGTCGTAGGGCATCGGCGTGGCGTGCACGAGCGGGATGCCCGCGCCCCCGCGCTTCATCGAGTTGCCGGTCACGGACAGGGCGCCCAGCGTCATGCCGTGGAAGCCGTTGGTGAAGTTGACGACCGACTCGCGGCCGGTGACCTTGCGGGCGAGCTTGAGCGCCGCCTCGACGGCGTTCGCGCCGCCCGGGCCGGGGAACACGACGCGGTGGTCGAGCCCGCGCGGCTCGAGGATGTGGGAGCGGAAGGTCTGGAGGAAGTCGCGGCGCACGTCGGTGAACATGTCGAGACCGTGGACGACCTTGTCCGACGTGAGGTGCTCGACGAGGACCTTCTTGAGCAGCGGGTTGTTGTGGCCGTAGTTGAGCGCTCCGGCGCCGGCGAAGAAGTCGAGGTACTCGCGGCCGTCCTCGTCGGTCATCGTGCTGCCGGTCGCGGTGGTGAACGTGGTGGGCCAGCTGCGGGAGTAGCTGCGGACCTCTGACTCGAGCTCTGTCGTGGGGGGTGTCGTCGTCGTCATCTTCGCTCCTGTATCGGTGTCGTGCGATGCGGTGTCGGGGGTGCAGGCGGTGCGAGGTCGGGCGTGGTCGAGGGGGCGGGCGGACGGTGGGTGCGGGCGGCGGACGCCGGACGGCCGGTCGGTCGCGCCGCGCGTCGGCGGCGCGGAGGGGGTCAGGTCGCGGCGGGGTGCAGCGGGGCGATCACGTGCAGCACCTCGGCCTCGTGCCCGTCGGGGAAGTCCCCGACGTCGAAACCCCGCTCCGTGCGGTGCTCCGCCCCGCGGCGCTCGGCGAAGGACGCGAAGAGCCGGTTGGAGGCGGCGTTGTCGTCGGTGATCGTGGTCTCGAGGGCGGTGGCCTGCGGGTGCGCCGAGGCGAGCTCGTCGATCAGCCGCGCGGCGACGCCCTGCCCGCGCAGCCGCGAGTCGACGGCGACCTGCCAGACGAACAGGCGGTCGGGGGCGTCGGGCCGGAGGTAGCCGGAGACGAAGCCGACCACCTCGCCGTCCAGCAGGGCCACCCTGCAGGTGGCCGAGAAGTCGCGCGCCCACAACAGGTAGGCGTAGGAGGTGTTGAGCTCGAGGGCTCCCGAGTCGCGCGCCACGCGCCACATGCCAGCGCCGTGCGCGAGCTGCGGGGGGAGAATCTCGACGGGCCCCGTCGAGGGTGGGTTCGTGTCGATCGTCGATGTCGATGGCCTCATAAAGGACCTCCAGGATATCGAGTCGAACTGCGTTATCCCAGACAGTGATGAGAGGTGGCCCACGGTTCGTGTATTCGTGCGGGCAAATCTATTGCCTATCGATAGATTCGCGCCGATACTCGATCCATGCTTCGTGTCACGTGGGTTGTCGCCCTCCTTCGCGCAGGCCTCGTCGCCGCCACCATCTGGCTCACCGTCCTCCAGGTGTTCTCGTTGCCGGGCTCGTTCGCGCACGATGCGGAGGAGCTGCACATCCGGATCCCGACCCAGGCGGTCGCCGTCGTCGTGCTGCTGTGCGTCCAGGTCGTCGTCGTGTGCATCTGGCGCCTGCTCACGCTCGTGCGGCGCGACCGGATCTTCAGCTCGGAGTCCCGCCGGTGGGTCGACGCGATCGTCGTCGCACTGGCGGTCGCCTGGGTGCTCGTGGCGCTGCTCGCGGCCTACGTCTGCGTGCTCGTCTTTCTCGGGCCGGAGCGCGACCCGGGCGTCCCGATGCTGCTGACCGGCGTCGTCGTGCTCTCCGCCCTCCCGGTCCTGCTCATGGTCGTCATGCGTGGCCTGCTCCGGCAGGCGGCCGGCTACCGGGCCGAGCTCGAGGGGGTCATCTGATGGCGATCGTCGTGCGCCTCGATGTCGAGCTGGCCAGGCAGAAGCTCGGCGTGGGCGAGTTCGCGGACCTGGTCGGGCTCACGCCGGCGAACGTCGCCGTGCTGAAGAACGGTCGGGCAAGGGCGATCCGGTTCAGCACCCTCGAGGCGATATGCCGGGTCCTGCAGTGCCAGCCCGGGGACATCCTCGAGCACGTTCCCGGCGGCGATGGCGAGGACGTTCCCGGCGGTGCCGGAGAGGACATGCCCGGCGTCGGGAGCGAGACCGCCGGAGGGGGCGGGGCCCGGACCGGGGTGCCGCAGGACTGAGCGGTCGGCGGACCGGGGGTGCGTCGTCGTCGGGGGTGATGCGTCGGTCGGTGCGTACCGCCGACCCCCGCCGTGACACGTCGTCAGGACATCGTCGGCGGTCGACCGGACCGAGCTCATGACCGGGTGGTCGGACCGAGCTCGCGGGCGCGCCGGCGCACGTCGAGGACGAACGGCCGCAGCGTCTCGAGGACCGCGGGATCCCCGCTGAGCAGCAGGTCGACGACTCGGTGGCCGTCCACCGGCACCGCCGTGGCGTCCGGCCGGGCGGAGCCGACCTCTCCGTTCCGGCACCCCTCGGCCGCGCGGGTGAGGGCGGCGCGACCGGCCTCGGACAGGTGGTCGAGGCCCAGGGCGGGGGAGTCGATCCGGTCCGCGCCCGCCGTCCACGTGAACCTCGCGGAGCTCCCGTCCAGGACGAGCCACCATCGCCCCGTCTCGACGAGTGCGTGCCGTCGGTAGGCGTGGTCGAGCTGCCGCTGCGGGAACGTGCGCACTACGTGGTCACCCATGAGCGCGCGTCGCACCGCGAGCTGCGGAGGGACGACGACGAGCAGCAGGTACGCGGTGCCGGCCGCCCACAGCGCCACGGCGCCGCCGAGGACGACCGCGGTCCGGGCCGTTCCCCAGTCGTCCCAGCCCGTGACCAGGCCGACGAGCGCCGCCGCGAGGGCGGCCCCCAGCACCGCCCAGACGGGCGAGACCGCGAGGGCGCGCCGACGTGGCTCGGGCGGCAGGCCGGGGTGGTCCGTCATCGCGGTGGTGTGCCCTCGTCCGGTGCTGCTCGGGGGGCGTCCGTGTGCCGGTGCACCGCGCGCCATCAGCTGAGCCTGGCTGCGGGCGTCCGCTCGGCGGTGCGGGCGGGATCGCGCTCGACGACGTCCCCGAGCGCGTCGTCGATCCGGGCCATGAGCTCGGGCTCGAGCCGGACGCCGGCGGCCTTGACGTTCTCCGTGACCTGCTCGGGGCGGGAGGCGCCGACGAGCGCCGCGGCGACGTTCTCGTTCTGCAGCACCCACGCGATCGCGAGCTGCGACATCGTCAGCCCGGCCTCGTCGGCGAGCGGGCGCAGCTCCTGGACGCGGGTGAGGACCTCGGGCGTCATCCAGCGGGAGATCGCCTTCTTCGTCGACTCGTGGGCGGCGCGCGACCCGGCGGGCGCCTCGGCGCCCGGGAGGTACTTGCCGGACAGGACGCCCTGCGCCATCGGGCTCCACACGATCTGGGACAGGCCGAGCTCCTCGGAGGTGGGGACGACCTCGTCCTCGATGACGCGCCAGAGCATCGAGTACTCCGGCTGGCTCGAGATGAGCTGGAAGCCGAGCTGGTGGGCGAGCGAGACGCCGTCGCGGATCTGCTCGGCCGTCCACTCGCTCACGCCGATGTAGAGGGCCTTGCCCTGCCGCACGACGTCCGCGAACGCCTGCATCGTCTCCTCGAGCGGCGTCTCCACGTCGTAGCGGTGGGCCTGGTAGAGGTCGACGTGGTCGGTGCGCAGCCGGCGCAGCGAGCCGTCGATCGACTCCATGATGTGCTTCCGCGAGAGCCCGGAGTCGTTCGGACCCTTGGGCCCGGTCGGGTGGTACACCTTCGTGAAGATCTCGAGGGACTCGCGGCGCTCGCCGGCCAGCGCCTCGCCGAGGACGGACTCGGCGGCGGTGTTCGCGTAGACGTCGGCGGTGTCGAAGCTCGTGATGCCGGCGTCGAGGGCGGCGCGGACGCACGCGGAGGCGACGTCGTTCTCCACCTGGGATCCGTGCGTGAGCCAGTTGCCGTAGGTGATCTCCGAGATCTTCAGGCCCGAACGGCCGAGGTAGCGGTGCTTCATGCGGACGAGCGTATGCCCGTCCCGCCCGGCTAGCGTGCTCTCATGCCCCACGACGGCGACAACACCCGCCCGGCGAGCCCCCCCGACGACGACAGGCCGGGTTCGCCGGACGGCCGCGACGCGCACGGTCACGGCGAGGCGGCCGGCGGCCACGACGACACGCACTCCCACGGTGCCGATGACCATGCGGGGCACTCCCACGGAGCGCCGCTCGCGCCCGACGACCCCCGGCTCCTGCGCGCCCAGCAGCGGCTCGACGAGGCCCGCGCCGCCGTGCGGCCGTCCGGGCTGCCGGCCCCCCGCGCGACCGGGACGGTCACGCCGGGCACGACTCCCGGGCGGGTCCACCTCGTGGTCTCCCGACGCCTCCCGGTCCCGCAGTCGGTGGCCTGGTACAACCTCGCCACGAGCGACCGGCTGGCCCGCTGGTACGGGCCCTACGACGGCGATCCGGCGTCGGGCCGCATCGACGTGACGATGCTGGCCGAGGAGGGCCACCCGACGATGCCGATGGACGTCGTCGAGTGCCGGGCGCCCGAGCGGTTCGTCGTGCGCTCGGTCGGCGAGGGTGCCTGGGAGCTCGCGATCGACCTCCAGCCCGACGTCGAGGCCTGCTTCGTCACCCTCACCCACCTCGACCTCGACCCGGCGATGGTCGGCGACGTCGGGCCGGGGTGGGAGTTCTACATGGACCGTCTGCTCGCGGCCGAGAGCGGGGGCGATCCGACGGCCGTCGACTTCGCCGAGTACCACCCGGCGATGGCGGAGCACTTCACCGCCCAGCTCTGACGGCGCCTGGAACGACGACGGGCGCCCGGCCGGTGGCTCGGGCGCCCGTCGGGCGGGGGCGGTGGGGGAGTTGCTCGGGGTTACTTGACGCCGCGGAGGCGGTCGGTGAGCGAGGTGGGCTTCTCGGTGGGCTCGGCCACGATGCGGGCGTGCTTCCCGACGAGGGGGACGACGTCGGCGATCGAGTCGAGGACCCGGGTGGCCTGGTAGGGGAAGCGGTCGACCAAGTCGGGCCGCGTGGAGCCGGTGAGGACGAGGATCGTGCGCATGCCGGCCTCGAGGCCCGACTTCACGTCGGTGTCCATCCGGTCGCCCACCATGACGGTGAACTCCGAGTGGGCGTCGAGGCGGTTGAGCGCGGAGCGCATCATCAGCGGGTTGGGCTTCCCCACGAAGTAGGGCGTCTGGCCGGTGGCCGCCGTGATGAGGGCGGCGACGGAGCCGGTCGCGGGCAGCGTGCCGGCGGGCGAGGGGCCCGAGACGTCCGGGTTGGTGGCGATGAACCGCGCACCGTTCTCGATGAGTCGGATGCCGCGGGTGATGGCCTCGAACGAGTAGGTACGGGTCTCGCCGAGCACCACGTATGCGGGATCGCGCTCGGTGATCGTGTAGCCGGCCTCGTGCAGGGCGGTGGTCAGGCCGGCCTCGCCGATGACGTAGGCGGTGCCGCCGGGGCGCTGCGTGCGCAGGAACTCGGCGGTCGCGAGGGCGGAGGTCCAGATGGACTCCTCGGGGATGTCCAGGCCCGAGGCGAGCAGACGGGCGCGCAGGTCGCGCGGGGTGTAGATCGAGTTGTTGGTGAGCACGGAGAAGGGCAGGTCGGCACTCTTGAGCGCGTCGATGAAGTCGACAGCGCCGGGCAGGGCGCTCTCCTCGTGAACGAGAACGCCGTCCATGTCGGTGAGCCAGCTGTCGACGGGCTTGACCTCGTCGAAGGAGGGCAGGTGGGGCGTGTTCATGCCTCCAGTGTTCCGGGTCCGGCCGCCGGGGGTAAGGACCCAGCGCACCAACAGGCGGTGAACCGAGTCACCAGGAGCGCCGTCGGTAACGCGGACGAATCGTTCACGTTTCGGACGGGCGACCGTGGGGTGACGATCCGGGGCGCCGTCGGGCGACCGGGGTTCCCGTACCCCCGACCTCACACGGTGTGCGCTGACGCAGCCGACGGCGTCGGTGTGGTCGGCACCTGACCTGTGAGGTCGGCGCTGCGACCGCCGACGCCCGCGGGCAGCTCGCACGCCGCGGTGCCGCCCGGCAGCCGTCCGCGGTTCCGTGCGACGAGGCCGTAGACCCACGCCGCGGCCGGTCGAAGTGGTCGGGCGTCGATCACGGCCCCGGCCGCGCGCAGCCAGGCGGGACCCGTCGCGAGCGCGGCGGCGATGCCCCGGGCGCCGTACCGGATCTCGCCGGACGGAAGGACGAACGGGATCTCGCGCGTCGCACGGTCAGGATCGACCCCGAGCTCCGCCAGGCGCGCCGGCCGGATCGGCTCGATCCCGCAGCCCAGACCGCGGCGGCCGAGCCATGCGGCGAGCCGGGTGCAGATCCCGCAGTCGCCGTCGAAGAGGAGGTGTCCGTCGGGCATGCCACCACGGTACGCGGGGCTCCGAACCGCACTCTCGGCCACGACGATCGGCCCAGCCCGGCCCCGTCCGGCTCGCCCGCCCCGCCGTCGGACCTCGACGCGCCTCAGCGCTCGACGAGAGCGAGCGCGCGCGTCGGGGACCCGGACCCGCCGACGATCTTCAGCGGCGACGTGACGATCACGGCCCCGGTGGTCGGCAGCAGGTCGAGGTTGCGCAGCTGGGAGAGCCCGTACTTGCCGTTGCCGAGGAAGAAGTGGTGGCACGGGAACAGCGGGTCGAACCCGCCGGCCGCCCCGGCGTCGGTCCCGACGGTCTCCACGCCGAGCCCCTGCAGCGGCGTCTCCTCGGCGACCCACCGCGCCGCCTCGACCGACAGCCCCGGGGACGTCGGGCCGTCCTCGGTCCGGTTGATCATCTCCTCCTGGGTCTGCCTCGACGACCAGCCGGACCGCACGAGCAGCCAGCCACCGTTCGGCAGCCCGGTCTCCTTCGCGAACGCCTCGACCTGCTCGCGCCCGACCACGTACCCGGGGTCCGCAGCGACCTCCGCCGTGACGTCGAGGACGACCGCCGGTGCCACGAGCGCGCCGACGGGGACCGAGGCGATGTCCGCTCCGTCCTTGCCGCTCGCCCAGTGGTTCGGGGCGTCGAAGTGCGTGCCCGTGTGCTCGCCGGTGCGGAAGTTGTTCCAGTACCAGGCCGGCCCTCGGTCGTCGTAGCGGCTGATCTCCTCGAGCTCGAACCTGGCGGTCTGCCCGAACTGCTCGGGCAGCTCGAGGATCGGGGTCGAGCTCGTCAACGGGGCGGTGAGGTCGACGATCTCGACCGCACCGGAGGTCAGCGCCTCGGTGAGGGCGGCGAGGACGGACGGGCGGGCCTGCTCGGTCATGCGGATCTCCTTGGTGCCGGTGCGCGGACGGGACGGTGCGGGCGGACGGGCCCGGACAGGACGGTGCTGCGGTGCTGCGGTGCCGCGGTGCTCAGGGCACCACGGCGGTGACCTCGATCTCGACGAGCATGCCGGGCACGGCCAGCCCCGTCACGCCGACGATCGACTGCGCCGGGTGCTCGCTCGAGCCCTGGACCTCCTCGATGCCGTCGGTGATGACGGCGTGCTCGGTGGGCCGGGTCGTGAAGACGGTGCGGCGCACCACGTGCTCGAGGCCCGCCCCGACCGAGGCCAGCGCGATCTCGAGGTTGCGCATGGCGGCGACGGTCTGCTCGCGGAGGTCGTCGCCACCGATGATCGAGAAGTCGGGAGCGAGGGCGGCCTGGCCGGCCACGTAGATCGTGCGACCGGGGGGCGCGACGGTCACGTGGCTGAAGCCCGGGGTCGGATGGAGCTCGGTCGGACTGACGAGCTCCCGCTGCTCGGACATGGATCTCCTCCGGGGGGTGAGGTGTGTCCGTCCCGCGAACGCGGGCACGGCACTGTGCGACACGCGTCACCATAGGGCGGGGCGGTCCCCGTGGCTCCCCCGTCTCACAAGTTCACAGGCCACGAGGCGCGACCGCCCACGGGCGGCCCGTCCACCCCACGCCCCCGACGACGACAGGCGGTCCCCGATGGATCCGATCAGCGCACCCGACCTCCCCGCGGGCTCGACCGTGGCCGACCTCGTGGGGTGGGCCCTCGCGCGGCTGGGCGCCGGGCACTGCTTCGGCGTCGTCGGCTCGGGGAACTTCCACGTGACGAACGCGCTGCGGACCTACGGCGTGCCGTTCACGGCGAGCCGGCACGAGGGTGGCGCCGCCGTCATGGCCGACGCGTACGCACGCATGTCCGGCCAGGTCGCCCTCGTCTCGGTCCACCAGGGCTGCGGGCTGACGAACGCGGTGACCGGGATCGTCGAGGCGGCGAAGTCCCGGACGCCGATGATCGTGCTCGCCGCCGAGACCGCGCCCGCAGCGGTGCGCTCGAACTTCGCCATGGACCAGCCGGGCCTCGCCCGCTCCGGCGGAGCCGTCCCGGACCGCGTCCACTCCGCCGCGAGCGCCTTGACCGATGTCGTCCGCGCGTTCCGCACCGCCCGCAACCAGCGCCGCACGGTGGTCCTCAACCTGCCCCTCGACGTCCAGGCCCAGCCCGCCCCGCCGGTCGACCCCACCCTCCTCGACGTCGCACCCCCGCAGGCCGTCCGGCCGTCCGGTGACGCCGTCGTCCGCCTGGCGGACCTCCTCGAGCGGGCGGAGCGGCCGGTCCTCGTCGCGGGCCGCGGCGCCCGCGGGGCCGGGCCGGAGCTCCGTCTCCTCGCGGCGCGCGCCGGCGCCCTCCTCGCCACCTCGGCCGTCGCGAAGGGCCTGTTCGAGGGAGACCCGTTCGACCTGGGGATCTCGGGCGGCTTCTCCTCGCCGACGACGGCGGACCACATCGCCGGCGCGGACCTCGTCGTCGGCGTGGGCTGCACCCTCAACATGTGGACGATGCGCCACGGGCGGCTGATCTCGCGGGGCACGACGGTGGTCCAGGTCGACGTCGAGGACGAGGCCCTCGGCGCGAACCGGCCGATCGACCTCGGCGTGCTCGGCGACGCCGCCGAGACCGCCACGGCCGTGACCGAGGAGCTCGAGCGGCGCGGGACCACCCGGACCGGCTACCGCACGGACGAGGTCCGGGCCCGCATCGCGTTCGGCTCGCGCTGGCGGGACGTCCCGTTCGAGGACGCCTCGACGGGGGAGCGGATCGACGCCCGGACCCTGACCCGCACGCTCGACGACCTGCTGCCCGCCGAGCGGATCGTCTCGATCGACTCCGGCAACTTCATGGGCTACCCGAGCCAGTACCTGTCCGTCCCGGACGAGAACGGCTTCTGCTTCACCCAGGCCTTCCAGTCGATCGGGCTCGGCCTCGGCACGGCGATCGGCGCCGCCCTCGCCCGCCCCGACCGGCTGCCCGTCCTCGGCACCGGCGACGGCGGGTTCCTCATGGCCGTCGCCGAGCTCGAGACCGCGGTCAGGCTGCGCCTGCCCCTCGTCGTCGTGGTCTACGACGACGCCGCCTACGGCGCCGAGGTCCACCACTTCGGGGTCGACGACGACGGACCGACCGGCGCCGACATGTCGACCGTGACCTTCCCCGACGTCGACGTGGCCGCGATCGCCCGCGGGTTCGGTGCCGAGGGTGTCGTCGTGCGCGGGGTCGGCGATCTCGAGGCGGTGCGCGAGTGGGTGACCGGTGATCGGGACCGGCCCCTCGTCGTCGACGCGAAGATCGCGAACGACGGCGGCGCGTGGTGGCTGCAGGAGGCCTTCCGCGGGCACTGACGGGGCGGGATCCCGGCTCGGACTACGGTGTGCGTCGGGATCGACCCGGAGGACCGATGGAACTGACCGAGCTGGCGCTGCTCGCCGTGGTGGCGGTGGCGGCGGGCGCCGTCAACGGCGCCGTGGGCTCGGGGTCTCTCATCACGCTGCCCGCCCTGCTCTCGCTCGGGTTCGCGCCGGCGTCGGCGCTCGTGACGAACACGATCGGCATCCTGTTCTCCGCCGTCGGCGGGTCGTTGCGCTACCGCAAGGACCTGGCGAAGGAGGGGCCGTCCCTCAGGCCTCTCATGCTGATGTCCGCGCTCGGCGCGGCGGTCGGCGCCACGATGCTGCTCGTCTCGCCGCCCGGGGCGCTGCAGGTCGTCGTCCCGTTCCTCATCGTCGCCGCGATCCTGCTCGTCGTGCTCCAGCCCGTGATCGTGCGCGCGGTCGGTCGCCGGCGTGAGCGTCGCGCGGCCGCGGGCGACACCCTCGCGCGGCAGGACCGCGGACCGTACGGCTCGCGCGGCCTCCAGGCCTCGATGTTCGGCGCCTCGATCTACGGCGGCTACTTCACGGCCGCCCAGGGGATCCTCTACATGGGCATCCTCGGGTCGTTCACCGGGAAGCCGCTCGCGGAGGTCAACGGCGTGAAGAACTTCCTCAGCGTCATCGTCAACCTCGTGGCGGCGCTGTTCTACACGGTCGCGTTCTTCACCGGCGACGCCGACGTCGTGTGGGTCGCCTCGGCCGCGATCGGCGTCGGCTCGCTCGTGGGTGGCTACCTCGGGGCCGACGTCGCGAAGCGTCTGCCGTCCGTCGTGCTGCGCGGCATCATCGTCCTCGTCGCGCTGTTCGCGCTCGTGCGCGAGCTGCTCTGAACCGGACGGGCCGGGCCGGACCCCGAGGAGGTCCGACCCGGCCCGGAACGCGCGACCGTCAGCCGTCAGACTTCCCGCGCCGACCCTTGCCGCGCTCCCTGCCGTCGTCCTCGCGACGCTCCTTGCCGCCGCTCGAGCTCCGGGCAGGGCCGCCCTCGCGCCGGTCGAAGATCCCCCGGCTGCGGGAGATCCGGTAGTCGATCCGGTTGTCGACGAACCGCTCGAGCTGGGGCAGCTTGTCGATCTTCCCGGCGATCTCCATGCGGGTGAGCTCGCTGGCGGTGCCGATGCGCTGCATGAGCTCCTCCCGCTCGAGGATCTGGGAGTCGATGCGCAGTGCTCGGATGGTCGCCCACGCCATGAGGAGCAGGACGATGCTGAACGGCAGGGCGGTGGCGAGCGCCGCCGACTGCAGCGCTCCGAGCCCGCCGGCGAGGAGCAGCGCGGCGGCGAGAAGGCCCTCGAGCGCCGCCCACAGCACGCGCGACCAGACCGGGGGGTTCGGGTGCCCGCCGGACGCGAGCATGTCGACCACGAGGGACCCGGAGTCCGAGGACGTGATGAAGAAGATCGCGACCAGCAGGATGCCGACGATCGAGAACACCTGGCCCATCGGCAGGTCGCCGAGCACCTGGAACAGAACTGCCTCGACGCCGACCTCGCCGTTCTCGACGAGGTCGCCCTCGCCGAAGAACTGCCGGAACAGACCCGTCCCGCCGAGGACGGAGAACCAGAGGAAGCCGACGATCGTCGGGACGAGCAGGACGCCGGCGATGAACTGACGGACCGTCCGGCCGCGCGAGATGCGGGCGATGAACACGCCGACGAAGGGCGACCAGGAGATCCACCAGCCCCAGTAGAAGATCGTCCAGTCCTGGTACCAGGTGGAGGCGCCCTCGCCGCGGTAGTAGGCGCCCACGTCGAACGTCATGCCGATGACCCCGGCGAGGTAGGCGCCGAGCGACTCGACGAAGTTCTGCAGGAGGAAGACGGTCGGGCCCAGGAGCAGCAGGCTGATGAGCAGCAGACCGGCGATCGAGAGGTTGACGTTGGACAGGATCTTGATGCCGGCGCCGAGGCCGCTGACGACGGAGAGCGTGGCGAGGAAGGTGATGCCGATGATGAGGATGACGAGCAGCGTGTTGTCGACCTCGTCGACGATGCCGATCCCGGCCATGCCCGCGGAGATCTGACCGACGCCGAGACCGAGCGAGGTCGCGACGCCGAAGACGGTGCCGAAGATGGCGAGGATGTCGATGATGTCGCCCGTCCAGCCCTTGACCCGGTCGCCGAACAGGGGCTCGAGGGCCCAGCGGATCGAGACCGGGCGGCCACGGCGGTGGATCGCGTAGGCGAGGGCGAGGCCGATGACGGCGTAGATCGCCCAGGGGTGCAGGCCCCAGTGCAGGAACGTCTGGGCCATCGCGTGCGCCGACATCTCGGCCTCGTCACCGCTCCAGCCGGGCTTCGGCTCCGTCGTGGCGAAGGTCAGCGGCTCGCCGACGCCGTAGAAGACGAGGCCGATACCCATGCCGGCGGCGAAGAGCATCGCGAACCAGGACAGGAGACCGAACTCGGGCTTCTCGCCGTCGTGGCCCAGCGTGATGCGGCCGTACTTCGACAGCCCGATGCCGATCGCGATGACGACGAAGGCGCCGACCGCGAGCATGTAGTACCAGCTGAGGTTCGTCGTGATCCACGTCTGGACGCTCGTGAAGACGTCGCTGGTGGTGTCCGGGAGGGTCACGGCCATGATCGCGACCGCGAGGATGACCACGAGCGCGGGCCAGAACACCCGGGGCGCCACGAGTCCCCACCCGATGCGGACGCCGTGGGCGCGGAGCTTGTCGGCGATCTCGTCGTCGGAGTCGTCGTCCGCGATCAGCACCTCGCTGGGCAGATGGACCGTCTCGGGGAGGTCGTCGGGTACGCCCGGGAGCGCGATCGTGTGGTCGGTGGTGGCTGTGTCGTCGGCCGTGGGTGCGCCGGTGGGCGGCGTGCCTGGCTCGTTCGTCGTCACGTCATTCCGTTCGTCGCGGTCGTAGGGGGATCGGTCCAGGTTGTCCAGTTCGAGACCGGTGCGCAAGTACTGAGCGTTGTGGAAGTCTCGGACGTGAAGCGGCAATCCCGAGGTCGGTCAGCCTGCCAGGGCCTCGAGCATGTCCTCGAACGTGCGCTCGTCGACGATCGGGATGCCGTACTTCTCGGCCTTTCGCGCCTTTCCGGAGAGAGTGTCCGGGTCGGCAGCGACGAGCAGTCGTACCGCCTTCGTGATCCCGTGGGCGGGGATCAGGCCCCGCTTGGCGGCGGTGGCCTCCCACTCGTCACGTCCACGTCGCATCTGGCCGGTGAAGACCACGCGGTCGCCGGCAGCCAGGGTCACCGACGGTGAGGCTCCGGCATCCGGCGTCGCACCTTGCGGAGTCGCCGCCGGGCTCGACGACACCTGTCGGGCCGGCGAGGTCGTGGCACCACCTTCCCCGCCCCACGGAACGGTCGACTGCTCCGGGGGGTTGAGAAGCGAGAGGGCAGCCTTCGCCTCGGGCACCTCGAGCATTCGTGCCACCCGGCGGAGGTCGACACGTTCCTTCTCGGTCACGTAGCCGTCCTCCCAGGCCGTGACCGCCATCGCCTCGACGTGATCCACGTGCATCCGGGCGACGGTCGCCGGTGCAAGGTCGCACATGCGGGCGACCTCACCGAGCTCGAGGCGCTCGGCATGCGTGAGCACTCCGTCCGCCAGTGCGCGGTCCAGTGTCGCGAGATACGTGCGTTCGGCCTCGGTCCGACCGAGCTCGGGCAGCTCGTCGACGATGCGCGCGAGAAAGTGCTCGGACTCCTGCGGCGACGATCCGTCGTTCGGCACTGCCGCCGACTCGAGGTCGCCGGTCCCGGTGGGCACGCCCGCGGAGCGGGAGCCCGCGCCTCGCACGACGGGGGTGACACGTACTCCGTCGAGACGTGGCCAGGCCGTCCGACCAGCGACGCCCTGTGCGGAGCGCCAGTACGGGAGCTCGCGTGCGCCTTCGTCCGCGTAGCGCCAGAGGAGATCGGCGGTCGCGCGCGCGTCGGCGAGCGCTCGGTGGTGACCGTCGATCGCGATCCCGTACTCGTCGCAGTACGACTCCAGCGACGGCCGGACGCCCGCGAGGAACGTTCCCGCGAGCACCTTCGTGCACAGCGCTCCGGAGGTCGACAGAGCGACGGGCACATCGATGCGGGCCAGCTGTGCCGCGAGGAACGGCACGTCGAAGCCGGCGTTGTGGGCGACGAGCGTCCTGCCGGCGAGAAGATCGACGATGGTCGGCACGACGGCGTGCAGCTCGGGCGCGAGGCGTGCGTCGGAGGCGCGGATCCCGTGGATGTGCTGGGGCCCGAGGTCCCGCATCGGATTGATCAGGGTCTCGAACTCGGCTTCCCGCCTGCCGTCGTCGTCGAGATGGACGACGGCGATCTCGATGATCCGGTCGTTGCGGTGGGAGAACCCCGTCGTCTCGAGGTCGATGACTGCGTATCCGGGCACCGACGGATCGTCTCAGGGATCTGCGACAGCGGGCGGGTCTGCAGCGGTTGGAATCACGGGTGCGTTCGTCAGGTGGACGTCGTCGGTGTCGTGAGCGCCTGCACGAGCGTTGCGGCGACGGCATCGGCGTCGAGGCTCGAGGCCGGTCGACGACGGAGGACGAGCTGACCCCAGACCGCACCCATGCCGAGCGTGAAGGCGTGCGGGACGTGGTCCGGAACCCCCGGCAGGCGGTCGGCATGGTGCGCGAGCAGGGCGCCGAAACCCGCCTCGCGGGCGTCGAACCACTGCCCGACGACGACGTTCACCTCGTCGGACTCGGCGCGGGCTCCGAGCAGCGCGTCGATGACCACCCGATAGCGCGTGACGCCATCCGCGGTGCGGCGCAGGAGCGCGGCGAGGTCGCGCCGGGGGTCGTCGGTCGCCTCGGCGTCGATCTGTCGGCTCGCGGCGTCGGTGATCGCCTCGAGCAGGAGGTCGGCCCGGCTGGGCCACCGGCGGTAGACGGTAGCGCGGTGGACGCCGGCGTGGGCGGCGACGGCGGCATGCGTGACGCCCGGCCAGCCGCCCGTCTGCAGCAGGGCCATGACGGCGGCGCGCACGAGCTCCGGCGTCGCGGTCCGGCGCGTGGGGGAGGGACGCGGGTCTGTTGACATGCTCGCACCCTACTGCGACAGTTGTCGCATGAGCGAGATGCGACAGTTGTCGCAAGTGGGCGATGACGGTCACCGGACCAGCGCGAGGGCAGGGCGGGGCGGATCCACGCGACCCGTGCGACGGCTCCTTGCGGTGGCCATCCCCGTCGCGGTCGTGGCCGGCGCCGTCCTCACCGGGACCGGCCTGGTCGGTGCTCGCGAGGTGCGCGCCGAGCGCTGGGTCGACGCCTCGCCGCAGGAGGTGTGGGAGGTCCTCACCCGACCCGACCGGACCGGGGACCCGTTCCTCGTGCGGCTCGACGGCGAGCTCGTCGAGGGCGCGACCCTCGGCATCACGGTGCAGCCCGTCGACGGCGACGCGATGGACTTCTCGCCCGTCGTCCTCGAGGTGAGCCCCGGCGAGGAGCTGCGCTGGCGCGGGACGTTCGGGGTCCGCGGCATCGTCGACGGAGTGCACGTCTGGGAGCTCGAGGAGGTCGACGGTGGGACGCAGATCGTGCAGAGCGAGCGCTTCACCGGCGTCGCGGTCCCGTTCCTCGGCGGGATGCTCGACGGCACGCAGGCCGGGTTCGAGGCGCAGCTCGAGTGGGTCGCGGAGCAGGTTGGCAGCGACTGAGCCGACCTGCCCCGCGCCCCGCTCAGCGCTCGAGCAGCAGCGCGTCGCCCTGCCCGCCGCCGCCGCACAGGGCCACGGCCGCGCGGCCGGTCCCGGCGCGCACGAGCTCGTGCACGGCGTGCGCGGCCAGTCGCGCACCGGATGCGCCGATGGGGTGGCCGAGCGAGATGGCCCCGCCGTGGGGGTTGATCCGTTCGTCGTCGGGGGCCAGGCCGAGCACGCCGGCGCTGGCGACGGCGACCGCGGCGAAGGCCTCGTTGATCTCGACGTGGGCGAGGTCGTCGACCCCCCAGCCCTGCCGCTCCAGTGCGGCCGCGATCGCGTTGCCGGGCTGGTCGTGCAGCGAGGAGTCCGGGCCGGCGACCTGGCCGGAGGCGCGCACGGTCGCGAGGGCCGCCCACCCGTTGGCCTCGGCGGTGGACCTGCGGGCGAGGACCAGGGCGGCCGCGCCGTCGCTGATCTGGGAGGCGTTGCCCGCGGTGATCGACCCCTCGGGCGTGAAGGCCGGCCGCAGCCGCGCGAGGGACTCGGGGGTGGTGCCGGCGCGCAGCCCGTCGTCGGCGTCGACGACCGTGTCGCCCTTGCGGCCCGTGACGGTGACCGGCGCGATCTCGGCGTCGAACCGGCCCGACTCCTGGGCGGCGGCCGCCCGCTCGTGCGAGGCCGCGGCCACGGCGTCCTGCTGCTCGCGGGTGAGGCCCGGGTGGTCGGCCGCGCTGTAGCGGTCAGTGTCCAGCCCCATGGCGTTGCCCGAGGCCGCGTCGGTCAGGCCGTCGTGGGCGAGGTGGTCGACCGCGGTGCGGTCCCCGTACGCCCACCCCTTGCGGCTCCCGCCGAGCAGGTGGGGGGCCTGGGACATCGACTCCTGGCCGCCGGCGACGACGACCTCGGCCTCGCCGAGGCGGATGAGCCGGGCGCCGTCGATGATCGCGGCCAGCGAGGACAGGCAGACCTTGTTGATCGTCGTCGCGTGCGCGCCCGGGTGGACCCCGGCCGCGAGCCCGGCCTGCCGCGCCGGGTTCTGCCCCGCACCGGCCTGGAGCACCTGGCCCATGAGCACGACGTCGACGGCCTCCCCGCACACGCCCGCCTGGCCCATCGCCGCGCGGATCGCCGTGGCACCCAGCTCGACGGCGGACAGGGTCGCCAGCTGACCGTTGAACCGCACGAACGGCGTGCGTGCCGCGCCCACGACCACGACGTCGTCCGGCGAGGCGCCCGCCCCCTGGGCGGCGCCGGTCGTCGTCGTGCGCGTGTCCGTGCTCTCCGGCCCTGACGCGCCTACGGTGCTCGCCGCGCTCATGCCGTGGCCCGCAGGTGCTCGGCCACGGTGACGTCGGCGCCGGTGGCGGCCACGACCTCGTCCACGGTCACGCCGTCGGCGAGCTCGATCAGGACGAGGCCGTCGTCGGTGACGTCGAGGACGCCGAGGTCGGTGATGACGCGGTCGACCACGCCGGTGCCGGTCAGCGGCAGGTCGCAGGTAGGCAGGATCTTCGGCTCGCCGGCCTTGTTCTGGTGCTGCATGAGCACCACGACCCGGCGCGCGCCCTGGACCAGGTCCATGCCGCCGCCCGGGCCCTTGACCATCTTCCCCGGGATCATCCAGTTCGCCAGGTCCCCGCCGGCCGAGACCTGCATGCCGCCGAGGATCGCCACGTCGATCTTCCCGCCGCGAATCATCGAGAACGACATCGCCGAGTCGAAGAACGCCGCGCCCGGCAGCACCGTCACGGTCTGCTTGCCCGCGTTGATGAGGTCCGGGTCGACCTCGTGCTCGTAGGGGAACGGCCCGACGCCGAGGATCCCGTTCTCCGACTGGAAGCTCAGCTCCACGCCCGCGGGGAGGTAGTTCGGCACGAGGGTCGGCAGCCCGATCCCCAGGTTGACGTAGTCGCCGTCGCTCAGCTCGCTCGCCGCCCGCGCGGCCATCTGCTCCTTGCTCCACGCCATCTCGTCAGGCCTCCTCGTTCTCGGTGCGCACGGTCCGCTTCTCGATCGGCTTCGACCCCTCGGTGGCCGGCGCGTGGACCAGGCGGTGCACGAACACCCCCGGCAGGTGGATGTCGTCCGGGTCAAGCTCCCCGGGCTCGACGATCTCCTCGGCCTCGACGATCGTCACCTTCCCGGACATCGCGGCCAGCGGGTTGAAGTTCCGCGAGGACTTGTTGAACACGAGGTTCCCGTGCCGGTCCGCCACGAGCGCGTGCACGAGCGCGAAGTCCGCCCGGATCGCCTCCTCGAGCACGTACGAGCGAGGCTCCCCGTCGACGACGAACGTCCGCGTCTCCTTGGGCGCCGACGCCTTGGCCACCGACCCGTCCGCGTTGTACACCTGCGGCAGGCCGCCCAGCGCGAACTGCGTCCCCACGCCCGTGGGCGTGTAGAAGGCCGCGACGCCGGAACCCCCCGCGCGCAGGCGCTCCGCGAGGGTGCCCTGCGGGTTGAGCTCGACCTCGAGGGTCCCGCCCAGGTACTGCGACTCGAAGTCCTTGTTCTCCCCGACGTAGCTGGCGACCATCTTCCGCAGCCGCCCCGCGCCGAGGAGCACGCCGAGCCCCACGCCCTCGATCCCGCAGTTGTTCGACACCACCGTGAGGTCGTCCGCGCCCTGCGCCAGCAGCGCGTCGATCAACGACGACGGGTTGCCCGACAGACCGAACCCGCCCACCGCCAGCAACGACCCCGACCCGATGTCCGCGACGGCCTCGGCCGCCGAGCCCACCACCTTGTCCAGACCCCGCCCGGTCGCGGGTCGCTCACTCACCGTCATGCGTCGACTCCCTCGTCGTGTCGTCCTTCTCGGTTCCGACGGAGGGGCTCGTGGGCCCGTCCGCCAAAGGTGAACCGATCGTCAGGTTGGGGAGATCATGCCATTCCGAGGGGTGATCTGGCGAGAGGTGAGCGGTTGGGCGGGCGAGGAGCGGTCGGCGGGGCCGAGGCCCAGCGGCATAGGCTGGATGTGACAGCGACCGCTCGCGTCCCGTCCCGGGGCGCCGTTGGGAGGACCGTCTTGGCCACGTCACGAACGACCGGTAAGCCGACCGGGCAGAGCGAGGCCCCGGCCCCCGCGCGCCCGCGCAGCTACGGCACGGGCGACCCCGCCTGGATCGAGCTCTGCGTCCCCGACACCGAGCGCGCGGCCGAGTTCTACCGTCGGCTGTTCGGGTGGGAGCACAACCGGCCGGCGGGGGAGAAGCTCTCGTTCGGCCTGCTCGAGGGCGAGCGCGTGGCGGGCTTCCGGCCCATCGACGAGGGCGGGTCCGGCCGGTGGTCGGTCTACCTCGCCACCGACCACCTCGAGGGCAGCGTGACGGCGGCGGAGTCGGCCGGGGCTACCGTGCTCGTGCCGCCGCAGGCGTCGGCGTCGTGGGGGCGGTTCGCCGTCCTCACCGATCCCACGAACGGTGAGGTGGGCCTGTGGGAGGCCGAGATCCTCAGGGGCGTCCAGGCTCAGCCGGGCAACGGGACGCCGGTGTGGTTCGAGCTGGCGTCGATCGACCACGACGCCGCCGTGACCTTCTACGGCGACGCGCTGGGTTGGGACTGCCGGGAGCTCGAGCGCTCCGAGGAGCTGACGTACACGGTCCTCGGCGACGCGCCCGACGGCGGCGCGGGGATCACCGGCCTGCAGGACTGGCCGGACGTGCGCTCGCGCTGGGCGATCTACTTCGGCACCCCCGACACCGACGCCTCGGTCCGCCGGGTCGTCGAGATCGGGGGGACCGTCGTCGTCGAGCCCCGGGACACCCCGTACGGGCGGCTCGCCGCCGTCGCCGACGACCAGGGCGCCGTCTTCCACCTCATGGGGCCCGCCGACGACTGAACCAGGGCTGCGCGGGTGCGGTCCGGCGGGGCGTTCGCGTCTCGACGGGTGGCCCGCGCGTGCGACGAGCGCGCCCCGCGGGTGACCGCCGGCAGCGAGACCTCGGTCTCGCTGCCGTCCCCCGGGGTGCCCGTGTGACGTAGTCTGGACCCGCAGTCCGTGCACTCCTCGTCCCGGGCTGCCGGCGCCGCGGGACCACCCGCCGCCAGCGCCCCCGTCGCGACCTGCGCGGGACGAGCGCCCGGACGGGGACGACGACGGACGGACATCACCCCCTCCATGACGACTGCCTTCGCACGCCTCGGCGTGCCCCAGAACCTGCTGACCGTGCTCGAGCGCGCCGGCATCACGACCCCCACGCCCATCCAGGCCGCCACGCTCGCGGACTCCTTCGCGGGACGCGACGTGCTCGGCCGCGGCCGCACCGGCTCGGGCAAGACCTACGCGTTCTGCCTCCCGCTCGTCGGGCGCCTCGCGGCCGTCGACCGGCCCCGCCGTACGTCCGGCGGTCGCCCGCGCGCGCTCATCCTCGCGCCGACCCGCGAGCTCGTCCTGCAGATCACCGAGACCCTCGACCCGCTGGCGAAGGCCGCGGGCCTGACCACCCGCACCGTGTTCGGCGGGGTCGGCCAGAACCCGCAGGTCACGGCGCTGCGTTCCGGTGTCGACATCCTCGTCGCCTGCCCGGGCCGCCTGCTCGACCTCATGGGTCAGGGCGAGGCGCGGCTCGACGGGATCGAGATCGTCGTCCTCGACGAGGCCGACCACATGGCCGACATGGGCTTCCTCCCGATGGTCCGCCGCATCCTCGACACCGTCCCGCGCGCCGCCCAGCACCAGCTGTTCTCGGCCACGCTGGACGCCGGCGTCGACGTGGTGGTGAAGAAGTACCTCACCGACCCGGTCGTCCACGAGGCCGACTCCGCCACCGCGCCGCCCCCCACCTCCGCGCACCACGTGCTGCAGGTCCGCGACGACGAGCGGATCGACGTCGTCGCCGAGCTCGCCGGCAAGGCTGAGCGGGCGATCGTCTTCACCCGCACCAAGCACGGGGCCAAGCGCCTGACCAAGCAGCTCGGCTCGCGCGGGCACCA
This sequence comes from Georgenia sp. Z1344, assembly GCF_049856295.1. GTDB lineage: Bacteria > Actinomycetota > Actinomycetes > Actinomycetales > Actinomycetaceae > JB111. Next base: position 144,980 of record NZ_JBNDMZ010000004.1, on the reverse strand, counting down.
GGCCGTCGAGCTGCACGGCAACCTCGGCCAGGGCGCGCGGCAGCGCAACCTCGAGGCGTTCCACTCGGGATCGGCCCCCACGCTGGTCGCCACCGACATCGCGGCGCGGGGGATCCACGTCGACGACGTCGCGCTCGTCGTCCACGCCGACCCGCCCACCGAGCACAAGGCCTACCTGCACCGCTCCGGGCGCACCGCTCGCGCCGGCGCGTCGGGCACCGTGGTCACGCTGTCGACCGACGCCCAGACCTCTGACGTGCGCACCCTCATGCGTGCCGCCGGCATCCGGCCCACGCTGCACCGGGTCCGACCGGGCGACGGCGTCCTCGCCGAGATCGCCGACGGCAGCGCGAAGGAGAACCCGGTGGCCGAGGTGCCGGCGGCCGGGGGGCGTGGTGGCGCCGGCGGGGGTGCTGGTGCGGGCGGCGGCCCCGGTGCCGGTGGTGGCGCGCGGGGTGGCCAGGGCGGTGGCCGCGCCGGCCAGGGCTCCGGCGGTGGTTCGGGCTCCGGCTCGGGTGGTGGTCGGCGGCGCGGAGGTCGTGGCCGAGGTCGTGGTCGCTCCGGTGGGCAGGCCCCGCTCGTCGAGCACGGCAACTGGCAGGGTGCGCGTCAGGGCGCGGGCCGAGGCGGCCGGGACGCCGCGCAGCAGGGCGGCGGTCGCTCGGGCGGCGCCGGCCAGGGCGGCGGTCGTCATGGCGGGGCCGGGCAGACCGGTGGTCGCCAGGGCGGCGGGCACGCGAGCAGCGGTGCGCCGGTGCAGCGCCCGGCCGGTTCGGGAGCGTCGCGCCGCGGCCCGCGCCGTGCGACGCGCCCCTCGACCGACCAGGGCTGATGCCCACTCGGCCGACCCAGGTCGAGGCGCACTCGGCCGACCGAGGCTGATAAGCTTGTAGTTGACCCAGGCTGACGAGCTCGCGGCCGTCCAGGCCTGTCTGCCCCTCCTGCGCATCTTCGCCGCGGCGAGATCAGGGGAAGACGGACGAGATCAGGGGAAACAACCCCTGCTCTCGTGACCGATCCCCCCATCTCGTGGGGCAGTCGTTCCCGACCAGCGGCGGTGGTCCGGTCCCCGCACTCGTGGCACGGTCCCCGCACTCGTGGCACGGTCCCCGCACTCGTGGCACGGTCCCCGCACTCGTGCGGCATCCCGCTGATCTCGTCGCTGCCACGCGGACTGCCGCTCCGACGCCGGGCGGTGCAGCTCGGTTCCCGACACAATGGACGCATGGCACGAAGCAACGGGATCCCTGACGCCGTCGGCAAGGCCCTGGTCGCGCTGACGGCCGTGGGGGCCGGCGTCGTCACGGCGGTCTCCGCCCGACGGCTGCGCCGGTCGACCGACATGGCGAACCGGAAGGCGCGGCGCCGCGGCCCGCTCGAGCTCGAGGCCGGCCCGGCGCGCCCCCAGCTCGACGCCCGCGCGCGCGACGAGGCGCCCACCGCACCGACGCCCCCGAGCACGACCACCTCGTCGGCCCCGGGGTCCGCGGCCCCTGGTGGCCTCGCGGGCACACCTGCGGGCACGACGACGCCGCACGGGACCACCACCGAACCGGCACGCTCCTTCGCCCCACGACCCACCGATCCAGCGATCCACCGCGACGACGAGGAGGGCGCTGCCATGACGGCGACGCCGACGCCCACGCCCGGACCGACGAGCGACGACACGACCACCAGCGACGACACGACCTCCAGCGACGACACGTCGGCCTCCGCCACCGGCGAGACGCCCACCCCGGTCGACGAGGCGTCATGGTCCACCGCGACCTACCCGCTCGGGGCCCACGCCGCACTCTCGACCGACACCGACACCGGCACCGGCACCACCACCCCCACCTCGCGCACGACCTTCGCGGTCCACGCGCCCCTCGCCACCCGCGTCCTGCTCGAGATCTACCCGAGCGCGACCGGTGCCGACGCGTCCGCGGAGTTCGACACGCAGCGCGGCGAGGACGGCGTCTGGCGCGCGGCCGTCGCGGGGGCGGGCCACGGCACCCTGTACGGCTACCGCGTCTGGGGTCCCGGTTTCGAGCCGGACGACGCCTGGTCGCGCGGCGGCTCGGCGGCCGGCTTCAGCGCGGACCTCGACGAGGTGGGCAACCGGTTCAACCCCAACAAGGTCCTCCTCGACCCCTACGCCCGCGAGATCACGCACAACCTGTCCTCCCCGCTCATCGGCGAGTCCGGTGGCACGCCGGAGGACTTCGCCGGCGGTCCGGAGCCCCACGCGCAGCAGGGTCGTCCCCGCCGGGAGGTCGACACGGGGCGGATCGCACCGAAGGGGATCGTCGTCGTCGACGAGACGTCCGTCGGCACCCGCCCCCACCTCCCGCCCGAGGGGACGAGCATCTACGAGGCGCACACGCACGCGCTGACGGCGCACCCGTCCGTCGCCACCCTCGGGGACGACCTCGCGGGTCGCCGCGGGTTCGCGGACGTGCGCAACATCGACGACGACGCGCGCGGCACCTACAAGGGCGTCGCCCAGCTCGCGCCCTACCTCAAGGGCCTGGGCCTCACCACGCTCGAGCTCCTCCCGGTGCAGGCCACGGACACCACCGCCCGGCCCGGTGACGACGGGACGTCGAACTACTGGGGCTACATGACGCTCGCGTTCTTCGCCCCCAACCGGGACCTGGCCGCCGACCAGAGCCCCGGTGGGCCGACCCGCGAGTTCAAGGAGATGGTCCGCGCGCTCCACGACCAGGGCATCGAGCTGTACATCGACGTCGTCTTCAACCACACGGGCGAGGGCGGCAGCTGGGGCGGTGACCCGGCCACGTCCGCGTTCGTCTCGATGGGCGGCTTCGCGACCGAGGAGTACTACGTCCAGACGGACGACCACGTCCTCGTCGACGGCGCGACGGGCACCGGCAACCAGGTCAACTTCTCGTCGGAGGTCTCGCAGCGCCTCGTGCTCGACTCCCTCGCGTACTGGACCGACGTCATGGGCGTCGACGGCTTCCGGTTCGATCTGGCGCCGGTGCTCGGTCGCAAGCCCGACGACGCCGCCCGCGAGGACTGGGAGGCGCAGAAGGAGTTCCACACCCTCCACCCGCTGCTCACGTCGATCCGCGACCTGGCGGCGGACCGGAAGGTCGAGGTGATCGCCGAGGCATGGGACCTGTGGGGCTACGAGGTCGGCAACTTCCCCGCCGGCTGGGGGGAGTGGAACGGCCGGTTCCGCGACGCCGTGCGCGACTTCATGCGCGGCGAGGGCTCGACCATGGCGTTCGTCGAGCAGGTCAACGGCGACTGGGCGCACTTCCACGACCAGGGCGGCCCCCCGCGCTCGATCAACTTCGTCACCGCGCACGACGGCTTCACGCTCCTCGACCTCGTCTCCTACAACGACAAGGTCAACGACGGCCCGCCCCCCTTCGGCCCGTCCGACGGCGGTGCGGACGACAACCGCTCGTGGGACTCCGGCGGCGACCAGGCGCTGCGCCGGGCACGCCTGCGCTCGTTCCTCACGGTCCTCTTCCTCGCGCGGGGCGTGCCGATGATCGTCGCCGGCGACGAGCTCGGCCGCACCCAGAACGGCAACAACAACCCGTGGTCCCTCAACTCGGTCGGGATGTGGACCAACTACGGGTTCGCGACGACGAACAGCCCCACGCAGCTGCCCGTCGACCCGAGCGGCGAGGTCGAGGCGGCCTACCACGACAACGTCGGCGAGGCGGCGACCCCCGAGGGCACCAGCCCCTTCCTGCCCTTCACGCAGGCGCTCGCCCACCTGCGGCGCGTCGAGCCGGCGCTGCGGCAGCGCGAGTGGGGCGGCGTGCACCTCGACGACGGCGACGTCACCTACCTCTTCACGGCCCCCGACGCCGAACGGGGCACCGAGGAGGGCGACCGCGCGGTCCGCGTGCACGTCGACGGATCCCCGGTCGGCGGCCACGACTACCTCCTGTGCGTCAACATGACGACCGAGGTGGCGCGGTTCGCGCTCGGCGGCGAGCACGACGATCTGCGGTGGCGCCGGGTCGTCGACACCGCGGCGTGGGCCGAGGAGGACGGCAACGTCTGGCCGACCCCGGTGGCCGAGATCGTCGAGGGGCACTACGCGGTCCAGCCGTGGACGGTGGCGCTGCTCCAGCTCGCCTGACGCGCTCCCGCTTCCCCGATATGCACAGGGGGCGGACACTGGTCCCATGACCACGCCGACCCACGACGACGACCTGCCCATCCTCACCCGCCGCCGGATCGAGGCCGCGATCCTCGCGCCGGTGTACCGCATCCTCGTGCGCGACCTCGGCGAGGAGCGGGCCAAGGAGATCCTCTCCGAGGCGATCCGCGAGGACGCCCGGGCCCAGGGGGCCCGCCTGGCCCAGCGCGAGCCGGGCGGCTCCAACCTGCGGACGTTCATCGACCTGCAGCACCTGTGGCTTGCCGACGACGCCCAGGAGATCGAGACCATCGAGGCCACCGACGAGGTCTACTCCTACGACGTCCACCGCTGCCGCTACGCCGAGACGTACCAGGAGATGGGGCTCGGCGACATCGGTGAGCTGCTCTCGTGCACGCGGGACTTCGAGTTCCCCCACGGCTACGACCCGAGCATCACGCTCGAGCGCACGCAGACGATCATGTCCGGGGCCTCGCACTGCGACTTCCGCTACCGCCGCCCGGCCGGCGCACCGAACGCCCACGCGGTCTCGGGCGCGCACGACTCCGCGGAGGTCGCGCACGTCGCCGCCGAGGAACGGGACCGGTGAACGCCCCCGCTGCCACCCCGACCATCGACGGCGACCGGCTCTGGGCCGACCTCGAGCACGTGAGCACGTTCGGCGCGACCGCGGCGGGCGGGCTCCACCGCCTCGCGGCGGGGCCCGACGACGCCGACGCCCGCGCCTGGTTGCGCGACCGCGCGGGCGAGGCCGGGGCGGTCGCGCGTGTCGACCGGGTGGGGAACGTGTTCCTCCGTCGTCCCGCCGCTGGGGCCGACGACGCCGAGGAGGACCGCCGGGCGATCCTCATCGGCTCCCACCTGGACTCGCAGCCGACCGCGGGGCGGTACGACGGGGTGTACGGCGTCGTCGCGGGCCTGGCCGTCCTCGACGCGCTCGACCGCGCGCGTCACGCGACACGGCACCACGTCGAGCTCGTCGACTGGACGAACGAGGAGGGCGCCCGGTTCGCGCCGATGATGGGCGGCAGCTCCGTGTACGCGGGACGGCTCGCCGCCGAGACCGCCCTCGCCTCCCGCTCGCGCGAGGGGCTCGACGTCCCGGGCGCGCCCGAGGGGCAGACCCTCGCCGAGGCGCTCGCCGACGTCGGCTGGGCCGGTACCGACACGGTCACCCCGGACGAGCACGCCGCCTACCTCGAGGCGCACATCGAGCAGGGCCCGCTGCTGGAGGCCGAGGGCCTGACGGTCGCCACGGTGACCGGCGTGCAGGCGATGTGCTGGCTCGAGGTCGAGCAGACCGGCGCGCCCGCGCACGCCGGCACGTTCCCCATGGAGTCGCGCAGGGACGCCCTCGTCGCCGCCGCGCGGGTGGTGACCGACGTGCACGCGATCGGCCTGGCCCGCCCCGAGGTGGGACGCGCGACGGTGGGCCGCCTGGTGGTCGGGCCCGGCTCCCCGAACGTCGTGCCGGGCAGCGCGAGGTTCACGGTGGAGCTGCGGCATCCCGACGCCGCCGAGCTCGACGCGATGGCCGGCGAGGTGCGTGCCGCCGTCGAGCGCGCCACGGACGGGGGAGTGACCGCCCGGGTGACGGAGACGTCGAGGGCCGAGCCCGTGACGTTCGACCCGCTCGTGCGCGACGCCGTGACGCGGGCGATGAGCGAGCTGGGGCATCCGCCGCGGGAGCTGGTCTCGGGCGCGGGGCACGACGCCGTGCAGGTCGCCTCGCGGGTGCCGACCGGGATGCTGTTCATCCCGTGCGTCGGCGGCGTCTCGCACGCCGAGGAGGAGGCGATCACCCCGGAGTGGGCGCTCGACGGCGCCGAGGTGCTGCTGCGCGCGGTCCTCGACCTCGACGCCCGCCTCCCGTAACGGCGGGCATACCCGGACCGGCCCCGTCTGGCGAGTGAGCGGCAAGCCGCCTGACGAGTGAGCGTGGCAACGCCTCGTCGGCGAGCAATCGCGTCTCAACCTGACGAGTGAGGGGGTTCTTCCGCGAGCACGCGGAAGAACCCCCTCACTCGTGGCGGGTAGTCCCCTCACTCGTCGGTAGGGGACTCCGCCGGTCCTCGGTCAGGCCTCGGTCGGGCCGTAGGACGAGAAGCCGCCGTCGACGAGCTCGTGGGCCTCGTCGCCGTTGATCGGCGGGTTGAAGATCGAGACGAGGATGAGGTCCTCGTCCTCGCCGCCCTGGAGGTAGTGGGCGTCGTGCTCGTCGAGCACGTAGATGACGCCGGGCGTGATCTCGTAGCGCGTCTGACGGTCCTCGCTGACGACGTAGCCCTTGCCCCCGATGCAGTAGCAGGCCTCGAGGTGGTTGCGGTACTGGAGCGCCGCCTCGGTGCCCTTGCGGACGACCGTGTGCGCGACGGCGAACCCCATGCCGTCCTTCTTGGTCAGCACGCGCTGGCTCGTGCCCTGGCCCCACTCGACCTTGGGGACCTCGTCGATCGACCGGATGAACATGCAACCTCCTCGTGATGGGTGGGCGCCCCGGTGCTGCCGCGCCGCGCGCGGCCCGATGCGGGCGCCCCATCGATACTAGGTCCGTCCGGTTCGCCCGTCGGATCCGGTCGTCCGAGCGGCGGGACACGCCGCGGTTGCGTATGACAGCGTGCCGATCGGCAGGCATAGTGGCCGCGCAACCGACCGTCGTCGCCGCCGGCAGCGCGCCGCGCACGTGACCCGGTCCCGTGAGGAGCCCCCCATGTCCACCGACGACGGAACGCACGCAGGCGGCGCACCCGCCTCCGGTGCCCACGGTTCGGGCGGCGCGCACGCCGCGCGACCGGACGGCTCGGCGGCCGCGCGTCCCCACGGCTCGAGCTCCGAGCCCCTGACCGCCGGCGAGGCAGCGACCCAGGCGCCGGGCGCGAAGGTCTCCGGCCGTCGCACCGGCTCGCGGTTCGGTCCGGGCCTCATCATCGCCGCGTCCTTCATCGGCCCCGGCACGATCACCACGTCGATAGTCACGGGCGCCGAGGTCGGGTACGCGCTGGCGTGGACGATCGTCTTCTCGATCGTCGCGACGATCATCCTCCAGGAGATGTCCGCCCGACTCGGCCTCGGCACCCGCCGCGGGCTCGGCGAGGCCATGCGCGAGGTCTTCCACTCACCGGTGGCCCGCCTGCTCATGGCGGTCCTCGTGGTGGCGGCCATCGGCATCGGCGGCGCCTCCTACGCGGGCGGCGACACGTCGGGCACGGCGCTCGCCGTCACCAACGTGGTCGACGTCGACACGCGGATCGTCGTCGTCGTCCTGCTCGGCCTCATCTTCGCCCTGCTGTGGACGGGGAGCTACAAGGTCATCGAGAAGGTGCTGATGGCGATGGTCGCGATCCTCGTCGTCATCTTCGTGGTGACGGCGATCATCGTGAAGCCGAACGTGGGCGACCTGTTCCAGGGCATGTTCGTGCCGTCGGTCCCCTCGGGGGCGATCCTCACCGCGATCGCGCTCATCGGCACCACCGTGGTGCCCTACAACCTCTTCCTCCAGGCGCAGCTGGTCAAGGAGAACTGGGGTGACGTCCCGGTCGACCGGGCGATGAAGGAGGCGCGGACCGACACGGCCGTCTCGATCGGCATCGGCGGGCTCATCACGCTCGCCGTCATGGTCACGGCCGTCGGCTCGATGTTCGTGCGTGGCATCGCCGCCGAGGAGGGGACCGACCTCGCGCAGGCGCTCACCCCGCTGCTCGGCGACGCCGCCCCGTGGGTGTTCGCGCTCGGCCTGTTCGCCGCCGGGTTCACCTCCGCCATCGCGGGCCCGCTCGGCGCCGCCTACGCGATCACCGGGGTGCTCGGGCTCTCGAGCGACCTGCGCTCGCTCCCGGCGCGCATCGTGTGGGTCTCGATCCTCGTGGTCGGCGGGATCATCGCGCTGACCGGGTTCAACCCGATCCAGATCATCGTCGTCGCCCAGGCGGCGAACGGCCTGCTGCTGCCGGTCGTGGCGATCTTCCTCATGATCGTCATGAACAACAAGAAGCTGATGGGTAAGTACCGCAACGGCCCGGTCGCCAACGTGCTCGGCTGGCTCGTCGTCGCCGTCGTCGTGTTCCTCGCCGGCTACCAGTTCGCCGACATCTTCGGATTCCTGCCCGAGTGACCCCCGTCGGTCCCTCGTGGGTGTTGACTGAGCCCATGAGGGACCGACGCGACCCCGTCCGGCAGATCTTCCGGACCTCGTGGCTGGCCACGGCAGGCCGCGGCATCGCCGCGATCGCCGTCGGCGTGGCCGTCATCCTGTGGCCCGGCGCGATGATCGACGCCGTCATCCAGCTTTTCGCGATCTTCCTGATCGTGGACGGGCTGCTCAACATCCTCGGCGCCGCCGGCATCCGGCTCGACGCCCGGGACCAGGAGCCGGACCGGCCCACGCAGAAGATCCTCACGATCGCCCTCGGCGTGGTCGAGCTCGGCGCGGGCATCTTCGGGCTCGTCCGACCCGGCAACGTCGCCACCCTGATGATCACCGTCATCGGGGTGTGGGCCGTCGTCATGGGGCTGTGGGAGCTCGTCACCGCCCTGCGGGCGCGGAAGTACGTCAGCGGGGTCCAGCCGCTCGTCGTCGCGGGGGTGTTCTTCGTGGTGGTGGGCGCGTTCGTCATCTGGCGGCCGTGGGTCTCGCTCGAGGTGATCGCGTGGACGATCGCGATCGCCGCCATCCTGTGGGGCGTCATGCAGATCGTCATCGCCCTGGCGGTGCGACGCTGGATCACCACGATCGACGACCGGCTCGAGGTCGACCGCGAGCCGCCGCGGATGATCGGCTGACGCGCGGTCCCCGTCGCAGTCCCCGTCCCGGTCCTCGCCCGTCCCGGGACCCGCCGCCTCCGCCCCGTCCCGGTCCGCACCCGGGTCGCCGCGCCCGTCCGGGCGGACGAGCGGCCCGTCACACCCGGAATGACCGCGCCGACGACGACGTTGGACGCCGAGGATCGCCCACGGTCCCGCGCCGCCAACCACCTCGGAGGCCCTGTCGATGCTGAGCACCGCCCGCCGCAACTTCGCCCTGTTCACGCTCGCGCTCGGCGGGTTCGGGATCGGCACCACCGAGTTCGTCACGATGGGTCTGCTGCCGCAGATCGCGGGCGAGCTCGTCCCGGGGTTCGGGGCCGACCCGACGGCGGGGATCGCCCACGCGGGCTGGCTCGTCACGGCCTACGCGCTCGGCGTCGTCGTGGGCGCGCCGGTCACGGCGGTGGCGACGGCACGGATGTCCCAGCGCACGCTCGTCCTCGTCCTCGTGGCCGCGCTCGCGGCGGCGAACCTCGCCAGCGCCCTCATGCCGGGCTTCGGGCTCACCGCGGTCGCCCGCTTCGTGGCCGGGCTCCCGCACGGCGCCTACTTCGGGGTGGCCTCGTTGCTCGCCGCCCGGCTGATGGGCCCCGGGCGTCAGGGCGCGGGCGTCGCGATCGCGCTCTCCGGCCTCACGGTGGCCAACGTCGTGGGGGTCCCGCTCGGGACGTGGCTCGGCCAGGAGGCCGGCTGGCGCTGGGCCTACGTGACGGTGGCGGCCATCTTCGCGCTCACGCTCGTGCTCGCCCTGCGGGCGATCCCGGCGGTCCCGGGCAACCCCGACCGGCACCCGTCGCGCGAGCTGCTGGCGTTCCGCAACCCGCGGCTGTGGCTCATGCTCGCCGTCGGCGCGATCGGTTTCGGCGGCTTCTTCGCCGTGTACTCCTACATCTCCGAGGTGGCGACGCGGACCGCAGGCCTGTCCGAGTCGCTCGTTCCGTGGGTGCTCGCCACCCTCGGCACGGGCATGGTGGTCGGCAACATCATCGGCGGCTGGGCGAGCGACCGGGACCTGTCCCGCACGGTCGTCGTCGGATTCTCCGGCCTGACCGCGGCGATGGCCCTGTACGCCCTGCTCGCCTGGCACCCGGTCCTGCTGTTCGTCCTCGTGCTCGCCATCGGGATCACCTCCTCCTCGCTCATCCCGTCGGTCCAGGCGCGGATCATCGACATCGCGGGGGAGGCCGAGCTGCTCGGCGCCGCGCTCAACCATGCGGCCTTCAACGTGGGCAACTCCCTCGGCGCCTGGCTGGGTGGCCTCGTCATCGCCGGCGGGTTCGGCTACCTCGCCCCGGGCTGGGTGGGCGTGGCCCTCGCCGTGTCCGGCGGCGTCCTCGCGCTCGTCAGCATCCACTGGGACCGGGTGAGCCCGCGTCCGGGGGCGGTCCAGGCCGACGAGCCGCAGCCCGCGACGACCTGAGTCGCCGCGTCCCGCGACTCGCCGCGTCATGAGTGGCGCCGGTACGCGACACCCGCCGCGCGGGCGCCGTGCCATCGGCCCGCCACGCCCCGCGGAGACCCTGCCGCCTCAGTGCTCGAGCAGGTCCCGCACGTCCTCGGGCGTGAGCGGGGCGGACAGTGCGCCGCCGTCGCCGACCACGCGTGAGACGAGGTCGCGCTTGCGGTCCTGGAGCGCGAGGACCTTCTCCTCGATCGTCCCGGCGGAGACGAGCCGGTAGACGTTGACCCGCCGGTCCTGGCCGATGCGGTGGGTCCGGTCGACGGCCTGGTTCTCGGCGGCCGGGTTCCACCAGGGGTCGAGGAGGTAGACGTAGTCGGCCTCGGTCAGCGTGAGCCCGAAGCCGCCGGCCTTGAGCGAGATGAGGAAGACGGGGGCCTCGCCGTCGCGGAACGCCTGCACCACGCCCTCGCGGTCGCGCGTGGAGCCGTCGAGGTAGAGGTGGGAGATCCCGGCCTCCTCGAGGCGCGTGCGCACGGCCGCGAGGAACGACGTGAACTGGCTGAACACGAGCACGCGGTGGCCCTCGGCGAGCACGGCACCGAGGTGGTCGAGCAGGGTGTCGATCTTGGTCGAGCGCTCGCCGGCGGTGCCCTCGCGGTCGGCCAGCGCAGGGTCGAGCGCCGCGAGCCGGAGCGTGGTGAGTGACGAGAGGACGCTGACGCGGTTGCGCCCGATGTCGTCGAGCAGCCCGAGGATGCGCTGCCGCTCGCGCTGGAGGTGCCGGTCGTAGCTGCGCCGGTGCGCGGCGGAGAGCTCGACGTAGACGACCTGCTCCTGCTTGGGCGGCAGGTCGCGCTCGACCAGCTCCTTGGTCCGCCGCAGAACGAACGGTCGGATCCTGCGCCGGAGCTCCTCGAGCGGCTCGGGGTCCGTGCCGGCCTCGATGGGGCGCCGGAACGTGGCGGTGAAGACATCGGCCTTCGGGAGGAGGCCCGGCGTGACGAGGGCGAGGATCGACCACAGGTCGGCCACCGAGTTCTCGACCGGCGTGCCCGTCATGGCGAGCCTGCGCGGCGCGCGGAGACGGGAGACGGCGCGGTGGGTCGCGGTGCGGGGATTCTTGACGAACTGGGCCTCGTCGAGCACGAGCGCCGACCACGGGACCGGTGCGAGCTCGTCGATGTCGAGGCGCACGATCGCGTACGAGGTGACGACGACGTCGGCCCGGGTGACGACCTCGGCCAGCTCCTCCTCGCGGCGTGCCCCGGTCGCCCGCAGCGCGACCACTTCGAGGCCGGGCGCGAAGCGCTCGGCCTCGTGCACCCAGGTACCGATGACCGAGGTGGGGCAGACGACGAGAACCGGCCCGACGCCGTCGGGCACCTCGTTCGTGCCCGCGCCGTGGTCGCCGGCCGCACCGGGAACGTGGGTCGCGCCGTGGTCGCCGGCCGCACCCCGTCCCGCGGCCACCGCGAGTCCGCCGACCTCCCCGCGCTCCTTGCCACGCTGGATCGCGGCGAGGGTCTGGAGGGTCTTGCCGAGCCCCATGTCGTCGGCGAGGATGCCGCCGGCGCGGGCATCCCACAGCATCGACAGCCAGGAGTAGCCCTCGCGCTGGTAGGGGCGCAGCGTGGCGTCGAGGCCGGCGGGCGGCTCGGGGGTGGGGCGGCCGGCGATGTCCGCGAGGGCCTGCAACGAGTCGGTCCAGGCGGCGATCTCCTCGTCGAGCAGGTCGAGGTGGGCGAGCTCCTCGAGCTGCTCGGACCGGTACCGGGAGACCTGGACCGTGCCCGGCGGGGCGTCGGTCAGGGCCCGCGACTCCGAGACGAGGCGGCGCAGCGCGTTGAGCTCGGGGGTGTCGAGGGGGAGGTAGGTACCCGAGGGCAGCACCACGAGGTCGGCCCCGGTGGCGAGCGCCTGCAGGAGGTCGTCGACCGGCACCTCCTCCGTGCCCACGTGGACGCTCACGCGAAGGTCGAGCCAGTCGGTCGAGGTGTCGAGGCCCTCGGCGGAGGCGACGCTGACGGTGGCCACCTCGGTCGCGCGTCGGAAGTCCGCGGCGTCCCCGACCACCTCGACGACGATGCCCGCCTCCCGCATCCGCGGCACCACGCGGTCGACGAGGACCGCGGTCTCGGCGGGGGTGAGGTCGACCGTGGCTTGCTCCGGCGGGTGGAGGCGCGGGACCAGGCTGATCTCGCGCGCGACGGCGGTGAGGAGCCCGGACTCGGTCGCCGCGTCGCGCGGAAGGTCGAGCTCCCCGCCGCGCAGGGGGACGTCGACGTGCCGGTCGCCGCCGACGTACCGGAACCCCAGCTCGACCCGGCTGCGGTGCGCCGGGCCCATGGTGACGGTGAGCAGCACGTGCGGCTCGAGCGCGTCGGGGATCTCGACCGACGAGTCCGAGGAGCGCACGGCGATGCGCTGTCGCAGGCGCGGCAGGTACCCGTGGGTGAAGCGCGTGCGGTCGGACTCCGGCACCACGACCGAGGCGAGCGTGAGGTCGCGGAGGTTGGCGTCGATCGCGTGGTCGAGCGGCGCGAGGACGTACGCGCCGTCGGGGTAGCGCACGGACACGCCGCAGGCGGGATCGCCCTCGAGCGTCACCCGGCTCCCGGGGCGCTCGGCGGGCGCGAACGGGCCGACGAGGCTCGAGTGCCCGCCGTTGAGGTCGACCTCGACGTAGGGGGTGACGCGGATGCCGTCGCCGGCCCCCGTGAGGTCGACCCCGAGCGTGGCGCCCGGGGCGAGCTGCAGCTGCTCGACACCCTGGCCCCCGACGAGGTCGACGCCCGCCACGTACGCCTCGACGAGCGCGTGCCAGCCGTTCGCGTCGAGCTCGTCGAGGTAGACCTCCTCGGCACGCTGCCACTCGGGCCGGGTGCCGTGCGCCGAGGCCTTGAGGTGCGAGAGCGCCCGGACGTGGTCCGGCACGTAGTCCTGGGCCGTGTAGCCGGTGGTCACCGACGACCACGAGCGGCCGCCCGTGAGCCAGCGGCCGGAGCGCCCGCGCACGACCGGGCGGAGCCGGAGCCGGGGGACGGCGCCCCGGTCGGACCCGATCGCGAGCCGCTGGGTGCGCAGCCCTGACGATCGCTGCACCTCGCTGACCTGGAGGCCGAGCGGGGCCAGCTCGGAGCCGGCGGCGGCGCCGTCGGCCACGATGGGGGCGAGGATGTCCTCCCATCCCCGGCCGTCCGGGCTGCGACGGGCGCGGTCCCGCAGCTCGAGGAGGACGGCGCCGACGTGCTTGCAGGAGCTCGCGACCGGGCACGTGCACGAGCCGTGCCACACGGTGGCGGACGGACCGATGTCGGCCCGGACGACGACCGTGTACCGGTCCCCCTGGCTGCCGACGACCTGCGCGACGACGACGCTGCCCTCGCCGTTGGTGGTCACGTCCGCGACGTGGCCGGCTCCGGCCAGACCCTGGGCGCGCTCGAGCGCCGCCGAGCCGAGGGCCGCCTCGATCTCGCCGTCGGTCAGCTCAGAGACCCACTCGAGCACGACGTCCTGAGGCACCCCGACACTCTAGGTTGCCGAGCAGACACCCGGGGCCGCGCGGCCGATGCTGAGGCGCGCACGCGCGCGCTCGACCAGGCGCCCGCCCGACCAGGCGCGCACGCCCGCCCAAGCGCCCGCGCCCGACCCGCCGCGCGCCACCACTTGCGCGCCCGGTCGACATGCGGGATGCTCCGCGCGTGGCCCAGGTCACATCATGGCGCGGTTCGGCCGCCTCGACGCGCGTCCGGCCCGTGCCCGTACCCGACACCGATGCCGAGACGACCGCACACCTTCCCGTACCGAGAACTGGAGCGAGCTCATGACGACGGAACCGAGCAGCACGGCGGCCGACCGGCCGCAGGACACGACACGGATGATCTCGATGGTCGCGGTCGTCCTCACGATGGCGTGGGGGATCGGCTGGATCTGGGTCGGGGACACCGGCGCCCAGCCCTACTACCTGTGGATCGGTGCCCCGCTCATCGCGCTGATGTGGATGGCCATCGCCTGGTCGTCGAGGCGCGGCGACCGCCGCTGACCGCGAGGCGCATCGACGGGGGTCCGGGCCGGGGTGGCCCGGGCCCCCGTCCTGGTCCCCTTCACCCCGGCACCCGTCGCGCTCCCGTTGTCCAACGACCTGCACCTGCTAATGTATGAGCATGTCCCAGCTGGAGCGGCGGCTGCAGGTCCTGCTCGATGCCGAGCGGCACGAGCGGCTCGAGCGCGAGGCGCGTGAGTCTGGGCGCAGCGTGGCCTCGATCGTGCGTGACGCGATCGACCTCCGGCTGCGGGGTGCGTACGACGCTCGTGCGGACGCCGGACGGCGACTGATGGCGGAGTACTCCGACGAGGCCGCGACCGAGCCTGACTGGGCCGGGTCGAAGGCCGCCCTCGAGCACGACCTCGACTCGAAGCTGCCATGACGGTGCAGCGCTGCTACGTCGACACATCGATCTTCGCGTACGCCCTCGGCGGGGAGCACGCCGAGCGTGCCCCGTCCCGGCGCGTCGTCGAGCTCGCGACCGCCGGTGAGCTCGAGCTGCATGCCAGCGTCGAGATGCTCCAGGAACTCCTCCACCACCGGATGCGTCGCGTCGATCGCGACGCCGCCCTTCGGCAGGTGCGTGCGGTCAGGGACCTGTGCGTCCTGCACCCGTTCGACACCACCGTCCTCGAGCGGGCGCTCGAGCTCGTCGCGACGACCTCCGTGCGGGGCCGCGACGCCGTCCATGCAGCGACCGCTCTGCTCCACGGACTGCCGACGCTGCTGAGCAGCGACACTGACTTCGACGCGGTCCCCGCGCTGACGCGCGTGAGGCCCGCCGACCTAGAGCGGAACGGGTAGCGCCTGACCGCGCCGCCGTGGCTACCGGCGGGTAGTCACCTGCCACCTGCCGCCAGCCACCGCCCACCGGTCAGCGCGTGTAGGCGCCCTGCCACACCGTGTCGAACGGGGTGGCCGCCGAGACGCGGGCCCGGATGCCCGTGGTGACCATGTCCTTGGCGACCCGCACGGCGTCGTGGATCTCGGTGCCCTTGGCGAGCTCGGCCGTGATCGCCGCGGCGACGGTGCAGCCGGCGCCGGAGACGCGGTGCTCCCCGATCTTGGGCTCGGCGAAGACGTGGATGTCGGTGCCGTCCCACAGGACGTCGACGGCCTCGTCGCCGGGCAGCTCGGCCCCGCCCTTGGCGTAGACGTACTGCGGGCCGTGCGCGCCGATGACCTTGGCCGCCTCGACGAGCTCGTCCACGGTGCCGATCGAGTCCGCGCCGGACAGGATCGTCGACTCGAAGACGTTCGGGGTGATGACCGTGGCGAACGGCAGGATCTGCTCGCGCAGCGCGTTGTCGGTGTCGAGCGCGGCGCCGGGCTCCTGCCCCTTGCAGATGAGCACCGGGTCGACGACGACGTTCTCCCACTCCTGCGAGCCGAGCCCAGCGGCGACGGTGTCGATCGTGGCCGGGGTGCCGAGCATGCCGATCTTCACGGTGCGCAGCGGGTGGGTCGCGGTGGCGGCCTCGATCTGGTCGGCGATGACCTGGGGGTCGACAGGGACGAACCGGTGGCCCCAGCCGTTCGTCGGGTCGAAGCTGACGATGCAGGTCAGCGTGCCGACGCCGTAGACGCCGAGCTGCTGGAACGTCTTGAGGTCGGCCTGGATGCCGGCGCCGCCGGTCGCCTCGGAGCCGGCGATGACGTAGGCGAGGGGGACGGTCACTGAGGACTTCCTTCGGGAGCTGGTCGGGCGGGCGCCGGGCGGCGTCGCGTGTGGCAGGGAACGATACGCCGGGCCGGGCGGGCCGTCATCGCCGGCGCCGCGAGGGCCACCATCCGGGACGACGACCATCCGCGCGACGACAACCACCCCGCACGACGACGAACGACGCCGTGGGCCGACCCCCGGTACGACGACGGGGGCGCCGCCCGCAGGCAGCGCCCCCGATCGGTCGTGGGACGGGACCGGTTGTGTCAGGCCCGGATCTGCGAGCGGTCGAAGACGGCGGGGTCGCCGCCGACGCGGTCCTCGGAGTCCATGGCGTCGAGGACGGCCATCTCGTCCGCCGTCAGCTCGAACCGGAAGAGGTCGAGGTTGGCCTCGATGCGCGCCGGGTTGACCGACTTGGGGATGACGATGTGGCCGTGCTGGACGTGCCAGCGCAGCACGATCTGGCCCGGCGTCACGCCGTGGGCGTCCGCGAGCTCGGCGACCTCCTCGGACTGCAGGTCGGCACCCTGACCGAGCGGCGAGTAGGCCTCGACGGCGATGCCGGCGGTGCGGGTGGCCTCGAGCGTGGCGCGCTGCTGGAAGGTCGGGTGGACCTCGATCTGGTTGACGTCGGGCAGGACGCCCGTCTCGTCCGCGAGGCGCTGGAGGTGCTCGGGGAGGAAGTTCGACACGCCGATCGCGCGGACGGCGCCGCTCTCCTTGATCTCGGCGAGCGCGCGCCAGGTCTCGACGTAGAGGTCCTTGCTCGGGACCGGCCAGTGGACGAGGTAGAGGTCGACGACGTCGACGCCGAGGCGCTGACGGCTGTCGTCGAAGGCGCGCAGGGCGGCGTCGTGCCCCTGCTCGCCGTTGCGGAGCTTGGTGGTGACGAAGATGTCGTCGCGGGCGAGGCCGGACCCGCGCAGGGCGGCGCCGACGCCGGCCTCGTTGTTGTAGGCGGCGGCGGTGTCGATGTGCCGGTAGCCGTAGCCGAGCGCGTGCTCGACGGCGGCCTGGGTCTCCTCCGGCGGGATCTGGAACGTGCCGAACCCGACCTGCGGGATGGTCACGCCCGAGGCCAGAGTGACGTGGTGGTCGTCAGCAGGTGTCATGCCTCTGTTCTAACGGCCGAGCGCCGTCGGGGCGACCCGGGACCACCGATCGGACGCCTCCGACGGCGGGGCGGCTACTGCTGCGCGTCGTCGTCGGGAGCGTCCGGGGCGTCGTTCCCCGGCTCGGTGCCGCCGGGTCCGCGAGCGTCGCGACGTTGCGCGTCGGTCCACCTCGGCCCGCGGGCGTCGCTCCTGCCGGTGCCGGCCGGCTCCTCCGCGCCCGGACCGGCTCCGGCGGCAGCCCGGTCGTCGACGGTCGCGCCGCCCGCCGCGTCGCCCTCCCGTCGGGGCTGGACGCGGACCGGTCGGGTGTCGCCCGCCGTCCCGGCGCCGCCTGAACGGCCCCCGCGCCCCGCGTCACCCGCATGGCCGGCCCGTCCGGCGTCGTCGGAGGGGTGCGTCCCCGGGTGCGTGCCGCGCGACGCGGCCGACCCGGTGGCTCCCGCGGTCCCGGCGCCGTCCACGGAGGTGCGCTGCGTCGTCGGGGCGATGGGGTGGGACCCACCGGACCCGGCGCGTGCCCGTCGGAGCTCGCCGACCGTGATCTCGCCCGACTTGTGACGGCTGCCGGCGAGATCCTCGGCGCCGTCCTCGCCGCTCGGTTCCCGCCGCGCGTTGCGGCCCCGGCGTTCGGCGCGCATGCGGTCGGCGGCGTCGAGCTCGGCCTGGGTGCCGGTGACCTTCTTGTCGCCCGACTGTAGGAACACGGCGAAGACCTTCGTGCGCGGGTCGGAGTCGATGAGGACGGCCTTGGCGAACAGGGTGAGCGGGACGGCGAGGATCGAGCCGAGCGGCCCGACGATCGAGGTCCAGAAGACCAGCGACACGAACGTGACGGTGGAGTTGAGGCCCACGGCGTCGCCGGTGACCTTGGGCTGGATGAACGTCTGGAAGCCGTTGTTGATGACCGTGTAGACGACGATGATCCAGATCATCGTGCTGACGCCGCCGTCGAGCAGCCCGACCAGCGCCGGCGGGATGAGGCCGATGAAGAAGCCGATGTTGGGGATGTAGTTCGTGACGAACGCGAACAGCGCGAACGTCCACGCCAGCGGGACGTCCATGACGGTGAGGGCGATGCCGTCGCCGATCGCGACGATGGCGCCGAAGACCGTGGAGACGATCCAGTACTTGCGGACCTGCGTGGTGAAGCCGGTCAGAGCGTCGGTGAGGTAGGGCGCGGCCTCGCGGAGGGACTCGGTGCGGCCGCGCACGTTGATGGTGTCGAAGCCCATGAACGCGGTGATGACGACGAACAGCACGGCCTGCGACGTGCCCGAGGTGAGCATGTTCGCCGCGCCGCTGACCACGCTGAGGATCTGGTTGAAGTCGATGCCCGAGAGGTACTGCTCGAAGTTCGAGACGTCGACCCCGAGGCTCGACAGCCAGGCGAGCGAGTCCGTGTACATCTGCTGGTACGTCTCGCGGTACTCCTCGCGGGCGAGCAGCGTGCCCGTCTCCGCCACGCCGTACGCGATCCCGCCGATGATGCCGAGCAGGATGAGGTAGACCGCGAGCAGCATGAGCAGGGTCGCGAGCCAGCCGGGCAGGTGGAGGTACTTCCGCAGCCAGACGATGAGCGGCCGAGCGGTGACGACCATGGTCAGGCCGAAGAACGCGGGCGCGATGATCGAGCTGATCGTCTGGACGCCGGCCATCGCGATGACGGTGACCGCGGCGACGCCGAGGACCACCAGCCCGATCGGGAATGACCTCCGGTGGTCGGCCATGTCGCTCGTGCTCATCGATCCTCCACGGGTGCCCGGTGCACCGCCGCGGTGCTCGGCGGGCGAGGCACATCCTGCCAGGCCGAGGGAGCGGCGGTAGCGTGCGGGGATGACTGACGCAGGTCACCACCACGGCCCCGGCGCCGGACGTCACGACGGACAGGACCACGGCTCCGACGACGGACGCGCCGCCGGCCTCGACGAGGCGCTCCGCCGGATGGCCGACGCCGACACCTCCGAGACGGCCCGCCGGGTCTTCGCCGCCCAGTACGACCAGCTGGCCCGCGGCGCGTCCGGCACGCTGCCCGAGTCCACGCTCCACCCGCTCGACGACGTCACGCGGCTCGCCGACGTCGAGGTGGACGAGGCGGCCGCCGACGCCGCGCTGCGCGCCACCGCGCTCCTGCGGCTCAACGGCGGCCTGGGGACGTCGATGGGCATGTCGGGCCCGAAGTCGCTCCTCACCGTGCGCGACGGGCGGACGTTCCTCGACATCGTCATCGACCAGGTCCGCAGCGCGAGGGAGTCCTCCGGGGCGACGCTCCCGCTCGTCCTCATGCAGTCGTTCCGCACCCAGGGCCCCACGCGGGAGGCGCTCGCCGCCCACCCGGACCTCGCGGTCGACGGGGCGCCGACCGACGTCGTGCAGAACCGGGTCCCGCGCCTGCGCGCCGACGACCTCACGCCCGTGGACTGGCCGGACGACCCCGAGCTCGAGTGGGCGCCGCCGGGGCACGGCGACCTCTACACGGTCCTGTACGACACCGGCCTGCCGCGCACGCTGCTCGACGCCGGGTACCGCTACCTCTCGGTGTCCAACATCGACAACCTCGGGGCGACGCCGGACGGCCGGCTCGCCGGATGGTTCGCCGCGAGCGGGGCGCCCTTCGCCATGGAGGTGTGCCGCCGTACCCGGGCCGACCGCAAGGGCGGGCACCTCGCGGTCCGTACGGAGGACGAGCAGCTCGTGCTGCGCGAGGTCGCGCAGACGGCCGAGGAGGACCTGGGCGCGTTCCAGGACGTCGAGCGGCACCGGTACTTCAACACGAACTCGCTGTGGTTCGACCTCGAGGCCCTCGACGCGGCGCTCGCCGAGCACGACGGCGCACTGGGGCTGCCGCTCATCCGCAACGTCAAGACGGTCGACCCGTCCGACAAGGGGTCCACGTCGGTCGTCCAGGTCGAGACGGCGATGGGAGCGGCGATCGAGCTGTTCGAGGGGGCCGTGGCGCTCGAGGTGGGGCGCGACCGGTTCTCGCCGGTCAAGACCACGGACGACCTCCTGCTCGTGCGGTCGGACGCCTACGAGCTCGACGACGACTTCCGGCTCGTCGCGCAGGTCGACCCGGTCCCGTCGGTGGACCTCGACCGCGACGTCTACAAGCTGGTCGACGCCCTCGAGTCGCGGTTCCCGGCCGGCCCGCCGTCGCTGCGCGGGGCCCGGTCGTTCGCCGTCGAGGGGGACGTGACCTTCGGTGGGGACGTGGTCGTCACCGGCGAGGTCGTCGTGCGCGCCGACGAGGTCGGGGACCACGTGCCCGACGGCGCCCGGCTGGGTGGGGAGTAGCCCGGCGGCCGGAGTGGAACGTGCGTCAGGGACGTAGTGACGCGTACCCGACGGCGCCCGGCCGGGCGCCGACGGCGGCGTGCTGTCCGGCCCGGCCGACCGTCCCCCGCACCGTCCTGGCGTCCTGGCGTCCTGGCGTCCTGGTGACGGTCGCGTACCCGCGGTCAGCTCGCGGGCTTGAGACGGACCGACGACCAGGTGTCGGAGAGCGAGATGTTGCCGTTGAGCGTCCAGCCTGACTCCTCGGCGCGCTTCCAGATGCTGTCGCGGTTGATGTCGGCCTTGTTGCCCTTGGGGTAGCCGATCCAGACGGCCTTCGGCGTCGACAGCAGCGGGAAGACGTCGTCGAGCAGCGTGTCCAGCTCGTCGCGGCTGTGGGCGAACATCACCGCGGCACCGGTGGTGTCGCGGTCGATCCCGTCGACGACGGTGACGTCGTCAGGAAGGGGGTCGAGCAGTGCTCGCTGGTCGGGCGTGGCGGGGCCGAGCAGCAGCTCGGTGCCGGGCTTGATCTGAAGCTTCTCCGCGATCGTGCGCGCCATGACGTGACCTTTCGTCGAGTTGCCGCCGGCGGGTGCCGGCCACAGGTGGTGGATTCGGTCCTGCCCCTCCCGGAGGGCAGGCAGGACAGATGGGTCGAGCGGATCAGTGGAGGTGCTGGAGCAGTTCGCTCAGTCGGCGCAGGACGTGGCTGCGCCAGCCGCCGTTCATGAACTTCCGCGCGAGCTGCTGGGTGGGGTCGTCGAGGTCGAAGCCGGCGTGCTCGAGGAACAGGCGGGTGCCCTTCCCCTCGGGCTGCAGCATCCAGGTGACGGTGGTCGCCATCCATTCGGGCTGTTCGGCGTCGGCCCAGCTGATCCGCAGCATCTTCTGTGGTCGCAGGTCGAGCACCCGGCATGCGATTCGTCCGGAGAATCCGGTCTGTGCGATCGGGCGTGCCCAGAAGGTGAACCGGTGACCCGCGACGGGTGCGAAGTCGTTGGGCATCAGCCACTGCGCCATCAGCTCCGGCGTCGTCAGGGCACGCCAGACCTTCGACGGCGGGTGTGGGAAGTACTGGTCGACCTCGATCCGGGTCAGGTCGTCATGTGTCATCGTCGTCCATCTCGTCGAGGACACCGCCGAGCGCGGTCATCCGGTCGCGCCAGAAGCGCTCGTAGGGAGTGAGCCAGTCGATCAGCTCGGCCATCGGCTCGCCCGTGACGCGATAGAAGCGGTGACGGCCCTCCTGCCGCTCCTCCACGAGTCCGGACTCGCGCAACGCGCGGAGGTGCTCGGAGACGCTGGGACGGGCCATGTCGAACTTCCCGGCGAGCTCCCCGGCGGTGCGCTCACCGCCGAGGAGCGCGTCGAGGATGTCGCGACGCGTGGGGTTGGCGAGCGCGCCGAACACCTCGTCCAGCGGACCGCTCTTGAGACGTCGAGGCAATCCGGCGACCTCAGCCCTGCAGGATGTAGCCGTTGCCGTCAGGGTCCGAGAAGGTGGCCTGTCGGCCCCACGGCATCTCGTTCGGGCCGTCGACGACCACACCGGTCTCCTGCAGGCGTGCGACGTCGGCGTCCAGGTCCGAGCTGGCGAACAGGACGCCCTGCCCGCCGCCGGCGCTCATGCCGGGGAACGGCGTGTGCAGCACGAGCGTGGTGCCGCTCGGTGCGCCGACCTCGAGCCAGCGGTTCTCGCCGAAGGTCTGGTCTGTCGTGACCTCGAGCCCGAGCGCGTCGACGTAGAAGTCGCGGGCGCGGTCCTGGTCAGCGACGAACACGGTCACGGTCCTCACGGTGGTGATAGCCATGCCGAGAGAATAGGTAGGAATAAACCTACACGTCAAGGGCCTTGAAGCCGGCGATGCGAAGGGCCGACGCCCGGTAGACGCACGAAGGGCCGGCGGCGGTCTGACGACCGCCACCGGCCCCGGTGACCTCACCACTCCCCCCGGGGTGGTGGATCTCCTTCTGTGCGAGAACCACGGGTCCGTGTACCAGGCGTCCCCATGGCCCTCATCCCCCGTCCCCTGCGAGGCGGCCCACCCGCCTACGCAGCGACGATGCGACGCTCCTTCCGGATCGCCCGACGCTCCGACGGCGTGGTGCCGCCGAAGATGCCGAAGGGCTGATTCGTCCGGAGCGAGAACTCGAGGCACATCTCCGCGACCGGGCAGCTCGCGCAGACCGCCTTGGCCCGGGCCACCTGTGCGTCCACGGCCTTGCCCTGCCCCTCGGGGAAGAAGTCGTCCGTGGGGAGGTCGGTGCACGCACCCTGGACTCGCCAGTTCGGGTCGGTGTCCTCCGGGAAGCTGTTCATGGGTATGACTTCACCGGTCGAACCTGGATGGACCCTGGGAATGGCCGCACAATCATCTGCGAATCCTGGATCGCGCTAGGTTCTCCCTGGCCGGGGAGTCCCCGACCGTCACAGCAGAGTCGATCCTGCAGCGCCGACACGAGGAGATCCCATGGCCAACCCGAAGCTCGCCGCGAAGGTGACGGAGGTGCTCGGGTGCGCCCCCGAGGACGCCGTGCTCATGCTCCCCAGGGACGGCCAGAACTGGGTGGCGCAGAGCATGGACAAGGGGCCGAAGAAGTTCTCGATCGGCGGTCTGGTCGCGGACGCCATCGTCAAGACCGAGGTCC
Source organism: Georgenia sp. Z1344 (assembly GCF_049856295.1). Classification (GTDB taxonomy): domain Bacteria; phylum Actinomycetota; class Actinomycetes; order Actinomycetales; family Actinomycetaceae; genus JB111. The sequence goes on along the minus strand of NZ_JBNDMZ010000004.1, from coordinate 121,898 downwards.
GCCCCGGCGGTCACGTGCTGGGGATGCCGTTCCCGCCCGAGGGCCCGGTCGTGTGGGCGATGACGCCGACCGCGGCCATCTGCATCGACACCCGTGCCGGGTTCGGCAAGTGGATCCCCGAGCGGGTGTTCGCCAGCTTCGACTACTCGGCGCTCGACCGCTTCTGGCACGAGAAGGTCGGCATGGCGTACTACGCCGTCCACGTGACGATGCGCGACGGCAACCACTGGGAGTTCTCCATCGGCAAGCGGGACCTGCCGACCTGGCAGGCGATGGAGCAGGAGATCAACGGCCGGGCGCAGCGCGCCGGGGGCGGTCAGGCGCCGCAGGGGCACGGGCAGCCGCAGGGCAACGGTCAGCCGCAGGGCGCGCCGCAAGGCCAGCCGGCCGGCCAGCCTGGTCAGTGGCAGCCCGGGCCGCCGCAGGGGCAGCCCCAGGGGCAGCCGGCCGGTCAGCCCGGCCAGTGGCAGCCCGGCCCGCCGCAGGGACAGCCGCACGGTCAGCAGGGCCAGCCCGGTCAGTGGCAGCCGGGACCGCCGCAAGGCGCTCCCCAGGGGCGACCGGGCGAGCAGCCCGGGTGGGCCGGCGAGCCCGGCCAGGGACTCCCTCCGGGCTGGGGCTCGCAGCGGTAGTTCCGCGGCCCGTCGGCCTCCCCGGCGGGCGGCCGTCAGAGCGGCGTGACCGCCGCGTAGGCGTCCTCGAGCTGGGCGAGCCGACGCGCGTAGTGCGCGGTGCGGGCCGGGACCGGCTCGCACCGCTCCCCGAGCGGCCCCACGGCCGGCGTGACGTCCGGCGCGAGCACCCGCAGCGCGAGAAGGGCGGAGCCCCGCATCGTCGTGCGCTTGTAGGTCACGGGCGTCACCGGGGCGCCGAGGACGTCCGCGAGGAGCTGGGCGAAGCCCGGGATCGCGCCGATCAGTCCGCCGCTCACCCGGATCTCCGAAGGCATGCCGGCGACCCCGCGCAGCTGCTTGGCGAGGCGCGCGAAGCTGAGCGCCACGCCCTCGAGGAGTCCGCGGGCCAGGTCCGTGGGCGTGTGGGCCGCCGAGATGCCGAGGACGGTGCCGAGCGCCCCGGCCGACCACCCCGTCGAGCGCTCGCCGGACAGGAACGGCAGGACGAGCGGCGTGGAGGACAGCGGCTCGGGTTCGAGGACGGCGTCGAGGTCGCCGTCGATCCGGATGTTCTCCCGGAGCCAGGTCACGGCGCTGCCGACGTCGGTGAGGGCGCCGCCGAGGAGCGAGTGCCCGTCGTCGACCCGGTAGCCCCACAGGCCGGGCGGCAGGGTGGCGGGGATCGTCTCGACGAGCAGGCGCATCGCGCCGGTCGTCGATGCCGCGAGGACGGCGGTCGAGCTGCCCGTGCCGCCGGCGCCGAGGCTCGACCCGAGACCGTCGGGGATCCCGGGGAACCACTGCGCGTCGGCGAGGGCGGGCCACCTCTTCGCGATCGCGCGAGCGGCCTTGGGCTCGAGGACGATCGGCACGCCGGGGTCCTGGACCGGCGAGAGCTGGGCGCGCCGGATCCCGGACAGCCGCAGCAGCTGCGTGTCCCACTCGCCCGTGCGGCGGTTGAGCAGGCCGGTCCAGGAGGCGGTGGGCGTGCTTGCGACGGCGACGCCGAGGAGCCGCAGGTGGACGTACTCCTGCAGCGACATCCACCGGTCGACGCTCGCGAAGAGGTCCGGCTTGGTCTCGCGCAGCCACCGCAGCCGGGGCGCGAGGTAGCTCGTGTGCAGGCGGGTGCCCGTGCGCTGCTGGAGCTCGGACTCGCCCAGCTTGGTGCGCAGCGCGGCGACCTGTGGCCCGCTGCGTGAGTCGGCGTAGGTGTAGCAGGGCGTGACCGCGGCCCCCGACGCGTCGACGCCGACGAGCGAGGCGGCGAAGGCGTCGAGCGAGACGCCCGCGACCTCTCCGTCGACGCCGTCGAGCACCTTCTCGATCACCTCGGAGACCTCGGCGGTGGCCTGGTCGGCGTCGAAGACCGACGTGCCGTCGACGTCGGTGGTGAACGCGTGGGAGACCTTGTGCCGGGAGTCGCGCAGGGGTCGGCCCGCCGCGTCGTACAGCCCTCCGCGGGTAGCCGTGGAGCCGACGTCGACGGCGAGGACGAGCGGCCGTTCGGCGTCGGACAAGGTCGTGCGGAAGGCGTCGGACATGTGTCTCCCTGACGGGTGGGCTTCTCCCCACGCGGGTGAACGATGCGGCCACGGTAGCGGCCCGCCGGGAGTGCCGTTCCCGCGACCGTCCACCGATCGCCGCGGATAGCCTGTGAGGCGTGACGGACGAGACGCGTGACGCGGTGCCGGGTGCCCTGTTCGACCGGCTGTGGCCGGAGCCGGGTGAGGTGACGGCCGACGAGCTCGCGGCGACCTACCTCGAGCCCGGGGTGCGGTCGAACATGGTCACCTCGATCGACGGGTCGCTGACGATGGACGGCCGCGCGGGCGGCCTCTCGGACCCGGTCGACCAGGCGCACCTCCACCTGGCCAGGAGCGCGGCCGACGTCCTGCTCGTCGGCGCCGGGACGCTGCGCGCCGAGGGCTACGGGCCGGTGCGCACCGACGAGACCGGGGTCGCCCGCCGCCGCGCCGCCGGCCAGAGCGACCACCCGCGGCTCGCCGCCGTCTCGGCGAGCCTCGACCTCGACGAGTCCTCCCCGATGTTTCGCGACGCCCCCGAGCGTCCGCTCGTGCTCACCGTGACCGGAGCCCCGCGGGAGCGCGTGGCGGCGCTCGAGGAGGTCGCCGAGGTCGTGCTGCTGCCGCCCGGGGAGGGCGGCGGGGTGAGCGGGCGGGCCGCCGTCGACGCCCTGCGCGAGCGCGGGCACGCGCGGATCCTCACCGAGGGCGGTCCGACGCTCCTGGGCGCCCTCGTGGCCGAGGACGCGCTCGACGAGATGCTCGTCAGCTACTCGCCGGTCGTCGCGGGCGGCACCGGGCGCCGGATGGTGCTCGGCGCGGCCGAGGCGGTGCGCGAGGCGGAGCTGGTCTCGCTGCTGCGGTCGGACTCGCTGCTGGTGGCGCGCTATCGCCTGACGTAGGTCGACGTCGGGTCGTGGACCCGGCCGAGTCGCGCGCGGGTGGGCGGCCACCTGCGCGCGCCCGCCCGCCCTGGCCGCGTGCCCTCGACTGCGCGGGGTGCTCGGCCTACGCGGGTGCGGCGCCGTCGTCGGGGGAATCGACCGTGTCGAGCGACCAGTCGACGCCGAGCATCTGCGCGGACATCTCCCAGTGCTGCCGGACGGTCGCGGGGTCCTTCGCCGCGCGGTTGAGCAGACCGGGCCGGCGCCGGTCGTTGTAGTAGCGGCCCGACTCCCACGTGGTGCCGGGCGTGCCGTCGACGAAGTGCGCGAGGGTCGCCCCTCCACGCGCGGGCCGGGTGAGGAGCGGACGGAGTGCGCCGTGGTACATCCGGCGCAGGAGGCCGCTCGTCTCGCCGCCGAAGCTCGTCGCGACCACGCCCGGGTGGAACGCGACCGACGAGACCCCGTGACGGTGGAGGGCGGCGTGCAGCCCGCGCGTGAACAGGATGTTGGCGAGCTTCGCGTTCCCGTATGCGCGATCCGGGCGGAAGTCCGAGAGGCTCTCGATGTCGTCGAGGTCGAGCCGGGCGTAGACGATGTTCGCGACGCTGGCGGTCGCCACCACGCTCGCACCGCTCGCGACGAGCTTCTCCCGCAGCAGGTTCGTCAGCAGGTACGGGGCGAGGTGGTTGACCTGGAACGTCTTCTCGAAGCCGTCCTCGGTGCGGACGGGGCCGGCGAAGAACCCGCCCGCGTTGTTGGCGAGGACGTCGATCCGGTCGAGCGTGCCGTCGAGCTCGGCGGCCAGGTCGCGCACCTCGTCGAGGCGGGTGAAGTCGGCGACGTGGTGCTCGGCGCCCACGCGCCCGGCCACGGAGCGGGTCTTCTCGGGGGAGCGGCCGACGACGACGAGCCGCACCGAGTCTCCGGCGAGCCGTTCCGCGGCGGCCGCGCCGATGCCGTCGCTGGCGCCGGTGAGGACGATCGTGCGCATGGGGTGCCTCCGGGGTCGAGGTGGTCGGGAGAACCGTACCACAAAGCGAAACGAAATAGTTTCGTATCGCTCGGATAGAGTGGCCGCATGGACCTCCCCCGCGCCGGAGACCGCACGCGTCAGGGCCGCCCCGTGGACCCGAGCCTCGGCCCGCGCATCCTCGAGGCCGTCATCGACGTCATCGCCGAGTCCGGGTACGCGGCCATGACGACGGCGGTCGTCGCGCGGCGGGCCGGCGTCTCGACGGCGACGCTCTACCGGCGCTGGCCGACCAGGCGGGACCTCGTGCTGGCCGCCGCGTCGGCGGTGGGCAACGAGGAGAAGGACGTCGACACCGGGTCGACCGCCGGGGACCTGCGCGCGATGCTCGAGCACAAGAACGAGGTCCTCTCGGGCCGGGTCGTCACGGCGCTCCTGTCGCTGATCGCCGAGTCCGCCCACGACGCCGAGCTGGCGGGCGTCGTCCGGGGGATCGTCTACCGCCCGACCCGCGACGCACTGGCGGCGATCCTGGCGCGGGCGCACGACCGCGGGGACGAGCCGGCCGTGGACGCGGACCGGGCGGCGCTCGTCGTCGTCGGGTCGATCATGGCGGCGGCCGCCTTCCGCGGCGACGGAGCAGAGGTCGAGGAGCTGTTCGGCCCGGCGGACATCGACCTGCTCGTGCGCGCGCTCACCAGGACGTAGCGGGCACGGTGGCGGGCGACGACGGGGATGTCGGTGTTCGTCGTCGGGCTGGAAGGGGTTCGTGATCTCCGTGCCGTGATCTCCGTGCCGGGACCTCCGGCCCGGGACTCCGACCGGCGCGGCTCCTAGCGTGGTTCGTGAACCATTCAACGGCTCACGAAGGAGACCCGGATGTCCGCCCAGTCGCTCATGTCTCTCATCGCCCCGTCCCGCTACACGCAGGGCCGCGGCGCCATGGCCTCGATCGGGGAGGAGCTCGCGCGGCTCGGCGAGGTGCCGATGATCGTGGCGGACGACGTCGTGTGGGGAATCGTCCGCGAGACCGTCACCGCCTCGCTCGAGGCGAAGGGCCTGCCGGTGCACCGCGTGCCGTTCGAGGGCTACGCGACGGCGCGCTCGATCGACTCGCTCGCGGCGAGCGCGAAGGAGCTCGGCGCGGACGTCATGGCGGGCGTGGGCGGCGGGTCGACGATCGACGCCGTCAAGGCGGCCGGTCACCTCGCCGGGATCCGCTGGGCCTCGGTCCCGACGATCGCGTCGACGGACGCCCCGTGCTCGGCCCTGTCCGTGGTCTACACGGAGGAGGGGGCGATGGAGGAGTACCGGTTCTTCCCGCGCAACCCCGACCTCGTGCTCGTCGACACGCAGCTCGTGGCGAACGCCCCGGCGCGGCTGCTCGTGGCCGGGATCGGCGACGCGCTCGCCACCTGGCCGGAGGCACGGGCCGTCGCCCGCGCGAAGAAGTCCACGATGGCCGGCGGTCAGGCGACGATGTCCGCGAAGGCGCTCGCCCGGCTGAGCTGGGACATCCTCCACGAGGACGCGCTGCCGGCGATCGCCGCCGTGGGGCGGAACGTCGTCACGCCGGCGGTCGACCGGGTCGTCGAGGCCAACACGCTCCTGTCCGGGCTCGGCTTCGAGTCGAGCGGGCTGGCGGCCGCGCACGCGATCCACGACGGGCTGACGGCCGTGCCGCAGACGCACCACCTCACGCACGGCGAGAAGGTCAACGTCGGGACCACCACGCAGCTCGTCCTCGAGTCGGCGCCCACCGAGGAGCTCGACGAGCACATCCGGTTCACCACGCGCGTCGGCCTGCCGAACACGCTGGTCGAGGCCGGGATCGACGTCGACGACCTCGACTCGCTGCGGACCGTCGCCGAGGCTGCCACCGCCGAGGGGGAGACGATCCACAACATGGACGTCGAGATCACGACGACGACGCTCGTCGACGCCCTCCGCTTCCTCGACGACTACGCGGCGCGGGTGCGCGAGGAGGCCGGGCTGCCTGCGCCTGCGCCGATGCACCAGCACTGAGAAGGCGGGCCGGCGAGCGTCGGTGGGGCGCCCGGTGGCCGTGCGGCGAGCGTCGGTGGGGCGCCCGGTGGCCGTGCGGCGGGCGCGGCGCCCGAGAAGGCGCCGCGCCCGTGCCGTCGTCCGTGCCGGTTGGCCCGCGCCGACGGGCGGGCGCAGGACCGCAGGGTGCGTCAGCCTGCCGGAGCCGTCGCGGGGTCCGCGTAGGTCGCCGTCTCCTCGTCGGCCAGCGACGGCGGGGTGCCGAGCTCGGGGTGGACGCCCACCTTGTCGGCGTAGAAGGCCCGGAATCGGTCCATGTCCGCGCGGACGTCGCCGGTGAGGCGGATCGTGGGGCCGAGACCCGTGGTGCGCGTGACCGAGTCGAGGAAGCCGAGCACCACGGGCAGGTCGGCGGCCAGCGCGATCCTGTAGAAGCCGGACTTCCAGTGCTCGCGGCGCCCGCGCGTGCCCTCCGGGGTGATGACGAGGTGGAACCGCTCGCCGCGCTCCGCCCGGGCGACGAGGTCGGCCACGAGTCCATCCGGGTTCCCGCGGTCGACCGCGATACCGCCGAGCGCCCGGAAGAACGGGCCCGCGATGCCGTCGAAGTACTCCCTCTTCATCAGCACCTTGGGCGTGAGGTCGCGGGACCAGGCGATGCCGAGCATGAGCACGAAGTCGAGGCGGGCGGTGTGCGGGGCGCCGATGAAGATCGCGCGTGGCTCCCGGACGTCGGGTGCGACGAGTCGGTAGCGGACGGCGGCGAGGAGAGCCTTGCCGAGGGCGCGGCGCAGCATGCGGGGGGCGGACACACGGCCACGGTAATCGCCGGTCCGCGCCCGCGCGCGCCCGAGCCGTTCTCTCGGAGGGCGCGCACCAGAACCGCACTCCCGGCAAGTGATGGGGTGGGCGCCTGAGCCGCACACTCGACCGGTCACGGGTTCCCAACCGCAATCTCGATGGGAGGGGGCTCAACCGCAATCTCGATGGGAGGGGTTCCCAACCGCAATCTCGATGGGAGGGGTTCCCAACCGCAATCTCAACGGAGTGGCGCACCAGAACCGCACTCTCGACCGGTCGCGGGGCGGGGTCCCGTGCGTCGGCGGGGGCGGGCAGTAGGTTCGGGTCATGAGCGACACCGGCTACGGGGACTTCGAGTTCGAGCGCAAGTTCGTCTGCGCGGGCCTGCCGGAGATCGTCGCCGCCGAGGCGGACCCCGTCCTCATCGTGCAGGCCTACCTGCTGGCCGACGAGGGCTACGCGGTGCGCGTGCGCGTCCAGGGTCCGGGGGCGGGACTGACCGCGGCGGACCTCGGGCGGACCGACGAGGTGCTCGACGAGCTGGCGCCGCGCGTCGAGTTCGCCGCGCTGACGGCCAAGGGTCCGCACGTCGGGGGGACGCGCTACGAGGCGGAGCGGGAGCTGGACCCGGGCGTCGCCGTCGAGCTCGTGAGACGCGGTCGGCACCACGTGGTCAAGCTCCGGCACGCGGTCTGGCTCGGCGACGACGGGTGGGTGATCGACGAGTTCGCCGGCGCCAACGCGCCGCTCGTCGTGGCGGAGTGCGAGCGCGGGGGCCCGGTCGTCGACCTCGTCGTGCCCGACTTCTGCGTGAGCGAGGTGACGGCGGACGCGCGGTTCGGGAACGAGCACCTCGCCGTCGAGCCGTACTCGACCTGGCGCTCGACGTTCGAGCGGGAGCTCGCCGTCACCGGCCCCGTGTTCTCGCAGGAGTTCGGACAGAACCGGCTGCCGAGCCAGGGGTAGCGTCCGTCACCGCCCGGCCGCCCGGCCGCCCGGCCGCCCACCCGCTACGGCCGGACCATCACCTTGATCTCGCGTCGCTCGTCCATCGCGGCGTACGCCTCGGCCACGTCCTCGAGCGGCACGCTCGCGGTGAACACGGCGCCGGGCTCGATCCGACCGGCCGTGACCTCCGCAAGCAGCTCGGGCAGGTAGGCGCGGGCGGGAGCGACCCCGCCGGCGAGCGCGACGTTGCGGCCGAACAACGAGCGCGGCCGGATGCCTCGGGTGACGCCGTTGGGCACGCCGACGTACCCGACTGTCCCGCCGGGCCGGGCGCACGCGATCGCCTGGTCCATCGACTCGTCGGTGCCGACGGCCTCGAGGACGACGTCGGCGCCCGGGACGCCGAGCAGCTCGCCCAGCTCCTCTGCGGCCTCGTCGCCGCGGGTGGTGAGGATGTCGGTCGCGCCGAAGCGGCGCGCGAGAGCCTGCCGGTCGGCGTAGCGGGAGAAGGCGACGACCCGGGACGCGCCGAGCCGGGACGCGGCGAGCACGGCGGACAGCCCGACGGCGCCGTCCCCCACCACGGCGACCGTCGCTCCCTCGCGCAGCCCGGCCGCGCGGGCGGCGTGCCAACCGGTTCCCATGACGTCGGACAACGTGAGGAGGTGGGCGAGCAGGGTGTCGTCGACGTCGGCGGCGTCGAGGCCTGCGCCCACGAGCGTGCCGTCCGCGAAGGGGACGCGCACGGCCTCGGCCTGGAGGCGTCCGGTGGGCAGTCCGTCGCCGTCGGGGGCGCCCCAGAACCCGCCGCGCTCGCACGAGGTCTGGATGCCGTTCCGGCACGAGAAGCACTCGCCGCACGAGAACGCGAAGGGCACGACGACGACGTCCCCCGTGCGAACCGTCGTCACCTCCCCGCCCGCCTCCTCGACGACGCCGACCGCCTCGTGCCCGATCGTGCGGGGCTCCTCGACGGGGACGATCCCCCGGTAGTGCCACAGGTCGGAGCCGCAGACGCACGCGGCCGTGATGCGGACGACGGCGTCGGTGGGGGCGAGGAGGGCGGGGTCGGGGCGGTCCTCGACCCGTATGTCGCGGGCGGCGTGGAGGACGGTGGCGCGCATGGCACCAGCGTGCCACCCGGTGGGTTGGGGTGCTGCGCGCGACGCCTCTGGCGCCACCCTGCGGGTACGTGCGGCCCGGGGTGCCGCGGGCGTCACCCGCCCGGTGGGTTCGGGCGCCGCGCGACGCCTCAGGCGCCGCCGGACGGCGGCGCGCCGGACGTGCCGGCGTCGTCGTCGTCGAGCCGCCAGAGCGGCGGGGCCTCGATCTGCTCGCCGTGGGTCTCCCACGTGCGCCACCACGAGTCGGCGTGGGCGGGGACGTGCCCGGCGGGCAGGATCTCGAGGAGGGCGCGGATCTCGGTCTTCACCGCGGTCAGCTCCTCGACGAGACCCGTGCGGGAGTCGCCCGCCGGCTCGCGGTGGAGGAGGCGGCGGAGCTCGGTGCGCAGGTCCGTGCGATGCGCGGGCGGGCGGCCGGCCTCGGGGGTGCGGGCGGCGGAGGTGCGGCCCGCCTCGGGAGTGCGTGTGGCCGGTGTGGCCGTGGGCGCCCGTGCGCCGGCCGACGAGGGACGCGCGAGGCTCGCGAGCCCCGAGGCGCCGTCGGGGGGCTGGACGCTCCCGGACCCGTCGGGCGCGAGCATGAGCTCCTCGATCTCCCACGCGCGGCGTCGGGCGCGGATGAGCGCCGAGCCGGCGTCCTCGTCCGCCTCGCTCGCCCCGAGATGGGTCTGCGCGGCCCGGATCCAGCCGTGGTCGGCCATGAGCGCCGTCAGGCCCCGGTCCACCGTCATCGTGTCGTGGACGTCGACGGTCGCGTGGACGACTCGCGCACCCGCCCTGCGGGCGAAGACGACCTCGTCGCGGAGCTGCTCGTCGGACATGATCGAGGTTCCCGTGCGCATCATGACGGAGACGATGTCGGTGCCGACCGGGGAGTCGCCGGCGTCGGCGCCGGGCGGGTGGCAGACGATCGCCCAGACGTCGGGCACGCCGAGCTTGTCGATGACGACGTCGGCGGGCAGGTTCTCGCGCACGCCGCCGTCGATGTAGTGCTCGCCGGCGATGGGGATCGGCTCGAAGACCGCGGGGATCGCGCACGAGGCCCACACGGCGAGGGCGAGGTCGGCGGCGGTCACCGGCTCGCCGTCGTCCCCAAGGAGCGGGACGTCGCCCCGGTCGCGGATGACCCCGTCCTGGTCGGCGAAGCGCAGCTCGCCGGACTGCAGTCCCACCATCGCGATGCGGAGCACGACGCCGGAGGCTCGCACGCGCGCAGGATCGAACGTCTCGGTGTCGATGAGTGAGTCGACGACGAGTCCCGGCGTGTACATCGACCTCGCCTCGGAGGCGCTGCGCAGGATCGCGGCGAGATCGCCGCCCGCTCTCCCGAGCGCCGGGAGGTTGCCGATCATCTGGACGATCTGGGCGGCGCTCCAGCCCCGCTCGGGCTCCTCGCCCTGCGTGGCCCGTGCGGCGCGCGCCTCGGCCGCGGTCTCCGGGACCGTGCCCGGGGGCGTGGATGTGCGCTGGGTGCTGCCGCGGTTGACCGGGTCGAGGAGCTGGAGGTAGCCGGGACCGCGCTCGCTGAGGGCCTTCCACCAGGGGAGCGGCCGGAACATGGCGTCGGGGGAGTCCATCGAGCGCCACAGCGTGTCGAGGTGGTCGAGCCAGGCGCGCTGCTCGTCCCGGGTGCGGCCCTGGGAGAGGATCGCCGCGACGATCGCGCCCGCGGAGGCGCCCGCCATCACCTTGGGCTCGATGCCGACCTCGTCGTAGAGGTAGCGCAGCGCGCCGAGGTGGAAGTCGGCACGCGAGCCTCCGCCGGACAGTACGAGGCCGGTCGTGCGGGCGCGGCGCCGGCCGACGCTCGGCACCCATCGGCCGGGCGGGAGGCGGCGACTCATGCCCTCCAGGGTAGGGCGAGAGGACGGGAGGCCGCGATGGGACTCGGGGCGGCCTATCTCGTCGGCGGTCCGAGGACGGCGTCGACCATCCGCTGCGCCTCCGCGGGCTCCGGCGGCGTGCGGCTGATGACCCTGAGGACCACCGTGCCGACGAGCGACTCGGCGATCTCGTCCAGAGGCGCGCCGGGGTAGAGGTTGGCCGACGTTCCGGTCGCGGCCTGCAGGCGGGACGCGAGGGACTCCTCGCCGGTCAGGCTGTCGCGCACGCGCAGGCCGATGTCGGCGCTCTCGATGCTGGCGGAGATGAGCGAGCGCACAGTGCCCTCGCCCTCGGGCCGGCCGACGGTGCGGAAGATCGCGAGGATCCAGCTGACGAGGTCGGCCCGCAGGTCGCCGGTGTCCGGGACGACGACGTCGACGGGAAGCAGCATCCCCTCGACGAGGCACTCGGCGACCAGGTCGGCCTTCGAGCTCCACCACCGGTAGATCGTCTGCTTGCCGACGCCGGCCTCGGTCGCGATCCTGGCCATCGTCATGGCGTCGTACCCGTGCTCGTCGAAGAGTCGGGCGGTCGCCTCGAGGATCGCGAGCCGGGCCGTCTCGGACCGGACGGGTCCGCTGCGGGTCGAGGTCATGGCGTCGGCGTCCTTCCTGCTGTGGCCGTCACCATAGGCGGCCGGATCTCGTTGACGAGACGAAACGTCTCGTCTTATCCTAACGCAGGCCGATCCGTGCCTGCGGCGGCCTGTCGACGTCGGGGAGTGGCACGTTCATGGCCGGATGGTTGTTCGGGGTAGGAAGGTTCGCCGCGCGGCACGCGAAGGCGGTGCTGGGGGCGTGGCTCGCAGTGCTGATCCTGGCCGGTGGTGCGTTCGCCGCGTTCGCCGGCACGCTGACCGGATCGTTCGACATGCCGGACACGGCGTCGTCGGAGGTCATCGCCGAGCTCGAGGAGGAGCTGCCCGACCAGAGCGGCGCCACCGGCACGGTGGTCCTGCGCTCGGAGGACGGGGCGTTCACCGAGGAGCAGATCTCCGCCGTCGCCGACCTCGGTGCGGAGATCGAGCAGCAGGACGACGTGGCCGCCGTCGTCGATCCCTTCGCCACCCAGGAGCAGCTCGCCGGCAGCGCCGCCGAGCTCGAGTCCGGGGCCGCCGAGGTCGAGTCGGGTCAGGCGGAGCTCGACGCCGGCCGCACCGAGCTCGAGGACGGCCAGGCGCTCCTCGACGAGGGGCGTGCCGCGCTGGACGAGGAGCAGACCAGGCTCGACGGGGCGCGCGAGCAGGCGGAGGCCGCGGGCGCCCCGACGGACGAGATCGACGCCGGACAGACCCTCCTCGACGAGCAGCGCGCCGAGCTCGACGCCGAGCAGGAGCGCATCGACGACGGGCTCGCCGAGCTCGAGACCGGGCAGGCCGAGCTCGACGCCGGCCGCACGCAGACGGAGCTGGGCGCCGAGCTCCTCGAGCACTCCGAGGGCATCGGGGTCGTCTCCGAGGACGGCTCGACCGCGCGCCTCACCGTCTCCTTCAGCGAGCCCATGCTCGAGCTCGACGACGCCTCGCGGCAGGCGGTCGTCGACGTCGTCGAGTCCGCCGAGATCGAGGGCGTGGAGATCGTCCCCGCCTCCGACCTGTCGCAGACCGTCCCGGAGATCCTCGGGATCGGCGAGGTCATCGGTGTCGTCATCGCCGGCATCGTCCTGGTCGTCGTGCTGGGCTCGGCCCTGGCCGCCTCGTTCCCGATCGTCACCGCGGTCATGGGCGTGGCGATCGGCTCGCTCGCCACCCTCGCGTTCTCGGGGGTCGTGCAGATGTCCTCGGTGACGCCCGTGTTCGGCGTCATGCTCGGGCTGGCCGTCGGTATCGACTACTCGTTGTTCATTATCAATCGGCACCGCACGCAGCTGCTCGAGGGGGTCGACGTGCGCCGGTCGATCGCTCTCGCGAACGGGACCGCGGGGACGGCGGTCGTGTTTGCCGGCGCGACCGTGGTGCTCGCGCTGCTCGCGCTCAACGTCGTCGGCATCCCGTTCCTCGGGATCATGGGCACCGCCGGTGCCGTGAGCATCGTCGTGGCCGTGCTGCTCGCCGTCACGGCGACGCCGGCCCTCCTGTCGATGGCCGGCCTGCGCATGCTCGGTCGCAAGGGGAGGGCGCGCCGCGAGGCGGCGCTCGCCGAGAGTGCGGGCGGGGTCGCGGTCGAGGGACCCGGAGACACCGGTACGACGACGAACGACGCAGCGACGAGCCCGTCGTCGTCCGGCAGGAAGGCTGTGCGACCGATGTCGATGGGCTCGGCGGTCGGCCGGGTGCTCGTCGGCGTCGTCGCTCTGCTCGTGCTCGCGATCCCGGCGCTGGACATGCGCCTCGGCCTGCCGACGGGTGAGAACGAGCCGGTGGACTCCGACGCCTACCGCGCGTACGAGATCGTCTCCGAGGAGTTCGGGGAGGGCGCGAACGGGCCGCTGCTGGTCACGGCGGACCTGCCCGGCGGCCTCGACGAGAACGAGCTGCTCGAGGCCCAGGTCGAGGTCGTCCGCGAGATCGGTTCGCAGGAGGCTGTGGTCGCCGTCGCGCCGATCGCCGTGTCCGAGGACGGCACGCTCGCCTCCTTCCAGGTGCTGCCGGAGGAGGACGCCAACGGCGAGTCGACGGCGGAGCTCGTCAACGACCTGCGCGCCCTGCCTCCGGTGAGCGGCGAGTACGAGCTCGGTGTCGCCGGGCAGTCGGCCATCAACATCGACATCTCCGAGGGGCTCTCGGACGCGCTGCCGGGCTACCTCGCGGTCGTCGTCGGACTGTCGTTCCTCATCATGGTCGCGGTGTTCCGCTCGCTCCTCGTGCCGCTGGTGGCGACCGCCGGGTTCGTGCTGTCGCTGTTCGCCACCTACGGCGTGGCCACCGCCGTGTTCCAGTGGGGATGGCTCGCCGAGCTGATCGGGGTCCACACGACGGGCCCGATCCTCAGCTTCCTGCCCGTGATCGTCGTGGGCGTGCTGTTCGGGCTGGCGATGGACTACCAGCTGTTCCTCACCACGGGCATGCGCGAGGCGTACGTGCACGGAGCGAGCGCACGGGAGGCGGTGGCCGAGGGCTTCCGTGCGGGCCGGCGCGTGGTGACGGCGGCCGCGCTCATCATGATCGCCGTGTTCGCGGGCTTCATCACCTCGGACTCGGTGATGATCAAGTCGTTCGGCGTGGGCCTCGCGGTCGGCGTCGCGCTCGATGCGTTCGTCGTGCGGATGCTCATCGTGCCGGCATCCCTGCACATCCTCGGGCGCTCGGCCTGGTGGCTGCCGCGCTGGCTCGACAAGGTCGTGCCGAACGTCGACGTCGAGGGATCGGCGCTCGTCGAGGAGGTCGAGCACGGTGCGGCGCCGGCCGGGGACGGGGACGGGGCCGTGGCCGTGGCCGGGGACATGGACGGGGACATGGACGGGGCTCGGTCAGGTTCCGCCACTGGCGCCGGTGGGAAGCACGTGCGTGATGCCGAGGACGGCGACACCCGACGTGCTGACGCCAGGGCCGGGCGCCACTCCGCGCCGACTACCGATGCCGACGCGAGCTCGGGGCCGTAGGCCCTCGGCCTGACATCTGACACCTGACACCTGAGGCCCGACGGCGCGCTTGACGCCCGGTCCACCAGCGGCAGATGTGCCGTTGGGGGCCGGGCGTCCTGCTGTGTGTGGGCGTGGAGGTGCTAGTCGGGAACGAGTTCGTCTGCGCGGTCCTGTTCCTGCTTCCGTTCCCGTTCCCGTTCCCGTTCTCGTTCTCGCTCTCGTACTCGTTTGCGTTCCCGTTCTCGTTCTCGCTCTCGTACTCGTTTGCGTTCCCGTTCGCGTTCGGGAGCGCGATTGTTGGCCACGCGGGCGGCAATGCGATCCTTCATCTCCCGGTACTTCTCGGGGGAGATCTCTGGCGCGGGTGTGTGGCGGTAGGGGAAAGGAGAACGGGGGACGGTGTACCGGTGGCCGGTCGGGGTACGCACCTCGTGGCTGCCGTCGGGGCTTGTGGTGTGGTGCCACTGGGGGTTCTGCTTGGCGTAGTTGCAGGTGGCGCAGAGCCCTGTGCCGTTCTCGGCCGTGGTGCGTCCGCCGCGGGCATGGCTGGTGGTGTGGTCGGCGTGCTCGGCGGGGTTGGAGCAGTAGGGAGTCCGGCAGGTGTCGTCCCGGCTGAGGATGAGCTGTCGGAGGCGGCCGGTGAAGGCGCGGGAGCGGGACTCGGTGGTCAGCACGCCGCCGTGGGCGGGGTCGGTCCACAGTCGGGTGAACCAGACGGAGCCGGCGTCGCGGACCTGGTCGCGGGCGATGGCGGCGGGGAGCGGGCCGACGCCGGGGATCCAGGCGGGCTCGTTCCCGCCGACCAGAGTGCCGGCGGGCATGACGATGTTCAGCTCGATGTCGCGGGGTTCGGTGACAGCAGTGCCGGTGACGTGCTCGACGAGGAGGTCGGCGGCGATCTGGTGCCGGGTCCGGCCGTCGGCTGCCCCGTCGTTGGTGATCGCGTGGGCCTGGGTGACGAGGGAGGCGTGGACCCGGACGGCGTCGGCCATGGGGAGATGGGCGGTGACGTAGGCCATCGAGCCCTTTCCACCGCGGATCGTGACCCGGCGCTGGGCGGCTTCGTGCTTCCGGCGGGCGCTCTCGTGCTCGGTGTCGAGCTCCATGGCGTGCTTGCGCGTGTGGGTGTGGGCCTGGTGATCGCTCATGGTGGGCAGGTCGGGGGCCAGCCGGGCATCGACGTCGCGCCGGTCGGCGGGGTCGAGGCCGAACGTCTCGCGCATGACGATGGCCGCCCGGTGCTCGGTGACCTGGCCCTGTTCCATGAGGTCGAGGGTGTGGGGGAGGTCCTCGTCCAGAGCCCGGGCTAGAGCGAGTGCTTGTTCTCCGCGACCGCCGGTGGTGCGGCGGGCGAGCGCGATCTCCTGCGCCAGGCCGGCGCCCTGTTTCGCAACCGGGACACCTCTGGCGCGCTCGGCTTCGATGCGCGTGTGTCGCAGGTCCGCGGCAGCCCGGGCCTGGGCGGCGTGGGCGGCGGCAACGAGCTCGTCCAGGGCGGTGATCTGCTCGATCGCGTCGGCCTCGTTATCGCGGCGGAGCCCGACCAGCGCGTCGCGCATCGCGCGCACGTCCGTCGCACCCAGCACCGGCAGCGCCGAACCTCGTGCGTCTGTCGAGCCGGCGTCCTTGGGATGGTCGCCCGTGCTCGTGCTCGTGCTCGTGCTCGTGCTCGTGCTCTTGCTCGTAATTATTCTGCCGCTGCCGCTGCCGCTGCCGCTGCCGCTGCCGCTGCCGCTGCCGCTGCCGCTGCCGCTGCTCGGTGGGAGCGGTGGCTGCCTGGTTGCTGTCGGCGAGTCCATGACGGTGACCGGAGCCGACGAGGGGGTGGCAGTGGTGGTGTCGGCGTCGGAGTCGTGGGTCGTCATTGCTGCTGCCTCCCTCGTCGTCGAGCCGGAACTATCCGAACGCGTGTTCGAACAGTCTTCACTCTACCGGTATCAAACGACACATGGAAGGACTCAGCGTAAATCTGTGGACAGGCTGGTAATAGACCTGCATGTAGAGGCATTGACCGCAAGCAAACAGCAGTATCGGGGTGTGACCGGGGGACCGCCCAGCGGCGCAAAGGTCCGGGAGTGTGGCGCGGTGGTGTGGCCGTCCAGCGCGTCGAGGTCTGGGTCTGCGGTGCGGCGGCGTGGAGGTCTGGGTCTGCGGTGCGGCGCCGCGGAGGTCGCGAGGGTGCGACGTCGCGGTGCGCGCAGGCGCGGACGTAGAGCACCCGAGGCGCGCGGCACGCCGACGAAGAGCGGAGCTTTGGCCTCGTGGGGGGCGAGGTGGCGACCTGTGAGGTCGCGCCGGCTTGCGGTAGGTGCGCTTCGGCGTCGTGTGCGGTGAGGTGGCGACCTGGGAGGGTGCGCCGGCCTACGTGGGCCGCGCCGCGGCGTCGTGCGATGTGAAGGGCCCGTCAGCGAGAGCGCGCCAGGTGAGACGCGTTGCGACGACGTGGGAGGCGAGGTGGCGACCGCGAGGGCGCGCCGACGTGCGACACCCGCGTCAGGCCGTCGTGGGAGGTGAGAGGACCGCCCGCGAGGGCGCCACGCGCCTACGGGACCTGCGCGACGAGTCCTGCGCTAAGAGACCCGAGCTACAACCCCGTGCGAGGCGAGACGACCCCAGGCATCTCGACCCCGGGCATCTCGACCCCAGGCATCTCGACCCGCAGCCACGCCTCCAGGGCATCGACGAGCCGCACGACCGCACCGACCACCGAGGTGGGATCGGCGGCGGAGGTGAGGACCGCCGTCGTGCGCTCGGAGAAGCCCTCGGGGAGCGAGCGGCACAGCTCCGGCACGCGCGTGCCGAGCCGCTTCTCCCCGGGGTGCGGCACGCGGTTGACAGCGAGCACGACGTCGTGGACGACGGCCAGCAGCTCGGCCACGCGATGGTTGAGTGCGACGAGGTCCTCGCGCGCCGCTGCGGTGGCGATCTGCGCGGGGAAGCTCGTGATCGTCCCGCGCACGAGCGGCCAGCAGTGCCGCACGACGGCCGCCCGCAGCTCCTCCGGGTACTCCGCCAGCGCACGCTCCCGGGCACGCGTGACCCACCCGTCGGGGTCGGCCACGGGCAGCCAGTGCCGCACCGTGTGCCAGTGCGCCGTCGTGTACCCCGCGGACGGTTCGTGGCGCTCGAGCACGGCGTCGAGGCGGTCGGTCACCCGGCTCGTCTCCCAGAACATGACGTCGAGGTCGGTGCCGCTCGCGTGCGTCCACACGTCGGTGACGTCCCAGTAGCGCTGGTCGAGGTCGAGCCGGCGCGCACCGCCGAGCGCCTCGACGACCGCGCGGCGCAGCTCGACGGGCGGGGGCCCGCCGTCGGAGAGGACGTACAGGTCGACGTCGGAACGCGCGTCCTCCTGACCCGTCGCGAGGGAGCCGCCGGCCGCGACCCCGACGACGCCGGGCAGCGCCGCGTATGCCTGCGCCGCGGTGATGACCAGCCGCGTGGTGGGGGAGAGGCCGGAGGCGGGCGAGGTCCCGTCGGCTCGGGAGCCGCCGACGTCGGGGGCGGACCCGTCGGCCGGGGAGGCGCCGACGTCGGGTGCGGGCCCGTCGGCTCGGGAGCCGCCGTCGTCGGGTGCGGACCCGTCGGCTGGGGAGCCGCCGACGTCGGGTGCGGGCCCGTCGGCCGGAGCGGCGCCGTCGGACGCGGTGTTCACAGCAGCATCCCCAGCACGCCGCTCCCGAGCGTGAGCCGCTCGATCCGCATGTGCGAGCGCTCCATCCGGTCCTCGAGCCCGGCGCGGTCGGAGGCGCGCGCGAGGTCGATGCCGACGAGCGCGGGGCCGGTCTCCCGGTTGTTCTTCTTCGTGTACTCGAAGTGGATGATGTCCTCGTCGCCGGTGAGCGTCTCCTCGAGGAAGCTCCGCAGAGCCCCGGGCTCCTGCGGGAACGTCACGAGGAAGTAGTGCCGCAGCCCCTCGTGGATCGCCGAGCGTTCGACGATCTCGGCATACCGCGACACGTCGTTGTTCCCGCCCGAGACGATGCAGACGACCGGCCCGGCGTCCCCGACCTCGACGAGCCCGTTCGCGACCGCCGCCGTCGCCAGCGCCCCGGCCGGCTCGGCGATGATCCCGTCGGTCTGGTACATCGCGAGCATCTCGGTGCACACGGCGCCGGTGGGGACGGAGATGATGTCGTCGACCAGGTCGCGCGCGATGTCGAAGCCGACCTGCCCCGCGCGCGCGACGGCCGCACCGTCGACGAACGCGTCGACCTCGGGGAGCCGCACCGGCCCGCCCGCGGCCAGCGCCGCCTGCATCGACGCCGCCCCCTCCGGCTCGACGCCGACGATCCGCACCCCCGGCACGCGGTTCTTCAGCGCGAGCGCGACACCCGCGAGAAGACCGCCACCACCCACGGGCACGACGACGACACCCGGCCGCTCGCCCCGGTCCGCGCTCTGCTCGGCGATCTCGACACCGACGCTGCCCTGCCCCGAGATCGTCAGCGGGTGGTCGAACGGGTGGACGTAGGTCAGGCCCTGCTCGGTGACGAGCTCGCGGGCGCGGGCGTCGGCGTCCTCGAACGGACCGTCGACGACGACGGTCGTCACCCAGCTGCCGCCGATCTCCGCGATGCGGGCGCGCTTCTGCCGCGGCGTCGTGCCCGGGAGGACGACCGTGCCGTGGATCGACAGGCGCGCGCACGCGAGCGCGACGCCCTGCGCGTGGTTCCCGGCCGACGCGCACACGACCCCCGCGGCGCGCTGCTCTTCGGTGAGCCCCGCCATCACCGTGTAGGCGCCACGGACCTTGTACGAGCGGGTCAGCTGGAGGTCCTCCCGCTTGAGGAGGACCCGGTGGTCGACCGCCTCCGACAGGCGCGGGTTCGTCTCGAGCGGGGTGCGGCGCACGACGGGGCGCAGCAGGTGCGCGGCCCGGCTCACCGCGGTCGCGTTGGGAACGTCCATCCCCCCATCGTGGCACCGCGCCGGGGTCGGCGGCGTGGGCGGTCAGCGGGTGGCTGGCGCCGGCGACGGTGGGTGGTCAGCGCGCGCGGAGCGGATGCGTGCCGTGGGTGGAGCGGGTGCGCGAAGGTCAGAACACCTGGTCGTCGGACTCGTCGCGGCGGTCCTTGGCGTCGGTCTCCTTGCCGCGGTTGCGGACCGCGAAGAACCACACGGCGGCCGCGACGGCGACGACGAGCGCAAGACCGCCGATGATCCACGCGTTGCGGCTGCCGGGGAGCCAGGAGTCCTCGTCGGAGCCGGCCTCGTCGGAGCCGTCGCCGGCGTCGTCGGAGGAGTCATCGGACGTGTCGTCGTCGGCCCCGGCGTCGTCGGACGTGGTCTCGCCGGAGCCGTCGGCGGCGGCCGCGGGCGCAGAACCGGTGTCCTGCGCGTCGTCCGCGTCGTCGTCAGCGCCGTCCTCGCCGGCGTCGTCGTCGGAGCTGCCCGCCGCGCCGTCGGTGTCGTCGGCGTCGTCTGCTGCGTCGTCGTCAGCGCCGTCCCCGTCAGCCGCGCCGTCGCCCGAGGTCTCGACGGTGAAGGGGAGCTCGCCCTCGATGCGGTGCCCGTCGGAGGAGATGACCGACCACACGAGCACCTGCTCGCCGGCCTCGACCTCGGGGAGCTCCCAGACGGCGTCGCGGCCGTCGTACTCGGGCTCCTCGAGCTCGATCTCCTCGCCGCCCGGGCCCTGGAGCACCGCGACGGCGCCGCTCGAGGTGAGGTCGGCCGAGAAGGTCAGGACCGCCTCCTCCGGCGCCTCCGTGAGCGTCGCGCCGTCGGCGGGGTCCGACTCGACGAGGGTGTCGTGCGCGAGGGCCGGCGTGGCCGCGAGCCCGAGGCCGAGCGAGGCGAACGTGGCGACCGCGACGGCGCGCACGGCCAGGGCTCGCCGTCGGGGCGAGGTCCGGGAGGCGGCCGTGGCGCCGTCACCGCCCGGTACGTCGTGCCTGGTCGCTGCGCCGCCCCCGCCCGTTGCGCCGTGCCGGGCCGCCGGGGAGATCGACGAGGTCGTTGCGGTGCGGGCGGACGGGCGTGACATCGGTGGGTTCCTCCTCGACGAGCCGGCGCCCGGACTCCGGACGCTCGCCCCCACCATAGGACCGCGGCCCTCCGGTGCGCCGCGAGGTCCGTGCGCCGCCACGTCAGTCGCGCGGCCCGACCAGCGCCGCGACCGCGTACCCGAGCTCGTCCTGGACCACCTCGAAGTCCCAGCCCGGGAACTCGCGCTCGGCGACGACCTCGACGTCCTGATCGCCCGGCTCGCGCCGCCACGTGTCGAGCACGACGGCGTCCGGCACGGGGTTCCCCTCGTTGCCGATCCAGTGCACGTCGGTCGTGGGGACGAGGTGCGCGAGCAGGAAGATGTCGCCGACGACGAGCGGCTCGTCGCCGTGGCGGGGCGTGACCGCGCCGGCGGCCGCGACGGCCGCGTGCGCCGCGTCGATGCGCATGCTCGGCTCCGGCGGCCCGTCCCCGAACGTGGTGACGAGCGGGAGCGTCGGCCACACCGCGAGCGTGCTCGCCACCGAGGCCACCACCGCGACCGACCGGGCGAGGTCGGGCCACTGCGGCCGGCGGACGACGTCGATCAGTGCCGCCGCCACCACCGGCATGAGGATCGCCGAGTAGTGCCACTCCCAGCCCCAGTAGTACTCGACGTTGCCGACGAAGCGCCACGCGAGGGTGGGAAGCAGCAGCCAGGCCAGCGGCGAGCGGACGCCGACGATCCCCGCGGCGAGCACGAGCAGCACGAGCGTGACCACCTTGACCGGCGGCCACAGGATCGTCACGACCGTCGCGAACCAGTCGGAGTGCTCCTCGCCGATCCGCCCGACGTAGTCGTACTCGCCGCCGGGGTTGAGCAGGGGAAGGATGACGACGACGGCGAGCACCACCCATACGACGCCCCAGATCGTCAGCACGGCGCCGATCCGGCCGTCGCGGGTGTCGAGTGCCGTGGTCGTGCGGGTGACGAAGGAGCGGGCGCGCTCCCGCAGGCCGGGCGGCGACGAGGTGCGTGGTTCGGCCGGCGCGCCGGGCCGTGAGTCGGACAGGGCGGCTTGCCGAGCAGGGGGTTCGTCGTCGGGCGCGTGGTCCGACCGATGCCCGGGCGGCGCCGCCCGCCACACCAGCACGAGGCCGAGCGCGGCGACCGTCAGGCCGAGATCCTCCTTGACGAGCACGAGCGGCGCGGCCCACAGCGCCGTGGCGAGCGCGCGGCCGCGGAGGAACGCGGCGAGCGACATCGCGACCAGCGGGACGGCGAACGCGATCTCGTGGAACTGCGCGAGCACGGCGCCCTGCAGCCCCCACGAGAACGCGTACCCGACGCCGAGGACCGTGCCCACCGCGCGCCCCAGCATCTGCCGGGCGACCGACGTGATCGGCACCGCCGAGAGCGCGAGCAGCACCGCCTGCGTGACGAGCAGCGTCCACCCCGACGGGTGCAGCCGGTAGAGCGGCCCGAGGAGGACGAGCAGGGGGTGGAAGTGGTCGCCGAGCAGGTTGAACCCGTGCCCCTTGATGTCGACGACCGGCGGACCGCCCTCGCTGTACGCGCGCGCGAGCTGGGTGAAGATCCCGAGGTCCCACGACGGCGTCGCGACGTCCCGCCACGCAGGCCATGCGAGGGCGACGTACGCGAGCGCGGCCGCGGCCGCCACGAGCCACGGCACGAGGTGGTCGTCCCAGCGGCGCGGCGATGACCCGACGGGCCGGCCGCGCTGCGCCCGACCCGTCACACGAGGTTCTTCCGCCGCAGGTAGGTCAGGGCGCCCCAGCCGATCGGGACGCGGCCCCACATCGTCAGCAGCCGGTAGAGCAGCGCGACGGACAGCGCCGTGGCAGGCGGGATCCCCGCCACGGTGAGGCCGCCGGTGAGCGCCGCCTCGACCGGCCCGATGCCGCCCGGGGAGGGGATGAGCGCGCCGACCGAGTTGGAGACGAGGTAGGTGAGCGCGAGCGTCGTCAGCGGCAGCGACTCGCCGTACGCCGCGAGGCAGAATCCGAACGTCGCCACGTAGAACGCGGTGAGCAGGAGGTTGCCGGACACGCCGACGATCAGCCGCTGCGGGCTCGAGACGAGCCACATGATGCGCGGCCCGATCTGCTTGATCGTGGGCGCCGTCTTCGACCACACCCAGCGCCGCACCGGCGGCACCGCGAGCGCGACCGCCACGACCACGATCACCGCCCCGGCGCCCCACAGCACCGAGCCGCTCGGCAGGCTGAGCGTCCCCACCGAGCCGGTCGTCAGCCCGACGAGGACGAGCAGGAGGATCGTCGCCACGAACTGGAAGACCTGCACGAGCGCGACCGAGGCGACCGCGAGCGGCGTCGACACCTTGTGCTTGGCGAGGAACCGCATGTTGACCGCGGCCGGACCGATGCCCGCCGGCGCGACGAGCGCGACGATCGCCCCCGCCGCCTGCGCGAGGACGGTCTGCCCGAACGGCAGCCGGTTCGGCGAGAACGCCATGAGGGACATCGCCGCGCCGATGTAGGTGGCCAGGCCGAGCACGTAGGCGATCGCCATGAGGGTGGGGTCGGCCGACGTCAGGGTCGTCCAGACCTCCTGGAAGTTGAGCGAGGTGATGAGGACGTACACGACCACGAGGAGCAGCGTCGTCATGACGACCCGCGAGACCGAGAACCGCGCGAGCTGGATCGGGGGGACGTCCGCCGTCGGGACGAGGGCCACGAGCGTGTCCCGCAGGGAGCCGAGCAGCTGGGGGCTGCGCCGGAGCTCCTGCCGCGTGGAGACCGGGAGGGCGACCCGCTGGAGGACGGGCGCGACGGCGGCCATCTGCTCGCGGGTGAGCGCGCGGCCGGCGGACGCGAGCGCCCGCTCGGGACCGGCGACGACGCCGAGCAGCGCGAGGGTCTGCGCGAGGTCCATCCGGCGGGAGAGCTCGGTGGAGGCGACCTCGCCCGCCTCCCAGCCGACGAGCCACACCGCGCCCGAGCCGTCGACGAGCACGTTCTCGGTGGTGAGGTCGCGGTGCGTGAGGCCGGCGGCGTGGGCGCGGCGGAGCTGGCGCCACACGTCGTCGAGGACGTCGTCCTGGAGGTCCTCGGCGGGCACCTCGTCGATCGGGGTGATCTCGTCGACATGATCCTCGACGACGAGGACCGAGTTCCGCGCCGTCGTCACCGAGGAGATCGCCGGCGTGCGCACCCCGGCCGCCGTCGCGGCGAGCGACATGAGCGACGTGCGCCCCGCGGCGTCCTTGAGCGAGGTGACCGGGCGGCGGTCGATCCCGCGCAGCCGGATCGCCTCCCAGATCGAGGACAGCAGGCCGACGACCTGCCGGTCGCCGTCGAGCAGGCGGAGGTCGTGCCGCGCGCCGGCGGTGTCCCACACGGCGTACTGGCGGCCGGGCGCGGAGTCGCCGCGGCGCGCGGGGTGGGCCTCGGAGCCCACGCGCTCGAGCAGCGCGGGCACGTCGGTCACGGGGTCCGGGCGGATCGTGTCGGTCCCCGCGGCGTCGACGGCCGCCATGAGGGACTCGGCGCTCGGCGGCTCCTCGGCGTCGAGCATGCCGGCGGTGGTGGCTGCTGCGTCGTCGTCCGTGCGTCCGGTCCGTCCCGTCCGTCCGGTGTCGGCGCCGACGCGTCCCGGGGTGGCGGGCTCGATGTAGCCCAGCGGCGCCTCGGTGGTCACCGTGTAGGCCGCGACGGCGGAGCGGCTCGGCCGGTCCATGCGGATGACCGAGACGGCGTCGATGCCCGCCCGGCGCAGGCCGCGCACGAGCGAGGTGCCGTCCGCGCGCTCGTGCGTGACCCCGTCGACGTACCGCACGGTGTAGCCCGCGATCGCGCCGAGCAGGACGGCGATGATGGCGCCCGGCAGGGTCTGCGCTCCCTGGATGATCTCGAGGGCGAGCACCACCCACAGCAGGTTCCACGACCACCGCGCGACCCGGTTCGTGGTCGCCGGACCCACCGCCGTGAGCACGCCGGCGAGCCCCGCGATGAAGGGCGAGAGGACCACCGTGGCGCGGCCGACGCTCGTGATCGTCAGCGACGTGAACAGCTCCGAGCCCGTGAGCGCGTCGAGCAGCTCGAGCGAGCCGAGCGCGAGGCCGACGCCGAGCGCGCCGGCGACGAGGCCCTGGAGGGCGGACCGCCATCGTCGCCGCCAGGCGCGCTCGGCGAGCACTGCGATCGGGACGAAGAATGTCAGCAGGCCGCCGAGCGCCGTGACGGGCAGCTGGAAGAGCTGCCGGAAGAACCCGGTGACGGCGTCCTGCACGTCCTCGGTCACCGCCAGTGTGGTGCCGCGCGCGTAGACCGCGAGGACGAGGACGAGGGCGAGGCCCAGGACCGCGGTGAACAGGCGGAGCAGGTCGACCGGGCGCCGTACACGGCTCTCGAGCGCGTCGACGAGGAGGACCTCGCGGCGCGGTGCGCGGGCGGTCGGCGGCGGCACCGGCGTGCGGAGGTAGACGGGGCGGCCGCTGACCGGGTCGATCTGTGGGCCGTCGCCGTCCTCGTCCGGCGTGACCGCCGTGATCGCCGTGCGGTCACGGGTCTCGTCCGCGGCTCCGGGGAGGGGGACGGGCGCCGGTTCGCCCGAGGGGGCGCGGCTCTGGCTGGGCGCCGCGTCCTGCGTGTGGTGCGCGGCGTCGTCGGCCCCGTCCCGTGCGGCCCCGCCCGCCCGGGGCGCCGCGTCCTGCGTGTGGTGCGCGGCGTCGTCGGCGGGTGTGTCCGGGGTGTCGGGCGTGGTGGTCCCGGCGGGGGATGCCGGACGGCCCGTCGCCTCGGGCACGCTCGTGCCCGGCTCCTCGGCCGGTCCGGTCATGCGGGGAGTCTAGGACCGACCCGCCGCGCCCGCCGGGACCTCCTGATCAGCGGCGACCGCGATCCCGGCCACCCCCGGGGACGTCCCCGGGTCCGTCGAACGGCTCGTCGGCCTGCTGCTCGTCGCCGAGCCGCCGGGACAGGACGGCCTGGGCGGCCCGGGCCATGTCGTCGACGTCGCCCTGGTCGGGGCCGGGCCGGCGCGTGGACGGGTCGGGGCGCGGTCCGCGACGACCCGTCTCCATGCCCGGCAGGATCTGCGCGAGCAGGAGCGTGGAGAGCGCGGAGGTGTCGGTCGAGGCGCCGTCCGTGCGGACGAGGACCGGGCGCGGGGCCTGCGAGGTGAGCTCGGAGCCGACCTCGAGCCGGCGCCGGGCGAGCTCGTAGCCGAGCACCGCGCGGTTGTCCCGGTAGGACGTGGCGAGCTGCTCCTGCGCGCGGGCCTCACCCTGGGCGGCCACGAGGTTCGTCCGCCCCTTCGTCTCGATCTCCCACTTGATCTTCTGGGCCTCGGTCTCCTGCTCCTCGAGCATCTGGGCCACGTTCTTGCGGGCCTCGTTGAGGGAGGCGTTGACCTCGACGATCTTCGCGTCGCGCACCTTCTTCGACCGCTCGATGTCCATGAGGAGCGTGTCGATGCGGCGCTTGCGGGTGAGGTCCCACTCCTTCTCGTACGCCTGGAGCTCCTTGGCCACCCGCTCGCGGGTCGCGATGTGCTGCTGGTACTGCTCGGGCAGCTGCACGTCCGGGATGTTGCAGCCCATGATCTGCACGCCGTAGCGGGCGAGCTGGCGGTTGAGCAGGGCCTGCATGTCGGCGACGTCGGATCCGCGCAGGTCGTGCGCCCGCTCCGTGCGCACGAGCCGCGAGCGCTGGCGGATCGCGTCCTGGACCGCGTTGGACAGGACGAGGTCGAAGTTGCCGGCGCCGATCGTGCGGACGAACTGGATCGCGTCGTGGATGCGGAACTTGAGGAAGAACTCGATCGAGCGCAGCGGGACGGACTCGGCCGTGGGGCAGGCGAGGACGGGTGCCGTGTAGGGGATCTCCGTGCTGACGTCGACCACGTAGTCCACGCGCGTCCACGGGTGCCACAGGTAGTGGCGGCCCGGGCTCAGCGGGGCGGCCGTGATCGCGCCGAAGCGCGAGCGGACGCCGACGGTGCCCTCCTCGATCTCGATGATCGACGAGCGCCACCACCACACGACCGACAGCGCGATGACGAGCGCCCCGACGATCCACAGCCACATCGCGCGGCCGCCGTGGCCGTCGATCGCGGTGAGTACCCCGCCGACGACGAGCCACAGCCCGATGCCCGCGAGGAACAGCCAGCGCAGCCCGCGCTGGTCCTTGGGGATGACGACGGGGACGAGCGCCCCGCGGTCGCCGCCGCGCAGCAGCTGGGCGACGTCGCTCCACGACGCGAGCGACTCCTTGATCGACGACATCGACCGGGCGACGGGTGCCTCAGACATCGCGGTTCTCCTCGGTTGTGTCGGTGGCCGGGTGGTCGGTGGCGGCCTGGTCGGTGCCGGCCGTGTCGGGCGGGCTGCCCGGGCCGGTGGCGGCCGCGTCGTCGGTGGCGCTCGCGCCGCCCCCGCTGCGCACGCGCGCCGCGAGGGCGGCGGCGTCGGAGGCGAACGCGGAGGTCGTGCGGTCCGCGGTGTCGGAGCTGTCGGGGCCGGTGCTGCCGGTGGAGTACTCCTCGGCGGTCCGTTCCGTGCCTGCCGGGTACGGCGGGAGGTCGCCGCCGAAGTCGGGGGCCGGATCGCGCGGTGCGTCGGCGTCGGACCCGGCGGGTGTCACAGGAGCGGCGTGCGCACCACGACGGCGCCGCTCGTCGTCGTCGGGTCTCCCCTCCGCGCCCGGCTCGTCGATCTCCTGCGCGACCGAGCGGCGGATCTCCTCGAGGCGGTCGGCGCCGGGGAGCTCGTCCTCGTCGGACGGGGCGACGATCGCCACCTCGGTCTCCTCCGGCGGCTCGAGCAGCTCGGCGATGCGGTCCTGCCGCTCGGCCACGCGGGACTCGATCGCGGCGGCACGCTCGCGGATCTGGGCGAGCTCGTCCTCGGAGAACAGCTCGAGGTCGCTGCCGCCCACGAGCTCGGAGGCGATCTTGAGGAAGTCGACGCCGCCGCCGTGCTCGCCCACCTGGACGATCTGCGGCAGGGACTCGGCCACCTGCTCGAGGCGGTCGAGGAGGTCCTGCTGGTAACGGAAGGAGAGGATCTCCGGGGCGTTCGCGGCCGAGAGGGCGCGGATATCGAGCGCCTGGGCCTCGAGGAGGGCGGCGTTCGCGTGGGCCGTCGACTCGGACTCGACGAAGCGCTGGCGGGCCATGGCATCCGCGCGGTTCGTCTCGCGCTCGAGGGCGGTGTCCATCTGTGCCTGGTACTTGGCGATGTCCGCCTGGATCGAGCTCAGCGTCTCCCGCAGCGAGGCGAGGTCCTTGTTGAGGTCACCCTCGTTCTGCTCCTTCTTCAGCTGGAGCTCGTACTCGTAGGTGTAGGCCTCCTTCGCCACGCGGATCATCTCCGGCGCGCCGAGGTCCGCCCGGTACTCCGCGCTCGAGGGCTCGGCGTGCGTGATGTTCGCGTGCGTGAGCTCGACCGCGGGGCGGAACTGCTCGTTGAGCTGGTCAAGGAGGATCTGCGTGGACTCACCGACCAGGTCGTAGATGTCCGCCGCCTCCTGCTCGTAGATGAGCGAGCGCGTGGTCTCGGAGATCGCGTTGTTCAGCTTGTCCTGGAAGCCCTGGACGGCGCCGAGCACGAAGATGAACTCGCGCGGGTCGTTGATCCGGAACTGGAGGAAGAGGTCGACCGAGGCCTGAACCCCGGAGCGCGTGGGCGCCTGGTGGATCGGCGCGTTGAAGGGATACTCGCGCGTGGTGTTGACGATGTAGGAGACGCGGCGCCACGGGTTGAGCAGCGTGACGAGCCCGGGCCCGACCACGCGCTCGACCTTCCCGAACCGGGAGATGAGCGCCTGGCAGCCGTCCGGGACCATGACCATCCCCGCGCGCCACCACAGGAACAGCGCGAGCGCGAGCAGCAGCACCCAGTAGTGGATGCCGAACAGCGTGGTCGCGAGTCCGCCGGTCAGTCCGCCGTCGCCGGCGATGCGGGTGACGTCGACGACGTTCGTCGCCGCGAGGAGCCAGTACCCGACCGCGCCGACGATCGCGAGCACGACGACGGGGACGAGCGCCCGCACGCGACCGCCGCTCGGCATGACCATCGGCGTGATGACGTGGACCGGGCCCGACGGGCCGTTCTCGTACTCGGACCGGTTGAGCGTCTGCCCGGCGTCGTTGAGCGAGGACCGCTTCGACGTGATCCGCGTGCCGACGCCGCCCGTGGTCTTCGCCGTGCTGAACGCGTCGATGTCGACGCTGAACGAGTCGGAGCCGCCGCCACCGAGTGCGGTCGCTGCCTCCTCGACGCTCTGCAGGCCCTGCTGGGCCTTCTGCGCGAGGCCGCGGGCTCGCCCGACCCAGCCGCTGTCCTGTGACATGGGGTACCTCTCCTGGGGAACCTGGACCGGGGGTGGGCCCCGGCGGGTTCAGTGTCCCAGGAGAGTGCGGCGCGGGTCACGGTCCGAGCGGGGAGATCGGCCCGGGTGCATCGCCGTGCGTTCGGAGTGTCGACGTCGTCCGACGGCGCCGCTCGCCCCGGGCGCATCGCAGTGCGTCCGGAGCGTCGACCTCGCCCGACGGCGCCGCTCGCCCCGGGCGCGTACGCGCCTCAGTCGGTGGTGCCGGCGGAGAGGTGCTCCTGCCACCAGTCCGGGATGTTCTCCGGCGCGCGCGGGTGGCGCTCGAGCTCGAGGCGGTAGTCGGTCTCGGCGGGCTTCGTGCGCCAGGTCGGCTGGATGTCGTGGTCCGTGGCGAGCTTGACCGACCCGGCGGGCTCGACCGTGATGACCGCTGTGAGCCACGCGCCCTTGCCGCCGTTGTCCGCCGAGTCGACGCGGAGCTTGGCGACCGCCTGCGCGACCTCCTTGGTCAGGCCCGTCAGGGTGACCTCGGTGCCGTCGGCGGTCGTGGCGCCGGAGCGGATCTCGCCGCGCGTGCCGAGCATGACGGCGACGAGGCGGGCGCGCTTCCAGTCCGCGGGGACCACGTCGACCATGCCGCGCACGATCGTCTGCAGCTCGGCGCGGTGCTTGACGGCGGGGTGGGAGTCGTCGGCGCCCTCGGGCGTACCGAGCGAGACCTGCGTGTTCGCGCCGGCGACCGAGTGCGGGGCGGGCGTGGCCGAGGTTCCCGACCGGCGCTCGCGCTGGTACTCCTCGCCCTTGGCCAGCTGCTCCTCGGTGGCCCACTGCTTGGGGATGCGCTGCGCGTAGACGACGTCGCTCAGCTCGTCCCACTCGACGGTCTTCTCGTAGACCCCGGCGTCGAGCTTGTCCATCTTGTGCCGCTCGTTGACGTTGGCGTCGCGGGCGATGGAGAAGATCCGGGCGCGGCGGGTGCCCTGCGGGTCGACCTGGTCGTCGACCACGCGGACCGGCACGCCGTTCCAGCGGGCGGTGCAGTGCATGGAGAACAGCTCGTCGACCTCGGAGCGGACGACCTGCTTGGCCCACGTCCCGGCCTCGGTCATCGTGAAGCCCTGCTCCTCGGCGTCCTTGCTCGGCGAGACGAGGGTGATGAGGGAGGGCTTGTTGTCGTCGTCGAGCCGGACGTCCGCGGCCCAGGCGGTGCCGTCGACCCGCGCGACGTAGCCGACGAGCTTGGACGGCACGGCGGTGGCGAAGAGGTCGCCGGCCGCGTGGTTCTGCCAGCCGTACGCGGGGCCGTGGTAGGTCCCCAGGTGCTCCGGCTCGGCCTGGCCGGGCAGGAAACGCCAGAGGCGGGCGCCCACGGTGAGGCGGTCGTGCTCGATCCACGCGAGCGGGGCGCGGACGTCGCCGACCTGGCTGAACCCGGAGCCGTCGAAGGGCTCGCGCTCGAGGAAGTTGCCGCGGACCTTGGCGCGCTCGGCCTCGGTGCGGCCGCCGGTCGCCGGGACCATCTGCCAGGTCGGGGACAGCGGGACGTGGAGGACGTCGATGGGCTGGTCCGGCGAGAAGGGCGAGCCGGTGAAGCCCAGGGCGTGCAGGCGGAACAGGTCCTCGGTGTTTCCGAGGGTGGCGACCTCGGCCGCCGGGACGACGAAGCCGGAGACCCGGTCGAGGCCCTTCTCGAGGTAGACCTTCGCCATCGCGGGGGTGACGGCCTTCTGCAGGACGAGCTGGGACATGGGGGCCTTCCGGGTCGGGATCCTGGTGGCAACGGTACGTGAGTCGGCGGGGGCCGGTGGGTGGTGCTCGGGCGGCTCGGTGGTGGGCGGGCGAGCATTCGGCCGCGGATCGGCAGTTTCAGGCATTGCTGATATCAGTCAGCACTGATATAAATGGCGCGTGGACGCCTTCGCCCTTCTCGCCGACCCGGTCCGACGCCGGATCGTCGAGGTGCTCGCCGACGGCGAGAGTGCGGCCGGCGAGGTCGGGGCGCTCGTCCAGGGCGAGTTCGGGATCGGCCAGCCGGCCGTGTCCAACCAGCTGCGCGTGCTGCGGGAGGCGGGGGCCGTCCAGGTCGAGGCCCGCGGCTCCCGGCGCATCTACCGGCTCGCCGACGGGGCGTTCGACGAGGTCGACGCCTGGGCCGAGCGGTACGCACGCCTGTGGCCCCAGCGCCTCGACGCCCTCGAGACCGAGCTCGCCCGTGGGAGGCGCGACTCGCGGGACGCCGACCGGCAGAGCACCGGCCGCACGTCCGACACGCACCGCCGACCGACCATCCACCGGAACGCACGCACCGACAAGGAGACCGACCGTGGACCAGAGCATCGTCCGGGCGCTGACCGGACCGCGTGACCAGCCCGTCCTCACCTTCGCCCGTACCTACCGCGCCGGCGCAGCCGACCTGCGCGACGCCTGCACGGACATCGGCCGACTCGCGCGCTGGTTCGGCACGGTCACCGGCGACCCGGCCCGCGTGGGCGACGCCTTTGAGGCCGCCCTGTCCGAGGACCCGGACGACCGCGCGACCGGCCGCGTGCTCAGGTGCACGGACGACGAGGTCGCGGTGGAGTGGGCCTGGCAGGGCGAGGCCACGAGCGTGATCTCCGCGCGCTTCCGGGAGGTCGACGCCGACCGCTCCGAGCTCACCCTGCGCCACGAGCTCGCCGAGCCCGGCCACGCCGTGGGCTACGGCGGCGGCTGGGAGCAGGTCCTCCAGTCGCTCGCCCGCGCGCTCGGCGCCGTGGAGGAAGGTGCTGCCGGCGCGGTGGTCGCGAGCGACGAGGTTCAGGGCGCGAACCTCCCGGGCGGGGAGGTCGCGGGCGAGGGCGTTCCGAGCGACGACGAGATCGAGGCCGCCGCGGTGGAGGTCTGGCGCACGATCACGCGAGCGCCGCTCGAGCTGGGACGCGCCGTCGACGCCGACCCGTCGCGCGTGTGGACCGCCCTGGCCACGGCCGACGGCCTGCGCAGCTGGTGGTGGAACCACTGGGACGACGTCACCGTCGAGGCGGACGTGCGGGTGGGCGGCGCCTACCGGATCGAGGCCCCCGGCGCGGGGCTCGTGCTCGACGGGCGCTACCTCGACGTCGAACCCCCGGCCGCCGGCAGGCCCGGCCGCCTCGCGATGACTTGGCGGTGGGCCGACGCCGACGGCACGAGCGCCGACGAGGCCGTGGAGATCCGGGTCGAGCACGGCAGTGGGGAAGCGGCCGGCAGCGCCGAGGCTGCGGTGGTGGCCGGCGGGCCGGCCGACGGGAGCGATGCGCGGGGCGGCGGGCCGGGTGGGTCGTTCGTCGTCGTGCGGCACTCGGGACCGTGGGCCGACGACGCGCCCGCGTCGAGCTACCGGCAGGGCTGGGAGTTCACCCTCGGCGCGCTCGCCGCGGCTGTCTGATCGGCGCGGCGGTGGGGACTACCGTGTCGGGATGCGCCTGGGAGTCCTCGACGTCGGATCCAACACCGTGCACCTCGTGGTGCTCGACGCCGTGCGCGACGCGCGGCCCGACCCGGAGTCGTCGGACCGGTCGACGGTGCGGCTCATGCAGTACCTCACCGACGACGGCACGATCGACGACGACGGCGTCAAGGCGCTGAAGAAGGCCGTCAAGCGGGCCCGGAAGGCCGCCGAGAAGTTCGGGTGCGAGGAGCTCGTCGGCATGGCGACCTCCGCCATCCGCGAGGCGCGCAACGGTCCCGAGGTGCTGGCCAAGCTCGAGAAGGCGGCCGGCGTGCCGCTGCGGGTGCTCAGCGGCGACCAGGAGGCGGAACTGACGTTCCTCGCGGCGCGGCGGTGGCACGGCTGGGCGTCGGGGCGGCTGCTCGTGCTCGACATCGGCGGCGGCTCCCTCGAGGTCGCGCTCGGCATCGACGAGTCGCCCGAGTACCGGGTCTCGCTGCCGCTCGGCGCGGGCCGGCTCACCCGGCACTTCCTCAAGACGGACCCGCCGGAGAAGAACCAGATGACCACCCTCCAGCGGCGCGTGGACAAGCTGCTTGCGCCGGTCGCGGCGGACCTCGCCGAGCTGCCCGCCCCCGACCACGTGGTCGTCACCTCGAAGACGTTCCGCTCGCTCGCGCGGCTCGCCGGGCACTCGCAGGCGGTGATCGGGCCCGAGGAGCGGCGCCGGATGGCCCTGCGCGACCTCCAGGACTGGGTGCCGAGGCTCGCCCGCATCCCCGCCGAGCAGCGGATGGAGCTGCCCGGGATCACGCCCGAGCGCACGCACCAGATCGTGGCCGGGGCCGTCGTGGCGGAGTCGGCGATGCGGCACCTCGGCGTCGACCGGGTCGAGGTGTGCCCGTGGGCCCTGCGCGAGGGCGCGATCCTGCGCCGCATCGACCACATGTCCGGGCCGGAGAACGGGGACAACCTCGCTCCCGTCGGTGGCGGCGCCTCGGCCGGGGGGCCGCCCGGGGGCGCGCTGCGGTCCTCGTTCGTCTGAGCAGGGGTTCGGAGGCGCGGCGAGAGACCGGCGTCCGTGGCGCCCGGCCGGTGGTATCGAGTTCGGTGACGAGTGCTGCCCGCGGCGGCGAGGGATCAGTCGTCGTGGAGCGGTTCCTCGGCGCCGCGGCCCTGGCGGAGCAGTCCCCAGAACTCCGGGAGCGCGCCGGCGGGCTCGTGCGCCACGACCTCGAAGCCGAAGCGCTCGTACATCGCCACGTTGCGCGCCGTGTTCGTCTCGAGCCAGACCGGCGCACCCGTGCGGTCCGCGCGAGCAAGACCGTGGCGCAGCAGCGCGCCGGCGTAGCCCTTGCCCTGGTCCTCCGGCGCCACCGCGAGGAACGCGAGGTACCAGGCGGCCGATCCCGGGTCGTGCCGCCGGTGCGCGGTCTCGGCCTGGCGCTCGGCGGACGCGAGCCGGCGCACGTCGCCCGGACGGAGCCGGAGAAGCGCGCCGAGGGCGCCGCCACGCAGCTGGTCGACCATCCGCGGCGTCCGCCCCGGCGCGTACCAGAGCGCGATCGAGCCGCCGCCGGCGGTGTCCGCCACGCCGTGCGCGAGCCCGGTCCGCACGCTGGCCGCGGCCCACGCGGGCAGGCGACGGTTCCGCCGCTCCCGGTCCGGGACGGCCCAGGTGAAGAGGGGATCGTCGTCGAAGGCGGTGGCGATGACCGCGCCGAGCCGTTCGACGTCGGACCTCGTGACGGGGACGACCTCGGGCGTGGTCACGGCGCGGGGTCAGGGGTGTCGGTGGCTCCCTGTCCGTCGACCGTGCCCTCGCCCGCGGCCCCGCGCGCCCGGCGCTTGCGGACGTGGCTGACGACGAACCACACGAGCAGGATGACGACGACCGCGATGACCGCGTACTGCAGCCAGCCGGTGTACTGCTCGACCACGTCCCAGTTCTCGCCGAGGTAGTAGCCGGCGAGGATGAGCACCGTGTTCCACACGAGCGAGCCGATGGTGGTGAGCAGGCCGAACATGAGGAGCGGCATCCGGGTGATCCCGGCGGGGATCGAGATGAGCGAGCGGAAGATCGGCAGGCAGCGGCCGAACAGCACCGTCCAGTGGCCGTGCTTGTCGAACCAGTCCTCGGTCTTCGTCACGTCCTCGACGTCGACGAGCGGCAGCCAGTTCATGATCGCCCGTGTGCGCTCGCGGCCCAGCAGCGCGCCCACGCCGTACAGCGCGTAGGCGCCGAACACCGAGCCGACGGTGCACCAGATGATGACCTCGATCAGCCCGAACGAGTTGCCCTGCGACGCGGTGAACCCGGCGAGCGGGAGGATGATCTCCGACGGGATCGGCGGGAACAGATTCTCGATGGCCACGAGCAGCGCCGCCCCGAAGGCGCCGAGGCTCTCCATCATCGACACGGCCCACCCGGCGATACCGGTCAGACCGTCGGTCCCGCCGGCGGAGGCGGCGATCGGCGCGGCGGGCGAGAGCGCCGCGGTGGTCGCGTGGGCGAGGGCTGGGGTCGTCACCGCTCCAACCTATGGCGCGCGGGGTGTGCGCGTGCGGCGGCGTGCCCGTGAGATGGCCGACGGAGGTCAGTCGTTGTCCGCATCCCCTCCTACCGTCGCCTCGACCACAGGACCTCACCGACGACGAGGAGTGCACCATGAACCGCCCGAGCACCGTTCCCGACGGCTACCACACCGTCACGCCCTGGATCATCGGACAGGACACCGCCGGCCTCATCGACTTCCTCGTCGAATCCTTCGACGCGACCGAGCTGGGCCGGACGACGACCGACGACGGCGGGATCGCCCACGCGGAGGTCCGGATCGGTGACTCGGTGGTGCTGATGTTCGACCAGCCTGACTGGCCGCCGACCCCAGGATTCCTCCGGCTCTACGTGAGCGACATCGAGCAGGTCCACGACCGCGCGCTCGCAGCCGGAGCACTGTCGGTGACCCGACCGACCCAGCTGTTCTGGGGCGATATGGCGGCACGCGTGCGTGACCCGTTCGGCAACCTGTACTGGTTGATGGAACGGATCGAGGAGGTCGACGAGGACGAGATGGCACGCCGGGCCGCCGACCCGGAGTTCGTCGCGAACATGGAGTACGTGCAGGGCGCGCTCGTCCATCCCGGCCAGGGCCAGTCGGACTGAGTTCGCGAGGGGCGCTCGGGGGAACTGAGCGCGGTCAGCCCTCGGCGTCCTCGAACCGGGTCAGTGCAACCGTGTGCGGCACCGTCAGTCGGCCGAACGCTTCGACCCGGCGAGCGGATTGATCACGGCGAGTCCGTCAAAACGATGAAAGTCGGCGTCGTTGGACGCGACGGTCGCGCCTTCGAGCGTCGCGTGCGCGGCGATCTGGGCGTCGGTGGTGAGGTTCCCGCCCGCGCCGGACCCGGCGAGCAGGTCGAGACTCTCCTCGACGTGGCGACGGTCCGAGCTGAGGAGTCGGACGTGGGGCTGGTCGAGCCACGACCGGACGACCGCGCTCGCCGCCGGGACGCGCATCGGGCGCTCCGTCAGGCGCGACGACGTCGCGAGGCGGACGAACCCCATCGCCACGACGGGCGGGATGCCCACCATGTCGTCGCCCGACAGGACGTTCTCCCACCAGCCCCGCGCCTCGGCGTGGCGATCGAACCCGTCGATGTGCGCGTAGAGCAGCAGGTTGAGGTCGGGGACGATCACCGGGCGGGCTCCGGGGAGTGTGCGTCATCGGTGTCGATCTCGTCGACGAGCTGGTTGAGCCGCCCGGCGTCGATGCCGGTGCGGATCGCGGAATGGTGGACGTCCACCGTGTAGGGCCGGGCCACTGGCGGCGGAGCGAGGGCGGCGCGCAGCGCGTCGTTGACGACCTCCTTCATCGAGCGCCGGTCACGGTGCACGGCCTCGTCGACGAGGCGGGCGACGTCGTCGTCGAGAGTGAGCGTGGTGCGCATGTGCTCATCATGACTGCATGTGGATCATGCATCAAGATGCACGCTTGTCAGAGGTGGCGGCGCCGTGCCCGCGCGGGGATCGGCCCGCGGTCAGCCCTCGGCGTCGATCGTGCGCGCGAGCTGCGAGGACAGGCCCGTGTACGTGGCCGGCGTGAGGTCCGCGAGGCGCGCCTCGACGTCGGCGGGCAGGCCGAGCGACCCGATGAACTTGCGCATCGCGGGGCCGTCGACCTTCCGGCCCCGCGTGAGCTCCTTGAGCCGCTCGTAGGGGTCCTCCATGCCGGTCGCACCGGCGATCGACGCTGCGCGCATCGCCTGTTGGACCGCCTCGCCGAGGACCTCCCACGCGCCGTCGAGGTCGCGGGCCATCGCCTCGGCGTCGACGTCGAGACCCGCGAGCCCGCGCCGGACGTTGTCGATCGCGAGCAGAGAGTGGCCGAGCGCCGTGCCGATGTTGCGCTGCGTCGTCGAGTCCGTGAGGTCGCGCTGCAGGCGCGAGGTGACGAGCGTCGAGGCGAGGGTGTCGAGCAGGGCGCAGCTGATCTCGAGGTTGGCCTCGGCGTTCTCGAACCGGATCGGGTTGACCTTGTGCGGCATCGTCGACGAGCCCGTCGAGCCCTGCGCGGACAGGCGCTGCGTGAAGTACCCGAGCGAGATGTACGTCCACACGTCGGTGGCGAGGTTGTGCAGGATCCGGTTGAACCGGGCGACGTCGGAGTAGAGCTCCGCCTGCCAGTCGTGCGCCTCGATCTGCGTGGTCAGCGGGTTGAACGACAGGCCGAGCCCGGTGACGAAGCGCTCCGCGACCGCCGGCCAGTCGGTGCCCGGGACCGCGACGCTGTGCGCGCCGTAGGTCCCCGTCGCGCCGTTGATCTTGCCGCGGTACTCGGTGGAGGCGACCCGGTCGAGCTGGCGGCGCAGGCGCGCGACCGTCACGGCCAGCTCCTTGCCGAGCGTCACCGGCGTGGCCGTCTGCCCGTGCGTGCGGGCGAGCATGGGGACGTCGGCCTGGGCCAGCGCCATCTCGGCGAGCTGGTCGGTCACCGCGGTGGCGGCGGGCAGCCACACGTCGACGATCGCGGCGCGAACCGTCAGCGCGTAGGACAGGTTGTTGACGTCCTCCGACGTGCAGAAGATGTGGACGATCTCGTGCGCGCCCGGCAGCGAGGTCTCCGCGCCGAGGGCGTCGGCCGCCTCGTCGAGCCGGCGCTTGAGCAGGTACTCCACGGCCTTGACGTCGTGCCGCGTCTCGGCCTCGATGGCGGCGTGCTCCGCGATCTCGTCGGCGCCGAAGGAGTCCACGAGGCCGCGCAGGTAGGCGCGCTCGGCGTCGGTGAGCGCGGGGGCGCCGGGCAGGGCGCCGGTGTCGCACAGGTGGACGAGCCACTCGACCTCGACGTGCAGGCGGGCCCGGTTGAGCGCGGCCTCGCTCAGGTGGTCCGCCAGCGGCGCGACGACCGACCGGTACCTCCCGTCGAGCGCCCCGAGAGCGATGGGCGGGGTGATCGTCGAGAGGTCGGTGCGCGCCGTCATGGGGCGATTCTCCCTCAGGCCGGGGCGCGCTTGTCCACGAGCCGGGAGACCGCGTCGGCCATGTGCTCGAGCATGAGGGCCTTCGTCCGGGCGGTGTCACCGGAGCGGATCGCCTCGCGCAGCGTCTCGTGCTCGCTCGCCTGCGTGCGCAGGTCGGCGTAGGTGGTGACGAGCTCGCCGAGGCACATGCGGGTCTCGACGAGCAGCGTGCGCATCGCCCGGATGAGCCGTGGACTCCCGGAGCACTCGACGAGGACCTCGTGGAACTCCTGGTCGGCGTCGGACACCGCGGAGGCGTCGCCGCGCTCGGCGGCCGCGCGCATCGCCGCCACGCTCGGGCCCAGTGCCCGGTACGTCTCCTCGCGGCCGGAGGCGGCGGGTGTCTCGTCGTCGAGGATGAGCTCGACGGCCCCGCGTTCGATGACCGACCGGGTGCGGTAGACGTCGAGGACGTCGTCCAGCGTGAGCTCGGTGACGAAGACGCCGCGGTTGCGCACGGCGTGAAGGATTCCCTCGGACACGAGCCGCTGGAGGGCCTCGCGGACCGGGCCGCGCGAGACCTCGAACCGCGTGGCGAGCTCCGCCTCGCCGAGCTGCTCGCCGGGCGCGAGCTCGCCGCGCATGATCGCGGCGCGCAGCTCCTCGGCGAGGTAGTCGACCGTGGACGGCGGTCGGGACGGGCGCAGGTCAGTCAGCGGCACGGGGCCTCCGTTCGTCGAGCAGGGCACCGAGCGACGGGCCGGTGCCCGGGTGGCCGGCCAGGCGCAGCCCCAGCCAGATTGTCACCTGGTTGGCCGTGAGCACCGGCTTGCCCAGGCGGGACTCGAGCCGCGGGAGGACCTCCAGGGTCCGCATCGCGGTGTCGGGGACGAGGAGCGCCTCGGCCCCCGGGTGGTCGTGGGCGGCGGCGAGGTCCTCGACCGCGTCGGCCGCGAGCGTGCCCACCTCGGCGGCGGTGGCGATCCCGGCGTGCGCGGCCGCGACGACCTCGATCCCCGCGTCGCGCAGGTAGGTGGTGAACAGGTCAGCGACGTCGGCCGGATAGGTGGCCGCCACCGCCACCCGCCGGATCCCCAGGTCCCGCAGGGCGGCGACGAAGGCGAGAGACGTGCTCGACGTCGGAACCCCCGTGGCGGTGGCCAGCTCGTCGACCTGCCGCTGGGCGCCGGCCCTCCCGCGCACGAAGCTCCCCGACGTGCACGCCCACATCACCGAGCCGGGCCGGCGCGGGGCGAGCGCGGCGGCGCCGGTGGCGAGGAGGTCGGGGCGGCCGAGGTCGAGCAGCTCGGGGACCGCGTGGAGGTCGGTGCCGTGGACGTGGGCCACGGGGAACGAGGCGCCGAGCAGCTCCGCCGCGCGCGGGTACTCGTCCTCGGCGGCGTGGCCCGGGTAGATGATCCCGACGGTCGGTGACCCGTGTGGCGTCGATGGGGCGCTCATGCCGGGACCTCGCCGTCTGCCGCAGCGCCGCGGTACGCCGCCGTGCCACCGCCTGCCGCCTCACCCGCGGCTCCGTCGTCGAACACGCCGCGCAGCCACCGGCCCGGCCCCGTCATCTGCAGGCCCATCCGGCCCAGGCACGCCCACATCGTCAGCTGGTTCGCCGTGAGCACGGGCTTGCCGAGTCGCTCCTCGAGCGGGTCGACGATGTCGTAGGTCGGCAGGTTGGTGCAGGCCACGACGACGGCGTCCGCGTCGTCGTGGTCCGCCCCCGTGATCCGCTCGGCGACCGTGCGGTAGTTGACCTTCCAGATGCCGCCGCCGAGCCCCAGGTGGTCGGAGCGCACCACCGCGACGCCCAGCTCGCCGAGGAAGTCGTGCAGCCGGTCGGTGAGCGCGGCGTCGTACGGGGTGAGGACCGAGACCCGGCGGAGGTCGAGCGCGCGGACGGCGGTGGCGAGCGCGCCGGAGGTGGTGACGGCGTCGGGCGCCCCGGCCTCGAGGACGGCCGCGCGCAGCCGGGCCTCGTGGGCGAGCCCGTGGATGAAGCTGCCGGACATGCACAGGTAGGCGACGACCTCCGGCTCGACGCCGAGGACGTCCCGGGTGGCCGCGCGCAGGTGCCGCTCCTCGGACACGAGCTCGGCCATCTCGAGGCTGACGGGGACCGGCTCGTAGGGCGTGCGGGCCAGGTGGAGGCTGACCTCGAGCGGCACCCACCGCCACAGCTCGCGCTCGAGGGCGAGGTCGAACGGCGCGATGACGCCGATGCCGCGCTGGGCGAGCGGACCCTCGATGTCGGGCAGCTCCGCCATCGTGCCTCGCTCTCGCACCGACGCAGATCGTCAGATTGTTGACAACAATAGGTGGCGTTCCTAGGTTGTCAACGTGCCCACCCGCCCCGTCGTCGCCGTCCTGCACGACGGCGATCCGCCGTCGCAGGACGCCCTCGCCCCGGTCCTCGAGCGCGCCGAGGTGCGCATGGCCGACGAGGCCGGCCTGGCCGCCGCCCTCGACGGCGCCGAGGTGATGTACGCCTACCACTTCCTCAGCCGCGTCATGCCCGAGGTGTGGCACGCGGCCGGGTCGCTGCGGTGGCTGCACGTGGCCGCCGCCGGGGTGGACGCCCTGCTCACGCCCGAGGTGGCGGCGAGCGACGTGGTCGTCACCAACTCCCGCGGCATCTTCGACGCGTCGATCGCCGAGTACGTCCTCGGCCAGGTCCTCGCCTTCGCCAAGGACCTCCCCGGCTCGGTGCGCCGCCAGGACGCCCACACCTGGGAGCACCGCGAGAGCGACATGGTCGCCGGCAGCCGCGCCCTGGTCATCGGCACCGGGCCCATCGGCCGGTCGATCGCGCGACTCCTGCGCGCCGCCGGCGTCGAGGTCTCCGGCTCCGGCCGCCGCGCGCGCACCGGCGATCCCGACCTCGGGGACGTCACCGACGCCGACGGGCTGCCCGCCGCCCTCGCCGCCGCCGACTGGGTCGTCCTCGCCGCACCCCTGACCCCGGCCACCCGCGGGATGATCGACGCCGCGGCGTTGTCCTCGATGAAGCCGACCGCCCGGCTCGTCAACGTGGGGCGCGGCGAGCTCGTCCGCACCGACGACCTGGTGACCGCCCTGCGGGAGGGGACGATCGCCGGGGCCGCGCTCGACGTCGTCGACCCCGAGCCCCTGCCCGCCGGGCACCCCCTGTGGGACCTGCCCGGCGCGATCATCACCCCGCACAACAGCGGGGACTTCCGCGGCTGGCGCGACGCGCTCACCCACCTGTTCGCGGACAACTTCCTCCGGTGGACGGCGGGCGAGCCGCTGCCGGGCGTGGTCGACAAGTCCCGGGGGTACGTGCCCGGCGAGGGGAGCTGACGTGGAACCCACCGAGATGACGGCGGCGGAGCTCGTGACGGCCTACGGGTCGGGCGAGCTCTCGCCGGTCGAGGCCACGCGGGCCGTGCTCGCCCGGATCGAGGAGCGTGACGGCGAGCTGAACGCCTTCAGCCTCGTCGACGCCGACGCCGCCCTCGAGCAGGCCGCCGCCTCCGAGGAGCGCTGGCGCTCCGGGCACACCCAGGGCCTGCTCGACGGCGTGCCCGTCTCGATCAAGGACATCTTCCTCACCGCCGGCTGGCCCACCCTGCGCGGCTCAAGCGCGGTGGACCCGGACCGGGAGTGGACCGTCGATGCACCCGCCGTCAAGCGGGTCAGGGCCGACGGCATGGTGCTCGTGGGCCAGACGACCTCGCCCGAGATCGCGTGGAAGGCCGTGACGGACAGCCCCCTGCGCGGCATCACGCGCAACCCCGTGGACCCCCGCACGACGGCGGGCGGCTCCTCGGGCGGTGCGGCCGCCGCGGTCGCCGCCGGCATGGGGCCCTGCTCGCTCGGGACGGACGGCGGCGGATCGGTCCGCATCCCCGCCTCGTTCTGCGGCGTCGTGGCCCTCAAGCCCACCCACGGGCGGGTGCCGATGTACCCGGCCAGCCCGTTCGCGCCCCTCGCGCACGCCGGGCCGATCACGCGCACGGTCGAGGACACGGCGCTGCTCATGGATATCCTCTCGCTGCCCGACCATCGGGACCCCACCTCCCTCGCCCCGCCCGTGCGGACCTTCCGCGGCGAGCTCGACCGCGACGTGGCCGGCCTGCACGTGGCGTACTCGCGCGACCTGGGCTTCGCCGACGTGGACCCCGAGGTCGCGCGGGTCGTCGACGAGGCCGTGGCGGCGCTCGGCCGCGCCGGCCTGCACGTGACCGCCGCCGACCCCGGGTTCCCCGACCCGATCGACGCCTTCGAGGACCTGTGGGCCGCCGGCGCCGCGACCCTCCTGCGGACGATGCCCGGCGCCCGCGAGACGGTCGACCCCGGGCTCGGGAAGGTGTGGGACCACGGCGAGACCCTCAGCGCCGTCCAGCTCCTCCAGGCGCGGGGTGTCGCCGCCGCCGTCGGCATCGCCATGGGCGAGTTCCACGAGACGCACAACCTGCTGCTCACCCCGACGATGCCGATCGCCGCGTTCGAGGCCGGCCACGACGTGCCGCCGGGCAGCGGGCTGAGCAGCTGGCCGCAGTGGACCCCGTTCACCTACCCGTTCAACATGACCGGGCAGCCGGCGCTGAGCGTGCCCGTCGGCGAGACCGCGGCCGGGCTGCCCGTGGGCCTGCAGATCGTGGGGCCGCGCCACTCCGACGACCTCGTGCTCGCCGCGGGCCGGTTCGTCGAGCGGGTGCTCGGACGGTAGGGCTGTCTGGTCGACCCGGCGCCTACGCCCGCGCGAACGAGAGGCGCTCGCCGGCGAACCCGTGCCGCCACAGGTCGTTGCACGCCGCCGCCATCTCCGCCAGCCCCTCGACGACGGTGGCGAAGACGTTGCCCGGCACCCACCCGACGTCGCCGTTGAGCAGCAGGTTGTTGCGGTCGTAGAAGAGCGCGAGGTCGGTGGCGCCGAGCTCGGCGTGGGCGGCCGATCCCGGCTCGTACCCGTAGGCGGGGTTGCCGATCTCCCAGGGTTCGAAGTCGAACAGGCACACGTCGCCCGGGATCGGGGTGACGGTCGGGTTCTCGCGGCGCGGGGCGGCGGCGATCCGCGGCAGCAGCGCGTAGACCTCGTTGCGCGCGAACTTGGCGTGGAAGGCGTCGCCGGACAGCGGCAGCGCGTCCCACACGGCGGCGCACGTGGCGGGTGCGTCGTCGTCGAGGAGCCGTGCCCGGCACGCGACCCCGCGCGACTCGAGCGTGATGGTGACGTGCCGGACCACGGTGTCAGACCTCCGCGAGGACCTCGGCCCAGATGCCGAGCGCCTCGTCCACCTGTGCCTCGGTGACGACGAGCGGCGGGATCATCCGGACGACGTTCATGTGGGCGCCGCAGGTGAGCATGAGCAGCCCCTTGGTCGCGGCCAGCTTCTGCGCGGCGGCCGCCTTCGCGGTGTCGGGCCCGCCGTCGGCCGTGACGAACTCCGAGCCGACGAGCAGGCCGAGCCCGCGCACGTCCCCGACCGCGTCCGTCGCGGCCGCGCGCACGCCGTCCAGCAGCTGCGTCCCGCGCTCGGCGGCGTTGGCCACGAGTCCCTCGTCCTGGATGACGTCGAGGGTGGCGACCGCCGCCGCGCACGCCACCGCGTTCCCGCCGTAGGTGCCGCCCTGCGAGCCCGGCCACGCCTTCGACATCAGCTCGGTCGACGCCGCGATGCCCGAGAGCGGGAAGCCGGAGGCGAGGCCCTTGGCGATCGTCATGACGTCCGGGCGCACGTCGAAGTGCTCGTGCCCGAAGAACCGGCCCGTGCGGCCGAAGCCGGTCTGGATCTCGTCGAGCACGAGGAGGATGCCGTGCTCGTCCGCCCGCTCGCGCAGCCCCTGGAAGAATCGCGTGTTCCCGGGGATGTACCCGCCCTCGCCGAGCACGGGCTCGACGACGAACGCCGCCGTCTCGCGGGGCGACGTGACGGTCGCGAACAGGTAGTCGAGCTCCCGCAGCGCGAAGTCGGTCGCCTCCTCCTCGGTCCACCCCCACCGGTAGGCGGTGGGGAACGGGGCGATGTGCACGCCGGCCATGAGCGGGCTGAAGCCGGCGGAGAACCGGGTGCCCGAGGTCGTCATCGACGCCGCCGCGACCGTCCGCCCGTGGAAGCCCCCGTGGAACACGACGACGTTCGGCCGCCCCGTGGCCTGCCGCGCGAGGCGGAGCGAGGCCTCGACGGCCTCGCTGCCGGAGTTGGCGAAGAACAGGGAGTCGAGGCCCTCGGGCAGGACCTCGCCGAGCCGCTCGGTCAGCTCGAGCAGGGGGCGGTGCATGACGGTCGTGTACTGGCCGTGG
Organism: Georgenia sp. Z1344; assembly: GCF_049856295.1. GTDB lineage: Bacteria > Actinomycetota > Actinomycetes > Actinomycetales > Actinomycetaceae > JB111. Next base: position 78,222 of record NZ_JBNDMZ010000004.1, on the reverse strand, counting down.
ATGAGCGAGCCCACCTGCTCCTGCGCCGCGGCGACGACGCGCGGGTGGCAGTGCCCCGTGCTCGTCACGCCGATGCCGGCGGTGAAGTCGAGGTAGCGGCGGCCGTCGGAGTCGAACAGCTCGCTCCCGCGGCCGTGGTCGACGACGACCGGGGTCGCCTGGCGCAGGTGCGGTGACAGCGTCGTCATGGAGGACCTCCGTCGAATCATTGTCGGATTGTCGACAATACTTCTATGCTGGGTCGACGGCAAGGAGCGCGCGGGAGCAGACTCGAGGGGCGCGCCGGCTGGCGCGGTGCCCGATCGCGGGTGGCGCACCGGGCGGCACGCCGTTCGTCGTCGGGCCGGCATGCGCGGCTCGCTCGCCCGGTCGTCCGCACCATCCACCCAGGAGCACGGGAGGCACCAGTGACCACCCACGACGAGGCCGCGGCCATCGCGTCCGTCCCCACCGGACTGTTCATCGGAGGCAAGTGGCGCGACGCCGCCCGCACGATGCCGGTCGACGACCCCTCCACCGGGAAGGTGCTCTGCGAGGTGGCAGACGCGAGTCCGGAGGAGGCGATGGCCGCCCTCGACGCCGCCGCCGACGCGCAGGCCGCCTGGGCCGCCACGCCGCCCCGTGAGCGCAGCGAGATCCTCTCCCGCGCCTACGCCCTGCTGATCGAGCAGACCGACCGGCTCGCCCTGGTGATGACCCTCGAGATGGGCAAGCCGCTTCCCGAGGCCCGCGGCGAGATCGCCTACGCGGCGGAGTTCCTGCGCTGGTTCGCCGAGGAGGCCGTCCGCATCGATGGCGGGTACATGACCTCGCCCAACGGGCAGGCGCGGTTCCTCGTCAGTCGCCAGCCGGTGGGGCCGAGCATCCTCATCACCCCGTGGAACTTCCCCATGGCCATGGGCACCCGCAAGATCGCCCCCGCGATCGCCGCCGGGTGCACGAGCATCATCAAGCCGGCCGCGCAGACGCCGCTGTCCACGCTCGCGCTCGTCGAGATCCTCGCGGAGGCCGGGCTGCCCGCCGGCGTCGTCAACGTCGTCACCACGAGTGCCTCCGACGACGTGATGACGCCGCTCATCCTCGACCCCCGCTCGCGCAAGCTCTCGTTCACCGGGTCGACCCCGGTGGGCAAGCACCTGCTCGGCCTCGCCGCGCAGACCGTCATGCGCACGTCGATGGAGCTCGGCGGCAACGCGCCGTTCCTCGTGTTCGAGGACGCGGACCTCGACGCCGCCGTCGAGGGGGCGATGGCCGCCAAGATGCGCAACATCGGCCAGGCCTGCACCGCGGCCAACCGGTTCTACGTCCACCGCTCGGTCGCCGAGGAGTTCTCGCGGCGGCTCGCCGAGCGGATGGGGGCGCTGCCGATGGGGCGGGGCGTGGACGAGGGGGTCGTCGTCGGGCCGCTCGTGGACCAGCGGGCCGTCGACAAGGTCGGCACACTGGTCGACGACGCCGTGCGCCGCGGCGCCACCGTGCGCACCGGCGGCGAGGTCGACGGGCGCGACGGCTACTTCTACCCCGCGACCGTGCTCACGGGCGTGCCGGCCGACGCCGAGATGGGGAGCACCGAGATCTTCGGCCCGGTCGCCGCGATCACCGAGTTCGACACCGAGGCGGAGGCGGTGGCGCTCGCCAACGACACGCCCTTCGGCCTCGTCTCCTACGCCTACACGCGCGACCTCGACCGGGGGCTGCGGGTGAGCGACGCCCTCGAGGCGGGGATGGTGGGTATCAACCAGGGCGTGGTCTCCAACCCCGCGGCGCCGTTCGGCGGGATCAAGGAGTCCGGGCTCGGCCGCGAGGGCGGGCTCGTCGGGATCGACGAGTTCCTCGAGACCAAGTACACCGGCATACCCGTCACGCGGTAGGGCGCCGCGCCGCGCCGCGCCCTCGCGAGGGGCGGGGGCGCGGGCCGCGGGCACGACGACGAGCCGGCCCCGCCGCGGCGGCCTCACGTGGGGCCGGAGCGGCGGAGCCGGCTCGACCGGCCTTCGTCGTCGTGGCGTGCGGACCGCGGGCTACGGGATGACGACCTGCGCCGAGTCGCCGACCGCGATCCGGTGCTCCTCGGCGATCACCAGGGCGACCTCGCGGGGCGTGGCCCCGGTGCGGCGCGACTGCTCGAGCAGGGTGCCCACGAGGGTGCGCATCTCGCGGCGCAGCCGCCTGAGCGAGTCGGCGGGGTCCGGCCCGACCATCCCGAGCAGCAGCCACCACGCGCAGGTGGCCGCGCCGGCGTTGGCCACGAAGTCCGGAACGACCGGCACGTGGCGGGCGGCGAGCATCGGCTCCGCCTCGGGCACCACGGCGGCGTTCGCGGCCTCGACGACGACGCGGGCGTTGACCTCGTCCGCGTTGTGCGTCCCGATCGCGTAGGAGACGGCCGCCGGCACGAGGACGTCGACGTGCATGCGGAGCACGGCGTCGCGCGGGAGCTGCTCGACGTCGTCCGGCACGCGGGTGCGGTCGATCTCGCCGTAGGCGTCGCGGAGCGCGAGCAGCGCCGGGACGTCGAGGCCGCCGGGGTGGTAGAGCGTCCCGGCGGCGTCGGCCAGCGCCACGACGTGCGCGCCGGCCTCGTGCAGGTACCAGGCCGTGCCGCCGCCCATCGTGCCGACGCCCTGGACGGCCACCGTCGTGGTCCCGCCCGGCCCCGGGCCGAGCGCGCGGACGGCCGCGAGGCAGGCCTGCGCCACGCCGTAGCCGCCGATCATGTCGCCGAGGTGCAGGCCCTCGGAGACCGGGGCGTCGATGGCCGCGCGGACGCGGCGGTAGGTCGCCGCAGGGTCGGCCGCGCGGCGGATCGCGGCGCCGTAGGAGTGGATGAGGCCGAGGCGGTCGAACACGGCGTCGAGCCGGTGCTGGTCCACGCCGAGGTCGTCGGCCGTGACCCAGTGCGAGTCGAGCCAGGGCCGCATCGCGTCGTAGAAGCGCTCGAGAACGCCCTCGGCGCGCGGGTCCTTCGGGTCGAGGTCGATGCCGCCCTTCGCGCCGCCGACGGGGATCCCGAACGTCGACGTCTTGAGTGACATGCCGCGGGCCAGGTCCCCGACCTCGCGCATCGTGCAGCCGGCGCGCATCCGGGTGCCGCCCGTGGCGAGCCCGGACAGGAGGGTGTCCACGACGAGGTAGCCGTGGACGCCGGTCACCGGGTCCACCCAGGTCAGCTTCTGGTAGGGCTCGTGGGGCCGGGGCGGCGCAGGCGCGAGCGGGGTGCCGGGAAGCGCGTCGGAGACGCCGTGCTGTGCGCCGAGCGGGCTGGGCAGTGCGCCGCCGTGCCGGGCCGAGATCGGGGTTCCCTGCCGGGGGTCGTCGATGGTGGTCATCGCGGTCCGCCTCCTCACTTCCGTTCGTGGATGTCCGCCCAGAGTGAGTCCGGGGCGGATCGGGCGTCCATCAACGGTTCGTGCACGGTGGCGTGCAGGTTTCCTGCATGTTCACCTCCCCGGCTCAGGGGCGGTGCCGTGGGACTGTGCGGGGCATCTGTGCGCCGGCGGGGTTCCGCGGACCGGCACGGGCACCTGTGGACGAACGCGCGGGTGACGGAGATGTTCGTCGTCGGGCACGTCTCGGGGTGGGCGCCCTACGCTGGCGAGCGTGGAGGTCTCTCTGCGACGACTGCGGATGCTCCGTGAGCTGCGCCGACGCGGCACGGTCACGGCGGTCGCCGATGCCCTGCACTACAGCGCGTCCGGGGTCTCGCAGCAGCTCGCGCAGCTCGAGCGGGAGGTGGGGGCCACGCTCGTCGAGCGGCACGGGCGGCGCGTCCAGCTGACCGAGCTGGGCCTCCTGCTCACCGACCACGCCGACGACATCCTCGACGCGGTCGAGCGCGCGACGACCGCTCTCGAGAGCGCCCAGGGCGGCGTGACGGCGCGGCTGACGGTCGGCGTGTGGGCGTCGGTGGCCGCGGGGCTGCTGCCGTCGGCGCTCGCGGCCCTCGCCGCGGCCCACCCGGGGATCGAGGTGCGTTCGGTCGAGCTCGTCCCGGAGGACACGGCCGGCGCGGTGAGCGACGGCTCGCTCGACCTCTCGTTCGTCATCGACTACTCGGACTACCCGATGGCGCGCGACCCGGGGCTCACGGTGGTCCCGGTGGCGGTCGAGCGGCTCCAGGCCGCGGTGCCGGCGGGGACGTTCACCGCCCCGACGGTGGCGCTCGCCGCGCTGGCCGACCAGCCGTGGATCCTCGCCGGCCGTCGCTCGCACTTCGGCAGCGCGGTGCGCATCGCCTGCCACCGCAGCGGCTTCGAGCCCGCGGCCCGGCACGAGGTGGAGGAGCAGGCAACGGCGTTGGCCATGGTCGCGGGCGGGCTTGGTGTCACTCTGGTGTCGGACCTCGCGACCTTCCAGGTCCCGGACGGCGTCGACATCGTGCCGCTGACCGAGCCCGTCATGCGCACCGTGTCGATCGCCTACCGCACGACGACGACGCGCCGCCCCTCCCTCGAGCTCGTCATCGACGCGGTGCGGACGGCCGCCTCGGAGAAGGGGCTGGGCGCGAGCGGGTCGCTGCCGTGAGGCGGGTGGTCGGGTCCGTGCGTCAGGCCGGGGGGTCGGCGTCCGCCGCCGCGCGGGCCGCGGCGGGCAGGGCGTCGAGGATCCGGGCGAGGGCGTCGTCGTCGTGGGCGGCGGTGAGGAACCACGCCTCGAACGCGCTCGGCGGCAGGAGGACGCCGGAGGCGGCCATCGAGCGGAAGAAGGCCGGGTACCGCCACGTCTCGGAGGCCTTGGCGCCCGCGTAGTCCCGCACGCCGCCCGCCGCGTCCTCCCCGAGGAACACGGAGAAGAGGTTGCCGGCACGGCTGACCAGGTGGGGCAGTCCGGCGGCATCGAGCGCCTCGCCCGCCGCGCGCGCGACCGTCTCGGCGGCGGCGTCGACCGCGGCGTAGACGTCGGCGTCCGCGAGGCGCAAGGTGGCCAGGCCCGCGGCGGTGGCGAGCGGGTTCCCGGACAGCGTGCCCGCCTGGTAGACGGGGCCGCTCGGTGCGAGCTCGTCCATGATCGCGGCCGGCCCGCCGAGCGCCGCCAGCGGCATCCCGCCGCCGAGGACCTTTCCGAAGGTGAGCAGGTCCGGCGCCCATCCCTCGCTCGCACCCTCGAGCCCCCACCAGCCGGCGGGGCCCACGCGGAAGCCGGTGAGCACCTCGTCGAGGATGAGTAGTACGCCGTGGCGGGTGGTGAGCTCCCGCAGCGCGCGGTTGTACCCGGGCCCTGGGGCGACGACGCCCATGTTCGCCGCCGCGCCCTCGACGATGACGGCTGCGATGCGTTCGCCGTGCTCGGCGAACACCGCCTCCGCCGCAGCGAGGTCGTTGTAGGGGACGACCACCGTGCGGGCGGCGATCTCGTCCGGCACGCCGGGCGTTCCGGGGATGCCGAGCGTGGCCACACCGGAGCCGGCGTCGACGAGGAGGGAGTCGGAGTGCCCGTGGTAGTGCCCGGCCACCTTGACGATCAGCGGCCGGCCGGTGACGCCGCGGGCGAGTCGGACGGCGGTCATCGTGGCCTCGGTGCCGGAGCTGACGAACCGGACGCGCTCGGCGGGCGCGACCCGCCCGGTCACGGCCTCGGCGAGCTCGGTCTCGGCGACGGTCGGCGCGCCGAAGGAGAGTCCCGACGACGCCGCCTCCCGCACGGCCTCGACCACCTCCGGGTGCGCGTGGCCGAGCAGTGCCGGGCCCCACGACGCGACGAGGTCGACGTACTCGCGTCCGTCGACGTCGGTGACGTACGCGCCGCGCGCCGAGGCGAGGAAGCGGGGCGTCCCGCCCACCGAGCCGTACGCGCGGACGGGGGAGTCGACGCCGCCGGGGATCGCCACGCGCGCCGCCGCGAAAGCGGCCTCGCTCGCGGGGCCGGCGGACCAGGCGGCCGACGTGGAGGGCGTCGAGCCGATAGCCGTGCCCGTACCCGCGACGGGCACGTGTGGCGTCGACGGATCGTCGTTGGTCGAACCTGTCACCTGCGTCATCGCCTCGTTCACCTCTCTCGCAGCCAGCCGGCCGCCTCGGTCGCCCAGTACGTCGCCACGATCCCCGCGCCCGCGCGCCGGATCGACAGCAGGGTCTCGAGGATCGTCCTGCGCCGGTCGATCCAGCCGCGCTCGGCGGCCGCCTCGACCATCGCCATCTCGCCGGACACGTGGTACGCCGCGACGGGGACGTCGACGGCCTCGGCCACGTCGCCCAGCACGTCGAGGTAGAGGGTGGCCGGCTTGACCATGACGACGTCGGCCCCCTCCTCGACGTCGAGCAGCGTCTCGCGCAGCCCCTCCCGGCGGTTGGCCGGATCCATCTGGTAGGTCGTCCGGTCGCCCGTCAGCTGCGAGTCGACGGCCTCGCGGAACGGCCCGTACATCGCGGAGGCGTACTTCGCCGCGTAGGCGAGGGTGCCGGTGGCGTGGTGCCCGGCGTCGTCGAGCGCCTCGCGCACCGCCTGGACCTGGCCGTCCATCATCCCGGACAGCCCGAGCAGGGTGGCGCCGGCCTCGGCCTGCGCGAGGGCCATCTCGGCGTAGCGCTCGAGCGTGGCGTCGTTGTCGACCGTCCCGTCGGACGCGAGGACGCCGCAGTGCCCGTGGTCCGTGAACTCGTCGAGGCACAGGTCGGAGACGACGACCATCGACTCCCCGACCTCCTCGCGCAGGAGCCGCAACCCGACGTTGGCGATGCCGTCCGGGTCGGTCGCCGCCGTGCCGGTCGCGTCGTGGGTGGCCGGCACGCCGAAGAGCATGACGCCCCCGACGCCGGCCTCCGCCGCCTCCGCCGCCGCCCGTCGGAGGGAGTCGGGCGTGTGCTGGAGGACGCCCGGCATCGAGCCGATCTGCTGCGGCTCGGTCAGGCCCTCGCGCAGGAACACGGGCAGGACGAGGTCGGCCGGGTCCATGCGGGTCTCGGCGACCAGGCGCCGCAGCGCGGGCGAGGTGCGCAGCCGGCGGGGCCGGGTGCTCGGGAAGCTGGTCATCGTGTCCTCCGTGGTGGTGCGGTGAGGTTCGGGGTCGCGCGGATCGCGAGCGCGGACGTGACCGCGTCGACGATCCCGTCGGGCGTGGGGGAGGGGGCAGTCGCGGCGTTGACGAGGCCGGCTGCGTCGATCGCCGCGGCCGTCGTCGGGCCGATCGCGACGAGGCGTGTCGTGGCGGGAGGCGTGCCCGCGGCGTCGACGAGCGCGCGCAGGGTGGACGGTGAGGTGACGACGACCGCGTCCGGCCACGGGGTGGCTGCGGCCGTCGTCGCGGCGGGATCGGCGGGAACGGTCGTGTAGACGGGGACCGCGTCGACGGCCCACCCGGCGGCGCGCAGCCGGTCGGCGGTCGACGGGTCGGCCAGCGCGCTCGCCGGCAGAAGGACACGGGGCTGGGCGGGAGACGCGTCCGGCGCGTCGGCCGCGTCGGGTGCGTCGGGCGCAACCACCGCGTCGGGCCCGGAGCCGGACGGGGTCGGCGCGGGACCGATGGCCCCGACGAGCGCGGCCGCCGTGCCGTCCGGCGACTCGAGGTCGACCGGGACGCCGACCCGCGCAAGTGCGGCGGTCGTCGCGGGACCGACGGAGCCGACCCGGGTGCCGGTCGCGCGCGCGGTGGCGACGGCTGTCGGCCACGTGCGGGGGCCCGGACCGTCGTCGGCACCGGGACCGTGGTCGGAGCCGCCGAAGCTGTCGACCCCGATGAGACCGTCGACCGTGTCGACCGCGTCGACCGCGTCGACCGCGCCGACTACGCCGAGCCGGACGTCCGCGAGCCGCGCCACAGTCCGCGCAGAGGTGACGAGGACCCAGTCGGCACCGGCGGGGTCGAGCAGGGTGGGGTCGGCGTCGAGGGGCTCGGAGCGCGTGACGCGCACCGCTGCGACGTCGGCGCCCGCCGACCGGAGTGCCTCGGCGATCGGGTCGTCGCCGATCCGGGGGACGAGCACGCGGAGCCCCACGAGTGCCCCGTGGTCGGGAAGGTCGGTGCGGGGAGCGCCGGGCGGGTCAGCTGCGGGACCTGTCACGCGGTGTCCATGAGGTCGCCGGCGCCGGCGATGAGGAGCTCGTCGGCGAGGTCGCGGCCGAGGCCGGCGGCGAGCTCGGTGTCCGCCGGGTCGAGCGAGCGGCCGCCTGAGCGCCGCAGGTGGAGCGCGCCGTCGGGGCGGGAGACGAGGGCGTCGAGGGCGAGCCGGTCGCCGTCGAGCGTGGCGAGAGCGCCGACGGGCGCGGCGCACCCGGCCTCGAGCCGGCCGAGCAGGGTGCGCTCGGCGACGACTGCCGCGGCCGAGGGCGCGTGGTGGACGGCCCGCAGGGCGGCGGCCAGTCCGGGCAGCTCGGAGTCGACGTCGTCCCGGGTCTCGACGGCGAGGGCCCCCTGCCCGGGCGCCGGGAGGAATGTCGGGGGGCCGAGGATGTCCGTCGCCCGGTCCTCGAGGCCGAGCCGCCGGAGCCCGGACAGCGCGAGCACCACCGCGTCGAGGTCGTTCTCAGTGCGGGCGAGGCGGGTGGGCACGTTGCCGCGGATGTCGACGATCGTCAGGTCCGGGCGGGTGATGAGGAGGAGGGCGGCCCGGCGCGGCGACCCGGTGCCGACGCGGGCTCCCGGGGGCAGCGTGGCGAGGGTGTGGCCGTCGCGCGCGCACAGGGCGTCCCGGGGGTCCTCGCGCGGAGGGACGGCGGCGATCGTCAGTCCGGGGTGCGGGGCGGTCGGCAGGTCCTTGAGGGAGTGGACGACCACGTCGACCTCGCCGTCGAGGAGCGCCGCCCTCAGGGCGCCGGCGAAGACGCCCGTGCCGCCGAGGGAGGACAGCGGGGCGGTGGAGACGTCACCCTCGGTGCGCACGACGACGAGATCGAGCTCGCCGGCGCCCGCGGCCGTCAGCGCGTCGGCGACCTGACGGGACTGCGTGCGGGCGAGGTCGGAGCCACGCGTGCCCAGGCGCCAGAGGTGGCCGGTGGTGGCGGAGGTCATGCCGACATTCTCGCACCGACCGCCGTCGAGAACGATTCGAATATGCAAGCGAGGCATGACACAAATGCATGAATCGGACATCTGTGAAATCGACCTGACAACGCGTCACTACCATTTGTCGAATATGACGACAAGTCGTCATGTCGTTTGTGGGGAAGCGCATGTTCCGTCGTTGCGTAACGGAGGTAGGTCACATGATGTGCGCAACAGCGCGGGGTGCGGTGCGGCGCAGTGCGGTGCGGTGCGGCGTGGGCCGCGCGTGACGGGGCTCGTGCGTGGCGCGGGTCGCGCGTGGTGCGACGCGGCTCAGACGAGACGCGAGGCCAGCCGTCGGGCGTGGGCGACGACCGCCGGGAGGCCCGTCCCGGCGACCCAGGCCCCGGCGAGGTGGAGGTCGCGCTCCGCCGCCGTCGCCGCGAGGTCCGCGACGGCCTCGCGGGTGTCCGGGGTCTGCGGCGCGAGGGCACCGCCGTGGGAGATCGGTGCCGAGGCGAGCAGCCGACCGGGATCGAGGTCGACGCCCAGCAGGGCGGCGGCGTCGGCGAGGGCCTCGTCGACGCCCGGCACGAACGGCTCCTCGCCCGGTCGCCCGTAGGAGAGCCGCACGGCGTGCCGGCCGCCGAGCGCCGCCGCCACCCACGGCCACTTCGCGCTCGAGTGGGTGAGCGCCTTCGCCCGCACGGGGCGTCCGCCCGGCGCCGCCCCCTCCCCGACGATGACGCCCGACCCGCGCGGCGCCCCGTCGAGCTCCGACGCGTCGAGGACGAGGGTGCGGTGCTCCACCGGTGCGCCGGGCGCGAGCCGGATCCCCTGCGCTGCGGGGAGCTCGGGACGGGCGAGCCGCAGGGCCTCCGGCCCGGGCACGGCGAGCACCACCTCCCGCACGCGCAGGGTGGTCCGGTCGCTGCCGCCGGTCGCGCCGGCGTCCGCGGCGCCCTCCGGGATCCCGACGAGCCAGGCGTCGCCGTCCCGTGCGAGGCGCTCGGCGCGGACCGCCGTGCGGATCTCGGCGCCGGCTGCCCCGGCCGCGCGGGCGAGCGCGGCGGGGAGCAGGTGCATCCCGCCACGGACGGTGGCGACGGCGGGACCCTCGTCGACCAGCGACCCGACGGCGCCGGTCAGCGTCCCGTGCGAGGCCAGGGCCGCGCGCAGGCCGGGTGCCACGACGTCGATCGAGAGCTGCGCCGGGTCGGCGGCGTGCAGGGCGCCGGCGATCGGGCGGACGAGGAGCTCGAGGACGTCCTCCCCCAGCGCGTCCCGCACGAGGTCGGCGAGGGAGGCCGGACCGGGCAGGGCCCCGACCCGGTGCGCGGCGTCCGCCTCCGCCGCCAGCCGCGCCCGGCGCTCGCCGAGGATGCCGACGACGAGCGGGTGGGTGAGGTCCGAGGGGATCCCGAGCAGCGACCGCGGGGGCACGGGCCGCGCGGGGCCGGCTGCCGGCTGCACCCACGAGCCGGCCGCGGGTCGTTCGATCGTGAGTCCCAGGTCCTCGGCCAGCTCGATCGCCGCCGGCCGGCGCGTGCCCATGGCCTCTGCGCCGCCGTCGAGGACGACCGGACCACCGCGCGTCCCGCCGTCGAGCGGGTCCGGGTCGGCGGGGGGTTCGCCGTCGGACGGGGTGGTGAGGTCGAGGGCGAGCGGCGAGACGAGCCCCCCGACCCGGCCCGACGCCTCGACGAGGAGGACCGACCGGCCGGACCGGGCGACGTCGTGTGCGATCGTCAGGCCCGCGATGCCCGCCCCGACGACGGCGACGTCCCAGGACGGGCCGGCTCCGGTCACAGGGAGTGGACGAGCTCGACGACGCGCGTGAGGACGCCCGGGTCGGTGGTCGGCGGGACGCCGTGGCCGAGGTTGACGACGTGCGCGGGCGCGGCTCGGCCGGCCTCGACGACGGCGCGGACGTGGCGCTCGAGGACCTCCCACGGTGCGGTGAGCAGTGCGGGGTCGATGTTGCCCTGGAGCGGGACGCGGCCGCCGAGGCGGTCGTTCGCCACGTCGAGGCGGATGCGGTGGTCGACCCCGACGACCTCCGCGTGCCCGGCCATGACGGTGAGCAGCTCGGACGTGCCGGTGCCGAACGAGACGCGCGGGACCCGGCCGGCGACGTGGTCGAGCGCACGGGCGGAGTACGGGGCGGCCCGCTCGGTGTAGTCGTCGACGGACAGCGAGCCGGCCCAGGAGTCGAAGAGCTGGACGGCGCGGACCCCGGCGTCGACCTGCGCGGCGAGGAAAGCCCCGGTGAGGTCCGCGGTCCAGGTGAGGAGCTCGTCCCACGCCTTCGGGTCCGCGTGCATGAGCGCGCGCGCCGCGAGGTGGTCGCGCGACGGGCGGCCCTCGACCAGGTAGGCGGCGAGGGTGAACGGCGCGCCGCCGAAGCCGATGAGCGGGGTGTCGCCGGGGCGCTCGCCGGTGCCGAGCTCCTCGGTGACGGCGCGGACCGCGGCGGCGATCGGGGCGTGGTCACCGGGCTCGTGGGCGGTGAGGCGCGCGACGTCAGCCCGCGTGCGGACCGGTTCGGCGATGACCGGGCCGGTGCCGGGGACGATCTCGACCTCGACCCCCGCGAGCCGCAGCGGGACGACGATGTCCGAGAAGAGGATCGCCGCATCCACGCCGTGGCGCCGCACCGGCTGGCACGTGATCTCCGCGGCGAGGTCCGGGGTGAGGCAGGCGTCGAGCATCTCGGTGCCCGCGCGGACCTCCTTGTACTCGGGCAGCGACCGGCCGGCCTGGCGCATGAACCAGATCGGCAGACGGTCCGGCGTCCGTCCGGAATAGGCCGTCAGGAGGGCGGGCGCGGCGGGGGTCTCGGCGCCGACGGGGGCGGCCACGGAATTCGTCACCCCGCCATTGTGCACGGACCAGGAAATGCCACGGCGGCGGAATTGCTAGCCTGCAGCGGTGCCGCTCACCCTGCTTTCCGCCGATCACCACTCGGTGACGCTCGGGGACCTCGAGCGCCTCAGCGTGGGCGTCGAGTCCCTGCCGTCCCGGCTCGCCGGACACCCGGCGGTCGACGGCGCGGTCGTGCTGGCCACCTGCAACCGGGTCGAGCTCTACCTCGAGGCCGAGGACCCCGACGCCGCGCTCGACGCCGCCCGCGCCGCCCTGGCTACCGCCTCCGGTGTCGACGCCGCCGAGGTCGACGACCTCACCGGCCGCACCGACGGCCACGACGCCCTGCGCCACCTCTTCGAGGTCGCCAGCGGGCTCGATGCCATGGTGGTGGGCGAGCGCGAGATCGTCGGCCAGGTCCGCCGCGCGCTCGAGGGCGCCCGCGCCGCCGGCTCCACGACGCCTGCGCTCGAGGACGCGCTTCAGCGGGCGTCGCGGGCCTCGCGCCGCATCGCGGTGGACACCGACCTCGCCGCCGCCGGCCGCTCCGTGGTCGCTGTGGCGCTCGACCTCGCCGGCGCGGTCCACGAGCGCCCGGGCTGCCCCCGGGACGCCGAGCCGTGGACCCCGGAGTCCGGCGGTCCGCCGCGCGTCTCGTGGTCCGGCGGGCGCGCCCTCGTGGTCGGCACCGGCGCCTACGCAGGCGCGACCGTCGCCGCGCTGCGTCGCCGCGAGTGCACCGACATCGCCGTGTGGTCCGCCAGTGGACGCGCTCGCCGGTTCGCCGAGACCCAGGAGGTGCGGGAGGCCGGCGACCTCGCGGACGAGCTCGCGTCGGCGGACGTCGTCGTCGCCTGCCGCGGCACCGGCTCGGCGGTCCTCGACGCCGACGTGGTGTTGGCCGCGCTGGCGGCACGGCGGTCGGCAGGACGCGCGGCGCCGCTCGTCGTCGTCGACCTCGCCCTCCGGCACGACGTGACGACCGAGGCTGCTGCGCTGCCGGGCGTCGTCGTCGTCGATCTCGACACCGTCAAGGCGCACGCGCCCGCGGCGACCGACGGGCAGGTGCGACGCGCCCAGGAGGTGCTCGCCGAGGAGGTGCGCGCCGTGCTCGACACCCGCGCCGAGCGCGAGATGGACGACGTGGTGGTCGCCGTGCGCGACCGCGTCGGCTCCGCGTTGGAGGACGAGCTCACCCGACTTCCGATGGCGGGCACCGTCCCCGCCGACCAGGCGGCCCAGGCCCTCAGGCGCCTCGCCGCCCGCCTCGCCCACCCACCCACGGTCGCGGCCCGGGCGGCCGGCCGCGACGGCAGGGGCGAGGAGTTCGTCCGCGCGCTCGAGCTCGTCACCGGCATCTCGGTGACCGACGAGACCGCGGACGCCGGACCGGGCCGCCGACCCACGAGGAGGACCACGACGTGACCGTGACGACCGACCGACCGACGGCCGAGGAGCGGGACGACCTCGGCGCCGCGCCGCAGGCCGCGCCCCCCGTGACGGTCGGCGCGCTCGCGCCCTACGACGCCGTCCTGCTCATGTCCTTCGGCGGCCCCGAGAAGCCCGAGGAGGTCGTGCCGTTCCTGCGCCGCGTCACCGCCGGCCGCGGGATCCCGGACGAGCGGCTCGAGGAGGTCGGCGAGCACTACTACGCGTTCGGCGGGCGCAGTCCGATCAACGACCTCAACCGCGCGCTGCTCGAGGCGCTGCGCGCCGAGGTCGCCGCGCGCGGGCTCGACGTGCCCGTGGCGTGGGGCAACCGGAACTGGGACCCGGACGGCGTCGACGTGCTGCGCGAGCTCCACGACGCCGGTGCCCGCCGCGTGGCCATGGTCGCCACCTCGGCGTACGGCTCGTACTCGAGCTGCCGCCAGTACCGCCAGGACGTGGGGCGGTACGTCCCGCAGCTCGTGGCCGAGGGGCGCCCGCTGGTGGTCGACAAGGTGCGGCCGTACTTCAACGACCCGGGCTTCGTCTCGGCCAACGCCGACGCGGTCGAGGCCTCGATGCGCGAGCTCGGCGGGGAGCCGCACCTCATGTTCGTCACGCACTCCATCCCGACGACGATGGAGGTCGCCTCCGGGCGGGGGGCGGCCGCGACCTACGCCGAGCAGCACGAGGAGGTCGCGCGGCTCGTCGCCGCCGAGGTCGGGGAGCGGCTCGGGCGCGAGCTCGACTGGTCGCTCACCTACTGCTCCCGGTCCGGCGACCCGCGCACCCCGTGGCTCGAGCCCGACGTCAACGACGCCCTGCGGGAGCGCGCCGCGGGCGGCATGGACTCCGTGGTGCTCAGCCCGATCGGGTTCGTCTCCGACCACATGGAGGTCGTCTACGACCTCGACACCGAGGCCGCCGAGACCGCCGAGGAGCTCGGACTGTCCTTCGCCCGCGCGGCGACCGCCGGGACGTATGCCCAGTTCGTGTCCGGGCTTGTCGACCTTCTGCTCGACCGCGCCGCCGAGGCGCGGGGTGTCGAGGCGGGTGGTCCGGGGCGGCGCGGGGTCGTCGGCGACCTGCCCGCGTGGGACTCGGTGTGCGGCGTGGGGTGCTGCGCCGTCCGGGACGGTGTCGACGACGGCAGGCTCGCGCTGTGCGGGCAGCCGAACGACGTGGTGACACCGATCGAGGAGACGGCATGAGCGGCAGCGCGAACGACCTGAGCGAGCACGAGGCGGAGGCGCTCAACGAGACGGTGCGCTACACGATGTGGTCGGTGTTCGCGACCACGCAGCCGCTGCCGGCCGACGCCGCCGAGCGGGACGCCCTCGTGGCCGACGCCGAGCGTGCGGTGCGCGCGACCGGTGTCGAGGTGCGCGGCTGGTACGACGTGGCCGGCCTGCGGGCCGACGCCGACCTCATGGTCTGGTGGCACGCCGAGACGATCGAGGAGGTCCAGGCGGCGTACCACGCGCTGCGGGCGTCCGACCTGGGTGCGGCCCTCGAGCCCGTCTGGTCGGTCGTGGGCCTGCACCGGGCGGCGGAGTTCAACAGGCGCCACGTCCCGGCCTTCCTCGCCGGCGAGCCCGCGGGCGACTACATCTGCGTCTACCCGTTCGTGCGGTCCCTCGACTGGTACGTCCTGCCCGCCGAGGAGCGCTCCCGGATGCTGCGCGAGCACGGCATGGCCGCGCGCGACTACGCGGACGTGCGCGCCAACACCGTGTCCGCGTTCGCCCTCGGCGACTACGAGTGGATCCTCGCCTTCGAGGCGCCCGAGCTGCACCGGATCGTCGACGTGATGCGCGAGCTGCGCGGCGTCGACGCCCGCCTCCACGTCCGCGAGGAGACGCCGTTCTACACCGGGCCGCGGGTCGAGCTCACCGACTGGGCCGCGCGGCAGCCGCTCGCCGCGGACTGAGATCGAGAGAGTCTCTCGGCTGCTCGGCTGCCCGGCTGCTCGGCTGCTCGGCTGCCCGGCTGCCCGGCTGGCCGGGCTGATCGGTCGGTGCGGCCGAGCCGAACCGGCGTCGTCGGCGCGGCGTTGTCGCCGTCCCCACAGGCAGCCCTGCCACGCTCCCGCCCACAGGCCGCCCCGCCACCCCCGGTGCGCCGTCCGGAAGCCCGCCTAGCGTTCCGGTGACGAGAGGGGGGACGGCATGCTCGAGCAGATCGAGGCGGACCTGCAACGGGTGCGTGCGCAGGCCACGGCGCTGGAGGGCGTGCGGGACAGGCTGTCGGCCTGCGCGCCGACCGCGTGGACCGGCGAGGCGGGCACGATCGCTACGAACCGGCGCGAGGAGCTGCGCGGGGAGGTCGAGTCCGCGCTCACCACGTTGCGCGGGATCGAGGGACGGCTGATCGGCCTCACGGTGCGGATCGACCTCGAGGGTGCTCCGGGCGTGGGAGCGCTGCGATGGGTGGGCTGACCCGGCCGGTCGCCGGCGACCGGCCGGACCCTCCGGTCCCGCCCGACCCCGTCGAGGCCGAGCACGTCACCTCGTCCAGGGATGGCATGGACGTCGACCCGGACGAGGTGCGCGGTCTCGCGGACGAGCTCGACGAGGTGGCGGAGGGCCTGCGGGCGGCCGCGGCGCCGCTCCGGCTCGTCGGATCGACCCCGCAGCACGGCGGGCGGATCCTCGTCCCGGTCCCGAACCCCGGGCACGACCCGCTGCTCGCCGCCGACCTCGTGGCCGTCGGGGCGTCGGCGCAGGGGGCGGCGGACACGATCGACACCGTGGCCGGGCGGGTGGCAGACCTCGCGAGCGGCCTGCGGGGGTGGGCAGAAATGGCGGAGCGCGCGGACGGGGGTGCGGGTGCCCGGTTCCGGGTGCTCGGGGCGCTGTCCAACGCCATGGGGCTCCCGCGCGTGATCACGGGGCGGGTGCTCGCGACTCCGAACCCCGCCGGCTGGTTCCTCCCGGGCTACGGCGTGCTGACGAACCCGGGGTGGGCGGCTCGCCCCGGCGGCCCGGGCATCGCCGCGGCGCTCGACGCGGAGGTGGCTGCGGCCGGCGGGGCGATCGATCTCGCGGCCGACGCCACCGGGACCTCGCCGCTGCTGACCGGTGTGCAGGGTGACCCGGCGGCCGGCGAGACGGCCGCGCTCGCGGCGCTTCCCCTGGCCCGGGCCCTCAGCATCGGGTCGCCCGGCGGCGCGAGGGCGGTCCTCGACGACGAGCCGGTGCCCGGCCTCCTGCCGGTGCTCGCGGGGGCGACCGGCCTGCGGGTCGGGGCACCCCCGGGCTCGGTCGTCGCGGATGCCCGAGGAGGCCCTGGTGCGCCGGGAGGCCCGGGAGGTCCGGGCGCGCCGGGCTCCTTGCTCTCGCGCCGACCGGCGCCGGGCCGGACGTCGGCGGTGCTCGACGCCGCCCGGCCCGGTTCGGTGGCCGACCTCGTCCGGCGGGTCGACCCGCTGCACGCCGAGTCCGGGCGCGAGAACCGTCCCCACCTCGAGGTCCTGCGGACGGAGCACGCGGACGGGTCGACGTCGTTTGTCGTCGTCATCCCCGGGACGAGCGGGGACGCGACGGTGGCCGACCCAGACAACCTCATGGACAACGCCTCGAACATCGAGCTCGCCGCCACCGGCAGCTCGGCGCTCATGGAGGGCATCTCGGAGGCGCTCGAGCTGGCCGGCGCGCGGGACGGGGACGCGGTGGGGATGATCGGGCACAGCCAGGGCGGGCTGGGGGTCGCGCACTGGGCGGCCGGGGACGACGCGCGCCGGTACGACCTGCGCACGAGCGTGGCGCTCAACGCGCCGATCGCCCACGCCGGCGCACCCGTGGCCGGGCACCACATGAGCGTCGACGTCGCCGACGACGCCGTGTCCGGCCTCGACGGCGCCCCGGTCCCGCACATCGACCCGAACGCCGCGACCGGCAGCCGGAGCGCCTACACGGTGGACACCTCGACCCGGGACCGGGATCTGTCCGAGGTGTTCCCGTTCGAGGGGCACTACCCCGAGCACTCGGCGGCCGCGTGGGCGGGCGTCGTCGAGCACCGGGGGCACGACCCGGGCGTCGTCGCGGTGCAGGAGGAGTTCGCCTACCTGCTCGGCGCGGGGGAGGAGGGGGCCGTCACGACCTCGGTCGTCGTCGAGCTCGAGCGGGAGGGGTGACGGCGAGGGGCGGACGACGGCGAGGGGCGGGGTTCGTCGTCGGGCCGAGGTGTCGAGAGTGCGGCTCAGGTCCGTCGAGACTGCGGTTCGTCGTCGGGCCGTGTTCGACGCTCCGCCTGGAGCGAACGACGATCGATCACGCACGACGGGTGCGGAGGACTGGGAGAATGGGACGAGTGTCGTCGTCCCCGCGTCGGCACCGCACCGGCAGCCGGTAGGACAGGAGACGACGTGACGACGACCGACGTGACGACCACCCCCTGGGGGCCCCCTCCCTTCCCGGAGCCCCCCGAGCGTGGGGAGGTGGACGTCGTCGCCGGCCGGACCGTGGTCTGGGCGCCCGAGACGGTCCTGCGGGCGGGGCGCGTGGTCCTCGGCGGCTCGCCGTTCTCGGTCACCGTCGTACCCGAGGAGTTCCGCGACTTCGCCGCCCGGGTGCGGGACGCCGACAGATGGGGCACCGAGGCGGCCGACGACACCGAGCGGGCAGCCGCCCGGTTCCTCCTCGACCTCGGCATCGTCCACCCCAAGCCCGTCGCGTACGGCGAGGTGACGGACGTCGAGGTCGTCATCCCGATGTACGGCGACCCGACCCTGCTCGACCCGCTGCTCGAGTCCCTCGCCGTCGAGGGGCACCCGGTCACGGTCGTCGACGACGCCACCCCCGACCCCGAGCACGCGGCCCGCATCGAGGAGATCACCGCTCGGCACGGCGCCCGGCTCATGCGCCAGGAGGTCAACACCGGCCCGGGCGGCGCCCGCAACACGGGGTTCGCCGCGACGAGCGCCCCGTTCGTCGCGTTCATCGACTCCGACGCCCGCGCGAGCGACGACTGGATCGCGCGCCTGCGGCCGATGCTCGACGACGAGCGGCTCGGCGCCGTCGGGCCCCGCGTCCGACCCCGCTTCGACGGCGAGAGCTCGATCGAGCTCTACGAGGAGACGCGCTCGGAGATCGACATGGGGCCGATCCCCAGCCGGGTCGTCCACGGGGTGATGGTCGGTTGGCTGCCGAGCGCCGCCGTCCTCGTGCGCCGCTCCGCCGTCACCGACCCGCCGTTCGAGCCCGGTATGCGGGTCGGCGAGGACGTCGACCTGTTCTGGCGCATGGACGAGGCCGGCTGGAACGTGCTGTACGCCCCGGACGTGGTCGTCCACCACGAGGTCCGGACCACGTGGCGGGCGTTCGTCGGCCGCCGCGCCGACTACGGCGGCTCGGCCGCGCACCTCGAGAAGCGCCACCCGGGCCGGCTCACGCCCGCGTCGCCGAGCCTGTCCGGCCTCGCGTTCATCGGGCTCGCCGCCACGGGGCACAGGTGGCTCGCCGCCGGGGTCGCCGCCTACGAGGTCGCCCGCCAGCGCGCGGTCCTGCCCGACGAGGTCCCGCACACGGTGGTCGCCGAGATGGCCGGCCGGCAGATCTGGTCCGACGGGTTCTGGACCGGGCACCTGCTGCGGCGCGACTGGTGGCCGATCGGCTGGGCGGTGCTCGCCTCGACGCCGCGGTCCGGGCTCGCCCGTGGCTTCGCCGCCGCCATGGCCTGGGAGCCGGTGCGCGACCACCTCCTGCGCCCCACGCGCCTCGGGCCCGTCACGAGCCTGGCCATGCGGCTGCTCGACGACGCCTCCTACGGCACCGGTGTCATCACCAACGCCGTCAAGGAGGGCGTCCCGGAGGTCGTCACGCCGCGCCCGCGCATCCCCTGGTGGCCGCGCAAGGCCTGACCCTCGTTCGTCGAGACTGCGGTTGGTGCACGTCGAGATTGCGGTTCGTCGTCGGGCCCTCGTTCGTCGAGAGTGCGGGTGAGGGCGGGCGCGTTGTTCGTCGTCGGGCCTTCGTGTGTCGAGAGTGCGGGTGAGGCTCGCCCTCGTGACTCCGACACCGACACCGACACCGACTCCGCGTCACGCGCGCCCGACCCGTGGCGCTCCACCACCTCGGAGGGGCGCGCGGGGCATGCTGGACCGATGTCCAGCACGTTCCCGCCCACCCCCGCCCGTCCCGCCGACCTCCTGCGGGCCGACATCGCCTCGCTCCCGGCCTATGTGCCGGGGGAGCGGCCCGCGCACGACCGGCCGGTCGCCAAGCTCTCGTCCAACGAGATGCCCTTCCCGCCGCTGCCCGGGGTGGTCGAGGCGGTCCAGGCGGCGGTCGAGGACTCCGGCCGCTACCCGGACATGGCGGCGGTCGAGCTGACCGAGGCGCTCGCCGGGCGGCACGGCGTCGCGCCCGACCAGGTCGTGGTGGGCGGCGGGTCGACCGCGGTGCTCGAGACGATCCTGCGCGCGACGTGCGGCCCGGGCGACGAGGTCGTCGCGCCCTGGCGAAGCTTCGAGGCCTACCCGATCGCCGTGCAGGTCACGGGGGCGTCGATGGTGCGCGTCCCGCTCGACCCCGAGGGCCGGCACCGCCTCGACGCGATGGCCGACGCCGTCACCGACCGCACCCGCGTCATCCTGCTCTGCTCGCCGAACAACCCGACCGGGACCGCGCTCACGCGCACCGAGGTGGCCGCGTTCCTCGAGGCCGTGCCGCCCACGGTGCTCGTCCTGCTCGACGAGGCCTACATCGACTTCGTCACCGCCGCCGACCCGACCGACGGACCCTCACTGCTCCCGGCGCACCCGAACCTCGTGGTCCTGCGGACGTTCTCCAAGGCGGCCTCGCTCGCCGGCCTGCGCGTCGGGTACGCCCTCGGGCATCCCGAGATCGTGGCGGGCATCCGTTCGGCGTCGACCCCGTTCGGCGTCTCGAGCCCGGCGCAGGCCGCGGCGCTCGCCGCCCTCGACGCGGACCCTGAGATCCGCCGGCGCGTCGCCGAGGTGGTGGCCGAGCGCGAGCGCCTCGTAGCGGGGCTGCGCGGGCTCGGCCTCGAGATCCCGGAGACGCAGGCGAACTTCGTGTGGCTCCGGCTCGGCGACGGTGCGGCGTCGTTCGCGGACGCCGCCCGCGAGGTCGACCTCCTCGTGCGGCCCTTCGCCGGCGACGGCGTGCGCATCAGCATCGGGACGCGTGAGAACACCGACGCCGTCCTCGCGCTCGTGGCGGCGCAGCTGGGGTGAGGCCCGTGCACGGGGGAGCGACAGGCCGTGCCGGGGAGGCACGGACCGTGCTGGGTGAGCGCGGCCCGTGCTGGGTGAGCCTGCCGCGGCGCGTCAGCCCTCGTGGCCGATGAGCCAGCGCACGCCGTAGCGGTCGATCAGCGTGCCGTCGTGGTCGCCCCACGGCCGCCGCTGCAGCGGGTCGATGACGCGGCCGCCGTCGGCGAGCGCCTCGAACCAGGCGGCGAGGGTCGCGGGCTCCGCCGTGCCGAGCAGCGAGAGGAACATGCCGGTCATGGCCACGCCGTCCTCGTCGGCGCCGGCGTCCGCGCCCGCGATCTCGACCTCGCCCAGCAGCATCGCGTGCGCCACCGAGTCGGGCGGCCCGTCGTGGCGGCCGGCGGAGGCGTAGTCCATCAGTTGCAGCTCACCGCCGAACACCGACCGGTAGTGCTCCATCGCCTCGCGGGCGGTGCCGGGGAACAGCAGGTACGGGACGAGTCCGCTCATGCCGCGACCTTAGGGGGCGAGGCCCCGGGCGCGTACGGCCCCGAACGACGACGAACCGCAATCTCGACGTGCACCAACCGTAATCTCGGCGACCAGCGGGGCGCTGAGCCGCACTCTCGACCGGTCGTGGTTCTCCCAACCGCAATCTCGACGTGCACCAACCGCAATCTCGACGACGGGCCGGGCGTGTGGGACAGGCCACCGGGCGCGGCGCTCGCGCCGCAACCTACACATGTGTAGCCTACATGACCGTAGGTAGCTTTCCGGGCACCCGCGGGCGATCCCCACGCGGTGTCCGACGGCTCGGACGAGGTGCGCCGATCGCGTACGGAGTCCTCCGGCCGGCCGCGCCGATCGCGCGGCCGGCCGGACCCCGGGCCACGGGAGGTGCAGGATGGGGCCCCACCGGATCCGCTCCCGCACCGCAGCGTCGGACGACCGAAGGAGGACCACGTGTCCGTGCCCACCACCAGCTCCACGCACGAGTCGGCCACCACGGCCCAGGGTCCGAACGGTGCGAACCACGCCCCGAACGGCGCCGGTCACGCCCCCGCCTCCGGCACCCCCGACGCGACCTCCTCCGTCCCCGCCCCGCGCGGCGCCTCGCTCGACCCGGAGGACGCCCTGGTCCAGCTCCTCACCCCGGCCGGCGAGCGCATCGACCACCCGGTCTACGGGCCGCTCGTCGACGAGCTCGACGAGGACACGCTGCGCGCGATGTACCGCGACATGGTCCTCACGCGGGCCTTCGACACCGAGGCCACCCGCCTCCAGCGCCAGGGCGAGCTCGGCCTGTGGGCGCCGAGCCTCGGGCAGGAAGGCGTCCAGATCGGCTCGGCCCACGCCCAGCGGCCCGCCGACATGATCTTCCCCAGCTACCGCGAGCACGGCGTCGCGCTCGTCCGCGGCCTGCCGCTCACCGACCTGCTGCCCGTCATGCGCAGCACCCGGCACGGCGGTTGGGACCCCCGCGCGCACAACTTCCAGGTCCAGACCTTCGTGCTCGCCGCGCAGACCCTGCACGCCGTCGGGTACGCGATGGGCATCCAGCGCGACGGGCACGTCGGCACCGGCACGGACGCCGACCGCGCCGTCGTCGTCTACCACGGCGACGGCGCCGCCTCCGAGGGCGACTTCAACGAGTCCCTCGTCTTCGCCGCCTCCGCCCAGGCGCCCGTCGTCCTCCTGTGCCAGAACAACTCGTGGGCGATCTCGGTCCCCACCCGTGTCCAGTCGCGCGTCCCGATCGCCCGGCGCGGCCCCGGCGTCGGTATCCCGGCGGTCCGCGTGGACGGCAACGACGTCCTCGCCTCCTACGCCGTCACCGCCGAGGCGCTGCGCCGCGCGCGCTCCGGCGGGGGGCCGACCCTCATCGAGGCGGTCACGTACCGGATGGGCGCCCACACGACGTCGGACGACCCCACGCGCTACCGCCCTCGTTCCGAGGAGGAGGCCTGGCGCGCGAAGGACCCGATCGACCGGATGCGTGCCCACCTGCTCGCCGCCGGGCACGCGGACGACGCCTTCCTCGCCGCCGTCGAGTCCGAGGCCGAGGCGCTCGCCCGGGACGCCCGCACCGCCTGCCTCGCCGAGCGCGCCGACGCACCGGGGTCGATGTTCGACCACGTCCACTCGCTCCCGCACGCGCAGGTCGAGGCCGACCGGGAGGCGATGCTCGCGTTCGAGGCCGGCTTCGCCGACACGGAGACCGGCACGAGCACGGACACCGACAACGCCACCGGCACCGACACCGGCACGACCGCCGAGGAGGCCCGCTGATGCACCCCGCCCCGCCGGCGACGGCGACCACCCTCCCGCTCGCCCGCGCGATCAACGCGGGCCTGCGCGCCGCGATGACCCGCGACGACCGGGTGCTCGTCATGGGCGAGGACGTCGGCCCCCTCGGCGGCGTCTTCCGCGTGACCGACGGCCTGCACGCCGAGTTCGGTGCGGACCGCGTGGTCGACACCCCGCTCGCGGAGTCCGGGATCGTCGGCACCGCGATCGGCCTGGCGATGGCCGGATACCGCCCGGTCGTCGAGATCCAGTTCGACGGCTTCATCTTCCCGGCGTACAACCAGATCACCACGCAGCTCGCGAAGCTCACCTACCGCACGTCGGGCGCGCTCAGCATGCCGGTCGTCGTCCGCGTGCCCTACGGCGGCCACATCGGCGCGATCGAGCACCACAGCGAGTCGCCCGAGGCGCTGTTCGCCCACACGGCCGGCCTGCGCATCGTCAGCCCGGCCAACGCCGCCGACGGCTACGCGATGATCCAGCAGGCCATCGCCTCCCCGGACCCCGTGCTCTTCCTCGAGCCGAAGTCGCGCTACTGGGAGAAGGGGCCGGTCGAGCTCGACGCCCCCGTCGACCTGTCCGCCGACGCCCTCACGCGCGACCTGCACGCCGCCCGCGTGGTGCGTCCCGGCACCGACCTGACGATCGCGTCCTATGGTCCGGGTGTGAAGGTGGCGCTGCAGGCGGCCGAGGTCGCCCAGGATGAGGGGTCGAGCCTCGAGGTCATCGACCTGCGCTCGATCTCCCCGCTCGACGTCGACGCCGTCGCCGCCTCCGTCCACCGTACGGGGCGCCTGGTCGTCGTCCACGAGGCCCCCACCTTCTTCGGTCCCGGCGCCGAGCTCGCCGCCGCCGTCCAGGAGCGGTGCTTCTACGAACTCGAGGCCCCGGTGCTGCGGGTCGGCGGCTACCACACGCCGTTCCCGGCCTCCGCCCACGAGTCCGTCTACCTGCCCTCCCTCGACCGGATCCTCGACGCCGTCGAGCGTTCGCTCGCCGCCTGAGACGCCACCCGAGGAGCCGAGATGAGCGACCAGCGACACCAGACCTTCCGCCTGCCCGACGTCGGCGAGGGCCTGACCGACGCCGAGATCGTCAGCTGGGAGGTGGCCGTCGGCCAGCGGGTCGAGGTCAACCAGACCCTGTGCGAGATCGAGACCGAGAAGTCGGTCGTCGAGCTGCCCAGCCCGTTCGCCGGCGAGATCCGCGCGCTGCTCGTCGAGGAGGGCACGACCGTCGAGGTCGGCGCCCCGATCGTCGAGCTCGACACCCGCCCCGATGAGCCCGCCGCCCCCGAGCCGGCTGCCGGCACCGCGGAGGGGGACGAGGCCGACGACGACGCCGGCGGGTCGGGCGCCGTCCTCGTCGGCTACGGGACCCGGCCGGGCGCCGCCCGACGCCGTCCGCGGCGCGAGCCGGCTGCGGCGCAGCAGGGCGGATCAGCGGCGGGCGCCGCTCGGCCGTCCGCCGCGGCGAGCGCGTCCCCGGCCCCCGCCCCTCTCGTCTCACGCCCGAGCCCGGCCGGCACCCGCGTGGCCCCCGGCCGCCCGCGCACGGCCCCGGGCGGCGAGGCTCCCGGCGCCGCGGGCCCCGGCGTCCCCGGCCGCGCCACCCGCGAGGGTGGCGGCTCGAGCACGAGGTTCGTGCCGGCGTCGGGCGGTCCGACCCGGGCCAAGCCCCCGGTGCGACGCCTCGCGAAGGACCTCGGCGTCGACATCGACTCCGTGCACGGCACGGGGCCCGGCGGCATCGTCACGCGCGAGGACGTCGTGGCGCTCCACCAGCGCTCGGACGTCCAGCAGCTCGCCACGTGGTCGGACGAGGAGCCGTGGCTCGAGGGTGGTTCCGTCTCGCCCGACGGCCGGCGCACGCGCGTCCCGGCGCGGTCGGTGCGCCGCCGGACCGCGGAGGCGATGGTCCAGTCGGCGTTCACCGCCCCGCACGTCAGCGAGTTCCACACGATCGACGTCACGCGGACGATGGAGCTCGTCGCCCGGCTCAAGGCCGACCGCGAGTTCGAGGGCCTGCACGTGACGCCGCTGCTCATCGCCATGCGCGCCCTGCTGCTCGCGGTCAACCGGCACCCCGAGATCAACGCGTCCTGGGACGACGACACCCAGGAGATCGTCTACAAGCACTACGTCAACCTCGGCATCGCCGCGGCGACGCCCCGGGGGCTCGTCGTGCCCAACGTCAAGGACGCGCACCGGCTCAACCTCAAGGAGCTCGCGCAGGCGCTCGGCGAGCTGACCTCGACCGCGCGGGCCGGTCGCACGCAGCCCGCGGACATGGCCGACGGCACGATCACGATCACGAACGTCGGCGCCTTCGGCATCGACACCGGCACGCCGATCCTCAACCCCGGTGAGGCCGCGATCCTCGCGCTCGGCGCCGTGCGGCAGCAGCCGTGGGTGCACGACGGCGAGATCGCCGTCCGGTGGGTCACGCAGCTCGCGCTGAGCTTCGACCACCGGCTCGTCGACGGGGCCCTCGGCTCGTTCGTGCTCAAGGACATCGCGACGATCCTCGAGGACCCCTCGATGGCGCTCGTCTGGGCGTGATCCGGGGCGCCCGCCCGGCGCGTCAGCGCAGCGGGACGAACGCGTAGCTGCCCGGTGCTCGCTCCTCGTCGCGGCCGTCCGGCGTCCTGCGCACCCTCACCAGGTGCCCGCCCGCCGGCACGACCATGACGCCCCCGACCGCGAGCTGCGCGACCAACGGCTCCGGCACCGCGTCCGACATGGCTGACACGAGTATGCGGTCGAACGGCCCGTCGTCGGGGGCGCCGAGCACGCCCGCCTCGGCGACGCGGAACTCGATCCGCGGACGGCCGGTGCGGGGAGAGGCAGGCTTCTCCGTGTCCGTGTCCGTGTCCGTGCCCGTGCCGGTGCCCGTGCGGCCGTGGGGTGCGGCCGTCTCGACGTCCTCCGCCGCCTGCCCCACCGATGCCGCGCCCTCCAGCGCCGCGCGGCTGCGCCGCACGAGCTCGGGGACCAGCTCGACGCCGAGGACGCTGCCGCCCCGGCCGACGAGCTCCGCGAGGATCGCCGTGGTCCAGCCCGATCCGCTGCCGACGTCGAGGACCCGCGCACCCGCGGGCACGTCGAGGAGCTCGAGCATCGCGCGCACGGTCGAGGGCTGGGAGCACGTTGCGCCATGGCCGATCGTCAGCGGGGCGTCGGTGGACGCGTAGGGCCGGGTCGCGCGCGGGAGGAACCGGGCACGGTCCACCCGAGCCATCGCCTCCCGGGTGCGCGACGTCGGAGGTTCCCCGAACATCCCGTCACGCTACGGCCGCGCGGGCGGGACCGGAAGGCCCGCGACCGCCGCGCCTGCCGTGCAGGCTCGGCCGAGCAGATCGGGGCGCTTCACCCGAGCAGGTCGGGCGCCGCCGGCGGCTCCTCGCCGAGGACGTGCTCGGACAGGAAGCCGAGGACCACCTGGTACCAGAGCTTGGCGTGCTGGGGCGTGAGGATCCAGTGGTTCTCGTCGGGGAAGTAGAGGAACCGGTGGGGCGTGTGCCCGGCGTCGTCCATCGCGAGGGCGGACCGGGAGACGAGCGAGCGCCACAGCGCGAGGCCCTCGCCGATCGGGACGCGGTAGTCCTTGTCGCCGTGGATGACGAGCATCGGGGTCGAGATGTCGGCCACCGCGTGGTGCGGGGAGTGCGCGGCACGCATCTCCGGCGTCATCTCGCGCTCCCAGAACCAGCCGACGTCGGTGGTGCCGGAGAAGGTCTCGATGTTCCACAAGGAGGCGTGCGTGACGACCGCGTCGAACCGGTCGGTGTGGCCGGCGATCCAGTTGGCCATGTACCCGCCGAACGACCCGCCCATCGCGGCGGTGCGGGCGTCGTCGATCTCGGGCAGCGACGCGGCCGCGTCGGTGACCGCGAGGACGTCGGTGAACGGGTGGCCGCCCCACGCGCCCCAGCCGCGCTCGATGAACTCCCAGCCGTACCCGGTCGAGAGCGCCGGGTCGGGCAGGACGACGGCATACCCCTGCGCGACGGCGATCCACGGGTTCCACCGCCACGACCAGGTGTTCCACGAGGAGACCGGGCCGCCGTGCACCCACAGCAGGAGCGGCGCGGGCTTCTCGGCGGTGGCGCCGTCCGGGACCGCGAGCCAGCCCCGCAGCGGGTGGCCGTCGGGTGCGAACGCCTCGATCTCCGTGAGCGTGCCCGGCAGGGTCGGCGCCGGCACGGGGGAGGGGACGTCGGTGACCTCGGCGCCGCCGAGCGCGGGCTCGCGCAGCACGGACAGGTCGAGGCGCACGGGTGCGGCCGGCGCCCCGTAGCTCGCGCGCAGGGCGTAGGCGCGCGTCCCGTCGGGGGAGATCCGCACGTTCGAAAACGCGCCGTCGGCGGTGAGGCGGGTGACCTCCGAGCCGTCGAACGGCACGTGGAAGACCGGCGCCCGGCCGCGGTCGTCGGCCACGGCGAGCATGCCGGAGCCGTCCGGGAGGACCGTGGCCTCGCTGATCCAGCGGTCCCAGCCCTCGGCGATCGTCGCGCGCCGGCCGGTGGCGAGGTCGAGGAGCGCGAGGGTGACGATCGGGGGCCGCTCCGGGGTCGAGGGCTGCTCGACGGTGACGACGGCGCGCGCCCCGTCCGGCGTGAGGGCCACGGGCGAGAACTCGTGCTCCGCCGACGGCTCGGCCACCCAGCGGCGAGCGCCGGTCGCGACGTCGATCGTCACGACGCCGGTGCGTAGCTCCCCGCGCGCCGCGGGGACGGACCAGGCCGCGAGGATCGTCGTGCCGTCGTCGGACAGGACGTGGGTGCCCTCGAACAGGGCGGTCCCGGCGTCCGGGGTGAGGTCGACGAGCGTGCCGGGGGCATCGGCGTCGGGCCGTTCGTCGTCGTGCCCGGTCGTGGCGGCGTTCGCGCCGTCCGTCGCCGAACCGGCCGACGGCGGGTCGACCCGGTAGAGGTGCGGGTGACCGGGACCGAGGTCGTGGTCCCAGTAGCGGACCGGGTAGCCCGAGTGGAGGATCGCCGCCACCTTCTTGTCCGTGCGCGCCTTGCGTCGCTCGGTGTCGTCCTTGAGGTCGGTCGAGCCCGGGAGCGGGGAGCCGACGACGACCACCGTGTCCGCGGCGCGCGCCGTGAGGACGCCCTCGACGCCGCCGGGGTGGTCGGCGAGCACGCGCGCCTCGCCGCCGCCCGCGGGCAGGACCCAGGCGCGGGCGCGCGAGCCCTCCTCGTCCGCCGGGTCGGGCCGCGCGGCGGTGAAGACGAGGTCGCCGGACGCGGTGAAGGCCGGGGCGGACTCGCCGGTGCCGCCGCGGGTGAGGCGGCGCGCCGGGCGCTCGGCGTCGGGGTCGATCTCCCAGACCGCGCTCCGGTAGGCCGTCGCCTTGTCGTCGAGCGTGGCGACCGACGTGACGAGCCGCCCGCCGTCCGGGCTCAGCGCGAGCCCGGAGACGCGCCCGAGCGCGACGTAGGTGTCGAGGTCGTGGAATGGGGTGCGGGGCGTGTCGTCATCGGTCACCCTCGTATCCGACCACGGGCACGCCGCCCGTGTCCGCCTGATTCGGAGGTGTTCGCGACGCGCGGACAGCCGCGGCGGCCCCGCCGGGTCAGTAGGTCTCGAGCACCGACGGGCCGAGGCGGAAGCCGCTGCCGGACTCGGTCGACCAGCACTCGACGTCGACCCCTGTCACCGTGCACGCGAGGTCGCCGTTGTAGGCGGACTGGCCGTCGGAGAGCAGCGGGTCGGCGTTCGCGGACCGGTTGCAGTTGACGCCGGCCTCACCCTCGGAGCTGATCTCCACGCTGATGCCGCCGGGCAGGCACCCCTCGGGGGTGTCGAGCGAGTGGTCGACGATCGTGCAGACGACGTCGCTGCCGCTGAGGTTGCACGCCATGTTCGCGCCCTGGACCCAGAACCCGGGCATCTGCTGGGCGTCGGCCGGGATCTCGGGGACCTCGAGCCAGCTCATGTCGGCCTCGATGGCCGTGCGCAGCGCGGGGTTGGTGTCGGAGTCGCCGAGGATCATGTCGACGACCTCCTGGGTGTGCTCGCGCCCGCACTCGTCCATCAGCGCCTCGAGGGAGTCGACGACCCGGTCGCCGTGCGCGGGGTCGCCCCACGTGCCGTCGGGCGCCGCGGAGGCCGCGAAGGCCTGGACCACCTCGGCATCAGGACCCGGGTCGGAGCAGCCGGAGCTCGACGGGAGCGCCTCGAGGGCGGCGAGCGCGTCCGCGATCTCGTCGGTCGCGGGGCTCTCCTCCTCGCCCTCGCTCGGCGCCTCGTCGGTGGCCGGCGGGAAGTCGGGGTCGGGCTCGCCCGCCGAGGTGGTCTGCTGGTCGTCGTTCCCGGGCAGGTTGAAGATCCACAGGGCGCCGAGGACGATGACGGCGAGCGCGGCGGCGACGGCGAGGATCCCGGCCCACGGCACGGCGCGGCGCGGCTCCTCGATCTGTCGCGGCGGTGCGTCGGGCGTGCGGGTGGTGACCGGTGAGCCGTCCGGCGGGGTCGTGGGGCGCGCGAGCTGCTCGCCCTCGACCGCGGGGGACTCGGTGGTCGGCCGCTTGGCGGACCCGGTCGCGGCTGCGCCGGCGGCCCCCGCAGCGCCGAAGCGCTCGGCGGTGGGGCGGCGCACGGGCGCCGTGGCGGGCTCGTCCGGGTCGATGCCCGCGGTGCGCGCGCGGCGCTGGGCGATCGCGTCGTCGACGTCGTCGTCTCCGAGGTTCCCGAGCCACTCGAGCAGACCGGGGTAGGTCGAGGGGTTGCCGGCGATCGCCGGGCGCAGCTCGGGGTGGTGCTCGGCCAGTTCCTGCAGCCGGGTGAGCGGGGTCGCCGGGTCGGCGGCCTCGTTCGCCAGGTCGTTCGTGTCGTCAGTGCCGGTCACGGCCGTGTCCTCCATCGCGCGTCTGCCCGGGAGTGTACGGGCAGCCGTGCCCGCCGCCTCCCAGGTGTGGCGCGCGGCGCAGAGGGTCGTGCCGGCGGTGGCGGTGGTGTCGCCCACGGTCGCCGACCGCTGGCGGGGACGTCCTGAACGGGCACGTCTGACCACCTCGAGGGGCCGCCGAGCACCCTAGGGTTGTCGCGTGCAGCCGGGGACCTCCAACGACGACGACGTGGACCGCTCGTCCGACGTCGACCCGGAGACCCCCGACGGAGCGGCTGCTGCCGGACCTGATGCGGAGCCGGACGCCGGCCCGCACGTGGTCGAGAGTTCGGGTGAGGGGTCGGGCGCTGGCCCACATGTGGTCGAGAGTGCGGGTGAGGGGTCGGATGCCGGGCCGAACGTGGTCGAGAGTGCGGCTGAGCGACCTGACGTGACGCCCACCGACGACGACGCCGGACACCCCGAGCCGCCGACCGCGAGCACGGCCCCGCGCGTGAGCGAACCGCCGTCGGAGGTCCCGGACCTCCCGCCGGTCGCGCTGCCGGTGAACGACACGACCTCGGGCGGCCCGGTGCCCGGCGACCAGGTGGTCGTCCGAGGCGCGGGGGCAGGTGGCCACCAGGCAGACGGCCCCGACTCGCGATCCGCCCCCGACTCGCGACCCGCTCCCGACGCCGGCGAGGCAGATGGCCTCGACTCGCGACCCGCTCCCGACGCCGGCGAGGCAGACACCGCCGAGCTCGACGCCGCAGGACGCACGGCCGCGGTACCGCTCGATCAGGCGACCGCCGCCGGTGCCGCCGACCGGGCCTCCGCCGGCTCGGCCCTCCCCGACGAACCCGCCTCCGTGCCGGCAGGCTCGGCCCCGACGTACGTCGACGAGGGTGGCGCGGGCGCCGCCCCGGACGGCGACGGCGGGGCGGACGGCTCCGCGGCGGTGGGCGCTGACGGGACGGACCGGTCGCGCGAGCGCCGGCCGGACACGGACGACGAGACCCCGGCGGCTCTCGCCGCGGTCCAGGGCGCAGCGATGTCAGTGCGCCGGTGGTGGCGGCGGGCCGGCTCCGGCGTGGTCCAGCGGTGGGTGCTCTCGCTGGTCATCGCATCGCTGGTCATCGTCGTCGGGCTGCTCGTGGCCGACCGGTGGGCGCTCATGCGGGCGCGCGCCGAGGCGGAGGACGCGTTCGAGTCGTTCACCGAGGAGCTCGAGAACCCCGACGTCCGCCTCGACGGCTTCCCCTTCCTCCCGCAGGTGGTCTCCGGCCGCATCGACCGGATCGACTTCGAGGCCGACCGGATGGTCCTCCCGGACGTCGAGCTGCTCGACGTCGAGGGATTCATGACGGGCGTCGGTTACCGGCAGCCGGTCGAGGTGGCGCACCTCGAGGCCAGCGGCACCGTTCCGCTCGAGCTGGTGCAGGAGCAGGTGGCGGAGGCGACCTTCGACGTCCCCGTCCTCGGTGAGCGCAGCTTCGAGGCCGACATCGACGGCAACGACCTGGTCCTCACCACCAGCGTGCTCGGCGGCGACATCCACGTGACCGCCGAGGTCGCACCCACCGAGGACGGCCGCGGCATCCACCTTCACCTCGACCAGGGCACGCTCGCCGGTGTGAGCACGCGCCTGTCGGAGATCCCGCTCGTGGGCAGCCGCCTGCCGCTCGACCACTACGTCGAGCTCGAGGGCCTCCCCGAGGGACTGATCCTCACCGACACGACCGTGGTCGGCGACGGCATCGCAGTCGTGGTCGAGGGGGACGACGTCCGGTTCTGACCGATCGCCGATCGTCGATCACTGCTCATCGGTCAGCGCTGACTGCTGACTGCTGACTGCTGACTGCTCGGCGCGGCCACCGACTCTTCGGCGCGGCCACCGACTCTTCGGCGCGGCTACCGACTTTCGGCGTGGGGGACGCGGTGCGGCGTCGAGACGGGGGTGTCCGTGTCGAGACTCAGGTTGACGTGTCGAGAGGAGGGCCGCCGTCTGTACCTTCGACGCGTTGACCGACTCTTCGGCGCGGCTACCGACTCCTCGGCGCGTTGACCGACTCTTCGGCGCGGCTACCGACTCTTCGGCGCGGCCACCGACTCTTCGGCGCGGCTACCGACTTTCGGCGTGGGGGACGCGGTGCGGCGTCGACACACACCCCTACCGCTCCTGCGACGCCCTCGCCCGGGCCGCGAGCATCTCGTTGTAGGCGGCGAGCTCGGCGTCGCCGTCGGCGTCGGCCCGTCGGTCGATCCGCCGGGCCTCCTTCCGCTCCGACCGGGCCCACTGGACGGCCACGCCGACCGCGAGCGCGAGGGTCGGGAACTCGCCGACGCCCCAGGTGATCGCGCCGCCCACCCCCTGGTCGGCCATCGCGTCGACGCCCCACGGCAGCCCGAGCCAGCCGAAGTGGTCGGCCCCGAGCAGCGCCGTCGACTGCATGACGGCCACGCCGAAGAAGGCGTGGAACCCCATCGTCGCGATGAGCAGGACGAGTCGCAGCGGGTACGGGGGGCGGGTCGGGCCGGGGTCGATGCCGATGAGCGCGTTGGCGAACATGTACCCGGCGAGGGTGAAGTGGACGACCATGAGGATGTGGCCCACGTGGCTCCCGAGCGCCAGGTCGAACAGCGGCGTGAAGTAGAAGACGATGAGCGACCCGGCGAAGTTGATCCCCGCGACGATCGGGTGCGCCCACGCCTGCGCCCACCGCGACCCGAGCAGGGCGAGCAGCCACTCCCGGGGCCCGCGCGAGCCGTCCTGCCGCACGGGCAGGGCCCGCAGCGCGAGCGTGACCGGCGCGGCGAGGACCACGAACAGCGGCACGAGCATCGTCAGCGCCATGTGCATCGCCATGTGCACGCTGAACAGGATGTCGCCGTACACCGCCGGCGCGCCGAGGGTGAGGTAGGCGAACGCCGCGAGCCCGACGTACCAGCAGACCGTCCGGCCCACCGGCCAGGCGATGCCGCGCCGCCGCAGCCGCAGCGCCCAGCGCCCGTAGACCAGCGCGCCCGCGACGACCATGAGCACGAACAGCGGGTCGAGCCGCCACACGGTGAGGTAGGCGACCAGGTCAGGGAACGGTGGGACGGGTGAGCTGGTGATCGCGTAGGTAGGCGTCGGGTCCGGCGGCGGCGCGATCGGCACCGGCGTCTCGGACGACCCGAGCGCCACGGCCACGCCGATGACCGCGGCCATGAGCGCGACCTCGCCGATCGCGAGGCGGAGGAACGCCCCGCGCCGCCCCTGCCCGAGCGCCGGCAGGGTCGAGCGCCGGTGCCACGCGCCCGCCGCGAGCAGGGCGGCGCTCGCGACGACCTTCACCAGCAGCAGCCGCCCCCAGCCCGTGGTGACGAGCTCGCCGAGGTCGTTGATCCGCAGCATCGCACTCGCCGCACCCGACAGGACGACGAGGATCGCCGACCACGCCGCCGTCGACGAGTACCGCTGGGCCGCCGGCGCCAGCTCGCGCGACCTCAGGTGCTGCGCGGCGACGAGCAGCCCGGCGAGCCCGCCCATCCACAGCACGACGCCGGCGAGGTGCAGCCACATGCCGGTCATCGCGATCTCGTGGTTGGCGGCGCCGTTGGCGTGCCCCGTGAACCCGATCGGCGCGAGCGCCACCACGCCCACGACGGCGGTCCACGCCGCCCCGGCCGTGCCCGACGTCGAGACGGCGAGCAGCCCCGTCAGCAGCGCGAGCGCCGAGGCCCACACGAGCGTGACGCCGAGGTCGAGCTCGGTGACGAACTGCCACAGCGACGCGGAGTACAGCTCGCCCGTCAGCGGCTCCCCGACCACGGACGCGTGCGTGAGCAGCAGGTGCGCCACCTGCAGCGGGCCCCACAGTGCGGCCGCGATCATCCCCGCGCGCACCACGCGGGTCCAGGCCCGCGTCGGCGGCCTCGCCGCACGCCGCCTCTCGGCTGCCGACGACGACGAACGTGCCGCCTCCTCGCCCGCCGTGTCGGTCGCCGGACGGCTGGTTGGTGCCGGGAGGGCGGCGGGGTCGGCGGATGCCGGCGAGGGCTCGGCGTCGGAACCGCCGTCGGGGCCGAGGACGGGCGTCGTCGTCGCCGGCGCGTCCGTCGACCGTCCGCCGGCGGCCGCGCGGGCGGCGCGCTCGCGCGCGGAGACGCGCACGGTGTGGGCCTTGGCCGGCCCCACGAGCACGATCGCGGCCACGGCGAAGCAGCCGACGGCCAGCGTCGCGGCGAGGTGGCTCCCGACCGTCACCAGCGGCAGGCCCCAGCGGACGAGCACGCCGGGGTCGGCGAGCAGGGGGGCGTCCGCGGCGCCGGTGGAGAGCAGGCCGAGGACGAGCGCCACGAGGGCGGCGCCGAGCGCGCCGACCCATACCGCGACCGCGCGACCCGTCGACGGCGTCCGCATGGCCGACGCCTGCTCGGTCGACGCCTGCACGGTCGGCGTCCGCCCGGTCGACGGCGTCCGCCCGGTCGACGGCTGCTCTGCCGGGCCGGTCCCGCTCGGCACCTGTCGTCCCGTCGCGCCCCGCTGCGTCCCGGCCTGCTCGGTCGTCAACGAGCTGGCGCCGGCCGTCGCCGACCGGCGGGCATCGGAGGACGGGGGCTGCGGCACCTCGTCAGGGTACGTCGGCGGCGTCACGCGGCCCGGGGTGCGTGCGCGGTCTCACGCGGCGCGCGAGGGGAGCGGGCGGTTCGACGTCGCCGTCGTTCGTCGTCGTCGGACGTTCGTCCCGTCCCGCCCACGTCCCGGCCCCCGCACCAGGTGGGAAGCACTGCCCTGTGCTCCGGCCCGTGGACCGGCCCGCGCGTCGGTAGTCTGCACGGGCCACCCCGCCGGGGCGGCGTCGAGCATCGTGAGGGAGCACCCGTGCCTGAGTGGACCGCCCAGCCCGAGCAGCAGGCGAGGGCCCGCGTCAAGCGGATCAAGGACGACGAGGTCTGGCGCGCCACCGACCTCGTGCGGCAGGTCACCGAGGTGTTCAACACGCGGGTCGTCGGCCAGGACGACCTGCGGCGCGCACTGCTCTCCACGCTCATGGCGGGCGGGCACATCCTGCTGGAGTCCGTGCCGGGCCTCGCCAAGACGACCGCGGCGCAGACGCTCGCCTCCGCGGTTTCGGGCTCGTTCCACCGCATCCAGTGCACGCCGGACCTCATGCCGAACGACATCGTCGGCACGCAGATCTACAACTACGCGACCGGCGAGTTCACCACCCAGCTCGGCCCGGTGCACGCGAACCTCGTCCTCCTCGACGAGATCAACCGCTCGTCCGCGAAGACCCAGTCGGCGATGCTCGAGGCGATGCAGGAGCGCCAGACCTCGATCGGCGGCGAGGTCTACCCGCTGCCGAGCCCGTTCATGGTCCTCGCCACGCAGAACCCCATCGAGGAGGAGGGAACGTACGTCCTCCCCGAGGCGCAGATGGACCGGTTCCTCCTCAAGGAGGTCCTCACCTACCCGACCCCGACCCAGGAGGTCGAGATCCTCTCCGGGATCGCGTCGGGCTCCCTCAACACCCCGATCGACACGCAGCCGATCTCGCTCGAGGACGTCACGCTCCTCCAGGACCTCACGTCGCGCGTCTACGTCGACATGTCGATCAAGCAGTACATCGTGGCGCTCATCAACACCACGCGCGGCGGCGGACCGCGCCCGCTGCCCGGCTTCTCCGACCACGTCCGGGTCGGCGCCTCGCCCCGAGGCGGCATCGCGCTCCTGCGCGTGGCCCAGGCCGTCGCCCTCCAGGAGGGCCGCACGTACGTGGTGCCGGACGACGTCAAGCTGCTGCGGCACGCGGTCCTGCGCCACCGCCTCGTGCGGACGTACGACGCGCTGGCGAAGAACGTCGCGCCCGAGGCGCTCGTCGACGCGGTCTTCGCCGCGGTCCCGACGCCGTAGGGGGCGCGGTGGATCGGTCGAGCTCCAGGCTGGAGCAGATCCGGGCGCGGCTCGAGCTGCCGACGGTGCGCCGCGCGAGCGGCCTCCTCGACGGCCGGCACCGCTCGATCTTCTCGGGGCACGGCCAGGACTTCGACGACCAGGTCGAGTACCACCCCGGGGACGACGTCAAGGACATCGACTGGAAGTCCTCGGCGCGGGCTGGCCACCCGATCATCCGCCGGTTCGTGCGCGAGTCGAACCTGTCCACGGTCCTCGCGTTCGACACCGGCGTCTCGATGGCCGCCACGAGCGCCTCGGGACTGTCGAAGAAGAACGTCGCGATGTTCGCGGCGGACATCATCGCCTACGTCGCGCGCGCCCGCGGCGACCTCGTCGCGCTCGTCGCCGGGGACTCCGAGCGCATGGTCCAGCGCCCCGCCCGCCACGGGACCGCCCACCTCGAGTCGGTCCTCTCCCTGGTCGAGGAGGCGCTCACCCTCGAGGCCCCGCCGTCCGACGTCGGGCGGGTGATGGATCGTGTCCTCACCGGGTTCCCGCAGCGCTCGCTGGTCGTCCTCATCACGGACGAGGCCCGGCCCGGGCCGGAGCACGAGGA
Organism: Georgenia sp. Z1344; assembly: GCF_049856295.1. Taxonomy (GTDB): domain Bacteria; phylum Actinomycetota; class Actinomycetes; order Actinomycetales; family Actinomycetaceae; genus JB111. The sequence continues at coordinate 42,194 of NZ_JBNDMZ010000004.1, read as the reverse complement.
CTCCCTGCGCCGGCTGCGCACGCGGCACGAGGTGCTCGTCGTGCGCGTCGGGGACGCACTGCCCACGGCCGCGGGGATCGGCCCCACGGCCGACGTCGACGGCTGGGAGCGCCTGCCCGCGTTCGTGCGCGAGGACAGGATCCTCGCCGCGCAGGTCGACCACGCCGCGGCCTCCCGCGCCACCGCCGCCACGCGCCTCCTCGACCGCCGCGGCGTCCACCACGTCGTCGCCTCCTCCGAGGACGAGGTCGTCGGCGCGCTGCTCGACCTGCTGGGGAGGTCGCGCCGTGTCCGTCGATGAGATCGGCACCGACCTCGCCGCGCTGCAGGACTACCCCTGGTGGGTCCTCGTCCTCGGCGTGGTCCTCGTGCTCGCCGCGGTCGCGTGGATCGTCCTCGTCCTCGTGCTCACGTCCGCCCGGCGCGAGCGGTCACGGGCCGACGTGCCGCTGCGCATGGCCGACGCCGAGCGGGAGCGGTTCATCGCCGAGGTCGAGGAGCACTACGCCGCCTACGAGGCCGGGGCGCTCGACCTGCGGGCCCTCCACCTCAAGCTCGCGCGCACGATGCGGGCGTTCGTCTCCGAGCGGGTCGGGCGCGACGTGCGCTCGTGGACGGTCAGGGACATCTCGAGCCACGACCCGACCGCGCGGGCCGGCGGCCTGCTCAGCGTGTGGGAGGAGCCGAGCTTCGCCCACCGCTCCGACGCCGAGGCGCGCGCCGCCCGGGACGGCGCCGTGGAGGTGATCCGGCGATGGTGACCCCCTGGCTCTGGCCGGTCGCGCTCGTGATCATCGCGGCCGCCGCGCTCGCCGGCTGGCTGACGGCGACCCGCGGCGCGCGCCGCCCCGACGACGTCACGTGGGTGGCGAACTCGACCTTCATCCGCTCCCTGCCGCGCTACCAGCAGCGGATGCGGCTCATGCGCCTCCTGCTCGGCGGCGCCGGCGTCCTGCTCGTGCTCACGTCCGTCGCGGGGTCCGCCCTCGCCGCGCGGCCGATCGACCGGGACGTCCGCCACGAGGAGCTGACCAACCGCGACATCGTCCTGTGCCTCGACGTCTCCGGCTCGATGATCGAGTTCGACGCCGAGATCATGGCCGAGTTCCAGCAGCTGGTCGAGTCCTTCGACGGCGAGCGGATCGCCCTCAACATCTGGAACTCGACGACGAGGGTCGTCTTCCCGCTCACCGACGACTACGCGCTCGTCAACGAGGAGCTCGAGCACGGCGCCGAGGTCCTGGGCTCGTACCTCGACTGGAGCAACACCGACTGGGAGTCGATCGACGAGTACATGCGGGGCACCACGTCGACCTCCTCGATGTCCTCCTCCCTCATCGGCGACGGCCTCGCGAACTGCGTCAACAGCTTCGACCTCGAGGACGACGAGCGCTCCCGCTCGGTCATCCTCGCCACCGACAACGAGGTGGCCGGCGACCCGGTCTACGAGCTCGAGGAGGCGGCGGCGCTGGCCCAGGAGCGTGGCGTGACCGTGCACGGCCTGTACGCCTCCACGCTCGGTCCCGACGCCGGCCCGACCCGCGACGAGTACGAGGCCACGATCACCGAGCACGGCGGCCAGTTCTACGAGCTCGGCGACCCCGGCGCCGTCCCCGCGATCGTCGAGCAGGTGCAGGCCCAGCAGGAGGCCGAGCTCGACGCCGACCCCACGGTCGTCGTCACCGACCGCCCCGACCGCTGGCTTCCCTGGCTCACGGCCGGGCTCGCCGGCTTCCTCGTCCTCGTCTGGCGGGTGCGCACATGATCCTGCGCTGGGCCTGGGACTGGTGGGTGGTCGCGCTCGTCGCGCTGCCCCTGCTCGCGATCTGCGTGCACGGGCTGCTGCGGGCGCGCGGCAGCCAGGAGAACACGCAGTGGTCGTGGGTGCGCCGCGCGGCCATGGTGCTGTGCCTCGTCGTCGTCGCCCTCGCTCCCGCCGTCCCCGCCGAGGAGACGGAGGTGGGCACGAACGCGGACGTGTTCTTCGTCGTCGACCGGACGGGGTCGATGGCGGCGGAGGACTACGACGGCGAGGAGCCGCGCCTCGCGGGCGTGCGCGCGGACATGGCGGAGATCGTCTCCTCGATGCCGGGTGCGCGGTTCTCGATCGTCGCGTTCGACTCGCAGGCCACGCGCGAGCTGCCGCTGACCAGCGACGCGCGCGCCGTGGGCACGTGGGTGGACACGCTGCGCCAGGAGGTCACCTACTACTCGGGCGGTTCCTCGATGGACCGTCCCCGCCAGAACCTGTCCGAGGCGCTCGCCCGCGCGGCGGAGAACAACCCCGGCAACGTGCGGCTCGTCTTCGTCCTGTCCGACGGCGAGAACACCGCCGGCGACACCTCGCAGCAGCAGCTCCCGGGCGCGTGGTCCGACTCGGCCGGCTACGTCGACGGCGGAGCGGTCCTCGGCTACGGCACCACCGACGGCGGCCAGATGCGCAGCTACGACGGGACCGAGCGCACCGGCCCGGGCACCACCTCGCCGTACATCACCGACGACTCCACCGGCGAGCCCGCGATCTCCACCATCGACGAGACGAACCTGCGGGCCGTGGCCGAGGAGCTCGGCGTGGAGTACCTGCACCGCACGGAGCCGGGCGGGCTGGACGCCGTCGTCGAGGGCATCGACGTCGAGGCCATCGCGCGCGCCGACGGCCGCCAGAACGTCGACGTCTACCGCGACGTGTGGTGGCCCGCGATGTACGTCCTCGTCCTGCTGCTGGCCTGGGAGGCGTTCGAGATCGCCCGGCGGATGCGCGGCACGTTCGACTCCGGCTCGGTCCGCCGGGCGGCCCTCGCCGCGCGTGCGGGGTCGGGTGCGGGGCCGGGGCGCGGGTCCGGCGGCACGGGAGCCTCGGGAGGTAGGGCATGAGCACGACGACGAACGACGACGTCGCCACGGGTGGGCCGAAGGACGGGAAGCCCGCGGCGGGCCTGCCGGACCGGCTGCGCCGGCGGCGCCGGATGCTCGCGTGGTCGGCGCCGCTGCTGGGGATCGCCCTGACCGCCGGGCCGTTCCTCATCGGGGTGTCGCTGGCCGACGACGGCCACCGGTCCACCGCCGAGGAGGACCCCGCGGGCGCGATCGACGGGTACGCCGCACTGGCCGACGACACCCGGTTCGGCCCGCGGCCCTGGATCGCCGTCTACAACACCGGCACATCCGCGCTCATGGCCGACCAGGCCGCGACCGCGGTGACCGAGCTGACCGAGGCCCTCGAGCTCGTCCCGGAGGGGACCGAGGGGGACGACGGCGAGGTCGACCCCGAGCTGCCGGAGTGCCTCGTGCGGCGCAACCTGTCGCTGTCCTACGAGCTGCTCGCGAGCGAGGCGCTCGCCGACGAGGACCGGCCGATGGTCGAGGAGCACCTCACCGACGCGCTCGAGGCGCTCGGGCCGTGCACGACCGACCCGCCCGAGGACGAGCAGTCCGAGAGTCCGTCGGAGAGCGGGTCGGACGACCCCTCCGAGAGTCCGTCGGAGAGCGGGTCGGACGACCCGTCGGAGAGCCCGTCCGAGAGCGAGTCGGACGACCCGTCCGACGGCGGGGAGGAGTCCGACGAGCCGTCCGAGGGCGAGGAGGAGTCCCAGGATCCCGGCGACGAGGGGGAGGAGTCCCAGGAGCCGGGCGAGCAGGGCAACCCGAACGACGAGATCCAGCGCCGCCAGGACGAGAGCCGCGAGGAGAACCGCGAGGCCCAGCGCCAGGAGGAGGAGGGATCCTCCGGCGACGAGGAGGAGTCCTCGAGCGGCGAGGGCGGCGAGGGCGAGGAGGAGTCGTCCTCCCTGTCCCCGCAGGAGCAGGAGCTCCAGGACCGCAACCGCGAGGCCCAGGAGGACCAGCGCCAGCAGGAGCAGCGCGAGGGCGGCGGGTACGGCGGCGGCCAGAACTGGTAGCCGCGGCGGCGGTCAGCCGACCGGCGCCGGCACCCGCACGCCGACGGCGCGCAGGACGAACTCCTGGGTCGCGCCGATGAAGTCCTCGCGCTCGACCTCGCCGGTGGGCAGGCGGCGGCCGGACAGGCACGCGTGGACGAGCTGGACCGTGACGTCGAAGTCGCTCTCGCCGACCAGGCCCTGGGCGTGGGCGTCGGCGAGGATCTGCCGCAGGAGCAGCTCGACCCGGCCGACGTGCGCGCGCAGTCTCTCCGCCGCGTCGCGCGAGATGATCTCCTTGAGCGCCGGGCCGGGCGCCGAGTGATATGAGCGGTCGAGCTGGAGCTGTTCGCGCACGTAGGTCCGCAGCTGCTCGACCGGGTCGTCGATCGCCTCGAGCCGGGCCGTGAGCGACTCGGTGAAGTCGGCCGTCTCCTGCTCGATGAACCCGAGCAGCAGGGACTCCTTGTCGGCGAAGTGGTTGTACACCGACGTGCGGCCGACGCCGGCGTCCTGGGCGATCTCCGCGAGCGACACCGCGTCGAAGCCGCGCTCGCGCATGAGGCGGTCGAGGGAGGCGAACAGGGCGCGGCGCGTGAGCTCGCGGTGCTCCGCGAGGGAGCCGCCGATGATCCGTGGCATGGAGCGATGATGCCATGTTCTGACGCATCCGGGGAATCCGTCTGATCCGTGGTCGGCGGCGATGCCCGGCCGGACCCGTGGCGCCCGAGGCAGGACGCGGGTGGCGCGCCGGGCGCCGCGCCCGCCGGGGCCGGTAGGTTGATCCGCGGAGAGGGGACCGCCATGCACGACGACGCACGACCCGGCACGTCGGGCATGCCCGCGACTGCTGCGGCGCCCGGCGCGACCCTCGACGACGACGAGGAGCGGCGTGGTCGGCACGGCGGACCCGCCGGCGGCTCCGGGCCGGACGACGGCGATGCCCCCGACGAGGACCGCCGGCGTCGGCGCCGCACGACCGCGGTCGTCGCGGGGGTCTGCCTCCTGCTCGTGCTCGTCATGACGGTCGGCGCGGCCCTGCTCGTGGGCCCGCGGAGCCCGGCGGAGTACGGCGACTGGCTGCCGCTGGATCGCCTCTGGGACGACTGCGCGGCCGGGGACGGGGCGGCCTGCGACGAGCTGTTCGTCGAGTCCCCGATGCAGTCGGACTACGAGCGGTTCGGCAGCTCGTGCGGGGACCGGTTCCCCGGGGCCACGCGGGCGTGCGTCGACCTCATGGAGAACCGCCAGGACGAACGGCAGCGGTAGACCGGCTGCCGGCCAGGAGGCTCGCCCGCATGAGGCGGGCGATCGGGACGTCGCCGTCGAGCCAGTCGAGGCCGGTGAGGTCGCCCGGGCCGACCCAGCGCAGCTCGTCGTGGTCCTGCAGCGGCTCGGGGGCGCCGGCAGTGAGCCGCGACCACCACACGCGCATGACCATGCCCTCGACGATCGGCCAGTACCCACCGGACGGGCCGGGCAGGAGGTCGCCGAGCGCGACGCTCACCCCCAGCTCCTCCGCGAGCTCGCGGTGGAGGGCGTCGGCGGGGTCCTCGCCGGGCTCGACCTTGCCGCCCGGCAGCTCCCAGCGGCCCGCGAGGTGCGCGGGCGCCGAGCGGCGGGCGCACAGCACGCGGGGCTCGGCGTCGTCGTCGAGGATCGCCGCGGCGACGACGAGGCGAGGGCTCACCAGTCCTCGCCCGCCTCGGCGCGGGCCACGAGGTCGGTGAGCTCGGGCTCCTCGACGGGCCACAGGTCGACCCCGACGTCGAGGGTCGAGGCACCCTCGTCCCGGTAGACGATGCCGGACAGCGGCGAGACGTCCCGGAAGTCGCGGCCCCACCCGAGGATCACGTAGCGGGAGTCGACGAACTGGTCGTTCGTGGGGTCGAGGTGGACCCAGCCGCCGCCGGGAACCCACACCGCCACCCACGCGTGCGTGGCGTCGACCCCCCGGAGCTTCTCCCGCCCGGGCGGCGGCCGCGTCTCGATGTACCCCGAGACGTAGCGGGCGGACAGGCCGATCGACCGCAGGCCGGCCACCATGAGGTGGGCGTAGTCCTGGCACACGCCCCGGCGATGGTCGAGGATCTCGTCGAGCGTGGTCCGCACCGTGGTGGTGCCCGGCGCGTAGTCGAGGTCGGTGTAGATCCGGTGGCACAGGTCCCAGGCCGCGGCGACGACCGGCCGGTCGGGCGCGAACGACTCCGCCGCGTAGGAGAGGACGTTCTCGCCGGGGCTCGCGTGCTCCGAGGGCAGGGCGTGGTCGACGATCGACATCACCGCGCTCGCGCCCTCACCGTGCTCGGCGTGCCCGGTCGAGCGCATGACCGCGACCTGGCCGGCGGTGTCCTCCCAGGACACGGTCGGCAGCCGGGCGGGGTCGGTCCGGCGGTCGATGGTGAGCAGCGACCGGGCGACGACCTCGAGCTCGGTGTGGTCCTCGGTGACGTGGAAGTAGGTGACCCGGTTGCCGTGCACGTCGAGGTGCTCGGCGAGCTCGCCGGGGGTGGGGGAGACGTCGAGGGACGTGGCGTGCACGTGCTGCCCGCCGACCTGCCTGGGCAGGATGAGCGCGCGGCCGTAGGAGCTCGTCACCGTGGTGTCGTACGTGTAGGTGGTGCGGTGCTCGAGGCGGTAGTACGAGGTGCCGGACGTGGCCGAGGGGGTCACATCTCCCACCTGCCCTCGGTCCACCGGGCGGCCGGGGTGCGGCGGAAGTGGACCGCGGTGATCTCGCCGGTCAGCTCGCGCAGCCGCCACGAGATCGAGGTGAGGATCTCCGCGAGGTGGGTGCGGGTGCCGTCGTCGCGGACCTCGTCGGCACGCTCGGTGCGCAGCTCGTCGAGGAGCTCGCGGACCTGCCCGAGGAGCTCGTCGCGCTGGCCCGTGGTCCGCGCCAGGGCGGGCAGGTGCTCGAGGTGCTGGGTGAGGGTGGCGACCTGGAACGCGAGCGAGCGGGGGTTGGACTCGTCGAGCAGGAGCAGCTCGAGCGCGGCCCCGAGGCCGCCGGTCGGGTAGCGGCGACGGAACGTGATGACGGAGTCGTGCGCAGTGAGGACCGACTCGAGGACGAGCTCCTCCGTGCCGGCGTCGCGGCGGGTGCTGAGCGGCTCGAGGGCGCCGACCACCCCCTGGGCGCGCTCGAGGCGGCGCCCCACGTCGAGCAGCCGCCAGCCGATGTCCCGCACGAGGGACTCGGTGAAGACGCCGTGCAGCGCCATGAGCGACTCGAGCAGCCGGCTCAGGGTGCTCTGCACACCGGTGAGCTCGTCGGTGGCGCGGCGGCGGCGCTCGCGACCGATCACGCGGTCGAGGCTCGCCATCACCGTCAGGACCTCCGGCGGGAGGTTGTCCCGGACCCCGCGCGCGTCGCGCTGCATCCGGGCCACGCACCACGCGACCGAGCCCGCGAGGGACCGGTCGGTGACGAGCGCCCCGAACGCCGGGTCGTCCGGCGCGAGGCCGAGGGCGCGGACGAGGACGTCGAGGGCCTGGCGGCCGGAGCCGCCGACCGTGGAGTCGTCGGCCGGTTCGTCGGCGGAGTCGGACCCGGTCGTGGTGTCGGACCCGGTCGTGGTGTCGGACCCGGTGGCGGTGCCGTCCGCAGCGGCCGGACCCTCGCTGCCGTCCCCCTCGACGCCGTCGTCGGAGCTCTCCGTCTCGTCGGTCTCGTCGTCGGGGCGCGAGCGGAAGTCGTCCCAGCGGTCGGTGGCCACGGACAGCATGCGGACCATGCCCTCGGCCCGCTCGGTGTAGCGCCCGAGCCAGAACAGGTCCTCGGCGGCGCGGGGCGACACGGCGGTGTCGGGGAAGCGACCCGGCAGGACGTCGCGCCCCGTCGCGCCCGACGCCGTCACCGGCTGCGAGCGGTGCGTGATGACCCAGACGTCCTTGGCACGGCCCGCGAGGGTCCCCCCGAGCGGGGTGGCCGCGTCGTCGTCGGAGGAGATCCCGACCGCTCCGGACATCACCTGGTAGTCGGGGCCGTCGACCGCGGCGAACAGGCGCAGGGAGGTGGGGCGCGGGTGCAGCGTCCCGGAGTCCACGGTGGGGGTGGTCGAGGCGTCGACCGGCTCCTCGCCGACCCACCAGCCCGGGCGCTCGGAGATGCGCGCCGCGAGGGCAGCGCGCTGGGTGACGGTCAGCTCCCAGCCCCGCACGGCGCCCTCGGGGCCGGCGACGGGGCGGACGACGAGGCGGTGGAGGTTGGCGATGACGTGGTTGCACATCGACCGGTCGCCGCACCAGTACGTGACCGCGGAGGGGAGCTCGAGGTCGCCGAGCCCGAGGTAGCGGGCGGCGCGCGGGAGGTGGGCGCGCAGGGCGGGGGACTCGAGGACGCCGGAGCCGATGGGGTTGACCACCGCGACCGAGCCGGAGCGCAGGGCGTGCAGGAGCCCAGGGGTGCCCGTGCCGGCGGTCGAGCGGATCTCGAGCGGGTCGACGTCGCCGGCCGGGACGTGCCGCAGGAGGACGTCGACCGGCTCCTCGCGGCCGAGCGAGCGCATGGTGAGCCGGCCGTCCTCGACCCGCAGGTCGGAGCCGTGCACGAGCTGGAGGCCGAGCATCCCCGCGAGGTAGGCCTGGTCGAAGTACGTGGGGTGCTCGGGGCCGGGGGTGAGGACGGCGATGTGCGGCTCGTCGCCGGCGCCCGGCGGGGCGGCCTCCTGGAGCGAGCGGAGCAGCGCCTGGAAGTACGGGCCCACGCGGCGCACCCGGGAGCGGCGATAGACGCCGGACAGGACCTCGGAGACGACCCGGCGGTCGGCCATCGCGTACCCCGCGCCGACCGGCGTGCCGGTGCGGTCCATGAGCACGGTCCACGTGCGGTCCGCGTTGCGCGCGACGTCGACCGCCAGGTGGAAGAGCCGGTGCTCCCCGTGCTGCGGGAGGGAGTGCGCGTGCCGCGAGTAGCCGGGGTGGGCGAGGACGACCTCCGGCGGGATCGTCCCGGAGGTCAGCAGGCGGCGCTCGCCGTAGAGGTCGTCGAGCACGAGGTCGAGCAGCTGGGCGCGCTGGGCGAGGCCGGACTCGAGCGGCTGCCAGCCGTCGTCGTCGACGAGGACCGGGACCGGGTCGAGGTTCCACGTCTCCGTGGAGTCCGGCTCCCCGTACGTGACCGACTGGTCCTGAAGAAGGTCGACGACCTCCTCGGCCACGGCGTCGAGCGCTGCGGGGTCCGATCCGAACGGGCGGGTGAGGATGCGCGTCCACGCGCGCCGGTGGTCGGGGTGCGAGCCGAGCATCTCGTCGTGCGCGGTCGCCCGGGCGCGGTAGTCGTCGACGAGGTGGCTCACGGTCCTCCTGTCGCTCGACTCCCGCCCGGACCAGGCTCGCCACGAGGCTACCCGCCCGGTCGGAGGGTCTGCTCACAGTCCGGCTGCCGTGGCGCGCGAACGGCCCCGGTCCGGGTACAGTGGTCGGGCGCTTCGGCGCGACGCGGGTGTAGTTCAATGGTAGAACTTCAGCTTCCCAAGCTGACAGCGCGGGTTCGATTCCCGTCACCCGCTCCGCACGGACCGAGCCGCGGCACCGATCATCAGGTGCCGCGGCTCGGTCGTTCCAGGGACGTACCGGACGGGCGCGGGGCGCGCCGCGACGTCCGGCAGCCGAGGCCCCGCCCGCCTACGCTGAGGTTCCGAGCACCCTCGTGACCACGGAAGGCGTCCGTCATGAATCGCGCACCCGACCCCTCCGCCGGCGATCCCACCGTCCCCGGGCGGGCAGCCGACGACGCTCGAGCCCCGGAGAGCCTGGGCGAGTACGTGCCCGGCGACCGTGACCACCCGGGCGGGACGTCCGCGCAGCCGCCCGCGACCTCCTCGACCGGTCCGCGACCTGCGACGGGTTCCTCCCCGGTCCAGGCGCCCCCGCGCCAGGGCCCTGGCATCGCCGTCAGCACCTGGGTCGCGCTCATCCTCGGCGCCGTGATCCTCGTTCTCGTGCTGGTCTTCATCCTGCAGAACAACGTCCCGGCGGACTTCAGCTTCCTCGGCTGGAGCTTCGAGCTGCCGCTCGGCATCGCGATGCTGTTCGCGACGATCGCCGGCCTGCTCGTCATGGCGTTGTTCGGATCGGTGCTGCTCGTGAGGTCCGCGCGCCGGGCGCGCAAGCTGGAGAAGGAGCTCGCCGTGCACCGGCGCGGTCGCTGACCGTCCGAGCGGGCCGGACCTCAGTCGGCGGCCACGGCCTTTGCCGGGACTCGCGCACCGCGGATCGCGGACAGGTTGACGAGCAGGGTGAGCGTGAAGGCGAGCCCGGCTGACGCGAGCATCGCCACGACCATGCCGACCGCGTCGGTGGCGACGGTCGGCACGACGAACGCGGGCAGGTAGGCGGTCGCCTCGGCACCGAACACGCCGACGAGCGCGCCGCCGACGGTCGCGGAGAGGAGGGCGACGCCGAGGATGCGCCGATCGCCGAACATGAACGGGTAGGAGGCCTCGACGAAGGTCCCGAAGAAGAAGTTGACCGCCGACCCGGAACCCGCGAGCGCCCGTTCGCCCGACGTCCGGGGCCGCACGACGTTCGCCAGGGTGATGCCGAACGAGACCATGACGAGCGCGACCATGTCGACGGCGCCGAAGAAGCTGTGCCCCTTCTGCCCCATCTCCAGCAGCACGAGCGGCAGGATCACCGAGTGGTAGACCCCGGCGACGATGGCCGGCCACATCGCCAGCCCGGCGAGGGCACCGGCGAGCAACGGGTTGACGTCGACCGCCCACTCGATCGAGGTCTGCACCCACTCGCCGAGATAGCTGGTCAGCGGGGCGAGCGCGAAGTGCACGAGCAGGCCCGGCAGCAGGCCGGCGAACGCGCCGGTGACGATGTTGGCGGTGGTCGCGGGGAACCGGTGGGCGAGCGTCCAGCGCAGGAGGAACGACGCCGCGAGACCGGCGAGGATCCCGCCGACCAGCCCGCCGAGGATGCCGCCGGGCGCCGAGAGGGTCCCGGCGATCGCACCGGCGACCAGGCCGACCTCGTCGAGGGCACTGATGCGCCGGGCGGCGACGGTGGCCACGATGATCGGCAGCGCGGCGACGAGCAGGTCGAACACCGGGGTGAGGCCGTCGGCGCCCGGGATCCGGCTGACGGCGAGCACGAGCGCGAGGGCGATGAACGCCGGGATCGAGCCGACCATGATGCCGCGCAGGCTGATCCGCCGCCACGCCGGCTCGGACGTCCCGTCCGCGACTCCCGTGGCCGCAGAGCCGCCGAGGGAGGGGCGGTACGGGATTCGCCAGTGGCGGGCGAGCCCGGACACGTACGCCACGGCGCGGGTCGAGCTCGTGGTGCCGGTGGTTCCCGAGGCGGAGACGAGGTCGAGACCCATCCGCTGCGCCGTGGCGATCGAGGTGCCGCCGGTGCCCGCCGCAGGCAGGCCGCGTTCCACCGCGGCCTCGACGGTGCGGCGGTTCGTGTCACCGGGGTCGGCGCTCATGAGGACGAGCGCGTCGACCCGCCCCTCGCGCACGAGCGCGGCCGTGCGCTCGTCCTGCTCGCGCGCCGCGGTATTGACCTCCTCGAGCGTGCCGGTCGCGAGGAGCGACGGCTCGCCCTCGACGAACCCCCACAGCTCGGCGGGCGCGTCCGGTGCGATCCCGTCCATCGACGACGACGCCGCCACGAGCTGCACCGGCCCGACCTGGAGCCCGGCCGCCCCGATCTGCCGGGCCACGTCACGCAGCATCCGCGCGGGGTCGTCCCCGCCGTGGCTGCGCAGGTTGCCTCCGCTGCTGCCCAGCACGGCGACGGTGCGGACCTCCGTGCGTCGGGGCTCGTCGGTGGGCTCGGACATGGTGGGAGGCCTCTCGGGCGGGACGGCGGGACACGGCACCCTAGAGGCGGGGCGGGGCCGCCGCACGTCCCGTCCGGACCGTGGCGCATGCGCATGCGCATGCGCGTGCCAGGCTGGCGCCATGACGACGCGCGCCCAGCTGAGGAAGGCCGCCCTCGCGCAGCCGGAGACCGAGGAGAGCGGCACCCGGGCCGCCGCCGAGTTCCTGGTCGCGGGCACCCGCTTCGCCGCGGTCGAGGACGGCCAGGCCGTGCTGCACCTCCCAACCGCCGACGCCGACGAGGTGCTGCGCGACCACCCGTCGGCGGCGCGGGCCGAGGAGGCGGGCGGCGTCGTCGTGCGTGTCCCGCTCGCCGACATCGGTGGTATGGCGCTCAACCACTGGGTGCGCCGCGCCTGGGCGTCGCGTGCACCGGCCGGGCTCGTGCGGGAGGCCGAGGGTGCGTCGTCGGCCGAGCCGGGCGAGGTCGGCGACCTCCCGCGCGAGATCGGGCGCCCGGCCACGCGCGCGCTCGCCGGGGCGGGCATCACCTCGCTCGCCGAGGTGGCCGCGCGCAGCGACGCCGAGCTGCTCGACCTGCACGGGGTGGGGCCGAAGGCGCTGAGGCTCCTGCGGGCGGCCGCGCCTGCGACGAACGGTTGACCGCGGTCATCCTCCGGTCGTAGCGCAGGCGGGCACTTCTACCCGCAGGACTGATGCCCCGGCGCGCCCGACAGGGCCATGCTCGTGCCATGACCTCGACGCCGTCCGCCGCGCTGCGGCGGACGTGTGCGTCGTCGACCGGAGGGGGCGCGTCATGACCGTCGACGAGCGGACCCGGAGCAGGCACCGAGCGCCTCGACTCCCGCAGCTGCGTCCGGCGAAGGTCGCCCAGGAGCCGACCGAGCCCGAGCGAGCCGACGTGAAGCGCACCGACCCCGCGGGGGAGCACCCCGCGGCGAAGACCACCGCACCGCAGGACGGCAACCCCCGGCCGCCCGCCGCAGAGCCTGCCGCCGGCTCGGCCTCCCTCCCCGTCGTCCCGGAGCCCGCGGACGAGCAGCCGCGCCGCGCTCCGGCCACGACCCGCGTCCGGGCCCGCACCCGCCACCGCCTCGCCCTCATGCTCGGGCTCCCGGGCGCGGGCGTCGTCGTCGGGCTGGCCGTCGCCCTCGTCGTCGAGATCGTCGCCCACCTGACCGTCTTCGACGGCGTGCTCGGATACGCGGACTCGCTCGGCGAGCCGGTGGGCCTGATGATCGGCACGGGCCTCGGGCTCGTGCTCGGCGCGATCGTCGCCGGTGCCGCGCTGCGCGAGACGATGCGCGCCGAGATCTCCGAGCGGTCGCTCCTCGTGGTCTGGGACGACGCACGCGTCTGCGTCCCGCGCGCCCTGGTCGGGCAGATCGTGCTCGCCGACGACCTCGTGGTGCTCGGCCGCGGCGGCGTCGAGCTCGCCCGGGTCCCCATGCGCCTCGCGGAGGAGCCCCTGCGGGCCGCCCTCGCCGAGCACGACTACCCCGAGCCGCGGGCCGACGACCCGCACGAGGACGACTTCCGCCCGTGGGGCGAGGACGACGGCCTCGACGACGCGACCACCCGGCTGCTCGCGGCCCGCGCGGCCGCGGTCCAGGACGGCCAGCCCGGCGACGCCGAGCTCCTGCGCCGCCAGCTCGCGCGCCGCGGCGTCATGGTCCGTGACCGGGGCGGACGGCCGCCGCAGCAGCAGTGGCGTCGCGTGGTGGCGCGTCACCGGCCCGCCGCGGAGTAGGCACCGAGGGTGGCGCGCGGCGCCTCGACGGCTGCCCGCCGAGGGGCGTCCCCGGCCTCCTGCCCTCGATGGCACAATCGGTCCGTGCTGCTCTCCGACCGCGACATCCGCGCGCAGATCGACGCCGGACGCGTGGGCCTGGAGCCTTTCGACCCGTCCGCCGTGCAGCCGGCCAGCATCGACGTCCGCCTCGACCGCCGCTTCCGGCTGTTCGACAACCACCGGTACGACGTCATCGACCCGTCCGCCGACCAGCCCGAGCTCACCCGGCTCGTCGAGGTCGGCCCCGACGAGCCGCTCGTGCTCCACCCCGGAGAGTTCGTCCTCGGCGCGACCTTCGAGCAGGTCACCCTGCCCGACGACGTCGCCGCCCGCCTCGAGGGCAAGTCCTCGCTCGGGCGCCTCGGGCTGCTCACCCACTCGACGGCGGGCTTCATCGACCCCGGCTTCACGGGGCACGTGACGCTCGAGCTGTCCAACACGGCGACCATGCCGATCCGGCTGTGGCCGGGGATGAAGATCGGCCAGCTGTGCTTCTTCCGGCTCAGCTCCGCCGCCGAGCACCCCTACGGGCAGGGCGCGGACGGCTCGCGGTACCAGGGCCAGCGCGGGCCGACGGCGTCCCGCTCCCACCTGCGCTTCAACCGCGTCGACGTCCCATGACCACGCGCCGGGCCCGCCGCGAGGCGGAACGCGAGCGAGAGCGCGCGCAGGCTGCGGCCACGCAGACGCGACGGCGGGATCTTCGCCCGCACGGCACGGACGAGCCGGCCCCCGCCCCGGACACGGACACGGCTGCACCCGCCCGGGCGGCCGGTGCGCGGACGCGACGCCTCGACCGCTCCGTCGCCGCGAACCACCACCTGCTCGTGCTCGAGCGCCCGACGACGGCCGCCGCCCTCGCGGGCGTCCTCGTCGAGCGGCTCCCGGACCTGCGCACCCGCCGGGACGACGAGATCATCCTCGCGCCGGGCGCCGTGCTCACCGGCCCGTGGGAGGTCACGCCCGAGCTGGCCGCCGAGCTCGACCTGCCCGGGGCCTGCGCGTTCGTCCTGCGCGTGCGCCCCGACCGCGGGGACCCGACGCCCCCGGAGCTGCGCGGCCTCTCCCCGCTCGACGACGCCTTCCCGGACGGCTCCCCGCAGGGGGACGAGCTCGCGGCCCTCGAGAACGTCCACGCCCTCGCCCGGCGCCTGGGCGGCGCGATCCGGGTGACCGGCACCGGCGCGGTCGTCGTCCCGGACCCCGCCTCGGTCATCGATCGGCTCGTGCGCAGCGAGGTCGAGCTCGGCGCCACCGAGCTGGCCGTGCTCCTCGACCGCTTCCTCGACGACGTCGTCGTCCTGTCCGACGACATCTGGGGCGGAGGCTCGTCGTCCGTCGGCGGACGCATGGTCGGCGACGGCCCGGAGTGGGCACGCGACATGGTCTCGATCGAGGTGACGACGGTCGCGCCGGTGACCGAGCTGCCGGCGATCCGTCCGCCGCGCCCGACCGACGACGGCTCCCTGCTGGTGCCGCTCCTCGAGGCGCCGGTGCTCGGACGACCCGGCTCCGGCCGGTCCTCGCTCGCCGAGCGCGGGGACGAGGGGGCGACCCCGGACGCGGTCCCCGGGTCCCGCCCGGTGCTCACCTACGAGGTGCGGTTCCGGCCCGGCCGCCCGATGGACGTCCTCGGGACGCACCCCACCCGCGCGGGGCGGCGCTCGCGGCGGGAGGGCCGGCGCGTGGTCGACGGCGTGTCAGCCGACCTCGTCCGGCTCATCGGCGGGCACGTCATCGACGACGACGGGTTCCACCGCAGCACCGGCCCGGCGTCCGACGACTGAGACGGGGCGGATCCCCGACCCGCGGAGTGCCCGACCTGCCTAGCGTCCGTTCCGACACTTCCGGCACCTGGAGAGGACCACCATGTCGACCTACAGCCCCGAGCTGCAGAAGGCCACGCTCGCCGACGTCGCGCCCGACGTCCATGGTCGGATCTCGAAGCGCACGGCCGAGCTCGACGGCGTGTCCGTCACCGAGGTGACGTTCGACGTCGGTGCGAAGTGGTCCGAGGACCTCAAGCCCGACGCCGGCACGGAGCTGTGCGAGCTCCCGCACGTCGCCTACGTGACGGCCGGCGTGCTCAGGATCGTCGCCGCCGACGGAACGGAGGTCGACTACGCGGCGGGCGACGTCATGCTCCTCCCGCCCGGGCACGACGCGTGGACCGTCGGCGACACCGCCGTGACGTTCGTCGAGTTCTCACGCGGCAACGACTACTACGGGGCGTAGGCCGGGCCACCTGTACTACGGGGCGTAGGCCGGGCCACCTGTACTACGGGGCGTAGGCCGGGCCACCTGTACGAGGAGTAGACCGGGTCGCCTGCACCGGGCCCGGACCGGTCACCCGCCGGCGCGCCGCAGCCGCGCGGCCGCGACGACGACGACCACGAGCGCCGGAAGGGTGACCAGGCACAGCGCGCCGAACCCCCAGATCGCCACGACCGGGCCGGACAGGATCGCGCCCGCCGCGGCGACGGCGTTCATCGCCATGTCGCCCGCCCCCTGGACGACGGGCCGCTGCGCGGCCGAGACGGCGCCGGTGAGCATCGCGGCGGCGGGCACGGTGACGACCGACCAGCCGAGGCCCACGAGGAACAGCGCGACGCCGACGACCTCGCGCGAGGGCCCGGCGACGGCCCCGACGACCGCGCCGACCCCGAGGACGGCCAGGCCGCCGAGGATCACCGGGACGGGGCCGAGACGGTCGGACGCGCGGCCGACGAGTGGGGCGAGCCCGAACATCCCCAGCACGTGGACCGAGATGACGAGCCCGACCACCCCGATGTCCGCGCCGTGGTGGTCGAGGTGGATCGGCGTCATCGTCATGATCGAGACCATGACGAGGTGCGCGAGCACCTGGGCCGTGAGCGCGAAGCGGGCGCGGGGGACGTCTCGGACGAGGCGCAGCGCCGCGCGCACGGTCGTCCGGCGGGCGGGGTCCGCGGGCGGGGCCGGCGCCGGCTCGTCGGCGGGGAGCTCGGCGGGCGCGGTGACGTGCCGGGTGTCGTCGTCGTGCTCGTCGACCGGGCGTGAGTCGATCTGGCGCGGGTCGGTCGAGGGTGCGCCGGCCGACGACCGGGTGCTCGCCGTGCGCGCGTCGCGCAGCCGGATCGAGAGCAGGAGCGGGTCGGGGCGGAGCAGCACGAGCAGCGCGAGGGCCGCGACGGCCATGAGCGCGCCCCCGATGACGAACGCCCCGGTGTACTCCGGCAGCCCCCAGCGCGCCTCGAGCGCCTCCCCGGGCAGGCCGAGGTTGGGGCCGAGCACGGAGCCGATCGTCCCGACCCACACCACGAGGGCGATCGACCGCCCGCGACGGTCGGACTCGGCGAGGTCCGCGGCCGCGAACCGCATCTGGAAGTTGGCCGCTGCTCCGCAGCCGACGAGCATCATCCCGACGACGAGGAGCGCCGTGCTCGAGACCACCGCGGCGAGGACGAGCAGGCCGGCCCCGACGGCGGCCGCAGCGTAGGCGGAGGCGAGCGCGCCGCGCCGGCCCCACCGCAGCGCGAGGGTGCCGAGGGGGACGGCGGCGATCGCGGCACCGATCGTCGTCGCGGACCGGGCGACGCCCGCCCACGCCTCCGACTCGACGACGGCGCTCGCGAGCAGCACGCCGATGCTCGGGGCGGCGCCGGCCCCGAGGTTGCCGAGCACCTGACCGAGCGAGAGCGTGGCGAGGGTCCGGCGTCGGGTGCCCCGGACCTCCTGGTCGGACGGCAGCGGGAACGACGACGGCGCTCGGTCGTCGGGGCGTGGCACCGGGACAACCTAGCCCCCTGGTTGGACGACGAGAGCATCGCCACCCGGACGGGCACGGTCCGCACGTGGTCCGGCCTTTACACTGTGGTCAACCCCCGTCGGCCGGTCGCTCCGGCCCGAGCCGTCGCCCGTGCCCAGATACGGACCGGCGTCCAACGGACCGGGGACACGACGGACCGCGACCGGATGGGAGACAGCCCGTGATCGAGCTGCTGACCCTCCACGCGCTCGTGGCCGTCGCAGCTCCGCCGCTCGTCTCCCGGTTCGGACGCCGGATCTTCCTGCTCCTCGCGCTCGCGCCGGCCTCGGCCGCCGCCTGGGCGCTGGCGCACACGAGCGAGGTCCTCGCCGGGGACGGACCCACGCAGCTCGTCACGTGGGTGCCGGGGTACGACCTGCACCTGGACTTCCGCCTCGACACGCTCGCGTGGCTGATGACGATCGTGGTCGGCGGAGTCGGCGCGCTCGTCCTCGCGTTCTGCGCCGCCTACTTCTCCCGGACCGCGAAGGGGCTGCCCCGCTTCGCGGGCGTCTTCGTCGCCTTCGCGGGCGCCATGCTCGGCCTCGTCACCACGGACAGCACGCTGCTGCTGTATGTGTTCTGGGAGCTGACGACCGTCTTCTCCTTCCTGCTCATCGGGCACTCGTTCGAGCGCCAGTCCGCCCGTCGTGCCGCCGTGCAGGCCATCCTCGTCACGACCCTCGGCGGCCTCGCCATGCTCGCCGGCGTCATCGCGCTCGGCGAGATGGAGGGTGGCTCGTACCGCCTCTCCGGCCTGGTCGAGGCCGGGGCGAACGGGCGCCTGGCCGAGGGGCCGCTGCTCACGTGGGCGATCGTGCTCGTGCTCCTGGGCGCGCTGAGCAAGTCGGCGCTCGTGCCGTTCCACTTCTGGCTGCCGGCCGCGATGGCCGCCCCGACCCCGGTCTCCGCGTACCTGCACGCCGCGGCGATGGTCAAGGCGGGCGTCTACCTGGTCGCGCGGCTCGCACCGGGCCTCGCCGACCAGACGGCGTGGCAGGTCATGGTCCTCGGGTTCGGGCTCGGCACCCTCCTCATCGGGGGCTACCGGGCGCTGCGGCAGCACGACCTCAAGCTCGTCCTCGCGTTCGGCACCGTGTCCCAGCTCGGCTTCCTCATCGCCCTGGTCGGCCACGGGCAGCGCGCCGTGGCGCTGGCGGGGCTCACGCTCCTGCTCGCGCACGCGCTGTTCAAGTCCTGCCTCTTCCTCTCCGTCGGCATCATCGACTGGGCGGTCGGCACCCGTGACCTGCGCAAGCTCTCGGGGCTCGGCAAGCAGATGCCGGTCCTCGCCGTCGTCATGGGTATCGCGACCGCCTCGATGGCGGGACTGCCACCCACGCTCGGCTACCTGGGCAAGGAGGCGGCCCTCGAGGCGCTCGTCCACGGCACCGGCTGGGTCGACACCGTCACGCTCATCGGCGTCGTCGCCGGGTCGGTCCTCACGCTCGCCTACGGGCTGCGCCTGTGGTGGGGCGCGTTCGGCACGAAGAAGGGGCTCGAGCCGACAGTGGTCCCGCGCCGCTCGATGCTCATCATGGCGCCCCCGATCGTGCTCGCCGCCCTCTCGCTCGCCGCGGGCCTCGTGCCCGGCCAGGTCGAGCGGATCCTCGCCCCGCACGCCGATCTGCACCCCGGCGAGCCGGGGCACCTCGTCCTGTGGGCCGGGGTCACGCCGGCGTTCCTCCTCACGCTCCTCGTGATCGTCCTCGGCGCCGTCCTGTTCGCGTTCCGGAGGCAGGTCGAGCGCGCCCAGGACCTCCTGCCGGACCACGCCGGCGCCGAGGGCGTGTACCGCCGCTCGCTCGTGGCCCTCGACCACTTCGCCGCCGACGTCACCGCGATGACCCAGCGCGGCTCGCTGCCCGCCTACCTCTCGACCATCTTCGTCACGTTCGTCCTCGCCGCACTGGGCGCGCTCGTGCTCGTCCCGGGCGCGGTGCCGGCCGACCTGCGGCTGGCGGACTCCGCCCTGCAGGCGGCGGTCGCGCTCCTCGTGTGCGTCACCGCCGTGCTCGCCGCCCGCGCGCGCCGCCGGCTCAAGGCCGTCATCCTGCTCGGCGTCGCCGGCTACGGCGTCGCGCTGCTGTTCGTCCTCCACGGCGCTCCGGACCTCGCGCTCACGCAGGCCGTGGTCGAGACCGTCACGCTCGTCGTGCTCATCCTCGTCCTGCGCCGCCTGCCCGCGTACTTCTCCAACCGGCCGCTCGCCGCCTCGCGCTGGACGCGGTTGGCCATCGCCGCGGCGGTGGGCACCACCGTCGCGGTGCTCGCGCTGTACATGACCGGCGGTCGGATCCACGAGCCGGTCACGGTCGACTTCCCCACCGAGGTCTACGAGTACGGGTACGGGCGCAACATCGTCAACGTCACCCTGGTCGACACGCGTGCGTGGGACACGCTCGGCGAGGTCTCGGTCATCGTGGCCGCAGCCACCGGCATCGCCTCGCTCGTCTTCGTCCGCGGCCGGTTCGGGCGCGTCGAGCGCCGCGTCGAGCCGCGGAAGGGGTCGCCCGGCGTGTGGGCGGAGTTCCCGGACCCCGCCGCCGTCGTCCGCAAGGAGCGCCACCGCCCCGGCCCGAGCCCGCGGCTGCGAGACCCGCAGCGGGGTCAGCGCTGGCTCGCGGCGAGCGCGACGCTCGCCCCGGTGCGGCGCTCGGTGATGTTCGAGATCGGCGCCCGGCTGATCTTCCACACGCTCATCATCTACGCGCTCTTCCTGCTGTTCTCCGGCCACAACGCGCCGGGCGGCGGGTTCGCCGGCGGCATCGCGGCGGGCATCGCGCTCATCGTCCGCTACCTCGCGGGCGGCCGGTTCGAGCTCGCCGAGGCGGTGCCGCTGCACCCCGGCCAGCTCCTGGGCAGCGGGCTCGTCGCCATGGTCGCTGCGGCGACGATCCCCATGCTGTTCGGCGGCACGGTCCTGCAGAGCGCGGTCTTCGACTTCACGCTGTGGCCGTTCGGGGACGTGCACCTCGTCACCACGCTCTTCTTCGACATGGGTGTCTTCCTCGTCGTCATCGGCCTCGTGCTCGACATCCTGCGCTCGCTGGGCGCGGAGGTCGACCGCCACGGCGAGCTCGAGGGCGAGCAGGCGCCCGACCTCTCCCACGACGACCCGGCGCGCGCCGCCGACGACCGCGTCGTCGGCGTCGACCACCGCGACGACGTGCCGGACGAGCTCCAGGGCGCCGACGCACCGACCGCGCGTCCCGGTCTCGACGGCTCCGCCGGACGGGGGCGCACATGATCGACGTCAGCCCCTCCCTCGCCCTCGTCGTCGTGATCGCCGTCCTCGTCGGGGCCGGTGTCTACCTCGTGCTCGAGCGGTCCCTGTCGCGCATCGTCATCGGCGCGGGCCTCATCACGCACGGCATCAACCTGCTCATCCTCGTGGCGGGTGGTCGGGCCGGAGAGCCGCCGATCATCGGCCAGTCCGCCACGGAGGACATGTCCGATCCGCTGCCGCAGGCGATGATCCTCACCGCGATCGTCATCAGCCTCGGCATCACCGCGTTCCTCATGGCGCTCGCCTACCGCTCGTGGCAGCTCAACGGGCACGACGAGGTGCAGGACGACCTCGAGGACCGCCGCATCGCGCGCCGCGCCGCCCGCGACGAGCTCGACGCCCGCTCGACCGACGACTCGGGAGCCAGCCTCGAGCAGGAGGCCGAGACGACCTTCGACGAGACCGACACGGACGACTCCGGGGGGCGCGCATGAGCATGGACTGGCTCCTGGCCGTCCCGGTCATGGCCCCGCTGCTAGGCGCGGGCCTCTCGCTCGTGCTCGCGCGGTTCCGCAAGGCGCAGGGCATCATCTCGGTGGTCGTGCTCGCCGCGGTCCTCGCGGTGGCGATCGTGCTGCTCGTGGCCGTGGACTCCGGGCCACTCGTCCTCAACATCGGGGGGTGGTCGGCGCCCGTCGGCATCGTCCTCGTGGGGGACCGGCTCTCGGCGCTGCTGCTCGTGGTCTCCGTGGCCGTCACGCTCGCGGTCCTCGTCTACTCGTTCGCCCAGAACGTGGCCGACGGCGACGAGGGCGCACCGGTGACGATCTACCACCCGACGTTCCTCGTCCTGTCGGCGGGGGTCTCGAACGCGTTCCTCGCGGGCGACCTGTTCAACCTCTACGTCGGCTTCGAGATGCTCCTCGTGGCGAGCTTCGTGCTCATCACGCTCGGCGGCACGCGCGACCGGATCCGCTCGGGGACGGTCTACATCATCGTCTCCTTCAACTCCTCGTTCATCTTCCTCATGGGGCTGGCCTACGTGTACGCCGCCGCGGGGACGGTCAACATGGCCCAGCTCGCGCAGAGGCTCCCGGAGATCGACCCCGGCGTGACGATCGTCCTCGAGGCGGTCCTGCTCATCGCGTTCGGCATCAAGGCGGCGCTGTTCCCGCTGTCCGCCTGGCTACCCGACTCCTACCCGACCGCGCCCGCGCCGGTGACCGCGGTCTTCGCCGGCCTGCTCACCAAGGTCGGCGTCTACGCGATCATCCGGTCGCAGGTCACGCTGTTCGGCGACGGCCGGATGAGCACGGTGCTCATGGTCGTCGCGGCGGCTGCGATGCTCGTCGGTATCCTCGGGGCGGTCGCCCAGGCGGACCTCAAGCGTCTGCTGTCCTTCACGCTCATCAGCCACGTCGGCTACATGATCTGGGGCATCGGTACGGCGACCACCGACGGGCTCTCGGCCGCGATCTTCTACGTGGCCCACCACATCACCGTCCAGACCGCCTTGTTCCTCGTCGCCGGTCTCATCGAGCGCCGCGGCGGCACGACCTCCCTCGTCCGGCTGGGGTCCCTCGCCAGGCTCGCGCCGCTCCTGGCGATCCTCTATCTGGTCCCCGCGCTCAACCTCGCCGGAATCCCGCCGTTCAGCGGGTTCCTCGGGAAGGTCGGGCTCATGCAGGCCGCCGCGACCGAGGGCTCCTGGATGTCCTGGACACTCGTCGCGGCCGGCCTCGTCACCTCGCTGCTCACGCTCTACGCGGTGGTCAAGGCCTGGAACATGGCGTTCTGGCAGGAGGCGCCCGAGGAGCTGCAGGGGCAGTCCACGCCCGCCACGATGACGCTGTCGGCCGGCGCCGTCATCGCGATGTCGCTCGGCATGACCGTGGCCGCGGGGCCGATCGTCGACTACGCGGACACGGCCGCCCGGGACCTCATGCTGCGCACGCCGTACATCGCCGCCGTGCTGCCCGGCGGGGTGCGCGGCGACGGCATCTCCGACGAGGTCGCCGAGGAGGGCGAGCGCTCGGAGGAGGTCCCCGTGGAGACGCCGAGCGAGGACCAGCCCGTCGGAGAGGAGGGAGTGCCGTGACCGAGGACCTCGGACACTTCCGTGCGGGGGCCGCCACGCCCTCGGACCCGCGCACCACCGTCCGTGGCAGCCGCCGGGGCCGGCCGGGCGCCCGCGCCAATTGGGGACGTCGCCGAAGCGCGCGCGGCGCGCCCCCTCGCCTCGTGCCCACGTCGTGGAAGCTCGTCGTCTGGCTCACGGTCGTCTGGGTGCTCCTGTGGGGCGACCTGTCGGTCGGCAACGTCGTGGCCGGCTTCGCCCTGGGCATGTTCGTCACGATCCTCATGCCCATGCCGCGCGCCACGGGTCGGACCACCGTGCGACCGCTCGCGGTGGTGGTGCTCGTCGCCGTCTTCGTCAAGGAGGTGCTGCGTGCCTCCTGGCAGATCGTCGTCCTCACCGTCCGCGGTCGCGCCCCGCGCGGTGCGGTCATCCGCGTGCAGCTCCGCTCCCACTCGGACCTCATCCTCACCGCGACCGGCGGGATGTGCTCCCTCGTGCCCGGCTCGCTCGTCGTCGAGGCGATGCGCCTGTCCGGCATGCTCTACATGCACATCCTCGACGTCGACATCTCGGGCGGGCTCGAGCAGGCGCACATCGACGTCCTCGCCCAGGAGGAGCGGCTGCTGCGGGCCTTCGCCACCGACGACCAGCTCGTCGACGCCGGCTTCCGACCCGGGTGGTCGCGGCGCGCCGGCCGGCTGCCGGCGCCGTCGGTCGAGGGTGCCGCCGCCGACGCGCCGTCGGAGGAGGGGCCCGCCGACGGGGTCCGTAGCGAGGACCGGACGACGGATGGGGGCGCCTCATGATGGAGGCCGTGGTCTACGGCTGCCTCGGCATCGTCGTGCTCGCCGTCTTCGTCGCGCTCGTGCGCATGGAGCGCGGGCCGTCGACGCTCGACCGCGCGGTCTCGACGGACGTCGTCACCGCCTCCGTCGTCGCGCTCGTGGGGCTGCTCATCGCCTGGACCGGGGACGCGGCGTACCTGCCGATGCTCGTCGTCCTCACGCTCGTCGGATTCCTCACGACGGTCACCGTCGCGCGGTTCACCGCCGTCGAGAAGTCCGACGAGGCGCGGATCCTCACCAAGGAGGAGCTCGCCCAGGTCATCGCCCGCGAGCGCGAGCTCGAGGACGACGACGCGCCCGTCCACGGTCCCGACTCCCCGCGCGTCACCGGCGAGGACGTCGACGACGAGGACGCGGACGTCGACGCGCCGACCGGCACCGGCTCCCCGCGCGAGGGTGCGGGCAGCGACCCGGCCGGGAGTGCGGCCGACGGCCGTGCCGACGGAGCGCCCCACGGCGCGGCGACGGGCACCGAGCAGGGGGAGGCGCGCTCATGAGCTGGTCCGACGTCGTCTCCGTGCTCGCGGCGATCCTCCTGGTGGCCGGGTCGCTGCTCGTCCTCGTCGCGGCGCTCGCGCTCGTCCGCTTCCCCGACCTGTTCAGCCGCATGCACGCGGCGGCCAAGCCGCAGGTCCTCGGCCTCGCGCTCCTCATGGCCGGCGTGGCCCTCGAGGTGCGCGACCCGCGGATCGGGTGGACCCTGGTCCTCGTCGTCGCGTTCCAGCTCCTCACGGCGCCCATCAGCGCCCACATGGCAGGGCGCGCCGGCTACCGCACGGGGCGGGTGGACCGGTCCCGGCTCGTCGTCGACGAGCTGGCCGAGGACATCGAGGCCGCGGGCGGCGACATGAACCACCAGCACACTGGGGCATGATCGTC
Source organism: Georgenia sp. Z1344 (assembly GCF_049856295.1). Taxonomy (GTDB): domain Bacteria; phylum Actinomycetota; class Actinomycetes; order Actinomycetales; family Actinomycetaceae; genus JB111. The sequence goes on along the minus strand of NZ_JBNDMZ010000004.1, from coordinate 17,902 downwards.
CCCGGGGGACGCGCGGGACGACCGGGCGGACCACCACACGACGACCAGGGCGAGAGGCCCTGACCACGGAGGGCACAGATGGACATCGGTTGGAAGATCGTCAGCACGGGCGCCGGCGTGGTCGCCGGCATCGCGGCGAACAAGATCCTCGCCAAGGGGTGGGTCGCCGCCACCGGGCACGAGCCGCCGGAGGTCGTCGACGGCGACGACTCGGTCTCGCTCGTCGAGATCGTCATCTTCACGGCCGTCTCGGGCGCCGTCGTCGGCCTCGTGCGCCAGCTCGCCATGCGTCAGGCGGCGAAGTGGTACAAGCCGGCCGAGCTCCAGAAGGTCGCGGACGACGTCTTCGACGACTGACCCGCGCGCCGGGACACGAACGTCGGACCCCTGCGCGCCGGGGTAGCATGCCGGTGAACGACAGGGGAGCGCCGAGCCGGCGCTGAGAGTGCGGGAAGCCGCAGACCCTCGAACCTGATCCGGTTAGCACCGGCGGAGGTAGTCGGGACATCTCTCCGTCGTCGCGGCACCCGCCGCGGCGACGAACCCTGCGCACCCACGCAGGAGGTTCGACATGCACAGCACGACCACCCGTCGCGGCGGGGCCGTCCTCGGCCTCGCCTCGGCGATCACCCTCACCCTCGCCGGCTGCTCGCTCGGCGGCGGGGACGACGAGAGCCCCGACGACGGCGCGCCGGCCGGGTCGGACGGGACGACGACGGAGGGCTCGGCGTCCGAGGGCCCGTCGTCGGGCGGGTCCGGGCCCGGCGTGGGCGGCGAGGTCGCGCTCGTCGCGCACGACTCGTTCACGCTGCCGGACGAGCTGATCGAGGCGTTCGAGGCCGAGACCGGCTACACCCTCGTCGTCACCTCGCCGGGCGACGCCGGCAGCGTCGTCAACGACCTGCTGCTCTCCGCGGGCAGCCCGTCGGCCGACGTCGTGTACGGGATCGACAACGCCTACGCGAGCCGGGCCGTCGACGGCCAGGTGCTCGAGGCGTACACGTCCCCCGAGCTGCCCGCCTCCGCCGAGGAGCTCCTCGTCGACGGCGGGGACGAGCTCACCCCGATCGACTTCGGCGATGTCTGCCTCAACGTCGACACCGCCTGGTTCGAGGCCGAGGGCCGCACCCCGCCCGCGACCTTCGAGGACCTCGCCGACCCGGAGTTCGCCGACCTCGCGGTCGTCACCGACCCCAACGTCTCCTCGCCCGGCCTCGCGATGCTCGTCGGGACCGTCGCCGAGAGCGGCGAGGACGGGTTCGCCGACTACTGGCAGCGGCTCCTCGACAACGGGGTCCGCGTCGTCGACTCCTGGTCCGACGCCTACTACGTCGACTTCACGTTCTCGGGCGGGGACCGACCGGTCGTCCTGTCCTACTCCTCCTCGCCGGCGGCGACGCTCACCGAGGACGGCTCGGCCTCGACGACGGCGGCGCTGCCCGAGACCTGCGTCCGGCAGGTCGAGTACGCGGGCGTCGTCGAGGGGGCGGACAACCCCGAGGGGGCGCGCGCGGTCATCGACTGGCTGCTGTCGGAGGACGTCCAGTCGGCACTGCCGGACGCGATGTACATGTACCCGGTCGACGACTCCGTGGCGCTGCCCGAGGCATGGGCCGAGTTCGCCCCGCCCGCGGAGGACCCGATCGAGATGCCGGCGGCCGAGGTCGACGAGCACCGCGAGGACTGGCTCGCCACGTGGGACGAGGTGGTCGGCGGTTGACCGCCCGCCGCGCCGCGCGAGTGGTCGCGGCCGGGGTCCCGATCGCCTTCCTCGCGGCGTTCTTCGTGGCCCCGGTCGTGGCCCTCGTCGTCCACGGCTTGCTGCCCGGCGAGCGGATCCCGGGGATCCCCGCGGGTGACCCGGTCCTGGAGATCCTCGCGCGGCCCGGCACCGGGCGGGCGCTCGTGCGCACCCTCGCGCAGGCTCTCGCGGCCACGGCGTGCGCCGTGCTGCTCGGGGTGCCCGGCGCCTACGTCCTCTACCGGACGAGCTTCCCCGGCCGGAGGCTGCTCCGCGTCGTCGTGGCCGTCCCGTTCGTGCTGCCGACCGTCGTGGTGGGCGTCGCCTTCCGGGCGGTGCTCGCGCCGTCCGGCATCCTCGGCGGCCTCGGGCTCGACCGGACGCCATGGGCGCTGCTCGCGGCCCTCGTGTTCGTCAACTACTCGGTGGTGGTCCGGGTGGTCGGACCCGCGTGGGCGGCGCTCGACCCGCGCCCCGCGCAGGCCGCCCGCACGCTCGGCGCCTCCCCGTGGCGGGCGATGCGCACGGTCACGCTGCCCGCGCTGACCCCCGCGATCGTCTCGGCCGGTGCGCTCGTCGCCCTCTTCTGCGCCACCTCGTTCGGGATCGTCCGCACGATGGCGCCGCTCGGGTGGTCCACCCTCGAGACGGAGATCTGGCGGCTCGGCACGCGCAACCTCGACCTGCGCGGGGCGGCGGTGCTCTCGCTCGTGCAGATCGTCGTCGTCGTCGCCGCGACCGTGCTCGTGGCCCGCTCACGGGGCGTGCCCGGGCGGACGCGGCCGGTGCCGACCCCGCCGCTCGACCTGCGCGTGCCCGGCCAGCTCGCGGCCGCCGCGACGACCGCTCTCGCCGTGGGCGGCCTGCTCCTGCTCCCGATGCTCGGGCTCCTCGAGCGGGCGCTGCGCGCCCCCGACGGGTCCTGGACCTTCGACCACTTCCGTTCCCTCGCGGGCGACGGTGACGGCGCCCTGCCGAGAACCGTGCTCGACGCGGCCGAGCTGTCCCTGCGGGCCGCCGTCGACGCCACGGTCCTCTCGCTGGTGGTCGGGCTCCTCGCCGCGGTCGTCATCGCGGGGCGGCCCGGCGCGGGGCCGCTCGTCACGGCGGGGCGGAGCGCAGGGAGCTCGCGGGTGGGCGGGAATGCCCGGGCAGACGGACGCGGGCAGGCCGACGGAGTCGGCCGGACGGGTCGGCGAGGCCGGATTCTCGGACGCGGCCGGTCCCTGCTCGACACGCTCGTCATGCTCCCGATCGGGGTCTCGGCGGTGACCGTCGGGTTCGGCATGGTCCTGCTCTCGACCTGGCTGCCGGTCGACCTGCGCTCCTCGCCGCTCGCCGTCCCGATCGTCCAGGCGGTCGTCGCGGTGCCGCTCGTGGTGCGCACGGTGGTCCCGGTGCTGCGGGCGGTCCAGGCGCGGCAGCGGGAGGTCGCGGCGACCCTCGGGGCCTCGCCCGCCCGGGTGCTCCGCACGATCGACGGACCGGCGCTCCTGCGGGCCGGCGGCGTGGCGACCGGGTTCGCGTTCGCGGTGTCGATGGGAGAGTTCGGGGCGACGAGCTTCCTCGCCCGCTCGACCGACCCGACGCTGCCGGTCGCGATCGTCCGGCTCCTCGGGCGGCCGGGGGCGGAGACCCACGGGACGGCGATGGCCGCGGCGGTGCTGCTGGCGGCGCTGACGGCCACGGTGATGGCGCTCGCGGAGCGCGCGCGGGCGGAAGGAGATGCGGGATGGTGACGAGCGACGACGGCGCGGGGCCGACGGGCACGGCGGGCACGGGGGCGGACCGGACGACCGCGGAGGGGACGGGGGCGGACCGGGCGACCGTTGACGGGGGCGGCCTCGTCGTCGAGGGGGTCTCGGTCGTCTACCCGGACGGGCACAGGGCGGTCGACGACGTGTCGGTGAGCGTGGCGCCCGGCGAGGTGCTCGCCGTGGTCGGGGCCTCCGGGTCGGGCAAGTCCTCGCTGCTGCGGGCGGTCGCCGGGCTCGAGCTGCTCGCGTCCGGGACGGTGCGCCTCGACGGCGCCGACCTCGCGGGCGTCCCGGTGCACCGCCGCGGCGTCGGCCTCGTCTTCCAGGACGGGCAGCTGTTCGACCACCTCGACGTGGCGGGCAACGTGGCCTACGGGCTGCGCTCGGTGCCGCGGGCGAGGCGGGCGACCCGCGCGCGGCGCGACGCCCGGGTGACCGAGCTGCTCGAGCTCGTCGGGCTCGCGGAGCTGGCCGACCGGCCGGTCACCACGCTCTCCGGCGGCCAGGCCCAGCGGGTGGCCCTTGCGCGGGCCCTCGCGCCGCGGCCGCGGGTCCTCCTGCTCGACGAGCCGCTCTCGGCCCTCGACCGCGGCCTGCGCGAGCGGCTCGCCGTCGACCTGTCGGCGATCCTGCGCACCGCCGGCGCCACCGCCCTGTACGTCACGCACGACCTCGACGAGGCCGCCACCGTTGCCGACCGCATCGCCGTCCTCAGCGACGGGCGCCTGCGGCAGGTCGCGACACCGGGACGGCTGTGGGAGGCGCCGGCCGACCGCGAGGTCGCCGAGCTCCTCGGCCACGGCCCGGTCCTGCCGGCGGCGGCGCTCGGGATGTCGGGTGCGGCCGGTCCGGGCGCCGGTGCCGGCGAGGTGGCACTGACCCCGGGTGCGCTCGTCGTGGGCCCCTCGGACGCCGAGATCGCGGCCGTCCTCCCCGCCCGCGCCACCGCCGTGCGGCAGCTGCGCGGGCGCACGTGGGTCGACGTCGTCCTCGAGGGAGGCGTGCGCGCGCGGGCGCTCGTCGTCGGGCGGGGGTCCGTTCCCGAGCCGGCCGACGTCCGGGAGGTCGCCGTGCTGAGGGCGGGAGTGGTCCTGCTCGGGGCGTCGGAGACGGCGTGAGGGTGCGGGCCGCGGGTGGTCGCGGCGTCGTGCGGGTCGCGGGGACGGTGACGGACCACGGGTGCGACCGCCGGGGGTGCGTCGTCGTGCGGGGGTGTTCCCAGGGCCTCAGGCCGCGCGGGTGAAGCGCTCCTTCAGCGTCTCCACGCCGGGTCCCTCGAGGCGCTCGACGTACGCGGAGCGCCCGGCCATCGCCATGACGAGCTCGAGCGTGCGGCCGGTGACCTCGGGCCCCTCGCCGTACCGGAAGACCCCGTCGGTGGCGACGAGCTCGAGCCCCTCGACGGCGGAGCTCGAGTTGACCGCCCAGTCCTTGGCGACGTAGCTGAGGGCCACCTGCTCGACAGCGTCGTGGTCCGGCTCGGAGGCGATGCCGAGCGGGTGACGGATGTCCATGCCGTGCACGACCACCTCGCCGAGCCACGCCCACGTGGTGGGGGTGGGCTCGACCTGGCTGGGGATCGTCGTGCGGAACAGGAGCAGCGTCTCGGCCGGGGTGGCCCCCTTGTGCCGGTCGAGGAGGCGCTGGTTGTGGACGTTCGTGCGGAAGCGGGCGCCGACCATGCTCCGCAGCCAGGCCAGCGTGCCCGTGCTGCCAGCGGCCGTGAGGTGCGCGAGCGTCTCCTCCACCGTCCAGTCGCTGCTCAGGGAGCGGGTCTGCCACTGCTCGGCGGTGAGGTCGGCGAAGTCGTCGGCGAGGCGCATGCGCTCGGTCCGGATCGCCTGCCAGAGCCGGTTCCGGTCCCAGGTGTCCATGGGGGTCCTCCGCCCGTCGGGAGGGCCAGGATCTCACAGCGGTCCGCGGCGGCTCGCGGGCCGCGGACGACGGTGCGGGTCGTCAGGCCCCGGTGGGCGCGAGGCCGCCGGAGCGGAAGGTCCGCACGAGCTGCGCGGCGTCGTCGGCGATGATGCCGTCCACGCCCTGGTCGAGCAGGCAACGCACGTCGGCGGGGGCATCGACGGTCCAGGCGACGACGCGCAGGCCGAGGTCGTGGGCCATGCCGACGAGGCGGCCGGCGACCCGCGGGTTGCCCATGATGACGAGCTGGTTGAGGCGCCACGCGGCGTGGGCGAACGCGCCGCCCTCGGCGAGCCGGCGCGGCGGGTGGGTGCCGGACATCGCCGCGACGTAGAGGCGGAACAGGGACTGCCAGCCGAGCGCGGAGGTCACGCCCGCGCGGTCGCGGAGCTCGGCGAGCCAGCCGTCGAAGCCGCCGGCGACGCACACCCGGTCGGCCGCGCGCGTGCGGCGGACGGCGGCCACGAGCGGGCCGATCGCCGCCGCCTCCTTGATGTCGATGATGAACCGGGCGTCGGGGAACCAGGCCAGCAGGTCCTCGATGCGGGCGACCGGGCCGCCGCCGAGCACGGGGGTGGCCGCGAGCTCGGCCCAGGTGCGGGTGGAGACCGGGCCGGTGAGCTCGGTGACGCGGTCGAGCGTGGCGTCGTGGAAGGCCACGGCCACCCCGTCGGCGGTGACGCGGACGTCCGTCTCGAGGTAGGTGAGGCCGACGGCCGACGCGCGTGCGAAGGCCTCGGCGGTGTTCTCCGGCGCGTTCGCGAGCCCGCCGCGGTGGGCGATCGCCCACGGGCCGCGGTGCGCGCCGTAGGGGAGCGAGCGGGGGGCCTGCGGCGCCGGGAGCGGCTCGACGTCGACCGGGGCCCATGCCGGCGACGGGGCCGAGGGGTGCCACGGCGGGAGGTCGACCGTGTGCGTGGGGGAGACCGCGCGGGCGGCCGGGGCCGGTGCGGTGCGGGCCCCGGCGACTGCGGGGGCCGGCGGGAGGGGGTGCGCCGGCGGGGCGGCGGTGCGCGCCGGTGGGAGCGTGCGCGCGGGGGCCGAGGGTGCGGCGAGGTCAGCGGACGAGGAAGCCTCGAACGACGTACCGGGGTCCACGAGGATGGCCACGGCTCCATCCTGGGACGGTGCCGGCCGGATCGGCCGTGGCGCGGCTCACGATCACGAACTGTTCACCGAGCCGCCGCCCGGGTGTCGTCGAGGGGTTGCCACGAGGTCGCTCTCGGGGCCGTCCGGGCTGGTCGGGCGGGGCGCCGGGGCGTCGTCGTCGGTGGCGGGGTGGTCGGCGGGGTGGTCGTCGTCGGAGTGGTGTGCGTCGTCGTCGGGGCGGGTGTCCTCGGGCACGGCGGGCCGCTCGGCCACGTGCCGGACCGCGAGGCCGACGGCACGGGTGCGGCGTCGGCGGCGGAGGCGTCGCACGACGAGCACGACGACGACGATCGCGCCGATGATCCCCAGCACGAGCGAGTACGTGGTGACGACCTCGTTGATGAGTTCCGAGCCGCGCTGCCCGAGGTAGTAGCCCGCGACGACGAACACGCCGTTCCACGTGCCGGAGCCGATCGCCGTGGCCAGCCCGAAGGTCAGCGGGTTCATGCGCTGCGTGCCGGCGGGCAGCGAGATGAACGCGCGGAGCATGGGGATCCAGCGCACGAAGATCACCGCCCACGCCCCGTACCGGTCGAAGAACGCGGTCGCCCGGTCGATGTCCGCCGACTCGGTCAGCGGGACCTTGAGGAGGAGCCGCCGGGCGCGGTCCGGGCCGAGGAGGCGGCCGCCCGCGTAGATGACGTAGGCGCCGACCACCGAGCCGAGCGTCGTCCAGCCGAGCGCCCACCAGATCCCGTACCCGTTCTGCTCGGCGAGCATCCCGACGAACGGCAGGAGGATCTCGCCGGGGATCATCGCGACGAGGTTCTCGAGGGCGAGGACGAGCGCGATGCCGGCGCCCCCGAGGGCGTCGACGACGGCGAGCGACCAGCCGACGAGATCCACGGGGCGGCTCAGGCGTGCGTGAGGACGGCGACGAGGAAGTCCGACGACGGGCGCAGGGCGCGCAGGTCCCAGGTGCCGAGGAGGAGGTCGGGGGCGAGCCCGGCGGCTCCGGCGTCGGAGAGGAAGTCGTCGACCGGGTACCCGCGGTCGGGCCCGAAGCCGATCGCCGCGCGGCCGTCGGCGGCCAGGTGCCGTGCGAAGCCCTCGAGGGCGGGACGGCGCTCGGAGCGGGCGAGGAACGTCATGACGTTGCCGGCGCAGACGATCGCGTCGAACGGCTCGGCGGCGCCGGCGCGGTCGGCGAGCGCGGAGTCCAGGTCCGCGATGTCCCCGACCAGCCACTGCGGGCCCGGGTGGAGCGCGCGGGCCTCCTCGACGAGCTCGGGGTCCAGGTCGACGCCGACCACCACGTGGCCGGCGGCCGCGAGGTGCCCGCCGACCCGGCCCGTGCCGGCACCGGCGTCGAGGATCCGTGCGCCGCGGGGGACCAGCGCGTCGACGAGCCGCGCCTCGCCCGCCAGGTCCGCCTCGTTGTCCGCCATGCGTCGGAACCGCTCGATGTACCAGCGGGAGTGGCCGGGATTCTCCGCGAGCATCGCGGTCCAGCCGTTGACGTCGTCCACGTCCCGACACTAGCCGCGGGCCCGGTGCGGCGGGCAACGGTGTGGACGGGGGAGAACTGGCCGGAACGGCAGGTGGTGGGTGTGGCAGGACGCGAGGGCGGCGGCGTAGGTGCCGGTGTGGGTGGCGGTGCCCACGTCGGCGTCGTGCCCCGGGTGGGCGACAATGGCGAGGACATGACGACACCACCAGGGGCCGCGCCCGCACCGGGGGACGAGCCGATGCCGCGGGAGATCTGGGTCCTCGTCGTCGCCTCGTTCATCGTGGCCATGGGGTACGGCCTCGTCGCGCCCGTGCTGCCGACGTACGCGCGGTCGTTCGGGGTCGGGGTGACGGCGGCGACCGTCGTCGTCTCGGCGTTCGCCCTCATGCGGCTCGTGTTCGCGCCGGTCGGCGGAGGACTGGTGGGCCGGCTCGGCCCCCGGATCGTCTACGTGGCGGGCCTCGTCATCGTCGCGCTCTCGACGGGGGCGAGCGCGTTCGCCGGCGACTACTGGCAGCTGCTCGTGTTCCGCGGGCTCGGCGGCATCGGGTCGACGATGTTCACCATCTCCGCCGCGTCGCTGGTCATCGCGCTCGCCCCGGTGGCGAAACGTGGACGGGCGTCGGCGCTGTTCGGGTCGGGCTTCCTGCTCGGGAACGTCTTCGGTCCGGTGCTCGGCGCGGCCCTGTCCGGGCTCGGGCTGCGGGCACCGTTCGTCATCTACGGCGTGGGGCTGCTCGTCGCGGCCGCGGTGGTGGCCGTCTTCGTCCGGCCGTCGCGGGCCGAGCGCGAGGCGGCGAAGGCCCGCGTGGTCGCCGAGCCCGCGCAGCCGCCCATGCGGGTGGCCGAGGCCATGCGCGATCCCGCCTACCGGGCCTCGCTCGTCTCCGGGTTCGTGCACGGCTGGGCCAACCTCGGCGTGCGGATGGCGATCGTCCCGCTGTTCGCACTGACCGTGGCGGGCTCCGGGCAGTGGTCGCCCGGCGTGGCGCTCGCGAGCTACGCGATCGGCACGCTCGTGGCGCTGCGCTGGACGGGGAGCGCGATCGACCGGGTGGGGCGGCGGCCGCTGCTGCTCGGCGGGCTCGTCGTGTCCGCGGTGACCTCCGTGCTCATGGGCCTCTCGCCGCACGTGGTGATGGTGCTCGGGATGTCCGTCCTCGGTGGGCTGTCCGCCGCGGCGATCCAGCCCGCGCAGCAGGCCGTGCTCGCCGACGTCGTGGGGCGCGAGCGCAGCGGCGGGTCCGTCGTGGCGCGCAGCCAGATGGCGATGGACGCCGGCACGATCCTCGGCCCGATCGTCTCGGGCCTGCTCGTCGACGAGCTCGGGTACGCGTGGGCGTTCGGCCTGGCCGGGGTGATGCTGCTCGCCGGTGCGATGCCGTGGCGGACCGCGCCGGAGACGCTGGGGCGGGAGTCGCGGGAGACATGATCGAGACGGGGCGGGCGGCGGACGTCGTGGTGGTCGGGGCCGGCGCCGCCGGATGCGCCCTCGCCGCCCGGCTGGCGGACCTCGGCCGGCGCGTCCTCATCGTCGAGGCGGGCGCGTTCACCTTCGACCCCGTGGTGACGGTCCCCATGGGGTTCGTGCGCACGATGGTGCGGCCGGGCCTGTCGTCGCAGTACGAGGTGCGTCCGGCGCAGGAGGGGGTCGCGCCGGAGCCGGATGGTGCCTGTCCCGGGTCGGCTGGTGAGGAACCTGACCCGGCTGGTGACGACACCGGCGGGAACGCCCACGGCTCCTCCGAGACGTGGCTGCGCGGCCGCGGCCCCGGCGGCTCCACCCTCGTCAACGGCACGATGTACCTCCGCGGCGAGCCGCATCTCTACGACGCGCTCGCGGCCGACCTGGGCGCGCACTGGTCATGGCGCGAGTTCGAGCCGGCGTTCGAGGCGATCGAGCGCCGCCTCCCCGTGCCGCCGCCCGCGAGCGACCCGGGGGACTCGGAGGTGCTTCGGGCACTCGCCGGCGGGCTCGCCTCGACGGGGGTGCCGTTCGTACCCGACGTGCGTGCCGCCGTCGGGCCCCGTGCCGGACGGACGCCCGCGTCGATCGTGCGAGGCCGTCGCGCCGCCGCGTGGCGCCTCGTAGCTCGGCACCTCGCGACGGGGCGGGTGCGGCTGGTGCAGCGGGAGCGCGCGGTGCGGGTGGTCCTCGAGCGCGGCCGGGCGGTCGGGGTCGAGGTTGTCGACGCGAAGGGTCGGCGCCTGCTGCACCGCGGCCGGGAGGTCGTGCTCACGGCCGGTGCCCTGGAGACCCCGCAGCTGCTCGAGCGGTCGGGAGTCGGGGACCCCGACCGGCTCGCGTCGCTCGGCATCGAGCTGCAGGTCGCGTCACCGCAGGTGGGAGAGGGGCTCAGGGAGCAACGGGGCGCGACGGTCAAGGTGCGCGTCCGTGACGGCCTCGGGATGAACGCCGCTCTGCGGGGGCGGGGCCTGCGCCGCTCGGTCCTCGAGTACCTCCTCACCGGCTCCGGACGCCTCGCGCGCGGGCCCTACGACCTCGTGGCGTCCGTCGATTCTCGCGGCGGTCAACACCCTGACCTGCAGCTTCTCCTCACCGAGGTCTCCACCGACGACGACGGGCTGACCCCCAGCGGGCACGCCGGTCTCATGGTGCAGGCGTTCCCGCTGGTCCCGCGCGCCACCGGGTCCGTCCATGTGACCGGGGCGGACGTCGACGCGCCACCCGAGGTTCGCGGCCCGCTGCTCGGCGACCCCGCGGACCGGGAGATGGCCGCCCGGGCGCTCGAGGCCGCGCGCGCCGTCGTCGGGTCGGACGCGGTTGCCGCGATCGATGCCGAGGAGCTGGTGCCGGGACGTCTCGTGCCGTCCGGCGACGTCGCGGCTGCGGCGCGGTACGTGCGGGACACCGGCGGCGCGATCTTCCACTCGGTGGGCACGGCGGCGGCCGGCGGGACGGGCGCGGTGCTCGACGAGCGGCTGCGCGTGCGGGGTGTCGGCGGGCTGCGGGTCGCCGACCTGTCCGCCTTGCCCTCGCACACCTCGGGCGGGACGCAGTCGGTGGCGATGGCTCTCGGGCACCTGGCCGGCGGGTGGATCGGCGAGGACGGTGTGGCTGGCCGCGAGGCGCACCGTTGACGGCGCGGTGGGCGACGGAACTGCTGTGGCCGGCCCTCCGGCCAGGGTCGTTGTTTCCGGCGGAGGGGTGACGCGGGGTTCGTCGTCGTCGGTGATGGTCCTGGGGGCGACGTGCTAACGGGGTGGGTCGAGGCGCGCGGTGAGGGCGGCGGAGACGTCGGCGTCGAGCAGCTCAAGGTCCGTGACCGCGTCGAATGCGGCGTCGATGCAGGTGGCGAGGTCGGCTGAACGCCTCGGGATCCACTGGCGGTAGGCGGCGACGGCGACGGACAGTGCGACCTCGCCGACGAGCTGGGGGCCGAAGGCGGAGGCCTCGGCCTGGAGGCGGCGGGCCGCGAACTCGGCGATCGCGCGTCGCCAGCCCTGGAACTTGAGCAGGGATCGGGCGATGAGGTCGGGCTCGGTGAGGATGAGGCGGAGGCGTGCGCGGTGCTGCGCCATGCCCTCCGGCGGGACGCGGTTGAAGTCGACCACGGCGGTCCGCAGCGCCGCCATCATCGGGACGTCGTCGTCGACCTCGGCGAGGGCGGCACGCAGACGCTCGACCTCCGCCTCGAAGTCGCCCCACACCACGTCCGCCTTTGTCTCGAAGTAGCGGAAGAAGGTGCGCCGGGAGACGCCGGCCGCGGCGGCGATCTGCTCGACCGAGACGTTGGCGTACCCGTGCTCGGTGAAGAGCTCGACGCCGATCGTGGCGAGCTCGTGGTGCGTCGTCGCGCGAGGGCGGCCGGGGGGTCGGTCGGAACCGGTCGCGGCCCGGTCGTCGGGACCGCTCGTCGTCGTGTCGTCGTCTCCGGTGGGCCGTGCCGGGGCGCGCGGGCCGCCGCCCGCCCCGTCGTCGCTGACGTCGTCCTGCATCGCTCCGTCCCCTTCAGGAATCCATTGCAGTGGCACTCAGTGTCATATACGCTCCCATGAGGATCGTGTGGGCTGGCCCACACATCAGGACGAGGCCCTGGCGACCGTTCGAGGAGGAACGCATGACCCAGTCCACCACGGCACCGTCCTCGGCCTGATCCGCCGCCCGCGGCCTCGTGCGCGCGGGACCCGGCGAACGACCGAGAGGCGGGTGCCCTCCTCGGTCGCGCGCACCACCACACCGACGTGAGGAGCACAACCATGGCAGGACGACTCGAGGGCAAGGTCGCCTTCATCACCGGCGCGGCCAAGAGCCAGGGCAGGAGTCACGCGATTCGGCTCGCGCAGGAGGGGGCCGACATCATCGCCGTCGACATCCTCGAGGACATCGCCACGGCGCCCTACGCGATGGGGACCCAGGAGGAGATGGACGAGACGGTCCGGGCCGTCGAGGCGCTCGACCGGCGCATCGTCGCGCGGCAGGCCGACGTCCGGGACTCCGCCCGCCTGACCGAGGTGCTCGACGAGGGTGTGGCCGAGCTCGGGCGGCTCGACATCGTCTCCGCCGGTGCCGGGATCGTCTCGGGCTTCCGGCCGTCGGAGGAGATTGACGAGCAGACCTGGCAGGACATGATCGACATCAACCTCACCGGTGTGTGGAAGACGTGCAACGCGGCGATCCCGCACCTGCGTGCCTCCGGCGGCGGGTCGATCACCATCACGAGCTCTGTCGTCGCGCTCAAGCCGGCCCAGAACGTCGTGCACTACGTCGCCGCGAAGATGGGTGTCATCGGGGTCATGCGGGTGCTCGCGCTCGAGCTCGCGAAGGACAAGATCCGCGTCAACACCATCCACCCGACGACGGTGGCGACGGACATGACGTTCATGCAGCCGATGTACGACCTGTTCCGGCCCGACCTCGAGAACCCGACCAAGGAGGACTTCCTCGAGGTGACGCACACGCTCAACCCGTACCCGGTCGACCTCATCGAGTCGATCGACCTGTCCAACGCGCTGCTGTTCCTCGCGTCGGACGAGGCGCGGTACGTCACGGGCATCGAGTTCCCGGTCGACGCCGGGAACCACATCGGGTGACGTGTGGCCGGGAAGCTGTAGCGGACGGACTCAGCCCGGAATATCCATCCGGATGCATGAGTTGGAGCCGGTGACGACGAGGACAGGCGGCGAGCCGCAGGTGGCGCCCGGCGACCGGCGCGGACCGCCCGCCCCACGTCCGTCATGACCGAGAGATCCGTTTGAGCATCACGACACGAAGGAGTTGATCGATATGGCTGGCCGTCTCGAGGGCAAGGTTGCGCTGATCTCGGGAGGTGCACGCGGGCAGGGGCGCTCGCACGCGGTGCGTCTCGCCGAGGAGGGCGCGGACATCATCACGTTCGACATCGCCGCGCCGGTCGAGGGCGTCAAGTACCCGGCGCCGACCGAGGAGGACCTCGCGGAGACGGTGCGCCAGGTCGAGGCCCTGGACCGCCGGATCGTCGCCCGGGTCGCCGACGCGCGCGACTTCGCGGCTGTGTCCGCCGTCGTCGACGAGGGCGTCGCTGAGCTCGGCGGGCGCCTCGACATCGTGTCGGCCAACGCCGGCATCTTCACCTTCGGCTCCCCGGCGATCGAGGAGTCCGAGGAGGACTGGGACACGATGCTCGACATCAACCTCAAGGGTGTCTGGCACACGGTCAAGGCCGCCGCCAAGCACATGATCGAGGCCGGCAACGGTGGGTCGGTCGTGCTCACGTCGTCGACCGCGGGGATCCTCGGCACGCCGAACGTCGGCTCCTACACGGCGGCCAAGCACGGCGTCGTCGGGCTGATGAAGACGCTCGCCAAGGAGCTCGGCCCGCACCGGATCCGCGTCAACACGATCCACCCGACCTCGGTCAACACCCCGATGGTGCTCAACCAGGCGCTCTACGAGCTGTTCGCCCCGGACCTGGAGAACCCGACCGAGGAGGTCTTCCGCGAGCGGCTGCAGGCGCTGCACGCCCTGCCGATCTCGGCGATCGACCCCGTGGATCTCTCGAACGCCATCCTCTTCCTCTCCTCGGACGAGGGTCGCTACGTCACGGGTACGCAGCTGAAGATCGACGCCGGCTTCACGCTCTGACCGATCGGTGCCCCGGCGTGCGCGGCCGCGCCGGGGCGCCGCCCGCACGGGCCGCAGCACCGCGGCACACGCATTCCCACGACGACGAAGGAGCTTGACGACATGACGGGTCGCCTCGAGGGCAAGGTTGCCTTCATCACCGGTATCGCGCGGGGGCAGGGTCGCAGTCACGCGGTCCGGCTCGCGGAGGAGGGCGCAGACATCATCGGCGTCGATCTCCTCGAGGACGTGCCGCTGATCCCCTACGCGGGCGGCACCCAGGCCGACATGGACGAGACCGTGCGTCAGGTCGAGGCGCTCGACCGCCGGATCATCGCCGCCAAGGTCGACATCCGGGACGAGGCGGCGATGCAGGCGTTCGTCGACTCCTCGGTCGCCGAGCTGGGCGGCCGGCTCGACATCGTCAGCGCCAACGCCGGGATCTCCGGCCCGATGATGCCGACCATCGAGCTCGACCACGAGGCGTGGGCGCAGATGATCGACATCAACCTCACGGGCCAGTGGATCACGACGAAGGTCGCGGCCCCGCACATGATCGCGGCCGGCAACGGCGGTTCGATCGTGCTGACGAGCTCGGGTGCGTCCCTGCGGGCGAACGCGAACATCGCGCACTACTCGGCCGCCAAGGCCGGCGTTGTCTCCCTCATGCAGACGCTCGCCAAGGAGCTCGGTCCGCACTCGATCCGGGTCAACTCGGTGCACCCCACCCAGGTCGAGACGCCGATGATCATGCACGACGCGCAGATCAAGATCTTCCGGCCCGACCTCGAGAACCCGACCGAGGACGACTTCGCCGAGGCGTCGCGATCGCTGCACGTGTTGCCGATCCCGTGGGTCCAGTCGGTCGACATCTCCAACGCGATCGTCTTCCTGTCGTCGGAGGAGGGGCGCTACATCACCGGCGTCCAGCTCCCGATCGACGCCGGCGGTTCGCTCTGACCCATCGGTGCCCCGGCGTAGGCGGCCGCGCCGGGGTGCCGCCCCCAGTTGACAGGTCGCGAACGGTTCACCACTGATCACGACGAAGGAGTCTGGAGTCATGGCAGGACGAGTAGCAGGCAAGGTCGCCTTCATCTCGGGAGGTGCGCGGGGGCAGGGTCGTAGCCACGCCGTGCGCCTGGCCGAGGAGGGCGCCGACATCATCACGTTCGACATCGCGGAGGACGTCCCCAACGTGCCGTACGCCGGTGCCACGGAACAGGACCTTGCCGAGACGGTGAGGCAGGTCGAGGCGCTCGACCGCCGGATCATCGCTCGCAAGGTCGACGTGCGCGACGCGGAGGCCGTCAAGGCGCTGGCCGACGAGGGCGTCGCGGAGCTTGGCAGCATCGACATCGTCTCCGGCAACGCGGGGATCATCTCCGGACTCGCCCCGGCGCACGAGCTGCCGGTCGAGGTCTGGAAGGACATGATCGACATCAACCTCTCCGGCGTGTGGAACACGTGCCGAGCCGCCATTCCACACATGAAGGCCGGACGGCGTGGCGGCTCGATCGTGCTGACGAGCTCGGCCGCCGGCCTCATGCCGTACGCGAACTCCGCGCACTACGTCGCTGCGAAGCACGGGGTGGTGGGACTCATGCGCTCGCTCGCGCTGGAGCTCGGGCCCGACAACATTCGCGTCAACTCGATCCACCCCACCCAGGTGGACACGCCCATGATCCAGAACGACGCGACATGGAAGCTCTTCCTCCCGGCCGAGGAGCATCCCACCCGGGAGCAGTTCGGGGAGGTCTCGAAGGGGATGCAGGTGCTTCCCACCCCCTGGGTAGATGCGCGCGACATCTCCAACGCCCTTCTGTTCCTCGCCTCGGACGAGGCGCGGTTCATCACCGGCGTCCCGCTGCCCGTCGACGCGGGCACCCTCATCAAGTAATCGACCTCGACCACCACACTCACGACGAAGGAGTCACGAATCATGGCAGGACGTATGGAAGGCAAGGTCGTCTTCATCACCGGGGCCGCCCGAGGGCAGGGACGCAGCCACGCGCTGCGCCTGGCCGAGGAGGGCGCCGACATCATCGCGATGGACATCGCCGGACCGGTCGAGGGCTTCTCCCAGTACGAGCCCGCGAGTCCGGATGACCTGGCGCAGACCGTCCGAGAGGTCGAGGCGCTGGACAGGCGGATCATCGCTGAGGAGGGCGACGTCCGGAACCCGGATCGCCTCAAGGAGGTCGTCGACAAGGGCGTGGCAGAGCTCGGTGGCCGCCTCGACGGCATCGTGGCGAACGCAGCAATCGCCAACATCAATCACTGGCACGCCTTCTCGCAGGAGGAGTGGCAGACGACGATCGACATCAATCTGACGGGCGTGTGGAACACGGTCCGCGCAGCCGCGCCGACGATGATCGACGCGGGCAACGGCGGTTCGATCGTTCTCATCTCGTCGGCCAACGGCATCAAGGCCGGTCCGTTCAACGCTCCGTACAACGCGGCCAAGTTCGGCGTCACGGCGCTCGGCAAGTCCTTCGCTATGGAGATGTCGAAGCAGAGAATTCGGGTGAACACCATCCATCCGGGACCGGTGGACACCCTCATGGGCAACGGAGCGATGGGAATCATCGGTGACCTCGATCGGGAGAGCCCGGGCATTCTGCCGATGGCCAACGTGTGGCCGCGGCCGGAGGGTGACCCGAACTTCATGTCGCCGAGGGAGATCTCCAACGCGATTCTCTACCTCCTGTCCGACGAGTCCACCTGGACCACCGGATTGGCGATGAACGTCGACCAGGGCATGTCGCAGTACTGAGAACCAGGAGTGGAGCGCCTTCCCGGTGAGGAGCGAGCTGATGCGGCTCGTCCCCACCGGGAACGCGCGAACGGGCAGGCACCGGACGAGTGCGGCCCCTAGGGCGTGTCTCCTAAGCGGTGGCCCGGGTGTGCGTGAGTCTGGGTGGATGAGTCGCAGAAGTGTGTTGTCCGACGCGCAGTGGGAGACGATCGAGTCGCTGTTGCCTGCTCAACGTCCCTGGTCAGGTAGACCCAGGCGGGATCACCGCCAGGTGATCGAGGGAATCATCTACCGCTACCGGTGCGGTCTGGCCTGGCGAGATCTGCCCGAGGAGTTCGGGCCCTGGCAGACCGTCTGGAAGCGCCATCGAGCCTGGGCTCAGGACGGAACCTGGGACCGGGTCCTCGACGCTCTCCTGGTCCGCGCCGACGCCCAAGGAGAGCTGGACTGGTCGGTCGCGGTCGACTCCACGATCTGCCGCGCTCACCAGCACGGCACGAACCTGGCCCGCACCACAGGGGGAGCTGTGGAATCACAAGAATCTGCGCGTCGAGCCTCCTGATCACGCGTTGGGCCGTTCCCGAGGCGGACTGTCGACAAAGATCCATCAGCTCGTCGACGGGCACGGACTACCCCTGGTGATCCTGTGCGGGCCCGGCCAGGGCGGCGACTCACCCATGCTGCGCCCGTTGCTCGATGCCCTCTCGATCGACCGAGCCGGGCCCGGTCGCCCTCGAACGAGACCGGACATGCTGCGTGGCGACAAGGCCTACTCCTCGCGCGCCACCCGGCAGGCTCTGCGCCGTCGCGGCATCAAATGCGTCATCCCCGAGCCCCGCGACCAGCAGCAACACCGGCGCAACCGCGGCTCACGCGGTGGCCGGCCCGTCGGACTGGACACCGAGGCCTACCGCGGCCGCAACGTCATCGAACGCGGATACAGCGATGTCAAACAATGGCGCGCGCTGGCCACCCGCTACGACAAGCTCGCACTGACCTACCGAGCAGGAGCCGTCCTGCGAGCCGTCACCCAATGGCTCAACCACCTGCTTTAGAGACATGCCCTAGC
>NZ_JBNDMZ010000003.1:91529-310265 GCF_049856295.1 Georgenia sp. Z1344 | reverse complement strand
ACGGCCGGAAGGTGTCAACCTGTTTGGAGTCGTTGGGTTGATTGTTCGGTGTTGAGAGTGACGTTCGCTAACGGTGCTCTGATTCGGGGGGTGCGGGGGTAGCGCTCGGGGTGGCGGGCGGCCAGGTCTTCGAGAGTGGACTGTCGCTGGTGATGGACAGTGCGCCAGCTGCCGTCATGGACGCTCTGCGGTGTGTGGCCCTCGAGCGACGTGTGCCGGTGAGTGGTGTTGTAGTCGGTGATCACGGTCGTGGCCCAGCGACGAGCATGGGCCATGTCGTGGAACCAGCCGGGATAGCGGGACTGGTACTTCGCTGTCTTGAACCATGATTCGGCGTACGGATTGTCGTTGGAGACCCGGGGCCGGTTACGTGAGCGGGTAATGCCCAGCTCGCGGTAGAGGTCGGACAGGGTGTCGGACATCATCGACGGGCCGCCATCGGAGTGCACGATCTGCGGGTGCGTGCCCTGCGCGTCGAACGCGGTCTCGAACATCGCTCGGGCCAGGTCATCGTCCTCGCCCTGTTCAACCCGCCAGCCCACGACCAGGCGCGAGAAGACGTCGATGACGAGATAGAGACTGAGCCACTGCCCGTGGTACTTGCCCGCGAGCTTGGTGATGTCCCAGCACCAGACCTGGTTGGGCGCGGTGGCTCGGAACTGCGGCATCGCGCTGGCCCGCCGCCGGCGCCGGGGCCGGCTGGGCCGTTGCGGCCCCAGATGAGCAGCGGCGAGCCGGTGCCACGTCCTGAGCGAGGCGATCGGATCGCCCGCGTCCAACGCGTCGTGCCACGACGAGTACACGCCGCGACCGACGGCGAACCCCTGGGCGATCAGTCCCAGGATCTGCTCCCGCTCGGCGTCGGTGACCCGGTTGGGATAGTCCCGCCGTGCCTGCGGAACCGGACCGGGCACCCGGTCGCGGGGATGGCGGCGGTAGTGCCACGTCGCGCGACTGATCCCGAGCAGTTCCAAGGTGGCGCGCTGACTGGTCCCATAGCTCTTGATCTCAGCGACCAGCTCGTTCTCGAACGCGATGAAGTCCGAACCGCCCGTCGCCGTACCCGAGCCGGTGGTTGGGTTCAGCTCTCGTCCTTGGGCTCCTGCTGCTCGCCGGCGCGGTCGTGCAAGAGCCCGATAGCTTTTCCCAGCGCATCGTTGACCTCCTGGAGTCGCTCGATCTCAGCGGCGTGTTCCCGCCGATCGGCCTCCCGCGCAGCCTTCTCCGCCGCGAGCTGGACCTCGAGCTGTTTGAACTTGGCTCCACCAGCGACATCCATCAAGGAAGTGTCCCTGGGAATCAGCTCGGCATCCAGATCGCCAAAGAAGAACGCCTTACGCCAACGACTCATCGTTCGCGAGTCGATCCCCCTCTCTGCGAGCCATGCCAACTTCTGACCGTGCTCGACAACCAGGTACTCGGCCACGAACTCAGCCTTCTCCTGCGGAGTGCGCAGACGTGCCAACATCGACCTCCTCGATCGACTCACACCCAGGCTGACACACAGGGGGCGTGGGTGGGGTCGGCGCACAACCTCTAGGTTCGGCGGCAACCCTCGGGGTCGGCGCACAACATCTAGCTTCGGCGACAACCCTCGGGGTCGGCGCACAACCTCTAGGTTCGGCGGCAACCCTCGGGGTAGGCACCCAACATCTAGCTTCGGCGACAATCATCGGGGTCGGCGCACAACCTGTGGCCTCGGCGCAGAGGGGGCGCGGGTGCCGAGAAGGGGAGCGGAGGTATCGGGAGAACCCCGGCGCGCGTCCACCGCACCACGCGCAGAGCGGTAGCGTGCTGGGTGGCACGCGTCCGACGTCGGGCACGTGCGTGATCGTTCATCGCCCAGGAGGTCGGACCATGGTCCAGCGGCAGTTCCCCCGCCCCAGCGAGATCTTCGAGCTGGTGCAGCTCCGGCGGCCGAGCCTCGACCTCAAGAAGCGGCGGCTCGCCTCGGCTCTGACGATCGAGGACCTGCGCCGCATCGCCAAGCGCCGCACGCCCGCCGCCGCCTTCGACTACACCGACGGCGCCGCGGAGGCCGAGCTGTCGCTCGCGCGGGCCAGGCAGGCTTTCCGGGACGTCGAGCTGCACCCGTCGATCCTCCATGACGTCTCGACCGTCGACACGAGCACGACGATCTTCGGCGGACCGTCCGCCATGCCGTTCGGCATCGCGCCCACCGGCTTCACCCGCCTCATGCAGACCGAGGGCGAGAGCGCGGGCGCGGGGGCGGCCGGCGCGGCGGGCATCCCGTTCGCCCTGTCCACCCTCGGCACCACGTCGATCGAGGATGTCCGCGCCGCCAACCCCACGGGCCGCAACTGGTTCCAGCTCTACGTCATGCGGCAGCGCGAGACGTCGTACAACCTGGTCGAGCGCGCGGCTGCGGCCGGTTTCGACACGCTGCTCTTCACCGTCGACACCCCGATCGCCGGCGCCCGCCTGCGCGACGCCCGCAACGGCTTCTCCATCCCACCGAGCCTCACGCTCCGCACCATCGCCGACGCGATCCCGCGGCCCTGGTGGTGGTACGACTTCCTCACGACGCCGAAGCTCGAGTTCGCCTCCCTGTCTTCCACGGGCGGCACCGTGGGCGAGCTGCTCGACTCCGCGATGGACCCCACGATCGACGACGACGACCTCGCGACCATCCGCTCGATGTGGCCGGGGAAGCTGGTGGTCAAGGGCGTTCAGACCGTCGACGACGCCAGGCGGCTCGTCGACCTGGGCGTCGACGGGATCGTGCTGTCCAACCACGGCGGTCGTCAGCTCGACCGTGCACCGGTTCCGTTCCACCTCCTGCCCGAGGTCGTGCGCGAGGTCGGCCACCACACGGAGATCGCGCTCGACACCGGGATCATGAACGGCGCCGACATCGTGGCCGCGCTCGCGCTCGGTGCGCGGTTCACGATGGTCGGGCGCGCGTACCTCTACGGGCTCATGGCCGGTGGGCGCGACGGCGTCGATCGCGCGATCCAGATCCTCTCCGAGCAGGTCGTCCGCACGATGAAGCTGCTGCAGGTCGCATCCGTCGAGGAGCTCGAGCCGCGGCACGTCACGCAGTTGCAGCGCCTCGTCCCGCGCGCGGTGCCGGGTGGTGTGGCTGGTGGGGTGCCGGCGAGGTCGGCGTCGTCGGTCTGAGCGGGAACGTCCCCCGCACATAAGCGCGTTCTTCCGCCTGCGCTCGCACCCACCCTCAGGCCCACCACTCCCCTCGGATAGTGTCGAAACGCAACGACGCAACCGCCTGGGGAGGCCCCGATGGAGAAGTACTTCGCCGGCATCGACGCCGGGACGACCGGCACGACGGTCATGATCTTCGACCGCGACGGCAACGTCATGAGCAGCGGCTACGCCGAGTACCGGACGAAGCACCCGCACCCCGGGTGGGTCGACCAGGACATGCACGAGCTGTGGGAGGGCGTCTGCCTCGCCTCGAAGCAGGCCACCAGCCGGTTCCGCGGTGATCTGACGAGCATCGTCTCGATCGGCGTCTCCTCGCAGCGCGGCTCGTTCGTCCCGGTCGACAAGGACTGGGAGCCGCTGAGCGACGCCATCGTCTGGTCGGACGGCCGCGCCACCGCAGAGACGCAGTGGATCAACGACGAGATCGGCTCCGACGAGTACTGCCGCATCACCGGCCTCAACCCCTCGAGCTTGTGGGTCTACCCGAAGCTCAAGTGGCTCAAGGACCGCCGCCCGGAGATCTACGACCGCACGTGGAAGATCCTCAACGGCCAGGAGTGGATTCTCCACCGGCTCGGGTCGACCGAGCTCTTCGCCAACCCGTCGGCGCTCAACTACAACGGCATGTTCGACCTCACCACGCTCGACTACTCCCCGGAGCTGTTCCAGCGGGCGGGGCTCGACCTCGACCTCATGCCGCCGATGGTCCACGACCTGCGGCCCGTCGGTGCGGTCTCGGCGGCCGGCGCGCTGGCCACCGGCTTCGCCGAGGGCACGGTCCTCTCGCCGGGCGGCGGCGACCAGCAGTGCGCGGCCGTCGGCTCGGCCGTCAACAAGGCCGGCATGGCCGAGCTCTCGCTGGGCACGGCGGCGGTGATGGTCGCCCAGCTCGACGAGGCCCCCGACATGGCGGCGAACCTCGACAGCGGCGTCTCCTTCGGCGCCCACGCGATCCCGCACCGCTGGGACATGGAGGGCACCGCGCATGCCGCCGGCGTCGTGCTCCGGTGGTGGCGCGACACCTACGGCCAGCCCGAGGTGACGGCGGCCGAGGCCCTCGACCTCAGCCCGTACGACCTCATCACGCTCCAGGCCTCCCAGGCGCCGATCGGCAGCGACGGCCGGAGGCGGTGCGGTGGTCCCTCGGGTGACCACGTGGACATCGAGCATGCGGGAACGCCCTTCCTGTTCGTCGTCGAGCAGCAGCTCGGCGGCCTGCCGCCCGAGCTCGTCGATCTGTTGGTGGATCGTGGTGAGCCCCGGTCGCACGTAGGACGCGAGGTGGATGTCGTCGAAGCCGACGACGCTGATGTCGTGCGGTACCGCGAGGCCGTGTTCGTCGAGCGCGCGGATCGCCCCGATGGCGGCCAGGTCGTTGACGGCGACGATCGCGGTGAGGTCGGTGCCGCGGGCGAGGAGACGGAGCGTGCCCTGGTAGCCGGCCTCCTCCTCGAAGTCCGCCTCGACGACGAGCGTCGGGTCGACGTCGATCCCGGCGGCTGCGAGACCCTCCCGATAGCCGGCGGCGCGCTCGCTCGCCACGGCGATCTCCGGCCGTCCCCCGACGTGGGCGATCCGCCGGTGCCCGAGGTCGAAGAGATGTTGGACAGCGAGCCGGCCGCCGGACCGGTGGTCGCTGGTCACGGACGTGGCGCGGCTCGGGTCGAGCTCGCGGTCGAGGGCGACGAACCGCATGCCGTCCAGCGCCCGGACGAGCCGGTCGTCGTCGAGCTGGTCTTCGACAAGGACGACTCCGGCGACGTGGCGTGCCCGCATCTGAGCAATCGCCTCGGCTGTCCGTCCGGGGTCGGCGCCGGTCGCGGTGAGTAGCAGGACCGCGCCGTGGCGGGCCGCCACCTCCTGGACCCCCTGGGCGAGCTCGGAGAAGAACGGGTTGGTGATGTCCGGGACGACGATCCCGACCGAGGAGCTCTTCCCGCGCTTGAGCTGACGGGCCAGCTCGTTGGGGCGGTAGCCGAGCTCCTCGGCGACGGCGCGCACGCGCTCTCTGGTCGTCTCCGCGACGCGCCCGGTGCCGTTGAGCGCGCGGGACGCGGTCGTCACCGAGACGTGCGCGGCTCGAGCGACCTCCCTGATGCCCACCTGGTCCTCCTCGTCGAGGTCCGCGCCGGAGATGCTCGCCGCGCCCCTCGGCGGGGCGGCGGTCGTGGGGATGCCGGGTCTGTCCTGGCGTCACTGCCGATGCGGAAACGTTTGCGCATGACGGTGCACCTGCGTCGGGAGGAGAGCAAGCAGGTGGAGCGGATGCGCAGATATGCGCAACAGACGGGGGAGCGTCAGGCCCAGCGACCGAGCCGCAGACTCCCGAGCCACTGCTCGGCGTCGAACTCGGTGAAGGTCCCCGCGTCCTCGAACCCGAGCCGCCTGGCGAGCCCGATCGACCGTGCGTTGTCCACCGTGCTCACCAGCAGCACCGGCTGGTCCTCGAGGTGCGCGGCGGCCTCCCGCAGGAGCAGGCCGGCCGCCTCGCGCGCGAGCCCGCGCCCCCACACCGACCGACGCAGCACGTAGGACAGCTCGAGCTCCTCGCCCTCGTCGCGCACGTGCCCGGGTCGGGTCGCGGACCGGCGGTCGAGGACGACCATGCCGAGCAGGTCGTCCGACTCCGCGTCGGCCACGACGAACTCGCCCGAGCCCTCCGTGGACCACGAGATGCTGCGGGCCGTCAGCAGGTCCCGCACGCGCCCTTCGGGGACCGCCCCGCCGAGGTGGCGGCGCACGTCCGGGTCGGACCGCAGCTCGACGAGACCGTCGAGGTCCCGGTCGATCGCCTTGCGCAGCGCGACCCTCTCGCCGGCGGCGAAGCGGAACGGCAGGTCGACATCAGGCATGCCTCTGATTGTGCGTGCCCGAGCACCGGATCACCTCGTTTTGGGAGGACCAGAACCCACATCTGAGCACCGGGTGGACAACCTGTCTGCACCGGTCATACCTTCCCGAGCACCCGCACCGACCGGAGCTGCGGGCCCACGCCCGCACGGCACCACCCTGCGGGCCCACGCTGCGACGAAGGAGCACCCCATGTCGGACCTCAGGACCCGGTTCTCGCTCGAGGGGAAGACCGTCCTCCTCACCGGCGCCTCGCGCGGCATCGGCGAGGCGATCGCCCAGGTCCTGGCGGAGGCCGGCGCTGATTTCGTCCTCTCGGGCCGCGACGAGGCCGCGCTCGAGGACACCGCCGCCGCCGTCCGCGCCCACGGCCGCACCGCGCACCTCGTGCCCACCGACCTCACCACCCCGGCCGGCGCGCGCGAGCTCGGCCGCAAGGCCCTCGAGCTCCTCGGCCACGTCGACGTGCTCATCAACAACGCCGGCGTCGCGCGCGTCGCCCCCTACACCGAGCTGAGCCAGGAGGACTGGGACCTCACGCTCGCCGTCAACCTCACGGCCCCGTTCGCCCTCACGCAGGAGATCGCGCCGAGCATGATCGAACGCGGGCGCGGCAAGATCATCAACATCGCGTCGCAGACCGGCGTCATCGCCGCCGACGACCACGCCGCCTACGCCGCCTCCAAGGGCGGCCTCATCTCGCTGACGAAGGTCCTCGCCGGCGAGCTCGGCCCGCACAACATCCAGGTCAACGCCGTGGCCCCCACCGTCATCCTCACGCCGATGGGCGAGCAGGTCTGGGGCCCGCCCGAGAAGGGCGACCCGATGAAGGCGAAGATCCCGCTCGGCCGATTCGGCCAGCCCGTCGAGGTCGCCGACCTCGTCCTCTACCTGGCGGCCCCCGCGTCCGACTTCATGACCGGCAGCACGGTCATGCTCGAGGGCGGCTACACCGCCATGTGACGCGGGGGTCGACACACCCCGCCCGACGGCGAACCCCGCCCCGCTCCCTGCCCGCCCCGATCGCCGAGCGACCGCACCACCCCTTGCGGCCGCGCGGCTGTCGGCGTGCAATGGCGGTATGACCACGACCGCCCCGACGACGAACCCCGACGCCCAGCGCCTCGACGTCGTCGTCGACGACTCGTCCTGCGACCTCGACGACCTCTCGCCGTGCGGCGGCGTCGAGATCAGGGCCGGTGCCGACGTCGACTGGGACGCCCTCGTCGCCCGCGCCGTCGACTCGTCCTGGCCCGGCTTCGAGCTGCTCGGCGGCGCGGCGGCGACGGTCGGCGAGGCGGTGCGGGCCAACGCGGAGCGGTACGGGCAGGCGGTCGCCGACGTCGTCGCGTCCGTGCGTGTCCACGACCGCGCCGACGACGCGCCGCGCACCTTCGCCGCCGTCGAGTGCGGGTTCGTGCCCGGCGGGTCCCGGTTCACCGAGGCGCTCGCCGACGGGCGGCCGCGCTACGAGATCCTCGACGTGCTGTTCCTCCTGCGCCAGGGCGACATCACCGCCCCGATCCGGGACGCGGAGCTGGCGACGCTCCTCGGCGTCGAGCCCGGCGCGCGCGTCCCGCTCGCCGACGCCGCCCGCACCGCCGCGGCCGCCTGAGCACCGCCCCCCCCGCGGACGCTCCCCGAACCACCGCCCACCCTCGTGAGAGACTGCCGGGCGTGGCAGGTGGCGACGGTCGGCTCTCGCACGAGCTCATCCCCGGAGAGAAGGGCCCGCAGGACTCCTGCGGCGTGTTCGGCGTGTGGGCGCCCGGCGAGGAGGTCGCGCGGCTGACCTACTTCGGCCTGTACGCCCTCCAGCACCGGGGCCAGGAGGCCGCGGGCATCGCCACCTCGGACGGGCAGTCGATCCTCGTCTACAAGGACACCGGGCTCGTGTCCCAGGTCTTCGACGACCAGGCGCTCGAGTCGCTGCAGGGGCACCTCGCCGTCGGCCACGCCCGCTACGCGACCGCCGGTGGCCGTGCCTGGCACAACGCCCAGCCCACCCTCGGCCCCACCGCGACCGGCACCGTGGCACTCGGCCACAACGGCAACCTCACCAACGTCCGCGAGCTCCTCGAGATCGTCCGCGAGCGCTCGGGCACGGACCTCAGCGGCGACCTCGGCAAGGGCTCCTCCACCGACACCGCCGTCATCACACACCTCCTCGGCACCGAGCCGGCCACCGCGGGCGGGCTCGGCGACGCCGCGACGGCCGTCCTGCCGCTCCTGCGCGGCGCCTTCTCGCTCGTGTTCATGGACGAGCACACGCTCTACGCCGCCCGGGACGCGCACGGCATCCGCCCCCTCGTCCTCGGGCGGCTCGAGAGCGGCTGGGCGGTGGCGTCCGAGACGGCGGCGCTCGACATCGTCGGCGCCACGTTCGTCCGGGAGGTCGAGCCCGGCGAGCTGCTCGCCATCGACGCCGACGGTGTGCGATCGAGCCGCTTCGCCGAGGCCGAGCCCCGGGGCTGCATTTTCGAGTACGTCTACCTCGCGCGCCCCGACACCACGATCGCCGGCCGCTCCGTCAACTCCGCGCGCACCGAGATGGGCCGGGCGCTGGCCCGCGAGGCCCCCGCCGACGCCGACCTCGTCATCCCCACCCCCGACTCCGGCACGCCCGCCGCGATCGGTTACGCCCAGGAGTCCGGCCTGCCGTTCGCCCAGGGCCTCGTGAAGAACGCCTACGTGGGCCGCACGTTCATCCAGCCCACGCAGACGATCCGCCAGCTCGGCATCCGGCTCAAGCTCAACCCGATGCGCGAGGTCATCGCGGGCAAGCGGCTCGTCGTCGTCGACGACTCGATCGTCCGCGGGAACACCCAGCGCGCGCTCGTGCGGATGCTGCGCGAGGCCGGCGCCGCCGAGGTGCACGTCCGGATCTCCTCACCGCCGGTCAAGTGGCCCTGCTACTACGGCATCGACTTCGCCTCCCGTGCCGAGCTCATCGCCAACGGGATGAGCGTCGAGGAGATCCGCGCCTCCCTCGGCGCCGACTCGCTCGGCTACATCTCCGTGGACGGCATGGTCGCGGCCACCGCCGTCGACGCCGGGCGCCTGTGCACCGCCTGCTTCACCGGCACGTACCCGATCCGCCACGAGAACGCCTCACTGACCCCGGTGGTGTCCGCATGACCACGCCCACGACGCCGGAGCCTCGCCCCGTGGTCCCCGCACCTTCGGGCGGGGAGACGGGGGAGGCCATCACCTACGCCACCGCCGGCGTCGACACGGAGGCCGGTGACCGCGCCGTCGAGCTGATGAGGTCCGCCGTCCAGCGCACGCTGACCCCCGAGGTGCTCGGCGGGTTCGGCGGCTTCGCCGGGCTCGTCGACGCGAGCGCGCTCAAGGACTACGGCCGCCCGCTGCTCGCCACCTCGACCGACGGCGTCGGCACGAAGATCGCGATCGCGCGGGCCATGGGCGTGCACGACACGATCGGGCAGGACCTCGTGGCGATGGTCGTCGACGACATCGTGGTGGTCGGTGCGAAGCCGCTGCTGATGACCGACTACATCGCGTGCGGGAAGGTCGAGCCCACCCGGATCGCCGACATCGTCCGGGGCATCGCCGCCGCCTGCGAGATCGCCGGCGTCCCGCTGCTCGGGGGCGAGACCGCCGAGCACCCGGGCCTCATGGCCCCCGACGAGTACGACGTGGCCGGCGCCGCCACCGGCGTGGTCGACGCCGAGGACGTGCTGGGCCCCGAGCGCGTCCGCGACGGCGACGTCCTGCTCGCCATGGCGTCCTCGGGCCTGCACTCCAACGGGTACTCGCTCGTGCGGCGGGTGGTGGACGCGGCCGGCTGGGCCCTCGACCGCGACGTCCCCGAGCTCGGCCGGACGCTGGGGGAGGAGCTGCTCGAGCCGACGGCCCTCTACACGCGCCCCTCGCTCGACCTCGCCGGCGCGCTGGGTGCCGACCTGCACGCGTTCACGCACGTCACCGGGGGAGGGCTCGCGGCGAACCTCGCGCGCGTGCTGCCGGCCGGGCTCGTCGCCGGCGTCGACCGCGGCTCGTGGGCCGTGCCGCCGATCTTCGGCCTGCTCCAGGGCCTCGGGCGCGTGCCGTGGGACGACCTCGAGGGGACGCTCAACCTCGGCGTCGGCATGGTGGCCGTGCTCGCGGCCGACCGCGTCGACGAGGCGATGGTCCTGCTCGCGGACGCCGACGTGCCCTCGTGGGTCATCGGCGAGATCGCGCTCGGTGACGGCTCGGCCCCCGACGGCGCGCGCGTCGTCAGCGGAACCAAGGGCGTCGACGGCGGAGCCGTCCACCTCACGGGCAATTACCGCCCCGCCTGACCGCCGCTCGCTCTCCCTCGTCGAGATTGCGGTTGGTCGTCACCGAGATTGCGGTTGGTGCACGTCGAGATTGCGGTTGGGAGCCCCGCACGTGTCGAGGGTGCGGTCCAGCGCCGTCGTCTCTCGTCGAGATTGCGGTTGGTGCACGCCGACATTGCGGTGGGGAGCCGCCGCCCGCCCCGCGCACATGTCGAGAGCGCGGCTCAGCCGCCTCCCGCGCCCGCGGGCACGCCGAACCGACGACGCCTCGCGCCGTGTCGCTGTGGACCTCGTCCGACGAACCGGGGTGGTGACGCCCCGCCCTGACCTCGCCCGGCGGTCACCGGGCGTTCGGCGTCAGGAACGGGCCGAGTAGCCGTCCCACTCGTCGTCGTCGTCCGCCGCCGGAGTCGTCTCGTACGACCTCTGGTTGTCGCCACCGTCTCCCCGGGACGCGAGCTCGCGCTCGAGTGCCGCGTAGTCGGTCGCAGGGCTGAAGTACTTCAGCTCGCGGGCAACCTTGGTCTGCTTTGCCTTCTGACGGCCGCGCCCCATGGAGCCGACCCCCTCCAACGTAGGAACCGGGGCAAGCATCGCGAACGATGGGGTCCCGGCTGAGTGGTCAAGTGTCTGTCGTGGGGCCACCGTACCCCGCCGTCGGGGCGGGTGCCCATTCCCGCCAGGGCGTCGTTGGGCACACACCACGGGTGCACGACGACGACGCGCCGGCCCGGAGCGCCCTGCTGTTCGGCGTCGTGCGGGGTGTGATGCGCCGCCGTCCACCGCTGCCCGGTCCGCCGGAGTGGTCCCTTATGTCGGGACCATGGGCCCAGGATTTCGGACCGTGCAAGGCCGACGATGATGAGGACCGCTCGACCCGGGACGAGGGATGCAGAAGATGGACGCGACGCCGACCGACGACCTGATGACACCCGCCGAGGTGGCCGCCTGCTTCCGGGTGGATCCCAAGACGGTCACGCGGTGGGCGAACGCCGGCAAGCTCGCGGCGGTCCGCACCCTCGGTGGGCACCGCCGGTTCCGCCGCGACGAGGTCGAGGAGCTCATGCGCAGCGTCGGGCTGGACCCGGAGGCCAGGCAGCGCGCCGCCGGGTGAGGCCGCACAGAACGACGCCGAGCCCGTAGGTCGTGCGTCCACCTCACCGACGGCGTCGGTGGGCTCGGGACGGGGCCTGCGGGCTCGGCGCGTGGAGCGTCTGCTCCGGTCAGTCCTTCTTGCCGCGGATGGCGGCGATGACGAAGACGCCGACGACGGCCGCGGCCACACCGGCGACCGTCAGCGCGCCGGAGTCGCCCTCCTTCACGCCCTTCGCGAGGCCGGTGGCCTTGTCCTTCACCCCGCCCACGGCGTCCTTGGCCCCGGCCTTGGCGGCCTCGACCTGACGCTTGGGGTCGAGCTTGTAGGACAGCTCGCCGACGGTCGACGTCAGCTCGGCCCGGGTCCGCTCGATCTCGGCCTGGATCTCCTCGGCCGACTGCTTCTTCTTCTCCGGCGCGGAGCCGTTCGCCTCGCTCATCGCTGAGACCCTTCGTCCGAGGTGGTGTCGTCGTCGCTGCCGAGACCCTTCTTCAGGGCCGCGACATCCTCCTTGAGGCCCTCCTGCGGGGCGACGTTGTACTGCTTGTGCTTGTTGAGCGTCTTGATCCCGACGAGGGCGAGGATCCCGACGACGAGGAAGATCGCCACCGTGACGATGAGCGCCGACAGCCACAGCGGCAGCGCCTCGGCGATGCCCCACGTCGCGGTGAGGAACACCATGCCCAGGCCGTAGAGCGCGAGGACGCCCGCGACCGCCAGGAAGACGGCGCCCTTGGAGATCTTGCTGATCTTCTCGGTCGCCTGCGTCTTCGCCAGGTTGATCTCACCCTTGACCAGGGCAGAGACCTGCTGGGACATCCGGCTGAAGAGCTCGCCGACCGACGGCTCGGCGTTCGGGGCGTTCGGGGACAGCCCCGGTGCCTGGCGCGCTTCCGTGGGGTCGACGCCGCCCAGATCGGGTTGGCTCACCGTGGATCATCTCCTCCGTGTCGCTGCACCGGCGGCCGTTGATGCCGCCTGGTGTGACTCTCGCTCAGCGTAATGGTGTGCGCCACCCGACCCCAACCGCAGCGCCGACCGGCCGGTTCGCGTCGGGCCGTCGGCGCCATCCACAACCTCCCCGAGGTGAACAACCGGCGACCTCCCGCGCATAACGGCTTCCGGAGCCGGTGCGAGTGGCACGCTGTGCGCGGCTCCACTTCCCCGGCCACCCCGCAGACCACCATGAGGACCACCGTGCGCTCGTCCCTTCCCCTCCCGACCGGCTCGACCGGGCGACGTCGCCCGACCGGCCTGAGCGCCGCCGTCGGGCTCGGCCTGCTCCTCACGCTCGCCGGTCCGGCCGCCGCCGGCCCCGCCGCGGCGACTCCGGCCCCCACCACCCCGGAACCCGCGCCCGAGGACCCCGCCCTCGAGGAGCCCACGACCGTCCCGGGGACCGAGGACAGCAGCAACGCCCCCGACGACGCCGACACCCCCGGCGCCACCGGCCCGGACGCCCTCCCGGCGGACCCGGCCCCCTCGGACGACCCCCTGCGCGAGGGCGAGCTCGTCCCGCAGACCCGCAGCAACGCGCCGATCACGGCAGGGCCGCTCGCCCAGATCGACGCACCGCCGGCGGGCAACCGGGGGATCGTCGGGCCGCTCGGCAGCAACACGTACGCGCTGACCTCGTACATGGGCCCGCGCTGCATCCCGATCATGTACGGCTCGACGAGCCATGGCGGCGTGGACTTCGGCGCCCCCGCCGGCACGCCGCTCTACGCGATCGCGGACGGCGTGGTCGTCAACCAGCTCAACGACCCGGTGGCGGGGGAGTGGCTGCTCGTGCGCCACACCATCGACGGCCGGCACGTGTTCGCCAGCTACTCCCACACGCTCGACCGCGACCGCTACGTCCGGGTCGGCGACACGGTGCGCGCGGGCCAGCGGATCGCCGACGTCGGCTCGACCGGCGTGTCCACGGCCCCGCACCTCCACCTCGAGATCTGGCTCGACGCCTACCTGCGCGGCACCCGCGTCGAGCCGATCGGCTGGTTCTCGGGCCGCGGCGTCGACCTGCGCGAGGCCGCCGTGCGCGCCGTCCCCATGACCACGCCCGCCACCTGCCGGTACTACGCGATCGGGTCGACCCCGATCCGGGCGTCGGCGTCGTCGGGGGCCCGGGTGCTGACGACCGTCCCGAACTTCACCCCGATGACCGGCTGGCCGGGCGACAAGACCGGCGACTGGGTCCGCGTCCGCGCGAACGGGGTCACCGGCTGGGCGCACGCCTCCGACGTCTCGCCCGTCCGCTCCGGCGAGCCCCAGGCCCGCACGACGGCGGCCACCATCCTGCGCTCCTCCCGCGCCTTCGACGCCGGCAACCAGGTGGCGTCGCTCGGGGCGGGGGCGCGGATCGACGTCGTCGACGCCCTCATCGACGGCTGGTACCGCGTGACCGTCGGCTCCCGCTCCGGCTGGCTGCACCACTCGACCGTGGCGGTCACCCCCGGCGTGCGGCACGGGATCGACGAGGGATTCTTCCTCGCCGACACCTTCACGACGAGCGCCACCTCGATCTTCGGCTTCGGCAGCTACTACGACCGGTTCTACGTGGGCGACTGGGACGGTAACGGGACCGACACCGTGGCCTACCGCCGCGAGGCCACCTACCGGATCCGCCAGACCAACAGCCCGGGCAACCCGGACGTCACTATCAACTACGGGCGCCCCGACGACGAGGTGTACGTGGGCGACTGGGACGGCGACGGCACCGACACCTTCGCCGTGCGCCGGGGCAACGAGTTCCACATCCGCAACTCGCTGACGTCGGGCGTGGCGGACGTCGTCCTCCAGTACGGCCGCGCCGGCGACGAGGTGCTCGTCGGCGACTGGGACGGCGACGGCACCGACACGTTCACCGTCCGCCGGGGCAACGAGTTCTTCGTGTCCAACACGATGGAGTCCGGCTGGGCCGACGCCGAGATCTCCTACGGCCGCGCCGGCGACGACGTGTACGTGGGCGACTGGGACGCCGACGGCGAGGACACCTTCGCCGTGCGCCGCGGGTTCACCTACTTCGTGCGCAACTCGATGGAGTCCGGCTGGGCCGACACCCAGATCGACTACGGCCGCGCCGCCGACGAGACCTACGTGGGCGACTGGGACGGCGACGGCTCCGACACGCTCGGGATCTACCGCTTCTCGTGACGCAGACGCGAGAAGGGGCCGGATCCGCGTGGGATCCGGCCCCTTCTGTGCAGTGGCTCCGACCGGGGTCGATCCGGTGACCTTCCGATTTTCAGTCGGACGCTCTACCAACTGAGCTACAGAGCCCTGCGCCGACGCGCGGCCGTTCGACCGGCTCGACTGCGACCCTGACGGGACTTGAACCCGCGACCTCCGCCGTGACAGGGCGGCGCGCTAACCAACTGCGCTACAGGGCCTTGCTGTGTACTTCTGATCCTGCTGTCGTGCTGACCTGCTCGGTACTCACCGGTCAAGGAGCGTACCCCCAACGGGATTCGAACCCGTGCTACCGCCGTGAAAGGGCGGGGTCCTAGGCCGCTAGACGATGGGGGCCGGAGACTCCCGTCGCCCAGGCGTCCTGAGGCCTGGACAAGCATAGGTGGCGTTCGGCGATGGTTCCAACCAGTTCGGGTGTGCGCTCCGTCATGCCCGGACAAACATCCGACGACGACGAACGACCCCGGCCGCCACCCCCGTCCCGACGCCGCCCCCGTCCCGGGCCCACCGCGGGCCGGGTGCGACCATGGCCCCGTGGTGGAGATGAGCGAGGCCGAGTTCGAGGAGGCGGTGGCCGACGCGCTCGACCTCGTCCCGCCCGAGCTCGCGGCGGCGATGGACAACGTGGTGGTCCTCATCGAGGAGGAGGCCACGCCGGAGCAGCTGGACGGCGTCGAGGAGGGTGAGCTCTTCGGCATCTACGAGGGCACGCCGCTGACCGACCGCGACGACGGCTGGGCAGGCTCCCTGCCCGACCGCATCACGATCTTCCGCGGCCCCACGCTGCGCTGGTGCGAGGACGTCGAGGAGGTCGTCGACGAGGTCGCCGTGACCGTGGTGCACGAGATCGCCCACCACTTCGGCATCTCCGACGAGCGGCTGCACGAGCTCGGCTGGGGGTGACGCACGGGCAGGGCCCCGCGCCCTAGCCTGGAGGCATGGACGACGAGCAGACCGACCAGGCCATCGAGACCACGCTCGACGTCCTCTCGGTGGCCGGCAGCTCGGTCATCGGGGCGGCGGCCGGCCTCGTCGTCGCGCTGCTGCTCGGCGCCGTGTTCGGCTTCCTCGCGCGCCGCAGGGCCGGCATCCGGATCGTCTATGCCCGCATCAAGGGGCCGGTCCGGCTGCTGCTCATGGTCATCGGCACCATGGTCGGCTTCTACCTGGCCACGCGGCTCCCGGCGGACGCGCGCGTGCCGGGCTGGCGCGGGGTCATCCAGCATGCGCTCGTCGTGGCGATCATCCTCAGCGTCACGTGGCTCGTGGCGGCGCTCGCCAACGTGGCCGAGGACTTCGCGCTCAAGGGCGTCCGGGAGCGCGCGGGCGGCGGCGAGGTCTCCACCCACGGGCGCCGCATCCAGACGCAGGCGGTCATGCTGCGCCGCGTCGGCGTGGTGGTCGTCTGGATCATCGGCATCGCCATCGTGCTGCTGACCTTCCCGGGGGCCCGCGCGGCCGGCGCCTCGATGCTGGCCTCGGCGGGTGTGCTGTCGGTCGTCGCCGGTATCGCGGCGCAGAGCACGCTGGCCAACCTGTTCGCCGGCATCCAGCTCGCGTTCACAGACGCGATCCGCGTGGACGACACGATCGTCATCGACGGCGAGTACGGCTACATCGAGGAGATCACCCTCACCTACGTGGTGGTGCTGACCTGGGACAACAGGCGGATCATCCTCCCGTCGTCGCACTTCACGACCAACCCCTTCGAGAACTGGACCCGACGCGAGACGAGCATCCTAGGCACGGTGACCTTCGACGTCGACTGGCGCGTGCCCGTGCCCGCGATGCGCGCGGAGATGCAGCGCCTCCTCGACGCCACGCCGCTGTGGGACAAGAACCTCGGGATCTTCCAGGTGTACGACGCCGTCGGCGGGTTCGTCACGGTCCGCGCGCTCGTCTCCGCGAAGGACCCCGGGACGCTCGTCGACCTGCGCTACTACCTGCGCGAGGAGCTCCTCGACTTCCTCCAGACCCACGCCCCCTACGCGCTGCCGCGCACGCGGATCGAGGACCACGAGCCGCCGTTGGAGGCGCTCACGCCGCCCCGCCCGCGCGACGTCCACGAGCAGGCCGACCTCGACGCCGACCTCGCCGAGCTCGCGGAGATCGAGAAGAGCTACCGCGACCAGGAGCAGGTGGCGCAGGAGGCCGTGGTCGTCCGGCAGGAGACGGTCGAGGCGCGCAAGCAGCGCGAGTCGGCTGCGCGCCGGGCGCGTCGGCGGGCGGCCCGCGAGGACCGGCGCCGGGCCCGCGAGGTCGGCGGCGCGCTCGGTCGGCGCGGGCAGGTCGGGCACCACGACGACACCGGCTCCCAGACCACCGTCATGAGCACCGAGGCCCTCGAGGAGGCGCTCGCCGCCTCGCGCCCGGGGGACACGACCCACGCCCCCGACGCCGACTCCCGGACCAGCGGGACCGGCGCGCCCTCGGCGGGCGCGACGGACGGGCAGCGGGGCCGAGCGACCCGCTCCGGGCGTCCGGGGCGGGCGGATCGCGGCGAGCGCGGTGAGCGTGCGGAGCGCGGCGAGCGCTCGGGTAGGTCGGCACGATCGCCCCGGTCCGCGCGTTCGGCCCGCTCGGCCTGGTCCGCCCGCTCCGCGAGCTCCGCCGGGTCGGCGCAGTCGGCCTCCTCCGCCCAGTCGGCGCACTCGGCCCAGTCCGCGGCCCACGCGGCGGCGCCCTCGGCGTCGTCGGCGTCGGAGGGGCCGGTGGCGTGGACGGCCCGGACACGGACGTCGGCCGTCTCGGCGATCTCCGCCGGCTCGGCGAACACCGCGGCCGTCTACCCGCCCGGCTACCCGGACGACATGGTGTGGCAGAACCGCGGGGAGTCCGCCGAGGGGTCCGCCGTCCCCGGCCTGCGCGACGAGTTCCCGCTCGGCCCCCTGCGCACGAGCCTCGTCTACCGGTTCGGCCGCGGGCTGTCGGCGCCGA
Organism: Georgenia sp. Z1344; assembly: GCF_049856295.1. GTDB lineage: Bacteria > Actinomycetota > Actinomycetes > Actinomycetales > Actinomycetaceae > JB111. Next base: position 292,721 of record NZ_JBNDMZ010000003.1, on the reverse strand, counting down.
GCGCGCGCTCCGCCGCCGCAGCCGGGCAGCTCCCGCCCGTCATCACGCCGCAGTCGGCGGCGGAACGGCCCGACGTGTCCGACGCGACGTCGGTCACGACGACGACCGGCGCGCACGCCTCCTCGATGTACACGGGCACCCCCGAGAACGAGGAGCGCGGCGCGAAGTTCACCGGGCCCGACGAGGCCGTGCAGGCCGAGCTCGAGGCCGGCGTGGAGCGGCGCCGGGCGGCGACCACCGGCGAGGGCGAGGCGGTCGACGGCGAGGATCACACCTCGGACGCCGCGGCGGTCGCCTTCGGTTCCGTCGCCACGGGTGGCATCCCGGTGGTCGACGACGACGATCGCGCCGCCGTGTACGACGGGTCGGAGGCGTTCGGCGACGAGCGGGTCGTCGAGGGGCCGGTCGAGGTCACCGGCGCGCTGGGCGACGCCCCGCCCGCCGACGTGCAGCCGCCGCGCTCCGGAGAGACGTCCGTGCTGCCGGCACTGGACGCCGAGCACTTCGCCGCGACCGATGCGGCCGTCGAGCCGGCGGGAGGGGCCGCGGGCGGTGCCGGTACCGGGCCCGGCGCCGATGCGGACGTCGCCCCGGCCGACGATCCCGCGGTCGCCCCGGCCGACGACCCCGAGTCCACCCCGGGCGTCGACACCGGGTCCACCCCGCGCCGGTACCGCGACCGGTCGGGCCGGCCGCCGCGCGGCCACGAGGTCGTCTACGGCCGCGACGCCTCGGACGGCGGCGGCGGTGCGACGGGCGCCGGCCGCGGCGAGGGTGGCGACGGGGGCGGCGGCGACTGACCCGCACTCTCGACCACATCGGCCGGGGGCGGACGGACGTGACGTCCGCGCCGAAGAGGAGGACGATGGCCTCATGACGACCTCCACCGGCGACTACGCCGTCAGCAGGACCGACGAGGAGTGGCGGCAGATCCTCGACCCGGCCGAGTTCCAGGTCCTCCGCCTCGCGGGCACCGAGCGCCCCGGCACGGGCGAGCTGCTCGACGAGCACCGCGAGGGCCTGTACTCCTGCCGCGCGTGCGGCGCCGAGCTCTTCCGCTCGGAGACCAAGTTCGATGCGCACTGCGGCTGGCCCTCCTTCTACGCCCCGCAGGACTCCGACGCGGTCGAGCTCATCGAGGACCGCTCCCACGGAATGGTCCGCACCGAGGTCCGCTGCAGGACGTGCGGCTCGCACCTCGGGCACGTCTTCGACGACGCCCCGCAGACCCCGACCGGCGACCGCTTCTGCATGAACTCGGTCTCGCTCACCTTCGCGCCCGCGGACGACGCGGACGCCCCCACCGCCGACGACGCGGTCGCACCCGAGTCGCGACCGTGACGGCCGGCCGCCCGATCCGGGTGGCCACGGTCAACCTCCAGCACGGCACGCCGGCGAGCGGGGGAGGCCCCCGCCTGCCCGCCGACGTCGGCACCGCGCCCACCAGTACCACGCCCACCGGCACCGCGCCCGCGCGCGCCGGCGCCTGCGCGCTCCACCCCGACCACGCGTCGCTCGTCGCCGCCGGCCGGGCCCTCGCGGCGCTCGACCTCGACGTCGTCGCGCTCCAGGAGGTCGACCGCGGTCAGCGGCGCTCGCGCTACGTCGACCAGGCCCGGGTGCTCGCGCGGATGCTCGGCACGTCGTGGTGGCGCCTCGCCGCCGCCGAGGTCGGCCCGCGCGGCGGCCCCCGCCTCCGCCCGCTCGTCGCGCCGGCGGTGTGGCAGCCGGGCTACGGCGTCGCGCTGCTCAGCCGGCTGCCCGTGCGCGCCTGGCACGCATGGAGCTTCCCCGCCGAGCTGCGGCTCCTGCGCCCCGGCCACCCGCTCGCGCAGGGCGGCCCCGTCCTCCGCGTCGGCCCGCGCGTGCTCCGGCGCGACGAGGCCCGCGTCGCGCTCGCCGCCCAGATCGACGCCCCCGGCGGCCCGCTCGCCGTGGCCGCCACGCACCTGAGCACCCGCGCCGACGCCGCGCGTGCCCAGCTCCGCACCGTCACCGAGCGGCTCACCGCCCTGCCCGGCACCCACGTCCTCGCCGGCGACCTCAACCTCGGCCCCGACGACGTCGCGGCCGCCACCGGGCTCACGCCCCTCGCCGTCGGGCCCACGTTCCCCGCCCGCCGCCCGCACCGCCAGATCGACCACGTCCTCGGCACGAGCGACCTGGTCGCCTCCGGCGAGGTCCACCGCCTGCCCGTCTCGGACCACCTCACGCTCGTCGCGACGATCACCGACGCCCGGGTCGCCGGCGCGCACGCCACCGGCGCCTCGTGACCGGGGTCGTCACCGGGTTCGCCGGCCTCACCCTCATCGTCGTCGTGGGCTACGTGCTCGCGCGCACCGGCGTCGTCGGGAAGGGCGGCGCCGACACCCTGAGCACCGTCGTCTTCCACGTGGGCGTGCCCATGCTCATGCTGACGACGGTCGCGACGGCCGACGTCGCGCACGTCCTCTCGCTCGCCTCCGTCGTCACGATCGTCACGGCGCTGCTCGTCGCGGCGCTCTTCGTCGTCGTGGCCCGGACGATCCTCAGGGTCGACGCCGCCGGGACGGTGGTCGGCGCCCTGTCCGCGTCCTACGTCAACGCGGGCAACATCGGGCTGCCGATCCTCGTCCTCGCCGTCGGTACGGCCGCGCCCGTGGTGCCCGCGATGATGCTGCAGCTCCTCGTGCTCGCGCCGCTCAGCTGCGCCCTGCTCGACCGGTTCACCGGCCGCTCCGGCTCCGGCTGGCGGCGGGTCGTCACCCCGGTGCTCTCCCCTCCGGTGCTCGGCGTGATCGCGGGCCTCGTCCTGTCGTTCACCGGCCTCGAGCTGCCGACCGTGCTCGCGCAGCCCGTCCAGATGCTCGCCGACATGACGGTGCCGATGCTGCTCGTCGCGTTCGGCCTGTCGATCCACGGCGGCGGCAGCGGGCCGGACCGGGAACCGACCCCGGTGGTGTGGACGGCGATCGCCATGCGCCTCGCTCTCGGACCGTTCCTCGCCTGGGTGATCGGCGGGCCGGTCGCGGGCCTCGAGGGCGACGTGCTGCTCGGCGTCGTCGTCGTGGCCGCCCTGCCCACGGCCCAGAACGTCTTCGTCTACGCCATGCGCTACGAGGCCCACGTCGACCTCGCCCGCCGCGCGATCCTCGTCACCAGCGTGGCGTGCGTGCCCGTCATCGTCGCCGCGACCGGGCTGTTGTCGTGAGCGGGACACCCGGCCCGACGACGCCGGACGGCGCACCCGGCGGACCGCCCGGCGGTTCGCGCGGCGGTCCCGGCCGAGGCGGGGCGCTCTCCCGCGCGGTGGGCAAGGTGCCGCCGCCGGTGTACTTCCTCATGTCGGGGACGTCGAGCTACGTCGGCTCGGGGCTCGCCGTCGGGCTGTTCGCGTCCTCGCCGGCGCTCGCCGTCGGCTGGGGGCGGATCCTCGTCGCCTCGCTCATCCTCGTGGCGTGGCGTCGGCCGTGGCGGCGCTGGCCGCGCGAGCACCCGTGGACGGCGCTCGGCTGGACCGTCGCGTTCGGGCTGGCCCTCGGCGGGACGAACCTCCTGTTCTACGAGTCGATCGCCCGGCTGCCGCTGGGCACCGCCGTGTCCCTCGAATACCTCAGTCCCGTGATCCTCGCGGCGATCGGGGGCCGCGGGTGGCTCGCCCGGGCGGCGGTCGTGCTCGCCTTCGCGGGCGTGGCGACGATCGGCGGCCTCGGGGTCGACCTCACCGACCCCGACCAGCTCGTCGGCACGATCTACGCGCTCCTGGCGGGGGCGACGTGGGCGATGTACATGTTCGTCGGCCAGCGTCAGGCCGCGCGGGTGCCGGGGGCGGACACGCTCGCCGTCGGGCTGGCGATCGCCGCCGTGGTGTACGCGCCGGTCGGGCTGCCCGGGTCGGGCCCGCTGTTCCGGCCGGAGAACCTGCTGTTCGTCGTCGCCGTGGCCGTGCTGTCCTCGGTGGTGCCCTACGTCATCGACCAGGTCGCGTTCCGGCGGCTCACCGCGGCGATGTTCGCCCTGCTCAGCTCGCTGCTGCCCGTGACGTCGCTGCTCGTGGGACTCGTCCTGCTGGGGCAGGTGCCCAACGCCGCCGAGATCGCCGGGCTCGTCATGGTCTCGGTCGCCGTGGGGCTTGCAAGCCGCCCAGCGCCGCCGCGGCAGGGTCGGCCGGGGTCCGAGAAGGCCTGATCGCGCCGAGAAGGACGAGATGTCCGGCGGGCGACCGTGCGGGGGCCTCCCGATAACGCGGTGCCGAACCGTGACTTTCCCCTCGCCGCGCCTGCGTGCGGTTGTGCGCAGATGGTGCAACAGTAGGCCCGCTGTCACAACAGGGGGCTGCCCACCGGCCCCCGGACAAGGAGGCACATCATGTGGTCGTTCATCTCTCTCGTCGTCGTCGGTGCCATCATGGGCGCCCTCGCCCGGCTCTTCATGAAGGGTGACCAGAACCTCGGCATCCTGTGGACCATCATCCTCGGCGCGCTCGGAGCGCTCGCCGGCGGGTGGATCGCGGACTCGCTCTTCGACGGCTCCACGATCGTCACCTGGATCGCGGGCGTCGTGCTCGCGATCGTCTTCATCACGATCTTCATCGCGGTCCGTGGCCGCGCGGGTCGCGCAGCACGCTGACCCGTGGGGCTCTGACCCCGGGGCGCCACCCGGCGCCCGCACCGGGCGGTCGACCGACCGTCCGACCTGCACGGCCCGGAGGGGCCGGCTCCCGACCGGGGGCCGGCCCCTCCGGCACGTCCGGCGGTCGGTCAGTGGTTGCGGAGCAGGTCGACGAGCTCCGCCTTCCTCAGGTCGGAGTAGCCGCGGAGGCCGAGATCCCGCGCGCGGCGCCGCAGCTCGGCGACCGTGCGGTCCTCGTAGCGCCCCGTGCCCGTGCCGTCCCCCGTGGTCCCCGTGCCCGTGCCGTCCTCCGTCGTCCCTGCGTCGCCGTCCTCCTCGACCGGCATCGCGGCGCCGTGGCGGGTGCCCGCGCGGCCCTCGAGCGGAGCGATGACGTCCATCGGGTCGCCGACGTCCCGCACCCGCTCGAGCACCTCGTCGATCGTCAGCTGGCGCAGGTCCGCGTCCTCGAGCTCGTCCCAGGAGCGTGGGACCGCGACGGTGGGTCGCGTGCGCCCCCGCATCGAGTACGGCGTGACCGTGGTCCGCGCCGCCCGGTTCTGGCTCCAGTCGATGAGCACCTTCCCGCGCCGCACGTCCCGGCGGATCGTGCTGACGACGAGGTCCGGGTGCTCCTCCGCCATCTCGCGGGCGAGCCGTGCGGCGGCCTCGGCCACCTCGTCGCTGGTCGCCGAGCCGTCGAGCCCGGCGTAGACGTGCACCCCCGTGCTGCCGCTCGTCACCGGCACCGAGGTGAGGCCCAGGTCGTCGAGCCGGGGCCGCAGCAGCCGGGCCACCTCGACGCACTCGGCGAGCCCCGCGCCCTCCCCGGGGTCGAGGTCGAGGACGAGCCGGTCGGGCGGGAGCTCCTGCCTCGCCGCCGGCCCGAACCGCCACTGCGGCACGTGGATCTCGAGCGTCCCCATCTGGACGAACCAGGCGAGCGTCGCGGCGTCGTCGGGCAGGGGATAGGTGTTGACGTGGTCGGCGTGCTGCTGCTCGCGGCGCGGCACCCAGTGCGGGACGCTGCCGGGCAGGTCCTTCGCGAAGAACGACTGGCCGGGATCCTGCGCGGTCCCGACGCCGTCCGGCCACCGCTTCCGGGTCGCCGGCCGGCCCGCGCCGTGCCGCACGACGAGGGGAGCCACGGCGACGACGTAGTCGACGACGTCGCGCTTCGTCGTCCCGGTCGACGGGTACATCACCTTCTCGGGGTGCGTGAGACGCACCCGGCGGCCGTCGATCTCGACCGTGTCGCGGTCGGGGTCGGCCATCGTGGCCCCCTCTCGGTGCGGGGACCGGTGCCCCGCCGATGGTGAGCCCGACGCTACCCCCGGCCGCCCCGCCCCGCCCGCCGGCGCTCGAGCGGGTGCCCGAAGATCCCGCAAGCGGCACCGGGGTGAGGATTCGCACGACCGGCATAACGGCGTACCCGATGTCAGGATCATCGGCGGCCCGGAATCCACGGGCCCGACCCCTCCGACCGGTCCTCCGGCGCGAGCCGGGCGAGCCGAGACGGGAACGGATGGTCAGCAGTGGTCGACGAGCGCGCGCAGGCGGCGGACGGCACGACGGCGGACGGCACGTCCCCCACGCGACCGGCCGGCAGGGTCCGCCTCTGGACGGCCGACCTCGTCCTCGCGTGGATCGTCAACTTCCTCCTCGCCTTCGTCTTCTACTTCCTCGTCACGACGATGGCGATGTACGCCGTCGACCGGTTCGCGGCGGGGGAGACGGCCAGCGGCCTCGCGTCCTCGATCTTCGTCATCGGCTCGACCGTCGCGCGCCTCTTCGCCGGGTGGCTCGGTGACCTCCTCGGGAAGCGGCGCGTCCTCACCTGGTCGCTCATCGCGTTCGTCGTCGCGTCGCTGGCCTACCTGCTCGTCGACTCGCTCGGCCTGCTCCTCGCGGTCCGCGCGATCCACGGCGTGGCGTTCGCGCTGGCCAGCACCGCGGCGATGGCGATCGCGCAGTCCGTCATCCCGGCCGTCCGGCGCGCCGAGGGCACCGGCTACTTCTCGCTCAGCATGACGCTCGCGACGGCGGTCGGCCCCTTCCTCGGCCTGATGCTGTGGAACGGGCCCGGCGCCACCGCGATGTTCGTCGTCGCCTCCGCGGCGGCCGTCCTCGCGATGGTCGTCTCCCTGTTCCTGCGCACCCAGGACGAGCCCATCCCCGACGACGAGCGCGCCCGCATGCGCCGCCTCGACCCGGCCCAGATGCTCCATCCCGCCGTCCTGCCGATCGCCTCGTTCATGCTCGTCATGGCGATCGCGTACTCGGGCGTGCTCACCTACCTCAACTCCTACGCGGAGGCAGCGAACCTCGTCGCGGGCGCCGGCGCGTTCTTCCTCGTCTACGCGGTCGTCATGTTCCTCACCCGGTTCTTCTTCATGGGCACGCTGCAGGACCGACGGGGCGACAACGTCGTCGTGGGCATCGCCGTGGTCGCGTTCGCCGCCGGCCTCGCCGTCCTCGGGCTCGCGACCGCGGACTGGATGGTCGTCGTCGCGGGCGCGCTCATGGGCCTCGGCTACGGCACGCTCATGTCCGCCCTGCAGGCGATCGCCGTGTCCAAGGTGCCCATGCGGCGCGTGGGCCTCGCCATCTCGACGCACTTCTTCATGGTCGACCTCGGCGTCGGCGTCGGGCCGGTCATCCTCGCCCAGCTCCTGCGCGTGACCGGCTACGCCGGGATGTACCTCGTGCTCGCCGGCGTCGTCGTCGTGTCCCTCGGGCTTTACCACCTCGTCCACGGACGGACCGCCGCGACGGGCGGCGCGCACGCCGCACCGTCACCTGCCCCCTCGCCGCAGGGCGAGCGTCCGACGTCGGACGAGCGCGTCACCGGTCGGACGGCCTGACGACCGCGGGCCGACCGGCGGCGGGCCGGGCCTCAGGCGCTGTCGGTGAGGTCGGCCGCGGTGACCTGACGCGCGCAGTGGCTGCAGCAGTACGACGTGCCGTCGACGTCGACCCCGTGGCCGACGACCCGGCACCCGCAGTGGGCGCAGGTCGGCGCCACCGCGTGGATGGCGCACTCGAACGAGTCGAAGTCCGCGGTCGTGCCGTCGTGCGTGGTGATCGTGAAGGTCTTCTCGTAGCTGTTCCCGCACGTGGCGCACATGGCCATGGCGTCCCCCTCAGTGGTTGCGGAGCAGGTCGACGAGCTCCGACTTCCTCTTGTCGGAGTAGCCCTCGATGCCGAGCTCCTTCGCCCGGTCCTTGAGCTCCTCCACGGTCCAGTCCTCGTAGCTGCCGGCCTCCCCGCCGCGGCGGCCGACCTCCTTCTTGCCCTCGTTCGCCGCGGCGTTCGAGATGCGGGCCGCCTTCTCCTTCGACGCGCCCTCGTCCCGCAGCTCCTCGTACATCTCGGGCTTCTTCAGGCTGGGTGTCTCGTCCCTCGGCATGTCGTCTCCCTCCTCGTCGGCGCGTGAGCCGCGCCGCTGGTCGAGCCTCCCGGGCCTCGTACCCGATCCGCCGGGAGTCAAACAGCCGGCGCACCGGGCGGCAGATCGGCCGCCGCACCGGCGCGCCCCGTCAGGCCCGGGGGTCGAGGACGACCTTGACGCAGCCGTCCTCCTTCTTCTGGAACATCGCGTACGCGGCCGGCGCCTCCTCGAGCGGCAGCCGGTGCGTGCGCAGGTCGAGGACGCCGAGCGGGTCCTCGCGGTCCATGACGACGGGCAGCAGCTCGTCGACCCAGTGGTGGACGTTGGCCTGCCCCATCCGCACGGTCAGCTGCTTGTCGAACATCTCCAGCAGCGGCAGGGGATCCTGGGCGCCCCCGTACACGCCGGAGACGGAGACCGTGCCGCCGCGGCGCACGGCGGAGATCGCGGTCCGCAGCGCGGCCAGCCGGTCGACGCCGGCGTGCTCCATCAACGGGGCGGCGACGGCGTCCGGCAGCTTCGCCATCGCCCGGTGGGCGACGCCGGCCACGGGGGAGCCGTGGGCCTCCATCCCGACGGCGTCGATCACCGCGTCCGGGCCCTCGCCGTCGGTCCGGTCCCGCAGGGCGGCGGTGACGTCGTCGACCTCCCGTTCGTCGATCACCTCGATCTCGTGCCGCGCCGCCATCGCCAGCCGCTCGGGCACGCGGTCGACGCCGATCACCCGACCGGCACCCAGGTACCGGGCGACGCGCGCGGCCAGCTGGCCGACCGGCCCCAGCCCGAGCACGACCACGGCGCACCCCGGCTCCACCTGCGCGTAGCGCACGGCCTGCCAGGCCGTCGGCAGGATGTCGGAGAGGTAGAGGTAGCGCTCGTCCGGCTCGCCGTCGTCCGGCACGCGGACGAGCCCCGCGCCGGCGTGGGGGACCCGCAGGTACTCCGCCTGGCCGCCGGGCACCTGGCCGTAGAGCTTGGTGTAGCCGAACAGGGCAGCCCCGCTGCCGTGCTCGCGCACCTGCGTGGTCTCGCACTGGCTGTGCAGGCCGCGCGCGCACATCCGGCACCTCCCGCACGCGATCGGGAACGGGACGACCACCCGGTCGCCGACCGAGACGTCGGTGACCTCCGCCCCGACCTCTCGCACGATGCCCATCGTCTCGTGGCCGAGGACGTCCCCCGGGTCGAGGAAGGCGCCGAGGACGCTGTAGAGGTGCAGGTCCGAGCCGCAGATCGCGGTCGAGGTCACCTCCACCACGGCGTCGGTCGGCTCGACGACAGTCGGGTCGGGGACGTCCTCGACGCTGACGTGCTCGGGCCCCTGCCAGGTCAGTGCGCGCACGTGATCCTCCTCTCTTCGGCAGTGCGTCCTCGGTGCATCAACCGGCCCTCCGCTCGGAGCGGTAGGCGGCCTGCCGGTCGTCCTCGCTCATGCCGCCCCAGACCCCGTACGGCTCGCGGACGGCGAGCGCGTGCTCACGGCAGGCGTCGATCACGGGGCAGGCCGCGCACACCGCCTTGGCGGCCTCGTCGCGGCGCCGCCGGACCTGGCCGCGCTCGCCCTCGGGGTGGAAGAAGTCCTCGGGGTCGACCTCGCGGCACGCCCCCTCGAGCTGCCAGCTCCACACGTCCAGCAGCGGTTCGGGAAGTCGGGACAGTTCAGCCATCGGGTGCCTCCTGTGGTCGTCGCGCACGCGGCCCTCAGGCGGCGCGCGTCCTTGGCGTGGTGGCGGTCGTACCGGTGGGGGACGGCGCCGCCGTGCCCCGCCGTGACGCCGCGGCCGGTGTCCCCGCGGCCAGCCTGAGCGTGGCGAGCACGCGGCCGAGCCGGCGGGACACCTGCATCTGACTGACGCCGAGCACGTCGGCGATCTCCTGCTGGGTGTGCTCCTCGACGAACCGCATCCGCAGGAGCACGCGGTCGGACCCGGTCAGCCGCCCGCGCAACGGCGCGAGGCTCGCGAGCTCCTCGACCCGCTCGAACGCCCCGTCGTCGGCGGCCGGCAGATCCTCGCCGATCGGGCGGGTGCCCGGGCCGGGAGCGGCGTCGATCGACTGCGGTGCGAAGCATCCGACGGCGGCGCGGGCCTCGCGGACCGCGTGCACGTCGTGCCCGAGCGAACGCGCGAGCTCGGCGTCGGAGGGTGGGGACGCGTGGCGCTGGAGGTGCTCGTCGACCACCCCGCGGATCTCGATCTGCAGCTCCTGCACGGGCCGCGGGGGGCGGACCATCCACCCGCCGTCGCGGAAGTGGCGCTTGAGCTCACCGAGGATGGTGGCGGTCGCGTAGGCGGCGAGACTGCCGCGACCGGCGTCGAAACCTCGCACGGCCTTGACCAGCCCGAGGTAGGCGACCTGCTCGAGGTCCTCCGGCTCCGGTCCGCGGCCCCGGAACCGGCGGGCGAGGGCGCGGGCGAGCCCGAGATGCTCGAGCACCGCGTCGTCGTGGTCGGCGTGAGCCGGGTCGGGCGACGGTTCCTGGCCGCGAGATTCGCCGCCGCGTCGGCGTGCGGTGCTGCGTCGCCCGGATCGGTGGGTGCGGGAGCGCCGGCTCCCACGGTGGTCAGCTGTCGGTCGTACGTTCACGGAGGTCCCCCGAGCAGAACGTGCGCGTCCTGGCGGCTGCATCACCAGGTCTCCAATCTTGCCGAGTCCGTGACGTGTGTCAAACGGAGGCCCTCGGTTTGCCGGACGTCCCCGCGGGTACGTCAGGGGCATGCCCACCCCGCACCGATCCTCCGACGACGAACGGGAGCACGCGATGTCCGACGACGTCCGCAGCACCACGTCGATCGTCGCCCACCAGCCCCCGCCCGTGCTGCTCGACCACGCGGCGACGAAGGCCGCGATCAACAGCTTCAGCACGAACCTCGCGCAGCAGCTCGCCCCGCGGGGCATCCGGGTCAACGCCGTCGCGCCCGGTCCGATCTGCACGCCGCTGCAGCCCTCGGACGGTCAGCCGACCGAGGAGCTGCCCGAGCTCGGGCGGTCGACGCCGCTGGGCGTCACCGGCGGGATGATCGGACCGTGACCGGGCTCGTCACGCTCGGCCGCCGGGACACCGCACGCGCCGTCACGGGCGTCCTGCTGCCGCTGCTCGTCCGCGGCATCATCGTGCGCCGGCCGCGCGCGACCGCCCTCGTCGACCGGCTCGACGCCGACCGCCGCGCCGCCGACGTCCTCGCCGCGCTCCGCGAGCGGTACGGGCCCGGACCCGTCCGGCTGCGCCTGCCGCTGCGAGAGATCGCGCTCCCGCTCGACGTCGGTGACGTCGAGCGACTGCTTGGTGACGTCGACACGTTCACCCCGGCCAACCGGGAGAAGGTGGCCTCCCTGAGCCACTTCCAGCCGGCGGGCCTGCTCGTCTCCGACGCCGCACGGCGCCGACTCCGCCGGCCGTTCAACGAGGCCGTCCTCGACCACGGGGCGGACCTGCACCGCCTGCACGAGACGTGCGTCCGTGCGGCCGACGAGGAGATGGGCGCGCTCACCGGGCCGGACCTCACGTGGGATCGGCTGCGCGCCTCGTTCGGTCGCGTCGCCCGCCGCGTGACGCTCGGGGACCTGGCGCGGGACGACACCCGCGTGACCACGGTCCTCGACCAGCTGCGGGCCCGGGCGAACTGGGCCTGCCTCGTGCCGCGGAGCACGGCGAGGATGCGCGAGCTCGCCGCCTCGCTGCGCGGGTACGTGCTCACGGCCGACCCGAACAGCCTCGCCGGCCTCGTCGCCGCCGCACCGGCCGCGCGGGGCACCGCGAGCACCGGCCAGCTCCCGCACTGGCTGTTCGCCTTCGACGCCGCCGCCATCGCGATCCATCGGGCACTCGCGCTGCTGGCGATCCACCCCGAGGCCCAGGAGCGCGTGCGGGCGGAGGACCCGGCCGACCACCGGGGACTGCGGCCGGCCGCGCGGTCCACCGTGCTCGAGTCGCTCAGGCTGTGGCCGACCACGCTCGCGATCCTGCGCGACTCCACGACCCCGACCACGTGGCGGGACCGCGAGGCCGCCACCGGGACGGGGTTCGTCGTCGTGTCGACGTTCTTCCACCGGGACCCGCGCCGCCGCGGCTGGGCCGACCGGTTCACGCCCGAGGCGTGGACCGACGGACGCGCCGAGGCGGACCGGGGACTCGTGCCGTTCAGCGCCGGACCCGCCCGGTGCCCGGGGAGAACGCTCGTGCTCGACGTGACGAGCGAGGTGCTCGCCGCGCTCGTGCGCCGGTACGACGTCGGCCTGGCGGACCCGGCCGACCTGTCCGCCGACGCGCCGCTCCCGCGCACCCTCGCACCGGGCAGGGTGCGACTCACCCTGACGCCGAGGGTCGGCGTCGGGCACGCACAGGAGAAGGAGACCAGCCATGCCCGACCGTAGGGACGACCCCACGACCGAGGAGCTCACCGGAACCGGGGAGGCGCTCGCCGGCGACCCCGCGCAGCGGGAGGAGCCGGGCGACCGCCCCACCGGCCGGCCGTCGCAGGCGGAGGGGGAGGACCCGTCGGACGCCCACTCCGAGGACCACCCCGAACCGCCCGGCGGACATCCCTCCCAGGCCGAGGGCGAGCCGGAGGACGGACCGTGAGGGTCGCCGTCGTCGGAGCCTCCGGCAACGCCGGCACCGCGGTGCTGCGCGCACTGGCCGGATCCGCGGAGGTCGACGAGATCGTCGCCATCGCCCGGCGGTTGCCCGAGCCCGACGCAGAGCCGTACGCGTCCGCCACGTGGCACCGCATCGACCTCGCGCTGCCGGCGCGCACCCGGGAGCACGAGGACCGGCTGATCGACGAGATCGCCACGGCGATCCGCGGCGCGGACGCCGTCGTGCACCTGGCCTGGCTCATCCAGCCGAACCGGCAGCGCGACCTCCTGCGGCGAGCCAACGTCACCGGGACGGCGCGGGTCGCCGAGGCGGCGGCACGGGCGGGGGTCCCGCACCTGGTCGTCGCCTCCTCGGTGGGTGCCTACTCACCGGTCGACGACGACACGCCCCGCGACGAGTCCTGGCCCACCGAGGGGATCCCCACGTCCCACTACTCGGTGGACAAGGCCGCCCAGGAGCGGGTCCTCGACCACTACGAGGAGCAGCACCCCGACCTGCGGGTCGCACGCCTGCGCCCGGCGCTCGTCTTCGGGAGCGAACCGGCCGCGGAGATCCGGCGGTACTTCCTCGGTCCGCTCGTCCCCGCCGGGTTGCTGCGGCCCGGGCGGCTGCCCGTGATGCCCGTGCCGACGGGTCTGCGCCTGCAGGTCGTCCATGCCGACGATCTCGCCGACGCCTACCTGCGGGTCGTCCTCGAGCGGGCGGCGGGACCCTTCAACATCGCCGCCGACCCCGTGCTCACCGCGCAGGACCTGGCGGACGTCCTCGACCACGGCCGGCTCGTCCGCGTCCCGCCGCGGCTGCTGCGGCCGGCCGTCTCGCTCGCGTGGGAGGCACGCGCGGTCGCCGCCGACGCCGGATGGCTCGACATGGGCATGGCCGTCCCGGTGATGGATGCGACGCGCGCCCGCACGGAGCTCGGCTGGCACCCCCGGCACGACGCCGGCAGCGCGCTGCGCGCGCTCCTGACGGGGATCGCCGACGGGACCGGGATGCCGAGCACTCCGATGCGGCCGGCCGAGGCGTGGCCGACCGACGCCACCCCGGCCGGCGGCGCGCTGCGGTTCCGCGCCCAGGAGTCCGGCGGGACGCCCGCCGCTCACCGGGTTCCCGCGACGCTCGACCGGCACCTGCTCGGCCTCTACCTCTCCGACCACCTCACGGGGGCGACGGGGGGCAGCGCACGCGCGCGACGCATGGCCGACGCCCACGGCCGCACGGAGCTCGGCCCCGAGCTGGCGGACCTGGCGGAGCAGATCGAGTCCGAGCGGCTCTTCCTCCGTGACCTCGTCGAGACGCTCGACCTGCGGCCACGCGCGCACCGCCAGGTGGCGGCGTGGGCGGCCGAGCGGATCGGCAGGCTCAAGCTCAACGGACGGCTGGTGGACTCGCCCATGACACCGGTGCTCGAGACCGAGCTCCTGCGCAGTGCCGTCATCGGCAAGCTGGGCGTCTGGGAGGTGCTCGCGCGCCTCGCCGACGAGCTCGGGCTGCCCCGAGCGGTGTTCGACCAGCTCGCCGACGACGCCCGTCAGCAGGCCGAGGTCATCGGCCGGCTGCACGACCGGGTCACCGGCCACGCCTTCGCCACGGCGCGCCAGAAGGACGGGCAGGAGCGGAAGGTCGCGGCGCCCGGTGAGTGAGCGCTCAGCCCGATTCGGTGTCGGAGGACACGGTCCCGTTGCCGGCGGGCTGGTGCTCGCGTCCGGCGTCGGACGGGGGGGTGCGGTGGGAACGACGGTGCTCGACCACCCACTCGGCGACCTCGCGGAGCTTGATGTTGTGGTCCTGGGAGTGCCGCCGGAGGAAGGCGAACGCCTGGTCGGCCTCGAGGTCGAACCGCTCCATGAGGATCCCCTGGGCCTGACCGACGAGCTTGCGCGAGTCGACGGCGACCTTCAGCCCCTCGTGCTCGTGCGCCGACGCGATCGCGACCGAGGCGTGCCGGGAGAAGATGTGGGTGACCGCGACGTCCTCCTCGTCGAAGGCGTCCCGCCGGGCCGAGTAGAGGTTGAGCGACCCGTACCGGCGCTCCTGCGTGCGCAGGGGCACGCTGAGCACGCTGCGGAACCCGAGGGCGGCGACGGCCGGGCCCCAGGCCGGATAGCGCGCGTCCGCCCCGACGTCCCCGGAGACGTACTCGCCGCCCTCGGCCGCGGTCAGCGCGTCGAGGCACGGCCCCTCGTCGAGGTGCAGCTGCAGGTGGTGGGCCTCGGCGACCGCCCTCGACGTGGCGGCGGCGGTCTCGAGCCGGTCACGGGCGTGGGTACGCATGATGCCGGCGTCGTCGCACGTGACCGCGGAGCGGGCGTAGTCCGCGATCCGCTCGATCGTCGTGCGACTCCCGGCACCGGACCCGGCCTGCAGGTCGAGCGCCATCCGGGAGAAGAAGTCCTCGTCCGCCACCACACCTCCGTCGTCCGGGCGGCGTGCGTACCCCCGGGTGGGCGCGGTCCGGCGCGAGCGGCCGACCGTCACCGAGGCACCAGTCTACCGACTCCTCGGGCGGCCGCACCGGTCTCGGGCCCGGCCGACGGAGACGGGTGGCGCGGGGGACGCGGCCTGCCAGGGACCGCCGGGCGGGCGCCGACGTGCGGGCCGCAGGAACAAGGAGGACGATCGACGCATGCGTGACACGACCGTGGCTGTGCTGGGCGACGGGGGGCGCGCGGAGCTCGTGATCGCCGACGCGCTCGCCGATCGCGGCGCCCGCCCGCACCTGTTGTCCGTGGACCTGGGCTGGCTGACCTCCGTGCGCGCGGCCGTGGCCCGGCTCGACTCGCACGCGGGCGCCGTCGCCGTCCGCTCGCTCGCCGAGGGCGACGTCGAGGGGGCGAGGCTCGTCGCGGTCGGCCCGGTGGCCGCGGACGAGGACGGGTGGGAGACCGTGTGCCGTCGCTGCGGGGAGCGCAACGACGTCACGCTCGTGCGGACGACCGCGCCCCCGCCCGACGCGGACCGGCGCCACCCGGTCCACCCCGCGTTCGCGGCGCTCGCGGAAGCGGTCGCGGACGAGCTCGACCGGGTGGGACCGGGCGCACGAGTCGTCGAGCTCCCGCCGCCTCCCGGGCCATGAGCGCCGGCCGGTCACTAGGCTCGAGGCCGTGCTCACCCCCGCTGACCTGACCGTTCCGCTCATCGCTGCCCCGATGGCCGGAGGGCCGTCGACGCCCGAGCTCGTCGCCGCCGCCGAGCAGGCCGGCGGGACCGGATTCCTCGCGTCCGGCTACGGCGGGGTCGACGCGCTGCTCGAGCAGGTCCGCCGAGCGCGCGAGCTCGGCGCCACCCGGTTCGGCGTCAATCTCTTCGTCCCCGACCCCGAGGCCGCGGACCTCGACGCCGCCCTCGCCTACCGCGACGCCCTCGCGCCCCTGGCCGTCGAGCTCGGCATCGACGAGCTCGGTACGCCGCGCCAGGACGACTCCGGGTTCGACGCCAAGGTCGAGGCCCTGCTCGCGGACCCGGTGCCGCTCGTGTCCTTCACGTTCGGCCTCCCGAGCGGGGAGACGATCACCCGGTTCCACGACGTCGGCACCGCCGTGTGGGTCACCGTCGCGCACGCCCGGGACGCCGAGGCCGCGGCGGCCGCCGGCGTGGACGCGGTCGTGGCGCAGGGGCCAGAGGCGGGCGGGCACCGGTCGACGTTCGCCGTCGTCGACACCCCGGACGACGCCCCGCTGGGCGAGCTGCTGCGCTCCGTGCGCGCGGCGGTGGACGTGCCCGTGGTCGCGGCCGGCGGGCTGACGACGGGGGAGGAGGTGGCGCGGGCGCTCGAGGTCGCGGATGCCGTCCAGGTCGGCACCGCGCTGCTCGACTCCGACGAGGCCGGCACCTCTCCCGGCCACCGCGCCGCGCTGCGCGACCCCGCTCTCACCGCGACCGCCGTCACCCGCGCGTTCACCGGCCGCCCCGCGCGCTCGCTCGTCAACGACCTCGTCCGGCGGTTCGACGCCGTGGCGCCCGCGGCCTACCCCGCGCTCAACCACGTGACCTGGCCGATCCGGCAGGACGGCGGTGCGGCGGGCGACACCCGGTTCATCCCGCTGTGGGCGGGGCAGCGGTGGCAGGACGCGCCGAGCGGCCCGGCCGCGCGGATCGTCGCCGACCTGTGGGCCGATGCGCAGGCGGCCGGGGCCGGCCGACGCGGCTGACACCCACCGACCGTCGACGGGCAGGATGGCGGCATGATCACCGACACCGACCGCGCCTTCCTCGTCCGCGCCGTCGAGCTGGCCGAGGCGGCGCTCGAGTCCGGTGACGAGCCGTTCGGATCCGTTCTCGTCGCGCCCGACGGCCACGTCCTTCTCGAGGACCACAACCACGTCTCCGGCGGGGACCGTACGCGGCACCCCGAGCTCGTCATCGCCCTTTGGGCTGCGGAGCACCTCGAGCCCGGCGTCGCGGCGCGGTGCGTCGTCTACACCTCGGGCGAGCACTGCGCGATGTGTGCGGCCGCCCACGGCTGGGCGGGGCTGGGGCGGATCGTCTACGCGTCGTCGACCGAGCAGCTGACGCAGTGGTCGCGCGAGCTCGGGCTCCCGTCCGGACCGCTCGCGAGCCTGCCGATCCAGGCGGTCGTACCCGGCGCGGTCGTCGACGGGCCGGACCCGGAGCTCGCCGAGCGGGTGCGCGCTCTGCACGCGGCGAGAGCCGACGCCCGGCGCTGACGGAAGGGACGCCCACAGCGGTTCGGTCGCTCAGCCGTCCGACGGCCCCGGCCGGTCGCGTTCATCTGGCTCGTCACGTTCACCTGGCTCGCCCCGTCGACCTGGCTAGCGCCGCTTGCCCGGCTTGCCTCACGTGCCCTGTCCGTCGGCCTCGCCTCGCCCACCCGGCTCCCGCAGCGTGGCGAACATCAGCCAGCTGATCGCGGGCATGAGGACGAGCGGGGCGAGCGCCACCTGCAGCGACGTGCGGTCGGCCAGGGCGCCGATCCCCGGGCTCGCCAGGCCGCCGACGCTCACCGCGAGGCCCAGGGTCACCCCGCTCGCCGTCCCCACCCGGCTGGGCAGGTAGTCCTGGCCGAGCGTGATCTGGAGCGAGAAGGGCGTGTACATGCCGATCGACGCGAGCGCGAGGAACGCGTAGATCGAGTAGCCGGGAACCCACACGACCCCGGCCACCGCGACCGTGCTGACGACGTACGCCCACCGCGAGACCCGGACCCGGCCGAACCGCTGGGCGAGGGCGCCGCCGAGCATCGAGCCGACGATGCCCCCGAGATAGAGGACGAACAGCGCGACGAGGCCGGCGCTCTCGCCCCCGTCCACGCGCTCGGCCGCCTACAGCGAGACGAACGCGCCGAGCCCGACGAACGCGATCGAGCGGGTGGCCACTGCGAGGCTGAGGCGGCCGAACGAGGACCAGTCGTCGGGGCGGACGGGTGTCGCCGTCGTGCGGGAGGTCGCGACCTGCCGGGTGAGGACGCGGACGACGGGCAGCGTGAGGACCGCACCGACGAGCGCCGGGAGCACGAGCGCGGGCGTGAGTGCGAGGCCGCCGATCCCCACGCTCAGCCCGACGACGACCGGCGCGAGGGCGAACCCGACATTGCCGCCGGTGGAGAACCAGGCCATCGCCGTGTGGCTGCCGGCGCTCGCCGTGCGCGCGAGCCGGGCCCCCTCCGGGTGGTACGCCGCGACGCCGATGCCCGAGACCCCGATGAAGATCAGGGTGAGGACGTAGTTCTCGCTCACGCCGCCCAGGGCCACGCCGAGCCCGCCGAGGACCGTGCTCACCGGGACGAGCCACGGCATCGACCACCGGTCCGTCAGCGCGCCGAAGAGCGGCTGGACGATCGAGGAGACGAGCGAGGCGGCGAGGACGATCGCCGACGCCGCCGCGTACGTGTAGTCCCGCTCGGCGACGAAGAAGGGGACGAGCGCGGCGACCGCCCCCTGGTAGACGTCGACGCACGCGTGGCCGACTGCCAGGAGGGCGATCGAGGTGCGCCGGCGCATGGGCGGAGTCTGTCAGTCGCCTGTACCGGCCATCCGCGACAGCCGCTGCGCCAGCCGGGCCGCCGCCTCGCGCAGCTCGGGCGGCTCGAGGATCTCGGCGTCGTAGCCGAGGGAGGCCACGTGCATGGCGATCCAGTCGAGCTCCGTGCCGCCGGAGATGAGCACGCACCACCCGTCGGCCTCCTCCTCGACGCGCCCGGCGGTCGCCGGGACGAGCGCCCGCACGTCCTCCGCGGCCGCCCGCAGGCGGACCCGGGCGACGAACGCGTAGGGCGACGTCGTCACCGACTGCTGGACGTACTCGACCGGGTCGGGATGGTCGCGCGGGGTGAAACGCCAGGTGGAGGCCTCGACCTCGCTCATCCTGTCGAGCCGGAACGTGCGCCAGCCGTCCCGGCCGACGTCGAAGGCCATGAGGTACCAGTGCATCCCCACGGACACCATGCGCACGGGCTCGGCCGTCCGCTCGCGCTCATCGCCGCTGCGCGCCGTGTACCGGAAGCGCACCCGGACCGAGTCGCGGCAGGCGCGCGCGAGGCGGACGAGCAGGTCGGCGTCGATCGTCGAGTGGGGGCCGACGACGGCTCCCGTCGCGTCGTAGAGCGCCCGCACCTCGGCGCGCAGGCGCGGCGGCAGCACCTGGTCGAGCTTGGTGAGCGCGCGCAGCGCAGCCTCGCCCACGCCGGCCACCGTGCCACCGGCGGCCAGGCGCAGGGACAGGGCGGTGGCGGCGGCCTCGTCGGCGTCGAGCAGGAGGGGAGGGAGGCGCGTCCCGGCGCCGAGCCGGTACCCGCCGCCGATCCCGGGCGCCGCCTCCACGGGGTAGCCGAGCCGGCGCAGCCGCTCGACGTCGCGCCGCACCGAGCGCGGCGTGACGTCGAGCTCGTCGGCGAGCTCGGTGGCCGTCCACTGTGAGCGGTGCTGCAGCAGCCCGAGCAGCCGCAGCACCCGTTCGGTCGTCCCCTCGGTGCGCATGCGGACACTCTTCCACCGAACGCGGACCGAATCTGTCCTTGTTCTCCGTCACGGTGTGGTCATGAGCGAACCGACAGCGACCCTGACCGACACGTCCTGGAACGCGCTGCTCCGGGACCAGACCGACTGGCACCTGACCAACCAGGTCCGCGAGCGCCTCACCGGGCTGACCGACGACGAGTACCTCTGGGAGCCCGCCCCCGGTGCCTGGAACGTCCGCCCGCGCGGGACCGGGACTGCCCCCGTCCAGGCGGGCTCCGGCGAGATGACGATCGACTTCGCCTTCCCGCCGCCCGAGCCCGCCCCGATGACGACGATCGCCTGGCGCCTCGGCCACGTCATCGTCGGCGTGCTGGCGGTGCGCAACGCGGCCCACTTCGGCCGCGCGGCCACCGACTACCAGTCCTTCGACTACGCGCCGACGGCGGACGCAGCCCTCGCCCAGCTCGACGAGGAGTACGCGCGGTGGACCGAGGGGGTCGCGAGCCTGGGGGAGGAGGGCCTCGCCCGTCCCTGCGGCGAGGCGGAGGGCCCGTTCGCCGAGGACCCGATGGCGCGGCTCGTCCTGCACATCAACCGCGAGCTCGTCCACCACCTCGCCGAGGTCGCCCTCCTGCGCGACCTCTACCTGCACACGACGGGCGAGAGCTCCGGAGGGGCGGTGCAGTCATGAGTGCGACGGTCCAGATCACGTTCGACGCCCACGACCCGCGCGCCCTGTCGATCTTCTGGCGCGAGGTCCTCGGCTACGTCCACCCGGCGCCGCCCGGCGTCGACCTGCCCGACGGCGCCGACCCGCTCGCCGCCTGGGACGAGTTCCTCGAGGCCGCCGAGGTGCCCGAGGAGCTGCGGAACTCCTCGTCCGCTCTCGAGGACCCGGACGGCGTGGGCCCGCGGATCTTCTTCCAGCAGGTCCCCGAGGACAAGGTGGCGAAGAACCGCGTCCACCTCGACGTCCGCACGGCCTCCGACCTCAGCGGCGAGCCGCGGATGGCCGCGCTCGAGGCCGAGTGCGACCGCCTGGTCGGGCTCGGGGCGTCGCGGCTGCGTCGGCACGAGCCCGAGCCGCCCCTGAGCATCGGCTTCATCGTCATGGCCGACCCGGAGGGCAACGAGTTCTGCCTCGACTGACCCGCAGGCCGAGTAGGCCCCGTGGGGCTCGAACCCACAACCCACGGATTAAAAGTCCGTTGCTCTACCGATTGAGCTAGAGGCCCGCGAGCGCACAGGTTACGTCGGGATCGGAGCGACGCGTGAATCCCGACGACGACGAACCACCGACCACCCACCCACCGAGAGGGCACCCTGATGAGCACGCTGCACGGACTGACCACGATGGTCCTCACCGCCGACGACGTCGACGCCGCCGCGCGCTGGTACGCCGACGTCCTGGGCGCCGAGCCCTACTTCCGGCGCCCGGAGACCGGCCCCGCGGCCTACGTCGAGTTCCGGGTCGGACCGGACGAGGACGAGCTCGGCCTCATGGACCGCAGCTACCTGCCGGGCGCGGCGGGCCCGGGGACGTCGACCACGTACTGGCACGTCGACGACGTCGCGACCACGCTCGCCGACCTCCTCGCGCGCGGCGCCACCCCCGCCGAGTCGTTGACCGAGCGCGGGGAAGGATTCGTCACCGCGTCGGTGATCGACCCGTTCGGCAACATGCTCGGCCTCATGCACAGCCCGCACTGGGCCGGCCGGCACTGACGTCGACCGACTCAGCCGGCCGGCGGCTCTTCGGCCGGCGGCTGTCCGCCCGTGAACCGCGCGGGGGCGTCGGGGTCGAGCGCGGCGTCGATGCGCTCGCGCATGTCGTCCGTCATCTCCGGCAGGTCCGTCAGGTCGAACCACCGGGCCTCGGTGTTCTCCTCGTCGGCGGGGTAGGGCTCGCCGGAGACCCACGAGCAGCGGAAGGCGAGGGTGACGTACTGCGCGACGTCGCCGTTCGGGTACGTCATCGGCCCCGAGGTGCTCACGTGCACGAGCCGGTCCGCCCGCGCCCGCACGCCGGTCTCCTCGAGCACCTCGCGCACGGCCGTGTCCGCCACCTGCTCGCCCGGGTCGACGATCCCGGACACCGGAGTCCACCTGCCGTTGTCCGCGCGCCGCACGAGCAGGACCTGGTGCTGCGCGGGGGAGGTGGGGTCCTCCCGGACGACCACCGCGGAGGCGCCCGTCATCCACAGCAGGGCGTGCCCCACGTGCTCGCGGAGCTCGAGGATGAAGTCGGGGGTCGGCACGGTGTCAGGCGATCTGGACGGGGTCGGCGTGGTCGTCGGCGGGCAGGTCGCCGTCGATCGTGGCCGTGACCTGCAACGTCCGGAAGTTGATCCCGCCGCCGTAGGAGGAGAGGAAGGCGTTGTCGGCGGCGTCGCGGCCGGTCGAGATGCGCAGGAGGGGCCGGCGGGGCGCGAGACGCGTCGCGTCGATCGCGTGCCAGCGGTTCTCGTGCCACGCCTCGGCCACGGCGTGGAAGTCCATCGGGGAGAGCCCGGGCGCGTACACCGAGGTCACGCGGGCGGGCACGTCCATCGCGCGCAGGAGGGCGACGACGAGGTGCGCGTAGTCCCGGCACACCCCCTGGCGGGCGAGCATCGTCTCGACCGCGCCGTCGGTCGGCCGAGAGGAGTCCCGGACGTAGGCGAGCGACGTGTTCACCCACGACTCGACGGCACGGACGAGCTCGAGGCCCGTCAGCCCGGCGAACTGCGAGCGCGCGAACCGGAAGAGGCGGTCGGACTCGGCGTACCTCGAGGGGCGCAGGAACTCGAGCAGCTCGGCCGGCTCGTCCATGTCGCCGAGGTCCCCGTCCCCGCCGACCTGCGCCTCGTAGTCGAGCGTGAGCGGCGTGCCGAGCTCGGTGTCGTCCGGCAGGTCGAGGACGTGGGTGACGGTGCCGTGCCGGCCGACGAACTCGACGAGGTCGACCTCGCTCTCCCCGAGCCGGCAGACGAGCCGCTCGTCGATCGTCAGGCCCGGCTGGCGGGCCACCGAGACGAGGAAGGCGAGGCGGGTCGCGCCGCGGCGGGTGGTCATCTGGAGGCTGGCGGTGACGGAACGCTGCACGCTCGCCAGCGTAGGTGCCACCGCACGAGCGCTCGACCCGGAGGCCTCCGGCGACGAGATGCGCGACAATGGCGGACGCCGCCCGGCCGTCCGCCGGGCACGCCGAAGGAGGTCGACATGAACGAACCACGACGACCCCGCCGGCCCGCGATGCTCGACCCCGCCGTGGCGGAGGGCATCGAGGGCGACGAGGACCCGGCCACCCGGTCCGAGCTCGCGCACACGACCGCGCGCCTCATCGTCGACGGCGGCCGCCGCGACTCCGGGACCGACCCCGACCTGCTCGACCGGCTCGTCACCCTCGTCGACTCCGAGGGCCTCGACACGATCGCCGAGCTCTGGTCGCGCAGCCCCGCCGCCACGCTGCCCGGCGCGCTGTGGCGGCTCTACCTGCTGCGCGAGTGGGTGCGCCGCGACCCGGCCACCGTGGCCGCCCGCTACCGCGAGGGGCTCACCCGCGCCGAGGTGGCCGGCGCCGTCGCCGGCGTGGCTGCGCCCAACGGTCCCGACGAGGTCGTCGGCGTGGTCGACCAGGTCCTCTCCGGCGTCTACGCCGGTGACCTCGCCGTCGCGCTCGACCGCGCGGCCGCGTTCCTCCGCGTGCTCGCGACCGGGTCCGCGCTGCACGCGGACCACGAGGAGTCCGAGGGCGACGGCGCCGACCTCGCGTTCGAGATCACCCGCCGCGCCGGCGGGCTGCTCGGCACTGCGGAGGACCTCGAGGCCGCCGCCACCCTGCACGGCAGCGGCCAGCTCGACTGAGCCCCGCCCACCAGCACGTGCCCGACCGAACGGGAGATCCACCCATGCGCACCGCCGACCGCCTGAGCGCCGACGAGGCCGACGCCGTCCGAGCACTCGCCGCCGAGGCCAAGGCCGCCGACGGGGTGGGCCCCCTCGACGAGCAGACCCTCCTCCGGCTCGCCCCCGACTCCGCCCGCGCGGCCACGCACCTGCTGCTCGAGGACGAGGACGGCGCGCTGCTCGGCTACGCCCAGGTCGCCGACGGCTCGGGCGAGCTGGTCGTGGCCCCCGCCGCCCGGCGGCGCGGACTCGGCCGGCAGCTGCTGGTCGCGGCGCGTGAGATCGGCGGCGACGTCTCGGTGGAGGGGACGTCCGGTACCGACGCGGGCCTCGCCGTCTGGGCGCACGGCGACCTCCCCGGCGCCCAGGCGCTCGCGGGCTCGCTCGGCCTCACGCGCGTGCGCGAGCTCCTGCGGATGGGGGCCCAGGTCCGCACCGACGACGCGCCACAGCCGCCGGCCGGGACCCGGATCGAGACCTTCGACGTCGATGCGCACGCCGAGCCCTGGCTGCGGGTCAACGCGCGGGCGTTCGCGACCCACCCCGAGCAGGGGCGGATGACGCGCGCCGACCTCGACGAGCGTCTCGCGCAGCCGTGGTTCGACCCCGAGCTGCTCCTCCTCGCGTACGACGAGGCGGCCGACGACGACGGACCCCGCGCCCCCGATCCGCTCGGTTTCATCTGGATGAAGCCGGGCGATCCGGGCGAGGCGGAGCTGTACGTCCTCGGCGTCGACCCGTCGGCGCAGGGCCGCGGACTCGGCCGCGACCTCACGGCCCGCGGCCTGGCGGAGGTGGCCGCGCGCGGGCGGAGCTCGGTCGACCTCTACGTCGAGGGGGACAACGCGCCGGCGCTCGCGACCTACGAGCGGCAGGGCTTCGCGGTCGTCGAGCGGCACAGCCAGTACGCCTGACCCTCCGCAGCGCCACCTGACCGCGAGGTGGTTGGATGGCGCCATGAGCTCCTCCTCCGCGCCGCACGGCACCGACGAGCACACCCCCGACCTGCACGAGGACCGCGAGGACGTCGAGGCGCGGGTCGCGCGGCAGCTGACCGGCGAGGGCGCCCAGGGCGGCCCGGGCGACTCCGCCACCGACGGTCCGCCGACCTTCGTCATCCAGGGCAGCCCCGCGGACCCCGAGGACGAGGAGCCCGCGACGGCGGACGGCGACCTGCCGGACGACCGCTTCGCCGACCGCGAGATCAGCTGGCTCGCCTTCAACCAGCGGGTGCTCGAGCAGGCGGAGGACCAGAGCCTCCCGATCCTCGAGCGCGCGTGGTTCCTCGGCATCTTCGCCTCCAACCTCGACGAGTACTTCATGGTCCGCGTCGCCGGCCTCAAGCGCCGGATCAGCACGGGCCTCGCGGTGCCGGGCGCATCCGGCCTGAGCCCGCGGCAGGTTCTCGAGCGCATCGGGGCCGGCGCGCAGGAGCTGATGTCCCGCCACGCGAAGGTCTTCCTCGACGACGTGCAGCCCAAGCTCGCCGAGGAGGGCATCGACATCCTCCACTGGGGCGAGCTCGCGGACAGCGAGAAGGAGCGCCTGCACAAGTTCTTCCGCACCCAGATCTTCCCGGTGCTCACGCCGCTCGCGGTCGACCCGGCGCACCCCTTCCCCTACATCTCGGGCCTCTCGCTCAACCTCGCGGTCCTCGTGCGCAACCCCGAGACGGGGATGGAGCACTTCGCCCGCGTCAAGGTGCCGGCGCTGCTGCCGCGGTTCATCGCCGTCGACGCCGAGGGCCGCCCCTACCGCCCGGAGGACGTGCCGGAGGACGCGGGCGGCCGCACCTCCTACGTCCCGCTCGAGGAGATCATCGGGCAGCACCTCGACGCCCTGTTCCCGGGCATGGAGATCGTCGAGCACCACACGTTCCGCGTCACCCGCAACGAGGACCTCGAGGTCGAGGAGGACGACGCCGAGAACCTGCTCCAGGCCCTCGAGAAGGAGCTCTCCCGCCGGCGCTTCGGCCCGGCCGTCCGCCTCGAGGTCGAGGAGCACATCTCCGAGCGGGTGCTCGACCTGCTCGCGCGCGAGCTCGGCGTCGGCGAGCAGGAGATCTACCGCCTGCCCGCGCCGCTCGACCTCACGGGCCTCAACGTCATCCACGACCTCGACCGCCCGCACCTCAAGTATCCCAAGTACGTGCCGGTCACGGCGGCGGGCCTGGCGAAGGTCGAGTCGGCGAACCCGACCGACATCTTCGCCGCCATCCGCGAGCGCGACGTCCTCCTGCACCACCCCTACG
Source organism: Georgenia sp. Z1344 (assembly GCF_049856295.1). Taxonomy (GTDB): domain Bacteria; phylum Actinomycetota; class Actinomycetes; order Actinomycetales; family Actinomycetaceae; genus JB111. Next base: position 267,083 of record NZ_JBNDMZ010000003.1, on the reverse strand, counting down.
ACTCGTTCTCCACGTCGGTCCAGCAGTTCCTCCAGCAGGCCGCGAAGGACCCGAAGGTCCTCGCCATCAAGCAGACGCTGTACCGCACCTCGGGCGACTCGCCGATCGTCGACGCCCTCATCGCCGCCGCCGAGGCCGGCAAGCAGGTCCTCGCGATCGTCGAGATCAAGGCCCGGTTCGACGAGCAGGCGAACATCGAGTGGGCGCGCAAGCTCGAGGAGTCGGGCGTCCACGTCGTCTACGGGATCGTCGGCCTCAAGACGCACTGCAAGCTGTCGATGGTCGTGCGCCAGGAGGCGGACGGGCTGCGCCGCTACTGCCACGTGGGCACCGGCAACTACCACCCGAAGACGGCCCGCGGCTACGAGGACATCGGGATGTTCACGTGCCACCGCGACGTCGGCCAGGACCTCACGCGCCTGTTCAACCAGCTCTCCGGCTACGCGCCGAGCACGAGCTACCACCGCCTGCTCGTGGCCCCGCGCGACATCCGCCCCGGCCTGCTCGAGGGCATCGAGAAGGAGATCGCCCACCACGAGGCGGGCCGCCCCGCGTGGATCAAGATCAAGGTCAACTCGATCGTCGACGAGCGCCTCATCGACGGCCTGTACCGGGCGAGCCGCGCGGGCGTCCCGGTCGACGTCGTGGTCCGCGGCATCTGCGCCATCAAGGTCGGCCTGCCGGGCACCGGCGCCAACCTCCGGGTCCGCTCGATCCTCGGTCGCTTCCTCGAGCACTCCCGGATCTTCGCCTTCGCGAACGACGGCGACCCGCAGGTGTGGATCGGCTCCGCGGACCTCATGCACCGCAACCTCGACCGCCGCGTCGAGGCCCTCATCCGCATCGTCGACCCCGGCCAGCGCGAGCGCCTCGTCGAGCTCGTCGACCTCGCCGCCTCGGACGAGACGTCCTCGTGGCGCCTCGGCCCCGACGGCTGGACCAGGGTCACGCACGACGCCGACGGCAACCGCCTGCGCGACGTCCAGCAGCACCACATGCGCCAGGCGCGACGGCGGGTCGCGAGCTCGAGGTGAGCCGGGGGAACGTCCGGGCCGCCGGCCTGGTCGTCTGGCGCGAGGAGGGCCGGCGGCTCGAGGTCCTCCTCGTCCACTCGCCGCGGTACGACGAGTGGGGCTTCCCCAAGGGCCACCTCGACCCGCACGAGACCCTCCAGGAGTGCGCCGTCCGCGAGGTGGCAGAGGAGACCGGCGAGCTCGTCGTCGTCGGCCAGCCCCTCGGGGTCGTGCGCTACCGGCTGCGGGACGGGCGCCGGAAGCACGTCAGCTACTGGGCGAGCAGCGCGGCGACGCCCGACGGCGCCTGGTCCCGGGTGCGCCGCGTCCCGTCGGCGGCGTCCGCCGACGAGATCGACGAGACGCGGTGGATGTCCGTGCGCGACGCCGAGAAGGCCCTCGCGCACGACCGCGACCGCGAGGTCCTCGGCCGCCTCGTCGACCAGTGGAAGGACTCCCGCCTCGACACCTGGACGGTCCTCCTCGTGCGGCACGCCCGCGCGCGGGCGCGGAAGTCGTGGAAGGGCTCCGAGGCGACCCGGCCGCTCACGGTGGGCGGCGCGGTCCAGGCGGTCGGCATGGGGTCGCTGTTCTCGGCCTACGGGGTCGAGCAGCTCGTCAGCTCGCCGTGGGAGCGCTGCCGGGCGACCCTCGCCTCGTACGCGGAGCGCGGCGGCATCGAGGTCGACCTCCACGAGGAGCTGACCGAGGCCGCCCACGAGCGCCGGAAGCGCCCCGTCCGCGACCTCGTGGCGGCCGCGCTCAGCCGCCCCACCCGGCCCACGGCGATCTGCACGCACCGCCCCGTGCTGCCCACGGTGGTCGCCACGCTGCTCGACCGGGCGCCCCACGCCCTGCGCCGCACGGTCCCGGACAAGGACCCCTTCCTGCGGACCGGCGAGATGCTGGTCGTGCACTGCGCGCGCCGGGCGCGGCACGGCCCCGTCGTCGTCGCCGTCGAGCGGGTCCGCGCCGTCGAGGACGAATGAGCGCAGACTCACCCTCCGGATGATCGCCCGTGCGCGCGGGGGTGTCCCCGGGCCGGGAACGGCCCCCGACGACGACGAACCACCACCCACCGGCTCCCCTCCAGAACGGCGTCCGCCCAGGTCGGCGCGGCTGTGGCCCGGTAGACCGGGACTGTCTGATCCCACCGTCATGCGTCCGAAAAATCCTGGTCAAGCCGTGGCCCGTGGTCAATCTGTGACTGAGGTGACTGGTCGAGTTCACCGATTGTTCACTTACGACGTGATGTCCGTACACCCGCGGTGCCTAACGTCCCCACGTGGTCGGGCTTTCCCGAACCGGACTCCACTTGTAGAGGATGGAAATACCGTGAAGCTTGCTGGTTCCCGCCGTCTGGCCGGCCTGGCCGCCGTCGGCGCTGTCGCCATGACCCTTGCCGCCTGTGGCGGCGACGACGCCGAGTCGACCGAGGAGGAGACCTCGGAGGAGGAGACCTCCGAGGAGGAGTCCTCCGAGGAGGAGGACACCGAGTCGGAGCCCGAGGAGGCCCCCTCGGAGTCCGAGTCCGAGGAGTCGCCCTCCGAGTCCGAGTCCGAGGGTGGCGACGCCGGTGCGTCCGGCCCGCAGGACCTCGGCATCGACTACGCCTCGCTGTCCGGCACGCTCAACGGCTCGGGCGCCTCCTCGCAGGAGACCGCCATGCAGGCGTGGCGTGACCAGTTCGGCCAGGAGTCGGACGTCACCGTCAACTACAACGCCACGGGCTCCGGCACCGGCCGCGAGCAGTTCGTCGGTGGCCAGGTCTCCTTCATCGGCACCGACTCCTACTTCGAGGGCGACGAGCTCGCCGCCGCCGAGGAGCGTTGCGGTGGGAACCCGATCGTCGAGCTGCCGACCTACGTGTCGCCGATCGCCGTCGCGTTCAACCTCCCGGGCGTCGACACCCTCAACCTCACCCCGGAGACCGTCGCCGGCATCTTCAACGGCGACATCACCTCCTGGGACGCCGAGGAGATCGCGGCGGACAACCCCGACGCCGACCTCCCCGCGCTCCCGGTCATCCCGGTCAACCGCTCGGACGACTCCGGTACCACGGAGAACTTCCAGCAGTGGCTGCAGGAGTCGGGCTCGGGCTGGGAGCACGAGCCGTCCGACGTGTGGCCGATCGACGGCACGCAGTCGGCCCAGGCCACCTCGGGCGTCGTCCAGCTCGTCACCGGCACCGAGGGCGCCGTCACGTACGCCGACGCCTCGCAGATCGGTGACCTCGGCACCGCCGCGATCGGCCTCGGCGACGGCAACTTCGTCGAGTACTCGGCCGAGGCCGCCGCGGCCATCGTCGACGGCTCGGAGCCCGCGGAGGGCGCCACCGAGACGCAGCTGACGATCAACCTGCAGCGCGACGGCTCGATCCCCGACGCGTACCCGATCGTCCTCATCTCGTACCACGCCGCCTGCTCGGTGTACGAGGACGAGGCCGAGGCCGCCAACGTCCAGGGCTTCCTCGCCTACATCGCCTCCGCGGAGGGCCAGTCGGCCGCCGAGGAGTTCGGTGTCGCCCCGATCTCGGACAACCTGCGTGGCCAGGTCAACACCGTGATCGAGCAGATCTCGGCCGGCTGACCCACGCCTGACCACGTCGACGGTCCGGCCCCGAGCGGGGCCGGACCGTCGACGCGCTCACCGACATCCCCTCGGGCTCGTCGGGTCCACCCCGGCCCGGCGCGGCCGGCCCACCCCACCGCCACGGCGACTGGAGCCACCCCGTGTCTGAAGCTGTCACCACCTCCGCACCGCCAGCTGAACGCCCACCGTCCAAGCGGGTCGACGGAGGCAAGGTCCGCACCGGCGACCGGGTCTTCAACGGACTCTCGTTCGCCGCGGGCGCCGTCATCATCGCGGTCCTCGGCGCCGTCGCGCTGTTCCTGCTCCTGCAGTCGATCCCCGCGCTGACCTCCAGCTCGGAGGACGTGGCCGCCGCCGCGCCGTTCACCAGCGGCAACGGCTTCTGGGCCTACGCCGGGATCACGATCTTCGGCACGCTGCTCGCGTCGATCATCGCGCTGATCATCGCCGTCCCGTTCGCGATCGCGATCTCGCTGTTCATCTCGCACTACGCGCCGCGCCGCATGTCCTCCGCGCTCGGGTACGTCATCGACCTGCTCGCCGCCATCCCCTCGGTCGTCTTCGGCCTGTGGGGCATGCGCCTGCTCGAACCGCTCCTGCGCCCCGCGTTCACGTGGGTCTCCGAGACCTTCACGCCCGTGCTCGAGTGGATCGCCGGCAACTGGGGCGACTCCGAGCTCGGCCAGGACCCCGAGCAGTGGTACGGCGGCCTGCCGGGCTTCAGCTACATGGCGGAGAACTTCGAGTGGTGGCCGATCTCGCCGTTCCTCTTCGACTTCACCCCGCCGGCCCGCAACATCCTCATGGGCGGGCTCATCCTCGCCATCATGATCCTGCCGATCATCACGTCCCTGTGCCGCGAGGTCTTCCTGCAGACCCCGCGCCTGCAGGAGGAGGCCTCGCTCGCGCTGGGCGCCACCCGCTGGGAGATGATCAAGCAGACGGTGCTGCCCTTCGGCCGCTCCGGCATGGTGTCCGCGTCGATGCTCGGCCTCGGGCGCGCCCTCGGCGAGACGATGGCCCTCCTCATGGTCCTCTCGCCCGGCCTCGCGGTGAACTTCTGGCTCATGTCCCCGGGGCAGCACGCGACGATCGCCTCGCAGATCGCGCTGTCGTTCCCCGAGGCGCACGCCACCGGTGACCCGGTCGCCGGCCAGGACGTCCTCATCGCGATCGGCCTGATGCTGTTCATCCTCACCTTCGTCGTCAACTACATCTCCCGGGCCATCGTCGCCCGGTACGCCGAGTTCTCGGGAGCCAACGCATGAGCGACACCGACCCCACCGGCCACGTCGGGCGGGAGACCGCCGCGAACGACCAGCTGACGACCAACGCCGGTGCGGCGCTGGGCAAGCGGGTCGGCGACGGCCCGCCGACGCGCGCCCACGGGGCGCCGTCCATCACGAGCCACGGCCGCCGCCTGCCCGGGTGGGTGCAGTGGGTCGTCATCGCCTTCGCGCTGGCCGTCGGCATCTTCTTCGGCATGCGCACCGAGACCTTCGGGCCGGCGGTCGAGACCTGGTCGGACCCGGAGCGCGAGTCGCAGTACTCGCTGCCGCTCCTGACCATCGGGCTCTACGCCGTCGTCACCTACATCGTCGTCATGATCCTCGTGGCCTACCTCTACGAGGGACGTCGCTACGGCGGCGACCGGGTGGCCACCACGATCATCGGCGGCGCGTTCCTGGTCGCGCTCCTCCCGCTCGTCTCCCTCCTGTGGACCTCCATCCAGCAGGGCATCGCGGCGATCTCGTGGAGCTTCCTCACGCACAACAACGTCGGCGCGTCCGTCGCGGACGTCGAGACCGGCCTCGGGCACGCGATCATCGGCACGCTCTACGTCACGCTGCTCACGGCGCTCGTCGCCATCCCGCTCGGCATCTTCACGGCGATCTACCTCGTCGAGTACGGCAAGGGCCCCTTCGCCCGCGCCGTCACCTTCCTCGTCGACATCATGACGGGCATCCCCTCGATCGTCGCCGGTCTGTTCGCCGTCGCGATGCTGACGATGGTCATGGGCCAGCTCGGGTTCGACAGCGCGCCGGCCTACCGCTCCGGCGCGATGGGTGCGGTCGCGCTCATCGTCCTCATGACCCCCATCGTCGTGCGCAACACCGAGGAGATGCTGCGGCTCGTGCCCAACGAGCTGCGCGAGGCCTCCTACGCGCTCGGCGTGCCGAAGTGGCTGACGATCGTCAAGGTCGTCCTGCGCACCTCGGTCGCGGGCATCATCTCGGGTGTCGTCATCGCCGTCGCCCGCGTCATCGGTGAGTCGGCCCCGCTGATGATCACCGCCATGTCGACCGACGTGTTCAACTACAACCCGTTCGACAACTACATGATGACGCTGCCGGTGTACGTCTACAACACGTTCCGCACCGGCAACTTCGAGGCATCCTGGGGCGGCGCGCTCGTCCTCATCTTCATCGTCCTCGTCTTCAACCTCATCGCCCGCTTCGTGGCGGCGATGTTCGCGCCGAAGGGCGAGCGGTGAGCGCCGGCATGACGCACGCACCGACCACCCGTACGGCCTCCCGCACCGCCACCGTCCCCCTCGGCCACCGGCCGGCCCTGAACGGAAGGATCTGACCGAGTGTCCAAGCGCATCGAGGTCAAGGACCTCAACATCTACTACGGCTCCTTCAAGGCGGTCGAGGACGTCACCGTCACCATCGAGCCCCGCTCGGTCACGGCCCTCATCGGCCCGTCCGGCTGCGGCAAGTCGACGTTCCTCCGCACGCTCAACCGCATGCACGAGGTCATCCCCGGCGCGTACGTCGACGGCGAGGTGAACGTCGACGGCCAGAACCTCTACGCCCCCGGCGTCGACCCCGTGGACGTCCGCGGCATGGTCGGCATGGTCTTCCAGCGCCCCAACCCGTTCCCCACGATGTCGATCGCGGAGAACGTGCTCGCCGGCGTGCGCCTCAACAACCGGCGCATCAGCCGCTCCGACGCCGAGGCGCTCGTCGAGCGCTCCCTGCGCGGCGCGAACCTGTGGAACGAGGTCAAGGATCGCCTCGCGCGGCCCGGCTCGTCCCTCTCGGGCGGTCAGCAGCAGCGCCTGTGCATCGCCCGCGCGATCGCCGTCAAGCCCGACGTCGTCCTCATGGACGAGCCCTGCTCGGCGCTCGACCCCATCTCCACGCTCGCGATCGAGGACCTCATCGCCGAGCTGAAGGAGAACTACACGATCGTCATCGTCACGCACAACATGCAGCAGGCGGCGCGCGTGTCGGACAAGACGGGATTCTTCAACATCCAGGGCACCGGCAAGCCCGGTCGGCTCATCGAGTACGACGTCACCGAGACGATCTTCCAGAACCCGGCCAACCAGCAGACCTCGGACTACGTCTCCGGCCGCTTCGGCTGACCTCGCACCACCACGCACGACGACGAACGGCGCCGCACCCTCGCAGGGTGCGGCGCCGTTCGCGGCTGTGCGGGGGCCGGTCGGGGGTACGCGCCGACCGGCGGGGATCAGCTGGCCGAGCCCTCGGCGGAGCCGGTCGTCGGCGAGCTGGTCGAGAGGATGCAGATGCCGTCGCGGTCGTCCGCCTCGTCCCACGTCTCCTGGGTGGGCGTGAGGAGCTGGACCATGTACTGGCTCGAGGCGTAGTCGGTCCCGACGTAGCCCTCGAACGCGTCCGCGCAGGCGGTCTCGAGCTCGGTGCCGACCTCGGTCTGGCCCGGGAACTCGTCGCCGTCGAAGGTGTGGACGAGGTAGACCTCGCCGGTGTGCTCGTCCTCGCAGTCGACCTCCGGGATCTCGGAGACCTGGCCGCCGGTCGCGTCGGACATGTCGAGGCACTGGCCGGCCTCGAACTGCTGGACGGTCGAGCCGCAGGCGGCGAGGAACGGGACGGCGAGCGCGGCGGCGGCGACGGCGGCCGCGCGGCGGGCGTGGGTGGCGCGCATGGGGGAGGAGTCCTTCCGGAAGGGAGAGAGGTCGGAGCCGGTGAGGCCTTGGGAAGGATATCGCCAGCGGGGGCCCGGAAACCCCGCTCGACCGGGGGACTTCAGCCCATGGGGAGCGCGGTGAGGCTCTGGTGGACGATGCCGGCGAGCAGGGCGGAGACGATCCCGACGGCGGGGAGGGTGACGAGCCACGCCACGAGCACCCGGCGGGCGGTCGACCACTGCATGCGGCCGGGCGTGACGAGGCCCGAGCCGATCATGGCCGACCCGATCGTGTGGGTCGTCGAGACCGGCAGCCCGGGGGCGAGCGCGACGACGCCGAACACCGTCACCGCGGCTCCCTGGATGAACGCCCCGCGGGTGACCGCGCGCCCGACCATGAGGTCGCCGAGGGTGGCGATGATCCGGCGCCCGCCCATCGCCGTCCCCGCGGCGAGGGCGCACGCGGTGGCGACGACGACCCAGGCCGGCACCTCCCCGGCGGCCCGACCGGCGAGCGTGAGGGCGAGGACGAGCACGAGGACCGACTTCGCGCTGCTGAGCAGGCCGATGAGCATCGCCGACGCGGTGGTCGCGGCGGCCAGCGCGACGCGGGCGGCCGGTTCCACCCGGTCGGCGGGGGTGGACATCGCCAGCCTGCGGCCCAGCTGCGTACCCGCGTAGGTCACCGCCAGCGCCGCCACGGCGCTGAGGACCATGGGGGCGAGGACACCGGTGCCGAGCCGCGCCCAGTCCACGCGCGCGCCGCTCGTGGCCGCCGCGCCGGCCAGGGCGCCGACGAGCGTGTACGTGGTCGAGACCGGGAGGCCGAGGCGGGCCGCGAGCGCGAGCCAGCCGGTCGCGCAGGCGAGCGCCACCGCGAGGACCGCGAGGCCGGGGTCGCCGCCCGGCAGCTCGGCGACGCCGAGGCCCGCCTGGTCGGACAGGGCCGGGTGGAGCCACCAGCCCGCGAGCGACCCGACGAGCACCATGACGGCCGCCCACCGGGTGGCCGAGCGCGGGCCGAGGGAGCGGGTGGCCACGGCGGTGGCCACGGCGTTGGAGGCGTCCTGGACCCCGACGGAGAACGTGAACCCCAGGCCGAGCAGGACCGCGAGCGCGAGGAGGACGTCCGTCACCGGCGGCCGGCTCCCGCCGCGAGGATCCGCATGTCGACGACGACGTCGGCGCAGCCCGCGACCGCGTCGGCGAGCGCGGCGAGGACGACGTGGGGGGCGGCCGCGGGGGAGCGGTCGGTCGTGGCAGAGGTCGACGCCGTGCGGACGGCCCGCTGGAGGGAGGCCTCGAGGTCCTCCCGGACCCGGGCCGTCTCGCGGGCGATGTCGGCGAGCCGCCCCGTCGCGCGCAGCGCCCCGGTGGCGACGCCCACCAGCTCGGCGGCCCGCAGCACCTCGTCGGCGGCGTGGACGACCGAGTGGTGCGTGGGGGCGGACCGGTCGGCGAGCAGCGTGCGGGACACCCGCAGCAGCGTGCGCACGACGACGCGCTGGGCCGAGAGCACGCGATGGAGGTCCCCGCGCTCGAACGGCAGGACGAGGTCGCCGACGAGGCGGTCCGTCACCTCCTCGCCGAGCCGGTCGGTGCTCCGGGCGATGTCGCCGACCTGCTCGTCGAGCTCGGGGACGTCAGCCGTCGTGGCGCCGACGACCCGGACGAGCAGCATGGCCGTGTCGACCATGAGGCGGGAGCTCGACGCGAGGCTGGGTCCGTCCCCGGACACCACGGACGGGCGGCGCGACAGGCGCACGGCGACTCCAGGTGAACGAGGCGTGACGGGCGGATGAACGGGAACCCTAACAGGCGGGCGCGCGCGATCGAGGGGCCCGTCCGGACGGGGTCCTGGGGTGCCGGGGGACGTCACCGGCGAAGGAGGGACGGCGGACCGGAGAGCGCCTGTCGGCGCGAAGGCCGCTCGTAGCGGCAAATGTTGGAGCCCGGGGCTTTCGCGGCCCGCCGTCGAGATCCAACGTACGCCCTCGCGCCGCCGGCTGTCACGTCCCGGCCGTCAGATCGCTGCCGTCAGCTCGCGGCCGTCAGCTCCCGGCCGGCGCGTCCCGGCGCGCGGGTCGGTCGTCGCCGGTGCCGTCCGCGTCGTCGCCCGGCCGGTCGTCCCCGGACCCCGCCGCTCGGACCTCGAACCGGTAGCCGACGTTGCGCACCGTGCCGATGGGCTGGTCGTGCTCGGCGCCGAGCTTAGCGCGCAGCCGGCGGACGTGCACGTCCACGGTGCGCGTGCCGCCGTAGTACTCGTACCCCCACACGGCCTGGAGGAGCTGGGCGCGGGTGTGGACGCGGGCGGGGTGCGCGGCGAGGTGCCGGAGCAGCTCGAACTCGCGGAAGGTGAGATCGAGCACCCGGCCGCGGACCCGGGCGGTGTACGCCGTCGTGTCGATGACGAGATCGCCGGCCTCGATGACCTCCGCCTCGTCACCCGGGCCGGAGCCGATGCCGGTGCCCGCCCCGGACCCCGCGAGGGCCTGCGCGCGGGCGGGGGCGGAGCGGTCGAGCAGCATGCGCAGGCGGGCCTCGACCTCGGCGGGACCGGCGCTCTCGAGCACCACGTCCCAGGCGCCCCACTCGGTCGAGACGGCCGCGAACCCGCCCTCGGCGAGGACGAGCAGCAGCGGCACGCCCTCCGGCAGCGTCCCCCCGACCCCGGCGGTGCGGCACAGCGCCCGGGCCCCGACGAGGTCGTGGCGCCCGTCGACCAGCAGCACGTCGGCGCGGTCCTGAGCCACGAGCGCGCTCATCGTCAGCGGCGCGAGGGTGACGCGGTGCCGGAGCAGGGCGAGGGCGGGCAGCGCCCGGACGGCACCGCCCGGGTCGGCGGTGAGGAGCACCAGCTCGGCCATCCGCTCTCCTTCGGTCCGGCTGTGCAGTCTATGCGGGTCGGGGGCGCCCGGTTCCCGGCGTACCGGGACGGACCTGGGATGATCGACCGGTGTCGTCGCCGTCCCCGCGCTCCGTCCCGCCCTCGCGGCGCGGGACGTCGCTGCGCGCGGCGCTGACCGCGGTCCTCGCGGCGGTCCTCGCCGCCGTCTCCCTCGGGCCGCCCGCGGGTGTCGCGGTCGTCACCCTCGTGTGCTCGATCCTCCTGGCGGTCGGGCTCCCGCGCCTGCTCGACCTCCCGCACGGCTCGGGCGCCGCCTGGTTCCTCTCCGGCGGGGCGCTCGTCATCCCGGGCGTCGTGTGGTTCGGCGGCCTCGACCGGGTCGTGCTGCTCGTCGCGGGCGCTGTCGCCACCGCGTTCGTCCACCAGATGGTCCGGCGCGACGGCCGGCCCCGGCTCACCGAGTCCGTCGCCGGGGACGTCCTCGGCCTCGCCCTCATGTCCTTCGGCACCGGCTGGTTCGTCGTGGCCCGCGAGCCGGGCGGCGAGCAGTGGGTGACGGCCGGCGCGCTCGCCGTCGTGGTCGGCACGGCATGCGCCGCGCTGCCCGTCACCTCCTGGCTCGCGGCGAGCCTCGCGGTCACGGCCGGCGGCCTCGTCACCGCCGGGTTCGGGGCGCTCGTCCCCGACGTCGGCTGGTGGCGCGGCGCCCTCCTCGGCCTCGTGGTCGGCGTCCTCACCGCCGCGCTGCACCGCACGTCCGCCCGCTCGCCGAGCTCCTCGCGGCTGCGCCCGGCACTCGCCGCCGCCACGATCCCGCTCCTCGCCGTCGGGGCGGTCGTCACCGTCATCCTGCTCGGTACCACGTAGGTCGAGGAGCGCCCCGCCCGGCGACGCCGTCCGCGCGCTCGCCTACCCTGGTGGCATGACGTTCACGTTCCCCGAGGGACTGGCACCCGAGAACTACCCGGTGGCGTGGCTCGTCGGGACGTGGCACGGGTCCGGCGCGATCGGCTACGACGGCATCGACGAGCAGGTCGTGGTCCAGGAGATCGAGGTCGACCACGACGGCGGCCCCTACCTGCGCTGGCAGGCCACGATCTGGCTCGCCGAGCCCGGGCTGTCCGGGCCCGTGGCCAACGAGATGCCCGGCCTCGAGCGCTACGCGAACCTCGTCAAGGGCCAGCAGTGGTCGACCGAGACGGGCTACGTCCGCACGGTGCCCGGCGAGCCGGTCCCCGCCGGGCAGCCCGCCCCGCAGACCGCGGAGCTCGAGGTCCTGCTCGCGGACCCGGCCGGCCACCTCTCGCTGTACGTCGGGCGCTCGCAGCCCGCCCGGATCGAGCTGACCACCGACGCGGTCGTCCGCTCACCCAGCGCGTCCGAGCTGTCGGCGGGCTCCTGGATGCTCGGGCTCGTGCAGTCCGATCTCATGTGGGCGCGGGACATCGCGGCCTTCGGCAAGCCGCTCGCCCCCTACGCCTCCGGCCGGCTCGGACGGGTCGAGTGATGCTGCCCGGCACCGCCCCGGCCGCCGCGCCGGACCTCACCGACTGGCACCCCCAGCCCTCCCCGCTGCTCGCGCGCGAGGGCGCCGTCGAGGGCTCCGGCCCCGACGCCGGCGTGCCGCTCCACCTCGGCCGCCCGGTGCACGAGCAGCGTGCGCTCGAGGCGGGCGACGCGGTCGTCGACCTCTCCCAGCTCGGCGTCGTCACCGTCTCGGGCGCCGACCGGCTCACCTGGCTCGACACCCTGTCCTCGCAGTGGGTCCGGGACCTCACGCCCGGGCAGGCCGCCGAGCTCCTCCTGCTCGACAACCAGGGGCACATCGCGTTCGCGGCCGCCGTGGTCGACGACGCCGAGACCACGTGGCTCGTCGTCGAGGGCGCCTGCGCCGCCCCGCTCGCCGCGTTCCTCGACTCGATGCGGTTCATGCTCGACGTCGAGGTCCGCGTCCGCGCCGACGTCGCGGTCCTCGGGGCCCTCGGGGGCGGCCGCGACCGGCTGCGCGCCGCAGACCCGCTCGCCGTGTGGGACGACCCGTGGCCCGTCACCGCGCCCGGCTCCACCGCCTACGGGCCCGCCGACGCCGACCACCCCGGCGCGGACCACCCGGTCGTCCTCGCCCTCCTCGCGCGTGACCGGCTCGAGGAGGCCGTCGCCGCCGCGCTCGCGCCCGCCGACGCCCGGTCGGTCGGCTCGCTCGCCGGCACCTGGGCGTGGGAGGCCGTACGGGTCGCGGCCTACCGCCCGCGGCACGGCCGCGAGGTCGACGACCGGACCCTGCCGCACGAGCTCGACTGGCTGCGCACCGGCGTCCACCTGACCAAGGGCTGCTACCGCGGCCAGGAGACGGTGGCCAAGCTCGTCAACCTCGGCCGGCCGCCGCGCCGCCTCGTGCTCCTCCACCTCGACGGGAGCGAGCACATCACCCCGGAGGCGGGCGCCCCGGTCGAGAACGACGGCAAGGTCGTCGGCCGCCTCACCTCCGTGGTCCGGCACGGCACCGACGGCCCGCTCGCGCTCGCGGTCGTCAAGCGCTCGGTCCCGACCGACGCCGTCCTCACCACCGGCGGCGTCACGGCCGCGCAAGAGGTCGTCGTCGACCCCTCCGGGGTCACCGACGCCCGGCCGGGCGAGCGGCCCGGCGCGGGTCTGCGCCGCCTGAGGTAGACCCGGTGGCGGACGAGGAGGGGCGCCCCGACCGAGGTCTGCGCCGCCTCGCCCTGCACGCCCGCACGCGCCTGCGGCAGGGGACCCGGCGCGCGCGCTGGGCGTTCGTCCCGTCGGTCGTGGCCGCGGCCGCCGCGGCGCTGGCCTTCCTCATCTCCTCGGAGGTGCTCGGGCACGAGATGCCGATCTTCGCCCCGACGGCGGCGTGGCTCTGCCTCGGCTTCACCTCCGACCGGCAGCTGCGGCGGGTGGCCGAGCTCGGTGTCGGCTGCACGCTCGGGGTCGCCCTCGGGGAGCTGTTCGCCTCGCTGTTCGGCGTCGGGCCGGTCCAGGTCTTCGCCGTCCTCGTCGTCGCCACGATGCTGGCCCGCGTGGTCGACCGGGGCGAGCTGCTCACCTACCAGGCCGGCATCCAGGGGATCGTCGTCATCGCGATGCCGGCGAGCGCGGCGGTGACCGACGGCGCCTTCGGGCGCTGGAGCGACGCCCTCGTCGGCGCCGCCCTCGCGTTCGCCGTCGCGGCGTTCCTGCCGGACAACGCGATCCGTCGGCCCCGGCGCCGCGCGCAGGCCGCGATCACCGACCTCGCCGACCTCCTGCGCACCCTCGGCGAGGGGCTGCGGCTCGGCGACCGCGAGCTCGCCCGGGACGCCCTCACGCTCGGCCGGGACACGCAGCAGGTCCTCGACACGTGGGAGCGCACGGTCCGCAACGCGCGGCAGGTCATCGCGGTCAACCCCACGATGCGCGGCGACCGCGGGGAGGTCCGGCGGCTCGCCCGGGCCTCCGTCCTCGCGGACCGGGCCGTGCGCAACGCCCGGGTCGTGGCCCGCAAGGCGGAGAGCGTGGTCGAGACGGGGCCGCGGCCGGACCTCGCGCGCTCGCTCGACGCGATGTCCTCCGGGCTGCGGCTCCTCGCCGTGGAGCTCGGCCGCGGCGACGCCCCCGACCTCTCGCGCACCCGGCTCACCGAGGCCGCGCACACCCTCGACCCCGACGACTACGCCTCCGACGGCTGGCCCACGCAGACCCTCGTGTCGGTCCTGCGCTCCCTGGTCGTCGACGTCCTCCAGATCGCCGGCATGACCGCCGCCGACGCGCGCACGCAGCTCCCCGCCGTCGACGGCGGCTGGCGGTGGATCGACGCCGAGGACCACGAGGACCACGAGGAGCACGACGACGACGAGCAGCGCCCGGCGTCCTGACCGTCGCCGCGTGCCGGATGCCGCGGCCCGGCAGCTGCACCGGGCGTGCGGCGACTACCGTGTCAGTCATGTTCGCCGCCCTCCAGACCTACGTCATGCTCGCGCTGAGCCTCGGCGCGGTCGTGCTCACCGGGTGGGCGCTCGTCGACTCCCTCATGCGCAAGGACGCGGCCTACGTGGCGGCCGGCAAGCTCCAGCGGCGCGTCTGGATGGTCATCCTCGCGGCCTCGCTCGGCGTCTCGCTGGTGTCGGTGCCGCCGCCGATCGGGGTCGGCGGGGGAGTGGGCGGCCTGCTCTCGCTCGCGGCCGTGGTCGCCGGAGCCGTCTACCTCGCCGACGTGCGACCCGCCGTCCGCGACGCCTCGCCCCGCAGGCGCGGCGGTCGCGGTGGCCGCGGTGGTCGGGGTGGCCGCGGTGGTCGCGGCGGCTTCGACGACCGGCCGCCGACCGCCTGGCGTTCGTGAGGTTCTCGCCGAGCGACCTCGCGCCGCCGCCGCTGCCGCCACGCCGGCACCCCGCCGGCCGGGCGCTGCGATGAGGGCCGTCCTCCAACGCGTCACCCGGGCGGCCGTCCGCGTCGACGGCGAGGTGGTCGGGCAGATCGACCGGCCCGGGCTGCTCGCCCTGGTCGGGGTCACGCACGGCGACGCCGGCGCCCAGGCCGAGGTCGTCGCCCGCAAGATCGCCGAGCTGCGGATCCTCGACGACGAGAGCTCCGTGCTCGACGCCGCCGCGCCGGTCCTCGTCGTCTCCCAGTTCACGCTCTACGGGGCCACCCGCAAGGGGCGCCGCCCGTCGTGGTCGGCGGCCGCCCCGGGGCCCGTGGCCGAGCCGCTCGTCGCGGAGGTGGTCGAGCGGCTGCGCGCGGCGGGCGTCGAGGTGGCCACCGGCCGGTTCGGGGCCCACATGGAGATCGAGATGGTCGCCGACGGGCCGGTCACCGTCCTCGTCGAGTCCGAGCCGGCGGCCGGCGCCGGCGCGTAGTCCGCGGGTCTGGTCAGACCCACTGGACGAGCTGCACCACCAGGCCGTTCGGGTCGCGGTACTGGACGAACCGCTCGCCCCACGGCTCCGTCTCGGGTGGCGTGACGACCTCGACGCCGCGCGCGACGAGGCGTGCGTGGTCGCCGTCGAGGTCGTCGGTCTCCATCACGAGGAGCAGGCCCTCGCCCGCGCTCCCGGCGACGTCGGCCGGGGTGAAGGTCTCCAGCCCGGTGCGCAGCAGGATGACGTTGGAGCCCCCGGCGGGGTGCGCGAGCGAGACGACGCCGTCGTGCTCCATGGCGGTCTCGTACCCGAAGTGCCCGCGGAGGAACCCGGCGGAGGCGCTCGGGTCCGGGACGTTGAGCGAGATCGCGAATCCGGTGGGTGTGAACGACATGGGCTCTCCTTCGTCGTGCTCGTGGTCGACCGGGACGGTCGCCGCGCCGCGGATTCCGTACAGCGCACGGATACTGTGGCAGTACGCTGTACGGAAAGCAACCCCCGGAAGGGACGGGCAGGTCACGTGCACACGATCGATCTCCTCTGGCGCGGCGAGCGCCCCCTCCCCGCCCGCCCCGGCCGCCGCCCCCGGATCGGCGTCGACGACGTCGTCGCGGCGGGCGTCGCCGAGGCCGACGAACGCGGGCTGGACGGCCTGTCCGTGCGCGGCGTGGCCGGGCGCCTCGGCGTCGGCGTGATGACGCTCTACGGGCACGTGACCGACCGCGCGCAGCTCGTCGAGCTCATGGTCGACGACTGCCGGGCGCGGCACGCCCGCCGACCGCTCGCCGGTTCCTGGCGGGACATGCTCGAGCAGGTCGCGGCCGAGAACCTCGCGCTCATGACCGAGCACCCGTGGCTCGCGCACGTGGAGACCGAGCGCGCCGTGCTGGGGCCCGGCACCCTCGGCGCGTACGAGCACGAGCTCGCTGCGCTCGAACCCCTCGGCCTCGACGACGTCGCGCGCGACCGGGCGCTCGCCCTCGTGCTCGGGCACGTGCGGGGGGCGGCGCGGGCGATGGCGGCCGCGCGGGTCGAGAACGCGGAGGAGTCGACGGCGCAGTGGTGGGAGCGGGAGGGGGCGCGGCTGGCGGAGCTCGGGGTCGAGGAGAGGTTCCCGCTCGCCTCCCGCGTGGGGGCCGCGGCGGGGGAGGCCCAGGGGGCCGCCGCCGACGCGCGCAGCGCCTACGAGTTCGGTCTCGCCGTCATCCTCGACGGGCTGGCGGCCGCGGCGGGGAGTCGCGGCGCGTGACGGACCCGGTCGTCAGGGGCGGAAGTAGTCGCGCGCGCCGTCGATGAGCTCGTCGAGGATGCTGCGGTCGTCCTCGGGCGCGTCGTCGCCCTCGCCCTCGCCGCCGCGACCCTCACCGTTGCCGTTGCCGTTGCCGTTGCCGTTGCCGTCGCGCTCGCCGCGGTCGGCGTCGCGCCGTTCGTCGTCGTCGGAGTGGTCCTCGCCGCGGTCACGACCGCGGTCCCGATCGTCCTCGTCCTCGTCGCCGCCCGGTCCGGACGGCGTGGCGTCCTCCGCGTCGTCCTCCTCGGCGTCGCCCCGGCCGAACAGCTCGCGCAGCGTGTCGAGGGGGTCGCTGAACCGGCTCCGTGCCTCCTCCTCGGCGCGGTCGCGAAGCTCGCGGGCCTCCTCGTCGGCGCGCTCCCGGAGGCGCTCCGCCTCGTCCAGGGCGCTGTCGGTGAGGTCGCGCAGCCCGGTCCCGGTCTCCTCCTCGGTCTCCTGCTCCGGCGCCTGCGTGGTCGGCTCCTCGACGTCCGCGCCGCCGTCGGACTCCGTCTCGGACGTGCCCGGGTCCTCGAGGGTGAGGGCATCGCCGTCGGTCGCGCCGTCGTCGCCGCCGCGCGGCCACAGGATGACGGTGAGGGTGAGTGCGCCCACGAGGGCAGCCGTGACGAGGGCGGCGAGGATGAGTACCCCGCGGCCCAGCGGCTGCTCGTCGGTCGACATGCCCCTATCGTCGGCGGCCCCCGGCGCGGCGGCAAGTGCCCGGGGTGGGCCGAGGTCCCCGCCCGCGACGACCGCTCACGCCCATGGCGAACACGGGCAGGTACGGCACCCTCGCGCGGTTATCGTCGTCGAACGCCCGCAGAGGGTCCCCGCTCGACCCGTGCGGCGACCGCACCACACCCAGGGAGTGCCCATGTTCGAACGGTTCACCGACCGCGCCCGTCGCGTCGTCGTCCTCGCCCAGGAAGAGGCGAGGATGCTCAACCACAACTACATCGGGACCGAGCACATCCTCCTCGGGCTCATCCACGAGGGCGAGGGAGTGGCGGCGAAGGCGCTCGAGGCGCTCGACATCTCGCTCGAGGCCGTCCGTGCCCAGGTCACCGAGATCATCGGCGAGGGCCAGCAGGCCCCGGCCGGCCACATCCCCTTCACGCCGCGCGCGAAGAAGGTGCTCGAGCTCTCGCTGCGCGAGGCCCTCCAGCTCGGCCACAACTACATCGGGACCGAGCACATCCTCCTCGGCCTCATCCGCGAGGGCGAGGGCGTCGCCGCCCAGGTGCTGACCAAGCTCGGCGCCGACCTCAACCGCGTGCGCCAGCAGGTCATCCAGCTGCTCTCGGGCTACCAGGGCAAGGAGGCCGTCGCCGCCGGCGGCCCCGCCGAGGGGCAGCCCTCCGGCTCCGCCGTGCTCGACCAGTTCGGCCGCAACCTCACGCAGGCGGCGCGCGAGAGCCGGCTCGACCCGGTCATCGGCCGCGAGCAGCAGATCGAGCGGGTCATGCAGGTGCTCTCGCGCCGCACGAAGAACAACCCGGTCCTCATCGGCGAGCCCGGCGTCGGCAAGACCGCCGTGGTCGAGGGCCTCGCCCAGGACATCGTCAAGGGCGACGTCCCCGAGACGCTCAAGGACAAGCAGCTCTACACGCTCGACCTCGGCTCGCTGGTGGCCGGTTCCCGCTACCGCGGTGACTTCGAGGAGCGCCTGAAGAAGGTGCTCAAGGAGATCCGCACGCGCGGCGACATCATCCTGTTCATCGACGAGATCCACACGCTCGTCGGCGCTGGTGCCGCGGAGGGCGCGATCGACGCCGCCTCGATCCTCAAGCCGATGCTCGCCCGCGGCGAGCTCCAGACGATCGGCGCCACGACCGTCGACGAGTACCGCAAGCACATCGAGAAGGACGCCGCGCTCGAGCGCCGGTTCCAGCCCATCCAGGTGCCGGAGCCGTCGGTCCCGCACGCGGTCGAGATCCTCAAGGGACTGCGTGACCGCTACGAGGCCCACCACCGGGTCTCGATCACGGACTCCGCCCTGCAGGCGGCCGTCACGCTCGCCGACCGCTACGTCTCCGACCGGCACCTGCCGGACAAGGCGATCGACCTCATCGACGAGGCGGGCGCGCGCCTGCGCATCCGCCGGATGACGGCGCCGCCGGAGCTGCGCGAGCTCGACGACCAGATCGAGGAGGTGCGCCGGGAGAAGGAGTCCGCGATCGACGACCAGGACTTCGAGAAGGCCGCCTCCCTGCGCGACGACGAGCGTCAGCTCACCGAGCGCCGCCAGCAGCGCGAGAAGGACTGGCGCGAGGGCGACCTCGACGTGGTCTCCGAGGTCGACGAGGAGCTCGTCGCCGAGGTGCTCGCGATGTCGACCGGCATCCCGGTCGTCAAGCTCACCGAGGAGGAGTCGGCGAAGCTGCTCCACATGGAGGACGAGCTGCACAAGCGGGTCATCGGCCAGGACGAGGCGATCTCGACCCTCTCCCAGGCGATCCGCCGCACGCGCGCCGGCCTCAAGGACCCGCGTCGTCCGGGCGGCTCGTTCATCTTCGCCGGCCCCACCGGCGTCGGGAAGACCGAGCTCGCCAAGGCGCTCGCCGAGTTCCTGTTCGGGGATGAGGACGCGCTCATCACGCTCGACATGTCGGAGTACTCCGAGAAGCACACCGTCTCTCGCCTCTTCGGCGCGCCCCCCGGGTACGTCGGCTACGAGGAGGGCGGCCAGCTGACGGAGAAGGTCCGGCGTCGTCCGTTCTCGGTGGTCCTGTTCGACGAGGTGGAGAAGGCCCACCAGGACCTGTTCAACTCGCTGCTGCAGATCCTCGAGGACGGTCGCCTCACCGACTCCCAGGGTCGGGTCGTTGACTTCAAGAACACGATCATCATCATGACGACGAACCTCGGCACGAAGGACATCGCCAAGGGCCTGCAGACGGGCTTCCAGGCCTCCGGCGACCTGTCCACCTCGTACGAGCGGATGAAGAACAAGGTCAACGACGAGCTCAAGCAGCACTTCCGGCCCGAGTTCCTCAACCGTGTCGACGACACGATCGTCTTCCCGCAGCTCTCGCAGGAGGAGATCGTCCAGATCGTCGACCTCATGATCGCCCGCCTGGACGCCCGCCTGCGCGACCAGGAGATGACGATCGAGCTGACCGACGCCGCCAAGGCCCTGCTCGCCGAGCGCGGCTACGACCCGGTGCTCGGCGCGCGTCCGCTGCGCCGCGCGATCCAGCGGGACATCGAGGACGTCCTGTCCGAGAAGATCCTGTTCAGCGAGGTCAAGGCCGGGCAGCTCATCAAGGTCGACGCCACCGGCGAGGGCATCCTCGGCGAGCTGACCTTCGAGTTCGTCGACCACGACGGGCCGATCGAGAAGGTCGAGCGCCCCGAGGCCGAGCGCGTGGCCACGGCCGGGCGGGCGCTCCAGACGGCCACCCCTGGGGGCGACACCGGTGGGCCCGGCCAGATGCAGCCGGGCAGCTGATCCCGGGCGGTCGACCGCACGCAGGACGACGGCGGGGGCCGGAGGTGGACATCCACCTCCGGCCCCCGCCGTTCGTTGTGACCGGGGTCGGCCTCAGTCCTTCGGCGAGCTGTCCTGCTGTGGCCCGTCCTGCTGGGGCCCGTCCTGCGGCGTCCCCGAGGTGCCCGGACGACCGGCGGGCACCCGGCCGCCCGCCTGCGTCGCAGGTCCGTCCGGGTGCTGCGGCCCGCGCCGCGCGCGGGTCTGGTCCAGCGCCTGCGCCTCGGCGTGCATGGCCCGCGTGGCCTCCTCGCGCTCCCGGGTGCGCGCGCGGTTCCGGCGCACGACGACGACGACGATCGCCGCGACGATCCCCAGCGCCACGAGCAGCGGCGCGAGCGCGGCGACCGCCACGACGATGCCCTGGATCGCCCCGGTGAACGCCTCGCTCGCGTCCTCCCACATCTCCGACCAGCCGGACTGCTCCCCGGTGGTGGACGGCGCGTCCTCGGTGACGAGATCTACGGTGAGGGTGGACATCGCGGCCTGCTCGCCGAGGTCCGTGCGCTGGGCCCGGAGCTGGTCGAGCTCGGCCTGCCGGGTGGTCAGCTCGGTCTCGGCGGCCAGCAGGTCCGCCACCGACCCCGCCTCCTCCATCAGGCCCTCGAGCCGGGCGACGGAGGTCTCGAGCGCGCTGATCTCGGCGTCGAGGTCCCGGACCGTGCCGGTGACGTCGTCGGCCGTGGTCGCCACCTGGTCGACCTCGCCGATCTCGCCGAGGTCCGCGAGGAAGGCGTCGGTCTCCTCGGGCGCGACCCGGACGACCACCTGGCCCCACGGCCGCTCCGCGCTGCTGTTCTGCTGACGACCCTCGACGCGGCCCTCGTAGGTCTCGACGAGGGTGACGACCTCCTCGGTCGCGGCGACGGGGTCCTCGACGACGACGGTCGCGTCCCCGGTGGTGACGACCACCCGGTCGACGCCGTCGGCCGTGACCTGGGCGGCGTCCGCCGCGGGGTCGGCGCCGCTGTCGGCCGCGCCGCCCTCGGCCTGGTCGGCGCTCTCGACGGACTCCTCGTACGCGGGGACGCCCGCATCCTCGTGCGCCTCGTCGCCGCCGGAGCCGGAGGACCCGCAGGCGCTGAGCGTGGCGGCTAGCCCGAGCGCGAGCACGGCGGTCGCGCGGCGGGGGGTTCGTCGTCGTCGGGTGGTCGTGGGTGTCGTCGTTCGCATGATCGAACCGTCGCAGGACGGGGCGGCCCCGGCCACGCCGGCAACCGTTTCGGGACCTCGCGGTGACCTCGTCGTCACCGAAGTTCTCCCCATCGACAGGACCCGCGGTCAGCCGTAGCGGCGGGCGAAGGCCTCCAGGACGCGGTGGGCGTCGTCGACCCGGGCGCGCGAGATCTCGGCGACGACCCGGTCGAACTCGTCGGACGGGAAGTAGCCCGAGTGCCGGTAGTCGGTCATCCGCCGCACGAGGCCCGCGGTGTCGAGCTCGGGGTGGAACTGGGTGACGTACTGGTCCGGCGCGGTCCGCAGCATCTGGACAGGCGTGGGGGCCGAGGTCGCGAGCCGCACGGACCCCGGCGGGGCGACGGTCACCGCCTCGTGGTGTCCGACGTAGGCGTCGAACGCGTCCGGCACGTCGGTGAGCAGCGGGTCGGCCCGCCCCTCCTCGGTCAGCCTGACCCGCACGGCGGAGGTGCCGCGCCCGTAGGTCTCGTCGACAACGGCTCCCAGGCGCCGCGTCAGCGTGCCGACCGCGTAGCACAGGCCCATGAACGGCACGGCCGAGGCCACGACCCGGTCGAGCACCTCGCCGAGCCGGTCCTCCGTGCGGCGCTGGAGGTCCGACTGCTCCTCGAGGGGCGTGGAGCCGGTGAACGGCGAGCCGCCCTGGAGGACACCGGCGAACGCGGTCGGGTCGGGCGCGACGTAGGCGTCGTCGGTCATCGACAGGCGGACGACGCGCTCGGTGGGCACGCCCATGTGGCGGGCGATCGCCGTGTGCTCGTCGTCCGCGGCGCGCTGCTCGGGGCGCGACGAGAGGAGGAGAAAGTGGGCGGGCACCAAGAGATCCTGCCCCAGGTGGCGGGTGCGCGGCGACCGTGCGCCGCGCGGTCCAGCATGCGGTCGGTCACGGCGGCACGCCGAGTTCCACATGGTGACAAACGGGCCCGGCGGGGCGAGGGCTTCCCTACGGTGCACGTATGCGCACGAGGCGGCGTGCGCTGTGAACACAAGTGAGGGACGGCGATGGCGACGTACGTGTACCGGTTCACCGAGGGTGACAAGGACCAGAAGGACCTCCTGGGCGGGAAGGGGGCGAACCTGGCCGAGATGACCCGGCTCGGGCTGCCCGTGCCCCCGGGATTCACGATCACCACCGAGGCGTGCCGGGCGTACCTGCGCGACGGCGACGTGCCCCCCGACCTGCGGGTCGAGGTGACGCTCGCGCTGCGCGAGCTCGAGGACACCGCGGGTCGCTCGCTCGGCGACTTCCACGACCCGCTGCTCGTGTCGGTGCGCTCCGGGGCGAAGTTCTCGATGCCCGGGATGATGGACACGGTCCTCAACATCGGGCTCAACGACGCGTCCGTGCAGGGCCTCACCGAGCTCGCCGGGGACGCGCGCTTCGCCTGGGACTCCTACCGGCGCCTCATCCAGATGTTCGGCAAGACGGTCCTCGACGTCGACGGGGAGCTGTTCTCCGACGCGCTCGACGCGAAGAAGGCGGCGCGCGGGGCGGCGGCGGACGTCGACCTCACCGAGGAGGACCTGCGCGAGCTCGTCGACGAGTACAAGGCGATCGTGCGCGACAACGCGGGGCGGGAGTTCCCGCAGCACCCGCGCGAGCAGCTCGACCTCGCGGTCGAGGCCGTGTTCCGGTCGTGGAACACCGACCGGGCGCGGCTCTACCGCCGCCGCGAGCGCATCTCGGACGACCTCGGCACCGCCGTCAACGTCGTGACGATGGTGTTCGGCAACCTCGGGGACTCCTCGGGCACCGGCGTCTGCTTCACGCGGGACCCGTCCACCGGCGAGTCGGGGATGTACGGCGACTACCTCGTCAACGCGCAGGGCGAGGACGTGGTGGCGGGCATCCGCAACACCCTCCACCTCACCGACCTCGAGACGCTGGACCCGGGCTCGTACGCCGACCTGCGCGCCGCGATGCGCCGGCTCGAGACCCACTACCGCGACCTGTGCGACATCGAGTTCACGATCGAGCAGGGCAAGCTGTGGCTGCTCCAGACCCGCGTGGGCAAGCGGACCGCGGGGGCCGCCTTCCGGGTGGCGACCCAGCTCGTCGACGAGAACCTCATCACGATGGACGAGGCCCTCGGACGGGTGACCGGCGCGCAGCTCAGCCAGCTGATGTTCCCCCAGTTCGACCCCGCCGCCGCCAAGGAGCACCTGACGACCGGCCTGTCGGCCTCGCCGGGTGCCGCCGTCGGCGAGATCGTCCTCGACACCGCCCAGGCGGAGGCCCGCGCCGCGGCCGGCGCCGACGTCATCCTCGTGCGGCGCGAGACCAACCCGGACGACCTCGGCGGGATGATCGTGGCCAAGGGCGTGCTCACCTCGCGCGGCGGCAAGACCTCGCACGCGGCCGTGGTGGCCCGCGGCATGGGCACGTGCGCGGTCGTCGGCGCCGAGGAGATCGTCGTCGACGTCGAGGCCGGCACCGTGACGATCGGCGAGCACGTGCTCCGGCCGGGCGACGTCGTGGCCATCGACGGCACCACCGGCGAGGTCTTCCTCGGCGACGTCCCGGTCTCCGACTCGCCGGTCATGGCCTACATCTCCGGCGGGATCGACGCCGGGCTGGCGGCCGCGGGCGACGACGTCGACCCGCGCGAGCTCGTCGAGGCCGTCCACCGCCTGCTCAGCCACGCCGACGCCCGGCGCCGCATGGACGTGCGTGCCAACGCCGACAACGCGGACGACTCGCAGCGCGCCCGCGAGCGCGGTGCCCAGGGCATCGGCCTGTGCCGCACCGAGCACATGTTCCTCGGCGATCGGCGCGAGCTCGTCGAACGGCTCATCCTCGCCGACGGGGACGCCGAGCGGGACGCCGCCCTGGCCGGCCTGCTCGAGCCGCAGAGGTCCGACTTCGAGGGGATCCTTACGGCGATGGACGGGCTGCCGGCCACGATCCGGCTCATCGACCCGCCGCTGCACGAGTTCCTGCCCGACCTCACCGAGCTGTCCGTCGAGGTGGCGCTCGCCGAGGAGCGGGGCGAGGACGGCGCGAAGGTCGAGCGCAGGCGGGCGCTGCTCGCGGCCGTGCGGCGCATGCACGAGTCCAACCCGATGCTCGGCCTGCGCGGCGTGCGGCTCGGCCTGAAGATCCCGGGCTTGTTCGCGCTCCAGATCCGCGCCGTGGCCGAGGCCGCTGCGCGGCGGATCGCCGCCGGGGGCAGGCCCCGGCCGGAGATCATGGTGCCGCTCGTGGGCTCGCGCCGCGAGCTGCAGATCGTGCGCGACGAGGCGGAGCAGGTGGTCGCCGACGTCGCCGCCGAGCACGGCGTCACGCTCGACATCCCGATCGGCTGCATGATCGAGCTCCCGCGGGCCGCCATGACGGCGGAGCGCATCGCCGACGAGGCGGACTTCTTCTCGTTCGGCACCAACGACCTCACCCAGACGGCGTGGGGCTTCTCCCGCGACGACGTCGAGGGCGCCTTCTTCGCCGACTACCTCGCCAACGGCGTGCTGACGATCTCCCCGTTCGAGACCATCGACGCCGACGGCGTGGGCGCGCTCGTGCGGATCGGTGCCGAGCGCGGCCGGTCGACGAAGCCGAGCCTCAAGCTCGGGGTCTGCGGCGAGCACGGCGGCGACCCGGAGTCGATCCACTTCTTCGAGTCCGTCGGGCTCGACTACGTGTCCTGCTCCCCGTTCCGGGTGCCGATCGCGCGCCTCGAGGCCGGCCGCGCGGCGGTGCAGGGGGAGGACGCCACCCGCTGACCCCTTCTTCGTCGAGATTGCGGTTGGTGCCCATCGAGGTTGCGGTTCGTCGTCGACCTGGTGACGCCTCGGACGTCCCGACCCGCGGCCCCCGGCGCCCGGGTGGTCCGGCAGGGGTGATCATGGGGGGATGAGCACGACGACGGCGACCCCCGGCACCGACGAGCTCGCCGCCTCGCTCCGGTCGGCGGTCGACGGCGAGGTCTCCGACGGCACGCGCCGCCGCGCGGAGTACTCGACCGACGCTTCGAACTACCGCGTGGTCCCGCAGGTCGTCGTCGTCCCGCGCGACGTACCGGACACCCTCGCCGCGCTCGACGTGGCGCGCGCCGCCGGCGCGCCGGTCACCCTGCGCGGCGGCGGGACCTCGACGGCCGGCAACTCGGTCGGTCCCGGCGTGGTCCTCGACGTGTCCCGGCACCTCACGGGCATCGGCGAGATCGACCCGGACGCGCGCACCGCTGTCGTCGAGCCCGGCGTCGTGCTCGCCGACCTCCAGCGCGCGGCCGCGCCGCACGGTCTGCGGTTCGGCCCGGACCCGTCCACGCAGAACCGCGCGACGATCGGCGGGATGATCGGCACCAACGCGTGCGGACCCCACGCGCTCGCCTACGGCCGCACGGCGGACAACGTCCACTCGCTCGACGTCGTCGACGGGCTCGGCCGCCGTTTCACGGCGGGTTCGGGACGGAACGCGCTCGACGTGGTCGACGGACTGTCCGACCTGGTCACGAGGGGGCTTGGGCCGATCCGGTCGGAGCTGGGCCGGTTCGGCCGTCAGGTCTCCGGCTACTCCCTCGAGCACCTGCTGCCGGAGAACGGACGCGACCTGGCGAAGATGCTCGTCGGGTCCGAGGGCACGCTCGTCACGATGCTCGGCGGCACCGTGCGGCTCGTGCCGGTCCCGGCGCGGCCCGTGCTCGTCGTCCTCGGCTACCCGGACATGATCGCCGCCGCCGACGCCGTGCCGGCCCTCCTCGAGCACCGGCCGCTCGCCGTCGAGGGGCTCGACGCCAGGCTCGTCGACGTCGTGCGCCGTGCCAAGGGGCCCGGCGCCGTTCCCGAGCTGCCCGCGGGGCAGGGCTGGCTCATGGTCGAGGTCGGTGCAGAGGAGCACGAGTCCGACGCCGACGTCCTCGCCCGGGCGCGCGCGCTCGCCGCCGCCGGATCGACGGATGCGGCGGTCGTCGTCCCCGCGGGAGCCGAGGCGGACGCCCTGTGGCGGATCCGGGCCGACGGCGCCGGGCTCGGCGGACGCACGCCCGCCGGCATGCCGGCGTGGCCGGGCTGGGAGGACGCCGCCGTCCCCCCGGAGAACCTCGGGGCCTACCTGCGCGACTTCATGGCCATGCTCGACCGTCGCGGCCTCGACGGCCTGCTCTACGGCCACTTCGGGGACGGGTGCGTCCACGTGCGCGTCGACTTCCCCCTCGACGACGGCGCGCGCGGCGCGCGGGAGTTCGCGGAGACGGTGGCCGAGGCGGCCGACATCGCCGTGGCGCACGGGGGATCGCTCTCCGGGGAGCACGGCGACGGTCGCGCTCGGTCCGAGCTGCTCGACCGGATGTACGGACCCGAGGTGATGGGCCTGTTCGGGCAGGTCAAGAACCTGTTCGACCCGAAGGTGTCGCTCAACCCGGGTGTGCTCGTCGACCCGGACCCCGTCGGCGCGTACCTGCGCCGGCCAGCCGCGAAGCCGCTGCCGGTCGCCCGTGGCGGTGGGTTCGCATTCAGCGAGGACGGTGGCGACGTCACGCGCGCCGCGCATCGGTGCACCGGGGTGGGGAAGTGCCGGGCGGACAGCTCGGCGTCGGGCGGCTTCATGTGCCCGAGCTACCAGGCGACGAAGGACGAGAAGGACGTCACCCGCGGGCGCGCCCGCGTCCTGCAGGAGGTGACCAACGGCGAGCTCGTCGCGCGGTGGGACGACCCGGCGCTGCTCGAGTCGCTCGACCTGTGCCTGTCCTGCAAGGCGTGCTCGGCGGACTGCCCCGCGGGGATGGACGTCGCGCGGCTCAAGGCCGAGACGCTCCACCGCGCGTACGAGGGGAAGCTCCGGCCGCGGACCCACTACACGCTCGGCCGTCTCCCGGTGCTCGCCAACCTCGTCACCGGGGTGCCCGGCCTCGCGCGCGTCGCCAACGCCGTCCTCAGCGTCGGCGCGCTGCGCAGGCTCGCGTTCGCGATCGCCGGCGTCGACACATCCCGCGCCATGCCGGGCTTCGCCACGCAGCGCCTGACGACCTGGTGGAAGAAACGCAGCGGCGGGCGCGGCGCCGTGCGCACGGCGTCGGCCGAGGCGCTGGACGGCCCGGGTCTCGCGAGCCGCAACGATACGCACGAACCGCAGTCTCGACGAGACGGTGCCGATCGTGCGGCCCCCAACCGCAGTCTCGACGTGCACGAACCGCAGTCTCGACGAGACGGTGCCGATCGTGCGGCCCCCAACCGCAGTCTCGACGTGCACGAACCGCAATCTCGACGGTACGTCGTGCTGTTCACCGACTCGTTCTCCGAGACCCTCGACGGCGCCGGCGCGCAGGCCACCGTCGAGCTCCTCGAGGCCGCCGGCTACACGGTGGTCATCCCGGAGGACAAGGTCTGCTGCGGGCTCACGTGGATCTCGACCGGCCAGCTCGACGGCGCACGGACCCGGATGCGCGACCTGCTCGGGGTCCTCGCCCCGTTCGCGGCCAACGGCATCCCGGTGGTCGGCGTCGAGCCGTCGTGCACCGCGGCGCTGCGCGACGACATGCCCGAGCTCCTCCCGGACGACCCGCGCGCCCACCTGCTCGCGAGCAGCACGTACACGCTCGCCGAGCTCCTCACGGCGCCCGACCCGATCGGCCCGGGGGAGCGGTGGAGCGCGCCGGACCTCACCGGGGTCGAGGTCGTGGCGCAGCCGCACTGCCACCACCACTCGGTCATGGGCTGGGAGACCGACCGCGCGCTCATCGCCTCGACCGGGGCGACGACGACGAACCTCGCGGGCTGCTGCGGCCTGGCCGGCAACTTCGGGATGGAGAAGGGGCACGCCGAGGTGAGCGCCGCCGTCGCCGAGAACGCCCTCCTGCCGGCGCTCCGCGAGCACCCGGACGCCACGTTCCTCGCCGACGGCTTCTCCTGCCGCACGCAGGCGGACCAGCTGGCCGGGCGCAGGGGCGTGCACCTCGCCGAGCTGCTGCTGGGCCGCGTCACCCCCTGACGCGGGGGCGGCCGGTCAGCCGATCGTCACGAGGTCGAGGCTCACCTCGCCGTGCGCGGCGGCCCAGCGGTCACGGCCACCGAGCCGTTCCGCCACGTCGTCGACGAGCCGTCCCCGGACGGCGGGGTCGATGTCGAGCGGCTCGAGCTCGCTCGCGAACAGGAGGCGGTACCGCCGCAGGTCCTGTCCGGCCCACGCGAGATAGGCCTCCCGGGCGCGTCCCGCCGCGTCGGCGGCCGTCGCATCGGAGACCGCCGCGTCCATCGCCTGCAGGAGTCCCTCCGCCGCCCGCGCGTAGGCGGCGGTCAGCAGTCCGCCCCGACCGCCGAAGTGGGAGTACACGCACATCGTCGAACGCCCGCCCGCGGATGCCAGCGACCGTACCGAGAGCTCGGCGCTGCCCGAGGTGGCGACCAGCGCGAGGGCGCCGGCGATGAGCGACTCGTCGATCTCCGACCTGCTCGACATCGTTCCTCTTCTCGTCGTGCGGCGGCACGTGACCCGCGCCCCGCCGTCCACCGCACCCGATTCGTGTCCCGATCGTGACACGAGGAGTCTGGCCGTCCTGCGCCTCAGCCTATAACGTTCGTTCTAGATAGCGAACGTTATCACGCTCGTTCTTGCGGGCGTCGCACTCCCAGGGAGCTCCTATGTCCACCTCCGCGCGTGTGCTCGACCCCTCGACCTCCTCGACCCCCTCGCTCGACCCCGTCCACGGTCCCGGACCCCTCGTCGATCCGCACGGCGCGCTCCGTGCCGCCCGTGCGGTCGGCGGAGCGGCCGGCCTGCTCTCGGCCGTTCTGCTCGTGTCCAACGCCCTCAAGCTCGGCGGAGTGGTCCCTGCCGTCGCCCTCAACCAGCTCCTCGCTCCGTTCGCGCAGAGCCTGGCGATCGTCCTCATCGCGATGCTCGTCGCCGCCACCGCCCGACGGACAGGGGCCTGGGGCGTGCTCGCGGGCGCGGTCAACCTCGTCGGGCTCGCGCTCGTCGTCGCGATCGAGGCGCTGACGAACCACGTGTTCCCGTACGTCACGCCGGCCCAGGTGGCCGAGCTCCGGGAGGGGCCCGCCGGGACGCTGCTCGTCGTCGGGTCGATGTGGTTCCTCGTCGGCACCCTCGTCCACGTGGGCGTCCTGCTCGCCGGTCGCGCGGCACCGGTCGTGCCGCTCGTGGTCTACGGCGTGACCGGCGCGCTCATCGGGCTCCGGTCGTTCCTGCCCACGCCCGTCGTTGCGGTCGCGGTCGGGGTGCTCGCGCTCGCCGTCGCGTGGATCGCGCTCGACCTCCTGCGAGGCGCGCGCCGCCCGCGCTGATCAGCGCCGCACGTAGGCCCCCACCCAGCGGGCCAGCTCGTCGTAGACGTCGCGGCGCACGTTCGGTGCGGACAGCGTGACGTCGTGGACCGCCCCCTCGAAGGCGGCGAGGGTGACGAGCGGGCCGAGCCGGAGGGCGGCCGACCGCATCGCGCCGACATCGAGCACGGTGTCGACGAAGCGCAGGTCGGGGGACCACTTGAGCGCCTGCGCCGACCTCGTGGAGGTGAGCACGAGCACCGGGCACGTGATCTCGAGGCCGTTCGCCACCTGTCGCTGCCCGGTGAGGATGGCGGCGAGCCAGCCGAACCGGACGGGGCCGGCCGGGGCCATGCGCCAGCGCCGGTCGAGCCCCCACCCGGTCCAGAACCGGTCGTCGGCCTCGTCCTCGGGGGCCTCCTCCTCGTCCCCCTCGGCGAGGCCGTCGAGCGTGCGCTGGTAGACGTCGACGGGGTTGACGCGGACGACCGTCCTCGGCGCGGTCCGGGCGATCCGCTCGACGACCGGCGTGGTCGCCGCCCCCACGAACCCGGGCATGCCCGCGCTGATGAAGGGGGAGTTGAGGACGAGCGCGCGCAGGGCGCCGGGGTGCCGGTGGGCCCACAGGGCGGCGGTCAGCCCGCCGGTCGAGTGCCCGGCGAGGACGAGGTCGGTGCCCAGGCCCAGCTCGGCCATGACGACGTCGCGGGCGGCGTGGATGTCGTCGTCGTACACCGAGAGCGAGTCGACGTACCCGCGGGACTGGTGCGCGCGCAGGCTCCGGCCGTACTTGCGCAGGTCGAGCCCGTAGAACGCCCCGCCGAGGGCGGCGACGCGGCGGGCGAGCTCGGCGTTGTGCACGTAGTCGTTCCAGCCGTGCAGGTAGAGCATCGCCCAGGTCGGCACGGCCGGCGTCCCGGGGAGCGCGGCGGGGTCCTCCGCGGGCCGGTAGGCGACGAGGGTGGCGACGACCTCGCCCTCGTCGTCGTCGGGCAGGGGAAGGGTGCGCGCGTGGAACCCGGCGCCGAGGAGGTCGGGCACCCACTCGCCCGGCGGGCCGGGCTCGTCGAGCGGGGGGAGGTCGGCCTCGAGAAGGTAGCTGCGGGCGTTGGGCCCGACCCCGGTGCGGACCTTGCGCCCCGTGGCGTCGGGGACGGCGTCCTCCTCGACGGCGGTGTCGGCGGTCGAGTGCGTGTCGGTCGCCCCCGGGTCGTCCGCGGCGCGGCCGCCGGACGAGCTGCGACCGAGTCGGAAGATGTCCACCCGCCCATGGTGGCACCGGACGCAGGGACGCCGCTCGCCCCGACCCGCTCAGCTCAGCGAGTCGACCCGGTCCTCGGTCAGGAGCCGCGCGATCGCGGCCCCCACCTGCTCGTGCTCGACGAGGAACCCGTCGTGCCCGTACGGGGAGTCGATCTCGACGTAGTCCGACGGCCCGCTCACGCCGTCCGCGATCCGCCGGGCCTCGGCGGGGTCGAACAGGCGGTCCGAGCTGACGGCCACCGCGAGCGTGCGGGAGGTGATGCTCGCGAGCGCCTCGGCCACGCCGCCGCGGTCGCGCCCGATGTCATGGGTGAGCATCGTCCGGCTCAGCGCCACGTAGCTCCCGGCGTCGAAGCGGGCGGCGAGCTTGCCGGCGTGGTGGTCGAGGTAGGACTGGACGGCGAACCGCCCGCCGTCGAGCGGCTCCTCAGCGCCCTGCGGGAGGCGGCCGAACCGCTCCTCGAGCTCGAACGCGGATCGGTAGGTGGTGTGCGCGATCTGGCGGGCCACCCCGAGGCCGCGGGAGGGCCCCTCGCCGGGACCCGCGTCGTAGTAGTCGCCCCCGCGCCAGCCCGGGTCGAGCTCGATCGCGCCGATCTGGGCGTGGGCCCATGCGATCTGGTCGGCGGTCGTGCGCGCGTTGGACGCCACGACCGCCACCCGCTCGACGCGCTCGGGGGCCGTGACCGCCCACTCGACCGCGCGCTGCCCACCCACGGAGCCGCCGACGACGAGCGCGAACGAGCTGATGCCGAGCGCGTCGGCGAGCCGGATCTCGGCGGCCACCTGGTCCCGGACGGTGAGGATGGGGAACCGCGCGCCCCAGGGCATGCCGTTGGGGGAGGTGGAGGAGGGGCCGGTCGAGCCCTGACAGCCGCCGAGCACGTTGGGGGCGAGCACGAAGTACTCGTCCGTGTCGATCGCCTTGCCCGGCCCGACGATCTCGGACCACCAGCCAGGCCCGGCCGCGTCGTCGGACCGGTGCGACGTCACGTGCGAGTCGCCGGTCAGGGCGTGCAGGACGAGGACGGCGTTGGACCGGTCCTCGTTGAGCTCGCCGAACGTCTCGTAGGCGAGGGTGGCGTGCGGGAGCCGGCCGCCGACCTCGAGGCGGACCGCCCCGATCGGCATCTGCCTGCGGTCGCCCAGGTCCTGGCCGGGCAGCCACCCGCCGGAGGCGGGCAGCGTGCTCGGCACGGCTGTGCGTGCAGGTCGGCGGCCGGCGCCCGCCATGTCAGGCGCCCGTCCCGAGGGCCGCTGCCGCGGCGAAGCCGCGCTCGAGGTCGGCGAGGATGTCGGGCAGGTCCTCGAGGCCCACGGCGAGCCGGACGAGGGTCGACGAGACGCCCGCGGCGGCGAGCTCCTCCTCGCTCAGCTGGGAGTGCGTCGTCGAGGCCGGGTGGATGACGAGCGAGCGGACGTCGCCGATGTTGGCGACGTTCGAGTGCAGCTCGAGCGCGTCGACGAACGCCACGCCCGCCTCCTTGCCGCCGGACGCCAGCTCGAACGCGAGGACCGCGCCCGGGCCCTTGGGCGTGTACTTCTGCGCCTTCTCGTACCAGGGCGAGCTGGGCAGGCCGGCCCAGGCCACGCGGGCCACGTCGTCGCGCGCCTCGAGGAACTCGGCGACGGCGCGGGCGTTCTCCACGTGCCGGTCGACGCGCAGCGAGAGGGTCTCGATGCCCTGGCCGATGAGGAAGGCGTTGAACGGCGAGATCGCGGGGCCCGTGTCGCGCAGGAGCTGCGTGCGCGCCTTGAGGGCGAGCGCCGGCGCGCCGAGGTCCGCGAACACGAGACCGTTGTAGGACGGGTCGGGCGTGTTGAAGCCGGGGAAGCGCTCGGGGTACCTCGACCACTCGAACGTGCCGCCGTCGACGATCGCGCCGGCGACCGTGGTGCCGTGGCCGCCGAGGTACTTGGTCGCGGAGTGGATGACCACGTCCGCGCCGTGCTCGATCGGGCGCAGGAGGTAGGGGGTGGCGATCGTGTTGTCGACGATCAGCGGCACGCCGATCTCGTGCGCCACGCCGGCGACGGCCTCGATGTCGAGGACGTCGCCCTTGGGGTTGGGGATCGACTCGCCGAAGAACAGCTTCGTCCGGTCGGTCGCGGCCGCGCGCCACGACTCCGGGTCGTCGGGGTTCTCGACGAAGGTCGTCGTCACGCCGAACTTCGGGAGCGTGTGGCGCAGGAGGTTGTACGTGCCGCCGTACAGGGACGGCGAGGCGACGAGGTGGTCGCCGGCCTCCGCGATCGAGAGGATCGCCAGCGTCTCGGCCGCCTGGCCGGACGCGACGAGCAGACCGGCGACGCCGCCCTCGAGGTCGGCGATCCGGTTCTCGACGACCTCCTGGGTCGGGTTGGTGATGCGCGTGTAGATGGGGCCCGGGTCGGCGAGCGCGAAGCGGGCGGCCGCGTGGTCGGCGGAGTCGAACACGAACGAGGTCGTCTGGTAGATCGGCAGCGCGCGGGCGCCGGTGGCCGGGTCGGGCGTCTGCCCGGCGTGGATCTGGCGGGTGCTGAAGCCCTGGGCGGGCGTCGAGTTCTCGGTCATGTGGGTCCTTGCTCGCGTCGGTGGCCGGGGCGTGAACTTCCCCGAACCTACGACGACGCCGTCGCACCCGACAGGGCGCGACGGCGTCGTCTCAGGTGCTGGACGCGCTCAGGCCTGCGGCTCGACCGGGATCCGGCGGGCGTCGCCGGGGCCGAGCGGGCTCGCGTGGCCGCGGTCGCCGTCGAGGTCCGGCTCGCCGTCGGGGCCCGGCTGGCTGCCGGAGCCGCCGACGCGCTGGTGGCCGCCGCCGCCGTGCTCGTAGTAGCCGGTGTCGATCGCGCGCTGGTAGGACCGGCGGATCTCCTCCTCGGTCTCCTCGCGGCCCACCCAGTGCGCGCCCTCGACCGACTTGCCGGGCTCGAGGTCCTTGTAGACCTCGAAGAAGTGCTGGATCTCGAGGCGGTGGAACTCCGAGACGTCCTCGATCTCCGTGCGCCAGGACGCGCGCTGGTCGCCGGCGGGCACCGCGATCACCTTGTCGTCGCCGCCGGCCTCGTCGCGCATGCGGAACATGCCCAGCGCGCGGGCGCGGATGAGGCAGCCCGGGAACGTCGGCTCCTCGAGGAGGACGAGGACGTCGAGCGGGTCGCCGTCCTCGCCGAGGGTGCCCTCGATGAACCCGTAGTCGTCCGGGTATCGGGTCGAGGTGAAGAGCAGGCGGTCCAGGCGGATCCGCCCGGTCTCGTGGTCCACCTCGTACTTGTTGCGGTTCCCCTTGGGGATCTCGATGGTGACGTCGAACTCCACAGCAAGCACTTCCTCGGGTGTCGGGCCGCGCGCGCGGCGAGGATCTACGGCTGGTCCCCGCTCGGAGGACCCGGTCAGCACCTAGTGTGGCGTATGCGGCGCCACCTGCGCGCCGACGGGCCGGGACGGCACGAACACCAGGGCACGACGACGGACGGACGGCATGGCACGAATCGGCTCCACGGCCCGCAGCACCGTCGCCTGGGTGGCCGGCAGCCTCGCCGTCGTCCTCGTCGCGCTCTACGTCCTCCTCGACGTGCAGGACGCGGTCCCCGGCGTGCTGACGGACGAGCCCGCCCCCGCCGACGCCGCGCCGTACCCCGCCGTCGCCCTGCCGGGTGCCCGCCCGGCCGCGGCCCCCGTCGACCTGCTCGACCCGGCCGCGCCCGCGGCGACCCCGGACGCGGTGGGGTCCGCCGTCGAGTCGCTCGTCGCGGACCCGGCCCGGCCCGGCGACGTGGCCGTTCGCGTCGTCGACTCCGCGACCGGCGAGGTCCTCGCCGAGCGCGACCCGACGAGCGCCCTGCAGACGGCCTCGTCGGCGAAGATCCTCACCGGCGCGGCGGCGCTCAGCGTGCTCGGCCCGCAGACCCGGTTCCCCACCACGGTGGTCTCCGCCGGGGACGGGCTGCTCGTCCTCGTCGGCGGCGGCGACGTCCTGCTCGGCGAGGGCGAGGGCGACCCGAGCGCGACCCGCGGCCACGCCGGCATCGCCGACCTCGCCGACCAGGTCGCCGCCGAGCTCGAGTCCTCGGGCACCACGGAGGTCCGCCTCGCCGTCGACGACTCCCAGTTCACCGGCGAGCCCTACGCCGACGACGTCACCGGGTGGGACCGCAGCTTCACGATGCCCGCGACCACGGTGGCCGTGAACACCGGCGCGGTCGACGGCGCCTACACCGCGGACCCCGCCATGGGCGCGACGGAGGCCCTCGCCGCCGCCCTCGAGGAGCGCGGCGTGACGGCCACGGTCGAGGGACGGGCCACCGCCCCCGACGGCGCGAGCGCGATCGCCACCACCGAGTCCGCGCCCGTCGAGCAGATCGTGCGGACCATGCTCGTCGACTCGGACAACGCGATCGCCGACGTGCTCGCCCGCATGGTCGCGCTCGCGAGCGGCCTGCCAGGCGACGCGACCTCCGGCGGGACCGCGGTCGTCGACGCCGTCGGCGCGCTCGGCATCGACACCGCCGGCACCGTGATGATCGACGGTGCGGGCCTCTCCATCACCGACTCGACCACCGTCACCGTCCTGACCGAGCTCGTCGACCTCGCGCTCGACCCGTCGGCCACGACCCTGGCCGGCCTCGTCCCCGCGCTCCCGACCTCCGGGCTCGACGGCACCCTCTCCGAGCGGCTCGTCGGCGAGAACGCCGGCCGCGTCCAGGCCAAGACGGGCACGCTCGCGCGCTCGGTCTCGCTCACGGGCACCGTGCTCACCGCCGACGAGCGACTCCTCACGTTCTCCGTGGTCATGCACTCGTTCGACGAGGGCGGGGCGTGGGCCGCGCGGGAGTCGATGGACACCTTCGTCTCCGAGCTCGCGGCCTGCGGCTGCGCCTAGGACCACCGCCCCGGCCCCGCCCCGCGACTACCGTGGGAGGCGTGACCGATCCCGTCGACCTCCGGCTCGCCGCCCGGCGCGCGGCCCGCCTCGCGCCCCCGGGCCCGCGCGGCACGCCCGAGGAGCTGACCGCCCTGGTGGCGGGCCTGCGCGAGGCCGCGGCCTCGGCGCCGCAGCACGTGGGCCGGCTCACCGGGCTGCACGACGCCGCGCACCGGGTCGCCGGACAGCGCGTGAGCGTGGTCGACCGGCCGGGCTGGGCGCGCGCCAACGCCGACCTGCTCGGGCACGTCTCGACGGGCCTCCTGCCCCCGGCCGGACGCCTCGGCGCGCGCCTCGCCGGCGAGGAGGCCGGCGCGCTGCTCGCCTACCTCTCGACCAAGGTGCTCGGCCAGTTCGACCCCTTCGGTCCCGGCGCCCCGCACCTGCTGCTCGTCGCGCCCAACGTGCTGCGCCTCGAGCGCGAGCTCGACCTCGACGCCCGCGACTTCCGCCGCTGGGTGGCGCTGCACGAGCAGACGCACGCCGTGCAGTTCGCCGCCGCCCCCTGGCTCGCCGAGCACCTGACGGGGATGATCCGCGGCACGATCGGCCCGGCGCTCACCGAGGACCAGGACCGGGACGTCGGCGGCATGCTCGCCGCCGTCGTCGCCGCCCTGCGCGACCGGGACGAGCAGACGCCGGCCGGCCTCGAGATCGCGGGCCCGCTCGTCGACGCCCTGCTCACGCCGGCCGAGCGCGAGTCGCTCCAGCGGGTCGTCGCGGTGATGAGCCTGCTCGAGGGGCACGCCGACGTCGTGATGGACGCCGTCGGCCCGGCCGTCCTGCCGAGCGTGCGCCGCATCCGGCGCCAGTTCGACAAGCGCCGGGACGGCACGGGCCCCCTCGACGTCCTCCTGCGCACCCTGCTCGGGATGCGCGCGAAGACGGCCCAGTACCGCAACGGCGCCGCGTTCGTCCGGCAGGTCGTCGAGCGGGTCGGCCACGACGGCCTCAACGCCGTGTGGGCGGCGCCGGACCTGCTGCCGACCCCGACCGAGATCCTCGAGCCGGCCGCCTGGGTGTCCCGCGTCCACGCATGACCCACCACGCATGACCCGGCACCCGCGGGTCTCCGGCCCCGCCACGCTCGCGGCGCGCCGGGCCCTGCGCACCGCGCTCGCCGACCTGCCGCCGGGGACGCGCGTGCTCGTCGCGTGCTCGGGCGGCCCCGACTCGCTCGCGCTCGCGGTCACGGTCGCGCACCTCGTGCCGGAGGCCGGCTGGGTCGCGGAGGCGCTCGTCGTCGACCACGGCCTGCGCGCGGGGTCGGCGGGCGAGGCCTCCGACGTCGTC
Organism: Georgenia sp. Z1344; assembly: GCF_049856295.1. GTDB lineage: Bacteria > Actinomycetota > Actinomycetes > Actinomycetales > Actinomycetaceae > JB111. The sequence continues at coordinate 230,225 of NZ_JBNDMZ010000003.1, read as the reverse complement.
GCCCGGCTCCGCGCCGTGGGTCTCGCCGCGTCGGCGACCTCCGTCGACGCGGGGTCGGGCACGGGCGGGCCGGAGGCCCGCGCCCGGGACGCGCGCTGGGCGGCGCTGCGGGCGCGGGCCGCCGCACCCGGAGGCGCCGCTGCGCCCGAGGACACGGCCGTCATCCTCACCGGCCACACGATGGACGACCAGGCCGAGACCGTCCTGCTCGGCCTCGCCCGCGGCTCGGGCGCCCGCTCGCTCGCCGGGATGCGGGCGGTGGAACCTGGGGTGCGCCGCCCGTTCCTCACGATCCGCCGCGCCCAGACGCTCGCGGTGTGCGACGAGCTCGGCCTCACGCCCGTCATCGACCCGACGAACGCCGCCGACGGCCCCTGGCGCGCCGCCGACGGCACCGCCCTGCGCCGCGCCGCCGTCCGCGACCGCGCCCTGCCGGCGCTCGCCGACGCCCTCGGCGCCGACCCCGTCCCGGCGCTCGCCCGCACGGCCTTCCAGGCCCGGCGCGACGACGACGCGCTGACCGAGCGGGCCGACGCGCTGCTCGCGGACGCCCTGCTCGACGACGCGCGGCGGTCGCGCGCCGCGACGAGGGCGACCGACGACGACGGACCGGCGTCGTCGTCGGACCCGGTGATGACCCTCGACACCGCCGTCCTCGCCGCCGCCCACCCGGCCGTGCGCACCCGCGCGCTGCGCGCGGCCGGCGAGCGGGCGGGCTGGCGACCGGGCGACGTCAAGGCCGCGCACCTCGAGGCGCTCGACGCCCTCGTGACGAGGTATACGGGGCAGGGACCGGCCGCGCTGCCCGGGGGAGTTCTCGCCCGCCGCTGCTGTGGCAGGCTGATGCTCTCCCGGAGGACGGACCAAGGAGACGAAGGAGCGACGTGGACGTAGCGGACATGGGCGAGGACCTGGCCGAGGTCATCGTCTCCAAGGACGAGATCGACGCGCGGCTGGCCGAGATGGCGGCCGAGATCGACCGCGACTACGCCGGCCGGAACCTGCTGCTCGTCGGCGTCCTGCGCGGCGCCGTCATGGTGATGGCCGACCTCTCGCGCGAGCTGCACACGCCGCTCGAGATGGACTGGATGGCGGTGTCGTCCTACGGCTCGGGCACGAAGTCCTCCGGGGTCGTGCGCATCCTCAAGGACCTCGACTCCGACCTCACCGGCCGGGACGTGCTCATCGTCGAGGACATCATCGACTCCGGGCTCACCCTGTCCTGGCTGCAGGGCAACCTGCGCTCGCGCGGCGCCGCCTCCGTCGAGATCGCCACGCTCCTGCGCAAGCCGGACGCCGCGAAGGTCGCCGTCGACGTGCGCTACGTCGGGTTCGACATCCCCTCGGCGTTCGTCGTCGGGTACGGCCTGGACTACGCGGAGCGCTACCGCAACCTCCCGTTCGTCGGCCGGCTCGCGGAGCACGTCTACTCCCGCTGACCACGCCGGCCGGGTCGCTCCCGTCCGCCACCCCGTTCGCCGTGCGCGGAGCGGGCCCGGCCCCCGGACCCTCGGCGTGTCGCGCTCGGTTATCGTCGTCGGGTCGCCCGGGGCGGGCGCCGACCGGACGGAGCGGCTGAGGCTGGCATGAAGACAACCTGGAAGAAGATCGCGCGGAGTCCCTGGCCGTGGGTGATCGGGGCCCTGCTGGTCGTCGTCGTCCTCGTGCCCTTCTTCAGCGGCGGTCGGGTCTCGCCGATCGACACCTCGCAGGGCATGGAGGTCCTGCGCGGCGACACGGTCGAGCAGGCCCGCGTCAACGACACCACCCAGCGGGTCGAGCTCACGCTCACCGAGGACCTCGTGGCGCCGAACGGCGACGAGGGCTCGGACAACAACGAGAACTACGGCACGAGCGTCGAGTTCACGTACGCGGACGCCCAGAGCGGCGCGATCACCGACCTGCTTGAGGACGCGGACCCGGTGAGGGGCTACGACGTCGAGGTCCCGCAGGGCAACGCGTTCCTCTCCCTGCTCGGCCTCATGCTCCCGATGATCCTCATCCTCGGGCTCTTCTGGTGGCTGATGTCCCGCTCGCAGGGCGGCGGCGTCATGGGCTTCGGGAAGTCCACGGCGAAGAAGGTGAGCAAGGAGACCCCGGATGTCACGTTCTCCGACGTCGCGGGCGTGGACGAGGCGGTGGAGGAGCTCCAGGAGATCCGCGAGTTCCTCCAGGAACCGAGCAAGTTCCAGGCCGTCGGCGCGAAGATCCCCAAGGGTGTCCTGCTCTACGGCCCCCCGGGCACCGGCAAGACGCTCCTCGCGCGCGCCGTCGCGGGCGAGGCGGGCGGCTCGTTCTACTCGATCTCCGGCTCGGAGTTCGTCGAGATGTTCGTCGGCGTCGGCGCCTCCCGCGTGCGCAACCTGTTCGAGCAGGCCAAGCAGAACACCCCGGCGATCATCTTCGTCGACGAGATCGACGCGGTGGGCCGCCAGCGCGGCGCCGGCATGGGCGGCGGGCACGACGAGCGCGAGCAGACGCTCAATCAGCTCCTCGTCGAGATGGACGGGTTCGACTCGACGACGAACGTCATCCTCATCGCCGCGACCAACCGTCCCGACGTCCTCGACCCCGCGCTCCTGCGCCCGGGCCGGTTCGACCGCCAGATCTCGGTGACCGCCCCCGATCTGCCGGGGCGCCACCAGATCCTCCGCGTCCACGCGCGTGGCAAGCCGATGACCCCGGACGTCGACCTCGAGGGTGTGGCCCGCCGCACGCCCGGCTTCTCCGGCGCGGACCTCGCCAACGTCCTCAACGAGGCCGCGCTTCTCACGGCCCGCTCCGGCGCGCAGCTCATCGACAACCGCGCGCTCGACGAGGCGATCGACCGCGTCATCGCCGGCCCGCAGCGCCGCACCCGCGTGATGAACGACAAGGACAAGAAGGTCACGGCCTACCACGAGGGCGGGCACGCGCTGACCGCCGCGGCCCTGCGATACACCGACCCGGTGACGAAGGTGACGATCCTGCCGCGCGGCCAGGCCCTCGGCTACACGATGGTCATGCCCACCGAGGACCGGTACTCGAGCTCGCGCAACCAGCTGGTCGACCAGCTCGTCTACGCGCTCGGTGGCCGGGTGGCCGAGGAGGTCGTCTTCCACGAGCCGACCACGGGTGCCGGCAACGACATCGAGAAGGCGACGACGACCGCCAAGCAGATGGTCACCGAGCTCGGCATGTCCGCGCGCGTCGGCCCGGTCAAGCTGAGCGAGAGCAGCAGCGAGCCGTTCCTCGGCCGCGACATGGGCGGGTCGAAGGACTACTCCGACGACGTCGCGCGCGTGGTCGACGAGGAGGTGCGCACGCTGATGATGGACGCGCACCAGGAGGCGTGGGAGATCCTCACCGAGTACCGCGACGTCCTCGACGAGCTCGTGATCGAGCTGATGGACCGCGAGACCCTCAACGAGGCCGACCTGCGCCGCATCTTCTCCCGGGTGGTCAAGCGCGAGCCGCGCGAGCTCTGGTACGCCTCGCACAACCGCCCGGACCTCGGCCGCCGCCCCGTGCTCACCCGCGAGGAGCAGGCCCGCCGTGCGGCCGACCCGCGCCCCGCGAGCGAGTTCCGCCCGCGTCCGGAGGACACGAGCGACATGTTCGGCACGCAGCCGCCGCCCACCTCGCCCGACTTCGGGTCGGGGGAGGCCACGCCCGACGGCGGCGCCACGGACGGTCCCGCCACCGAGGGGCGGCCGTGACGGAGCACGACGCGCTGCCCGCCCAGCCGGTCGACCTCGCGGCCGCAGCCGCGGCCGTGCGCGCGCTGCTCGTCGCCGTCGGGGAGGACCCGGACCGCGAGGGCCTGCGGGAGACCCCGGAGCGCGTGGCCCGCTCGTTCGGCGAGCTGTTCGCCGGGCTCGCGGAGGACCCTGCCGACCACCTCGACTCCGTGTTCGACCTCGGCCACCAGGAGATGGTGATCGTCGCCGACATCCCGCTGTACTCGATGTGCGAGCACCACCTGCTGCCGTTCCACGGCAAGGCGCACGTCGGCTACATCCCGGGCGAGGACGGCCGTGTCACGGGCCTGTCGAAGGTGGCGCGGATGGTCGAGGGCTACGCCCGGCGCCCCCAGGTCCAGGAGAACCTCACGAGCCAGGTCGCCGACGCGCTCGTCGACCGGCTCGGCGCCCGCGGCGCCCTGGTCGTGGTCGAGGCCGAGCACATGTGCATGTCGATGCGCGGGGCCCGGGCCACGGGTACCCGCACCGTCACCTCGGCCGTGCGCGGCATGATGCGCAACCCCGCCACCCGCGCGGAGGCGATGAGCCTCCTGCGCTCGCGCTCGTAGCCGCCGTGCGCACCGGCGACCTGTTCCGCGGCGCCCCCGCCGGTCTGCCCGCGTCCGTGCCCACCGGCCGCACGCTGGTCATGGGCGTCCTCAACGTCACCCCGGACTCCTTCTCCGACGGCGGCGCGTACGTCGACCAGGGTGCCGCCCTGGCGCACGGGCTCGACATGGTGGCGCGCGGCGCCGACCTCGTCGACGTCGGGGGCGAGTCCACCCGGCCCGGCGCCACGCCCGTCGACCCCGCCGAGGAGATCCGCCGGGTCGAGCCCGTGGTCCGCGCGCTCGCGGAACGCGGCGTGGTCGTCAGCATCGACACCCTGCACGCGGCGACGGCGGCCGCCGCGCTCGAGGCCGGCGCCCGCATCGTCAACGACGTCTCCGCCGGTGTCCACGACCCGGAGATCCTGCACGTGGCCGCGCGGGCCGGCGCCGTCGTCGTCCTCCAGCACCGCCGGGGCGAGGCGGGTACGATGACCGCGCTCGCCGACTACGACGACCTCGTTCCCGACGTCGTCGCCGAGGTCGCCGAGCGCCGGGACGCGGCGCTCGCGGCCGGGATCGCGGCGGACCGGATCGTCCTCGACCCGGGCCTCGGGTTCGCCAAGGAGGGCACCCAGTCCTGGGAGGTGCTCGAGCGCCTCGAGGCCCTCGCCGTGCTCGGCCACCCGCTCCTCGTGGGGACGAGCCGCAAGCGGTTCCTCGCCGCCGCCGTCGCGGACGGCCCGGACCGCACCGGGACCCCGGTCGACCGCGACGCCGCCACCGCCGCCACGACCGCGCTGCTCGCCGCCAGAGGCGTGTGGGCGGTGCGGGTCCACGACGTCCGGCCATCCGCCGACGCCGTGGCCGTGGCCGCCGCGCTCGCCCCGTTCGCGGGCGGTGACGGGCGGTGAGCAGCGGCCCCGCCCGGATCGCCGTGACGGGCCTGCGGACCCACGCCCACCACGGCGTGTACGACCACGAGCGGCGCGACGGCCAGCCCTTCGGCGTCGACGTCGTCTTCGAGCTCGCGACGGAGCGCGCGGCGGCGACCGACGACGTCGCGGACACGCTCTCCTACGGCGAGGTCGCGCGCACCGCCCGGGCGATCCTCGCGGGCGAGCCGGTCGACCTCCTCGAGACCCTCGCCGAGCGGATCGCGGGCGCCGTCCTCGACCTGGGGGCCGGCGCCGTCGAGGTCACCGTCCACAAGCCCGAGGCGCCGGTCGGGGTCGAGGTCGACGATGTCACCCTGACGATCCGCCGGGAGCGCACGGCGCACGACGACGTCGCGGACCCCGTGCTGCGCGCCGCCCCCGTGGGGCCGACGCCGGTCGTCCTCGCGCTCGGCTCCAACCAGGCCGGTGACCTCGCCGCACCCGCGGACCAGCTGCGCCGCGCGGTCGACGCCCTCGCGCACGCCGACGGGCTGCACATCGACGCGGTCTCGCCGCTCGTGGCCACCGCGGCCGCCCTCGCGCCGGGGCAGGCGCCGCAGCCCGACTACGTCAACGCGGTCCTCGTGGGGACCACCACGCTCGCGCCGGCGGGCGTCCTCGAGATCGCCAGGCGGTGCGAGGAACGGGCCGGCCGCGTGCGGACGGAGCGGTGGGCGGCGCGCACCCTCGACGTCGACGTCGTCGCCTACCGGGGCGTCACCTCGGACGACCCGGCCCTCACGCTGCCCCACCCGCGGGCCGCCGAGCGAGCCTTCGTCCTGCTGCCGTGGTCGCTCGCGGACCCGGCCGCCGAGCTCCCGGGCGCGGGGCGCGTGGCCGACCTCGCCGCGCGGGCAGCGGACGCCGACGGGGTCCGCTCGGTGACCGAGGTCTGGCGATGAGGCGCACGTCGATCGCCTGGCTCGTGGGCGCCGCGATCATCGCCGGCGCGGCGTCCTGGTTGCTGCTCGGGATCGCCGAGGTGTACGTCGAGGTCTCGTGGCTGACCGCGGTCGTCCTGCTCGGGCTCGCGCTGGGCCTGTGGCTCGGCGGGCGCGCGGTCAGGCGGCTCGTCGAGGGGGAGCGGACGAGCATGACGCCGCTCGGCGCCGCGCGCGTCGCGGCCCTCGCGCAGGCGTCGGCCTGGGGCGGCTCGCTGGTGACCGGGTGGTTCGCGGCGCAGGCGCTCGTCGCGGCCGGCAGCTGGCACGCCGCGTTCGCCGCCGCCCACCTCGCCGAGTCGGTCGCGAACGGGGTGGCCGCCGTCGTGCTCGTCGTCGTCGGGCTCGTGGTCGAGCACTGGTGCTCGATCCCGCCCGAGGACGAGACCGAGGTCCGATCGGCCGCCTCGGGGCCGGAACCGGCGTGAGGCCGGTCGGCGCAGCGGATCCGGACGGGTCCACCGCGGGGTGGAGGAGCGCGCCCACCGTCCGCCGGTCGGTGGATCTGCTGACGACGCCTCGTTTGGCATGATTCGCGCGGGGGCGGACGCTCCCGGACGCCCAGCGTGATCGGAGACGGCATGTCGCAGCAGTGGGAGCAACCGGACGCATCGGCTGCCGAGCGCCCCTCCCCGTTCGCGCCGCCCGGCGTCCCGTTCCGGCCCGTCGACCAGAGCCTGGCAACGGTCCGGATCATCTCGACGTGTCTCTGGCTGGGCCCGCTCGTCGTCGTCGGCGTGGTCCTCGGGATCTGGGTCGGTGGCTGGGGCTGGTGGCTCGGGACCGGGATCGTCGCGGCCCTGCTGCTGTGGATCGTGCTGCTCGTGCCCCGGCAGGTCCGCGCGATGGGCTACTGCGAGATGGACGAGGACCTGCTGTTCCGCAAGGGCCTCCTCTGGCGCTCGCTCGTGGTGGTGCCCTACGGCCGCATGCAGCAGATCGATGTCGAGGCCGGTCCGCTCGACCGGCGCTTCGGCATCGCGTCGGTCAAGCTGAGCACGGCGTCCGCGCAGACCGACGCGAAGATCCCGGGCCTGCCCGCCGACGAGGCTGCGCGCCTGCGTGAGTCGCTCACCTCGCGCGGCGAGGCACGGCTGGCCGGCCTGTGAGTGGGGAGAGCCGGCAGGACGACCTCCCCGTCGAGGCCGGGGACGGCTGGCGGCGGGTGCACCCCGTCACGCCCGTCCTGCTCGTGTGGCAGGTCCTCGCGGCGATCCTCGCCGTCCTCGTCTTCCAGGTCGGCCAGGAGCTCGCCGGCACCGGCGGCTGGGACTGGGTCGTCGACCACCTGAGCACTGTGCTGCTGTGGCTGGGCGTCGGGATCGCGGTCGTCATCGTCGTGGTCGGCATCTACTCGTCGCTGTCCTGGCGGCGGATGCGCTACCGGGTCGACACCGACGGGGTCGAGCTCAACTCGGGCATCCTCTTCCGGCAGCAGCGCCGCGCCCCGCTCGCGCGGGTCCAGGCGGTCGACCTCCAGCAGCCGCTGCTCGGCCGCATGTTCGGCCTCGCCCGGGTCAAGGTCGAGACCGCGGGCGCGGCGGACTCCAACGTGACGATCGCGTTCCTCCGGCTCGCGGACGCGAACGCGCTGCGGGCGGAGATCCTCGCCCGCGCCGCCGGGGTCGACCTCGACGAGGTGCGCATCGCCGCCGAGGCCGCCGCGGGCGGGACGGACGCCGAGCAGGCCGTTCGTGAGGCGGCCGGTGCGGGCGGGGTGCTCGGCGCGGGCGGCCACCGTTCTCCCGGCGCCGACCACGACGCCGCCGCAGCCGCAACCACCGCCGACCCCGACGACCCCCGGTCCCTGCGCGCCGCACGCACGGGCTACCGCGAGGCGCCGGAGCGCGTCGTGTTCGAGATCGACAACGGGCGACTCGTCGCGGGCACCCTGCTCTCGCCGGGCTTCATCTCCATCGCGCTCATGCTGATCGCGGCGATCGTCGTGCTCGCGTCACGCGCGCCGTTCGCCGTGCTCGCCGCGTTCGTCCCCGGCGTCATCAGTACCGCGGGCTACGTGTGGAGCCGCTTCTCGGGGGCGTTCAGCTTCACCAGCGCGACCTCGCCCGACGGCATCCGCGTCCGCCGCGGTCTGCTCGAGACCACCTCGCAGACCATCCCGCCCCGCCGGGTGCAGGCCGTCCGACTGAGCCAGCCGTGGCTGTGGCGGTGGCGCGGCTGGTGGCGCGTCGAGGGCTACATCGCCGGGTACGGCGTGGCCGAGGGCAGCTTCGCCAGCTCGTCGAGCACGCTCATGCCGGTCGGGACGCGGTCCGAGGCCCTGACGGCGATGTGGCTCGTCGTGCCCGACCTCGGTGTCGACGACCTTCCCGCCGTCCTCGACGCCGGCCTCGACGGCTCCGGCGACGCCGCGGGCTTCCTCACCTCGCCCCGGCGCGCGCGCTGGCTCGACCCGAAGGCATGGCGCCGGCAGGCCGTGCTCGTCACGCGCGAGGCGATCCTCCTGCGCACCGGCTGGCTCGGCCGGAAGCTCGAGGTCGTCCCGCACGGGCGCACGCAGTCCGTCGGGATCACGCAGGGCCCGTGGGAGCGCCGGCTCCGGCTCGCGAACCTCCACATGCACACGGTCGCCGGTCCCGGCCAGCCCGCCGTCCAGCACCTCGACGAGCAGGATGCGCTCGCCCTCCTGCAGCACCAGGCCGGACGCGCGCGCGAGGCCCGCCACCGCGAGGGCCCCGAGGAGTGGGCGCGCCGTGTGGCCGTGCTCCCGGACGTCAAGGCACCCACCCACGACGACGACGCCGCCACCGACATCACCTCCGACGACGACGCCGCCACGCCCGGTGCGCCGCCGCCCGGCGGCGCGACCCTGCCGACCGGTGCCCCGGCGCCGACCGGTGCCCCGGCGCCGGCCGGCGGCCCGGTGGCGCCCGGCCGCTCGGCGCCGTCCGGCGGCCCTGTAAGCCCCACCCACCCGGCCAGCACCCACCCCCGCGGCCCGGACGGCGGAGGCTGGTCGGCGCTGCACGAGGACGGACCGAGCGCATGACCGACGACCCCACCGGCGGGCAGGACCGCCCCGGCCGCCTCGACGTCGGCATCGTCTCCGCCGGCCGCGCCGGCTCCGTGCTCGGCGCGGCCATGGCGATCGCGGGCCACCGGCTCGTCGGTGTGACGGCGCGGAGCGAGGCGAGCCGCGAGCGGGCCGCGGTCCTCCTGCCGGACGTGCCGGTCCTCCCGGCCGCCGACGTCGCCGCCGAGGCCCAGCTGCTCCTCCTCGCGGTCCCGGACGACGTGCTGCCCGGGCTCGTCGCCGAGCTCGCCGACTCCGGCGCGATCCGGCCGGGACAGGTCGTCGTCCACGTGTGCGGTCGGCACGGGACGGATGTCCTCGAGCCCGCCGCCGCGCGCGGCGCGCTCACCCTGGCCGTGCACCCGGCGATGACCTTCACGGGCACCTCGCTCGACCTGCGCCGGCTGCCGGGCTGCCCGACGGCCGTCACCGCGGCGCCGGCGCTCCTCCCGCTCGCCCAGGCGGTGGCGATCGACCTCGGTGGCGAGCCCGTCGTCGTCGCGGCCGCGGACCGTGCGCTCTACCACGCGGCCCTCTCGCACGGCGCCAACCACCTCGTCACCCTCGTCGGCCAGGCCGCGCGGATGCTCGAGGAGGCCGGCGTGTCCGAGCCCGGCGACTACCTGCGGCCGCTCCTCGAGGCGGCCCTCGGCAACGCGCTCGCGGCCGGGGAGAGCGCGCTGACCGGCCCCGTGGCGCGCGGCGACGCCGCGACCGTCCGCGCACACACCGCCGCGCTCGGCGAGCTCGACCAGCCGTCGCAGGCCGATCTCCTCGCCACGTACGCGCACCTCGCACGCACGACGGCCGCCCGCGCCGTCCGCACCGGGCGCCTCGCCCCGGACGCCGCGGCGGCGGTCCTCGACGCGCTGCCCTGACCCTGCCCCGATCCACCGCACGGCCCCCGCGTACCCTTGAGGGATGGACACCCCCCGCCCGATCGTCGTGCGCACGCTCCTCGGCGCGCGCACGGCCCGCTCCGCCCTCACCGGCCGCGTGGCGCTCGTGATGACGATGGGAGCCCTCCACGACGGCCATCTCTCGCTCGTGCGGGAGGCCGCCGGTCGGGCCGAGCACGTCGTCGTGTCCGTGTACGTCAACCCGCTCCAGTTCGACGACCCGGACGACCTCGAGCGCTACCCGCGCGACCTCGACGCGGACCTCGACCTGCTCGCCGGGACCGGCCTCGGCGGCCGCCTCGCCTACGTCCTCGCCCCCGACGACGCCGAGATGTATCCCCGCGAGCCGCTCGTGCGGATCGACCCGGGGCCCGTCGCGGCGGTCCTCGAGGGCGCGACCCGGCCCGGCCACTTCGCGGGCGTCCTCCAGGTCGTCACCAAGGTCCTCGCCACGGTCCGCCCGGACGTCGCGGTCTTCGGCCAGAAGGACGCCCAGCAGCTCGCGCTCGTCCGCACGCTCGTCGACGACCTGAGCCTCGGAACCGAGATCGTCGGCGCCCCGATCCGCCGCGAGGACGACGGCCTGGCGATGTCCTCGCGCAACGCCCACCTGTCCGCGACCGAGCGGGAACGCGCGACGGCCCTGGTCAGGGCGCTGACCGCGGGCGAGCAGCGCGCGGCCGCCGGCGCCTCCCCGGCCGAGGTCCTCGCCACGGCGAGGGGCGCGCTCGAGGCGAGCGACGGCGTCGTGCCCGACTACCTCGTCCTCGTCGACCCGGCCACGTTCCTCGACGTCGACCCCGACCACACCGGCGAGGCCCTCCTCGCCGTCGCCGCCCGCGTGGGCGCGACCCGCCTCATCGACAACCTCACCGTCCACCTCGCACCCAGAAAGGTCACCTCGTGACCCGTACGCCCGCCTCGCTCATGCGCCCGATGATGATCGGCAAGATCCACCGGGCCACGATCACGGGCGCCGACCTGCACTACGTCGGCTCGCTCACCGTCGACGCGGACCTGCTCGACGCCGCGAACCTCCCGCCCGGCCACCAGGTCGACGTCGTCGACATCACCAACGGCGCGCGCCTGACCACCTACGTCATCCCCGGCGAGCGGGGCAGCGGCGTGCTGACGATCAACGGTGCGGCCGCCCACCACATCCAGGCCGGCGACCTCGTCATCGTCATCGCCTACGGCCACCTCTCCGACGAGGACGCACGCTCCTACGAGCCGTCCGTCGTGTTCGTCGACGAGGACAACCGGATCGTCGAGTGCTCGCACGAGCCGGGGCAGGTGCCGGACACGGACCGCGGGAGCGCGCCCGAGATGGAGTCCTCCGGCGAGACGTTCGCGTCCTACCGGGCGGCGAAGGCCCGGCACACGCTGCCGAAGGGCTGAGCGGGCTCTCGGACTACCCTGGCCCGGTGACCGAGACTCCCGAGACCCCCGACGACGACACCCCCGAGCAGGTCCGCGTCCGCGCCGAGAAGCGCGCGCGGCTCCTGGCCGCCGGGACCGACCCGTACCCGGTCACCCTCCCGATCACGACGACGATCGCCGAGGTCCGTGCCGCGCACGGCGACCTCGAGGCCGGCACCGAGCTGGACGACGTGCTCGTCGGCGTCGCGGGCCGCGTGATGTACCTGCGCAACACCGGCAAGCTGTGCTTCGCCACGCTCCAGTCGGGCGACGGCACGCGCATCCAGGTCATGCTGTCGCTCGCCGCCGTCGGGGAGGAGTCCCTCGCGGCGTTCAAGTCCGACGTCGACCTCGGCGACCACCTCTACGTCCACGGGCACATCGGCGCCTCCCGCCGCGGGGAGCTGAGCATCTTCGCCCGCCCCGGGCAGGTCGCCGGCGAGCCCGCCCCCGCCTGGCGGATCGCCGCCAAGGCCCTGCGGCCCCTGCCGAAGACCTACGAGACGGCCGAGGGCGTCGAGTCCTCGCTCTCGGAGGAGGGGCGCGTCCGGCATCGACACCTCGACCTCGTCATGCGTTCCGGGGCGCGGGACATGGTGCGGCTGCGCTCGGCCGTCACCCGCTCGCTGCGCCGCACGTTCGACGCGCGCGACTTCCTCGAGATCGAGACGCCGATGCTGCAGAACCTCCACGGCGGCGCGGCGGCCCGGCCGTTCGTCACGCACATGAACGCGTACGACACCGAGCTGTTCCTCCGCATCGCGCCGGAGCTGTACCTCAAGCGGGCCGTGGTCGGCGGGATCGACAAGGTCTTCGAGATCAACCGGAACTTCCGCAACGAGGGCGCGGACTCCACGCACTCCCCGGAGTTCACGATGCTCGAGGCCTACGAGGCGTACGGCTCCTACGACACGATGGCCGAGCTCACCCGGACGCTCGTCCAGACCGCCGCGCAGGACGCGCTGGGGACCACGCTCGTCACGCTCGCCGACGGCACGGAGTACGACCTCGGGGGCGAATGGGCGCAGCTGGGCCTGTACGAGTCGCTCGCCGAGTCCCTCGGGGAGGAGATCACCCCCGAGACGTCGGAGGAGGAGCTGCGGGCGCTCGCGGAGCGGCTCGAGATCCCGCTCGCGCCGCACCACACGCCGGGCAAGATCGTCGAGGAGATCTGGGAGGCGCGGGTCGGCGACCGCCTGTGGGCGCCGACGTTCGTGCGCGACTTCCCGGTCGACACCTCGCCGCTCACCCGGGCGCATCGCTCGCAGCCGGGCACCGTCGAGAAGTGGGACCTGTACGTGCGCGGGATGGAGCTCGCGACGGCGTACTCCGAGCTCGTGGACCCGGTCGTCCAGCGGGAGCGCTTCGAGGCGCAGGCGCTCGTCGCGGCCGCCGGCGACCCGGAGGCGATGGTCCTCGACGAGGACTTCCTCCAGGCGATGGAGGCCGGGATGCCGCCCGCCGGCGGGATGGGCATGGGGATCGACCGCCTGCTCGCCGCCATGACCGGCGCGGGTATCCGCGAGACGATCACGTTCCCGCTGGTCAAGCGGATCTAGTCTGGATCCATGGACCACGCACGCCTCGGCGCCTCCGGCCTGTCCGTCTCCCGCGTGGGTCTGGGGTGCAACAACCTCGGCCGCCGCGGGACCGTCACCGAGCACCAGGACGGCGCGTCTGCCCTGGTCCACGCGGCGCTCGACGCCGGGATCACGTTCTTCGACACCGCGAACTCCTACGGGCCGGCCACGTCCGAGACGCTGCTCGGGGAGGCGCTCAAGGGGCGTCGGGACGACGTGGTGGTGGCGACGAAGTTCGGGATGAAGGCCCACGACGACGAAGGGCCCGACTTCGGTGCGCGCGGCTCGCGGCGGCACGTCAAGCGGTCGGTCGAGCACTCGCTCCGGCGTCTGCAGACCGACCGGATCGACCTGTACCAGTACCACACGCCCGACGCCGACACCCCGATCGACGAGACGATCTCCGCCCTCGACGACCTCGTGCGCGAGGGGAAGGTCCTCTACGTGGGGCACTCGAACCTGGCCGGCTGGCAGATCGCCGACGCCGCGCACGTGGCCGAGTCGCTCGGCGGGGTGCAGTTCGTGTCCGCGCAGAACCACTACAACCTGCTCGACCGTCGCGCCGAGCAGGAGGTCATCCCCGCGGCCGAGCACTTCGGGCTCGGCGTGCTGCCCTTCTTCCCGCTGGCCAACGGCCTGCTCACGGGCAAGTACTCCGACGGGGTGGCCCCGGCGGGTTCCCGGCTCGCCCTCACGCGTCAGCACCTGCTCGACGACGAGAACACCCTTGCCACGCTGCGGAAGTTCGGCGAGTTCGCCCGTGCGCGCGACCTCACCGAGCTGCAGGTGGCCTTCTCGTGGCTGGCCTCGCGCGGCCCGGTGGCCTCGGTCATCGCCGGTGCGACGACGCCGGAGCAGATCCGGCAGAACGCCGAGTCCATCGCCTGGGTGCCGACCGAGGAGGACGAGGCCGAGCTCGACGAGCTGTTCCCGGCGGTCCCGAAGGTCGCGCCGTTCTGATCGTCCCCACCCGCGCCGCACGCTCCCTGCCTCGGGCACCCCGCAAGGTCGGTGGCGTCAGTCCTCGACGGGCTCCGGCGGCAGCCCGGCGGCCACCCGGAGGATCGTCCGTTCGGCGTCGTCGACCGTTGTTCGACGGGCGCCCTTGGCCACGAGGTCGCGGTACATCGCGGGCTCGGCGAGCGTGAGCGCCAGTCCGCGGCGCACGAGGTTGAGCGGAGGCTTTCTGCCCTCATCCAGGTCCCTGGCCAGGCGGAACACGAAGGTCTGCAGTCGGGGGCGGGTGAGGCACAGGGCGTCGGCGAGGATCCCCTCGGTGCGGCAGGCGTCGATGATCTCGGCGGCGAAGATCCCTTCCGCGACGACGGCACGCGCCGTGCCGAGCTCGATCGTCCTCGAGCTCACGCGCGCGTTCGACGGGATGTCGTAGACCGGGACCTCCACCGACCCCGTGGTCACGAGCTCGACGAGTGCCGCCACGGCCGCGGTGCCGTCCCAGCTGGCGGGGGAGTCCCAGTCGACCATGCCGTGGCGCCGGGGCAGGCCGGGGTGGTCACCGTCGAGGTAGAAGTCGTCGAGGGCGACCGTGGGCAGGCCGAGCCGGCGCGTCAGGCGCGTCTTGCCGGAGCCTGACGGCCCGGTCACGAGCACGACCCGCGCGAGCGGGGTCCGCGCCGCCTCGGGGATGTCGAACAGTGGTTCCTGTGCCGGTCGGGCGGGGGGTGTCGGGGGCGGGTCTGTCGTCGTCGTGCTTGTCGTCGCCGCGGTGTGTCCGGCGCCGCCCGTCGTATCTGTCGCGCCCTCCGCGGGCGTGTGGCGGGTGGTGCGGGCGTCGTCGTCCATCGCCACCTCCGGTCCGTCGGCGGGCCGGTGCCCGCACCGGACAAGGGTAGGCGAGGCGTGCCGGCACGTCGCCCGGCCGTGACTGTCGCGCGGGACCCGCCCCGATCCTCGCGTGTGCCATGCCCGTTGGGTGCGCCGGTGCCGCCGCTTGTGCCTGTGCCTGTGCCTGTGACTGTGACTGTGCCTCTGCCCCTACTCCTGCCAGTGCCTCCAACCCTGCCTCTGCGCCTGGCCTGGCGGCGCGTCGGCGATTCGCCCCACCGTTTGCCCCGGTCCCGATCTATCCACAGGACGCCTTCGTGACGTCTTGTCCACTTATTTCGGTTGATCTCTTGTGGTGTCAGTTCGTTGCGGTAGGCTTGGATCAGTTCGAACACAGGTTCGAGAAACTGGCTCGACGAGGAGGTGGCGAGATGACCGACACGAGTACCGAGACCCACGTTGTTGGCTCGCGCGCGGTCTCTCGATCGCCCCTCACTGCTTCTGGAGCCACGACCACGACCGCTCTCGCGTCGGGGCGTTGCGGCACCTCCACGGCCGGGTCGGACTCCGCGGTTCGCCCCGCAACCACAACGGAGTCCGCCTCTGCGCCTGACGTCACCGCCACGACCGGGCAAGACGCGGCGCCTCGGCCCGCCGACGCTCCCGGGTCCGCGAGTATCCCTGCCGTTCCCGCCGTACCTGCCACGGCTACCCGTACGACCGTGCCCGCTTTTGCATCGGCCCTTGCCACTCGGCCCCCTGGCCAGGCCGGCTCCGCGTCGCGGGCCGGCGGGACGTGGACCGACGCGCTGCTCGGGGACGACGCGCTCGGTGCGCTCCTCGTCGAGCTGTCCGGCGTCGAGGCTGCCGATGAGCCGGGGGAGATCGACCTCATCACACGGGTGGAGTCGGTCAAGTCGGCGCTCGCAGCCGTCCAGGCGCGTGCAGCGGTACGACTCGACGAGCGGCGGCGGGCGGCCGAGGCCGCGCGGGGCGTGCCTGCGCATGAGCGCGGCAAGGGCGTCGCGGAGGAGGTGGCGCTCGCCCGGCGGGACTCGCCGACGAAGGGCTCGCAGCATCTCGGGTTCGCCAAGGCGCTCCTTCGCGAGCTGCCCCGCACCATGACCCTTCTGGAGCAGGGCGACGTGTCGGAGTGGCGGGCCACGCTCGTCGCGCGCGAGACGGCGATGCTCGACGCCGAGGACCGCCGGGTCGTCGACGAGGCCGTCGCGACCGACCTGCCGCGACTGAGCGACGCACAGGCGGCTGCACGCGCGCGTCACCATGCCCGGCAGCTGGACCAGGCGTCGGCCGTGGAGCGGCTCGAGCGGCACAGGCGCGAACGCCGCGTCTCCGTCCGACCTGCGCCGGGCGGCATGGCCTACGTGACGGCGCTCCTCACGCTCACCGACGCGGTGGCGGTCAAGGCCTCGCTGCTACGGGCGGCCGACACCGAGGTCACCGAGGGTGGCGCCGTTGCGCGTACCCGAGACCAGGTGGCGGCGGATCTGTTCGTCGAACGCATCACCGGCACGCGACCCGGACGTCCGGGAGGTGTCGACCTCACCCTGGTGATGACGGACGAGACGCTGCTCGGTGGTGACGAGCCGGCACGCATCCCGGGGGAGGGTCCGCTCGACGCCGCCGTCGCGCGCGGCATCCTCACCGCGGACCAGGCGGGCGACGTCCAGCTGCGGCGCCTGTGGGTCGAGCCGGAGACCGGGCGGATCACGAAGATGGATGTGCGCTCGCGACTCTTCTCCAAACGACTCCGGGCGCTCGTGCTGGCGCGCGACGACCGATGCCGCAACCTGTGGTGCGGCGCGCCGATCCGGCAGGTCGACCACGTGCGCCCGCACGCGGCCGGCGGGACGACGGACGTCGCGAATGCGTCGGGGCTGTGCCAGCGGTGCAACCTCGCGAAGGAGAACGAGGGGTGGTCCCACAGCGTCGACGGCGAGGACCTCACGGTCAGCACGCCGACGGGTCACAGATACTCGACCCGTGGCGGCTCGGCCCTCGCCCAGACGTTCCGGGCGAGCCGGACGGACGCCATGCGTCGGCGATACGCCGAGAGCCGGGCGGCACTTGCGGAGCTCGAGCAGCCGGTCCGTCGCTCCGACGGCGTGGAACGATCGCGGCCGCCAGGCGTCGGAACAAGTGGCGATCCGCCCGGCTGGATCGCGACGGCCGGTGGTGATCCACCCGAGATGGTGGAGCCGGACGATCGTGATTACCTGGACGACCTCGACGACCTGTCCTACGTGGACGACCTGGAGGAGTTCGACGTGCCCGACATGTATGACCTGCCTTATCGCGGGGGGTGGTCGGGGTGAGCCCGTCCCTGACGGGACCATGTCGGGCCGGTCCGGGGCGCGTGGCACGATCTCCCCGTGAGCGACTTCGAGGCCGAGATCAGCCAGCTCGAGACCGCGGCGAGCAACGCCCGAGACGCGTCCGGCGATATCGCCGACGTCGACCTGCCGGCAGCGGTCGACGGGATCGCCACGGCGATGCCTGGTTCGAGCTCCGCGGTGTCGGCGCCAGAGCTGGGGACGAGCTGGACCGGGGAGAAGGATGCGCTGACCGAGGGGCTGGACAACTACGCGGCCGGGCTCGAGGCAGCGGCGCGCACCTACCGCGACACCGACGAGGCGGCGGCGCAGGACTTCGGCTGACCCCTGCTCAGCCCCCGAACGTGCGCACCGGCCGGCCCGGTACCTCGACCCGGATGCGGAAGACGGCGCCGGCCTCCGGCTCCGGGTCGTCGAGCTTTTCCTTGGACGTGGTGACGAACAGGTCGCGGCCGTCCTCGCCGCCGAGAGTGCATGCGGTGACGAGCCGGACGGGCAGGTCGACCGTCGCCAGCTCGGCCCCCTCGGGGGAGTACAGGCGCACCTTCCCGACGCGGTTGAGCGCGACCCACACGTTCCCCGCCGAGTCGACGGTCAGGCCGTCGGGCCGCTCGTCGGAGGCTACGGTCGCGAAGCGCCGTCGGTTGCGGAGCCCGACGTCGGTGACGTCGAAGACATCGGTCCCGCCGGCCGAGGTGTCGTTGTAGTACGCGAGCGAGCCGTCGGGGGAGACGTCGAAGCCGTTGGAGGTCGTCACCCGCTCGACGGCGGTCGTCACGTCCCCGCCGGGCGTGATCCGGTAGAGGCTCGCGACCTCCGGGCTGCGGTCGTAGGCCATGTTGCCCGCGTAGAGGTTGCCGGCGGCGTCGCAGCCGCCCTCGTTCATCCGCAGTCCCTCGTGGCGCCAGAGGGTCAACCACGGTGAGGGCACGGCGTCGGGCTCGTCGGACGTGGCCAGCCCACGCTCGGTGCCGACCACGTAGCCGCCGTCGGCGCGCGGGCGGACGAAGGCGGCGACGGCGGAGCCGGTCGGCAGGCGGTCGACCCCGCCGTCGTCCCGGACGGTCAGCAGGTCCCCGGCGAGCATGTCGACGAACCGGAGCCCGCCCCAGCTCGCGGACCAGACCGGCCCCTCCCCGTGATAGGCGACGGCGTCGGTGACCTGTTCGGGTGCCGAGTGCACGTGTGTCATGGGCCCATTGTCGACCACGCCCGAACGCGGCGCGCCACCCCGGAGCGGGCCTGCCACGTGCTCCCGTCGTCGTCGATGGGGACTTCTCCCCACGCGATCGTTGTCATGGATTCGGCCCTCGGGGCGCGACGTGGAAGATTCGTCCCGTCGGCACCTTGGGGACGCCGACGACGACGGACCTGCCCAGGAGATGCGCGCATGGACGAAGCCGACGGCCCACCGCCCGAGCTGAGGGACGCCGACCTGACCGACGCCCAGCCGACCGACGCCGAGCCGACCGACGCGGACCGGGAGATCACCGACCTGGCCGAGGCCGTCAAGGACGACCTCGATGCCGCGCTCAACGGGCTCACCTGGATCCAGAACAGGCCGCAGCTGAGCACGGCGCGCACCGGTCCGAGAGCGAGCGACCCGGTGGACCGGCACTACACGTTCGGCGTCGCCCGGCACCTCGACGAGGACGAGTGGGACCGCGCGATCGCGATCGTCGCGGCCCACGCCCGCCGGGTGGGGTACACGGGGGCCGAGCTCGCCGTCGACAGGCTCGAGGACCACGAGGCTCGGTTCTACGCCGAGGACGGCCGCATCCTCACCTTCGGCACGGCCACCTCGACGATCTTCCGCGTGACCGTGCGACCGGGCGCCGGCCTGCCGGCGCACATGGGTGGATCAGGCGCGGCGCCAGGGTCCGGCGCCGTCGGCTCCGCCTCGGCCGGCTCGACCTCGGCCGAGCCCCTCATCGGCCCCGCCGGCGCCGACCTCCCGGATGCGGCCCCCGACATCGTCGACGAGGTCCCGCGATGGTGACCTGGTCGGACGTGCGGAGCTGGTCGTCGTCGTCGCTCGCCGCCGAGGTCACCGCGCTCGGGAACGCCCGCGACACGCTCCAGGGCATCGAGGACGAGCTCGACGCGATGGTCACCCCCGCCGGCTGGACCGGTGATGCCGCCACCGCCGCCGGGACCCGCCGCACCCAGATCAGCACCGCCGCGCAGTCGATCGTCTACGAGGTCTCCCTCGTCCGGGCGGCCGTCGACGAGGCCGAGGACTCCGTGCGCACCGTCGAGGACAAGGTCGCCGACATCGACGCGCTCGCTACCAGCCGCGAGGTCACGGTGGGCAGCGACGGCTCTGTCACCGACACCCGGACGCCGCCGGCCCGGTTCGACACGGTCGAGGACCGCGACGCGTACACGCGCGAGCGCCAGGAGGCCGTCGACGTCGTGTCGCAGGCCGTCACCGAGGTCCTCCTGCTCGCCGAATCCGCCGACACGACGCTGGCCGCGGTCCTCGACTCCGCGCACGGCGACCAGCTCGACTCGGGGCACACCGATCTCGCGGCGGCCGCCGCGGCCGGCGACACCGACGGGCAGATCACCTGGCCCCCGCCGCCCGACGGCGACGAGCAGGCCCAGGCGGACTGGTGGGAGTCCCTCACCCCGGCCCAGCGCCAGGAGATCCTCGACGACGAGCCGGACCTCGTCGGCAACCGCGACGGCATCCCGTCCACCGCCAGGGACGAGGCCAACCGCAACCGGCTCGACGGCGAGAAGACCGACGCCGAGGAGGCGCTGGCAGCCGCCGAGGCCTCGGGCGACCAGGGTGCGATCGACGACGCCCAGGCCGCGCTCGACTCGATCACCCAGGTCGAGGAGACGATCGCCCAGGACGGCCGCTACCTCCTCCTGCTCGACACCGAGTCCGGCGACCGGGTCAAGGCGGCGGTCGCGAACGGCGATGTCGACACCGCGGACCACGTCTCCGTCCTCACGCCGGGGTTCACCACCACCGTCGACGGCAGCCTGGCGAGCTACGACAGCCGGATGTCCTCGCTCAAGGGGGTCACCGAGGCCGAGCTCGACCGTTACGGCCACCACGACCAGACGGTGGCGACGGTGTCGTGGCTCGGCTACGACGCACCCCAGTGGGACGAGACGCTGTCCGGCAACTCCGTCGCGCTGTCCGGCGCCGCGCAGCGAGGCGGCGACGACCTCGCGGGCTTCTACACCGGGATCAACGCCTCGCGTCCCGTCGACCCCAACCTCACGGCGCTCGGGCACTCGTACGGGTCGACGACCCAGGGGTACGCGCTCCAGCAGGAGGGCACGGGGGTCGACAACACCGTGTTCATGTCCTCCCCGGGCATCTCGACCGGCGATCTCGACGACTTCGACGTGCCGGGCGACGCGATCTACTACCTCGAGAACGACAACGACCTCATCGCCGACCTCGGCCGGTTCGGGCCCGACCCCACCGGCGTCGACGGCCTCACCCACCTGTCCACGTACGAGGGACAGACGGCGTACGGCGAGCACCGCGACGGCACCACCGGGCACTCCAGCGTCTTCGACGACGGGTCGATGGCGCAGCACAACACCGGGCTCGTCGTGGCCGGGCTCGAGGAGCACGTGGTCTCCGAGCGCGCGCACGAGTTCTGGACCGACCCGGTCGAGTGGCCCTGGTAGCCACGTCCGGACCGTCGGCCGAGGCGGTGGCATGATTCTCCGATGACGTCGCGACCAGGCACGGAGCCCCGTGGCGCGGTCGCCGTCCGGCCCGCGCTCGTGACGGACGTGCGCACGATCGCCAGGCTCGTCCAGCCCTACGCCGCCACGAACACGCTCATCACGAAGGACCTCGTCACCTACTTCGAGTCCGTCCAGGAGTTCCTCGTGGCCGAGGCGGACGACGGCACGATCGTCGGCTGCGGCGCCCTGCACGTCATGTGGGACGACATCGGGGAGATCCGCACGCTCGCGGTGGACGAGTCGTGGCTCCGACGCGGCATCGGCGGACTGCTCCTCCGGTCCCTCGTCGACCGCGCCCGCGCCCTCGGGCTCAAGCGTCTGTTCTGCCTCACCTTCGAGGTCGACTTCTTCGGCCGTCACGGCTTCGAGGTCATCGAGGGCACGCCCGTCGGCGTCGACGTCCAGGAGGAGCTCATGCGCTCCCACGACGACGGTGTCGCCGAGTTCCTCGACCTCGCCCGTGTCAAGCCGAACACCCTGGGCAACACCCGGATGCTGCTCGAGCTGTAGTACCCGGGGGAGGCGCACCGTTCCCCACGACGACGCGGTTCTCTGCATGTCGGAGTCTTTGCCCAGGTCAGGGCAGGACAGAAGTCCCCACGGTTCGGATCTGCGACCCGCGCGGCGTGATTTCTAGCGTGGTGGGTGACCGAGCACGACATCGACACTCCGGTTCCTCGTGGCCGCAGCGGCCACAAGGGCAGGAAGGAGACGACCATCAACGCGAAGGTCACCCAGCGACTGGCGCTCGGCTCGAGCGCGCTGCTTCTCGTCGGCGGGATCGCCGCCTGCTCCGACGATGCGACGGACCCCGTCGAACCGCCCGCCGTCGAGGACTCGCAGGAGCCGGAGGCTCCCGACGAGGACTCGGCCTCCGACGAGGGGGCGTCCGACGGCGTCGCGCCCGGCCAGGAAGGTGCGTCCGACGGCGTCGCGCCCGGCCAGGAAGGTGCGTCCGACGGCGTCGCGCCCGGCGGGGACGGTGGCTCCGAGGGCGGCGTCGCGCCCGGCGAGGACGGGAACGTCCCCGGAGGGGAGATGCCCGACGACGGTGGGGTGCCCGACGACGGTGGGGTGCCCGACGACGGCGGAGCACCACCGGAGGGTGAGGCCCCTGAGGGCGGGGCCCCCGAGGGCGATCCGGCCGGGACCGGTGCGGCCGGCGTCGCGATCCACTCCGACTGGCTCGCCGTTCCGCTGCCCGAGGACTGGAGCGAGTTCGAGGAGGGCGTCTGGTCCGGCAACGACGGTGCTGCGCTGCACCTGAACGACTGCCACGCGCCGGACTCCGGGACGCTCGGCTACAGCGACTGCGTCGACTTCATCCCCCAGACCGGGGACCCGAGTGCGGCCGACCCGGACACCGAGGTCGACATCCAGCAGCTGCAGCCGGTCGCCGAGGGCCTCAACGCCACCGAGATCTCGGTGAGCGACGGCCAGACCGAGATCGTCTACTGGGTCGTGGAGAACCAGGAGACCGAGGAGGTCGCCGTCCTCGAGTACCAGAGCGAGGGTGTCGACGACGCGGTCCTCGAGTCCGTCCGCGAGATGTCGCTCCAGTGACCCGGCGGCACCCGTGACCCGGTAGCGGTCCGACCACGGCGCCGGCCGGTGGGGATCCCCTCCGGCCGGCGCCGCCGCACGTCGGGACCGGGGAGTCCGGCCCGTCGAGCGGCCTGGCGCCGGACCGGGGTCGTCCCTAACGTGGGCCCGGACAGCAGGACGACCCCAGCAACGCCCCGGAAGGACCACGATGAGCTCGAGGACCACCCGCCTGACGACCGCCACCGCAGCCCTCCTCCTCGCGGGCAGCCTGGCTGCCTGCCAGGGCGACGAGCCGGTCGAGCCCGAGGCGCCCGTGGCGTCCGGCGAGGTTGTCCTCGCCGACGGCGGTGACCCGGCCCATCCGCTGCCAGGGGACCCGGCCTACCCGGTGCCCGGGGACCCCTGGACCCCGTTCCCCTGCTGAGCCCTCGGCCCCCGGCTGACGGCCGGCGTCGTCACCGGTCGATCGCCGCCACGACGAGCCGGGCCAGCTCGTCGGGCCGGGTGTACTGCGGCCAATGACCCGTCGGCAGGTCGACGAGCTCGAGGTCCGTTGCCGCGGCCAGCTCGGCGGCGAACGGGGCGCCCGACCCGATCAGCTCGTGGATGACGTGGGACGGCACGGAGGACGCGAGCACGGTCACCGGGATCTCGAGGCGCCGCCCGTCGGTCAGCCGCAGCGGCTGCTGCGCGACCCCGACCGGCACGGGCACGGCGACCCGCTCGATCTCCGCGCGGACCTCGTCCGTCATGTCGGTGAGCGAGCCGTCGTCGAAGAACGACCAGTCCGGCACCGGCACCTCGCCGTCGACCACCGGGAGATCGGGGTTGACCGGCGTCCCGTCCGGGACGGGGAACCCGTCGACGAGCACGATCCGGGCGACTCGCTCCGGCCTGGCGTCGGCGGCGCCCCACACCACGTGCGACCCGCCCGAGTGGCCGACGAGGACGATCTTCTCGGCGTCGGACCCGTCGATCGCCCGGACCGTCGCCGCCACCTGGTCGGCGAGCGTGACGCCCGCCCGGTCCGCCGCGCGACGTGACGTGCCGGGCAGCGCGAGCGGGCGCGGCCGGTGCCCCGCGGCCTCGAGGGCGCCCAGGAGCGGCCCCCACGACGACGCATCGAGCCAGAAGCCGGGGACGAGGAGGATCTCCACGGCCCCGAGGCTAGGCGCAGGGGCCGACATCCGCGCCCCGCCTACCGCGACAGCAGCCGTGCGAGCAGCCCCACCTGGGCGGCGACCAGCGCGCACCCGAGCGTCGGCAGCCACAGTTCGGGCTCCCGCCAGAACCACAGCGCGAACGCGATGCCCAGGGCGAGGACGAGAACCGGCGGGGTGACCCGCAGGACCTTCCGCAGCCGGGCCGCGCCGGGGTCGTCGCCCACCAGTGCCCGGCGGTGACCGAGCGCCGCGAGCACGAGCGCCGGCAGCGCGGCCGCCTGGCCGATGAGCATCATCGTCAGACCCGGCCACGGGGACAGGACGTCTCCGGCCATCGCGGCCAGCCCGAGCCCGAGCACCCCGAGCGCGCCGATCGCACCGGCCATGACCAGCAGCGTCGCGCGCACGGCCCGGGACCCCGGCGGGCGCGCGGGCGCGTCCTCGGGCCCGGGCGGGAGATCGGTGCTCACCGGGGCAGGGTAGTCGCCGCTCAGGGCAGGCCGAGGCCGGTCCCACGCTCGACGACGAGGCCGTCCGCGAGCAGCGAGGTCACCACGCGCGCGGCCTGCTCGGCGTCTCCTGCCCCGCGGGATCCCGCCGCGCCGGATCCCGCCCTACCCATCGCCGCCTCCACCAGCTCGGCCCACGTGTGCGTCGCCCCCGGCTCGGCGGCGCGCAGCGCGGCCATCACCCGGCCCCGAGCCTGGCGATCGGTGCCCTCCCAGGGCTGGCTACGGCGTCGTGCGGCGTGGGTGTCCGCCGGGTACCCGGCGGCCCTCCAGGTGCAACGCCCGGCCAGCGGGCAGTCGTCGCACCGCGGCGCGCGCGCCGTGCACACGAGCGCGCCGAGCTCCATCACCCCGGCGTTCCACGCGGCGGACGCCTCGTCGCCCGCCGGCAGGAGGTCCGCCGCCCGCGCCTGCTCCGCCTTCGCGGGCGCGCCGGGCGGGGGCGCCGCCTCGCCGCCGAGGACCCGGGCGAGGACCCGCCGGACGTTCGTGTCGAGCACGACCGCGCGGCGCCGGTGGGCGAACGCCACGACCGCGGCCGCGGTGTACGGGCCGACCCCCGGCAGCGCGAGGAGGTCGGCCTCGTCGCCGGGGACCTCGCCGTCGTGGTCCCGCACGACCGCCGCCGCACACTCCTTGAGCCGCAGCGCGCGGCGCGGGTAGCCCAGCCGGTCCCAGGCCCGCAGCACGTCCGCCCCGGGCGCGGCCGCGAGGTCCGCAGGCACCGGCCAGCGCGCCATCCACGCCTCCCACGCCGGCGCCACGCGTGCCACGGGCGTCTGCTGGCTCATCGTCTCCGAGACGAGCACGCCCCACGGCGTGGTGCCGGTCCGGCGCCAGGGCAGGTCACGGGCGTGGTCGGCCCAGAAGCCGGCGACGGCGTCGTGGATCTCGCGGTACTCGGGCACCGGGCCAGTGTGCCCCGATCCACGCGCGTCCCCCGCGGTCCTCCGGCGTGCCACCCGGGCGGCGCGGGTCCGCGTGCCTACGGTGGGCCCGTGCCCACCGATGACGACCGCGGTTCGCGCCCCGCGCAGCGCCGCCGCCCCAGCCGGGCGACGATCTGGCGCCGCCGCATCACCGTGCTCCTCGCGCTTCTCGTCGTGCTCGCGCTCGTCGTGTGGGGCGTCATCGCCGTCTGGGGCGCGATCTTCGGGGGCGACGACGACGAGCAGGGCCCGGCCGCCGCCGAGTCGTCCTCGGAGTCCGGCAGCGAGTCCGCCTCCGACGCCGTCCCGACCGGCGACCCCGTGGCCTGCACCGACGACCAGCTCGGGCTGACGATGACGGCCACGGGTCGCCACGCCGGCAGCCCGGTCGACTTCGCGATCGAGCTGACGAACTCCGGCCGGGGCGACTGCCTCGTCGACGCGGGCAACGCGGCCCTCGTCGTCGAGGTCACCTCGGGCAACGACCCGGTCTGGTCCTCGGCGCACTGCCCGGCCGAGGAGTCACGGATGCTCCTGCTCGGACCGGACACCACGTCCGACGCGCTCGTCACCTGGCCCGGGACCCGGTCGAGCGCGGACTGCCCCGAGGACCCGCCCGCCGTCAGCCCGGGGACCTACCGGGCCGTCCTCGTGCGCGAGGGCGCCGAGATCGGCGGCACCGACACCGTGTTCACCCTGGACGAGGCCCCGGCCGAGGCACCGACGGACGGCGAGGCGCCCACCGAGGGCGAGACTGCGTCCGAGGCGCCGAGCGAGGGCTGAGAACCAGCCACCCCGTCTCAGACCAGCGACGTCTCCGCGACCCGCCCGAGCCCCTCGCGCACGGCGAACGCCCGCGCGCGGCCCACGCCCTCGACCTCCTGCAGGTCGTCCGTGGTCGCGGCGAGGAGGGCCTGCAGCGAGTCGTAGTGGCTGACGATCGCGTTGGCGACCGCCTGCGGCAGGCGCGGGATCTTGCCGATGAGCCGGTGCCCGCGCGGCGAGGCCGGGGTGTCGAGGTCGGCTCCGCCGGGCCCGCCCAGGCGCATGGTCCGGGCGATCCCCGCGAGGTCGACGAGGTCGGAGGACGAGAGCGCCCCGAGCGCCTCCCGGACCCCCGACGACGCGCCCGTGGGCACGTAGTCCCGCACGAGCGAGCGGCGCTCGAACGCGAGGCCGACCATGAGGTCGTCGTGCTGGAGCCGCAGGAGGTGGCCGTCGGTGCCGGCCTGGACGGTGGCCGACTCGACGTCGGAGGAGATCCTGCGGATCATCTCCATGCGCTGGACGATCGTCACGACGTCGCGCACCGTGACGACGTCCTCGACCTCGAGCGCCGTGAACGTGCCGAGGAGCTGGTCGAGCCGGGCGCGGTAGCGCTCGAGGGCGGACAGCGCGAGCTCGCCCTTCGCGAGGACCTCCGCGCTCTCGACGACGACGTGCCGCAGCTCGCCGACGTACAGGGCGACGGTCCGCATCGACTGGCTGACCGAGATCACCGGGTGCCCCGTCTGCCGGGCCGTGCGCTGGGCCGTGCGGTGCCGCATCCCGGACTCGACCGTGTCGATGTGGGAGCCGGGCATGAGCTGGACGTTCGCGCGGCGGATCCGCCCGGCGGACCGGTCGACGACGACGGCGCCGTCCATCTTCGACAGCTCGCGCAACCGGGTCGCGGACATCTCGACGTCGAGGTCGAATCCGCCCGAGGAGATCGCCTCGACATCGTCGTCGAAGCCGAGGACGATGATGGCGCCGGTGCGGCCGCGCAGGATGCGGTCGATCCCGTCGCGCAGGACGGTGCCCGGCGCGATCTCGTGCAGCATGGTGCGCATCGTCGCCTCGTCGTCGGTGCCCATGCCTCCCCGTTCCCGGCGGAACGGCCCCGCCGGGCTCATCGTAGGTCGCTACCGGTCAGCGCCGCTGCCGCTCGGCCCCAGGCCGCACTCGCGCGCCGCCTCGGCGAGGTTCGCCGCCCGGACCACACGGATCCCGGCCACGTTCGCGGGCGCCTCGCCGGCCGAGGGGACGACCGCGGTGGTGAACCCGAGCCGTGCGGCCTCGGCGAGGCGGCGGCCCACGCCCGTCGTCGCGCGCAGCTCGCCCGTGAGGCCCACCTCGCCGAACGCGACGACACCGGGGCGCACGGGCCTCCCGAGGGACGCGGACAGCAGCGCGAGGCCGAGGGCGAGGTCCGCGGCGGGCTCGCTCGCCCGCGCGCCGCCGACCGTGGAGACGTAGACGTCCTTACCCGCGGTCCCCACCTCGAGCCGCGCGGCGAGCACGGCGAGCATCATGGCGACCCGCGCGCCGTCGACGCCGGAGACCGTGCGACGCGGTGGCCCGGCCGGCTCGGTGAGCAGCGACTGGACCTCGACCGGCATCGGGCGGCGGCCCTCGAGCGTCACCGTCACGCAGGTGCCGGCCACGGGTTCGGGGGCGGCGGAGAGGAAGAGCCCGGACGGGTCGGGCAGGCCGATGATGCCGTCCTCGCGCAGGTCGAAGCAGCCGACCTCGTCCGTGGCGCCGAACCGGTTCTTCACCGCGCGCACGAGACGCAGGCGCGAGTGGCGCTCGCCCTCGACCTGGCACACGACGTCGACGAGGTGCTCGAGCACCCGCGGCCCCGCGATCGAGCCGTCCTTCGTCACGTGCCCCACGAGCATCGCGGGCATCGCGCGGGCCTTCGCCGCACGGATGAGGGTGGCCGCGACCGCCCGGACCTGGGAGACGCCGCCCGCGGACCCGTCCACGGCGGAGTCGGCGACGGTCTGGACCGAGTCGACGACGAGCAGCGCCGGGTCCATCGCCTCGATGTGGCCGAGCACGGTGGCGAGGTCGGTCTCGGCCGTGAGCAGGAGATCCTCGTGCAGGGCCCCGATCCGCTCGGCGCGCAGGCGGACCTGGCTCGCCGACTCCTCGCCGGTCACGTACAGCACGCGCCCCTCGACCGCAGACGCCGCCCGGGCCGCGACGTCGAGGAGGAGGGTCGACTTCCCGACGCCGGGCTCGCCCGCGAGGAGCACGACGGCGCCGGGCACGAGGCCGCCGCCCAGGACGCGGTCGAGCTCCCCGACCCCGGTGGGCCGGGCGCGCGCGGTCTCGACGTCGACGTCGAGGATCGACGCCGCGGGCGTGGCCGGGGCGAGCGCACCGACCGACGCGCGGGCGGGCGCGGCGCCGGCCTCCTCGATCGTGCCCCAGGCCTGGCACTCGCCGCAGCGGCCGACCCACTTCGGGGTGGTCCAGCCGCACTCGGTGCAGCGCAGCTCGGCGCGGGGTCGCTTGGTGGAGGTCGTCGGCACGGGTCCACGGTAGGCGGCGGCGCCGACAGCCGCGGGCGCCCTCCCCACCGCGCGCGTCAGACGGGGATCCGGCCGAACTGCATGAGCGCCCAGGCGATGGCCGGCACGAGCAGGACGAACAGCAGGACGGCGACCCACCACCGGCCCGTGTCCCGGGAGACCTTCTCGCGCAGGTAGAAGTGGCCGTTCACGGAGTCCAGCTCCTTCCCGCCCGCGCCCTCGACCGCGTGCTCGCCGACGTCGGAGCGGTGGAGGACGGGCAGGACCGCGGCGGTACGGCCGTCGGTCGGGGCCTGCCCCATCGAGCACCGGATCCGCTCGCGGAGCCGGTCCTCGCGCTCGGGCGCCGCCTCCTGGTAGGTCGTGCCTCGACGATCGCCGAGGGCGGTGCTGTGCCCGCGCACGAGGGTGCCGGCCGCGACGAGCTGGTCGAGCGTGGTGGCGACGAGGTGGTCGGCGGCGCCCGCGACCGCCCCGACCCCGCGGCTCCCGCCCGCACGGCCGCGCGGGTCCTGGCCGACCAGCCACGCCGCGATCGCGTCGTAGCCGGGCGGCGGCGTGGGGCCGCCCTCGACCGGGACGTAGGTCTGGATGATCTCCCGCCTGGTCATGCCGCCGCCGGGGCCGGGCCGCCACTTCCGCTTCTCGTGGATGCGCAGCGTCCCGCCCGCGAGCACCTGCTCCGCCGCCGACTCGACCGCGAGCCGGCGCAGGGTGTCGGTATCGACGAGGCACGCGCCCGTCTCGTCGTCGTGGACGAGGAGGAGGACGTCGGCGAGGAGCTGGGCCGGCATCTGACCAGGCTATCGAGGGGCGACGCCCTGGCCGGGCACCCCGGACGGGGAGGACAATGCATCCATGACCAGCGAAGCCGCCCCCCGCCGTCAGGTCCTCACCGACGAGCTGCTCGAGACGATCCGCTCGCGCGCCGCCGGCCACGACCGCGACAACACCTTCCCCCACGACGACCTCGCCGACCTGCGCGCGGCCGGCTACCTCACCGCGTTCGTGCCCGCCGAGCTCGGCGGCGGCGGGCTGAGCCTGGAGGAGATGGCCCGCGAGCAGGCGCGCCTCGCCGGCGCCTCGCCCGCCACGGCGCTCGCCGTCAACATGCACCAGATCTGGGTGGGCGTGGCCCGCACGGTCCGGGCCGCCGGCCAGTCCGACATGGACGAGATCCTCGCGCGCGTGATGGACGGCGCGATCATCGCCTTCGGCGTGTCCGAGGCCGGCAACGACCTCGTCCTCTTCGGCTCCGCCTCCGACGCCACGCCCGACGGCGAGGGCGGCTACGCGTTCAACGGCACGAAGATCTTCACGACCCTGGGACCGGTGTGGACCCTGCTCGGCACGTTCGGCACCGACCGCACGGACCCCGACAACCCGGTCAACGTGTGGGGCTTCGTCGAGCGCGACGGCGGCGGCATCGAGATCAAGGAGGACTGGGACACCCTCGGCATGCGGGCGACCCAGTCGTACACGACCGTGCTCGACGGCGCGCACGCACCCGCGCACCGCATCGTCCGGCGTGTCCCGCCCGGGCCGACCATGGACCCCTTCGTCTTCGGGATCTTCGCCAACTTCGAGATCCTGCTCGCGGCCGTCTACCAGGGCGTCGCGCAGCGCGCGCTCGACGTCGCCGTCGCGACCGTGGGCAAGAGGATGAGCCTGAAGAACCAGGCCCCGTACGCGCACGACCCCGACATCCGGCGGCGGCTCGCCGACGCCGCCATCGAGCTCGACGCGATCGAGCCCCAGCTCGTCGCCCTCGCCCGGGACGTCGACGCCGGGGCGGACCGCCCGCTGTGGATGCCACAGCTCTCCGCGCTCAAGTCACGCGCGACCGAGACGGCGCTGCGCGTCGTCGAGAAGGCCGTACGGGCGTCCGGCGGGTCGAGCTTCTACACGCGCGCCGAGCTCTCGCGCCTGTACCGCGACGTCGTCGCCGGCCTCTTCCACCCCTCCGACGACGAGTCCGTCCACGCCGCCTGGGCGAACGCGCTGCTCGGCCCGGTCCCGCCGCCGGCGGGCTGAGCGGCTACTCCTCGCCGTACCGCTTCATCGTCGAGGGGTGCATGCCGGTGCGCCCGGCCTCACCCTGGTCGAGCGCGTCGATGCGCGCCGCCTGCTCGGCGGTGAGCTCGACCTGGAGCGCGCCGAGGTTCTCCTCGATCCGCTTCCGCGAGCTCGCCTTGGGGATGATGACGTGGTCGCGCCCGACGTGCCAGGCGAGCACCACCTGCGCGGGCGACGCGCCGACCTCGGCGGCGACCGCCTCGACCACGGGATCGGTGAGGACGCGCCCGCGGGCGATCGGCGACCACGCCTGCACCGTGATGCCCTCGGCGCGGCAGAAGTCGACGACCTCCTGGTTCTGCAGGTACGGGTGGATCTCGGCCTGGTCGAGGGCCGGCAGGGGGAGGCCCGCGTCCTGGATCTCGCGCAGGTGCTCCGGCTGGCCGTTCGACATGCCGATCGAGGTCACGAGGCCGGCGGCCCGGGCGTCGACGAGGACCTGCCAGGTCTCGGCGAGCGGGGTGGTCGAGTCGGCCGGGTAGGGCCAGTGGATGAGGAAGAGGTCGAGCCGGTCGAGCCCGAGGTCCTCGAGCGAGCGCTCGATGCTGGCCCTCGCCGTGCCGGGCGCGTGGTTCGGGTTGTCGAGCTTGCTCGTGACGAACAGCTCGTCGCGGGCGACGCCGCTGTCCGCGATGCCGCGGCCGACGCCCACCTCGTTCCCGTACATCTGCGCGGTGTCGACGTGCCGGTAGCCCACCTCGATCGCGGTGGCGACCAGCGGCGCCGCGTCGGCGTCGGGGATCTTGTAGGTGCCGAAACCGATCTGGGGGATTGCGTGGCCGTCACCCATGACGACGATGCCCGAGGAGATCATGGGATCCATCCTGGCAGGTCGGGCGGCGATCGCGGGCACAGGTATTCCGTCGCGCGGGTGGTGGCCGCCCCGATAGCGTGCCGCGCGTGCACTCCCCGACGATCGGCGCGCCGTCCGCCGTGACCCTCACGCGCCTCGATCCGGCAGGTGACGACCGCGAGGAGCTGGTCGTCTTCATGACCCAGAACGCCTTCCCGTTCCACATGGTGCCGCGCCCCGACCGCGCGCGGGTCGAGCGCCTGGTGGGCGAGGGGGCGTTCCGGGACGACGAGAACGACTCGTACTGGGTCGACCACGCCGGTCTCGGTCGGATCGGCTTCCTCCGCCTGGAGGACCTCGAGGACGACACGCCGATGTTCGACCTCCGGCTCGCCGAGGAGTTCCGCGGCCGCGGTCTCGCCTCGGAGGTCGTGCGCGCGGCGACCGACCTCGTGTTCCGACGGTTCCCCGCCGCCCGGAGGTTCGAGGGGCAGACCCGGGAGGACAACGTGGCGATGCGTCGCACCTTCCTGCGCTGCGGTTTCCTCAAGGAGGCCCACTACCGCGAGGGCTGGCCGGTCGACGGCGGGGAGCCCGTCGCCTCGGTCGCCTACGCGATCCTCAGGCGCGACTGGGAGTCCGGGACGACGACCCCCTTCGTGTGGGAGGACCTCGCCTGACCGCTCACGGCCGGTGCGCGAACACCTCGAGCAGCTCGGTGTCGCCCGAGACGATGAGGGTGTCCTCGGCGTCGATCCGGGTCTCGAGGGTCGTGTACTCGAACGGCTCGCCGGGCGACTTCCTGCCGATGACCGTGATCCCGTAGCGCGAGCGCAGCGAGAGCTCGCCGATGGTGAACCCGTGCGTCTCGCTGGGGGGACGCATCTTCACCACCGCGAAGCCGTCCTCCATCTCGATGTAGTCGAGCATCCGGCCGGAGACCATGTGGGCCACGCGCTGGCCGGCGTCGTACTCGGGGTAGACCACGTGGTGCGCCCCGATGCGCTTGAGGATGCGCCCGTGCTCACCGGACACGGCCTTCGCCCAGATCTGCGGCATCCCGAGGTCGACGAGGTTCCCCGTGATGAGCACCGACGCCTCGAGGTAGGAGCCCACGCCCACGACGGCGACGGGGAAGTCCGCGGCGCCGAGCTGCTCGAGCGCGTCGGCCGAGGTGGCGTCGGCCTCGACGAGGGGGAGCCGGCTCGACCACGTCTGGACGAGGTCGGGGTCCTTCTCGACGGCGAGGACCTCGCGGTCGAGGGACTCCAGGGTCGCCGCCAGGGCCGCGCCGAAGCGCCCGAGGCCGATGACGAGGACGGCGGAGTCCCGGGCCTGCTTCGGCATGTGGGTCCTTTCGTCGGGCGTGCGGTGGGGTGGCGGTGGGGCCATTGTCGCGGGTCAGCCGATGACCGGGCGTTCCTCCGGCATGCGGATGACCCGGCGCCGCGAGCGGATCGCGAGGGCGGCGGCGAGGGTCATCGTGCCGATGCGGCCCGCGAACATGAGGACCGCGAGGACGTAGGTGGCGCTGTCCGGCAGGTGCGGGGTGATGCCGGTCGACAGGCCCACCGTGGCGAACGCCGAGATCACCTCGAAGAGCACCTGGTCGAGCGTGAAGTCGGTGACCGAGAGGAGCACGAGGGTGG
Organism: Georgenia sp. Z1344; assembly: GCF_049856295.1. Classification (GTDB taxonomy): domain Bacteria; phylum Actinomycetota; class Actinomycetes; order Actinomycetales; family Actinomycetaceae; genus JB111. The sequence continues at coordinate 197,319 of NZ_JBNDMZ010000003.1, read as the reverse complement.
ACAGCCCGACCATCGTGGCGCCGAGGAAGGCGACGGCCACGGCGAGGCGGACCGTCTCGGTGGGGATGCGGCGGCCGAACGCCTCGATGTCCCGGTCGCCCCGCGCCTCCGCGACGATCGCGAGGACGAGGACGGCGAAGGTCGTCACCTTGATGCCGCCCGCCGTCGACGCCGACCCGCCGCCGACGAACATCATCGCGTCCGTGGCGAACAGGGTCGACTGCTGCATCTCGGAGACGTCGAGGGTCGCGAGGCCCGACGAGCGCGGCGTGATCGAGTGCACGAGAGTGGCGATGACGCGGTCGGCGGCGGGCAGGCCGCCGAGGGTGTCCGGGTTGGACCACTCGAACAGGACGAACGCGACGACGGTGACGAGGAACAGGACGCCGAAGGTCGCGAGCGTGAGCCTGGCGTGCAGCGAGATGCGGCCGGGCCGGCGGCGGTGGCGCCACAGGTCGAGGAGGACCGGGAAGCCGACCGCGCCGAGGAACGTGCCGACGACGACGACGAGCCCGAGCCACCAGTCGCCGACGAACGGCACGAGACCGCCGTCGAGGACGACGAACCCGGCGTTGTTGAAGATCGACAGCGCCATGAAGAAGCCGTGCCACAGCGCGGCCGGGACGGACTCGCCGTACTCGAGGAACCGCGGGACGAGCGTGGCCGCGAGGGTGAGCTCGATGACGACGGAGGCCACGATGACGGCACGGACGAGCGAGCCGACCTCGCCGAGCCGCGTCGTCCCCGTCTCCGAGGCGGTGAGCATCCGCTGGGTGAGCCCGATGCGGCGGGAGACCGCGAGGCCGAGGATCGAGGCCAGCGTCATCACGCCGAGCCCGCCCACCTTGATGCTGACGAGGATGACCGCCTGGCCGAACCCGGACCAGTAGGTCGCCGTCTCCACGGTGGTCAGCCCCGTCACGCACACCGCGGAGACGGCGGTGAACAGTGCGTCGACGAACGGGGCGCGCACGCCGTCGGTCGTCGCGACGGGCAGGGAGAGCAGGCCGGTCATCACCACGACGATCGAGGCGAACACGAGCAGCGCGAGCCGGGCGGGGGAGCGATGGGCGAGGTCGTCGACCCGGTCCCTGCCCAGCGCGAGGACGCGGCCGAGGGCGGAGCGTGCCACCTGACCTCCCGCGCCGTCGGCCGGGGCGGTCGGCCGCCCCGGGCTGCGGGCCCGCGACCGGGCGTGCGCGCAGCAGACGGAACCTTGCCACAGGCGGGGGTAGGTTGCCCCCATGGCCGAAGGAGCTCTCGTGTGGTCCCCGGACCTCGTCGGCTACAACTTCGGGGTCGGGCACCCGATGACCCCGCTGCGGCTCCACCTCACCCACGAGCTCGCCCGCGCGCTCGGGCAGCTCGACGACGGCGCCGTCGAGATCGTCGAGCCCGAGCCGTGCGACGAGGAACTGCTCGCCCGCGTCCACGAGGCCGGGTACGTCGCCGCGGTCCGGGCCGCGGAGGCCGACGGCACGGCCGACGCCCGGCGCGGGATCGGCGGCGACGACAACCCGGTGTTCGGCGCGATGCACACGGCCTCGGCGCGCCTCGTCGGCTCGACGGTGGCCGCCGCGCGCGCCGTGTGGGACGGCCGCGTGCGGCGTGCGTTCTCGATGGCGGGCGGCATGCACCACGCGATGCCGGGGCACGCCTCGGGATTCTGCGTCTACAACGACGTCGCCGTCGCGATCCGCCACCTCAAGGAGTCGGGCGCCGGGCGGATCGTCTACGTCGATGTCGACGCCCATCACGGCGACGGCGTCGAGCGCGTGTTCTGGGACGACCCGGACGTGGTGACCGTGTCGATCCACGAGCACCCCTCGACCCTGTTCCCCGGCACCGGCTACCCGCAGGACGTCGGCGGACCCGAGGCCAGGGGCTCCGCCGTCAACGTCGCCCTGCCGGCAGGGACGTCCGACGCGCAGTGGCTCCGCGCGCTCGAGGCGGTGGCGGCCCCGATCGTCGAGGCGGTCCGCCCGGACGTCCTCGTCACCCAGCACGGCTCGGACTCCCACGGGCGCGACCCCCTGACGAACCTCGCGGTGTCCGTCGACGCCCAGCGCGGCGCGGCGCTGCTGCTCGCCGACCTCGCCGAGCGGTACGCATGCGGTCGCTGGGTCGCCACGGGCGGCGGCGGTTACGAGGTCGTCAACGTCGTGCCGCGCGCGTGGTGCCACGTGCTCGGCGTCGTCGCGGGCCGGCCGCTGGACCCGGGCACGCCGGTCCCCGAGGAGTGGCGCGCCCTCGTCCATGACCTCGCCGAGGGCGCGATCGCCACGACGATGTCCGACGCCGGTCCGTTCACCGTCCCGGGAGCGCGTACCCACGAGGGCACGACGGCGAACGGCAGGGCGGCGGACGGCCCGACCGGTGAACCCGCCGGACGGTTCGCCGAGGGCTACGACCCCGAGGACCCGGTCGACCGCGCGATCCTCGCCACCCGTCGCGCGACCTTTCCCGAGCACGGCCTCGACCCGCTGACGGCGTAGGGAGGGCCGCGGGCCGGGGGCGCCGACCGACGCGCCGAGGCCCGCGACACGCGCGGCGATTGGCCGAGGCACCGCCGACACCGCTATCTTCGGTGCACAGGAGCCCCACGAGTCACGTGCGCGGCCGGGGCGTGGTCAGGAGCGGGGAGCAATGGTCGAGAGTCAGGGGAGCAGCCCTTTCCTCACGGTGGCCGAGGTGGCCGAGTCGCTTCGCGTGTCCAAGATGACGGTGTACCGCATGGTGCACTCGGGCGAGCTGCCCGCCGTCCGCGTCGGCCGGTCGTTCCGGGTGCCGAACGCCGCCGTCGACCAGCTGATCTCGGAGGGCCTGCAGGGCTGGGACACGGCCGAGGGCACCGGCTCGTGACCGTGTGGCGGGTCTGACGCACCAGGCGACCCGCACCCGCTGCTCACCCGCTAGACTTGCCGGGTTTCCCGGACGCGCACGCGTTACGTACCCGATCGGACTGAGGTGGACCCGTGGGATCTGTCGTCAAGAAGCGCCGCAAGCGCATGTCGAAGAAGAAGCACCGCAAGCTGCTGCGTCGCACGCGACACCAGCGCCGCAACAAGAAGTGATCTTTCGCTTCCGTCGTCGATCGAGCCCGGGCCCCGCAGGGGTGCCGGGTTCGTCGCGTTCCGGGGGTGACACGGCGCCGGCGTCGTCGACCGTGGCCGGCTCGCCCGAGGCCTGGCTCGGCGGGGGTGCGGCCGGTGCGGCGCAGTCTCCCGCCCGCCTCGAGGTCGTCTCCCGGGCCGGCTGCCACCTGTGCGAGCGGACCGCCGCGCAGCTGGAGCCGGTCGCCGAGCGGTACGGCGCCTCGCTCGTCCTCGTCGACGTCGACGCGGACCCGGCGCTCGCGGAGCTGTCGGACCACGTGCCCGTCGTCCGGCTCGACGGCGTGGAGGTCGACCGGTTGATGGTCGACGTCGCCGCGGTCGAGCGGGCGCTCGCCGCGCGCTGAGCCGCGCGCTCGACGTGCACGAACGGCAGTCTCGGGAGGAACAAACAGCAGCCTTGGTGTGAACAAGCCGCACTCTCGACGACGACGAACCGCAGTCTCGACGTGGCGAGGGCCGGTCCCCCGATGGGGGACCGGCCCTCGCCGCGTCAGTCGGTCAGGCGCTCAGGCTCAGGCCTGGGCGGCCCGCGGGACGGCCTCGACCTCGATGGTGATGGTGACCTTGTCGGAGACGAGGACGCCACCGGTCTCGAGGGCGGCGTTCCACGTGAGGTCGAACTCCTTGCGGGAGATCGTCGTCGTGGCGGAGAAGCCGATGCGGGCCTGGCCGAACGGGTCGGTCGCCGCACCGTTGAACTCGACCGCGAGGGCGACGGGCTTGGTCACGCCGTTGAGCGTGAGGTCGCCGTTGAGAGTGAACTCGGGGGCGTCGCCGTCGACCGAGGTGGAGACGAAGGTCCACTCCGGGTTGTTCTCGGCGTCCCAGAAGTCGGCCGAGCGCAGGTGGCCGTCGCGGTTGGCGTCCTTGGTGTCGACCGAGGCGGACTGGATCGTGACGTTCGCGGAGGACTGGGCGAAGTCCTCGGCGATGACGAGCTCGCCCGCGAAGTCGGTGAACTGGCCGCGGACCTTCGAGATGCCCGCGTGGCGGACGGTGAAGCCGACCTCGGAGTGCGAGGGCTCGATGGTGTAGGTACCGGCGGGGATGGTCGACATACTGCCTCCAGCGTGGATCGCGCCGACTCTCGCCGACGAAGTGGTTGAAGCGTGAACGATTGAACTGTAAACTAATTCTGGACGTCGACGCAAGCCCCCCGCCCGGGGGACCCCGCGGCGGTGCGGGGTCAGGATGGAGGACCGGGATGAACACGCGATGGCTCAGCCTCGACCAGCAGAGGTCGTGGCGCCTCTTCCTGCGAGCCTCGGCCCAGGTCCTCGAGGACGTCAACCACGACCTCACCGTGAGTGCGCGCCTCTCGCTGCCGGAGTACGAGGTGCTCGTGCGCCTCTCGGAGGCCCCGGACCGGGTGCGCCGGATGTCCTCCCTCGCCGAGGACCTCGTCCACTCCCGGTCCCGGCTCACGCACACGGTGCGCCGGCTCGAGGAGGCCGGCTACGTCGAGCGCCGCAACGACTGCGAGGACCGCCGCGGGGTGAACGCGCGCCTGACCGACGCCGGGTACGCCCGGCTCGAGGAGGCGGCGCCCGGGCACGTCGAGGCGGTCCGCGGCCGGCTCGTCGACCGACTGACGACCGAGCAGATGTCCGAGCTCGGCCGCATCATGGCCGCACTCCTCGACGACGACGAGATCGACCGCGAGGTCGCGCGCGACCGTCCGCCGGCACCGGCGCCGGGGCGGACCGCGGACGGTGAGCGGCGGACCCGCTGACCGCGCGGGCCGCACAGTTTGCGACACTGGTCCCATGCCCCACACAGTCGTCCATCTCCTGCGTCACGGCGAGGTCCACAACCCCTCCGGCGTGCTCTACGGCCGCCTGCCCGGGTTCCACCTCTCCGAGCGCGGGCGCGCCATGGCCCGGTCGGTGGCGGCCCACCTGCGCGAGACCGGCCACGACGTGCGCCGGGTGGTCGCTTCCCCGCTCGAGCGGGCCCAGGAGACCGGCCGGCCCGTGGCCGAGGCGTTCGGTCTCGAGGTCGAGACCGACGAGCGGCTGATCGAGGGCGGGAACGCCTTCGAGGGGCTCACGATCCGGGCGAACCCGCTCGCGCTCGCGCACCCGCGCTACTGGCCGCTGTACGTCGACCCCCTGCGGCCGAGCTGGGGCGAGGCGCACCGCGCGATCGCCGACCGGATGACCGACGCCGTGCGCGCCGTCCTCATCCGCTCCGAGGGCGGCGAGGTCGTCCTCGTCTCCCACCAGCTGCCGATCTGGGTCACCCGCCTCGTCGTCGAGCGTCGCCCGCTCGCGCACGACCCGCGCCGCCGCGAGGCCGCCCTCGCGTCCCTCACCTCGCTGCACTTCGACGACCGTCGGCTCGTCGGCATCACGTACGACGAGCCGGCCGCCGCACTCGTGGCCGACGCGATCGACGTCACCCCCGGCACGTCCCGGGCGGCCGTCAACACCGGGTCCGGCCGGCGCTCCGCGCGCTCCGGGACGAAGACCTCACCGCCGCTCCCGCGCACCGTCCCCACGCCCGAGACGGCCGACTCCGCCGCGGACGCCGGCGAGCAGGTCCGCGCGTGACGCCCCGCACCTCCCGCACCCGCTCCCGCACGGTCCCGGCCGCCCTCGGGGCGCTCGCCCTCGCGGGGTCCCTGGCCGCCTGTGCGCCGTCGGGGTCCTCGCCGGACGGCGGCGACGTCGGCGCGGGCTACGAGGCCGGCGACGGCTCGTTCACCACGTGGGACCCGGACGAGCGCGGCGACGCGATCGAGCTGACCGGCACCTCCTACGACGAGCAGCCGGTCGACCTCGCCGACGCCCGCGGGGGTGTCGCCGTCGTCAACTTCTGGTACGCCGCCTGCCCGCCGTGCCGGGTCGAGGCCCCCGACCTCGCGGAGATGGCCGCGGACTACGAGGGCGAGGTCGTCATGCTCGGGGTCAACCCGCGCGACGACACCGCCACCGCCCAGGCCTTCGAGAACACGTTCGAGATCCCCTACCCGTCCGTGCACGACTCCGAGGCGCGGGCCGTCGCCGCGTTCGAGGGCCTGGTCCCGCTGTCCGCCATGCCGACCACCGTCGTGCTCGACCAGGAGGGTCGGGTCGCCGCCCGCATCCTCGGCCAGGCCGACCCGACGATCCTGCGCGGGCTCGTCGACGACGTCCTCGCCGAGGCCTGAGCCGTGGACGCCGTCGCCTCCGTGGGGGAGGTCGTCACCTCGGGATCGCTCCTGCTCGCGGTCCCGCTCGCCCTGCTCGCCGGGCTGATCTCCTTCTTCTCCCCGTGCGTCCTGCCGCTGCTGCCCGGCTACGTCGGCCTGCTCGGAGGGATGGCGGGCTCGACGACGGAGCGCTACCGGGAGGCGACCGCCGTCCCCGCGTCCGGCGCAGGCGGGAGCCCGGCAGGCGCTGGTGCGGGCCCGGTCGGCGCAGGTGCGGCGATCGCACGGCGCGAGGCCCAGGCGGCGGCGACGGGTCGCGCGTCCGGCCGCCGGGTCGCGCTCGGCGCGATCCTCTTCGTCTCCGGCTTCTCCGCGGTGTGGGTGGTGGCCGGCGTGGCCGTGGCCTCGCTGGGGATCGCCCTCGCCCCGGTGCTGCCGACCGTCCTGCGCGTGGCGGGCGTCGTCGTCATCCTGCTCGGGCTCGCGTTCGTCGGCCGGATCCCGTTCCTCCAGGCCGAGCGACGCCTCGACGTCGCCCCCCGCGCCGGCCTCGCCGGCGCGCCCGTGCTCGGCGCCGTGTTCGGGCTCGGCTGGGCACCGTGCATCGGCCCGACCCTGGCCGCCGTGCTCACCCTGGCCCTGTCCGAGCAGTCCGTGGCGCGCGGCCTCCTGCTCACGGTCGTGTACTGCCTCGGGCTCGGGGTCCCGTTCGTCGTCGCCGCCGTGGCCGTCGCCCGCTCGGCGCGCGCCCTGTCCGCCCTCGGGCGTCACGCCCGCACGATCCAGGTCGTCGGCGGCGTCGTCCTCATCGCTCTGGGGATCCTGCTCGTCACCGGTGCCTGGGAGTGGATCGTGGGACGCCTGCAGGGCCTCGTCGCCGGGTGGGTGACGCCGCTGTGACCGCGGACCCCACCAACCTCTCCTCCAAGTCCGGCCAGGGCCGGGCGGGCCCCGACGACGACGCGGCAGCGGGTGACGGCAGCCGCGCCACCGGACCGTCCCTGTCCCTCGTGGGCTGGTTGCGGTGGGCGTGGCGCCAGCTGACGTCGATGCGCACGGCGATCCTCCTGCTCCTCCTGCTCGCCGTCGCCGCGCTCCCGGGCGCGTTCATCCCCCAGCAGGCCTCCGACCCCGCGGCCGTGTCGCAGTTCCGGGCCGAGCGTCCCGAGCTGTCCGGCTGGCTCGACCGGCTCGACCTGTTCGACATGTACGGGTCCATCTGGTTCCAGACCGTCTACGTGCTGCTGTTCGTCTCCCTGATCGGCTGCATCGTCCCGCGCATCGGCGTGCACGTGCGGTCGCTGCGGGCCGCGCCGCCGAAGGTTCCCGGCCGGCTGACCCGGTTCGCCGGGCACAGCGTCCGTCGCGACCCCACCCGTACGCCCGCCGAGCTCGGCGAGGCGGCACGCGTCGCGCTGCGCCGCAGGTTCCGTGCGGTGGTCTCCGCCAAGGACGACGGCACGGTCGAGGTCGCCGCCGAGCGCGGCTACCTGCGCGAGACCGGGAACATCGTCTTCCACCTCGCCCTGCTCGCCGTCCTCGTCGCCTTCGGGCTCGGGCAGATGATCTCCTACCGCGGCCAGGCCATCGTCGTCGAGGGGGAGAGCTTCGCGAACTCCGTGGTCGACTACGACTCCTTCACCGCCGGCTCGCTCGTGCGCACGGGCTCCCTCGACCCGTTCGTCGTCCGCCTGGACGAGTTCAGCTCCGAGTTCACGCTCGACGCCCAGGCCCGCGACTTCCTCGCCGAGGTGTCGGTGACGCGCGCCGACGGCACCGCGGAGGCCGGCGACATCGCCGTCAACCATCCGCTCAACGTCGATGGCACGAACATCTACCTCTCCGGCAACGGCTACGCACCCCGCCTGACCGTGCACGACGGCGCGGGCGAGGTCGCGTTCTCCCAGCCGGTGCCGTTCCTGCCCGAGGACGGGGTCTACACCTCGAGAGGCGTCGTCAAGGTCCCGGACGTCTCGGGCGACCAGGAGCAGCTCGGCCTCACCGGGACCTTCCTGCCCACCGCGATCGTCGACACCGCCGGCACGCCCGTCTCGATCCATCCGCAGCCGGAGGATCCCCTGCTCGTGCTCACGCTGTGGGTGGGCGACCTCGGGCTCGACGAGGGCGAGCCCCAGAACGTCTACGTCCTCGACACCGACCGGATGCGGCAGGTCTACGAGCCCGCGGCCGACGGCTCGGCCGGGTCCGCCGAGGGTGGGCAGGTGCCGCTGACGATCTACCTCGGCCCCGGCGACACGGTCGAGCTGCCCGAGGGGCTCGGCTCGATCACGTTCGAGGAGGAGCTGCCGAGGTTCGTCGCCCTGGACCTGCGCAACGACCCCACGCTGCCCTACCTCCTGGCGGCCTCGATCGCGGCGATGCTCGGCCTGTTCGGCTCGCTGTTCGTCCCCCGCCGACGGGTGTGGGTGCGACTGACCTCCGACGGCGACGGCACGCGGCTCGAGACCGCCGCGCTCGCGCGGGGGGACGACCCCGGCACCGAGCGCGAGATCGAGCGCCTGCTCGCCGCGCTCGACCTCGAGGAGGACTCCTCGGACGCCGCTCCGGCGCCCGCGGGGACGACCTCCGAGGACGGCGCCGCCGCGCCGTCCCGCGGGCCGGACTAGCGCCAGCGACCGCGCCCCGCGCCCGAAAGAGGGTGGGGCACAATGACACACATCCATCGAGCGCCCGCAGCGCGCCCCGACGACGAAGGACCACGCATGCCCGAGTCCACGCTGGCTCAGATCTGCACGTTGGCCATCTACGGCGCGATGGGGGCCTACGTCATCTCGCTGCTGGCGTTCGCCGTCGACCTGGCGAGATTCATGGACAGCTCGGACAAGGGGCGCCGCTTCGCGCGGATCGGCGTGTCCGCGATGGTTGCCGGCTTCGCCATCCACGTCGTCGGGGTGCTCACGCGGGCGATCGCGACCGAACGCGTCCCGTGGGCCAACATGTACGAGTTCTCGATCGTGTTCACGCTCATCGCCGTCGGGATCTTCCTGCTCCTCAACCGGTCGCGCGACCTGCGCGTCCTGGGTGCGGGCGTCGCCGGGCTCGTGGTCCTGTCCCTGGGGCTCGCGGTCTCGGTGCTCTACGTCCGTGCGGACGGCATCCCGCCGGCGCTCGACAGCTACTGGCTGATCATCCACGTCTTCGTCGCCACGCTCGCCGTCGGCGTCCTCGCGGTCTCCGCGATCCTCTCCCTCGTCCAGCTGCTGCAGGAGCGTGCCGAGATCGGCCGTGCGCGCCGGGCCGAGGCGCGTGCCACCGCCGACCCGGCCGCCCTCGTCACCGCCGACGGGCGCGCGGCGCAGACGTCCACGCGGTCGGCCGAGGGCGCCGCGGGTAGGGGTGAGGTGGGGTCCGACGACGGCGGGGCCGGCTCCGTAGACTCGCCGCGCACCGGCCTCGCGGGGTTCCGCGACCGGCTCTCCGAGCGCCTGCCGAGCTCCGCCGAGCTCGAGCGGATGGCGTTCCAGCTCATCGCCATCGGGTTCGTGCTGTGGACCTTCACGCTCATCGCCGGCGCCATCTGGGCCGAGCACGCCTGGGGCCGGCCCTGGGGCTGGGACGTCAAGGAGGTGTGGACGCTGCTGATCTGGATCGTCTACGCCGCCTACCTGCACGCCCGCCTCACGCGCGGCTGGGAGGGGCGCCGGGCGGCCTACCTCTCGCTCACCGGGTTCGGGCTCATCCTCGGCAACTACTTCATCGTCAACCTGTTCCTCAACTCGCGCCACGCCTACTCGGGCATCGGCTAGAGCCGGGGCCGGTCTCAGGCCGGCGAGCCCGGGTTCTCGTGGGGGTCGGCGGAGACCCCGCCGCCCGCGCCGGGACCAGGGTCGTCGGTGGGCCGTTCGTCGTCGGGCGTGGATCCGTTCGTCGTCCCGCGCCCCTCGCGCTCGGCGTCGCGCTCGCGCTGCCGGCGCTCGCGCTCCCGGCGCCGGCGATCGGCCTCGAGGCGGGCGAGGAACTCCGGGTCGTCGTCGGGCGCGACCGGGCCGCGGCTCGGCCGGGACGGCCCGCCGCGCGGGGGCCGGGAACCGCCCGAGCCGCCGGGACCGCCCGGACCGCCCGCGCGCCCCGCCTGCATCCGGGACAGCAGGAGCCACCCCACCGCGCCGACCACCGGCAGGACGAGGATGAGGACGATCCAGATCCCCTTGGGGATGCGGGCGGGCATCTTCTCGGCGTCGGAGCGGGCGCAGTCGATGAGCGCGAAGGCGATGACGCCGACGGCGACGACGAGGGGGACGAGACGAGTCACCCCTCCAGGGTAGGTCGGCGGGGGCCGCCGGGCAGTGCGTCGGTGGTCACCGCTTCGTCGCGGCCCGTCCGCCGCGACGTAACCTGGGCGGGTGGCCATCCTCAAGTACGCGTTCGCGCGGATCGTCGTGCTGCTCGCCGTGGCCGGCGTGCTCTACCTGGCCGGCGCCCGGTCGTGGCTCATGTGGCTGGGCGCCCTGCTGCTCGCGGCGATGGTGTCCTACGTGGCGCTGCCCGGGATCCGGAACGAGGCGGCCGGCTCGCTCGCACGGCAGGACGACCGGCGCACGCGGGTGGACCACGACGCCGACGAGGAGGACGCGATGCTCGACAGCGACAGCGACAGCGAGGACGGCGGCTTCGACGGGGACGGGGACGGGACGATCGACGGCGAGACCTTCGTCGAGCACGCCCCGGCCGAGCCCGAGGCGACGGCCCAGGGAGCCTCGGCGGACGGGTCGGTGACCGCGGACGCCGCGGCGGAGGAGGCGGACGGCAGCTCGTCGCTCGAGCGCGTGCCGGACGCGGTGGCCGACGCCCCCACGCACACCGACTCCGAGGCGCGCGAGGACGCCCGCGAGCGGTAGTCCTCAGCCCAGCGCGAGCCCGAGGCTGAGCGTGAGGCCGTAGCCCAGCTCGAGGAACCCGGTGTCCCGCAGGACGCCGATGAGGTCGCGCCCCGCGGCGCCGCGCAGCACCGGCGCGCAGCAGCGCCACGCGAGCGGCAGCAGGAGAAGCACGAGCAGCGACCACGGCGCCACGATCGCGCAGGCCAGTCCGAGCAGGACCGGAACCGCGAGCATCGCCACGTAGGTGCGGCGCGCGAGCCGGTCGCCGAGCCGGACGGCCACCGTGCGCTTCCCGGCGGGGACGTCGGTGGGGATGTCGCGGATGTTGTTGACCATGAGCAGCGCGCACGCCACGAGGCCCACGCCGACGGCCGCCGCCCACGCGGTCCAGGGCAGCTCCCCGGCCTGCGTCCACGTGGTCCCCAGCGTGGCGACGAGCCCGAAGAAGACGAACACGAAGACCTCGCCGAGCCCCATGTACCCGTAGGGGCGCGAGCCGCCCGTGTAGCCCCAGGCGGCGAGGAGGCATACGGCCCCGACGGCGAGCATCCACCACTGCCCGCTCACCGCGACGAGCACGAGGCCGAGCAGCGCGCCGACCCCGAGGCTCGCGAGCGCGGCGGCCTTGACCTTCCCCGGTGCGGCGAGGCCGCCCCCGGTCAGGCGCTGCGGGCCGGTGCGGAACTCGTCGGTGCCGCGCACGCCGTCGGAGTAGTCGTTGGCGTAGTTGACGCCGACCTGGAGGGCGAGCGCGACGCCGGCGGCGAGCAGGGCCCGCGGCACCGAGGCGGAGCCGACCTGCGCGGCGGCCCCGGTCCCCAGCAGCACCGGCGCGACGGCCGCCGGGAGGGTCCGCGGACGGGCGCCCTCGATCCAGTCGGCGACGCTCGCCATGACACCTCCTTCGCCCGTGCCCGCGGCTCGGGCGCAAGCGAGGTTAGCCCAGCGCCGGCCGCGACTTGTACCGGGCGACGCCCGCCACCGTCACCCGGTCGCCGTCCCCGGCACGGGCCGTGCGCCGGTCGCCGGAGTGGTCGCCCGTGCCGACCCCGAGCGCCCGCGACGCCACCGTCGTCACGGCCCGCCGGTCGACCTTGCCGGGGCCGCGCAGCGGGAGCCGGTCGACCACGACCAGCGCCCGCGGCGCGTGGGCGGGGGAGAGGTCGCCGGTCTGCGCGCGGGCGACGGCGAGGAGCTCCGGCACGCTCGTCGGGCCGGGCGGGCGGCCCGGGGTGAGCACGACGACGGCGACGACGATCTCGCCCCACTCGGGGTCCGGGACGCCGACGACGGCGCACTCCGCGACGTCCGCCATCCCCGTCAGGCGGCGCTCGACCGCGACCGGGGCGACGGTCACGCCGCCGGACGTCACGGCGTCGTCGAGGCGGCCGAGCACCTCGAGCGCGCCGGTGTCCGTGATCCGACCCGCGTCGGTGGTCCGGAGCCGGCCGCCGACGAACGTCGACGCGTCGGCGGCCGCGTCGTCGAGGTAGCCGTGGGCGAGGACGGGGCCGGAGAGCCAGATCCGGCTCTCGTCGTCGACCTCGATCCCGACCCCGTCGAGGGGCCGGCCGTCGTACACGCAGCCGCCCCCGGTCTCCGTCATCCCGTACGTGCGCACCACCCGGATGCCGGCGTCCGCCGCCGCGCGCAGCGTCGAGGGGGCGAGCGCGGCGCCGCCCACGAGGACCGCGCCGAGGCCGGCCAGCGCCCCGGTGACGTCCGGCCCGGCCGCGAGCGCGCGCACGAGCTGGGTCGGCACGAGGGAGAGATAGGCGGGCGCGGGCTCGCCGGTCCCGTCGGCCATCCTCACCACCTCGGCCAGCGCGGCCGGGTCGAAGCCGCCGGTGGTGTCGAGCACGAGCGGGTCGTGGCCGGCCACGGCGGAGCGGGTGAGGATCTGCAGGCCCGCCACGTGGTGCGCGGGTACGGCGAGGACCCAGCGACCCGGGCCGCCGAGGCGCGCGTGGGTGGCGCGGGCCGAGGCGGTGAGCGCGTCGGCGGACAGCGCCACGACGTGGCCGGTCCCCGTCGTCGACCCGGAGGTGCGCAGGAGCGCGGCCGTGCCGTCCGGGACGGGCCGCTCGAGGGAGTCGGCGAGGTCGTCGCGCGCCTGGTCGGGGTCCGTGCCCGGCGCGACCGGCAGGAGCGGGGGGAGGTCGGCGCCGCCGAGGCGGAGCGCGAGTGCCTCGTGCAGGGCGGCGACGTCGCCCGGCCGCGTGCCGCCGGGCAGCACCTCGACGCGCTCCATCACACCGGGTAGGGGAAGCCGGACCAGTCCGGGTCCCGCTTCTCGACGAACGCGTTCCGCCCCTCCTGGGCCTCCGCCGTGCCGTAGGCCAGGCGTGTCGCCTCGCCCGCGAAGACCTGCTGGCCGGCCAGGCCGTCGTCGGCGAGGTTGAAGGCGAACTTGAGCATCCGGATCGCCTGCGGGGACTTCGTCGCGATGATCGCCGCGTACTCCAGGGCCGTGGCCTCGAGCTCGGCGTGGGGGACGGTCTCGTTGACCACGCCCCACCGCTCCGCGTCCTCGGCGGAGTACTCGCGGGCGAGGAAGAAGATCTCGCGCGCCCGCTTGTCGCCGACCTGGCGGGCCAGCAGCGTCGAGCCGTAGCCGGCGTCGAAGCTGCCGACGTCCGCGTCGGTCTGCTTGAACCGCGCGTGCTCGCGCGAGGCGATCGCCAGGTCGCTCACCATGACCAGCGAGTGCCCGCCGCCCGCGGCCCAGCCCGGGATCGCCGCGACGATCACCTTCGGCATCGTCCGCATGAGCCGCTGGACCTCGAGGATGTGCAGCCGGCCGGCGCGCGCCGGGTCGACCTGCTCGCGGCGCGCGGACGCCTCCGCGCGGTCGTCCGCCTCGTCGACCTCGTACCGGTAGCCGTCCGCGCCGCGGATGCGCTGGTCGCCGCCCGAGCAGAACGCCCACCCGCCGTCCTTCGCCGACGGCCCGTTGCCCGTGAGGATCACGGTCCCGACGTCGGTCGTCAGCCGCGCGTGGTCGAGCGCCCGGTAGAGCTCGTCGACGGTGCGGGGCCGGAAGGCGTTGCGCAGCTCGGGCCGGTCGAACGCGATGCGGACGACCGGCAGGTCCCGCTCGGCGCCCCCGGAGCGGTCGACGCCCCGGTGGTAGGTGACGTCGGAGGCCGACCAGCCCTCGACCTCCCGCCAGACCTGCGGGTCGAACGTCTCGGACACCTGGGCGGGGATCTCGCTCACCGGGCCACGGTAGCCCGGCGTGCGGCGGCGTCGCCCGGCCGACGGGGCGCCGCGCGGTTACCCTGACGCGGTGCCCCACCCCGTCGTGTACTCCACCGCGCTGAGGACCCGCTTCCGGGGCCTCGACCGCCGCGACGGGGTCCTCCTGCGCGGCGACGCCGGCTGGGGCGAGTTCTCGCCCTTCTGGGACTACGACGACGCCGTCTCCGTCCCCTGGCTCGCCGCCGCCCGCGAGGCGGCCGAGACCGGGTACCCCGCCGCCCTGCGGCCCCGCGTCCCCGTCAACGTCACCGTCCCCGCCGTCGGCCCGGAGCGGGCCGCCGAGATCGTCCGCGCCTCCGGCGGGTGCACGACGGCGAAGATCAAGGTCGCCGAGCCCGGCCAGACGCTCGCCGACGAGGTCGAGCGGGTCGCGGCCGTCCGGGAGGCGCTCGGCCCGGGCGGCCATGTCCGGGTCGACGCCAACGCCGCCTGGGACGTCGACACCGCGATCTCGCGTCTGGCCGAGCTCGACCGAGCCGCCGGCGGGCTGCAGTACGCCGAGCAGCCGGTCGCGGGCGTCGAGGACCTCGCCGAGGTCCGCCGCCGCTCGGGCGTGCGGATCGCCGCCGACGAGTCCGTGCGCCGAGCCGAGGACCCCCTGCGGGTCGCGCGCGCCGGGGCCGCCGACGTCCTCGTGCTCAAGGTCCAGCCGCTCGGCGGCGTGCGCGCCTGCCTGCGGATCGCCGAGGAGGCCGGCCTGCCGGTCGTCGTGTCCTCCGCGCTCGAGTCCTCCGTGGGGCTCGCCGCCGGCGTGGCGCTCGCCGCCGCACTGCCGGAGCACACGCTCGACGGCGTGCCGCTGGCCGCCGGCCTCGCCACCGGGCACCTGCTCGAGGACGACGTGACGAGCGACCCGCTCCTGCCCGCGGGCGGCCACCTCCCCGTCCGCCCGGTCGAGCCCGACGCGGTCCCCGCCGCCGACGACGAGACCCGCGCGCGGTGGCTCGCCCGCCTCGAGTCCGTGGCGGCGCTCCGATGACCGCCCACCTCGTCGCTCGCGACGTCGTCCGCGCCCTCGTCGCCGGGGGAGTGCGCGACGTCGTCCTCGCACCCGGATCGCGCTCCGCCCCGCTCGCCCACGCCCTGCACGCCGCCGAGCGGGCCGGCTGGCTCCGGCTGTCCGTGCGCATCGACGAGCGGGTCGCCGCGTTCGTCGCCCTCGGCCTGTCCCGTGCCGGCGAGCTGACCGCGAACCCGGAGCTCCCCCCGGCGCTCGCCCGCCGGCCCGTCGCCGTCGTCACCACCTCCGGCACCGCCGTGGCCAACCTCCACCCGGCCGTCCTCGAGGCCGACGCCGCCGGCGTCCCCCTGGTCCTGCTCACCGCCGACCGGCCCCACGAGCTGCGCGGCACCGGCGCCAACCAGACCACCGACCAGGTCGGCCTCTTCGGCCCGGCGCTGCGACACCTCGTCGACGTGCCCGCAGGCGCCCCGGACGGGCCCGCGCTCACCCAGCACGTCGCGCGCGCCCTGGCCGCCGCCACCGGCGCCCGCACGCGGGACCCCGGGCCGGTCCAGCTCAACCTCGCGTTCCGCGAGCCGCTCGCGCCGGAGACCCCGTGGGAGCCGGGGGAGGCGCCCGAGGTCCGGCCCGTCGCGGCCCCCGCCGCGTCGCTCTCGCTGCACCCCCTCGAGCGCGGGCCGCGCACGGTCGTCGTCGCCGGGGACGGCGCGGGGGCGGCGGCCCGGAGGCTCGCCGAGTGCGGCGGCTGGCCGCTGCTGGCCGAGCCCACGTCCGGCGCCCGCGGCGGCCGGTGCGCCGTCAGCGCCTACCGCGAGCTGCTCGACCTGCCCCAGCTCGGCGGGCGGATCGAGCGCGTCGTCGTCGCCGGTCATCCCACGCTCTCCCGCCCCGTCACCCGCCTGCTCGGGTGGGCGGAGCCGGAGATCGTCGTCGTCGCACCGACCGGGCGGTGGCCGGACGCCGCCGGCACCGCGTCCGTGGTGGCGCAGGGGTGCACGGTCGAGGGCGAGCCGGGTCCCGACGAGAACGCCTGGCTCGACCTCTGGCTCGACGCGGGGCGGTCCGTCGTCGCGCGCCTGTCCCACCCCGCCGCCGGGCCGCCCGACGACGGGACGATCGACGCCCTCGGGGCCGCGGCCACCGTCGCCGGGGTCGCGCGCCGCTCCGGGACCCTGCTGCTCGGCGCCTCGCGCGTGGTCCGGGACGTCGACCTCGTCGGCCAGCCGTGGATGGACCCGCTCCCGCACGTGCTGTCCAACCGTGGGCTCGCCGGCATCGACGGCACGATCTCGACCGCCGTGGGTCTTGCTCGTGGCAGCGGCGGCCCCGTCCGGGTCCTTCTCGGCGACCTCACGTTCCTCCACGACGCCGGCGGCCTGCTGCTCGGCGCCCTCGAGGAGGACGTCGACGTCCAGGTGGTCGTCGCCGACGACTCCGGCGGCGCGATCTTCGCCCTCCTCGGCCACGCCGACGCCTCCCCGGACGGGTTCGCCCGCCTGTTCACCACGCCCCAGCGCGCCGACCTCGGGGCCCTCGCCCGCGGCTACGGCGCCGCCTACCGGGCGCCGGCCACCCTCGACGAGCTCCGGACGATCCTCGGCGAGCCGATCGTCGGCCGGTCGGTCGTCCACGTCCGGGTCGGCGAGCGCCGGGCCGAGACCTCGCGCGCCAGGTCGCTCATCTAGTGGCGGCCGAGGGACCGTGCCTCGCCGAGCTCCTCGCCGCACCGGTCGGTGAGCTCGCGCTGTGGACGCGCGGCGGGCGGGGCGTCGCCGGGCGCGGCGGGACCGTGCTCGCGCTGACCGGGCCGCGCCGGCTGCAGCGCCTGGCCGGCCTCTGGCGCCTGGTCGACGTGGGGGTGGTCGGGACCGCCGGCGCCGCGGTCGCCCTCGTCTCCTCGACCTTCGACGACGACTCGCCGAGCCCGTCGCTCCTCCACGTGCCGGCCGAGCTCGTGCGGGTCGGTACCGGCGACGACGCACGGCCCGAGCGGTGGGCGCAGGCGGTGGACCCGGCCTCGCTCCGGGCGGCGCTCGACGCCGACGCGGCACTCGCGGGGGCCTCGCACGGAGCGCGCGTGGCCGAGACCGCGGACGTCGTCGGCCCGCGGGTCCCCGGCGGCAGTGGGGCTGCGGCTGACGATGACGACGGCGATGCCGCCGCGTACACGTCCCTCGTGCGCGACGTCCTCGGCGACATCGAGTCGGGCACGGTGGCCAAGGTCGTCACCGCGCGCCAGGTCCGCATCGCCGCCGCTCCGCAGGTCCTCGACCAGCTGCCCGCCCGGCTCGCGCAGGCCTACCCGGACGCCTGGACCTACGCCGTCGGCGGCCTCGTCGGCGCCTCGCCCGAGATGCTCGCCGCCCGCCGCGGCGACCGGATCGCCTCCCGCGTCCTCGCCGGCTCGCTGCCCCGCGGGGAGCGGCCCGACGACGAGCTCGTCGCCGAGCTCCTCGCCGACCCGCGGATGCGCTCCGAGCACGAGCACGCCGCCCGGTCCGTCCTCGACCCGCTGCGCGCGGTGGCCGCGCTCGACGACGAGCAGCCCGAGCCGTACGTCCTCACGCTGCCGAACATCCACCACCTCGCCACCGACGTCGCGGGCCGCCTCGCTGAGGGGGCCGGTCTGCTCGACGTCGTCGACGCGATCCACCCGACGGCCGCGGTGGCCGGGACCCCGCGCGCGGCGGCGATGGCTATCATCGCCCGCCGCGAGCGCCACGACCGGGGGCGCTACGCCGGCCCCGTCGGCTGGCTCGACTCCGCCGGCGACGGCGAGATCGGCCTCGCCCTGCGCTGCGGGCAGGTCGAGGGCGCCTCGATCCGGCTGCACGCCGGCGGCGGCATCGTCGCCGGCGCCGACCCCGACGCCGAGCTCGCCGAGACCGAGAGCAAGCTGCGGCCCGTCCGCGAGGCGCTCGCCGCCGCGGCCGCCGACCTCGCCGGCTGAGCGGTTCGTCCGCTGCTCCCAGCGCGTTCCCAGGCTCGTGGCTCCTCGTCCAGCGGCCGGGCAGGTTCTCCCCGGCGGATTCGGAGGAGCGCCGTGTTGTGTCGTCCTCGTCCCCACGGAAGAGCACGAGGAGAACGAGATGAGCGAGCAGCACCCCCAGCGCGGCGACGACGGCGGCCGGTGGACCCCGTCCCCGACCTCGCCCCCGGCCGGCGACCCGGCGACGACGAGCGTGACCCCGGCGGCGCCGTCCGCCCCGCGCGCGACCGGCTCGCGCCACGTCGTCCTCGCCGCCCTGCTCGCCGCGGTCCTCGCGTCCGGGACCACCGTCGCGCTCACGCGCGCCACGGACGACGCGGGGGCCGGCGGCGGCCTCGCGGAGACCGTCCAGGCGCTCGCCGCCCAGCAGGAGGCGGGCGCCGCGTCCGGCGACGGCACAGCGGGCCCCGCAGCGGTCGAGGGCGCCGGCGGCGACGCGACGGGTACCGCCGTCCCGGCGAGCGCCGCGGGCGAGGACGGCTGGAGCGAGGTCGTCGCAGAGGTCACGCCGTCCGTCGTCGCCGTGTCCGTGCGCACCGGCCAGGGCGAGGGGTCCGGCTCCGGGGTCGTCCTCGACGAGGCGGGGCACGTCCTCACCAACGCCCACGTCGTGTCGGGCGCCGAGGAGGTGACCGTCACCCTCGACGACGGGCGGCTGCTCGAGGCCGAGGTCGTCGGCACCGACGAGTCCTCCGACCTCGCCGTGCTCGCGCTCGCCGAGGCGCCGGACGACCTCGTCCCCGCCACCCTGGGCTCCGACGCGGACCTCGCCGTCGGCGACTCCGTCCTCGCCGTCGGCAACCCGCTCGGGCTGCGCGGGACCGCCACCACCGGCATCGTCTCGGCCCTCGACCGCCCGGTGACCACCACCGACGCGAGCGGCGAGGGCCCCGTCGTCACCGCCGCCGTCCAGGTCGATGCCGCGGTCAACCCCGGCAACTCGGGCGGACCGCTGTTCGACGCGCAGGGGAGGGTCGTCGGCATCACGAGCTCGATCGCCACGATGTCCGGCTCCGGCGGGCAGGGCGGCAGCATCGGGGTCGGGTTCGCGATCCCCGTCGACCTCGCCTCGCGCGTGGCCGGCGAGCTCATCGAGGACGGCACCGCCGAGCACGCGTTCCTCGGCGTCGCGCTCGACGACGGCGAGGCGGCCGCCGGCGGCGAGGTGCGCGCCGGCGCCGTCGTCCGGGCCGTCGAGCCCGGCAGCCCCGCGGACGAGGCCGGCCTGCGCGAGGGGGACGTCGTCACCGCCCTCGACGACGCCGCCGTCGGCTCGGCGGCCGCGCTCACCGCCGCCGTGAGGGAGCACGTGGGCGGCGACGAGGTCGTCCTCGCGGTCGTCCGCGACGAGGAGGAGTCCGACGTCGGCGTGACGCTCGTGGCGTCCCCCGCCTCCGACGGGTGACCGACCGCCCGCCCGCGCCCGGGCACCTGCGACACTGGCGGGCGTGAACCGAGCCGAGCTGGACAAGGACCCCCGTGAGGTCGCGGGGATGTTCGACGACGTCGCCCAGCGCTACGACCTCACCAACGACGTGCTCAGCGCCGGTCAGGTGCGCATCTGGCGCGCGGCCTCGCGGCGCGCGCTCGACGCCGGCCCCGGGGACCGGGTGCTCGACCTCGCCGCCGGTACCGGCACGTCCTCCTCTGAGCTGGCCGACCGGGGTGTCGACGTCGTGTCCTGCGACTTCTCCACCGGGATGCTCTCGGTCGGCAAGCGGCGCCGGCCCGACCTCGCGTTCGTCGCCGGGGACGCGACCGCCCTGCCGTTCGCGGACGAGTCGTTCGACGCGGTGACGATCTCCTACGGCCTGCGCAACGTGGTCGACCACGCCGCCGCGCTGCGCGAGATGCTGCGGGTGACACGACCGGGCGGACGCCTCGTCGTCACCGAGTTCTCGACCCCGACCTGGGCGCCCTGGCGGGCGGCGTACCGACTCTTCCTCACCGGGGTGCTGCCGCGGCTCGCCCGGCTCAGCTCGTCGAACAACCCCGCGTACGGCTACCTCGCCGAGTCGATCGAGGACTGGCCGGACCAGGCCGGGGTGTCCGACGTCGTGCGTGCCGCCGGGTGGACCGACGTGCAGCACAGGAACCTCTCGGGCGGCATCGTCGCCGTCCACCGGGCCCGCCGCCCGGAGTAGCCCGGGGGTGACCCCGGGAGCGCCGCCAGGGACCCTGGTCCCGGGTATTACGTGCGGTGAATGTCCCGGAATTCCGCGGATTCCGTGGGGGCGACGAGGATCACGTCGGGGGTGCCGAACCGGCCTGTGGGCGGGCTTACGATTCTTCGGGCGGACCCCCCGACCAGCGAACGAAGGAGCTCGACCGTGCCTGCCGCACCTGTGGCCGACGAGGCGGACGTCCTCGTCGTCGGTGCCGGACCGGCGGGCGCGAGCGTCTCCCACTACCTCGCCCAGCAGGGTCACCGCGTGATCGTCCTCGAGAAGTCGAGGTTCCCGCGGGACAAGGTCTGCGGGGACGGACTTACGCCCCGCGCGGTCGCCGAGCTCATCCGCATGGGCGTGCCCACGCGCGAGGAGGACGGCTGGATCCGCAACCACGGGCTGCGCACCTCCGGGGCCGGCCACCGCATCGAGATCCCGTGGCCCGAGCTGTCCTCGATGCCGTCCTACGGGCTCGCGCGCGCCCGCACGAGCCTCGACGAGACGCTCGCCCGCCACGCCGAGGCGTCCGGCGCCGACCTGCGCGAGGGCGTGAGCGTGACCGGGGCCGTGCGGCACGAGCGCACCGGCCGGGTCGTCGGCGTCACCGCTCGCCCGGTGGACGAGAAGGGCCGTCGCGCGGGCGACGAGGTCACCTACCGCGCGCCGCTCGTCGTCGACGCCGGGGGAGTGTCCGCACGGCTGGCCACCTCCGTGGGGATCGAGAAGGACGCCGGCCGCCCCATGGGCGTCGCGATCCGCACCTACTTCCGCACCCCGCGTCACGACGACCCGATGATGGAGTCGTTCCTCGAGCTGTGGGACGGGAAGCCGGGCGAGTCGAACCTCCAGCCCGGCTACGGCTGGATCTTCGCGCTCGGAGACGGCACCGCGAACGTCGGCCTCGGCACCCTCTCGCCGACCGCCACGCCGACCCGGCTCGACTACAAGGGCCTGTTCGCCACGTGGATGCAGAACGTCCCCGAGGAGTGGGGCTTCACGCCCGAGAACCAGGTCGGCGAGCTGCGCAGCGCCGCCCTGCCCATGGCCTTCAACCGCAAGCCGCACTACGCCAACGGGCTCCTCCTGGTCGGCGACGCCGGCGGCATGGTCTCCCCGTTCAACGGCGAGGGCATCGCCTACGCGCTGCAGTCCGGTCGCATCGCCGCCGACGTCATGGGCCAGGCGCTCGCGCGCAGCTCGGACTACGAGCGGGTCAAGGCGCTGCGCACCTACCCGCGCATCATGGCCGACGAGCTCGGCGGCTACTTCACGCTCGGCCGGGGCTTCGCCCACCTCATCTCCCACCCGCGGATCATGCGGGCGTGCGTGCGGTACGGGCTCCCGCGGCCCGTGCTCATGGAGTTCGTCATGAAGCTCCTCGCCGACGGGTACGACCCGCGCGGCGGGGACTGGATGGACCGCGTCATCGCGGCGCTCGCCAAGGCGGCGCCGGTGTCATGACGACCCGTACCGAACGTGCCGGGTCCGTCCCGGCGAACGTCTACCCTGGAGGACGGGACCGGCGGGCGCGGACCTGGACACCGCAGCCCGGCAGGATCGCCGGACCGTTGACGTCGACGGAGGACGCATGACCAACCCCTACGTGCCGCTGCTCATCATGATGGTGGTCGCGGCGGCCCTGGCCCTCGGCGGACTCGGTGCGAGCGCGATCATCGGCCCGAAGAAGTACAACCGCGTCAAGGTCGCCAACTACGAGTGCGGCGTCGACCCGACGCCCCGGGCGCCCTCGGCCGGCCGGTTCCCGGTGAAGTACTACCTCATCGCGATGACCTTCATCATCTTCGACATCGAGGTCGTCTTCCTCTACCCGTGGGCGGTCGCATTCACCGAGCTCGCCGCCTTCGGTCTCGTCGCGATGCTCGTCTTCATCGCGCTCATCACCGTGCCCTACATCTACGAGTGGCGCCGCGGGGGCCTCGAGTGGGACTGACCCACCGCTGACCGACCGCCCCCACCCGCCCCGCCACGCACCACCCGAAAGGACCCCACATGGGTATCGAGGAGAAGCTCCCCGCAGGGTTCGGTCTCACCACCGTCGAGGCCGTCGCCGGTTTCGCCCGGTCGAACTCGCAGTGGCCGGTCACCATGGGCCTCGCGTGCTGCGCCATCGAGATGATGGCCGCCGGCACCCCGCGCTTCGACATGGCCCGGTTCGGCCTCGAGGTCTTCCGCGCCTCGCCCCGGCACGCCGACGTGATGATCGTGTCGGGCCGCGTGAGCCACAAGATGGCCCCGGTCGTCCGCAACGTCTACGACCAGATGTCGGACCCCAAGTGGGTGATCTCCATGGGCGTGTGCGCCTCCTCGGGCGGCATGTTCAACAACTACGCGATCGTCCAGGGGTGCGACCACATCGTGCCGGTCGACATCTACCTGCCCGGCTGCCCGCCGCGGCCCGAGATGCTCATCAACGCCATCCTCGAGCTGCGGGAGCAGGTCAAGAAGGCGCCGCTCGGCGTCAACCGGGTCGAGGCCGCCCGCGCAGCCGAGCGTGCCGCCCTCGGCGCCACGCCGACCCACGAGATGAAGGGGCTCCTCGCGTGAGCGGCACCGACGCCGGCGGTGACATCGCCGCCGCCCCCGGACCGGACGGGCGCACCGAGCTCGACGTCGTGGCCGTGCGTCGCGGCCAGTTCGGCGTCCACGGCTCCGGCGACACCTCGGGCTTCGGCGGGCTCGTCGTGGCCGTCACCGAGCCC
The DNA here is from genome assembly GCF_049856295.1 of Georgenia sp. Z1344. GTDB lineage: Bacteria > Actinomycetota > Actinomycetes > Actinomycetales > Actinomycetaceae > JB111. Next base: position 174,127 of record NZ_JBNDMZ010000003.1, on the reverse strand, counting down.
GAGGCCGCGCAGCGCCCCTACGGCGGCTGGTTCGACGAGGTCGTCGACGTCCTGCGCGAGGTCCTCGGCGAGCAGGGGATCGACCCCGACGCCGCGATCGAGCGCGTGGTCGTCGACCACGGCGACCTCACCCTGCACATCGCCGCCGAGCACCTCGTGGCGGTGGCACGCGCGCTGCGCGACGACCAGGACCTGCGCTTCGAGCTGTGCCTCGGCGTCTCCGGCGTGCACTTCCCCCAGCACGCGGGCCGCGAGCTGCACGCCGCCTACCACCTCATGTCGATCACGCACGGGCGCTCGATCGCCCTCGAGGTCACCTGCCCCGACGCGCACCCGCACATCCCCTCGCTGGTCGCGATCTACCCGGGCAACGACTGGCACGAGCGCGAGACGTTCGACCTGTTCGGCATCGTGTTCGACGGCCACCCCGCTCTCGCGCGCATCCTCATGCCCGACGACTGGGTCGGGCACCCGCAGCGCAAGGACTACCCGCTCGGCGGCATCCCGGTGGAGTACAAGGGTGCCACCGTCCCGCCGCCCGACACCCGGAGGTCGTACAGCTGATGTCCGCCCCCACCATGCCCAGCGCACCCGGCCCCGCCCTCGGCGAGGAGGAGCCGGACTTCATCGCCGACGGCGGCGACTGGTCCGACATCGCCGCCGAGGCCGAGCGCCTCGGCGAGGAGCGCATCGTCGTCAACATGGGTCCCGTCCACCCCTCGACGCACGGCGTGCTCCGGCTCATCCTCGAGATCGACGGCGAGACGGTGCACGAGGTGCGGGTCGGCCTCGGCTACCTGCACACAGGCATCGAGAAGAACATGGAGTACCGCACCTGGACCCAGGGCGTGACCTTCTGCACGCGCATGGACTACGTGGCGCCGTTCTTCCAGGAGGTCGCCTACTGCCTCGGGGTCGAGAAGCTCCTCGGCATCACCGACCAGATCCCCGAGCGGGCCAGCCAGATCCGGGTCCTGCTCATGGAGCTCAACCGGATCAGCTCCCACCTCATCGCCGTCGGCACGGCCGGCAACGAGCTCGGCGCCACGACGATGATGACCCTCGGCTTCCGCGGCCGGGAGAACATCCTCGACATCTTCGAGCGCGTCTCCGGCCTGCGCATGAACCACGCCTACATCCGGCCCGGCGGCGTGGCCCAGGACCTGCCGCCAGGCACGGTGGAGTTCGTCCGCGAGCGGCTCGCGGACATCCGGCTGTCCGTCGTCGAGATGATGAAGCTGACGATGGAGAACCCGCTGTTCAAGCTGCGGCACGTCGACGTCGGCGTCATCTCGCTGTCCGGCGCCCTCGCCCTCGGCCTGACCGGGCCCTGCCTGCGCGCCACCGGCCTCCCGGCGGACCTGCGCAAGACCGACCCGTACTGCGGCTACGAGACCTACGAGTTCAACGTCGTCACCAAGGAGCGCTCGGACGCCTTCAACCGCGTCCAGGCGCGCTTCGAGGAGTGCTTCGAGTCGCTGCGGATCGTCCTCCAGGTGCTCGACCGCCTCGAGGCGTCCGCGGGTCGGCCCACGATGGTCGAGGACAAGAAGATCGCCTGGCCGGCGCAGCTCTCGGTGGGCACCGACGGCCAGGGCAACAGCCTCGACCACATCCGCCACATCATGGGCGAGTCGATGGAGTCGCTCATCCACCACTTCAAGCTCGTCACGGAGGGCTTCCGGGTCCCGCCGGGCCAGGCGCACGTGGCGATCGAGCACGCGAAGGGCGTCATGGGCGTCCACCTCGTCTCCGACGGCGGGACGCGCCCCTACCGGGCGCACTTCCGCGACCCGTCGTTCTCCAACCTGCAGTCGATGTCGCTGATGAGCGAGGGCGGCCAGCTGGCCGACGTCGTCGTCATCCTCGCCTCGCTCGACCCCGTCCTCGGAGGAGTGGACCGATGACCGAGCAGACCTACGCGCCGGACGTCGCCGAGTCGCTGACCGCCGACATCGCGGCGATCGTCGCCCGCTACCCCTCGCCGCGCTCGGCGCTGCTGCCGATGCTCCACCTCGTGCAGTCCGTCGACGGCTACGTCTCCGCCCGCGGCATCGCGCTGTGCGCCGAGGCCCTGTCGATCACGCGGGCCGAGGTCTCCGCCGTCGCGACGTTCTACAGCCAGTACAAGCGCCACCCCAACGGCGAGTACAACGTGGGCGTCTGCACGAACGCCCTGTGCGCGGTCATGGGCGGCGACCAGATCTTCGAGGCGGTCTCCGACCACCTCGGGGTCGGACACGACGAGACCACGCCCGACGGCCGGATCACCCTCGAGCAGCTCGAGTGCAACGCGGCCTGCGACTACGCCCCGGTCGTCATGGTCAACTGGGAGTTCTTCGACAACCAGACCCCGGCCTCGGCCACGGCGCTGGTCGACGAGATCGCCGCCGGCCGCCCCGTCCACCCCACGCGCGGCGCCACCACGGTGGGCACGTTCAAGGAGATCTCCCGCGTGCTCGCGGGCTTCGAGGACGGCCGCGCCGACGAGGGGCCCGGTGCCGGCGAGGCCTCCCTGCTCGGCCTGCGCATCGCCCGGGCCAACGGCTGGACCTCTCCGCACGAGGACCACGGCGCGGACGACCGCCACCTCGCCGCCGAGGTCGCGGGCGCCGCGCCCGTGGGCGACACCGGCTCGAGCGCCGACCACCAGGTGCCCACCGCGGGCGAGGCCGACCCCGGGACGGCCGGCCGCACGGTCTCCGAGGAGGAGAAGTGACACTCACCAGCCCCGGCACCCTCACGCCGGTCCTCTCCGACATCTGGGACGCCCCGCGCTCCTGGACCCTCGACACCTACCGCGACCACGGCGGCTACCAGGGGTGGGACAAGGCTCTGACGATGCCCCCCGGCGAGGTCGTCGACCTCGTCAAGGGCTCCGGCCTGCGCGGCCGCGGCGGCGCCGGCTTCCCCACCGGTCTCAAGTGGTCCTTCCTCCCGCCGGCCGACGGAGGGCCGCGCTACCTGGTCGTCAACGCCGACGAGTCCGAGCCGGGCACGTGCAAGGACATCCCGCTGCTCATGGCGAACCCGCACTCCCTCATCGAGGGCATGGCGATCACCAGCTACGCCATCGGCGGCCACCACGCCTTCATCTACCTGCGGGGCGAGACGGTCCACGTCTACCGCCGCCTGCTCGCCGCCGTGCGCGAGGCCCGCGAGGCCGGGCTCATCGGCACCGGGCTGGGGCCGGACGGCGACTACCACCTCGAGATCACCGTCCACGCCGGTGCCGGGGCCTACATCTGCGGCGAGGAGACGGCGCTGCTCGACTCGCTCGAGGGACTGCGCGGGCAGCCGCGGCTCAAGCCGCCGTTCCCCGCCGTCGCCGGCCTCTACGCGCGGCCCACGGTCGTCAACAACGTCGAGTCGATCGCCTCGGTCCCCGGGATCCTCTCCCGCGGCCAGGACTGGTTCACCTCGATGGGCACGGAGAAGTCCGCGGGCCACGGCCTGTTCTCGGTCTCCGGCCACGTGACCAACCCCGGCCAGTTCGAGGCGCCGTTCGGCATCACCATGCGCGAGCTCATCGAGATGGCCGGCGGCGTCCGCGCCGGGCACCGGCTCAAGTTCTGGACCCCGGGCGGCTCCTCGACCCCGATCCTCACCGACGAGCACCTCGACGTGCCGCTCGACTACGAGTCGGTCGGCGCCGCCGGGTCCATGCTCGCCACCCGCGCGCTCATGGTCTTCGACGAGACCGTGTCCGTCGTCCGGGTGATCTCGAAGTGGACGGACTTCTACCAGCACGAGTCCTGCGGCAAGTGCACGCCCTGCCGCGAGGGGACCTTCTGGATGAAGCAGGTCATGCACCGGCTCGAGGACGGCCGCGGGCTGCCCTCGGACGTCGACCTCCTCCTCGAGGTCTCCGCCAACATCGCCGGCCGCTCGTTCTGCGCGCTCGGCGACGCGTCGGCCACCCCCATCCAGTCCGGCATCGCGCACTTCCGCGACGAGTTCGAGGCCGGCTGCCACACGCCCGCACGGGAGCTCTTCCCCTACGAGGCGTCGGCGATCTTCCACGAGGCAGGTGTGCGATGACCCAGACCCAGGAGCAGGCCGCGCCGGCGGCCCCCGAGCTCGTCACGGCCACGATCGACGGCCGCGAGGTGTCCGTGCCCAAGGGCACGCTCATCATCCGGGCCGCCGAGCAGGTCGGCATCCAGGTGCCCCGGTTCTGCGACCACCCCCTCCTCAAGCCCGCCGGTGCGTGCCGGCAGTGCCTCGTGGACGTGGCCAGCCCGGACCGCGAGGGCAACCTCAAGAAGATGCCCAAGCCGCAGGCCTCCTGCACGATGGAGGTGACGCCGGGCATGGTCGTGGCCACCCAGCACACCTCCGAGGTGGCCGACAAGGCGCAGCACGGCATCATGGAGTTCCTCCTCATCAACCACCCGCTCGACTGCCCGGTGTGCGACAAGGGCGGCGAGTGCCCCCTGCAGAACCAGGCGATGAGCAACGGCCGCGCCGAGAGTCGGTTCGTCGACGTCAAGCGGACGTTCCCCAAGCCGATCGCGATCTCCACGCAGATCCTCCTCGACCGTGACCGCTGCATCCTGTGCCAGCGCTGCACCCGGTTCTCCTCCGAGATCGCCGGCGACGCCTTCATCGCGCTCCAGGGCCGTGGCGGCGGCACCCCCGGCCGCGAGGTGCACGCCCTCAACGGCTCGCAGGTCGGTGGCTTCGACGCCGACGTCCTCGGGTTCGACGATGCCGGGCTCCCCGACGCCACGGGCGTCCCGTTCGCCGGCCCCGACGGCGTGCCCGGCATGTCCTCCGGCCACGCGACCGCCCCGATGGGTGCGGCCGAGGCCGACACCTCCGGCCGGCCGTTCACCTCCTACTTCTCGGGCAACACGATCCAGATCTGCCCCGTCGGCGCGCTGACGTCGGCGATGTACCGGTTCCGCTCGCGGCCCTTCGACCTCGTCTCCACCCCGTCGGTCGCCGAGCACGACGCCGGCGGGTCGGCCATCCGGGTCGACCACCGCCGCGGCGCCGTCGTCCGCCGCCTCGCAGGCAACGACCCCGAGGTCAACGAGGAGTGGATCACCGACAAGGACCGGTTCGCCTACCACTGGCAGGACGCGCCGGACCGCCTGCGGATGCCCCTCGTGCGCGACCAGGCCACCGGGGAGATGCACGAGACCAGCTGGTCCGAGGCCCTCTCGGTCGCCGGCTCCGAGCTGGCCCGCGCCGCCGCTGCCGGCGGCGTCGGCGTGCTCCCCGGCGGGCGCCTCACCCTCGAGGACGCCTACGCGTGGTCGAAGTTCGCCCGCACGGTGCTCCGCACGAACGACGTCGACCACCGCGCGCGCCCGCACAGCGCCGAGGAGGCCGACTTCCTCGCCTCCCACGTGGCGGCGACCGGCCTCGGGGTGACCTACCGCGACCTCGAGCGCGCCGGCCGCGTGCTCCTCGTCGCGCTCGAGCCCGAGGAGGAGTGCGGCACGATCTTCCTCCGCCTGCGCAAGGGCGTCCTCGCCGGCACGGCACGGGTCACCACCCTCGCGCCGATGGCCACCCGCGGGACCACGAAGATGCGCGCCGACCTCGTCGAGGTCGTCCCCGGCGGCGAGCCCGCCGCGCTGGACGCCCTGGGCGACGAGCTGCTCTCCGAGCTGTCCGCTCCCGGCGCCGTCATCCTCGTCGGCGAGCGCGCGGCGGCCCTGCCCGGCACGCTCACCGCCGTCGCCCGCCTCGCCGAGCGCACCGGGGCCCGCCTCGCGTGGGTGCCGCGGCGCGCGGGGGAGCGCGGCGCCGTCGACGCCGGCCTGCTGCCGACCCTCCTGCCCGGCGGCCGCCCCGTGGCCGACCCGGCCGCGCGCGCCGACGCCGGCGCCGTGTGGGGCATCGACTCCCTGCCCGACCGTCCCGGCCGCGCCCACCGCGAGATCCTGCGGGCCGCCGCCTCCGGCGAGCTGACCGGCCTCCTGATCGGCGGCGTCGAGACGCTCGACATGATGGACCCCGCGGCCGCGCTGCGGGCGATCGGCCAGGTCGACGTGCTCGTCCAGCTCGAGGTGCGCCGCAACGCGATCTCCGAGCTCGCCGACGTCGTCCTGCCCGTGGCCCCGCCGGTCGAGAAGGCCGGCTCGTTCGTCAGCTGGGAGGGGCGCGTGCGTCCCTTCGGGCAGGTCCTCGCGTCCCACGCGCAGTCCGACCGCCTCGTGCTCGCCGACATCGCGCGCGAGATGGGTCGCGACCTCGGCCTCGGGACCCTCGCCGAGCTGCACGCCGAGCTCGCCGAGCTCGACCCGTGGGACGGCCCGGTCGTCACGAGCGACGACACCGCGGGGGCGCCCGCGGCGCGCCAGCAGCCCGGCGCCGGCCAGGCGGTCCTCGCCACGTGGAAGCTGCAGCTCGACGCCGGCCGCGGCCAGGACGGCGAACCGCACCTCGCGGGGACCGCGCACCGCCCGGTGCTCCGCCTCTCGCCGGCCACGGCCCGCGCGGTCGGCGCCGTCGACGGCGGCCGCGTCCGCCTCACCGGACCGACCGGCTCGCTCACCCTGCCGCTGACCGTCACGCGGATGGCCGACGGTGTGGTGTGGGTGCCCGAGAACTCCCCGGGCAGCGCCGTGCGCGCCCAGACCGGGGCCGGCGCCGGCAGCGTCGTCACCGTCACCACCGCGGAGGCCCAGCAGTGATCACCCCGGTCATGTCCACCGCCTCGGCGCTGCCGACGGCGGACTTCAGCCACGACACCTGGTGGATCTCCCTCATCAAGGCCGTCGTCATCGTCGTCCTCCTGCTCACCGGCGTCCTCATGGCGCTGTGGGTCGAGCGGCGCGGGCTCGGCAAGATGCAGACCCGCGAGGGACCCAACGTGCTCGGCCCGTGGGGCCTGTTCCAGGCGGTCGCCGACGCCCTCAAGCTCGTCCTCAAGGAGGACATCCAGCTCAAGGGCGCGGACCGGGTCCTCTACATGCTCGCGCCCGGCATCGCCGCGTTCTGCGCGTTCATGGTGCTCGCCGTCATCCCGATGGGTCCGGACATCACCAACGGCGCCGACCCGACGTGGTGGACGCCGATGCAGCTGACCGACGTCCCGGTCTCCGTGCTCTACATCCTCGCGATCACCGCGCTCGGCGTGTACGGCATCGTGCTGGGCGGCTGGTCGTCGAACTCGACCTACCCGCTGCTCGGCGCCGTGCGCTCCTCCGCGCAGGTCATCTCCTACGAGCTGTCGATGGGCCTCGCGCTCGTCTCGGTCTTCCTCGTGTCCGGCTCGATGGCGACGTCCCAGATCGTCGACGCGCAGACCAACGTGTGGTGGGCGATCTCGCTGCTGCCGGCGTTCGTCATCTACGTGGTCTCGATGGTCGCCGAGGTCAACCGGCTGCCCTTCGACCTGCCCGAGGCCGAGGGCGAGCTCGTGGCGGGGCACTCCATCGAGTTCTCCTCGATGAAGTTCGCGTGGTTCTACCTCGCCGAGTACGTCAACATGTTCAACGTCTCGGCCGTCGCGACCACGCTGTTCCTCGGCGGCTGGCGGATCCCGTTCCTCTCGGACCACATCGTGTGGTGGGCCGCGCCGATCGTCGGGTTCCTCGTCTTCTGGCTCAAGGTCTGGGCCTGCATGTTCGTCATGATCTGGATGCGCGGCACCCTCCTGCGCGTACGCTACGACCAGCTGATGAACCTCGGCTGGAAGATCCTCATCCCGGCCGCGCTCGTCTGGCTGGTCGCGGTCGCGATCATCCAGGGGGTGCGCCAGTTCAGCGACTTCGAGCTGTGGCAGCTGCTCGCGGTCATCGCCGGGCTGCTCGTCGTCGTCATGATCGTCACCTTCCTCCTCCCGGAGAAGAAGGAGCCCGACGACGAGGAGCGCGATCCCGAACCGTTCGACGCCTTCGCCGGCGGCTTCCCCGTCCCGCCGCTGCCCGGCCAGACCCTGCCCCCGTCGCCCCGCGCGGGCCGACGCCGGGCCGACGCCGCCGAGCCGGTCGTCGCCAGCAGCGCCCGGGCGAGCGCCGCCGAGCGGGGCACCGCCACCGACGCCACCACCGAGGAGGCCTGACATGGCTGACGAGAAGGGCTCCGAGCTGAGCCGCCGCATCACCGCGGACGACGTGGTCGTGCGCAACGGTGACGAGGAGATCCGCCTCGCTCCGGACGTCCCCGGGCCCGTGGGGTCGCTCCTCGCGCCCGTCGCCGGGTTCGGCGTGACGATCACGTCGATGTTCCGGCCCTCCCGCACGGTCCAGTACCCGTTCGAGAAGCCCCCGACGCAGCCGCGCTACCACGGCCGTCACCTGCTCAACCGGTACGCCGACGGGCTCGAGAAGTGCATCGGCTGCGAGCTGTGCGCGTGGGCGTGCCCCGCGGACGCCATCTACGTCGAGGCGGGCCCGAACGGCCCCGACGGTCAGTACTCGCCCGGCGAGCGCTACGGCCGCGTCTACCAGATCAACTACCTGCGCTGCATCTTCTGCGGGTACTGCATCGAGGCCTGCCCGACCCGCGCCCTGACGATGTCCAACGACTTCGAGCTGGCCGGACCCACCCGCGAGGGCCTCATCTACGAGAAGGGCGACCTGCTCGCGCCGATGGCCGACGGCATGCTCGCCGCCCCCCACCCGATGGTGGCCGGAGCGACCGACGCCGACTACTACCGCGGCGAGGTCACCGGCCCCACCGCCGAGCAGGTCGAGTGGGTCGAGACCCACCGGCCCGACGACGAGACGCTCGCCTCCGCCCGCGAGGCCGTGGCCGCAGGTGCGAAGGGGACCGCGCGATGACCCCCACCCCCGTCATGACGGTGCCCGGCGAGATCGGCGGCGGCGAGACCGCGCTGTTCTGGGTCCTCGCGGCCGTCATGGTCATCGCCTCGAGCGGGCTGCTGTTCGCCCGCCGCGCGGTCTACGCCGCCGTGTCGCTCATCCTCGTCATGCTCTGCCTCGCCGTGATGTACGTGGCCCAGGGCGCCCCCTTCCTCGGGGTCGTCCAGGTGGTCGTCTACACCGGCGCGATCATGATGCTCTTCCTCTTCGTCCTCATGCTCGTCGGCGTCGACGCCGCCGACTCGCTGCACGAGACGATCCGCAACCAGCGCTGGGTCGCGGTCGTCGGGGGAGTCGGCCTGCTCGCCGTGCTCGTCGGCGTCGGGGCCCAGGCCGTCGGTCTGCCCGACTCGGCGGGTCTCGCGGCCGCGAACGCCGACTCGAACCCGGTCGGGGTGGCGCTCGTCCTGTTCGGCGACTTCGTCCTCACGATGGAGCTCACGGGCGCCCTGCTCATCACCGCCGCCCTCGGCGCGGTCGTCCTCACCCACCGCGAGCGGCTCACGCCGAGGACCACGCAGGTCGAGGTCGAGGCCGCCAAGATGCGGGCGTTCAAGGAGGACGGCGCCCGGATCGGCCAGCTGCCGACGCCCGGCGTCTACGCCCGGTCCAACGCCGCCGACCTGCCGGCCCTGTCCGCCGCGGGCGAGCCGATCGTCGAGTCCGTGCCCCGGGTGCTGCGCATCCGCGGGCAGGAGCGCACGATCGGCGAGGTCAGCCCCGAGACCGTGGCCGCCGTCGCCCGGTCGCGCACCGAGCCGGCCCGCGGCCTGCACGGCCGCGACGCGACGCGCAGCGTGGGTCGCGCCGGCTTGCCCGCCATGCCCGGCGAGCCCGCCCCGATACCGCTCGTGCCCGGCTCGCCCGGTCGCGAGGTCGTCGCCCGGCGCCGCGCCGCGCGCGCCGAGGCCGCCCGCACCGCGGCCGAGCAGAGCTCCGAGACCACCGCAGGGGACGACCGATGAACCCGATGAACTACGTGGTGCTCGCCGGCATCCTCTTCGCCGTCGGCGCCACGGCGGTGCTCGTGCGCCGCAACGCGATCGTCCAGCTCATGGGCGTCGAGCTCATGCTCAACTCGGCCAACCTCGTGCTCGTGACGTTCTCGCGCGTGCACGGCGACCTCACCGGGCAGGTGGCCGCGTTCTTCGTCATGGTCGTCGCCGCGGCCGAGGTCGTGGTCGGCCTGGCGATCATCGTGTCCGTGTTCCGCACCCGTCGGTCCGCCTCGGTCGACGACGTCAACCTCATGAAGAGCTGAAGGGAGCACGATGACCACCGCCACCCTTCACGCCGTCACCGAGGTCGCCGCGCCCGTGGCCGCCGACGGCCCCGCGAGCCTGGCCTGGCTGCTCGTCGCCGTGCCGCTCGTCGGCGCAGCGGTCCTGCTGCTGTCCGGCCGCGCCGCGAACGCCTGGGGCCACTGGCTCGGCGTCCTCGCCTCCGCCGCGACCTTCGTCGTCGCCGCCTGGATCACGGTCGACATGCTCGGTCGCGACGCGGGGGACCGTGTCATGGACCTCCACCTGTACGACCTGCTGCCCGCCGGCACGCTCGACGTCTCCCTCGGGATGCGGATCGACCCGCTGTCGATGACGTTCGTCCTGCTCGTCACGCTCGTCGGCACGCTCATCCACATCTACGCCGTGGCGTACATGGAGCACGACCGCGACCGGCGCCGGTTCTTCGCCTACCTCAACCTCTTCGTCGCGGCGATGCTCCTGCTCGTCCTCGGCAACAGCTACCTCGTGCTGTTCGTCGGCTGGGAGGGCGTGGGCCTCGCCTCGTACCTGCTCATCGGGTTCTGGAACCACGTGCCCGAGTACGCGGTCGCGGCGAAGAAGGCGTTCGTCATGAACCGCGTCGGCGACATGGGCCTGCTCATGGCGATGGCCGCGATGTTCGCCGGCCTGGACACCGTCAGCTTCGCCGGCGTGGCCGAGACCGCGCCCGCCGCGTCGACCGGCCTGCTCACCGTCATCGGGCTGCTCCTCCTGCTCGCCGCGTGCGGCAAGTCGGCGCAGTTCCCGCTCCAGGCCTGGCTCGGCGACGCGATGGCCGGCCCCACCCCGGTCTCGGCGCTCATCCACGCGGCGACGATGGTCACCGCCGGCGTCTACCTCGTGGTGCGCTCCGGCCCGATCTTCGACCTCACGCCGGACGCGCGGATGGTCGTCGCGGTCGTCGGCGCGATCACGCTGCTGTTCGGCGCGATCGTCGGCTGCGCGAAGGACGACCTCAAGAAGGTCCTCGCCGCCTCGACGATGTCCCAGATCGGGTACATGATCCTCGCCGCGGGGCTCGGCCCGATCGGCTACGCGTTCGCGATCTTCCACCTCGTCACGCACGGCTTCTTCAAGGCCGGCATGTTCCTCGGGGCCGGCTCGGTCATGCACGGGATGAACGACCAGGTCGACATGCGCCGGTTCGGCGGCCTGTCGAAGGTCATGCCGATCACGTGGATCACGTTCGGCCTGGGTTGGCTCGCGATCCTCGGCATCCCGCCGTTCTCCGGCTTCTGGTCGAAGGACAAGATCATCGAGACCGCGTTCGTGCCCCAGGACGGCCACGCCGGCTGGGAGCCGTGGGTCTTCGGCATGGTCACGCTGATCGGTGCCGGCATCACGGCCTTCTACATGTCCCGGCTGTTCTTCATGACCTTCCACGGGAAGCGCCGCTGGACCACCGCTGAGGAGGGCTCCGAGGTCCACCCGCACGAGTCGCCGTGGCTGATGACCGTCCCGATGATCGTCCTCGCGATCGGCTCGGTGGGCCTGGGCTTCGCGCTCCAGCTCGGCGGCGGGTTCGTCACCTGGCTCGAGCCGGTGACCGGCCACCACGAGCACGCCGACCCGGTCCTCGCGGTCCCGGTCATCATGGGCGCCACGATCGCGATCGTCCTGCTCGGCGCCGTCATCGCCTGGGCGATGTACGCGCGCCGCGAGGTGCCCGCCGTGGCCCCCGCCGGCAACGTGCTCGTCACCGCCGCCCGCAACGACCTGTACCAGGACGCCGTCAACGAGGGCATCTTCATGCGCCCGGGCCAGCAGCTCACGCGCGGCCTCGTCGAGGCCGACCGGGGAGTCGTCGACGGCGCCGTCATGGGCACCGCCTCGGCCACCGCCGGTCTGGGCCGCCTCCTGGGCAGGCTCCAGAACGGATTCGTCCGCAGCTACGCCGCACTGATGACGGCCGGCACCGTGCTCGCCCTGCTCGCCGTCCTGGCCTGGCGTCTCTAGGCCGAGGGAAGAGGAACCGAACCTGTGAACACCGCTACCCTCCCGTGGCTCACGCTGCTGATCGCCGTCCCGGTGGTCGCCGGCGCGCTGCTCCTCGTCCCCGGGCTGCGCCGCGTCGCCCGGCCCGTCGGCCTCGGCGTGTCCCTGCTCGTCCTCGCGGGCACGATCGCCGCCGTGGCCACCGACTTCGACCTCGGCGCCGCCGGTGAGCATCAGCTGACCGAGCAGGTCGCCTGGATCCCGCAGCTGGGCGTGTCCTACGCGCTCGGCGTCGACGGCCTCGGTGTGGCGATGCTGCTGCTCACCGCGTTCCTCGTCGTCGTCGTCCTGATCTCGGGCGTCCCCGTGCGCGCCGGCGACGACGACGCGACGACCGAGCGGCGCACCGCCACCTACGTCGCGCTCGTCCTCATCCTCGAGGGCATCCTCGTCGCCGTCTTCGCGGCCCGGGACGTCTTCCTGTTCTACGTCCTCTTCGAGGCGATGCTGCTGCCGATCTTCCTGCTCGTCGGGATGTACGGCGGGGCCCGGCGCCGCGCGGCCGCGATCAAGTTCCTGCTCTACTCGCTCGCGGGCGGGCTCATCATGCTCGCCGGCGTCGTCGCCCTCTACCTCCAGGGCCCCGGCGGCCCCGAGGGCTTCCTCGTCGACAACCTCGCGGGCGCGATGGCCGGGACGTCCGACACGACGGCGCGCCTCATCTTCCTCGCGTTCCTCGTCGCGTTCGCCATCAAGGCGCCGATGGTGCCCGTCCACACGTGGCTGCCCGACACCGCCGAGCAGTCCCCGGGCGGCGTCTCCACGCTGCTCGTCGGCGTCATGGACAAGGTCGGCACCTTCGGCATGATCACGCTGCTGCTGACGATCTTCCCCGAGCAGGTCGCGTGGGCCGCGCCCGCGATGATCGTCCTCGCGGTCATCTCGATCCTCTACGGGGCGCTCCTCGCGCTCGGCCAGCAGGACGTCATGCGGCTCGTCGCCTTCACCTCGGTGTCCCACTTCGGGTTCATCGTGCTCGGCGTCTTCGTCGGCTCCGAGGTGGCCCTGACCGGCGCGATGTTCTACATGGTCGCCCACGGCCTGTCGACCGCCGGCATGTTCCTCGGCTCCGAGTACCTCGTGCGACGCGGCGGCACGCAGCGGATCGCCTCCTTCGGCGGCTACCAGCGCGTCGTCCCGGTGCTCGCCGGCACGTGGCTCGTCATGGGCCTGGCCTCGATCGCCCTGCCCGGCCTGTCCGGCTTCTGGGGCGAGTACATGGTCCTGCTCGGCACGTTCGAGGTCAGCTGGATCGCGGCGGCGTTCGCCGTCGTCGGCGTCGTCCTCGCCGCCCTCTACGTCCTCATGCCGTACCAGCAGATCTTCACCGGCCCGGCACCCGTGGGCGCGGGCGTCACGGACGGCGAGTCACGGCCCGACGGCGAACCCCGCCGGCGCGCCGACGCCCTGCGTGACCTGACCGGGACGGAGCGCACCGTCATGGGGCTGCTCGTCGCGGGCGTGCTCGCGCTCGGCCTCTTCCCGGCGCCGGTCGTCGAGCTGATCCAGCCCGTGGCCGAGCAGGTGGTCGTCCTCGCCGACGGCGCGGACGCCGCTGCCGCTGACGCCGCCCAGTCCAGCCCGATCTCGACCGTGGGGAGCGCCCTGTGACCGCCGCCCTGAGCGCGACCGCCTTCGTCGCACCGACCATCGCCTGGGCGCCGCTCGTCCCGGTGCTCATCGTCGGCGGGGCGGCCGTCGTCGGCGTCCTGCTCGAGGCGTTCCTCCCGCGTACCGCGCGCCGGGGCGTCCAGGTGCCCTTCGCCCTCCTCGCGATCGCCGCCGGCCTCGTCGCCGTCGTCTGGCGCCTGGCGACCGTCCACGGCGCCGAGGCGCCCACCGAGGTCGTCACCGGCGGCGCGTACGTCGAGGACCTGCCGTCCCTCGCGATCCAGGCGGTCCTGCTCGTCAGCGCCCTGCTCGCCGTGCTCGTCATGGCGGACCGCACGGAGACCCGCGAGGGGGCGTTCGCGCCCCAGGCCGCCGCCCGCCCGGGCTCGGCCGAGAGCGAGGCCGCCGCCCGCGCCGGCCTCACGCAGTCGGAGATCTTCCCGCTCACGCTCTTCTCGCTCACCGGCATGATGGTCTTCCCCGCGGCGGGCGACCTCATCACGCTCTTCGTCGCGCTCGAGGTCCTCTCGCTGCCGCTGTACGTGCTGGCCGCCACCGCGCGGCGCCGCCGCCTCCTCTCGCAGGAGGCCGCGATCAAGTACTTCATCCTCGGCGCGTTCGCCTCGGCGTTCTTCCTCATGGGCATCGCGCTGCTCTACGGGTTCGCCGGCTCGCTGCGGCTGACCGACATCGCGGCCGCCGTGCCCTCGACGCCGGGGCTGGACTCGCTGCTCCTGCCCGGGGTCGTGCTCGTCCTCGTCGGCCTGCTCTTCAAGGTCGGCGCCGTGCCGTTCCACGCGTGGACCCCGGACGTCTACACCGGCGCCCCGACCCCGGTCACCGGCTTCATGGCCGCCGCCACGAAGATCGCCGCCTTCGGCGCGATGCTGCGGTTCGTCTACGTCGTCGCGCCGGGCCTGGGCTGGGACCTCGAGCCGGTCGTGTGGACGATCGTCATCCTCACGATGCTCGTCGGCACCGTCATGGGCATCATCCAGACGGACATCAAGCGGATGCTCGCCTACAGCTCGATCGCCCACGCGGGCTTCGTGCTCATCGGCGTCTTCTCGCTGACCTCGGCGGGCATCGGGTCGGTCATCTTCTACCTGCTGGCCTACGGCGTGGCCACGGTCGGCGCGTTCGGCCTCGTCACCCTGGTGCGCGAGACGGACGCCGCGGGCTCGGTCACCGGCGAGGCCACGCGCATCGACCAGTGGGCCGGCATCGGTCGGCGCCGCCCGGCGATCGCGGTGTCGATGCTCGTCTTCCTGCTGTCCTTCGCGGGCATCCCGCTCACCGCCGGGTTCGTCGGCAAGTTCGCCGTGTTCAGCGCCGGCATCGCGGGGGGCGACGCGGTCCTCGTCGTGCTCGCCGTCCTCGCCTCCGCCGCGACCGCGTTCTTCTACTTCCGCCTCGTCGTGCTCATGTTCTTCGAGGAGCCGAAGGACGAGGGCGTGACCGTCGTGTCCTCCGAGGGCCTGACGATCGTCGCCGTCGTGGTCTGCGCCGTCGCGACCGTCGCCCTGGGCGTCTACCCTGGTCCCGTGCTCGAGCTCCTCACCGACGCCGCGGTCTTCGTCCTGTGAGCAGGCTCGAGCTCATCTCCGCCCGGCTGGAGCAGGTCGACCCCGCTCTCGCCGAGGTGGAGGAACGCCTGGCGGCGGCCGTGCGCGGCGCCGACCGGCTGACGGAGGAGCCCGCCGCGCACCTGTCGGACGCCGGCGGCAAGCGCCTGCGTCCCCTGCTCACCGTGGTGACGTCCCAGCTCGGGTCCGGGGCCGGCGACGAGGTCGTCCGCGCCGCCGTGGCCGTCGAGCTCACCCACCTGGCCACGCTGTACCACGACGACATCATGGACTCGGCCGAGGTGCGCCGCGGGGTGCCGGCCGCGCACGTCGTGTGGGGCAACAACGTCGCCATCCTCACCGGCGACCTCCTGTTCGCCCGGGCCTCCTCGCTCGTGGCGTCCCTCGGCGCCGAGGCCGTCCAGCTCCATGCGGCCACCTTCGAGCGCCTGTGCCTGGGCCAGCTCCACGAGACGGTGGGACCGGTCGAGGGCGACGACGCGATCGAGCACTACCTGCGGGTCCTCGCCGACAAGACGGGCTCGCTCATCTCCTCGGCCGCCTACTACGGCGCCCGGTTCTCCGGCGCGGACCAGGCCCAGGCCGACGCCGTCGCCGCCTTCGGGGAGAAGGTCGGGGTGGCGTTCCAGCTCGCCGACGACGTCATCGACGTCGCCTCCGACCCCGAGGAGTCCGGCAAGGTGCCCGGCACCGACCTGCGCGAGGGCGTGGCCACGATGCCCGTGCTCCTGCTGCGGGCCCGCCGCGCAGCCGGCACGCTCGACGAGGCGGGGGAGCGGGCGCTCACCCTCCTCGAGGGCGACCTGTCCGGGGACGCCGAGCTGGCCGCGGCCGTGTCGGCCCTGCGCGACCACGAGGTGCTCGAGGAGTCCCGGGAGGTCGCGCGGCGCTGGGCCGACGACGCGGTGGCCGAGCTCGCCGTGCTCCCCGCCGGCGAGGTGAAGGACGGCCTGTCCGAGCTCGCGACGATGCTCGTCGACCGCATCGGCTGACCGTCGGCGGACGGGCGGACCTCCGCCCGCCGTCCGCCACAATGGGTGGCCACCGGTCTGCACGCGTGAAGGGTCCCCATGCCGTTCGAGAAGAAGTACAGCGACGAGCTGCGTGACGCCGCCGTGCGGCGCGTCGTCGAGCGGCGTGAGGCCGAGCCCGGCAACCGCTCGATCTTCCGCGAGGTGGCGGAGGAGTTCGAGGTGGGGGAGCAGTCGCTGCGCCTGTGGGCGAAGCGGCTCGACGACGGCATGTTTGACGCCACGCCGGCCGCGAGCCTGCGCTCGGCCCCGAAGGAGCAGCTGCTCGCGCGCATCGCCGAGCTGGAGGACCAGCTCGCGCACGCCCGCGAGGAGGTCGAGGTCCTCAAGCGGGCGTCGGCGATCTTCGCCGCCGAGATCGCGAGGCGCTGACCCGCGACCCGCCCGCCATCCGGACCGACGGGGGTGGTGCGGGTCCGGTCGCCCGGCCGTCGGCGCACACTGCTCCCACGACCCGACGCGAACGTGAGGAGCACCGATGTCCGACACCGACTACTCCAGCTCCGTCGTCGCGTGTACGACCGACGTGCGCGGCCGCTTCACCGTCCGCGGCCCGGGCTTCGAGCTCCTGGCCGACGGCTCCGTCGCGACCGGCGGGCCCGGGCGTGCGCCCGGGCCGCTCGACCTCCTCGTCTCCGCGCTCACCGTCAACCTCATCAACACCCTGCGTGCCGGGGCTAGTCCCGGTACCGATCCCGACGACGACCTCGCGGTCCGGGTGCGGTCCCGCACGACGCGGTACGACCGCGGCCGGGTCAAGGCGGGGCGGCTCGTCGTCGAGGTCGTCGTCGACGGGTTCGACGAGATCGACACCGCGGCGCTGGTCGAGCGTTACCGCGCGGGGTGCCGCATCCTGCCCGCGGTGGAGTCCCTGCTCGACGTCGACATCCGCGCAGTTCCCGCCGCCACGATGGCGGCCTGACGCTACCGGTCGGCGGTGCGCCGCCGGTCGGCGGTGCGCCGCCGGTCGGCGGCGCGCTGCCGCCGCAGGTCGACCAGCGCGACCGCGAACGCGGCGAGGAGGAAGCAGACCGCGACGGCGGTGGCCCGGACGGTCGCCGTGCGGTGGTCGGCCGCCGGCGCGTCCGAGAGGCTCCAGCCCCTGCCGTAGATCACGGTGAAGTAGGCGACCGAGGCCGCGGCCACGCCGAGGCTGTTGGCGATCCGCTGGCCGAGCTGACCGACGGCGCCGGCCGCGCTGCCCTCCTCGGGCGGGACGTCGGCCAGCATCTGGGCGTGGTTCGGTGAGACGACCATGCCCGTGCCGAGCCCGGAGAGGGCCTGCAGGACCCCGACGGCGGCGAGGAGCGCGGTGGACGGGAGGGGCGCGTGCAGGAGGACGACGGTTGCGAGCATGGACACCAGGGCGAGCGACATGCCGAGCGCGGTCAGCCGGCGCCCCCACCGCAGGACGACCCGCCCGCCGATGGCGGCACCGACGGCCGAGAGCAGCGCCGCAGGCAGCATGACGAGCCCGGCGAGGAAGGGGCTGATCTCCTCGACCTGCTGGAGGTACACCGTCAGCGCGAGGGAGAAGCCCGGGACGGCGGCGAACCAGGTCGTCGAGATGAGCACGCCGTTGCGGAACGAGGGCAGGGCGAGCAGCGCCGGGTTGACGAGCGGCGCACGTCCGGCCGCCGCGCGGGCGTGGGAGCGCCGCACGAGAAGCGTCACGCCGGCGGCCGCGGGCAGCAGCAGGAGCCAACGAGCGGGCTCGTCTCCGGGGCGCCCGGTGGTGAGGACGACCGGCAGGAGGAGGCAGACGAGAGCCACCGAGAGGAGGGCGACGCCGCCGACGTCGAGCTCGGGCCGACCCCGCGCGGCGCGTCGCCGCCCGGGGGAGCGGAGCAGGAGGTGCGCCGCGACGACGAGAACCGCGCCCACCGGGAGGTTCATCGCGAAGACCCCGCGCCAGCCGAACAGGCCGGGGAGCAGGAACAGGCCGCCCACGCTCGGCCCGAGCGCGGTCGCGCAGGCGACACAGACCCCGTAGACGCCGAAGGCGCGGGCCCGCGCCGCCCCCGTGAACCGCTGCTGGACGATGCCCATGAGCTGCGGCATGAGCAGGCCGGCCGAGACGCCGAGCAGTGCGCGGCCGGCGATGACGACGTCGGCGTCCGGGGCGAGGGTGCACACGAGGCTCGCGACCAGGTAGCCGTGGAGGCCGACGAGGGCGAGCGTCCGGCAGTGGCCGTGGTCCCCGAGCCGGCCGGCCGGGACGAGCGTGACGGCGAAGCAGACGACGTAGGCGGCAGCGACGAGCTGGATCCGCACCGGACCCGGGTCGAGGGCGGCGTCGATGGACGGGACCGCGATCGAGACCTTGTGCAGGTCGAGCAGCAGCATGCCGGCCGCGAACCCGCAGAAGAGCGTGAGAGCGCGGTCCCGCCCGGTGGCGGGCGCGGTCGACGGCGCCGACGGGCGCGGCGCCGCCGACCGGACGCTCACCGGAAGTCGACGAACTTGGAGGTGTCGACGAGCGCCTCGTACTCGGCGTCCGCGTCGATGAGGCCCCAGCTCGCGATCCAGTCGAGGATCCGCTGGTACTCCGCCTGCGGGTACGGACCGGGGTGGATGTACCGGAGGCGGCCGAGCTGGAAGTCCTCCGGCACCAGCTCCTCCACCCCGGCGGCCTGCTCGACGAAGTAGTGCAGGTAGGGCCGCACGTCGGCCCGGATGTCGTCGACGGCCCGGCTCACCGCGCGGTTGATCCGGTCGAAGTCCTCGGGGCTGATGTCGTCGTCCGCGACCTCCGCACCGAAGTAGTGGGCCTCGGCGAGCACCTTGTAGCCGCGCTTCTCGGCGACCGTGATCCACGGCTCCATGAGGGCGACGGCCTCGAGGTCGCCGTCGGCGAGGGCGTCCAGCCGGCTCTTGCCCTTGACCCCGAGCAGCCTGATGTCGGCTCGGGGGAGGAAGCCCTCGAGGGTCTGCAGGACCAGGTAGTGCGACCCGTGGTGGAAGTTGACGCCGACGGGCACGCCCGCGAGGTCGCTCGGGACGTTGTGGGGCGAGTCGCCGCGGACGACGATCGCCTGGCTCGCGACCGCCGCGCGCCGGGCGACCACACGTCCGCCGCGCGCGCTGTCCTGCGACCGGCGCAGCTGCCCCCACTCGCACGCGTTGTAGAGCTGGGTCGTGCCCGCCTCGAAGAGCGTGAAGGTGTGGAAGGAGTCCTGGGCGCCGGGGTCCTCGATGAGCTCGAGACCGTCCTCGGGCGGGGCCGGCTTCGGCACCAGCTCGACGTCGAGGCCCTCGTCCGTGAAGTAGCCCTTGTCGCGGGCGACGAAGTACGGCAGGTAGAAGACGGCGGCGTGCGTCTCGATCTTGATCGTGCTCATCAGTGATCCCCAATGCTCGTCGGTGCGGCGCTCTATATGGACGCTCGCTGAGGACGTTAGGACAGCCGTCATCATCGCTATCCGCTACTTATTGAAATCTCAATATGTGAAAGACAGGCGAAGATTCATATAGAAGATCCATGCGCCTCTCTAACGTCTCCTCGCGTCACGTCAGCAGTCGGCCCGCACCTCGCTCCGGTGCCGGGCGCCCACCGAGAGGACCACTCCATGGCACGCAGCACCCGGCACAGGCGCACCGGCTACCCGCGGCGCACGCTCGCTGCCGTCGCCGCCACCCTCCTGCTCGCGGGCTGCGCCTCCGCGGCGGGCGGGTCGGGCGACGGCCCGGCCGACATCGACGGCGCACCCGTCGCCGGCGGCACGCTCCACTACCGGGCGGCCCCGGGCGCCGGCGGCACGAGCTCGATCGACCCCGCCGCCGCCACCGGCTACGGGCTGGCGGTGCCGCTGCGGCAGATCGTCGACTCGCTCGTGTTCCACGACGCCGAGGGCGAGTTCGAGCCCTGGTTGGCCACGGACTGGACCGTCAACGAGGACGCCACCGTCTACTCGTTCACGATCCGCGACGACGTCACCTTCAGCAACGGCGAGCCGCTGGACGCCGAGGCGGTGGCCGCCAGCTACCGGGCGATCGTCGACGGCGGCGCCGGCTACGCGGCAGCCGGCTCCTGGCTCGGCGACCTCGCGGAGATCAGCACCGAGGGTGATGACGAGGTGGAGTTCCGCTTCGAGACCCCGAACTCGTCCTTCCTCCAGGCGGCCTCGACGAGCGTGCTCGGCATCGTCGCCCCCGAGACCTCGGCGCTGACCTACGAGGAGCGCCAGGAGGGGCTGAGCATCGTGGGCTCCGGACCGTTCGTCCCCACGGACGTCACCCCGAACGAGGGGTACGTCCTCGAGCGCCGCGACGACTACGCCTGGTCCCCGGAGTCGTTCCCCAACCAGGGGGCCGCCCACCTCGACGCGATCGAGGTCCACCACATCACGGACAACGCCCTCGCCGCGTCCGAGCTGCGCAGCGGCGGCCTCACCCTGCTCCACAACACGGAGCCGGCCGACAAGACCGAGCTGTCCGCCAACCCGGACGTCACGATCCGCCGCGAGCCGCTGCCAGGTAGTGCCCTCGGGCTCATCGCCAATACCGACGTGCCTGGTCTCGACGACCCCGCCGTGCGCGAGGCGCTCGACCTGGCCACCGACCGCGAGGCGATCCTCGAGCGCGCCTCGGCCATCGACGTCGCGGCGACGAGCGTGCTCAGCGCGAGCAACCCGTACTGGGAGGACGCCTCCGACCTCATCGTCACGGACACCGCGCGGGCGGAGGCGCTGCTCGACGAGGCCGGGTGGGTGCCCGGCGAGGACGGTGTCCGGGAGCGGGACGGGGTGCGGCTCAGCTTCGACCTCGTCTACAGCGGGTCCACAGTCTCGCACGAACCCAACCTCGCCGTGCTCCAGTCGCAGTGGGCGGACATCGGGGTCGAGCTGACCTTCGGCAGCCTCACGGTCCCGGACCTCAACCAGCGCCTCGCCTCCAGCGACTACGCGTTCGTCTGGGCCTCGGGCACGCGCCCGGACCCCGAGGCGCTGCGCTCGAACTTCGCCGGCTACGACGACGAGCTCGACTCCCTGTTCGCACAGATCCGGGCCACCCCCGACGCCGACGAGCGCGCACCGCTCGTGACCGAGGCGGCGCGGCACGTGCTCGAGCAGGACTACTTCATCCCGCTCTACGACTTCGTCCAGCCGCTCGCGTACCGCAACGAGCTGGCGCTCCCGGTGTTCGAGGCGAGCCACCAGCCGCTCCTCGTCAACGCATGGATCGAGGAGTGATCCCGTGAGTGCCACCGAGGTGCTCCCGCAGGTCGAGGAGGAGACCACCGCGCGGGCCGTCCCCGCGGCGGCCCGTGTCGGGCGCACGCGCCGGGTGCGGGGCGTCGTGGCGACGGTGGCACGTTCCCTGGCGGTCGTCCTCCTGGCCTACACGCTGGCGTTCGTCCTACTCTTCGTCCTGCCGGGCGACGCCGTGCTCGCCCGGATCGGGGCCGCGGACGCCGTCGGCACGAGCGAGCTGTCGAGCGTCGACGTCGCCCCGCTGCGCGAGGAGCTCGGACTCGAGGCGTCCCTGCTCGAGCAGTACGCGAGCGGCCTCGCGGGCCTCGCGCGGGGGGACCTCGGCGACTCCCTCGTCACCGGTGAGCCGGTCACCCGCCTCATCGGGCAGGCCCTGCCGAGCACCGCGCTCCTCGCCGGCGCCTCCCTGGTCGTCTCGATCGTGCTGGGCGTCCTCCTCGCGGTCGCCGCGGTGGCGCCCCGCAGCCGGGTCGTGCGTGGCGTCGTCGGGCTCGTTCCTGCCGCCTGGGCGAGCCTGCCCGTGTTCTGGGTCGGCATCCTGCTCATCTACGTGTTCGCGATCCGGCTCGGCTGGTTCCCCTCGTCGGGGAGCGACGGGTTCGTCTCCCTCGTGCTGCCCGCCACCGTCATCGGCCTGCTCGGGGCGGCCCAGCTCGCGCAGGTCCTCATCAGCTCGCTGCGGACCGAGGTCGCCACCACCTACGCCGCCGTCACCGCACCCGCGAAGGGCGCCTCGCGCTGGTACACCGTGCTCCGGCACTGCCTGCGCAACGCCCTGCTGCCGTTCCTCACGGTCCTCGGCCTGCGGGTGGCGTCGCTGCTCGGCGGGACCGTCGTCGTCGAGCAGGTCTTCTCCCGCAACGGCCTGGGCCGGCTCGTCGTCGACTCGGTCAACTCGGTCGACCTCACGGTCGTGCTCGGGGTCGTCGTGCTGCTGGCGGTCGTCTACGTCGTCGTCAACGCTCTCGTCGACGCCGCCTTCCCGCTCGTCGACCCCCGGCTGCGCAGGCGCGACGGCGCCGCGGCCGGTCGAGGCGCACCTGCCACATCCGCCACCGAGGAGGAGCGATGACCGCGCAGACCACCCCCGACGCCGCGCCCGGCACGTCGTCGACGCGCCCGGGAGGCCGACGACGGCGCCCGCCGCGCCGCTCCCGCGAGCTCGTCGTCCTGCTCGCAGTGCTCGTGCTCCTCGTCGTCGTCGCCGTGTTCCCCGCGGCGTTCGCGCCCTACGACCCGCTCGAGCTGGCCGGACCGTCGCTCTCCCCGCCGGACGCGACCCACCTGCTCGGGACGGACGAGGTGGGCCGCGACCTGCTGTCGCGGATCATCCACGGCCTGCAGATCTCGCTGCTCGCCGGCGCGGTCGCCATCGGGGTCGCTCTGGGGGCCGGGCTCGTCGTCGGCGTGCTCTCGGGCCTGCGGCCCGGTGGGATCCTCGACCGCGTCCTCGGCGTCGTCAGCGAGTCCGTCCTCGCCGTCCCGGCCATCCTGCTCTCGCTCGCCGTCATCACCGCCTTCGGACGCGGCGCGCTCGTCGCCGGCGTCGCGGTCGGGATCGCGGAGGCGCCCGGCTTCGCCCGCCTGATCCGCGGCCTCGTCATCCAGGCGCGCACGCTCACGTACGTCGAGGCCGCCGTCGGGCTCGGTACCGGACCGCTGCGCGTGATCACCCGGCACATCGTCCCGCGGATCGCGCCGCCGCTCGCCGCCTACACCGCCCTCAACGTGGCGCTCGCGCTGCTCGCCATCGGCTCGCTCAGCTACCTCGGGTTCGGCGAGGCCCCGCCGTCGCCGGAGTGGGGCGTCCTCATCTCGGAGGGGCAGCGCCTGCTCGTGCACTCCTGGTGGGTGGCCCTCCTGCCCGGGCTGGCGCTCGCCGCCACCGCGGTCCTGCTCAGCCGGATCTCCCATCTCCTCCAGGAGGACGCATGACCGACGCCGTCCGCATCGAGAACCTCACCGTGCGCTACGGGAGGGGCCGGGACTCGACGCTCGCCCTCGACTCCGTCTCCCTGGACGTCCCGCGTGGCCGGGTCACGGCCGTCGTCGGCGAGTCCGGGTCCGGCAAGTCGACGCTCGCGCACGCGATCGTGCGCCTCCTCCCGCGCGGTGCCGACGTCACGGGCGGCGTCCTGCTGGGCGGCGAGGACGTCCGCCGGCGCAGCGAGCAGGAGTTCCGCCCGCTGCGCGGCCGGCGGATCGGGTTCGTCCCGCAGGACCCGATCGCCTCCCTCAACCCCACGAGGACCGTCGGCGCCCAGCTGCGCGAGACCTACGGCCTCGCCGGGCGCCGGGTCGACGACGCCGCGGAGGCGCTCATCCGCGAGGACCTGCGCGAGCTCGGGTTCGCGGTCCCCGAGGACGTCCTCGAGCGGTACCCGCACGAGCTGTCCGGAGGGATGCGGCAGAGGATCCTCGTCGCGATCGCGTTCTCGCAGCGGCCCGACCTCGTCATCGCCGACGAGCCCACCTCCGCCCTCGACGCGCTCGTCGGGCGGGCGGTCCTGCGCAGCACGGAGCGGATCCGCGAGCACCACGGCACCACGGTCCTGCTCATCACCCACGACCTCGCGGTCGCCCGCCGGTACGCCCAGCACGTCCACGTCCTCCACCGGGGGACGGTGGTGGAGAGCGGCCCCGTGGCGGAGGTGTTCGCCGCGCCGACGCAGGAGTACACCCGGACCCTCCTGGGCTCCTCGGTCCGCATCCGCGGCGGCGAGGTGGTGAGCATCGCCGACGCCTACGCTCAGCAGCCCCCGAGGGCCCGGCCGCCGGTCGTCCCGGGCGCCGAGCCCGCTGTGCGCCTCGACGGGGTGTCGAAGTGGTTCGGCGACAGCCTCGCCGTCGATGACGTCTCCCTCACCCTTCCCGTCGGGCAGACGCTCGCGGTGGTCGGCGAGTCCGGGTCGGGGAAGACGACGACGGGGCGGATCATCCTCGGCCTCGAGCAGCCGAGCGAGGGCGCCGTCCGGGTGTTCGGTCGCGACGTCCCGTCGTTGTCGCGGCGCGGCCGGCGCGAGCTGCGACGGCACATGCAGGTGGTCTACCAGAGCCCGTACGAGTCGCTGAACCCGAGGCTCACCCTCGCGCAGATCGTCGCGGAGCCGCTCGAGGCCCACCGCGTGGGAGACCGGTCGTCGCGTCGACGCCAGGTCGACGAGCTGCTCGAGCTCGTCGCGCTGCCCGCCGCGTACGCCGACCGTCGGCCCGCCGAGCTCTCCGGCGGTCAGCGTCAGCGGGTGGCGATCGCCCGCGCGCTCGCCCTGCGCCCCCGGCTCCTCGTCCTCGACGAACCGGTGTCCGCGCTCGACGCCACCGTGCAGTCCCAGGTGGTCACCCTGCTCGCCGACCTCCGCAGCGAGCTCGACCTCACGTACTTCCTCGTCACCCACGACCTCGGAGTCGTCACGGAGCTCGCCGACCAGGTGATGGTCCTGCGCCGGGGGCGCGTCGTCGAGGCCGGGCCCGTCGGCGAGGTCGTCACCGCCCCCGCCGACGCCTACACCCGCGACCTGCTCACCGTGTGACCGGGCGGTCGCCAGGCTGCGCCGTCGCCACGGGGACAGAGAGGATGGGGACATGAACAGGCTCGCCGACGCCGTGTCGCCCTACCTGCTCCAGCACGCCGACAACCCGGTCGACTGGTGGGAGTGGGGCGAGGAGGCGTTCGCCGAGGCGCGGCGCCGGGACGTACCCGTCCTGCTGTCGGTCGGCTACGCCGCCTGTCACTGGTGCCACGTCATGGCGCACGAGTCCTTCGAGGACGCCGGCGTCGCGGAGGTGGTCAACGCCGGGTTCGTGGCCGTCAAGGTCGACCGGGAGGAGCGGCCAGACGTCGACGCCGTCTACATGGCCGCCACTCTTGCCGTCAGCGGCCAGGGCGGCTGGCCGATGACCTGCCTGCTCACCCCGGACGGACAGCCGTTCCACTGCGGCACCTACTACCCGCGCGAGCAGCTGCTCCGGCTGCTCACGGCCGCCGGTGCCGCCTGGCGGGACCGACGGGACGAGGTGCTCACGGCGTCGGCCGGCCTGACCGAGGCCCTGCGTGCCGTGAGCGACGCGGGCCCGCCGAGCCCCCTCGACGCCGAGGTGCTGGACGGCGCCGTCGCGACCCTTGCCCGTGAGTTCGACGCCGCGCACGGCGGCTTCGGGGGAGCGCCGAAGTTCCCGCCGTCGATGGTCCTCGAGCTCCTCCTGCGCCACCACGCGCGCACGGGCTCCGAGGGGACGGACGCCCTCGCGATGGTCGAGGCCACGTGCGAGGCGATGGTGCGCGGGGGCATATACGACCAGATCGCCGGGGGATTCGCGCGGTACGCCGTCGACGCGGCCTGGGTGGTCCCGCACTTCGAGAAGATGCTGTACGACAACGCCCAGCTGCTCCGCGTCCTCGTCCACCTCGTGCGGGCGGTCCCGGACGGGCGGGTCGCCGGTCTCGCCGAGCGGGCGGCCCGGGAGACCGCCGACTTCCTCCTGCGCGACCTCGCCACGGACGAGGGCGGCTTCGCCTCCGCGCTCGACGCCGACACCGAGGGCGAGGAGGGCCTCACCTACGTGTGGACGCCCGGCGAGCTCACGGACGTCCTCGGGCCCGACGACGGCGCGCGGGCCGCCTCGCTGCTGGGCGTGACGGCGCAGGGCACGTTCGAGGGCGGCGCCTCCACGCTGCGGCTCCTCGCCGACCCCGAGGACCCGGTGTGGTGGGCGGGCGTACGAGAGCGCCTGCTCGCCGCTCGGGCCGAGCGCCCGCAGCCCGAGCGGGACGACAAGGTCGTCACGGCGTGGAACGGCCTGGCGATCGCCGCCCTCGCCGAGGCCGGGACCCTGCTGGGCGAGCCGGGGTACGTCGACGCGGCGCGGACGTGCGCCGAGCTCGTGCTCGACGTCCACGTGGTCGACGGCCGGTTGCGTCGCCTGTCCCGCGACGGCACGGTCGGCGCGGCCGCCGCCGTCTCGGCGGACCACGGCGACCTCGCCGAGGGCCTGCTCGCCCTCCACCAGGTCACCGGCGAGGCGCGCTGGCTCACAGCGGCCGACGACCTGCTCGACACCGCGCTCGAGCTGTTCGCCGCCCCGGGCGGCGGGTTCTTCGACGTCGCCGCCGACGCCGAGGCGCTCGTCACCCGGCCGCGCGAGACCACGGACAACGCCGAGCCGTCCGGGACGTCGGCGCTCGCCGGGGCGCTCGCCACGTACGCGGCGCTCACCGCCTCGACGCGGCACCGGACGGCGGCGGAGGCGGCCCTCGCCACGGCGGGGTCGGTCGTCCGCCAGGCGCCGCGGTTCGCCGGGTGGAGCCTGGCGACCGCCGTGGCCCTGCTCGCCGGTCCCCTCGAGGTGGCGATCGTCGGCCCGGACGCCGGGCCCGGGAGAGTGCGCCGCGACGAGCTCGGGGCCGTCGCGCGCGCCTCGGCCTCGCCCGGGCTCGTGCTCGCCGTGGGGGAGCCCGACGCCGAGGGGATCCCGCTGCTCGTGGACCGGGCGCTCGTGGGTGGTGAGCCGGCCGCCTACGTGTGCCGGCACTTCGTCTGCGACCGGCCGGTCACCACTCCGGGCGAGCTGGTGAGGTTGCTCGGGAGCTGACGCGAGGATGTCCGCGTCATGCGGAGCGGCCGGTCAGGAGCGGTATCTGTCCACCAGGTCATCCGCACGCCGGCGCAGGCTCTCGCGGACGGTCTCCGGCGAGACTGCCTCGGCGTCCGTCCCGAGCTGCCAGACGGCCCAGACCGCATGCCGGAGATCGTCGAACGTCACCTCGAGCCGGACCCGACCGTCCATCAGGGGCTCCTCGGCCCTGACGGCCCGCGCGGAGCCCAGGAGATCGTCCCGGCGGTCCGGGTGGACCTCGACGACCACGGAGACGTGGCTCTCGGCGAGGAACTGCGCGGCGCGCTCCGCCCAGATGCGTTCGAGGTCGACCCGCTCAGGGCGCTCGGCGGGTTCCGGGAGCGCCTCGGCGTCCGTCATCCGGGACAGCCGGTAGGTGCGGTCCTTCCCGTGCGTGGTGGCCAGCAGGTAGGTGCGGCCGCGCACGGTGACCAGCCCGATCGGGTCGACCGTCCGTGGGCTCGGAGGCGTCTCCGGTCTCGCGTAGTCGAAGCGGAGCCGTCGGCCCTCGAGAACCGCGGAACGGACCGCGTCCACCACGCCGTCGGCGAGGTCCTCGCCCGGTGCTCGTCTCGCCAGCAGGTCGTTCTGCGGCTCGATCAGCAGCCGTCCGGCGTCGTCGTCCAGGCGTGCGCGGTGACCGGCCGGCAGCGCGTCGACGACCTTGCGCATCGCTGCGGCCAGCGGCGCGCCGAGCCCGAGGACGGAGCTTCCACGACCGGATGCCGCGGTGAGCAGGGCCAAGGCCTCGTCATGGTTGAGCCCGGTCAGCTCCGTGCGGAAGCCGGGCAAGAGCGAGAAGCCGCCGTACCGGCCCCGGTCCGAGAAGACGGGGACGCCCGCGGTCGAGAGCGCGGAGATGTCGCGCAGCACCGTGCGCGTGGACACCTCGAGCTCCGTCGCGAGCTGGTCCGCCGTCATGCGGCCGCGCCGGCGCAGGAGCAGCACCAGCGAGACCAACCGATCCGCACGCACGGGGGTCACCCTCTCAGAAATCACGACAGGCGGTGTCGTGATTGATTGCCAGGCTCGAGGGGCAGCGTCGAGGACGGCGGTCGTCGGGCCGCCGGGCGCGTGCACGACGTGGGACAGGAGACGCGATGGAACGCACGGCAGTGAACCCGGTGACGTGGTCGCAGGAGATGGGCTTCAACCAGGGCGAGATGGTGTCGGGGGAGACGCGAACCCTCTACATCTCCGGGCAGACGGCGACGAGCGCGGATGGTCGCCCCCAGCACGACGGGGATGTCGGCGCCCAGCTCGCACTGGCCGTGGAGAACCTCGAGGCGGTGCTCGCCGGGGCCGGCATGTCCCTCGCGAACCTCGTCCGGCTCAACGTCTACGCGACCGACATCGACGCGCTGCTCCCGCACTACGGCATGCTCGCCGGGAGGCTCGGGGCAGCGGGCGTCGCCCCGACGACGACGATGCTCGGCGTCGACCGGCTCGCGATCCCGGGGCAGGTGGTCGAGCTCGAGGGGACGGCGGTCGCCTAGCGGGGCGCGAGACCCTCGAGGTCCGCGGCCGTGGGCAGGTCGGCGCCGCGGCGGCTCACCGTGATGCCCGAGGCGGCGGCGCTGCGCCGGCCGATCGCCTCGAGGTCGAGCGGCGCGTCGCCCGGCAGTCTGAGCAGCGAGTCGATGAGGGCGGCCATGTAGCTGTCGCCCGCGCCCACGGTGTCGACCACCTCGACCCCGGCCGCCGGGACCCGCACCGACCGCTCCCGGTCGGCGACGATCGCCCCCTCGGCCCCCATCGTCAGCACGACGAGCCGGGGGCCGAGGGCGAGCGTGCGCGCGACGACGTCGTCCCCCGACAGGCCCGGGAAGAGCCACTCGGCGTCCTCGTCGGAGATCTTGACGACGCTCGCGTGCGCGGCGAGCTCGTCGTAGCCGGACTGCACCTGCTCGAGCGGCGGGAGCAGGGCGGCGCGGACGTTCGGGTCGAAGGAGACGAGGGCCCCTGCACTCCGCGCCCGCGCGGCGATCTCCCGGACGCGCGTGGCGCCGGGCTCGACGAACGCGGAGTAGGAGCCGACGTGCACCGCCGCCGGGATCGCGAGATCCGCGACCGGCGGCAGCTCCCAGGCGATGTCGAACTCGTAGGCCGGGACCCCGGCGTCGTCGATCGTGGCGACGGCGGTCGACGTGCGGCCCGGGGTCACCGAGCCCGCGAGCACCTCGACCCCGGAGGAGACGAGGTGGTCCCGCACGAGGGCGCCGTCCTCGTCGTCGCCGATGTGGGTGAGCAGGGCGACGTCGACGCCGAGCCGGGCCAGCCCGACCGCCATGTTCGCGGGGCTGCCGCCGGGCACGCGGCCGCTCGCCCGCGCGGGGCCGCCCTCCTCGTCCGGGAAGACGTCGACGAGAGCCTCGCCGACGACGAGCACGCGGGATGCGCCGGGAGCGTCCGCCGCCGTGCCGCTCATGCGTCGTCCGAGCCGTCGAGCAGCGCCTGGGCCGCCGCGACGACGCCGTCCGCGGCGATCGCCTCGTGGGCGGCGACGAACGCCGCGCGGAAGCGGTCGTCGGCGCCGATCCGGGCGAAGAGGGTCTCGTCGTCGAGGAAGGTCCCGGTGTCCGCCCGAAGGCGGGCGACGGCCTCGTCGAGCCGGCCGCGCTGCCGGTCGGAGACGGCCTCCCGGTGCGTGTCGGTGGCGGACACGGTCGCGAACGCGGCGAGGACGAACGCGGTGGCCCGCACCGGCAGGTCGCGCTCGACGAGGTCCTCGACGACCGGGACGACGAAGGCGAGCACCCGGTCCGAGGCATCCGTGACGATGCGGACGAGGGTGTCGGCGATCGCCTCGTTGCCGAACCGGTCGACGATCGTCGCCCCGTAGTCCGCGAGGTCGATCCCCTCGACCTCGCCCACCGTGGGGGCGGCCTCGTCGGCGATGTAGGCGGCGGCGAGCCGGCCGAGGACCGGATCGGTCACCGCCTCGTGGACGTACGTGTGGCCGGCGAGCAGCCCCGTGTGGCCGAGCAGCTGGTGGGTGGCGTTGAGGATGCGCAGCTTCATCCGCTCGTAGGGGACGACGTCGTCGACGAGCTGGACGCCCACCGACTCCAGGTCGGGACGGCCGTCCGTGAACCGGTCCTCGAGCACCCACTGGACGAACGGCTCACCCACGACGGGCCGGCGGTCCTCGACGCCGAGCTCGTCCCTGACCATCGCCCGGTCGTCGTCCGTGGTCACCGGGGTGATGCGGTCGACCATGCTCGCCGGGAACTCGACGTTCTTCTCGATCCAGTCGGCGAGGTCGCCGCCGCGGGCCCGCGCGTGCCCGAGGACGCTGCGCCGGGCCACGTGCCCGTTGCCCTCGATGTTGTCGCAGCTGACCACCGTGAACGGCGGCGTCCCGCGCTCGCGGCGCACGGCGAGGGCGTCGACGACGTAGTCGAACGCGCTCGGCGTGCCGTCCTCGGCGGGGTGCTCGCCGTAGCCGCCCTCGGTGATCGTCAGGCTGACGATCCGGGTCTCGGGCGCGGCCATGCGCTCGACGACGGCATCCGGCTCGTCGGGCGCGTAGAGCAGCTCGACGATCGAGCCGATCGTGCGCGCCTCGAGCGGCCGGCGCGAGTCGCGCAGGACGAGCGTGTAGCGGAAGTCCTGGGCGGCGAGGTCGTCCCGCATCGCCCTGTCCCCCGGGAACAGGCCGACGCCGCAGATCGCCCAGTCCTCGGCGCCGCCCGCCTCGAGCAGGCGGTCGAGGTACATCGCCTGGTGCGAGCGGTGGAAGTTGCCCACCCCGAAATGGACGATGCCCGTGGTCAGCGCGCCCGTGTCGTACGTCGGTCCCTCGATCTGCGTCATCGCAGCCCCCCGTGGTCGTCGCGGGCCGGGTCCGGCCCGAGGGACACCAGGATGCCAACGCGGCCCCGCGCCCGCCACCCCTGAAGGGTCCGGGCGCGGGCCGCGTCAGCCGTGGATCTTCGGCAGCCAGGCGAGCTGGCCGACCTCGTTGCCGCGGTCGCGGGTGATCATCTGCGCGCGGCCGGGGTTCGTCTTCTTCGCCCGGATGCGCCCGATGACCGGCCCGTCGTCCGGGTTGCCGGACAGCAGGTAGGCGGGGGCCGCGAGGTCGGTCATCGTCTGCATGACCGGCTCGAACATCGCGCGCGACGCACCACCGATCCGGCGCGTGATCACGACGTGCAGGCCGATGTCCTTGGCCTGCGCCATGAGCGGCTGGATCGCGCTCAGCGGGTTGCCGGCGGAGGTGTTCACCAGGTCGTAGTCGTCGACGAGGATGTAGACCTCCGCGCCTGACCACCACGAGCGGCTGCGCAGCTGGTCCGGCGTGACGTCCGGTCCGGGCAGGCGCGACTTGAGGAAGCCGGCGAGCCCCTTGAGCTCGGTCGTCGCCATGTCGTGGGTCGACAGGTAGAGACCGAGGTGCGACTCCGGGAGCTCGCCGAGCAGCGCGCGCCGGAGGTCGACGGCGATGATCTGCGCCTCCTTGGGGCCGTTGAGCCTCGCGACCTCCGAGGCGAAGGCCCGCAGGAACGTCGACTTGCCGGACTTGGAGTCGCCGAGGAGGAACATGAGCGGGTCCGCGGCCGGGTCGAGCACGACCGGCGCGAGCCGGGCCTCGTCGACCCCGAGGAGGATGCCGCCGGCCAGCTCCTCGGGCGTGGCCTGGGCGCGGATCTCGTCGAGGCCGATCTGCTCGGGCAGGAGACGCAGCTTGGGTCCGGGGCGGCCGGTCCAGGCCTCGCCGACCCGTCGCACGAGGTCGTCGACCCCGGCGCCGAGCGTGCCCGAGCTGCCGTCGCCGTCGATGCGGGGCAGCGCCGTGAGGATGTGGTGCTTCGACTTGGCCAGGCCCCGCCCGGGCCGGTTGGGGATGTTCTTCGCCAGCTTGCGGTCCACGTCGGAGTCGAGCGCGTCGCCGAGCCGGAGCTCGAGGCGCGAGCCGATCATGTCCTTGAGCTGCATGCGGAAGTCCATCCACCGGTTCGCGGTGCCGATGAGGTGGAAGCCGAACGTGAGGCCGCGGCCGGCGAGCTGCTGAAGGGGGATCTCCAGGTCGTCGAAGTCCGCCTTGATCGTGGGCCAGCCGTCGACCACGAGGAAGATGTCCCCGTAGCCGTCGTCCACCCGGCCCTCGGCCCGGCGGGTCCGGTACGTCTCGATCGAGTCGATCTTGTTCGCCCGGAAGAACGCCTCGCGCTCGTCGACCAGCTGGCGCATCTCGGCGACGATCCGGCGCACGACGTCCGGCTCGCCGCGCGTGGCCACGCCCGCGACGTGCTCGAGGTCCGTCATCGCGGCGAACGTGCCGCCACCGAAGTCGAGGACGTAGATCTGCGCCTCCTGCGGCGTGCGCGTGAGGGCGAGCGCGGCGACGATCGAGCGCACGGCCGTCGACTTGCCCGTCCGCGGGCCGCCGACGATCGCCATGTGGCCGCCCGCGCCGTCGAGGTTGAAGACGAGGTCCTCGCGGCGCTGCTCGAGGGGCTTGTCGACCACGCCGAGCGGGATCGTCAGCGCGCCGGCGCCTCGCCACCGCGGCGAGTGCAGGCCGAGCTCCGGGGTGACCGTGAGGTCGGGCATGAGCTCGTCGAAGGTCTGCGGCACGTCGAGCGGCGGCAGCCACACGACGTGCGCCGGCGGGCCCTGGCCCTCCATGCGGCTCACGCCGATGTCGAAGGTGGAGGGCTGGTTCTTCCGCTCCTCCTCGGCCTTCTTCTCGGCCTCCTCCGCCTTGCGCTCCTCGATCGCCCGGGTCGCGTCGTCGGCCGCCTCGAGGCGCCGCTGCAGTTCCTCGGGGCTCTCGCCGAGCACGGGCGCCGCGGTGTACGGCGAGATGTCGATGTCGATCTGCTCGACCTGCTGCTCGGCCCCGCCACCCTCGGAGCGCTTGCGGCGGCGCCGCACGGGCGGCGCGCCGGACACGTAGGCGGCGCGGAACCGGATCATCGTCGTCGTGTCCGGCTTGAGGTAGCCCACGCCGGGCATCGGCGGGAGGTCGTAGGCGTCCGCCACGCCGAGGACCGTGCGGGACTCCTGCGCGGAGAACGTGCGCAGACCGATCCGGTAGGACAGGTGCGACTCCAGGCCGCGCAGGCGGCCCTCCTCGAGCCGCTGCGAGGACAGCAGGAGGTGCATCGACAGCGAGCGCCCCAGCCGGCCGATCGCGACGAACAGCTCGGCGAACTCCGGCTTCGCGGTGAGGAGCTCGGAGAACTCGTCGCAGATGATCATCAGCGCGGGCAGGGGCTCGAGGTCGGTGCGGCCGTTCGTCCGCGCCTTCTCGTAGTCCGTGACGTTGGCGAAGTTGCCGGCGGCGCGCAGGAGCTCCTGGCGGCGGACCATCTCGCCGCGCAGGGCGTCCTCCATGCGGTCGACGAGCGTGAGCTCCTCGCCGAGGTTGGTGATGATCGCGGAGACGTGCGGCATGTCCGCCATGCCGGCGAAGGTCGCGCCACCCTTGAAGTCGACGAGGACGAGGTTGAGCGCCTCGGAGCTGTGGGTCATCGTCAGCGCGAGCACCAGGGTGCGGAGCACCTCGGACTTGCCCGAGCCGGTGGCGCCGATGATGAGGCCGTGCGGCCCCATGCCCTGCTGCGCGGACTCCTTGATGTCGAGCTGGACCACGCGGCCCTCGGGGGTCAGCCCGATCGGCACGCGGAGCCGGTCGCGGGGCAGGCGCGGTCGCCAAGCCTGGCTGACGTCGAAGTCCCGCACGTCGCCGAGGCCGAGGAGGTCCGTCAGCTCGGCGGAGACCTCCGCGGGCGCCTCGCCGGACTCGCCGGAGTCGTCGGCGACCTGGCCGGAGCGGATGGAGGCGAGGCGGGCGGTGAGTCGGCGCGCGGCCGCCTCGGACTCGGCGACGCTCAGCTGGTCGGCGACACCGATCTGCGGCTCCGCCCCCACCTGGAGGATCTCGACCGGCGTGGCGCCGGTCAGGGGACCCTCGTCGACCTCGTCGTGCAGCAGCAGCCGCAGCGTCGAGGGGGAGACGAGCGCCTCCCATGTCTCGGGCAGGTCGACGACGGTCACGCCCATGACGCCGTCGGGCGTGAGCACCGGGTTGACGGCGGGGACGTCACCCCCGTCGACGACGACGAGCACGTGCGGCAGCTCCGGGTCGCCGCCCGAGAGGCCGAACCGGGGCCGCTCCGCGATGCCGGCGGGCAGGAGGTCGGCGAGGTGGGCGAGCGAGGTCGTCAGCATGCGGGCGGGGCCCACGGCGTCGTTGACCCGCGGGGACAGGGCGTGCGGGAGCCACTTGATCCACTCCCACTCGGGCAGCGCGTCCTCCGACGCGATGACCGCGATCTTCAGGTCCTCGGGCGAGACGAAGGTGGCCAGGTGGGTGATGACGCCGCGGGCGAGCGCGCGGGCGGAGTCCTCGGAGCCGGCGACCTCGATCCGGGCGAACGCCTGGAGGTCCATGCCGAGCGGGAGGCCGCTGACCTCGCGGTGGGTGACGAGGAACCGGTGCGCGGCGGAGGCCGTGACGGGGTCGAGCTGGGCGAGCGTGGGGATCTCGGGAGACTTGAGGTCGAGCGACAGCGGCTGGGTGGCCGACCCGATGCGGGTGAGCAGGAAGTCCTCGTCCTCGGAACTGCGCTCCCACGTGCGGGAGCCCTCCTCGCCCAGGGCCGCGAGCGACCGGGGGTCGGGCATCCGCCAGGCCGAGTAGTCGAGCTGCATCTTCGCGGCGGTACGGACCTTCTTGCGCAGGTCCGTGAGGTAGGCGAGGTACTCCCGGCGGGAGTCCATCACCGCCTTCTTGTGCTGGTTGCGCTGGCGGATGATGTTCATCGCCACCATGAGCACCATGGCGGACATCATCGCGGCGCCCATGAGGACCATCCGCTGGTTGCCGGAGCCGCCCCCGAACATCATCACGCCCATCATGCCCATCGAACCGATCATGGGCACGACCATCATGAGGATGTTCTGCAGGCCCTCGGGCTCGGGGAGCTCGGGCGGGACCTGCAGCGTCTCCTCGCTCTGCGGCGGGGGCGGCGGCGCCTTGGTGGACGGACGGACCACGGACTTCCTCCACGTCGATCGCCGGGACCAGGTGCCTACCTCCCCCGGGGCTGGACCGCGGCGCCGCCGGCCGGTGGGCCGGCGTGCGCGCGACCGGACGGAACGTCCGGAGCCGCCCCTAATATAGGGTCCGGGGCGGCACGGGGCAGCCCTGATCAGGTGCCACGGCCGCCGAGATCGTGCCCGCCGGACGGGGGAGGGGAACGGATGACCACGACGGCCGAGCCGCGCGTGCACGCCACCGTGGTCCTCGGACCCGTCGTGCGCGACGTCGCCGTCCCCGACGGCGCCACCGTGGCCGACGTCCTGCGCCGCCTCCGGGTCGACGCGCGGTCGCGCTCCGTCCTCGTCACCGACTCCTCCGGCTGGCGGGTCGCCGCCGACGACGTCATCGGGATCGACGTGCCCGACGGTGTCCTGCTCACCGTCACCCGCGGGTCCGCCGGCGCGTCGATCGAGTCGGACGAGCTGGGTCGCGCCCGGGTGCTGCCCGCCGGCGCCGACTCGTTCGCGGTCGCCGGAGCGGGCCTGGTCCTCGTCGTCGGGGGCGTCCTGCTGCTCGCGGGCACCGCGTGGTGGGGGATGACCGACCCGCTGCCCGCCTGGTGGCGCGGGACGGTGGTCGCCCTGCTCGCCCTCGCCGCGCTCGGGCTGGCGCTGCGGCGCGGGCGCGAGGGGGTCGTGCTGCTCGACATCGCGGCGCTCTCGCTCGTGTCGGTCGCCGCCGGCGTCCTCGTCGTCCCCGCGGACGGGCCCGCCCAGCTGCGGCTCGCGCTCGTCGTCGCCCCCGCCGTGGCGGGAGCCGCCCTCGCGCTGCGCGCCGGCGCGGCCGAGCGGAGACGGGACCGCACCGCCTCGGCCGCTGCCCTCGTCGCCACCGTGTGGCTCGGCGCCGCGATCGCCGCGCTCGCCACCCTCGAGATCGACACCGGCATGTCGGTCGTCGGCGCCCTCGTCGTCGGCGCCGTCCCCCCGCTGCTGCTGGCGATGCCCGACCTCGCGATCGACGTCCCCGACGACCAGCTGCTCGACCTCGAGCACGTCTCCCGCGACGCCACCGGTGTCCGCCAGGCCGCGCCGAAGGCGCCCGCGGAGGTGACGGCGCCCCGCGTGCGCCGGGTCGTCACGACCGCGCGGCTGCGGCAGGACCTCGTCGTCGTGCTCATGTCGTTGCTCGCCGCGATGCTCGCGCCGTCCGTGCTCGCGATCGTCCCGGTCGGCGGGATCCGCGGGTGGGCGGCGCTCGTCACCGTGGTGCTGCTCGTGCTCGCGCTGCTGCTCGTCCCGCGCGGGGCCCGGGCCCGCACCGTGCGCGTGCTGCCGCGCGTGGCCGCGTTCGTCGTCATCGGCCAGATCGCGTGGGCGGCCGTGGTCGGCGGGCGTGCGGAGGCGCTGACGGTCGGGATCGTCGCCGTCGTCGCGGCGCTCGTCATCGCCGGGCTCGCGATCGCCGTGGCGCGCGGCCTCAGCAACGTCGCGCTCGCGCGCCTCGGGGACATCGTCCAGGGGTTCGCCACGCATCTCGCCCTGCCGGCCGGAGCCGTGGCCGCGGGCGCCATCCACTGGGTGAGGCAGGTGGGACTGTGACCGAGGGCAACGACCCCCGACCGCGCCGGCGCGACCGCCGGGAGCAGGGCCGGCCGGAGTCGCCGACGCCGGGAGGGACACCCCCGTCCGACGACGCCGCGCCGCCCGCCCAGGGGGTGCCCGGTCAGGGCGAGAGGGGCGCCCGAGGTGGGGCGCGCCCGGCCGGTGGGTCCCGGCCCGCGGGTGGTTCGCGACCCGCGGACAGCGCTCCGCGTCCCGATGGTGGCTCACGTCCCGCGGCCCAGGCCGGTTCACGCTCGGCAGGTGGCTCGCGCCCGGCGCCCGGGGGCGGATCCCGGCCGGCGGCCCAGGCCGGTTCACGCTCGGCAGGTGGCTCGCGCCCGGCGCCCGGCGGTTCTCGACCCGCCGGTGGGTCTCGGCCCGCGGCGGGCTCGCGCTCCGCGGGCGGCCCAGGACCGGCGCCCGCGGGTGGTTCGGGGCCCGCGCCGACCGGTGGGTCGCGCCCGGCGCCTGGTGGGCATGACGGGACCGGCGCGACCGGACCGATCGTCGGTGGGGGAGGCCGCCGGCGCGGTCCGCGCAGCGGCTCACCGCTGGCCGGCGGATCCACGCCGGTCGGCGAGGGGACGAGCACGCCCGGCGCACCCGGTCAGGGATCGTCCGCCGCGACGGGCACCGTGGGCCGCACCTCGGGCGACCGCGCGCGTGCCGGCCTCCCGCCCGCACGGCCCCACGGCGCTCCGGCCGACCCCGGGTCCGCCCGGTCCGAGGCGGCGCCTCCCGGCACACCCGACCCGAGCTCGCGCACCGAGGACCCGTACCGCGACCGGCAGACGCTGCGCGTCCAGCCGCGCGCCGGGGCTCCCGCCGCCGCTCCCGACGGTCCGCGCGCCGGTCTGCCGGCTCCGGGTGCGAGTCGTCCGACGCCGGAAGCGTCCACGGCCCCACCGCCGCGCCAGGCCGGCGGATCGGCGCCCGTCGCCGGCTCGGCCCCGGCACCGTCCGGAGCCTCGGCACCGGAGGCGTCCACGGCCCCACCGCCGCGCCGGGCCGGGGGATCGGCGCCCGTCGCCGGCTCGGCCCCGGCACCGTCCGGAGCCTCGGCACCGGAGGCCGGGCACACCGACTGGGACGCGCGCTTCGGCCCGAACGCGGTCCTCCCCTCGGCCCCGTCCGGCCCCGACGCGGCCCCCGCACCGGACGGCCGTGCGTACCAGCCGCCGCGCGGGGCGGGCAGCCGGCCCGCCGGACCGCCGCCGGCGACGCCCGCCGGTGGCGCGCGGGCGCCCGAGCGACCCGCCGACCGCGGCCCTGGAGCGCAGGGGCAGCCGTGGCAGCAGCCCTCGGCGCCGTCCGCGGGCTCGTCCGCCGTCGCGTCGTCCGGGGCTCCGTCCGCGCCCGTGGCCCAGTCGCCGGCTCGTGGCGGCGGTCCGCGGCCCGCGGGGTCACGACCGATGGACGGGGTGCCCGCGCAGGGGCGGCGCGAGCAGCCGCGCGGCCGCGGCCGCACGGACGACGAGGCAGCGAGGTCCGGTCACCTCACCGCGCCGACCGGGGCCGACCCGGGCCGGTTCCCGGACGGCCGCCCGACCACGAGCTCGCTGCTCCAGCTCGCGTCGTACGTCATCACGCTGATCGTCGTCGTCGGACCGGGTGTCGGCGTCTGGTTCCTCACCGAGTCGATCGTGCTCACCGTCATCACGGTGGTCGAGCTCGCGGCCCTGCTCGTCCTGCTCCGCGCGCGGACCGGCGTGACGCCCGGTGGGCTCGTGCTGGGGCTCCGGGCGGCCCGACGCACCAACCACCTCGCCCCGGGCCTGTCCCGCGAGGCCGCGCGCTCCGGCATCCTCGGCGGTTCGCACGTCACCGTCGTCGGTGGCCTCGTGCTCTCGTTGTCCGGCCTGTTCGACCCGCAGAAGCGGGGCCGGGCCTGGCACGACCGGGTCGGACGCACGCGGGTCCTGCCCGCGCGGCGGATCGCGAAGGAGCTCGCCACGGAGCCCGACGGCGGCCGGCGCGTGCGCGCGACGATGGCGCCGCTGCCCGCCGACCGCATCGATCTCGGTCGCCAGGTCACCCGGCTCGGCGACGACCCGCGGCACGGGTCCGGCACCCGACGGGACTGAGCGGGAGTCGGGACCGAACGGGCGCCGGCGGTGTGCGGACGGCTCACCCGTGACGGCGCGGACAGCGAGCGGCCCCGCCGACCGTTCGGTCGGCGGGGCCGCTCGCTCGCGGATCAGGAGCGGGTGGTCACCACTCGTCCGTCCTCTGGTCGTCGCCCTTGCGCAGCTCGTCGGGCGCGGGTCGGCTGTCGGTCCGGTCGCCGCCGTACGCACCCGCGGGGCGTGCGATGACCGTCGGCCGCTGCGGCTCCTCCTGCGGTGTCGCCTCCAGCTCCTCGGCCGGGTCCTCCCCGTCCTTGCGCTTCTTCCGCTTCCCTGATCCGCGGCCGCCGGCCATGCCACCCATCGGCATGCCGCCCATCATCGGTCCCCGGCCGCCTGCTCCGGCGCCCGTCGAGCTCGAGGATCCGGACGAACCGCCGGGGCCGGCCCCGACGACGCCGGTACCCGTGCCGGTCCCTGAACCTGCAGGTCCGGCCAGCGTCCGTGGCTGAGGCGGGGTCGTGCCCCCGGACCGACCGCCCCCTGCACCCGGGGCGCCCGCGACGCCGCCGATCGGCGCGACAGCACCGCCGCCCGGACCGCCGGAACCGGCGACACCGCCCGGAGCGACGCCGACGGAGCCGCCACCCCCGGGTCCACCGGCGCCGGGTGCGCCGGGTCCACCGGCGCCAGGTGCTCCGGTGCCCGGTCCGCCGGCGACGGGCGGTGCCGTCGTGCCGGGAGCTCCGGCGCCAGGACCACCGGTCCCCGGGCCGCCGGAGCCAGGACCGCCGGCACCCGGCGGCGGGGCCGCGTCGACGGAGGGATCGCGAAGGAACGGACCGTCGGCCTCGGGGATCTGGGTGTCCGGCGGACCCCAGCTCGGGCCGCCCGGCCGCGGGAAGGTGTCGCGCGGTTGGTCCCCGAAGAGGATCGGCGCCCCGTGGCCGGGCAGGTCCCGCTCGGGGATCTGGGTGTCTGGAGTACGTCCCGGCCGTGGAGTCGCGATGATCCGGTGCATCTCGGGCTCCGGCGGGAGCGAGCGGTACGCCGGCACGCCAGTCACCTCGGGCGGCGGTGTCCGCTGGGCGATCGCCATGCCCTCCTCCGGGGGCGGGGGGATGACCGACGGGCCGTTGGCCGTGCGGGCGCGCGCGAGTCCGCCCGCGTCCTCGCGCCACGGTTCCCCGCCGGCGGTGATCTCGGGCATCATCTCGACGGCTTCCTGGACTGTGTCCTCGAGGTCCCACAGGGAGTTGCTCGCGTGGGCGTTGTACCGGAAGGTGTCGAACTCGTCGTAGTTGCCGCTCGCGCGATCCTGCTCGTACCTCTGGATCGTGTCCTCGTAGGTCCGCATGGCCGTGTCGGCGCCGCTGCGCGCGTGCTCGACCGCGGAGCTGACCTCCCAGACCTCGCCCGAGCGGTGCCTCGCCCAGCGCTCGACGCGTGAGAAGACCTCGACCGCGTTCTCACCAGCCTCGCCGGTGATGCCGAGCTCGCCCTGGGAGCTCCGGAGCTCGTCGGCCACCCGGGCGAGCTCCTGGGCGATGCCGTCGAGCCCCTCGGAGAGCTCGAGGGTGGCCGGCTCCTGGAAGGTCTCGATCCGCCGCATGTTCTCGGTGAGGACCGTGGGGATGTTGTCGTCGTTCGTCATGCTGCGTCCTTTCCTCGTCAGGCCTCGACGGCGGCCGGCGTGCGGGGCAGGTCGAGCCCCTCGAGCTGGGAGCGGGTCGACGCGAGGAGGGTGGAGACCTCCTCGTCGACGTCCTCGATGCGCGCCGCCGACTCGGTCAGCGACTGAGCGAGCTCATCGAGCTGCGACAGCAGGATCGACATGCTGCCGTTGATGTCGTTGAGCTCCTGCACCACGGCGAACCGCATGCGCGTGGGGCCGGGGAGCTCACCCCAGCTTGTCTCCTGGTGCCCGATCTCGTCGCTGACGCGCTGCTTGAGCCCCGCGATGTCGTCGACGGTGCTCGCGAGCAGGCGCACCCGGGCCTCGAGCACGTCCGGATTCAGCTCCACCTCGTTCATCTCGTCCCCCCTCGGGATCATGGAGCGCCCGTCCGGCTACTACGGCGATGCGCCCCGATTCTTGGTCGTCACTTCTGTCGTCGTCTCACCACTCGTCGGACTCGTCGGGAGTCCTCAGCCGGGGCGCCGGGCGGGACTCGCCGCGGCGCCCTCCTCGGTCGGCGAGACCGCGAGCGGGTCGCTCGTCGGTCTCGATCTGGTCGACGAGGTCCATGTGCTCGGCCTCGTTCGCCTGGTCCTTCGAGCGACGGCCGCCACCACGGCCACCGGCGCCTGCCATGACCCCGGGGCCGGCGACCCCGGCCCGGCCGGCACCTCCGCCGCTTCCGGCACGTCCGGCGCTTCCCGCGCGCCCGGCACCCGCGCCGCCCGAACGGCCGCCGGTGCCGCGACCCGCAGCGCCTGCTGCGCCGGCCCCACCCATGAGGGGACCGGCCATGCCCGCGCGGCCCGCCGCGCCCGCGCCGGCTCGACCGGCGCTGCCGCTGCCGGCGCCCGGTCGACCGGCTGCGCCGGAGCGTCCTGCGTCGGGTCCGGCCGCGCGTGCGGCGCCGGTGCGTCCGGAGACGCCCGGGCGGGCCGCCCCGCGGCCGTTGGCGCCTCGTCCGCTCGAGCCGCCGGCGCCACCCATGAGCGGCGCGGCCATGCCGGCGCGGCCCGCGGTGCCTGCGCGCCCGGCACCGGCGCGACCGGCACCCGCCCGGCCGGAACCTGCCCGGCCGCCACCACGGCCACCGGCGCCCGCGCCGGCCCCGCCCATCATGGGGCCGACCATGCCAGGGCGCCCCGCGGCGCCCGGACGAGCTCCGACGCCCCCGCGCGCACCCGGTCCGCCTCGAGCGGCGGCGCCTCCGGCGCCACCCATCATGGGGCCGATCATCCCGGGGGACCCGCCGGCGCCGGGTGCGCCCGGGAGAGCCCCGGGACCGCCGACGCCGACGCCGCCACCGGGGGCGCCCGGAAGTGCACCGGGTCCACCGATGCCGGGGCCTGCGCCCGGGGCGCCGGGAAGTGTGCCTGGTCCGCCCAGGCCCGGACCTGCGCCGGGGCCGCCGGGCAGCGTCGGGAGCTGCGAGTCGACCGACGGTGGTGGGCCCGGGTCGGGGATCGGGGGCAGCGGCGGCCGGTAGAAGTCCGGCCGTCGAGGCGGTTCGTTCCCCGGCGGGCCCGTGCGGTCGGGCGGACCCGGGTACTCGGGAGGCTGGGGCCGCGGGTAGCGGTCGTCCGGCGGAACCGGGCGCTCGGGACGCTCGGGCGGGTCCGGCCACGGGTAGCGGTCGTCCGGCGGAACCGGGCGCTCGGGACGCTCGGGCGGGTCCGGCCACGGGTAGCGGTCGTCCGGCGGCCCGGGTGGGTCGACGTCCGGGTCGCGGTAGTACGGCGGCTCGGGAGGCTGGGGCGGGTTGAACGGAAGAGGCGGGACGCCGGGACCGCCAGGCCCGCCGGGGGGCGGCACGACGTGCGACCCACCGCCACCACCGCCACCGGGCGGCAGTCCGCCGCCGCCACCCGGAGGGAGCCCGCCGCCACCGCCGGGAGGGAGCCCGCCGCCGCCGGGCGGCTCCTCGCCGCTCGCACCGGGGATCTCGCCGCTCGGGTCGGCGATGTCCGGAAGCATGGCGATCGCGTCCTCGACCTGATAGTCGAGCGACTCGATGGCCTCGCCGGCGGCGAGGTTGTACTCCTGCACACGCGAGTCGTCCCAGTTGTCGCCCTCGTGAGCGGCCGTGTAGCTCTCGTTGAGGTCGAAGTAGTAGGTCTGCGTGGAGCTGCCGGCCCCGCGCGCGTAGTCCACGGCGGCGGCGACCTGGTCGACCTCGTCGGCCCTGTGCTCGGCCCAGCGCTGGACCCGACCGAACGCCAGCACGGCCTCGTCGCCGGCCTGGCCCTCGATCCCGAGGTTCCCGGACGCAGCGCCGAGGTCCTCCGCCAGCGTGCGGAGGCGCGACGCCAGGCCGGTGAGGTTCGTGGAGTAGCTGTCGATCGGGTTCGTCTGGAACGGGCCGATCCTGCGCAGGGTCTCGGTCAGGGTCGTCGGTTCGTCACTCATCGGAAGGTCCTGTGTCCTCTCCCCGCGCGCGGACGCGTCGGTCGTCCTAGCGGTCGTTGAAGTTGCCGAGCTCCATGTCGCTGAGTCGCTCCCGGGTCTTCTCCAGCAGGTCGGTCGTCTCCTCGTCGACCCCCTGGATGAGTGCCGCGGAGTCCTCGAGGGCGCGGGAGAGCCCGTCGAGCTCGAACAGCAGCGCCGTCATCGCGTCCCCGAGCTCATACATCCGCTCCGAGACCTGGTCGCTGATCCGATTGATCGTCGAGAGGTCGGACCAGCCGGGCTTGTGGTCGTAGCGACCGCTCCACGCCTCGGTGCGGATCTCCTGGACCTCCTCGACGGTGGTCGAGAGCAGCCGGACCCGCGCCGCCAGCACCTCGGGCTGGAGCTCGATCGCCATCGTCGTTCCTCTCGCGGATCAGCGGGACGGGATCGGTCGGGAGCAGCGCACCGTGCGGGGTGCGCCGCTCCCGGACCACTCACCAGTCGTCGTTCTCGGTCTCGGTCGCGATCGTCGGCGCCGAGCGGGAGTCGGTGCGCGAGCCCTTGGCAGCACCCGCGGCGGTCGTGGGCGCCTTCTCGGTCTCGAGCTGCTCGACGAGGTCCATGTGCTCGACCTCCCCCTGCTTGCGCTCCTTGTCCTTCCCGGCCGGGCGGCCGGCCATCATGCCGCCCATGGGGCCGCGCGCCGAGCCGCCGGCGGCACCGCCGCGAGCGGCGGTCGCACCCGACCGGCCGACGGCGGGCGACGCCGGACGGACACCGCCGCGACCAGCGGCCCCCGCGCCGGCCCGACCGGCCGCGCCCGTCGAACCCGCACCGGCCGGGGAGCCGAGGGTGCCGGGACGAGCCGCCCCGCGAGCACCGTTCGCCGCGCCGCCGCGACCGGCGGCGCCGGGAGCTCCGACCGCTCCGGGACGTCCGGACGTGCCTGCACCGGGGCGCCCGGCCGCGGCAGCACCGCGTCCGGCTGCGCCGGCTCCCGCTCCGGGACGGCCCGCCGCACCCGTACCGGGACGGCCGACCGCGCCTGCACCGCGTCCTGCGGCGCCCGCACCGGCGGCTCCGGGCCGACCTGCGGCGCCGGGGCGGCCTGCCGCACCTGCTCCACGCGCGGGGGCTCCGGCCACGCCGGGCCGGGCCGCACCGCGTGATCCACCGGCCGGGGCTCCGGCCATGCCGGCGCGTCCAGGCGTGCCCGCGGCACCGCCGCGCGCGCCGGTGGCGCCGCGTCCGGCCACGGCTCCGCCGCGGCCCGCGGGCGGCATGCCCGCACCCGCGCCGGGACGACCCGGTGCGCCGGGCAGCCCGCGACCGCCGGCGCCGCCCCCGATGGGGCGAGCGGCGCCGCCGGGGCGGCCCGCACCGGGGCCACCGATGGTGTGGATCGGCGGGCGTCCGGGCGTGGCTCCACCGCCGGGCGGACGGCCGCCGAGGCCGGGACCGGGGATGCCCGGGGCGATCGGCGGAGGGACGGGCATGCCGCCACCACCGGGCGGCGGGACCGGCGCCGGGCCGGGCATGATCGGGTTCGGGGTCGGCGTCGGCGGGGCCGGCAGCGTCGGGACCGTAGGCATCGGCGCGTCGATGTTCGGCGGCGGCGCCGGCGGGTCGACCGGGAGCCCCGGGGGCGGGAGGACGACCGGCGGCTCCCAGGGGTCCTGCGGCGGGACGGTCGGCGGCAGGTCGGGAGGCGTGGGACGAATGACGCCGGGCGGCGGCTGAGGGTTCGTCCCCGGAGGCTCGGGCAGGTCGGGAGCGGGCGGGGTCGGGGTGATGACGCCGACCCGCGGCCCCTCCGGCCCGCTCGGCGGCGGGGGAGAGGTCGGGACCGTCCCGCTGCCACCTCCCCCCGGCAGCGGCGCGCCCGAGCGGGTGTGGTCCGTGCCGCCGCGGTCCGGGGTGTAGTGCCGGTCCTTGAACGGGGAGC
This sequence comes from Georgenia sp. Z1344, assembly GCF_049856295.1. GTDB lineage: Bacteria > Actinomycetota > Actinomycetes > Actinomycetales > Actinomycetaceae > JB111. The sequence continues at coordinate 129,332 of NZ_JBNDMZ010000003.1, read as the reverse complement.
CGGTCGCCGGCGTGATCTCGGGGATCATGTCGATCGCGTCCTCGACGCGGTAGTCGAGCGACTCGATGGTCTCGCCGGCCGGCAGGTCGTAGCGCTGGATGAGCTCGCGCTGCTCGTCGTCCGTCATCTCGTCCCAGCGCTCCCGCGCGGAGTCGTTGGACCAGTCGCCGCTCTCCATCCGGTACGTCGAGTGCGCCTCGTCGCCGGCCGTCCGCGCCTCGCGGACCGCGTTGCCGATCTCCTCGGCCTCGGCGGCCCGGTGCCGGGCCCACGCCTCGAGGTCGGAGAATCCGGCGCCGGCGGCGTCGCCCGTCTCTCCCTCGATGCCGAGCTCCGCACGCCGGGTGCGCATCTCGTACGCGAGGTCGTCGAGCCGGTCGGCGTAGCCGGTGAAGTTGGTCTCGATGCCCTGGAGGCCGCTCTTCTCGAGCCCCTGGATCCGCGCGAGGGTCTCGGTGAGCGTGGTCGGCTGGGTCTTGTGGTACGTCATCTCGTCAGCTCTCGATCGTCCTGGCTCGTGCTCAGACCGCAATCGGGGTCGGTCCGCCGCGCGGCCCGGGCGGGGGCGGCGGGGTGGCCTCGTCGATCTGCTCGCCGATGGCCTCGAGGTCCGCCATCAGCGTCTCGTCGGTCTCGGCGAGGTTCTCTGCCGCGCGCACGAGCGCGAGGCGGATGTTGTCCGCGCTGCGGAGCAGCTCGGTGACCCCGGTCGCGAGGTCGAAGGTCGCGGTCGCCAGCGGTGACCCGATGCGGCTCACCGTCGACAGCTCCGACCACATGGCCTGCTGGCTCACGCCGTCGTTGTTCATGTCGTCGTTGAGCTTGGTCAGCTCGGTGACGACGGTGTCGAGGTAGTTCACGCGAGCGCGCAGCACCTCGGGCTCCAGGACAATGTTCATTCCGGACCTCTCTCCAGTTCATCTCTCCGCCGCACCGGGAACGGCGCTCGGCCGGACGGCACCACACGCGCCGACGCACGAGAGCCACGGAGGCACCGGGACCGTCCGGTCCCGGTGCGACCGAGGCTTGCGTGTGTCAGACGTTGCCGCCGAAGTTGCCGGCCGAGATGCGGTCGGCGTCGGCGAAGTTGCCCTGGCTGCGCAGGACGAGGGACTCGATGAGCATGAGGATGGAGTCGACGTCCTCCATGTTCTGGTCCCAGTGGTGCTTGGCGGTGTCCCAGGCCTGGCGGGCCTCACCGTGGAAGCGCTCGCGCAGGTCGGCGGTCCCGCTGTGCAGGTCGTCGAGGTGCTGACGGATCCGCTGGCCGGCCGAGCTGATGTCGGCGGCGCCGGACTGAAGGGCTGCGTGAGTGACGCGGATGTCGTTCATCTGGATAGCTCCCAATTCTTAGGTCGTGTGTCGGGTCAGCCGAGCAGCTGGTTGAAGTTGACGGTGCCCTCTTCGTCCTGGGCGGTGAACGAGGACTGCGTGCCTCGCAGGTTCTCGGCGAGGGTGGTGAGCACCTCGTTCGTGTGGCGGGCCTCCTCGTCCCAGCGGACCATCGCGCGGTCGAACGCCTGGCGCGCGGCGCCGGTCCACTGCATGCCGATGCCCTGGAGCTGGCCACCCAGTCGGGTGAACTCGCCCTCGACGGTGGCCTTGGTCTCGTCCACACGACCAGCGGCGGTCTCGAGTGCGCCCTCGCCTGCCTCAACGGTGTTCATGCTGTCCTCCTACTGAATCTCTCGTGAGTGGGACCTGTTGGACCCGATGCCCCGTGGGGCCTGACTCCGCCGATCCGGTTGACCCGCTCTCGACGTCGACCATCACGTTACGGCCACGGACGGATGCCGGGAGCCGCCCTCCTCGGGGAGACCTCCCCACCCCTGCGACCTGGTCGGGGACCAGTGTTCGTGCGGTCGGTGACGACCCGCCAGGGGAGCACGCGACGGTCACCGATCCGTCACCCTCCGGACACCTTCCAGGCACGGGACGTGACCGGTCGTGCGACGTCCGTGACCTGTCCCGCCGCCCGCTGCAGATATCCTCGTGCGGGCGCTCAGGACACGGGCGCGACACATCGCGTCGAGGGAGGGCACCGCGTGAGCCAGGCAGTCAGCCGCCGCGCCGTCGGCACCGTGGTCCGGGTGACTCTCGTCGAGGGCGACGACCGCACGGACCTCGCGCTGCCGGGCTCGGTGCCGGTCGCCGAGATCGTGCCGGGCCTGGCCCGCAGGCTCGGGATGCTCGAGGTTCGCGCCGCCGTCACCGGCTACCGGCTCACGCGCACCGACGGCACCGAGCTCGCCCCCGACCAGTCGCTCGCCGCCCAGGGCATCGAGGACGGCGCCCTGCTCGCCCTCGTCGCCCGGGACGCCGGCACCGCGGGCCGCGTCTACGACGACCTCGTCGAGGCCGTCTCCGACGCCGTCGAGGACCAGCACAAGGCATGGACGCCCGCCGACTCGGCCCGCATGACGCTCGTGGCCACCCTGGTCCTCGTCGTCACGGGCAGCGTCGTCCTGCTCACCGCCGACGACTCCTCCCTCCTCGTCCCGGTCGTCGCCGGCGCGGCCGCCGTGCTCTCGCTCGGCGTGACCGGCGTCCTCGCCGCCCTCGGCCGGGGCGCCGCGAGCCTGACGATGCTCGGCGCGACCTCGATCCTCGCCCTGACCGCCGGCCTCGCCCTCGGCGTGGGGCCGATGACGGGGGAGCCGCTCGCCTACGGCGGGCTCGGCGTCCTCGCCGTCGGCGCCCTCGCCCTGCCCTTCCTCGGGTCCGTGCGGGAGTACGCCGGCGTCCCGGTCCTCGTCGGCCTCGCCCTCCTCGCGCTCGGCGGGCTGCCGCTCGTCACCGACCTGCGGACGGGCCAGGTGGCCGCCGGCATCGTCGCCGTGTCCGGCATCGTGCTCTCCTCCGCGCCCTGGATCGCCCTGTCGATGACGGGCATCCGGGTGACGGTTCCCCGCAACCAGGCCGAGCTCGACGCCGAACGGCAGGAGATCCGCGCCGCGCGCGTCCGGTCCGAGTTCCTCCGCGGGTCCCGGCTGCTGCTGGCGATGCGTCTCTCGGGCGCCGCGGCCATCCTGCTCGCCACGCCGCACGCGGTCGCCACCGGGGTGTGGGGGACCGCGCTCGTCCTCGTCATCTGCGTGGCCTTCGTGCTCGGTGTGCGCGAGATCTACGCGCGCCGCGACGTCATCGTCATGACGGCGACCGGTGTCGCAGGGGCGGCGCTCGTCGGCCTCACCGCCGTCGTCGTCCACCCCGACTGGTGGCTCGCTGTCGCGATCGTCGTCGCCGCCCTCACGGTGGGCATCGTCGGCATGGCCGTGCTCAGCCCCGGGCCCCGGCCCGCCCTCCAGCGGGTGGGCGACACCCTCGAGGTGATCTGCGTGCTCGCCGTCCTGCCCCTCGCGGCGTTCGCCACGGGTGTGGTGTAGGTGGCCTCCAACAAGGACATCCTCGACGCGCAGAGGTTCAACCGGCAGCGCCTCGTCACCTCGTTCGTCTCCGGCGCGCCGGACGGACGCGAGCTCGAGCCGGGCAAGCCGTGGCGCGGCGTCGTCGGGGGCCTCGTGCTCGTCGGGCTCATCCTCGCGGGCGGCTTCGTCTCTCGGTGGCTCGCCCCGGGCACCCCGGAGGGCTGGGAGGCCGGGTCGCTCGTCATCATCGAGGAGGACGGCTCCCGGTACGTCACGTCCGAGGGCGTGATGTACCCGGTGCTCAACACGGCCTCCGCGCGGCTCGTCCTCGGCGCGGGCGAGATGGACGTCCACACCCTGTCCCAGGAGGAGGTCGCCGGCGTCACGCGCGGCCCGACGGTCGGGATCCCGGACGCCCCCGACTCCCTCCCGGAGCCGGGCGACCTCGTCAACGACGAGTGGCTCTCCTGCCTCGCGCCGTCGGGGGCCTCGTGGACCGCGGTCGGGCGCCCGACGATCGACACCGACGGCACCCAGGTCTCGGCCGAGCCCGCGGAGGACCGCGCCACCGTCGTCCGCGTCGAGGGCGTCCTGTGGCTCGTCTCGGGCGCCACGCGGCACGAGATCGACGCCGAGCACGAGGAGGCCATCGTCCGGGCGCTCCGCCTCGACTCGGCGCCCGTCGTCGAGACCTCCGCCGCCTGGCTCGAGCTCTTCGCCCCCGGCACGCCGCTCGGCCCCATGTCGAACCCCGGCGCCGGCGACCCGATGCCGGAACCGATCGAGGGGATGCCCGACGTCCTCGCGGGGCAGGCCGTCTCCATGGGCGAGGGGGACGACGTCTCGTACTACATCCTCGGCGCCGCCGGTGAGCTGCAGCCGCTGAGCGCGGTCGGCTACGAGATGTACCGGCTCGGCGACGGCGAGCACCTCGAGCGCGACGCCATGGCGGTCAGCGCCGGCGACCTCGGCCAGATGCCGAGCGGCGACGACGCGGACCCGGCCGACTGGCCAGACGAGATCGCCGGACCGGTCGTCGACGACGAGGGGGTGGCACCCTGCGCCCAGCTCGTGTCCGACGCGATGGACGCGTCCGCCTCGTCGGTGCTCGTCGCGGGCCATGACGTCCCGGAGGTCGGCGACGACACGGTCGTGGTCCAGGGCAGCTCCGGCGCCCTCGTCTCCGGGTCCGGCGGCGGACTGCTCACGGCCGATTTCTTCATCGACGAGACCGGGCGGGCCTACCCGCTGCTCGGCGCGCGGGGCGAGACCCTCGGGATGCTCGGCTACGAGCTCGAGGACCGGGCCACCGTGCCGAACCCGTGGGTCCGGCTCTTCCCGCACGGGCCCGGCCTCCAGCCGCTCGACCTCCCGGCGCTCGGCGCCCCGGACGGCGAGTCGCCCAGCGGGACCGCCACCACCCCCGAGGAGTCCTCCGGCGACGACACCGGTTCCGGCGGCGATACCGCGACCGGTGGAACCGGCGGCGAGACGGCGACCGGAGGATCTGGCGAGACCGCGAGCGACGGCTCGTGACCGGACGTCACGCGCGGTGCAGGACCGGCCGCGCCGACCGGCCCGCGGGAGCGCTCGCCGCCGCGCTCGCGGGCGGTGCGATCCTCGCCGCACCGGTCCTGGGCGCGCTCGGCCCGGGCACCCTGGCGCAGGCGGCGCCGGGACCCGTCGCCCCGGTCACCGAGCTCGAGCTGCCCGACGGCTGCACGCCCGAGGAGGAACCGACCGAGCCGTCGCCGCTGCTCCCGGCGCTCGGGATGGAGCAGGCCTGGGAGATCTCGCGGGGCGAGGGCGTCACGGTGGCCGTCGTCGACTCCGGCGTCCTGCCGAGCGACCCGCAGATGCCGGCCGACGACGTCGTCCTGCCCGGTTTCGACCCGATGGGGACCGTGCCCGGCTCGGAGAGCGTGACCGAGGGTCCGGCGCTCTCGAGCTCCGACGGCCGCACCGACGTCCACTCCCACGGCACCGCCGCGGCGAGCCTCATCGCGGCCCGCGACGTCGACGGCACGCAGGTGGTCGGCCTCGCCCCCGAGGCGGACATCCTCCCCGTGCGCGTCTACGTCACCGACCAGGACGACGAGCTCCAGGAGGCCGGCTACGGCACCGACGCCGGCCGGATCGCCGAGGGCATCCGCTGGGCCGCCGACCAGGGCGCGCAGATCATCTCGGTCTCGATGTCGCAGGACCGGGACGACCCGGCGATGCGTGACGCGGTGGCCCACGCCGCCGCCTCCGGCTCGCTGGTCGTGGCCAGTGCCGGCAACGCCGGGACCACCGACAACGTCGAGCCGGGCCCGCGCTACCCGGCGGCCTACCCGGGCGCGCTCGCGGTGACCGCCTCGACGATCGAGGGCGAGGTGACCGAGGACGCGATCCCCGGCGAGCACGTCGAGGTCGCGGCACCCGGCGACCCGGCCTGGTACCAGTACCTCGACCTCGGCCCGTGCTACTCCTCCCCGGGCGGCGGGCAGACGAGCTGGTCGACGGCGTACGTCGCCGGGATCGCCGCGCTCGTGGCCGCCGAGTACCCGGACGAGACGCCCGCGCAGTGGGAGCACCGACTCATGTCCACGGCGGTGCGCGCGGTCCCGGACGAGCGCACCGACCAGCTCGGCTGGGGCATCGTCGCGCCCTACGACGCGCTCGCGTTCGTCGACGACGGCGCGGCCCCCGGCCCGCCGAGCCCGGTCCACGAGGCCCCCAGCGCCGACGCGCCCACGTACGTCCCCGTGCCGGAGCGGCCCGCGGACCCGCTCGACGCGGTCAAGGGCACGGCGGCCTGGTGGGTGTTCGGGGCGTTCGTCGTCGTCGGGGGAGCCGGTCTGCTCGCCCGCTCGCCCCGCAGACGCGGCTGACCTCACGCCGGACGGCACTCCCGGCGCGGCGGGGCGGACCTACACTGGCCGACGGACCATTCCGCGCACCGAGAGGACGCAGTGACCAGCGCACGCCCCCTGCACGTCGCCCTGGTGGGCGCCGGCCCGGCCGGCACCTACGCCGCCGACATCCTCTCGGCCTCCGGGCTCGACGTCCGCATCGACCTCCTCGAGCGCCTGCCCGCCCCGTTCGGGCTCGTGCGCTACGGGGTCGCCCCGGACCACCCGCGGATCAAGGCCATCATCCGGGCCCTCGAGAAGGTGCTCTCGCGCGGCGACGTCCGCCTGCTCGGCAACGTCGACGTCGGGAAGGACGTCAGCCTCGAGCGGCTGCGCGAGCTCTACGACGTCGTCATCGTCTCGACCGGCGCCGACGCCGACGCCCCGCTCGACATCCCGGGGGTCGACCTGCCGGGCGTGCACGGCGCCGCCGACTTCGTGTCCTGGTACGACGGCCACCCCGACGTGCCGCGGACGTGGCCCCTGACGGCCCGCGAGATCGCCGTCCTCGGCGTCGGCAACGTCGCGCTCGACGTGGCCCGGATCCTCGCCAAGCACCCCGAGGACCTGCTGACGACCGAGGTGCCGGCCAACGTCGTCGCCGGCCTCGAGGCCTCCCCGGTCACCGACGTCCACCTGTTCGGCCGCCGCGGCCCCGCCCAGGTCAAGTTCACCCCGCTCGAGCTCCGCGAGCTCGCCAAGGTGCCCGACGTCGACCTGCTGGTGGACGAGGAGGACTTCCACTTCGACGAGGGGTCCGAGGAGGCGATCCGCTCGTCGAACCAGACCAAGCAGGTCGTCAACACCCTCATGGACCTCGCCATGCGGGACCCCGCGACGCTCACCGCGTCGCGGCGGATCCACCTCCACCTCTTCCACTCGCCGGCGGCCGTGCTCGGCACGCCCGAGGAGGGCGTGACCGCGCTGCGCACCGAGCGCACGGAGCTGACCGGCGACGGGTCGGTCCGCGGGACCGGAGAGCTCGTCGAGACCCCCGTCCAGGCGGTCTACCGGGCCGTGGGCTACTACTCGGCGCCGATCGACGGCCTCCCGTTCGACGTCCGCGGCGGCGTCATCCCCAACGTCGAGGGCCGCATCCTCGGCGACGACGGCGAGCTCGTCCCCGGCGTCTACGTCACCGGATGGATCAAGCGCGGCCCCGTCGGCCTCATCGGGTCGACGAAGTCGGACGCCCAGCAGACGATCGGCCACGTGGTCGAGGACGTCGAGGCCGGGGTCCTCGGGACGGGCCCGGAGCGGGCCGGCCGCGACGGACTGACCGCGGAGCTCGACGCCGCCGGGGTCCCGTGGACGGACTGGACCGGCTGGGAGGCCCTCGACGCGTTCGAGCGGCGGCTCGGCGAGACCGACGCCCACGTGCGCGAGCGCGTCAAGGTCGTCGCCCGCGAGGCGATGACCGCGATCGCGCGGGGCCAGGAGGACGTCGGCCCGCTCGTCTGAGCGGTCGTCCCGTCCGGCCGGTCGTCAGCGCAGCCGGGGCAGGACGCGCGCCGCGCGCAGGACGCCCCACAGGATCCACAGCACGACCGTGGCGGCCCCGACGACGACGAGCCCCGCCGTGCTCACCCGCGTGAGCGTGTAGTACGCCGCGACCCGGTCGGCGGACGGCGCGGGTGCCACCCCGACGTGCGCCGTGGCCGGTGCGGGCACGAGCTGCCCGTCGTCCGCCGGCTCGCACGCGATCTCGAACGTGCCGGTCGACCCGCTGGGCATGACGAGCGCCGAGACGAGGTCGTCGTTCGTCAGCTGCCGCAGGAGCCAGCGCGGCTCGAGCCCGAGCCCCTCGGAGTCGGTGGCCGAGCAGTCGACGCCCGGCGCGTCCTCGGGCACCCAGAGCCAGACGTCGGACCCGCGCTCGACCGTCACGCTCGTCGGCGTCCCGTCGAGGGGGACGTCGACCCGCCCGTTGCTCATCCGGGAGTGCAGGACGATCGCGACGACGAGCATCACGAGGAGCGGGAGCAGGAGCCAGCGGCCGATCCGGACGAGCCCGTGCAGGGTCGCGCCGACCCTCGGGCGGAGCGAGTGCCACGACCAGGGCGACGCGTGGCGGCCGTACCCCTGCGCTGCCCGCGGGTGCTCGTGGTCGGCACGGGTGGCGACGGGCGCCCACGGCGATGCGTCGGCGGCCACCCGCATCGCCTCGACGTCGGAGCCCGCCGCGGGACCGCCGGACGGAGGGCTCCCGTACGGGTTCGTCGACGCGCGGCCGGGCGGCGGTGCCGCGCCGTAGCTCGAGGGGTCGTGGGGCACGGGGACAGGGTAGATCGGGGTCGGGGGCCGTCGATGCGCACGAGGGGCGTCGCATGCTTGTAGCCTGCGTGCACCCGCTCCACCGCGACCCGAGGACACCGATGCCCGGCCGAAGTACCAGCCCCGTGCCCCCTGCCCGACCACGCCCGGGGGGTGCGGAGTGATCCCGGCGGTGTCGATCGCCGTCGGCGTTCTCGTCATCGTCCTCATCACGGCGGCCACCGCCTACTTCGTCGCCCAGGAGTTCGCCTACATCTCGGTGGACCGCTCCAGGCTCGCCGCCCGCGCCGCCGCGGGCGACCGGACCGCCGCGCGATCCCTCGCGATCACGCGTCGGACGTCGTTCATGCTCTCGGGCGCCCAGCTCGGCATCACGGTGACCGGGCTGCTCGTCGGCTACGTCGCCGAGCCGCTCGTCGGGCAGGCGTTCGGGGAGATCCTCGGCTCCGCCGGCCTGACCACGGCGGTCGCCGTCGGGATCGGCGCCGTGCTCGCCCTCGTCCTGTCCACCTACGTCCAGATGCTCTTCGGGGAGCTGTTCCCCAAGAACGTGGCGATCGCGTCCCCGGGCCCGCTCGCCGACCGCCTCGCGCCGTCGACCACGTGGTACCTGCGGCTGTTCGGCTGGCTCATCCGCGTCTTCGACGCCGCCTCCAACCTGCTGCTGCGGCTCCTGCGCATCGAGCCGGTGCACGACGTCGAGCACTCCGCCTCCGCCCGTGACCTGCGCAGCATCGTCGCCGAGTCGCGCGAGGCCGCGACGCTCTCGCCCTCGATGTCCACGCTGCTCGACCGCGTCCTCGACTTCCCCGAGCGCGACGTCGAGCACGCGATGATCCCGCGCGCCCAGGTCGACGTGGTCCGCGAGACCCTGACCGTCGCCGGCCTGCGCGAGGTCATGGCCGGCGGGCACACCCGATACCCCGTGCTGGCGGAGGACTCCGAGGAGGTCCTCGGGATCGTCGACCTCAACGACCTCCTCAGCACCGAGCTCCCGGGCGACGCACCCGTCACCGAGATCATGCGCGAGCCGTTCGTCGTCTCCCACCTGTCCTCGCTGACCACGGCCATGGAGGACCTCGGCCACGGCGGCCGCATCGCGTGCGTGGTCGACGAGTACGGCGGCTTCACGGGCGTCCTCACGCTCGAGGACCTCGCCGAGGAGCTCATCGGCGAGATCGCCGACGAGCACGACCCGGCCCCGCAGGAGCTCGCCCCGGGCCGGGAGCCCGGCGAGTGGGAGGCCCCCGGCGACGTCCACCTCGACGAGATCGAGCGGGCGCTCGGACTGACGCTCCCCGACGGCGACTACGAGACGATCGCCGGCCTCGTCATCGACGTGGCCGACGGGCTGCCGGAGGTGGGTCAGGCCGTCGACGTCGAGCTCCCCATCGACCCCGGCGAGTTCGCCCGCAGCGACGACCCCGAGCCCGGCGTGCTGCACGCCGAGGTTCTCGAGATCGACCGGTGGGTGCCGAGCCGGATCCGCCTCACCGTCACCCGGCCGGAGAGCGACGAGCCGCTGCTCGGCGACGCCCTGCGCGCCGACGACGCGGAGGAGCAGGCATGAGCCCCCTCGTCGTCGTCCTCGTGACGATCGGTCTCGTGGCGGCCAGCGCGTTCTTCGTGGCGACCGAGTTCTCGCTGGTGTCCGCGAAGCGGCACCGCATCGAGGAGCTCGCGCCCACGTCCCGCTCGGCCCGCGCCGCCCTGCGCAGCAGCTCCGAGCTCACCCTCCTGCTCGCCGGGTCCCAGCTCGGCATCACCGTCTGCACGCTCGCGCTGGGTGCCACGACGAAGCCCGCGGTGCACCACGCGCTCACCCCGCTGCTCGAGCTCACCGGCATGCCGTACGTGGCCGCCGACGTCGTGGCGTTCGTGGCTGCCCTCGTCGTCGTCACGTTCATCCACCTCGTCGTCGGCGAGATGGCCCCGAAGTCGTGGGCGATCGCCCACCCCGAGCGTTCCGCGATGCTGCTCGCCCTCCCGATGCGCGGCTTCCTCACGCTCACCCGGCCGCTGCTGCGGATGCTCAACGGCCAGGCCAACTGGCTCGCCCGCAAGGCCGGGGTCGAGCCCGTCGACGAGGTCCAGGCCGGGCAGGACCCCGACGCCCTGCGCCACCTGGTCGAGCACTCCGCCGAGGTCGGGGCGCTCGACCCCACCTCGTACGAGTCGCTCACGCGCGTCCTCGACCTGCGTGCGGCGACGATGGCCGACGTCCTGGGCGACGACGAGGTGACGGCGATCCCGCCGGGGGCGACGGCGGCCGACGCACAGGAGCTCGCCCGCACCTCGGGGCACCTGCGGCTCGTCGTCGGCGAGGCCGGCCGGTACACGGGTGTCCTGCACGTGCGCGACACCCTCATGGCACCCCCGGGGTCGCCCGTGGCGCCGCACGTGCGCGCACTGCTCGCCCTCGACGCGTCGACGCCGCTGACGGAGGCGACACAGCTCATGCGCGTGGGGCGCCACCACATCGCCCTCGTCACGGGCACGGACGGCCGGGTCGGCGTGGTCACCCTCGCCGACCTCCTCCCGCGTCTGCTCGCGCTGTCCGGCGAGCCGGCGCAGGGCACCGAGGAGGGTCGCCCGGCCGTCTGAGCGGGCGTATCGTCGTCCCCGCGCCGCCGTCCCGGCGCACCGGGAGCAGCCATGAGCGCGCACGACCTGTCCGCCCGCACCGTCCTCGTCGCCGGTGGCACCGGCAACGTCGGCGAGGGGATCGTCCGCGCACTCCTGACGTCCGGGGCGCGCGTGGTCGTCCCCAGCGCCCGCCCGGGCCGTCTGGCCGAGCTGCGCGAGCTGCTCGGGGCGGAGCGGGCCGCGCGGCTCGAGCTCGTCGACCACCCCTACGAGTCGTTCGACGACGCCGCGGCGCTCGCCGACCGCCTCGCGGACCACGGGCTCACCGACGCCGTCGCGGCGATCGGTGGCTGGCACCAGGGGGAGCACGTCTGGGAGCTGACCGAGGAGACCTGGCGCCGGGACTTCCTCAGCACCGTCACTACGCACGTCGCGCTCGCCCGGGCCTTCGTCCGCGCCCTGCCCGCCGACGGCTCGTACACGTTCATCACCGGGACGGCCTCGGTCGAGGCCGTCGCGACGGCCGGCCCGGTGAGCATGGCGGGCGCGGCCCAGCTCATGCTCCGCCAGGTCGTCAGCGCCGAGGCGGCCGGCTCGCCGCGCGCCGTCTCCCTCGTCCTCGGACCGATCGTCAGCCGCTCCCGCCCGCAGGGGAAGAAGGAATGGCTGACGGCCGACCAGGCGGGCGAGGCCGTCGCGCACGTGGTCGCCACGCCCGGACTGCGCGACGAGACGATCGCGGCCCCGACGGTCGACGCCCTCGAGGGACTGCTCGGCGCGACCGCCTGAGACGCCGCTCCCGCGTCAGCGGTAGTTGACGAACTGGAGCGCCGCGTCGATGTCCTCGGCCCGCTTGAGCAGGGCGATGACGGCCTGGAGGTCGTCGCGGGACTTGCTGCTCACGCGGATCTCGTCACCGGTGATGTTCGCCTTGACGCCCTTGGGCCCCTCGTCGCGGATCAGCTTGGTGATCTTCTTCGCCACGTCCTGGTCGAGGCCCTCCTTGAGCGGGCCGGCGAGGCGGAACTCCTTGCCCGACTGGACGGGCTCCTTCTCCCCGAGGTCGAGCGCCTTGAGCGAGACGCCGCGGCGGACGAGCTTCGTCTCGAGCACGTCGAGGACCGCGAGCACCCGCTCGGCCGTGTTCGCCGCCATCGCCACGACGTCCCCCTTGAGCTCGACCGACGCGCCGACGTTCCGGAAGTCGTAGCGCTGCCCGATCTCCTTCGCGGCCTGGTTGACCGCGTTGTCGACCTCCTGGCGGTCGACCTTGGACACGATGTCGAACGAGGAGTCGGCCATGTGAGCCTCCGATGAGGAACGGGTCCCGTCGCGGACGGGACGGATGGGTGACGCAGGACTCGCCCTGACGGCTTCGGACCGGCGCCCGGATGTTGATATCGTGCCATCCGCACCCGCGAGGGTGCCGAGGCGAGTTGCCCGAGCGGCCAAAGGGAGCTGACTGTAAATCAGCCGCGCAAGCTTCGCAGGTTCGAATCCTGCACTCGCCACCGAGAGGCCGGACCCGCAGCGCGGGTCCGGCCCTCGTCGTTCCGGGGGTGGGCAGGGCCCTGTGAGCACACTCACCGCGGGAGGAGGCCTCTGTGGTTGGCCCGGCCCCGTCGCCGCGTTGTAGGCTCGTCCGCGCTGCCTCGGTGAGCTGACCGAGGCACGCCCCGATAGCTCAGTCGGCAGAGCGTCTCCATGGTAAGGAGAAGGTCAAGGGTTCGATTCCCTTTCGGGGCTCGGTTCACGAGCATCACCGCCTGCGCCCACGCGTGGACGCACTCGTGGACGCGTGGCGGGGTAGCTCAGCTGGTCAGAGCGCACGACTCATAATCGTGAGGTCGGGGGTTCGAGCCCCCCTCCCGCTACCGCGCCCGCACCGCACATCGGCGGTGATGGGCTCAGCGACAGGAACGAGGACATCATGGCCACCAAGTCGGCGGACATCCGCCCGAAGATCACCCTGGCCTGCGAGACGTGCAAGGGCCGGAACTACATCACCAAGAAGAACAAGCGGAACACCCCGGACCGCCTCGAGCTGCAGAAGTTCTGCCCCCGCTGCAACGCGAAGACCGGTCACCGCGAGACCCGCTGACCACTCGGAGCACGCCGTCGTCGCCCGCGGCTAGCCTGGGCCGATGACCGAGACTCCACCGCGCCCCGCCGGCGTCGACACGACGCTCGCGGGGCGCACCTATGCCCCCACCGAGACGTACGTCGTCTCCGCCGCGAAGATCGCCGAGATGGCGGTGGCCACCGGCGCGACCCACCCCCTCCACACCGACGCGGAGGCGGCACGGGCCGCCGGCTACCCCGGCGTGGTCGCCCCGCCCACCTTCGCCGTGATCCTCGCGCAGCGCGCCGAGCAGGCGTACGTCGCCTCGCCGGAGTCGGGCATCGACTTCTCCCGCGTCGTCCACGCCGACGAGCGGCTCTCGCACCACCGGCCCATCGTCGACGGCGACCGGCTGCGCACCACCGTCGTCGTCGAGCGGATCCTCGCCCGCGGCGCCCTCACGCTCGTCACCACCCGCGCGGACATCGCGGAGGAGGGCACGGGCGACCCGGTCGCCACCGTCACCTCCACGCTCGCCGTCAGGGGGGACGCATGACCGCCGCGCCGCGCCCCGTCCCCGAGGTGGGCGAGGAGCTCCTGCGCGAGACGGTGCCCGTCACGCGCACGTCCCTCGTCCGGTACGCCGGCGCGTCGGGCGACTTCAACCCCATCCACCACGACGACGCCGTCGCGGCGTCGGTCGACCTGCCCGGCGTCATCGCGCACGGCATGGCCACGCTCGGCATCGCCGCGGCCCTCGTCGAGACGTGGGCGGGCGGCCCGGCGGCCGTCCTCGACGTCCAGACCCGGTTCGCCCGCCCCGTCGTCGTCCCCGCCGGCGAGGGCACCAGCCTCGAGGTCGTCGGTGTGGCCGGCCAGGTCGAGGGGACCACGGTCCGGGTCGACGTCGACGTCCGGCACGAGGGCGTCGCCGTCCTCACCCGCGCCCGGGTGACGGTCGACCTCGCGAGGGCGCTGTGAGCGCCGTGGGAGCACGCACCGCGGCCCCCACGCTCGCCGACCTCACCACGCTGCGCGTCGGCGGGCCGGTCGGCGAGCTCGTCGAGGCCGACAGCGCGGACGAGATCGTCGACGCCGTCCGGGCCGCCGACGACGCCGGCACGCCCGTCCTCGTCCTCGGCGGCGGCTCCAACCTGCTCGCGGCCGACGAGGGGTTCGACGGCGTCGTCGTGCGGGACATGCGGCGCGAGCTCGAGGTCGACAGCGTCGAGGGCTGCGGCGGCGGGCAGTTCACCGCCCCGGCCGGCGCCGTGTGGGACGACGTGGTCGCCCGCGCCGTCGCCGAGGGGGCCTCCGGCTTCGAGGCCCTCTCCGGGATCCCCGGCTCGACGGGAGCGACCCCCGTGCAGAACGTCGGGGCCTACGGGCAGGAGGTCGCCGGCGTGCTCAGCCACGTCCGGGTGTGGGACCGCCTCGCGGGCCGCCCGCGCACGCTCGCGCTCACGGAGCTCGGCCTCGGCTACCGCACGTCGGTCCTCAAGCGCTCGCTGAGCGACGCCGACGCCGGCGGCGGCCGCACGTGGGGACCGACGGGGCGGTGGGTCGTCCTCGACGTCGCCTTCCAGACGCCCCCGACGATCATGTCCGCGCCGATCCGCTACCCGGAGCTCGCCCGGCGGCTCGACGTCGAGGTCGGTGCCCGCGTGCGCTCGAGCGAGGCCCGCGAGGCCGTCCTCGAGCTGCGCCGGGGCAAGGGCATGGTGCTCGACGACGCCGACCACGACACGTGGTCCGCCGGATCGTTCTTCACCAACCCGATCCTCCCGCCCGCGCAGGCGGCGAACCTGCCCGACGACGCCCCCCGGTTCGACGCGCCCGCGCCGGACGGGTCGGGCGAGACCTGGGTGAAGTCCTCGGCGGCCTGGCTCATCGACCAGTCCGGTTTCCACAAGGGGCACGCCATGCCCGGTCCCGCGGCGATCTCGACCAGGCACTCGCTCGCCCTGACGAACAGGGGTGGCGCGCGCGCCGTCGACCTCGTGGCGCTCGCCCGCGAGGTGCGGGACGGCGTGGCGGCGGCCTTCGGGGTCGAGCTCGTCCCGGAGCCGGTGCTCCTCGGCGTCGAGCTGTGACGGGCGTCCTGCGCTGATGGACCGCGACCTCCTCGACGTCGCCCTCACCGGGAGCGACGCGGACCGCCGCGAGGCGGAGCGGCTCGTGGCCGCGAGCCGGCAGGGCGACGCGACGCCGGGACGGGCACGGGCGCTCGTGGGTGCCGCGGAGGCGGCGGCACGGGCCGGCGGCGCGCTCGTCGGCGACCCGGCGGGCGGGTACGACCTCGTGGTGGGGGAGCGGACGTACCGAGCCGGCCGGTTCTCCACGCCGACGATCGGGGAGCTGCGGCGGCGTGCCGTCGACGCCGGCGAGTCCGGCGCGACCGCCCGGTCCGGCGAGCGCGGTTCGTCACCGGTGCTGTCCGTCCTCCACGGCGGCGGCACGACGGCCGACATCGGTGCGCTCCAGGCGTTCGCGGCGGGCGGGACCCTCTTCCAGGTCGCCTCCCAGTTCAACTGCCTCGAGTCGCCCGGCCCGTCCCTCGTACCGGTGGCGGACTACCTCTCCGACCCGACGCAGGGACCGCGGGCCTCGATCGGCGCCTTCCCCGGCACGCTTCTGCGGCACTACGCGGCGCCCGACGGCGCCGGCGGCACGTTCGAGCAGAGGGCGGGGCGGCAGGTCGACCTCCTGGCCGACGCGCTGCCCGCGCACCTCGGCGCCGTGCGGTCCGGGTACCTCAGCGCTCAGTACCTCGCCGACCTCCCCGCGGTCGCCGAGGCGCTCGCCGAGCGCTTCGAGGACATCCGGGTCGGCGTGCAGGACGACGTCGAGGTGGTGCTCGGCGCCGGGTGGCACGGGCGGGTCGACGGGCGCCCCCGCATCGCGCAGGTGCTCACCGCGGCGCTCGCGCACGGCGGCTACGGGGACGGGGCGACCACCGGCGCCCACCTCGACGTCATGCGGCAGCTGCTGCGCGCCGCCTACCTGGGGACGCTGCTCGGGGCGCTCGCCACCGGCCGGGAGCGGGTCGTCCTCACGCTCGTCGGCGGGGGCGTGTTCGGCAACCCGCACGCCCTGGTCGTCGAGTCGCTGCTGTGGGCGCTGGAGGAGCTGGCGCCGCTCGCGCGGGGGCCGCTCGAGGTCGTCGTCAACGCCTTCGACCTCGCCCCGGACGCGCGCCCGGCGCTCGCCCGGGCCGTCGAGCGGACCGGCGGCATCTGGCGCGACACCGCGTGACTGCCCCGAGCGCGGACGCGTGACAGCCTGGGGCGACGTCCCCGGCGTTGTCGAGCTCCCCGACGGGCGGCGCGTGCGCGGGACCGGGGTCCGTCGCCCGCGCGGCGGCGTCGAGCCGCCCGACCTGGCCGTCCATCTCCTCGGGCGCGCGCCGCGGGACGTCGGGTGGCCCCACCGCTGGGTGCGCTGGCGCGACTTCGGCCTGCCCGCCTCGACCGACGACGCGCTCGACGCGCTGCGCGAGGCGCACGCGCGGGCGGTGACCGAACGGGTCGAGGTCGCGTGCGGCGGCGGGACGGGGCGGACCGGCACGGCGCTCCCCGTCCTCGCGGTCCTCAGCGGCCTGCCGCCCGATCGGGCGGTCGACCGGGTGCGCGGGCACTACCGCCGGCGGGCGGTCGAGACGAGGCGCCAGCGGGAGTGGGTCATGGAGGTCGCGCGGCGGCTCGGGTGACTCAGGAGGCTCACCTGGTCCTACCTGTCCTGCCCGCCCTGAGCGTCCGCCGCGAGCAGGCGGACGTGCGCCACCACCAGGGCGTGCACCGCGGGTGAGCCGAGCGGGCGGAAGTGTCCGCGCTCGCGCAGCCGCACGTTGCGCGCGCCCGGCAGGAACGAGCCGCCCGGGATGTGCGGGTCCCACGCGGGCGCGAGCGAGACGATGCGGGAGTCCACGTCGGTCCGCCCCGCCAGCCGGACGAGGTCCGGCCCACGCGGGCTGAGGGCGCCCACCGCCGATCGCGGCGGGAAGGCTCGCGCCCACACCGAGCCGCGCCACGGCGTCGCGACCGCCACGAGGCCCGCCACCCGGTGCCCCTCGGGCCCGAGCATCGTCGCCTTGCCGACCAGCCCGCCCT
This sequence comes from Georgenia sp. Z1344, assembly GCF_049856295.1. GTDB lineage: Bacteria > Actinomycetota > Actinomycetes > Actinomycetales > Actinomycetaceae > JB111. The sequence goes on along the minus strand of NZ_JBNDMZ010000003.1, from coordinate 112,039 downwards.
TGGAGTGGGCGACGAGGACGACCCCGCGCAGGCCGAGCCGCGCGAGGTGGTCGGCGGTGCGCCGCGCCCCGTCGGCCACCGGACGCCCGTTGAGGCCGAGGTCGGGGACGACGCCGACCGGATGGCCCGCATCGACGATCGCCCGGCCGACGCGGGCGAGCATGTGCCACGACTCGTACACGCCGGGGAGCAGAAGGACCGGCGCGGCGGCGGTGTCGGTGCCGGCGGAGGTGCCGGGACGCCAGCGGTCCCGGCGCAGGAGTCCGCCGGCCGAGCGCGCCGCCGTCGCCGCGACCCACGCGTAGTCGAGCCCGTGGGCGAGGGGGCGGGTGAGGAGCTCGGCACCGCGGCGCGCGGCGCGCCGGGCGGAGGCGGCGGGACCCGCGGGGCCGGCAGGACCGGGGGAGGCCGTGCTCACGACTCGTCCGTCAGGCTCCGGCCGTCGTCGGACGCGGAACCCGGGGGGACCGCCGAGCCCGGTCCGCTCCGCTCGTCGACGGCGAGGTGCGCGAGCGCGGCGCGCACCACCGCGGGATGGTCCTCGACGACGACCGAGTGCGCGGCGCCGGGCACGAGCTCGACCTCGCACCGGGTCACCCGGCCCGCGAGGTCCGTCGCCCAGTCCGGCGGGACGAGCCGGTCGTGCTCGCCGTGGAGGATCGACACGGTCGCCTCCGCCGAGGCGAGCGCCAGGCGCTCCTCGATCCGGTAGCCCATCACCTCGGGCAGGATGTCGGCCACCCACCGGGTCGTCGCGGTGAGGTAGGAGCGGGTGGCGAGCAGCCGGAGGCGGTGCGTCTCGTGGACGGCCGACTGGAGGTAGCGCCACAGCTGGGTGAGGGGGTGGCGCTCGGCGGCGTTGACCGGCGGCGCGACGAGCACCGTGCGGTGGTAGGCCTCGGGACGGCGCGCCATCAGCTCGACCGCCACCTGGGCGCCCATCGAGTGCCCGACGAGCACCGGGTCGTGGACGCCGGCGGCCACGAGCACGTCGTCGACGACCTCCGCGAGCCCGTCGATGCCGAGCGTGCGGGCAGGCGGCGGGACGTCGCCGAACCCGGGCAGGTCGACGAGGAGGACCTCCCCGTGGACCGCGAGGTCCTCCGCGAGCGGCAGCAGGTAGACGGACGAGAGCCCGACCCCGTGGAGGAGCACGAACGTCACCCGGCCGTCCCCGGGGACGTCGGGGTTGTGCCGCTCCGCGCCGGCCCCTGGTGCGCCCACACGGTGGACGCGGACGAACGCGCCGTCGAGCAGGCGCATCGAGGTCACCGTGCGCGAGAGCCTGGCGACCGTGCGCCGGGACCCCGGCCGCAGGCGCACCTGCTGCCCGGCGGGCGGGGAGACGAGGTCCGCCGCGGCGACCGTGAGCCGTCGCCACCACCGCAGGCGTCCGCCGCTCATGCGTCGTCCGCGAGCCAGGCGTCCACCTCGGCCGCCCACCGGGCGACGTCCCGCCGGTCGGCCCGCGAGGCGGTGAGCGACCCCTTCGCAAGGGTCGCGATCTCGGCGTCGGACAGCCCGTGGACCTCGCGCGCGGCCGTGTACTGGTCGGCGAGGCGGGAGAGGAACAGCAGCGGGTCGTCGGCGCCGAGCGCGACGGTCGCTCCCGAGTCGATCAGCGTGCGCAGGGGGACGTCCGCGAGGGTGGGGTACACGCCGAGGGAGACGTTGGAGGCCGGGCACACCTCGAGGGCGATCCCGGCGTCGACCACCCGGGCGAGGAGGTCGGGGGCCTCGGCGAGGCGGACACCGTGCCCGAGCCGGTCGGGGCGCAGGTGGGTGACGACGTCGGCCACGTGGTCCGGGCCGAGGAGCTCCCCGCCGTGCGGCATCGCGGCGAGCCCGGCCTGACGGGCGATCCGGAAGGCCGCCGCCCAGTCCGACGTGGTCCCGCGGCGCTCGTCGTTGCTCAGCCCGAAGCCGACGACCTGGCCGGCCCCGTCCCCGGCGTGGCGTGCCGCCAGCCGGGCGAGGGTGCGCGCGTCGAGCGGGTGCCGGGTTCGGGACGCCGCCACGACGACGGCGACCTGGACGCCGGAGGCGCGGGACGCGGCGGCGGCCTCGTCGAGCACGATCTCGAGCGCCGGGGTGATCCCGCCGACGAACGGCGCGTAGCTCGTGGGGTCGACCTGGATCTCGAGCCGGCGGGAGCCCTCGGCGGCGTCGTCGGCGGCGGCCTCGGCGACGATCCGGCGCATGGCGGCCTCGGAGCGCACGACCGCGCGCGCGGCGTCGTAGGCCCGCTGGAACCGGAACCAGCCGCGCTTGTCGGCGGGGACCCGCAGGGCCACGTCGTCCGTGAGGTTCGCGGGCAGGCGGACCCCCTCGGCCTCGGCGAGCTCGAGCAGCGTGGACACGCGCATCGAGCCCGTGAAGTGGAGGTGGAGGTGCGCCTTGGGGAGCAGGCCCAGGTCGCGCATCGGGACATCATGCCAGGACGCGGGCCCGTCGACGCCGAGGGGAGGGCTCCGCGGGGCCCGATGGCGCGTCGGGCGCCGGCGTGTGATCTCATTTGCGTCATGAGCATCTCGGCGGCGGCGATGAGGGAGCCGGCCGACGTCGCCCTGCTGACGGGGCCCGACGCCGGCGACGTCCTCACGTCCGCCCTCGTCCCGGACGACGGCCGCCTCGTGGAGTGGGCCGTCCACACCGTCCACCACCGCCCGGGCGCGGGCGTCACGGTGGGGTACACCGCCACGGTCGAGCGCACCGCGTCCGACGGCTCGCGCAAGCGCACCGAGGAGTACCTGTGCGCCACCACGGCGCGGCTGACCCGGGCCGCCGGTCCGGGCCTCGTCCGGCTCGAGCCGCCGGACGGCCGGGGTCCGGTGGTCCATCTGTGGCGGCACCCGGCGGACCCCGAGCTGCCCGCCCTCGCGACCGCGTGCGACTCGACGAAGATGTCGCAGCGACTCGGCGAGCAGGTCACGCTCGAGCTCGTGGCGTACCGTCCCACGCGCCGCGCGGTCCTGCGCGCGACGGGTGCGTCCGGCCGCGTCCACTACGTCAAGGTCGTCCGCCCGGTCTCGCTCGGCGACCTCGTGGGCCGGCACCGCATGCTCACCTCCGCCGGCGTACCGGCGCCTGCCGTCGTCGCGGAGGAGCCCGCCGGGCTCGCGGTCCTCGCCGAGGGCCAGGGCGAGTCACTCGCCCGCGTGCTCCACCGGGGACCGGGGCACGAGACCGACGCCGTCCTCCATGCCCTCGTCCGCACGCTCGACCAGCTGCCGCCGGCGGCCCTGCAGCTCGCCCGCCGCTCGGCCTGGGCGGAGCGGGCGAGCCACTACGCGCACGCCGCCGCCACCGTGGTCCCCGAGGCGGAGGGGCGCACGAGGGCGCTCGCCGCCGGGATCGACCAGCTGCTGCACTCGGGGCCGCCCCAGCCCGTCGTCCCCGTGCACGGGGACTTCTACGAGGCGAACGTCCTCATGGACCCGCGCGAGGGGATCACCGCGGTCTCCAGCCTCCTCGACGTCGACTCGCTCGGCCCGGGGCACCGCAGCGACGACCTCGCCTGCCTCCTCGGGCACGTCTCGGTCCTCGTCCACCTCGCCCCGGACCGGTACCCGGCGGTGCCGCACGTCCTCGCCCGGTGGACGCAGCTGTGCGAGCAGATGGTCGACCCGGTCCAGGTGTGCACGCGCGCCGCCGGCGTCACGCTCTCGCTCGTGGCGGGGGCGAAGCGGGCGGACGGCCGGTGGCGGGCCGACGCCGAGGGGCGACTCGTCACCGCGGAGGCGTGGCTCGCCCGGGCCCGGGACTTCACCGCCGGGCGCGTGACCGGCCCGTTCGTCGTGCCGCCGCCGGTCGGCTGACCGGGGCTCCGGGGCTGCACGGATGAGAGTCCTCTCATCTCGCGCTGGTCGTGGACTCACGGCCTCCGACGACGATGGACCCGTCGGCGCGGCGCCGGCGTGAGGACGACCTGACCGGGAGGCGGCGGAGGATGCGTTCGAGGGGCTCGTGGATCGCGGTGGGCACGTTGTCGGCGATCGCCGTCGCCGGTGGCACGGTGCTCGCCAGCGCCGACCCCGACGACGAGACGGTGGACTCCGTGACCATCCCCCCGGCGCGTGTCTCGCCCTCGGGCGGGACCGACGAGGCCGAGTCGCCGACGACGGAGGAGCCGACCACCGAGGAGCCCACCACGGAGGAGCCCACGACCGACGAGGCGACGACCGTGCCGCCCGAGCGCAGCGCCGTCACCGCCGCCTCTCCCGAGCCCGCTCCGGCGCCTGCCCCCGCTCCCGCCCCGGCTCCGGCCCCCGCGCCGGCTCCGGCGCCCGTGCCGGCGCCCCGCCCGGCGCCGGTCGAGAGCCCCGACTCGCCGGCCTCCCCGGTGTCCGCCGAGAGCGCCGACTCCGGCGACTGACCCGCTCCGTCGACTGACCCGCTCCGGCGACTGACCCGCTCCGTCGACTCCCGTCCCGGTCGAGAGCGCGGGTGAGCGTGGCCCGTTCCCGTCGAGAGTGCGGGTGAGCGCGATCCCGGTCAGCCGGTGACGAGCCGGTAGCCCATGCGCGGGACCGTCTGGATCCGCTCGGCGCCGATCTTCTTGCGCAGGTAGCGCACGTACACGTCGACGACGTTGGAGCCGGGGTCGAAGTCGTAGCCCCACACGCGCGAGAGGATCTGCTCGCGAGAGAGCACCTGCCCGGGGTGCAGGATGAAGGTCTCCAGCAGGGAGAACTCGCGCGCCGAGAGATCGACGGTCCGCCCCGCCACGGTCGCCTGACGCGTGCGCACGTCGAGCGAGAGGTCGGCGACCTGGAGCTGGGTGGGGTCGGCGCCGGAGCTCGTCTGCTGGGCGGAGCGCAGCCTGAGCCGCACGCGGGCGAGCAGCTCCTCGAACCGGAACGGCTTGGGCATGTAGTCGTCGGCCCCGGAATCGAGCCCGGTCACCGTGTCGTCGACCGAGGACCGCGCCGTCAGCATGATGACCGGCAGCGTGTGCCCCTCGCCGCGCAGCGTCTGCAGGACCTGGAAGCCGTCGATGTCCGGCAGCCCGACGTCGAGGACCACGAGGTCGTACCCGCTCGTGCGGGCGTGGTCGAGGCCCTCCTTGCCCGTGGTGACGGCGGTGGACTGGTGTCCGGCCGCCGTCAGGCCCTTGGTGACGAACGAGGCGATGCCGACCTCGTCCTCGATGATGAGGATCTGTGCCACTACCTGCTCCTGATCTTCTCGTCGTCCGACGCGTCCGCCGGCAGCTCGCCGGGTCCGTCGCCGTCGGGTGCGTCCAGCGGGACGTCGTGGTCCAGCGCGAGCGACCGCGCCGGCAGGTCGAGGAGGAAGATCGAGCCGCGACCGGGCGTGGAGTCGACGTCGACCCGACCGCCGTGCGCCTCGGCGATCGCCGAGACGATCGCCAGGCCGAGGCCGCTGCCCTCCGTGCGCGCCTCGCCGGGCCGGTTCGTCCGCTCGAACCGCTCGAATATCCGCCGCTGGTCCTCCCGCGCGATGCCGCGGCCCTCGTCGCGGACCCACAGGTGCAGCCGTCCCGCCTCGGCGGCGCTCCCGAGCGCGACCGTCGAGCCGTCCTCCGAGAACTTCACGGCGTTCGCGGCGAGCTGGATGAGGGCCTGGGTCAGGCGCTGACCGTCGACGACGGCCTCCGCCTCGAGCCGGGCGTCGACGACGAACCGCCGGTCGCCGAGCTGGCGGACCTGGTCGAGCGCGTTGTCGAGGAGGGGCCCGAGGTCCGTCGGCCCCGGCTGGACGAACGCCGGACCGTCCGCCCTGGCCAGCATGACGAGGTCGTCCGCGAGCCGGTGCATCCGGTCGAGCTCGGAGATCGTCAGCTCGCGGGTCTGCCGTGCGTCGTCGGCGTCCGTGGGATCCATCAGCTCGAGGTGGCCGCGGACGATGGTGATGGGAGTCCGGAGCTCGTGACCGGCGTCGTCGAGGAGGCGGCGCTGGGAGTGGAACGACGCCTCGAGGCGGGCGAGCATCGCGTTGACCGTGCGGGCGAGGTCGGCCACGTCGTCCGAGCCGTGGACCTCGATGCGACCGGACAGGTCGGTCTCCGTGATCCGCTCGGCCGTGGATCGCAGCTCGCGCAGCGGGGCGAGGAGACGGCCCGAGACGACCCAGGCGACGAGGCCGACGACGAGCATCGAGACCACGGACACCACGAGGTAGGTGCGCGCGGACGCCCACACCGGTGCGAGCTCGGCGTCCATGTCGAACGCGATGACCACGGCGCCCGACGTCGGGGCGCCCGACGGGTCCGAGCCGTCGTCGACGGTCACCGGGAGCAGCGCGTAGCGGTAGGTCGACATCGACGTCGTCACCGAGCTGATCGTGCCCTCACCCCGCTCGACCGCCTCGGTGAGCTCCGCGATGAGCTCGGTGTCGGCACCCATGTCGAGCCCGCCGGGTTGCCACCAGCGCGCGTCCGTCCCGACGAAGCCCATCGCGCCCTCGTTGTCGGCGGGGACCTCCGAGGACATCGCGGTCCAGATCGCCCCGGAGATCCCGTCCTCGGCGTCGACGCTCTGTCCGTCGCTCAGCAGGCCGGCCATCTCCTGCGTGGTGCGCGTGAGGGTGGCGTCGACCGAGTCCAGGACGCGGCCACGCTCGAGCCAGACCGCGGTGCTCCCCACGAGCAGGAGCGTGAGCCCGGTGAGCATGAGCACCGTGCGGATGATCGTCGCGCGCACCGTGCTGCGGCGGTACCAGGGTCGGTGGGCCGGGGGAGGCGCGGACGATCCGTCCGGCGTCGTGGTCGTGGCGTCGTCGGGCGTGGGGGCGGAGGCGACCGCGGCACGCGAGGCGGCGTCACGGGCGACGGTGTCGCGCGACGCGGCGACGAACCGCGGGCGGGTGCCGCCCTCGCGTCCACTCACGTCGCGCCTCCTTCGGGGCCGCCCGGCGCGGCCCGCCCCACGGTAGTGTCCGCGACCCGCATGAGGCGGAGATGAGAGTCGGGAGGGGGCGCTCACATGACGGGCGGGCTCCGCGGCCGGCGGCACCGGCCGTCCGTGCGGCGGGCTCCGCGTGCGGGCCGGGACGACGACGGGCCCGGCGCTCGTGCGCCGGGCCCGTCGGGTGCTGCGGGGCGTGGGGTCAGCCGAGCAGCTCGGCCATGCGGCCCACGGCCTCGGTGAGGTTCTCGTCGGACGTGGCGTAGCTCAGGCGCAGGAAGCCCGAGGGACCGAACGCCTCGCCGGGCACGACCGCGACCTCGACCTCCTCGAGGACGAGCGCGGCGAGCTCGGCAGACGTCTGCGGCGTCCGACCGCGGAAGGTCCGGCCGAGAAGGCCCTCGACCGACGGGTAGGCGTAGAACGCGCCCTTCGGCTCGGGCACCTCGACCCCGTCGATCCCGCGCAGGAGGTCCACGACGAGCCGACGGCGACGGTCGAACGCGGTGCGCATGTCCGCGACCGCGGACAGGTCGCCCGAGACGGCGGCGAGCGCGGCGCGCTGGCTCACGTTCGCGACGTTGGAGGTGAGGTGCGACTGGAAGTTCGTCGCGGCCTTGACCACGTCGGTGGGGCCCACGAGCCAGCCCACCCGCCAGCCGGTCATCGCGTAGGTCTTGGCGACACCGTTGAGGACGATGGTGGTGTCGGCCAGCTCGGGGACCACGCGCAGGACGGGCGTGAACTCGGCGTCGCCGTAGACGAGGTGCTCGTAGATCTCGTCGGTGACCACCCAGATGCCGTGCTCGAGCGCCCAGCGGCCGATCCGCTCGGTCTCCTCCGGCGTGTAGACGGCACCCGTCGGGTTCGACGGCGAGCACAGGACGAGGACCTTCGTGCGGTTCGACCGCGCGGCCTCGAGGAGGTCGACGTCCACCTTGTAGCCGCGCTCGGCCCCGGCGAACACCGCGACCGGGACGCCCCCGGCGAGGGTGATGGCCTCGGGGTACGTGGTCCAGTACGGCGAGGGAAGGAGCACCTCGTCGCCCGGGTCGACGATCGACGCGAACGCCTGGAAGACGGCCTGCTTGCCGCCGTTCGTCACGAGGACACTGCCGGGCGAGATCTCGTAGCCGGAGTCGCGCAGCGTCTTGGCCGCGATCGCCTCCTTGAGGACGGGCAGGCCGCCGGCGGGGGAGTAGCGGTGGTTGACCGGGTCCTGGGCGGCGGCGACGGCCGCGTCGACGATGTAGCTCGGCGTCGGGAAGTCGGGTTCGCCGGCGCCCAGGCCGATGACGGGCCGGCCGGCGGCCTTGAGCGCCTTGGCCTTGGCGTCGACGGCGAGCGTCGCGGACTCGGCGATGCCGGCGAGTCGGGCGGAGATGCGGGGACGGGTCTCGGCTGTCTCGGTCACGACGACCATCGTGGCACGAGGCGTGCGCCGCGTCTCGTGCCGGCCCACGTCCCGGGACCGGTCCGGTCGTGCACGGTGTGACGCGTGACCTTCCGCACCTCGGTCGACCCCACCCCTCGCGGTGCGTACTATGGTCCATCGGCGGTGACGAACCGCAGACTCACCCGTGCCCGCACGGCTGCAGTCTCCGCCGAAGGGCAGTGGCGCAATTGGCAGCGCACCGGTCTCCAAAACCGGCGGTTGAGGGTTCGAGTCCCTCCTGCCCTGCACCTGACGGCGCAGGACGATCACAGCCGTCGGGCCCGACCCACCGATGGTGGGCGTGCCCGCACCCTGCCGGGAGCGGGCCACCGGCGACAGGCGAGGGACAGGTAGACGTGAGCGAGACGACGGCCGCCGAGGGCGGCTCCGGGCGCAAGTCGGAGGTCGAGCCCCGCAGGGGGCTGTTCGCCCGCATCGCGCGCTTCATCCGGCAGGTCTTCGCCGAGCTGCGCAAGGTGGTGCGCCCCACCCGTCGCGAGCTCATCACGTACTTCTTCGTCGTCGTGCTCTTCGTCCTCGTGATGATGGCGATCGTCGGCGTGCTGGACCTCGTGTTCGGCCAGCTCGCGCTGTGGACGTTCGGCTGAGCCGATCGCCGGGCCCCCGGGCCGTGAATCTCGCGTGACCGACCGGTCGCGCGACCGACACATCCAAGGAGGATGTTCCCTCGTGTCTGTGGACTTCCAGGGCGACGACAGCACGTCGACCGACGACCTCGGCGTCACCGCCGAGGCTGCCGGGTCGACCCCTGACGGCGCCGACCCGGGCGCCGAGGCGGACACCGCCGTCGACCAGGAGGCGACCCCCGCCGACGAGCGGGGCGAGCCCGACGACGCCGGGACGGACGCACCCGGGGCGGGCGCCCCGGACGCCGAGGCCGACGCCCCTGAGGCCGACGCCCCTGAGGCCGACCCCGAGGCCGCGTACCGCCTCGAGATGCGGATGCTCCCGGGCGACTGGTACGTCGTGCACACCTACGCGGGCTTCGAGAAGCGCGTGAAGGCCAACCTCGAGCACCGCATCACGACCCAGAACATGGAGGACCACATCTTCCAGGTCGAGGTGCCGACCGAGGACGTGGCCGAGATCAAGAACGGCCAGCGCAAGATGGTCAACCGCGTGCGGATCCCCGGCTACACGCTGGTCCGCATGGAGCTGACCGACGAGTCGTGGGGCGTCGTCCGTCACACGCCGGGCGTCACCGGTTTCGTGGGCAACGCGCACGACCCGATGCCGCTCACCCTCGACGAGGCGATCTCCATGCTCAACGTCTCCTTCGCGCAGCCCGCCGCGGGCGCCGTCGAGACCCCCGGCGAGACCGCCACGCCCCAGGGCGAGGCCGTCCCCGTCCTCGTCGACTACGAGATCGGCGAGACGGTCACCGTCACCGACGGTCCGTTCGAGACCCTGCCGGCCACCATCTCCGAGATCCACGTGGAGAGCCGGAAGCTGCAGGTGCTCGTCAGCATCTTCGGCCGGGAGACCCCGGTCGAGCTCTCGTTCTCCCAGGTCACCAAGGCCTAGGGGACGGCCCGCGGTCGCCGCCGCGGGCGTGGAACCACACACCGAAGGACCCGAATGCCTCCCAAGAAGAAGATCTCCGGCTACATCAAGCTCCAGATCCAGGCCGGAGCAGCCACCCCCGCGCCGCCGATCGGACCCGCCCTGGGTCAGCACGGCGTCAACATCATGGAGTTCTGCAAGGCGTACAACGCCGCGACCGAGTCGCAGCGCGGCAACGTCGTGCCCGTCGAGATCACCGTGTACGAGGACCGCTCGTTCACGTTCATCACGAAGACGCCGCCCGCCGCGGAGCTCATCAAGAAGGCCGCCGGCGTGCAGAAGGGGTCCTCGACCCCGCACACCGACAAGGTCGCGTCGATCTCCCGCGAGCAGGTCCAGGAGATCGCCCGCACCAAGGCGGAGGACCTCAACGCGAACGACATCGAGGCCGCCGAGAAGATCATCGCGGGCACGGCCCGCTCCATGGGGATCACCGTCGACGGCTGACCCCGCAGACGCCGCGACCGCGGCGTAGTGGCAGGGCCCGGCGTGGGCCCGACCGACCACGACTGCTCACGTACCAGCACAGGAGAAGCAGCATGACCACGCGCAGCAAGAACTACCGCAAGGCAGCCGAGAAGATCCACGACGGCGAGCTCTACGCCCCGCTCCAGGCCGTGCGCCTGGCCAAGGAGGGTGCGAGCACCGGCTTCGACCAGACCGTCGAGGTCGTCTTCCGCCTCGGTGTCGACCCCCGCAAGGCGGACCAGATGGTCCGCGGCACCGTCAACCTCCCGCACGGAACCGGCAAGACCGCCCGGGTCCTGGTCTTCGCCGTCGGCGACCGTGCGCAGCAGGCCATCGATGCCGGGGCCGACGAGGTCGGCGGCGACGAGCTCATCGAGAAGGTCGCCGGCGGGTACACCGACTTCGACTCGGCGATCGCCACCCCGGACCTCATGGGCAAGGTCGGCCGCCTCGGCCGCGTGCTCGGTCCCCGTGGCCTCATGCCGAACCCGAAGACCGGCACGGTCACGATGGACGTGGCCAAGGCCGTCAACGACATCAAGGGCGGTCGGATCGAGTTCCGCGTCGACAAGCACGCGAACCTGCACTTCGTCATCGGCAAGGCGTCCTTCGACGAGACCAAGCTGGTCGAGAACTACGCCGCCGCCCAGGAGGAGGTCCTCCGCCTCAAGCCGGGCAGCTCGAAGGGCCGCTACATCACCAAGGCCACGATGAGCACGACGATGGGCCCGGGCATCCCGCTCGACGCCACCAAGACGCGCAACCTCACCTCCGAGGACGCCTCCTGACGTCACGCTGACCGCTTCGCGGGCCCGGTCCCCCCGTGGGGGCCGGGCCCGCGGCGTCGTCAGGAGCACGCGGCGCAGCGTGCCCCGGGGCGGGCGGCACCGCACGACCGCAGGCCGCCCGCCCACCCGGCCGCCTGCGGGCCGGGAGGTGAGCAGGCCCACGCCGGGCGGGGGGTCCGCCGGCCCCCGCCTGCCGCTACCATGGACGACGCCACAGACCGTCGGTCATGCGGGGTACCTGCCCCGGATCGAAGTCCACCCAGGTGGAGCCGGCGCAGGCGAGCTACGAAGCCGAAGCATCCCGTGATGCCCCCGAGCCCCGTGCCGTCTGCGCGCGGGGCTCTTTCCATGTGCGGACACCCGACGGTCCCATATCGGAAGGAGGGCTCATGGCAAGGCCGGACAAGACCGAGGCCATCGCCGAGCTCGAGCAGGGCTTCCGCGAGGCTCAGGCGGTGCTGCTCACCGAGTACCGCGGCATGTCGGTCGCCCAGCTCAAGGAGCTGCGCCGCTCGCTCGCGGGCTCGGCACGCTACGTCGTCGCGAAGAACACCCTCGCGGCGATCGCCGCGAAGCAGGCCGGCGTCGAGATCGACCGTGAGTCCCTCACGGGCCCGACGGCGATCACGTTCGTCCACGGCGAGGTCTCGGAGACCGCGAAGGCGCTGCGCGACTTCGCCAAGGACAACGAGCAGCTCGTCATCAAGGGCGGTGTCCTCGACGGCAACCAGCTGTCCGCGGACGACGTCACCACGCTCGCGAGCCTCGAGTCCCGCGAGGTCCTCCTGGGCAAGGCGGCGGGTGCCTTCAAGGCCGCGCTGTTCCAGGCGGCCTACATGTTCACCGCGCCGGCCACCCAGGCCGCCCGCACCATCGACGCCCTGCGCGAGAAGCAGGCAGCAGCCGAGGCCTGAGAGCCCCGGCAGTACACCCCACCTCTGCTCGCGTAGCAGGACCGAAACGGAAGGAAAGCCACCATGGCCAAGCTCACCACCGACGAGCTCATCGAGGCGTTCAAGGAGCTCACGCTCATCGAGCTCTCGGAGTTCGTCAAGCAGTTCGAGGAGACCTTCGACGTCGTCGCGGCCGCGCCGGTCGCCGTCGCGGGTGCCGCCCCCGCCGCTGCCGGCGGCGACGCCGGCGCGGACGCCGCCGCCGAGCAGGACTCGTTCGACGTCGTCCTCGAGTCCGTCGGCGACAAGAAGGTTGCGGTCATCAAGGAGGTGCGCGCGCTCACGTCGCTGGGCCTCAAGGAGGCCAAGGACCTGGTCGACGCCGCCCCCAAGGCCATCCTCGAGGGTGTCGACAAGGAGGCCGCCGAGAAGGCCAAGGAGCAGGTCGAGTCGGCCGGCGCCACCGTCACCATCAAGTGATCGTCGCCCCCTGAGGGGGCGCCCCGATCCACCGGCCCGAGGCCGGGACCCGTACGGGTCCCGGCCTCGAGCCGTTCCTGCGTCGGGACACGCCGGGCGCTCGGGCCGCAGGTCTGGCGCGACGCGTGCACGCGTGCCCTACACTGGTCGCGGTCGCCCACGGGTGGCCGGTCCGGCCGGGCAAGGACGCCCGACGGGTCTCACGGGCTCACGTCGGTGAGTGCGGGATCACGGGCACCCTCGGGTGCGCGCGTCTGGACGGGACACGGAGCCGTGTGTAAGGTGGACACTTGCGTTAGCCGACGCCTGCCCTGCCTCCACCCATCCGAGCACCGATGTGCCCTGGTCACCCCGAGCCGCGCCACCAGGCGCGTCACTCCGGAGGCATGACACGGAAGTCGACGCGCGCCGCGTGCACACCTCTCCGCAGGGAAGGACCCCCTTTGGCTGCCTCGCGCACCTCTGCCGCCCCGTCCGCCGACCTCGTCGCGAAGCGCCTCGCGTCGCCCAGGCTGTCGTTCGCCAAGATCTACGAGCCGATGCAGGCGCCAGACCTGCTCGGCCTGCAGACCGAGAGCTTCGACTGGCTCCTGGGCAACGACGCCTGGAGCGCCCGGCTCGAGGCGAACCCCGACGGGTCGACCCACACCATCTCGGGCCTGGAGGAGATCTTCGAGGAGATCTCGCCCATCGAGGACTTCTCGGAGTCCATGTCGCTGTCGTTCCGCGACCACCGCTTCGAGCCCGCGAAGTACACCGCCGAGGAGTGCAAGGAGAAGGACCTCACCTACGCCGCTCCGCTCTTCGTCACGGCGGAGTTCATGAACAACACGACCGGCGAGATCAAGTCGCAGACGGTCTTCATGGGCGACTTCCCGCTCATGACCGACCGCGGCACGTTCATCATCAACGGCACCGAGCGCGTCGTCGTCAGCCAGCTCGTCCGCTCGCCGGGCGTCTACTTCGAGCGCACCCCCGACAAGACGTCGGACAAGGATATCTTCACGGCGAAGGTCATCCCCTCCCGCGGTGCCTGGCTCGAGTTCGAGATCGACAAGCGTGACGCCATCGGCGTGCGCATCGACCGCAAGCGCAAGCAGTCGGTCACGGTCTTCCTGCGCGCGCTCGGCCTCACCGAGTCCGAGATCCGCGGCCACTTCGAGGACTACCCGGTCCTGCTCGAGTCGCTCGAGAAGGACACGGTCAAGACCCAGGACGAGGCGCTCCTCGACATCTACCGCAAGATCCGTCCGGGCGAGCCGCCCACGGTCGAGGCCGGCCGCAACCTGCTCGACTCCTACTACTTCGCGCACAAGCGCTACGACCTCGCGAAGGTCGGTCGGTACAAGATCAACAAGAAGCTCGGCATGACGACCCCGCCGGGGGAGTCCCTCCTGCGCGTGCAGGACATCGTGTCGACGATCCGGTTCATCCTCGCCCTGCACAAGGGTGTCGAGACGCTGCCGGGCACCCGCGAGGGCGAGAAGGTCGACGTCCGCGTCGAGACGGACGACATCGACCACTTCGGCAACCGTCGCATCCGCGCCGTCGGCGAACTCATCCAGAACCAGGTCCGCACCGGCCTGTCGCGGATGGAGCGCGTCGTGCGCGAGCGGATGACCACGCAGGACGTCGAGGCCATCACGCCGCAGACGCTCATCAACATCCGGCCGGTCGTCGCCTCCATCAAGGAGTTCTTCGGCACCAGCCAGCTGTCGCAGTTCATGGACCAGAACAACCCCCTGTCGGGCCTCACCCACAAGCGCCGGCTCTCGGCGCTGGGCCCCGGAGGTCTGTCGCGCGACCGCGCCGGCATGGAGGTCCGTGACGTCCACCCCTCGCACTACGGCCGCATGTGCCCGATCGAGACCCCTGAGGGCCCGAACATCGGCCTCATCGGCTCGCTCGCGACCTTCGCGCGCATCAACCCCTTCGGCTTCGTCGAGACCCCGTACCGCCAGGTCAAGGACGGTCGCGTCACCGGCGAGATCGAGTACGTCACGGCGGACGACGAGGACCGGCACACGATCGCCCAGGCGTCGGCCCCGCTGAACGAGGACGGCACGTTCGTCGAGGAGCGCGTCCTGTGCCGCACCCCGGGCGGCGAGCCGGCGCTCGTCGAGCCCGCGGAGATCGCGTTCATGGACGTGTCCGCGCGCCAGATGGTCTCCGTCGGCACGGCGATGATCCCGTTCCTCGAGCACGACGACGCCAACCGCGCGCTCATGGGCGCCAACATGCAGCGTCAGGCGGTCCCGCTCATCCGCGCCGAGGCGCCGCTGGTGGGCACCGGCATGGAGCGTCGGGCCGCGGTCGACGCGGGCGACGTCGTCACCTCGCAGGTCGCGGGCGTCGTCACCGAGGTCTCCGCCGACTCGGTGGTCGTGCTTGCCGACGACGGCTCGAGCTTCACGCACCGGATCATGAAGTTCAACCGGTCGAACCAGGGCAACTCCTACAACCAGCGTGTGCTGGTGAACGAGGGGGAGCGGGTCGAGATCGGCTCCGTCCTCGCGGACGGCCCGTCGACCGACGACGGCGAGCTGGCTCTCGGGCGCAACCTCCTCGTCGCGTTCATGTCGTGGGAGGGCTACAACTACGAGGACGCGATCATCATGTCGCAGCGTGTCGTCACGGACGACATGCTCACCTCGATCCACATCGAGGAGCACGAGGTCGACGCCCGCGAGACGAAGCTCGGCGCGGAGGAGATCACCCGTGACCTCCCCAACGTCTCCGAGGAGATCCTCGCGGACCTCGACGAGCGCGGCATCATCCGCATCGGCGCCGAGGTCAGCGCCGGCGACGTCCTCGTCGGCAAGGTCACGCCCAAGGGTGAGACCGAGCTGACGTCGGAGGAACGCCTCCTCCGCGCGATCTTCGGCGAGAAGGCGCGCGAGGTGCGCGACACCTCGCTCAAGGTGCCCCACGGCGAGTCGGGCATCGTCATCGGCGTCCGCGAGTTCACGGAGGACGACGACGAGCTGCCCCCGGGCGTCAAGCAGCAGGTGCGCGTCTACATCGCGCAGCGCCGCAAGATCACGGACGGCGACAAGCTCGCCGGCCGCCACGGCAACAAGGGCGTCATCTCGAAGATCCTCCCCGTCGAGGACATGCCCTTCCTGCCGGACGGCACGCCGGTCGACGTCATCCTCAACCCGCTCGGTGTCCCCGGCCGCATGAACGTCGGCCAGGTCCTCGAGCTGCACCTGGGCTGGGCGGCCGCGAACGGCTGGGACATCTCCGAGGCGGTCAAGGCCGCGGAGGAGTGGACGAAGAGCCTGCCCGAGCACGTGCACCGTGCCGAGCCCGGCTCGACCGTGGCGACCCCGGTGTTCGACGGGCTCCAGCAGGAGGAGCTCCAGGGGCTGCTCGCACACACGCTGCCCAACCGGGACGGCGAGCGCGTCGTCGCCCCGAACGGGAAGGCGCGCCTGTTCGACGGGCGCTCCGGCGAGCCGTTCCCCGAGCCCATCTCGGTCGGCTACATGTACATCCTCAAGCTGCACCACCTGGTCGACGACAAGATCCACGCGCGCTCGACGGGCCCCTACTCGATGATCACGCAGCAGCCCCTGGGCGGTAAGGCCCAGTTCGGTGGCCAGCGGTTCGGCGAGATGGAGGTGTGGGCGCTCGAGGCGTACGGCGCCGCGCACGCCCTGCAGGAGCTGCTGACGATCAAGTCGGACGACGTCACAGGACGCGTCAAGGTCTACGAGGCCATCGTCAAGGGCGAGAACATCCCCGAGCCGGGCATCCCGGAGTCCTTCCGCGTGCTCATCCAGGAGATGCGCTCGCTGTGCCTGAACGTCGAGGCGCTGGACTCGTCCGGCTCGCTCATCGACCTCAAGGACTCCGACGACGAGGTGTACCGCGCGGCCGAGGAGCTCGGCATCGACCTCTCCCGCCGCCCCGACGCCTCGAGCGTCGACGAGCTCTGACCCGCCGCGCAGCGGCATCCGCACGAGCGCTACCTGAACTGAAGGAAGTAGGACACGTTGCTCGACGTCAATCTGTTTGACCAGCTCCACATCTCCCTGGCCACCGCCGGCGATGTGCGCGAGTGGTCGCACGGCGAGGTCAAGAAGCCGGAGACGATCAACTACCGCACGCTCAAGCCGGAGAAGGACGGCCTGTTCTGCGAGAAGATCTTCGGTCCCACCCGGGACTGGGAGTGCAACTGCGGCAAGTACAAGCGGGTGCGCTACAAGGGCATCATCTGCGAGCGCTGCGGCGTCGAGGTCACCCGCTCCAAGGTCCGCCGCGAGCGGATGGGCCACATCGAGCTGGCGGCCCCCGTCACGCACATCTGGTACTTCAAGGGCGTCCCGTCGCGCCTCGGCTACCTGCTCGACCTCGCCCCGAAGGACCTCGAGAAGGTCATCTACTTCGCGGCGTACATGATCACGGAGGTCGACGAGGACGGTCGTCACGAGGACCAGACGACCCTGCAGAACGAGGTCGACCTCGAGAAGTCCGAGCTGACCAAGGCTCGTGACCTCGCGGTCGAGCAGCGCCTGCAGAAGCTCGAGGCCGACCTCGCCGAGCTCGAGGCCGCGGGCACCGAGTCCTCCGCGCGGGACAAGGTCCGCAAGTCCGCCGAGCGCGAGGCGAACCAGATCCGGCGCAAGGGCGACGGCGAGATCGAGCGCCTGGAGAAGGTCTGGGACCGCTTCAAGTCGCTCAAGGTCGGTGACCTCGAGGGCGACGAGTCGCTCTACCGCGAGATGAACGCCCGCTTCGGCATCTACTTCAAGGGCTCGATGGGCGCCACGGCGATCCAGAAGCGCCTGGAGACGTTCGACCTCGAGGCCGAGGCCGAGTCGCTGCGCGAGACCATCGCCGGCGGCACCGGTCAGCGCAAGACCCGCGCCCTCAAGCGCCTCAAGGTCGTCAACGCGTTCCTCACGACCGGCAACTCGCCGCTCGGCATGGTCCTCGACTGCGTCCCGGTCATCCCGCCGGACCTGCGGCCGATGGTCCAGCTCGACGGTGGCCGGTTCGCGACCTCGGACCTCAACGACCTCTACCGCCGCGTCATCAACCGGAACAACCGCCTCAAGCGGCTGCTCGACCTCGGTGCGCCGGAGATCATCGTCAACAACGAGAAGCGCATGCTCCAGGAGTCGGTGGACGCGCTCTTCGACAACGGTCGTCGTGGCCGCCCGGTCACGGGCCCCGGCAACCGGGCGCTCAAGTCGATCTCGGACATGCTCAAGGGCAAGCAGGGCCGGTTCCGTCAGAACCTGCTCGGCAAGCGCGTGGACTACTCGGGCCGAAGCGTCATCGTCGTGGGCCCGACCCTCAAGCTCCACCAGTGCGGCCTGCCCAAGCAGATGGCGCTCGAGCTGTTCAAGCCGTTCGTCATGAAGCGTCTGGTCGAGCTCAACCACGCCCAGAACATCAAGGCCGCCAAGCGCATGGTCGAGCGCCAGCGCACGCAGGTGTGGGACGTCCTCGACGAGGTCATCCGCGAGCACCCCGTGCTGCTCAACCGCGCGCCCACGCTGCACCGGCTCGGCATCCAGGCGTTCGAGCCGCAGCTCGTCGAGGGCAAGGCCATCCAGCTGCACCCGCTCGTCTGCGGCGCGTTCAACGCCGACTTCGACGGTGACCAGATGGCGGTCCACCTGCCCCTGTCGGCGGAGTCGCAGGCCGAGGCCCGCATCCTCATGCTGTCGAGCAACAACATCCTCAAGCCGAGCGACGGCCGTCCGGTGACCATGCCCAGCCAGGACATGATCATCGGCCTGTTCCACCTGACGACCGAGCTCGACGAGGGCACGGGCGCCGGCCGGTACTTCTCCTCGGTGGCCGAGGCGATCCTCGCGATGGACAACGGTGAGCTCGAGCTCGGCGCCCAGGTGTCGATCCGCTTCACCGACCTCGTCCTGCCCGAGGGGCACGAGCAGGCCGCGGCCGCGGCGGCGGGCGAGCCCGTCGTGCTGCGCACCACGCTCGGCCGCACGCTCTTCAACGAGCTGCTGCCGGTGGACTACCCGTTCATCGACGAGGTCGTGGACAAGAAGCGGCTCGGCCGCCTCGTCAACGACCTGGCGGAGCGCTACCCCAAGGTCGACGTCGCGGCGAGCCTCGACGCGCTCAAGGAGGCCGGCTTCCGCTGGGCGTCCCGCTCGGGCGTGACCATCGCGATCTCCGACGTCGTAGCCCCCGAGGCCAAGGCGGGGATCCTCGAGGAGCACGAGGCGAAGGCCGAGGCGATCCAGGACCAGTACGACATGGGTCTGATCACCGACGACGAGCGCCGCCAGGAGCTCATCGACATCTGGGGCGACGCGACCGACGCGGTCGCGGACGCGATGCGCGCGAACTTCCCGAAGGACAACACCGTGTTCCGCATGGTGTCCTCCGGCGCGCGAGGCAACTGGATGCAGGTGCGCCAGATCGCCGGCATGCGTGGCCTCGTGGCCGACCCGAAGGGCGAGATCATCCCGCGCCCGATCAAGTCGAACTACCGCGAGGGCCTGTCGGTCCTCGAGTACTTCATCGCCACGCACGGCGCCCGCAAGGGTCTCGCGGACACCGCCCTGCGGACCGCGGACTCCGGCTACCTCACCCGTCGGCTCGTCGACGTGTCGCAGGACGTCATCGTCCGCGAGGCCGACTGCGGCACCCGCGGCGGCCTCCCCGTGACGATCGGCGTGCCGTCCGCCTCCGGCGAGGGCCTCGTCCTCGACGACACCGTCGAGACCTCGGCCTACGCGCGGTCGCTCGCCGCGGACGTCACCGCGGAGGACGGCACCGTCCTCGCGAGCGCGGGCGACGACGTCGGCGACGTTCTCATCGGGCAGCTGGTCGAGGCCGGCGTCACCGAGGTCAAGGTCCGGTCGGTGCTCACGTGCGAGTCCCGCGTCGGCACCTGCCAGAAGTGCTACGGCCGTTCGCTGGCCACCGGCAAGCTCGTCGACATCGGCGAGGCCGTGGGCATCATCGCCGCCCAGTCGATCGGCGAGCCCGGCACGCAGCTGACCATGCGGACCTTCCACACCGGTGGTGCGGCCTCGGCCGACGACATCACCCAGGGTCTGCCCCGTGTCCAGGAGCTCTTCGAGGCCCGCACGCCCAAGGGCGAGGCCCCGATCTCCGAGGCCGCCGGTCGGGTGACGATCGAGGACACGGACAAGGGCCGCTCGATCCGGGTGACCCGCGACGACGGCCAGGAGGACGTGGTCTACCCGGTCTCCAAGCGGTCGCGCCTGCTCGTCGAGGACGGCCAGCACATCGCCGTCGGCGACCAGATCGTGTTCGGCGCCGTCGACCCCAAGGCCGTGCTGCGCATCCTCGGTCCCAGGCGGACCCAGGAGCACCTCGTCGCGCAGGTCCAGGAGGTCTACCGCTCGCAGGGCGTGGACATCCACGACAAGCACATCGAGGTCATCGTGCGGCAGATGCTGCGTCGCGTGACCGTGCTCGACTCGGGCGAGACCCGGCTCCTGCCGGGCGAGCTCATCGACCGGGCCGCGTTCAACGACGAGAACCGTCGCGTGGTGTCCGAGGGCGGGAAGCCGGCCGCCGGCCGGCCCGAGCTCATGGGCATCACCAAGGCGTCGCTCGCCACCGACTCGTGGCTCTCGGCGGCCTCCTTCCAGGAGACCACCAAGGTGCTGACCGAGGCGGCCATGAGCGGTCGGCGCGACCCGCTGCTGGGCCTCAAGGAGAACGTCATCCTCGGTAAGCTCATCCCCGCGGGGACGGGCCTGCCGCGCTACCACGACGTGGTCGTGGAGCCCACGGAGGAGGCGCGCCAGATGGCCTTCACCGAGCTGGGGTACTCCGAGCTCGACTTCGTCGGGAGCCGTGCGGGCGAGCCCGTCCTGCTCGACGAGATCGACTTCTCCGCCTACG
Source organism: Georgenia sp. Z1344 (assembly GCF_049856295.1). Classification (GTDB taxonomy): domain Bacteria; phylum Actinomycetota; class Actinomycetes; order Actinomycetales; family Actinomycetaceae; genus JB111. The sequence goes on along the minus strand of NZ_JBNDMZ010000003.1, from coordinate 91,656 downwards.
GCGGCGAGACCTACCCCGAGTTCCGCTGAGGACCGCGGGGGAGCGACGCTCTCCCGCGCCCCCTGCCACCCGGCGCCGGAGAAGGAGAGAAAAACACCGGGTAGTGGAACAACCCCCCCCAACTCTA
>NZ_JBNDMZ010000003.1:0-91519 GCF_049856295.1 Georgenia sp. Z1344 | reverse complement strand
CCCCCCCCCCGCACACCCCTCCACCCCCCACACGGCGGAGAGCAACACAACACACCCCCCCCCCCCCCCCCCCCCCCCCCACCCCCGCCGACGTCGACGTGTCTCATCACACCACTTCGGCGACCCCGGTCCTTTGACGCCGGAAACTGGCGGCCGCTACTCTGGACGGCGGTGCCCGGACCGATCGGGCTCCCGCGCGCACGTCACCTGCCCGGTCCACGACCAGCGGCCGGCGACGCAGGACCTTCAGGCGGACCGCCCGGAGACGTCACCACGGCCTCGTTCGGCCGGTCGGCGTCACCCTGGTGCGCCACGCCCGAGCGCGAGGTGCCGAGCAACAGATCGACCCGAGGCAGTCGCAACGATTGCAGCAACGAGACGGAGAAGTAGTGCCCACGATCCAGCAGCTGGTCCGCAAGGGCCGGTCGGTCAAGTCGAGCTCCTCGAGCACGCCGGCCCTCAAGGGGAGCCCGCAGCGCCGTGGCGTGTGCACCCGCGTGTACACGACCACCCCGAAGAAGCCGAACTCGGCCCTGCGGAAGGTGGCGCGCGTCCGCCTCTCGAGCGGCATCGAGGTCACCGCCTACATCCCGGGCGTGGGGCACAACCTCCAGGAGCACTCGATGGTGCTCGTCCGCGGCGGTCGTGTGAAGGACCTCCCCGGCGTCCGCTACAAGATCGTGCGCGGCGCGCTCGACACGCAGGGCGTGAAGAACCGCAAGCAGGCCCGGAGCCGCTACGGCGCCAAGAAGGAGAAGAAGTAATGCCTCGTAAGGGCCCTGCCCCGAAGCGTCCCGTCGTCGTCGACCCGGTCTACGGCTCGACCATCGTCACGCAGCTCGTCAACCGCGTGCTCCTCGACGGCAAGAAGTCCACCGCCGAGCGGATCGTCTACGGCGCCCTCGAGGGCGTCCGCGGCAAGACCGAGGGCGACCCCACGGCCGTGCTCAAGCGCGCCATGGACAACGTGCGCCCCTCGCTCGAGGTGCGCTCGCGGCGCGTGGGTGGCTCCACCTACCAGGTGCCGGTCGAGGTTCGCCCCTCCCGGTCCACCACGCTGGCCCTGCGCTGGCTCGTCGACTACGCCCGCGCCCGCCGCGAGAAGACGATGACCGAGCGCCTGATGAACGAGATCCTCGACGCCTCCAACGGGCTCGGTGCGGCGGTCAAGCGTCGCGAGGACATCCACAAGATGGCCGAGGCCAACCGCGCCTTCGCGCACTACCGCTGGTGACCGAGCGCGGCCGGGGCGACCCGGCCGCGTTCGCCGACCGACCGACACCGAACCTCACGAGGAGAACGCGACGTGGCAACTGACGTCATGACCGACCTGACCAAGGTCCGCAACATCGGCATCATGGCGCACATCGACGCCGGCAAGACGACGACGACCGAGCGGATCCTCTTCTACACGGGCGTCAACCACAAGCTCGGTGAGACCCACGACGGCGCGTCGACGACCGACTGGATGGAGCAGGAGCAGGAGCGCGGCATCACCATCACGTCCGCCGCGGTCACGTGCTTCTGGGACACCAACCAGATCAACATCATCGACACGCCCGGCCACGTCGACTTCACGGTCGAGGTCGAGCGCTCGCTGCGCGTGCTCGACGGCGCGGTCGCGGTCTTCGACGGCAAGGAGGGCGTGGAGCCCCAGTCGGAGACGGTGTGGCGCCAGGCGGACAAGTACGACGTCCCCCGCATCTGCTTCGTCAACAAGATGGACAAGCTCGGCGCGGACTTCTACTTCACCGTCGACACGATCGTCAACCGGCTCGGCGCCAAGCCGCTCGTCCTCCAGCTCCCGATCGGCGCGGAGAACGACTTCATCGGCGTCGTCGACCTGCTCCAGATGAAGGCCCTCGTGTGGCCGGCGGACTCCAAGGGCGACACCACGCTCGGTGCGAGCTACGAGACCCAGGAGATCCCGGCCGACCTCCGCGAGAAGGCGGAGCAGTACCGCGCCGAGCTCGTCGAGGCCGTCGCGGAGTCGGACGAGACCCTCATGGAGAAGTTCTTCGAGGGCGAGGAGCTGACGATCGAGGAGCTCAAGGCGGGCATCCGCAAGCTCACGGTCAACTCCGAGGTCTACCCGGTCCTGTGCGGCTCGGCGTTCAAGAACCGCGGCGTGCAGCCGATGCTCGACGCGGTCGTGGACTACCTGCCCAGCCCGCTCGACGTCCCCGCGATCCCGGGCACCGACCCGAAGGACGAGGAGAAGGTCATCGAGCGGCACGCCGACACGTCGGAGCCGTTCGCCGCGCTCGCGTTCAAGATCGCCGTGCACCCGTTCTTCGGCCGGCTGACCTACATCCGCGTGTACTCCGGGACGATCAAGTCCGGTTCGCCCGTCCTCAACTCGACCAAGGGCAAGAAGGAGCGCATCGGGAAGATCTTCCAGATGCACGCCAACAAGGAGAACCCGGTCGAGGAGATCGGCGCCGGGCACATCTACGCGGTCATCGGCCTCAAGGACACCGCGACGGGCGACACGCTCTCCGACGTCAACGACCCGGTCGTGCTCGAGTCGATGACTTTCCCGGAGCCGGTCATCCACGTCGCGATCGAGCCCAAGACCAAGGGCGACCAGGAGAAGCTCGGCACGGCGATCCAGAAGCTCGCCGAGGAGGACCCGACGTTCACGGTCCGCCTCGACGACGAGACCGGTCAGACGGTCATCGGCGGCATGGGCGAGCTCCACCTCGACGTCCTCGTCGACCGCATGAAGCGTGAGTTCCGCGTCGAGGCCAACGTCGGTGCGCCGATGGTCGCCTACCGCGAGACGATCCGCCGCACGGTCGACAAGGTCGACTACACGCACAAGAAGCAGACCGGTGGCTCCGGCCAGTTCGCGAAGGTCCAGGTCTCGTTCGAGCCGCTGGACACCGAGGACGGCGAGCTCTACGAGTTCGCCAACGCGGTCACCGGTGGTCGCGTCCCGCGGGAGTACATCCCGTCGGTCGACGCCGGTATCCAGGACGCCATGCAGGGCGGCGTCGTCGCGGGCTACCCGCTCGTGGGCATCAAGGCCACCCTGCTCGACGGCGCGTACCACGACGTCGACTCCTCGGAGATGGCCTTCAAGATCGCCGGCTCGATGGCCCTCAAGGAGGGCGTGAAGAAGGCGGACCCCGTCCTTCTCGAGCCGACGATGGACGTCGAGGTGCGTACGCCCGCCGAGTACATGGGCGACGTCGTCGGCGACATCAACTCGCGGCGTGGCATGATCCAGTCGATGGAGGACGCCACCGGCGTCAAGGTCGTCCGGGCGCTCGTGCCGCTGTCCGAGATGTTCGGGTACGTCGGGGACCTGCGGTCGAAGACCCAGGGTCGCGCGGTGTACTCGATGCAGTTCCACAGCTACGCCGAGGTTCCTCGGAACGTCGCTGAGGAGATCGTCAAGAAGACCCGGGGCGAGTAGGTCCCACGGGCCGCACCCCAGCACCACACCCGACCGACCCGTAGGATCCATCTGCCCCTGGCGTGGGCATCCGGTTCTCGCCAGACAGACAACTACCCGAGTCCCAGGAGGACACCACAGTGGCTAAGGCCAAGTTCGAGCGGACCAAGCCGCACGTCAACATCGGCACGATCGGTCACGTCGACCACGGTAAGACGACGCTGACCGCGGCGATCTCGAAGGTTCTGGCGGACCAGTACCCGGACCTCAACGACTTCACGCCGTTCGATCAGGTCGACAACGCTCCCGAGGAGCGTCAGCGCGGCATCACGATCAACGTCTCGCACGTCGAGTACCAGACGGAGAAGCGCCACTACGCGCACGTCGACGCCCCTGGTCACGCCGACTACGTGAAGAACATGATCACCGGTGCGGCGCAGATGGACGGCGCGATCCTCGTGGTCGCGGCGACCGACGGCCCGATGGCCCAGACGCGTGAGCACGTGCTGCTCGCCCGTCAGGTCGGTGTGCCCTACCTCCTCGTGGCGCTCAACAAGTCCGACATGGTCGACGACGAGGACCTCCTCGAGCTCGTCGAGATGGAGGTCCGTGAGCTCCTCTCGGACCAGGAGTTCCCCGGCGACGACGCCCCCGTCGTGCGCGTCTCGGCGCTCAAGGCGCTCGAGGGCGACGAGCAGTGGGTCAAGTCGGTCCAGGACCTCATGGCCGCCGTCGACGAGAACGTCCCGGACCCGGTCCGCGACATCGAGAAGCCGTTCCTCATGCCCATCGAGGACGTCTTCACGATCACCGGTCGTGGCACGGTCGTCACCGGCCGTGTCGAGCGTGGTCAGCTCAAGGTCAACGAGGACGTCGAGATCGTCGGCATCCAGGAGAACAAGCAGACCACCACGGTCACGGGCATCGAGATGTTCCGCAAGCTGCTCGACACCGCGGACGCCGGCGAGAACGTCGGTCTCCTCCTGCGCGGCACCAAGCGCGAGGACGTCGAGCGCGGCCAGGTCGTCTGCAAGCCCGGGTCGATCACGCCGCACACGCAGTTCGAGGCGCAGGTCTACATCCTCGGCAAGGACGAGGGTGGCCGCCACAACCCGTTCTACTCGAACTACCGCCCGCAGTTCTACTTCCGCACCACGGACGTCACCGGCGTCATCCAGCTGCCCGAGGGCACCGAGATGGTCATGCCGGGCGACAACACCGAGATGACGGTCGACCTCATCCAGCCCATCGCGATGGAGGAGGGCCTCGGCTTCGCCATCCGCGAGGGTGGCCGCACCGTCGGCTCCGGCCGCGTCGTCAAGATCCTCAAGTGATCTGAGCCGGCTCCGGCCGGCGCACCGTGAGGGCCCGGTCTCCCGCGAGGGAGGCCGGGCCCTCACGCATGTCCGACGTCGGGGGAGCGGCCGGTGACCTGGTGCGGAGCCTCACACGGCGAGCGGTCCACCCGGGGTTCCGGCCGTGGTCGTGCGCTGGTAACGTTGTCGGTCGGACACGGGTGCGCGCCCAGGCGTGCACCGACCGTCGCAGGCACTCCAACCTACGACGGGCAGACGTTGCGGAGACCGGGTACGCCCGGCATGCCGCAGGCCGGCACGCACGGACCGAGGTCCGGGAGTGCGGGGCGTGGGCGCGAGGCCCGCGACGGTAAGCATCCAACGGTCAGGCCCACACGGGTCGCTCGGGCCGGACGTGCGCGAAGTGCGACACGCCCGGGCGCGGGGGTCGGCCGACGCAAGGGTACGAGAGAGGTATGACGACGCCATGGCGGGACAGAAGATCCGCATCCGGCTCAAGTCCTACGACCACGAGGTCATCGACAGCTCGGCGCGCAAGATCGTCGACACGGTGACGCGCGCTGGTGCGACGGTCGTGGGCCCGGTGCCGCTGCCGACGGAGAAGAACGTCTTCGTCGTCATCCGGTCGCCCCACAAGTACAAGGACAGCCGCGAGCACTTCGAGATGCGCACGCACAAGCGGCTCATCGACATCATCGACCCGACGCCGAAGGCCGTCGACTCGCTCATGCGGCTCGACCTGCCGGCGGACGTCAACATCGAGATCAAGCTCTGAGGAACGACGCCATGACCACCACTTCCCAGCAGACAGCCGGGGCCACCGTCAAGGGTCTCCTCGGCACCAAGCTCGGCATGACCCAGGTGTGGGACGAGGACGGGCTCCTCGTCCCCGTGACCGCCGTCAAGGTGGACACCAACGTCGTGACCCAGATCCGCACGGTCGAGCGCGACGGCTACACCGCCGTCCAGATCGCCTACGGCGAGATCGACCCGCGACGCGTGACCCAGCCGCTGCGCAAGCGCTTCGACGCCGCCGGGGTCACCCCTCGCCGGCACGTCACCGAGCTGCGCACCGCCGACGCCGAGGAGTACTCGGTCGGCCAGGAGCTCGACGGCTCCACCTTCGAGACCGGCCAGCGCGTCGACGTCGTCGGCACGACCAAGGGCAAGGGTCTCGCGGGCGTCATGAAGCGGCACGGCTTCGCCGGTGTCTCCGCCTCGCACGGTGCGCACCGCAACCACCGCAAGCCCGGGTCGATCGGCGGCGCCGCGACCCCCGGCCGCGTGTTCCGCGGCCAGAAGATGGCCGGCCGCATGGGCGTCGCCCGGCGCACGGTCCAGAACCTCACCGTCCACGCCGTGGACCTCGAGCACGGCGTTCTGCTGATCGCCGGCGCGGTCCCCGGTCCCAAGGGCGGCCTCGTCGTCGTCCGCTCCGCCGCGAAGGGGGCCTGACCATGACCGCCATCGACGTCATCGACGCCACCGGCAAGAAGACCGGCACCGCGGACCTCCCCGCCGAGGTCTTCGACGTGCAGGCCAACACGGCCCTCATGCACCAGGTCGTCGTCGCGCAGCTCGCGGCGGCCCGCCAGGGCACCCACGCCACCAAGACCCGCGGCGACGTCCGCGGCGGTGGCAAGAAGCCGTACAAGCAGAAGGGCACGGGCCGTGCCCGTCAGGGTTCGACCCGCGCCCCGCAGTTCGCCGGCGGTGGCGTGGTCCACGGACCGCAGCCGCGCGACTACAGCCAGCGCACCCCGAAGAAGATGAAGGCCGCCGCCCTGCGTGGCGCCCTGTCCGACCGGGCCCGCGCCGGCCGCGTCCACGTGGTCTCCTCGCTCGTCGAGGGTGACACCCCGTCGACGCGCGCCGCCCGCGCGACGCTCACGAGCCTCGCCGGCTCGCGCCGCGCGCTCGTGGTGCTCACGCGCACCGACGAGGTGGCCGCACTCTCCGTGCGCAACCTCGCCGAGGTCCACGTCCTGTGGGTCGACCAGCTCAACACGTACGACGTCCTCGTCAACGACGACGTCGTGTTCACCTCCGCGGCGCTCGACGCTCTCGTCGGCACGCGCGCGGACGAGGAGGAGTCGAAGTGAGCCTCGAGGCCGTGAAGAACCCCCGCGACGTCATCGTCCGACCCATCGTGTCGGAGAAGAGCTACAACCTCATCGACCAGGGCAAGTACACCTTCGAGGTGGACCCCCGATCGAACAAGACCGAGATCAAGCAGGCGATCGAGCAGATCTTCGACGTGAAGGTCTCGTCCGTCAACACGATCAACCGGGCGGGCAAGACCCGTCGCACGCGCAACGGCATGGGCAAGCGCAAGGACACCAAGCGCGCCATCGTCACCCTGCGCTCCGGGACCATCGACATCTTCGGTGAGGTGGCCGGCTGACCGCCGGTCGGATTGGGATCGAGGGAACCAGAACATGGGAATCCGTAAGTACAAGCCGACCACCCCGGGCCGTCGCGGCTCGAGCGTGGCCGACTTCGTCGAGATCACGCGCTCCACGCCGGAGAAGTCGCTCGTCCGCCCGCTCAGCAAGTCCGGGGGCCGCAACTCCTCCGGTCGGATCACCACCCGGCACAAGGGTGGCGGCCACAAGCGCGCGTACCGCGTCATCGACTTCCGTCGTCACGACAAGGACGGGGTGCCGGCCACGGTCGCGCACATCGAGTACGACCCGAACCGCACCGCGCGCATCGCGCTGCTGCACTACGCCGACGGCGAGAAGCGCTACATCCTCGCGCCGACGCGGCTGAGCCAGGGCGACACGGTCGAGGCCGGCCCGGGCGCGGACATCAAGCCGGGCAACTCGCTCCAGCTCCGCAACATCCCTGTCGGTACGACCGTGCACGCGATCGAGCTCCGCCCCGGTGGCGGCGCGAAGATCGCCCGCTCGGCCGGCTCGTCGGTCCAGCTCCTCGCGAAGGAGGGGATCTACGCCGCCCTGCGCATGCCGTCGGGCGAGATCCGTCGGGTGGACGCGCGTTGCCGCGCCACGATCGGCGAGGTCGGCAACGCCGAGCAGTCGAACATCAGCTGGGGCAAGGCCGGCCGCATGCGGTGGAAGGGCAAGCGCCCGACCGTCCGCGGCGTCGTGATGAACCCGGTCGACCACCCGCACGGCGGTGGTGAGGGCAAGACCTCCGGCGGTCGCCACCCGGTGAGCCCGTGGGGGCAGCCCGAGGGCCGTACCCGCCGTCCGAACAAGCCCAGCGACAAGCTGATCGTGCGTCGTCGCCGGACCGGCAAGAAGCGCTGAGCCAAGGAGCACTGACGAGATGCCACGCAGCCTGAAGAAGGGCCCCTTCGTCGACGACCACCTGCAGAAGAAGGTGGACGTCGCCAACGAGAAGGGCTCGAAGAACGTCATCAAGACCTGGTCCCGCCGGTCGGTCATCACCCCCGACTTCCTGGGCCACACCTTCGCCGTGCACGACGGCCGCAAGCACGTCCCGGTGTTCGTCACCGAGGCGATGGTTGGTCACAAGCTCGGGGAGTTCGCCCCGACGCGTACCTACCGCGGGCACGACAAGGACGACCGGAAGGGCCGCCGCCGCTGAGGCGCGCGCCCGACGACCAGCAGAGGTAAGGCAGAGACATGGAAGCCAAGGCGCAGGCGCGATTCGTTCGCGTGACGCCCATGAAGGCACGCCGCATCGTGGACGTGGTCCGCGGCAAGCGCGCCGAGGAGGCCGTGGACGTGCTCCGGTTCGCCCCCCAGGCGGCGGCGGAGACCGTCCGCAAGGTGCTCGAGTCGGCGATCGCCAACGCACGTGTGGTGGCCGACCGCGACGGCGAGCGCTTCGACGCGGGCGAGCTCCGCGTGCTCGAGGCGTACGTCGACGAGGGTCCGACCATGAAGCGGTTCCGGCCGCGCGCCCAGGGGCGCGCCGCCCGGGTGCTCAAGCGGACGAGCCACATCACCGTCGTCGTCGGCGACGAGTCCGAGGTGCCCGCGGGCGCCGGAAGCAAGGGAGGGACCAACTAGTGGGTCAGAAGGTCAACCCGACCGGTTTCCGGCTCGGCATCACCACCGACCACCGTTCGCGCTGGTTCGCCGACTCGACCAAGGAGGGGCAGCGCTACCGCGACTACGTCCGCGAGGACGTCGAGGTGCGCAAGCTGATGTCCCGCGGCCTCGAGCGCGCCGGCATCTCCAAGGTGGACATCGAGCGCACGCGCGACCGCGTCCGCATCGACCTCCACACCGCGCGACCGGGCATCGTCATCGGCCGCCGCGGCGCCGAGGCCGACCGCCTGCGCGGCGACCTCGAGAAGCTCACGGGCAAGCAGGTCCAGCTCAACATCCTCGAGGTGAAGAACCCCGAGATGGACGCGCAGCTGGTGGCCCAGGGCATCGCCGAGCAGCTCGCCTCGCGCGTCTCGTTCCGCCGCGCCATGCGCAAGGGCATGCAGTCCGCCCAGCGCGCGGGCGCCAAGGGCATCCGTGTGCAGTGCGCCGGCCGCCTCGGCGGTGCGGAGATGTCGCGCTCGGAGTTCTACCGCGAGGGCCGGGTGCCCCTGCACACGCTCCGCGCGAACATCGACTACGGCTTCTTCGAGGCCCGCACGACCTTCGGCCGCATCGGCGTCAAGGTCTGGATCTACAAGGGCGACGTCACCGAGAAGGAGTTCGCCCGCCAGGAGGCCGACGCCGGCTCGCAGCGCGGTCCCCGTCAGGGACGCGGCGGTGGCCGTGGCCCGCGCCGGGACTCGCGGCCCGCCCCGGCCGCCACCGAGGGTGCCCCCGCGGCGCCCGCTACGCCCACGACGGAGGCCTGAGCATGCTCATCCCCAGGCGGACCAAGCACCGCAAGCAGCACCACCCCGGGCGCCGGGGCACCGCGACGGGTGGCACCACCATCTCGTTCGGTGACTACGGCATCCAGGCCCTCGAGCACGCCTACGTGACCAACCGGCAGATCGAGGCCGCCCGTATCGCCATGACCCGTCACGTCAAGCGTGGCGGCAAGGTGTGGGTGAACATCTTCCCGGACCGCCCGCTCACGAAGAAGCCGGCCGAGACCCGCATGGGGTCCGGCAAGGGCTCCGTCGAGTGGTGGGTGTCCAACGTCAAGCCGGGCCGAGTGATGTTCGAGCTCGCCGGCGTCCCCGAGGACCTGGCCCGCGAGGCCATGTCCCGTGCGCAGCACAAGCTCCCGATGAAGACGCGATTCGTCGTGCGTGAAGGTGGTGAGGGCTGATGGCCATCGGATCGAAGGGTCTGACGCCGATCGAGCTCGACGAGATGGACGACTCGGTCCTCGCCGAGAAGCTTGCCGAGGCCAAGGCCGAGCTGTTCAACCTGCGGTTCTCCTCGGCCACCGGCCAGCTCGAGGACCACGGCCGGCTCAAGGCCGTCAAGCGGGACATCGCGCGCATCTACACGATCGCGCGTGAGCGCGAGCTCGGGCTGCGCACCGCGCCGGCCCCGGCCGAGACCACGAAGAAGAAGTGAAGGACGACATGAGCGAGAACACGAGCTCCGCCGTCGAGCAGGCGACCGAGGACGAGCGGAACTACCGCAAGTCCCGTCGCGGCTACGTCGTGTCGGACAAGATGGACAAGACCGTCGTCGTCGAGGTCGAGGACCGCGTCAAGCACGCGCTCTACGGCAAGGTCCTGCGCCGCACCGAGCGGGTGAAGGCGCACGACGAGAACAACGAGGTCGGCGTGGGCGACCTGGTCCGGATCATGGAGACCCGGCCGCTGTCCGCCACCAAGCGCTACCGCGTCACCGAGATCATCGAGAAGGCCCGCTGACGCGGGTCTCCCGACCCACCATCACATCCGTTCGGCCAGGCTCGCCCGGCGAGAACCGGCACGACGACAGGAGTAAAGAATGATCCAGCAGGAGTCGCGGCTCAAGGTCGCCGACAACACGGGTGCGAAGGAGATCCTCTGCATCCGTGTGCTCGGTGGCTCCGGCCGACGCTACGCCGGCATCGGCGACGTCATCGTCGCCACCGTCAAGGACGCCATCCCGGGCGGCAACGTCAAGAAGGGCGACGTCGTCAAGGCGGTCATCGTCCGCACCCGCAAGGAGCGTCGTCGTCCCGACGGCAGCTACATCCGTTTCGACGAGAACGCCGCCGTCATCCTCAAGGCCGACGGCGACCCGCGCGGCACCCGCATCTTCGGCCCGGTCGGCCGCGAGCTGCGCGACAAGAAGTACATGCGAATCATTTCCCTGGCGCCGGAGGTGCTGTGATGGCGAAGATCAAGAAGGGCGACCTCGTGGTCGTCATCGCCGGCCGCGACAAGGGCAAGCAGGGCCGTGTCCTCAAGGTCGACGTGGCCAAGGACCGCCTGATCGTCGAGGGCGTCCAGCGCGTCACCCGCCACACGAAGGTCGGCCAGTCCTCGTCGGGCGGCACGTCCGGCGGCATCGAGACCGTCGAGGCGCCGATCCACGTCAGCAACGTCATGCTCGTGGACCCGGAGACGAAGAAGGGCACCCGCGTGGGGTACCGCACCGAGCAGGTGGAGCGCGACGGACGCGAGCGCAACGTGCGCGTCCGCATCGCCAAGCGCTCCGGTAAGGACGTCTGACATGACCGAGACCACCACCGTCGCGTCGCCGCGCCTCAAGGAGCGCTACCGCTCCGAGATCAAGGCCGGCCTGCGCGAGGAGTTCGGCCACGCCAACATCAACCAGGTTCCCGGCCTCGTCAAGGTCGTCGTGAACATGGGTGTCGGTGACGCCGCGCGCGACAGCAAGCTCATCGAGGGCGCGATCCGCGACCTCACCCTCATCACCGGCCAGAAGCCGCAGGTCACGAAGGCCCGGCGCTCCATCGCGCAGTTCAAGCTGCGCGAGGGCATGCCGATCGGCGCGCACGTCACGCTGCGCGGCGACCGCATGTGGGAGTTCCTCGACCGCCTGCTGTCGATCGCCCTGCCGCGCATCCGCGACTTCCGCGGGCTCAGCGCCAAGCAGTTCGACGGCAACGGCAACTACACCTTCGGTCTCAACGAGCAGTCGATGTTCCACGAGATCGACCAGGACGCCATCGACCGGGTCCGCGGCATGGACATCACCGTGGTCACGTCCGCCATCAACGACGACCAGGGGCGCTCGCTGCTCAAGCGCCTCGGCTTCCCCTTCAAGGAGGACTGATCCGTGGCCAAGACCGCTCTCAAGCAGAAGGCCTCGCGCGCCCCGAAGTTCAAGGTGCGCGGCTACACCCGGTGCCAGCGCTGCGGACGTCCGCACTCCGTGTACCGGAAGTTCGGCCTGTGCCGCGTCTGCCTGCGCGAGATGGCCCTGCGCGGCCAGCTCCCCGGCGTCACCAAGTCCAGCTGGTAATTCACTGACGTCGCAGGTCCGAGACGGAAACCGCGACGAGGAAGGGCTGCTGCCCACCATGACCATGACCGATCCCATCGCAGACATGCTGACGCGTCTGCGCAACGCCAACTCGGCCTACCACGAGTCGGTGTCGATGCCCTACTCCAAGCTCAAGGCCGCGATCGCCGAGATCCTGCAGGCCGAGGGCTACATCGCCGGCTCCAGCGTGGAGGACGCCGAGGTCGGCAAGACCCTCGTGCTCGCGCTGAAGTTCGGCCCGAACCGTGAGCGCTCGCTCGCCGGCGTCCGCCGCGTGTCGAAGCCCGGGCTCCGCGTCTACGCGAAGTCCACGAACCTGCCGCGCGTCCTGGGCGGCCTCGGTGTGGCGATCCTGTCCACCTCCTCCGGTCTGCTGACCGACCGTGAGGCCGGCGACAAGGGCGTGGGCGGGGAAGTCCTCGCCTACGTCTGGTGATCGGGAAGGAAGTCACACTATGAGCCGCATCGGAAAGTACCCGGTCTCCGTGCCCTCGGGCGTCGAGGTCACCATCGAGGGTCCCGCCGTGTCCGTCAAGGGCCCCAAGGGCACCCTGTCGCACACGGTCAAGGAGCCCATCACCGTCGCCCGCGACGACGACGGCGCGATCGTCGTCTCGCGTCCGGACGACGAGCGTGAGTCCCGCTCGCTGCACGGCCTCACCCGCACGCTGATCAACAACATGGTCATCGGCGTGACGGACGGCTACACCAAGGGCCTGGAGATCGTCGGCACGGGTTACCGCGTCGTCGCCAAGGGATCGAACCTCGAGTTCGCCCTCGGCTTCTCCCACCCCGTGGTCGTCTCCCCGCCGGAGGGCATCACGTTCACCGTCGAGGGCCCCACCAAGATCAAGGTCTCGGGCATCGACAAGCAGCTCGTGGGCGAGACCGCCGCGAACATCCGCAAGATCCGCAAGCCCGAGCCGTACAAGGGCAAGGGCGTGCGGTACGAGGGCGAGCAGGTCCGCCGCAAGGTCGGAAAGGCTGGTAAGTAACGATGGCGATCACGATCAAGGGCAAGGGGCGCCGCGTCGCCCGCTCCCGTCGCCACTTGCGCGTGCGCAAGCACGTGCACGGCACGGCCACCCGTCCGCGCCTCGTCGTCACCCGCAGCTCGCGCCACATGGTCGCGCAGCTGGTCGACGACACGGCCGGCATCACGCTCGCCTCGGCGTCCACGCTCGAGGCCGACCTCCGCTCCGCCGGTGCGGAGAAGGTCGAGAAGGCCCGCACGGTCGGCCGCCTCGTGGCCGAGCGCGCCAAGGCCAAGGGTGTCACGGCCGCGGTCTTCGACCGCGGCGGCAACAAGTACCACGGCCGCGTGGCCGCCGTCGCCGACGGCGCCCGCGACGCGGGCCTGGAACTCTGACCCCGAGTAGAGAGCTCAAGGAGAGACACATGGCTGCACAGCAGCGAGACCGAAGCTCCGGCTCGGCCACGACCGGCGGGTCCACGGAGGGCCGTGACGACCGCCGCGGCCGCGGCGACCGCCGGGGTGGGCGCGACAACCGTCGCGAGGAGAAGAGCCAGTACATCGAGCGCGTGGTGACCATCAACCGCGTGTCCAAGGTCGTCAAGGGCGGCCGCCGCTTCAGCTTCACCGCGCTGGTCGTGGTGGGCGACGGCGACGGCACCGTGGGCGTCGGCTACGGCAAGGCCAAGGAGGTGCCCGCGGCGATCGCCAAGGGGACCGAGGAGGCCAAGAAGAACTTCTTCAAGGTGCCGCGCGTACGCAACACGATCCCGCACACCGTGCAGGGCGAGGACGCCGCGGGCGTCGTCTTCCTGCGCCCGGCCGCGCCGGGTACCGGAGTCATCGCCGGCGGTCCCGTCCGCGCCGTCCTCGACTGCGCCGGGATCCACGACATCCTCAGCAAGTCGCTCGGCTCCTCGAACGCGATCAACATCGTCCACGCGACGGTGCAGGCGCTGAAGAACCTCGAGCAGCCCGAGTCCGTGGCCGCTCGCCGCGGCCTGCCGCTCGAGCGCGTCGCCCCGGCGGCGATGCTTCGGGCGCGCGCCGAGGGTGAGGCCAAGGAGCGCGACGCGAAGGCCGACGACGCCGCCAAGGCCGAGAACGAGGCCGCCGTGGCGGGGGTGTCCGCGTGATGACCCAGCTCAAGGTGACCCAGACGAAGTCCACCATCGGTGGCAAGCAGTCCCAGAAGGACACGCTGCGGAGCCTCGGCCTGCGCAAGATCGGCCAGTCGGTCGTGCGCGAGGACCGCCCCGAGGTCCGCGGCATGATCAGCACGGTGGCGCACCTCGTCACCGTCGAGGAGGTCGACTGACCATGTCGGAGGAGACGACGGGCGCCTCGCGCCCGATCAAGGTCCACCACCTGCGTCCCGCCCCCGGCTCGAAGACCGCGCGCACGCGGGTCGGCCGTGGTGAGGGTGGCAAGGGCGGCAAGACGGCCGGCCGCGGCACCAAGGGCACCGGCGCGCGCTACCAGGTTCCCGCAGGGTTCGAGGGTGGCCAGACGCCGCTGCACATGCGGCTGCCGAAGATGCGCGGGTTCAAGAACCCGTTCCGCGTCGAGTACCAGGTGGTCAACCTGGACGCGCTCGGCGCCAGCTTCCCCGACGGCGGCACGGTCGGTGTCGAGGAGCTCGTGGCCAAGGGCCTGGTCCGCAAGGGCCGGCCGGTCAAGGTGCTCGGCGACGGCGAGCTGTCCGTCGCGCTCACGCTGAGCGTCGACAAGGCCTCGGCGTCCGCGCGCCAGAAGATCGAGGCGGCGGGCGGCACGGTCACCACCGCGTGACACCGACCCGCACGTGACGAAGGGCGACCCGGCCAGGCCGGGTCGCCCTTCGTCGTCCCCGGACCAGGCCCGACGCGGGGAGGGGGATCTACGTCACGTCCAGCCCCGACCCCGGCGCCCGAGAGGTCCTGGGGCGGCAGGTAGGGTGACCCAGGCGCTCCGTGCGCCGCGGACCGCTCGCTCACCGCGCAGCCGGTCGACGACCATGATCAGGAGACGAACTAGGTGCTGAGCGCATTCCTCCAGGCGTTCCGGACTCCGGACCTTCGGCGCAAGCTGCTGTTCACGCTGGGGATCATCGCGATCTACCGGATCGGGGCGTTCGTCCCCGCCGTGGGCGTGAGCTACCCGAACGTCCAGCAGTGCCTCGGCGCCGCGCAGCAGAACGACCTCATGGGGATGATCAACCTCTTCTCCGGCGGGGCGCTGCTCCAGCTCTCGGTCTTCGCCCTCGGTGTCATGCCCTACATCACCGCCAGCATCATCACGCAGCTCATGCGCGTGGTCATCCCGCGGTTCGAGGAGCTCCACAAGGAGGGCTCCTCCGGGCAGGCCAAGCTCACGCAGTACACCCGGTACCTCACGGTCGGCCTCGCGCTGCTGCAGTCCGCCGTCGTCGTCACCGTCGCGAACAACGGGCTCTTCCCGGGCTGCCCGGTCGACCCGGTCCCCGACACCTCGCCGATCGCGCTGCTGGTCACCGTCATCTCGCTGACCGCGGGCACGGTCCTCATCATGTGGTTCGGCGAGCTCATCACCGAGCGCGGCGTCGGCAACGGCATGTCGCTCCTCATCTTCGTCTCGATCGCCGCCTCGTTCCCGTCGGCCATGCTGACCGTGGGCCGTGGCGACGGCGGCGTCGGCCGCTTCGCGCTCATCGTCGGGCTGCTGCTCGTCATCACCCTCGTCATCGTGTTCGTCGAGCAGAGCCAGCGCCGCATCCCCGTCCAGTACGCCAAGCGGATGGTCGGGCGACGCACCTACGGCGGCTCCTCGACCTACATCCCGCTGAAGATCAACATGGCCAACGTCATCCCGGTCATCTTCGCGTCGTCGATCCTCATGCTGCCGACGATGGCGGCGCAGTTCGGCGACCCCACCGAGGGCTGGGTGCAGTGGGTGCTCGTCAACTTCTCGCCGCAGAGCGCCGGCTACATGATCCTCATGGCCGTGATGATCCTGTTCTTCGCGTTCTTCTACACGTCGATCACGTTCAACCCCGAGGAGATCTCGGACAACATGAAGCGCGCGGGCGGCTTCATCCCCGGCATCCGTGCCGGCCGCCCGACCGCCGAGTACCTGCGGTACGTCACCACGCGCATCACGACCGTCGGCGCCATCTACCTGACGATCGTCGCGCTCATCCCGACGATCGCGCTGGCCGCCATGAACGTCACCCAGCTGCCGTTCGGCGGGACGTCGATCATCATCGTCGTCGGCGTCGGTCTGCAGACCGTCAAGGAGATCAACTCCCAGCTCCAGCAGCACCACTACGAAGGGTTCCTGCGATGACCTCTCGACTCGTCCTCCTCGGCCCCCCGGGAGCCGGCAAGGGCACCCAGGCCGGCCGGATCTCCGACGCGCTGGGCGTGCCCGCCATCTCGACGGGCGACATCTTCCGGCAGAACGTCGCCCAGCAGACCGAGCTCGGCAGGCGCGCGCAGCGCTACATGGACGCGGGCGAGTACGTGCCCGACGAGGTCACCAACGCGATGGTGCGGGACCGCCTGGCCGAGGAGGACGCCCAGGGCGGCTTCCTCCTCGACGGCTACCCGCGCACGGCCGACCAGGTGGCCGAGCTCGACGGCATGCTCACCGCGGCCGGCACCCAGCTCGACGTGGTCGTCGAGCTGACGGCCGACACCGACGAGGTCGTCACCCGCCTGCTGCAGCGCGCGAAGGAGCAGGGCCGCGCGGACGACACGGAGGTCGTCATCCGACGTCGCCTCGAGGTCTACGCCGAGCAGACCGCGCCCCTGGCCCAGATCTACGCCGACCGGGGCCTGCTCGTGCAGGTCGACGGCATGGGAGACATCGAGTCGGTGACCGAGCGCCTCCTTGCCGCCCTCCCGTCGGCGCGCTGAGGCTGCGGTCGTGCGCGGAAAGATCGAGTACAAGTCCGACGCCGAGATCCGGTCGATGCGGACCCCGGGACTCGTCGTGGCCGCGATCCATGCGGCCGTGCGCGACGCGATCGCGCCCGGGCGCACCCCCGTCGACCTCGACGACGTCGCGGCGGCGGTGCTGCGCGAGCACGGCGCGGAGTCCAACTTCCTCGGCTACCACGGCTTTCCCCGGCACATCTGCGTCTCGGTCAACGACCGGGTCGTCCACGGCATCCCCGACGACCGACCGCTCGTCGAGGGCGACGTCGTGTCGGTCGACGCCGGCGCCGTCGTCGACGGCTGGCACGGCGACGCGGCGTTCACGACCACGGTGGGGGAGCCGAGCGAGCGCGACGCCCACCTCGTCGAGGCCACGCGCCGCGCGATGTGGGCCGGCGTGGCGTCGATCGCCCGCGGCGGGCACGTGACGGACGTGGGCCACGCGGTCCGCGACGAGGTCGAGGCCTACGACGCCGAGCACGGCACGACCCACGACGTCGTGCGCGACTACATCGGGCACGGCATCGGCACCGCGATGCACATGGCGCCCGACGTCGTCAACCACCGCTCCCGCGTCCCGCGCAACCCGGTGCGTCCGGGTCTCGTCGTCTGCGTCGAGCCGCTGCTGACCGTGGGCTCCCAGGACAACACCATCCTCGACGACGAGTGGACCGTGGTCACCCTGGACGGGTCCCGCGCCGCGCACTGGGAGCACACCGTCGCCGTCCACTCGCGGGGCGCGTGGGTGCTGACGGCACCCGACGGCGGGGCCGCGGAGCTCGCCGCGCGTGGCATCGAGGTCGTCCCGCTCGACGCCTGACCGCCGCGTCCACCTCGACCTGCGGCAGTGGCGGGCGAGTACCCGGCGACCGATGCGGATCCGAGATCCGGTGAACGCTTCCCCTGGCGGTGTGAGCGGCGCTACGGTGTGCACACCTCACCCCCGGGAGGTCATGGTTTGCGTGGCTCCATCGCCGTGCAGACCCGCCGGGCCGAGCAACCGAACGCTCAGCCCGGTGGGGCGCTGCCGTGCGCGACCGGGCCGAGTCGGGCCCCTGGTGCCCCCCTACCACTGACAGGAGCCGGTCGATGAGCGGCATGCCCCGCGTATCCGTCGGATACCGGATGCCGCCCGCCGCGGCGGCACAGCTCGACCCGCTCCCGGCGCTCACCCTGGTCCACGCCCCGCGTGGCTGGGGCAAGACCTCACTCATGGCGTCGCGCCTGTCGTCGGCGGGCGGCCATGGCGGCCCCGTGCACTGGGTGGCGGTGGGCGAGGCCCCCGTCAGCGGCAGCGACGTCGAGATCTACCTCGCCCAGCTGCGGGAGGTCGCCACCGACCCGACCGAGCGCCCGACCCTCGTGCTCGACGGGGTCGGTGAGCTCTCCCCGGACGCCGTCGGGGTCCTGCTCGAGACCGCCGAGGCGTGGGACGGGCCGAATCTCGTGCTCATGTCCCGCGACTCGCGCCCGCTGGTCACGCTCGCCCCGCTGGCGCCCGACTCCGTCATCATCACCGGGCAGCACCTGCGGCTCGACGCGGACCGGACCGTGGAGATCGGCCGACGGATGGGGGTGGAGATCAGCACGGAGCACGCCCAGCGCATGGTCGACGACTTCGCCGGCTGGCCCGGGCTCGTCCGCGGCGCCCTCTTCGGGGAGGTCACCGGTGGGTCAGGCGCCGCGAGCTACGACGTCCTCACCCGCCTGTCCGCCCACGTCATGACCGACTTCTCGGCGATGACCTCCGGGGGCTACGCGGGGCTCATGCTGCCCGAACGCATCACGAACTGGGTGACGGACGAGCTGTTCGGCGGGCTCGACGCCTCGTCCGTGGTCCGACGCGTCGAGGGCCTGGGGGTCGTGCGACCGGACGGCGACGCCTTCGTGTTCGCGCCGGGGATCCGCCGGATCGGGATGCGGGCGTTCCGGGAGTCGCACCCCGACCACCTGCGTGGCCTCGCCCGGAAGCTCCTCGAGCGGGCGCGTGCCGAGGGCGACGTGCGCGAGACCCTGCTGCTCGCCACCGAGGCCGGCGACTGGGCGGTGGTCCGCGGCGTCGTCCACGAGCACTGGGAGGCCCTCGTCCGCGACCACTGCGACGCCCTGCACTCGGTCGCCGTGCGTGCGCCGGAGTCGGAGGTGCGCGGGGACCCGAGGCTGCTCGTCGGCCGCGAGCTCCTCGGCCCGGGCCTCCCGCCGAGCTGGATGGGCGAGTTCATGGCCGCCCGGATCCCGGCGAGCCCGCCCGCGGCGTCGATGGGGCCGCTGCCGGCGGCCGGCGAGCGCGGCATCGACCTGCTCGACTGGCGCAAGACCCTCGCCCTCGTCGCGGTGTCGCGCCTGCGGGCCGCCGACGGTGTGACGGCGACGATCGCGGCGCACCAGGCGCTGAAGTTCACCCCCGGGCCCGACGACGAGACGCCCGTCTGGGCGAGCGACCGCGCCGTCGTGGCCGGGCTGTCGCTGGCCCTCACCCTGGTCGGCAACACGACCGCCGCGCTGGAGTGGGTCAGGCGCGTCGAGCGCCCCGGTGACGCGCCGGACGCGGGGGAGGTCGAGGGGGAGGGCCGCGCCCTGGTCGGAGTCGCGGGAGACCCCGCGACCGAGTCCGTCGTCGTCGCCGGCACGCTCGCCCGGATCGCCGACGAGCTCGACCGCCTCGGCCCCGTCGCCGCCGGGACGGGGCGCGGCGCGGAGGAGGGAGCCACGGACCAGGCGGACGTCGTGCGCAGGCTCCTCGACGCGACGACGGACGCCGGGCTGCAGGGCGGGCTCGTGCTCGTCCTCACCGGGATCGCGCTCCTGCGCGGTGAGGCCGCCCCGATGCTCGCGGAGGTCGAGCGCCGCGCGATCGTCGCCCGGTCGGCCACCGAGATCCCCGTCGCCCGCATCCTCATGCACAGCTCGGCTGCCGACCTCTGCCTCGCGCTCGGCCACACGACCGCGGCGGGCTCGTGGATCGACTCCGCCCACGCGGGCGCGTACGCATCGGTCCTGCTCGAGCCCGTCCGGGTCCGGCTGCTCCTCGCGCGCGGGGACGTCGCGGAGGTCCTGCGCCGGACCGAGACGATCGACGAGTCGGTGGCGCCGCGGTACGCGATCGAGCTCTGGCTGGGACGGGCCGCCGCCGCGAAGCGCTCCGGCCTCCTCTACGTCCTGTCCGAGGCGGTGAGGGAGGCGGTCGCGCTCGCCGTCGAGCACCGGATCGTCCGACCGTTCCTCATGCTGCCGGCGGACGTGGCGCCCGACATCGTCGAGCTCGCGGCACCGGCGCTCGGTGACCTCGACGTCCCGCTCCTGCACGAGCACCGCGGGGTCTTCCCGGCCCCCGAGGACGAGGTGCGACTGACGGCGCGCGAGCTGGAGGTCCTCACCGAGCTCGCCAAGGGCGCGACGGTGCCCGCCATCGCGCGGACCTACGTCGTGGCCCCGTCGACGATCCGGACCCACACCTCCGCGCTCTACCGCAAGCTCGGCGTCACGACGCGCGCCGCGGCGATCGAGCGGGCGCAGCGCCTCGGTCTGCTGCCGGGCACGGGCGACGACGCCTGAGCGTGGTGGTCGGCGGCGTCGGACCGGACGCCCCCGGACACCGTCTGGACGCCACCTGGACGCGATCCGGACCCCACTCTCGCACCGGGTCGACCGGAGTCCATGCGCCTCCCCCTCCACCTGCCGGTCGGCGCGGGCTTGACTGTGCGTGGGGCGCCGCAGACACGGTCCCCCGCCGGCCGAGGTCGTGCCGGCGGTTCCACGGCTGCAGGGAAGGGAAGGGCCCGGCAACCGTGCCCGGACGGACGTCTCCGGGCGGCGGGGGCCGTGCCGGACAGCGTCGTCCGAGGGGGTGGGGGCGCCGGGCGCCCCCACCCCCGCCCCGCACGGGTCCCCCGGTCGAGCGCCCCCGCGCCCGGCCGGGCCAGGGAACCCACGGGTCGAGCGCCCCCGCGCCCGGCCGGCCCGGGAACCCACGGGTCGAGCGCCCCCGCGCCCGGCCCGGCGGAGGCACGGCCGGGACCGGCGCCGGACGTGCGCTGGCTCACCGCGACGGGCAGTTCCGCGGCGAGGAGCGATGGCGTAGGATTGCTCGCTGGGCATAGTCGTGTCTCGGCACGGCTGTGCGACCGCGCGGCGCGGTCGTACCACCACCCACGACGTGAGCGGAGCACATGGCGAAGAAGGACGGGGTCATCGAGATCGAGGGAAGCGTCGTCGAGGCGCTCCCGAACGCGATGTTCCGGGTTGAGCTGAGCAACGGGCACAAGGTCCTCGCTCACATCTCGGGCAAGATGCGTCAGCACTACATCCGGATCCTCCCCGAGGACCGGGTCGTGGTCGAGCTCAGCCCGTACGACCTCACCCGCGGCCGCATCGTCTACCGCTACAAGTAACCCATCCACATCTCGAGCGTCGACGCCGCCCGAGCCCGATCCGGGCCGGCGGGCGAGCGACGATGAAGGAAGCGCCATGAAGGTCAAGCCCAGCGTCAAGAAGATCTGCGACAACTGCAAGGTGATCCGTCGCCACGGTCGCGTCATGGTCATCTGCGACAACCTTCGTCACAAGCAGCGCCAGGGCTGATCCCCTGGAAGTCGGCCGTACCCGGCCGGCGACATTCCGACAGCACGCCGCGCGCGTGCCACCCCCGGTCCGGAGGCCGGGGCCCGCAGCAGGCGGGAGGTCGGGGTGATCGGACCTCCGGAACGATCGAGGAGAACTCGAGTGGCACGTCTTTCCGGCGTCGACCTCCCCCGCGAGAAGCGGCTTGAGGTTGCGCTCACCTACATCTACGGCGTCGGCCGTACCCGTGCGGCCAAGGCGCTCGAGGCGACCGGGGTCAGCCCGGACCTGCGCGTCAAGGACATGACGGACGCCGACCTCGTCGCCCTGCGCGACTTCATCGAGGGCAACTACCAGATCGAGGGTGACCTGCGGCGCGAGATCGCCGCGGACATCCGTCGCAAGGTCGAGATCGGGAGCTACCAGGGCATCCGCCACCGTCGCGGCCTTCCTGTCCGCGGGCAGCGCACCAAGACCAACGCGCGCACCCGCAAGGGCCCGAAGAAGACCGTGGCCGGCAAGAAGAAGACCAAGTAGCGACACCCGACGGCGCCCGCCCCGCGGCGTGAGCGCCTCCCCGATCACCCACCCTCGCGAGAACGGAACCACCCATGCCTCCCAAGGCTCGTACCTCGACGGCCGCGCGTCGTCCGCGTCGCAAGGAGCGGAAGAACGTCTCCGCCGGCAACGCCTTCATCAAGTCGACGTTCAACAACACGATCGTCTCCATCACGGACCCGTCCGGCGCGGTCATCGCCTGGGCGTCGTCCGGCCAGGTCGGCTTCAAGGGCTCCCGCAAGTCCACGCCGTTCGCGGCGCAGCTCGCGGCCGAGGCGGCCGCCCGCCGCGCCCAGGAGCACGGCATGAAGAAGGTCGACGTCTTCGTCAAGGGCCCCGGCTCCGGCCGTGAGACCGCGATCCGCTCGCTCACCGCGACGGGTCTCGAGGTCGGCTCGATCCAGGACGTCACCCCGCAGGCGCACAACGGCTGCCGCCCGCCGAAGCGCCGCCGGGTCTGAGACACCGCACCCCGGTGCCGCGGGCGGGGACGAGCGCGCGTCGTTCGTCGTCGTCGGCGGTACCGGGGTCGACCGCCCCCCTGGGGCGGTCTGCCGCACGACCCGCGCGGACGGACCGAGTCCGCGCGGCCCTGCGAGGCGTCATATAGCGGACGCCCGCGCGAAAGGAATGATCGACCGTGCTCATCGCACAGCGCCCCGTTCTCACCGAAGAGGTCGTCGACGACCAGCGTTCGCGCTTCGTCATCGAGCCCCTCGAGCCCGGCTTCGGCTACACGCTCGGCAACTCGATGCGTCGCACCCTGCTCTCCTCCATCCCCGGTGCCGCCGTCACGTCGATCCGCATCGACGGCGTGCTGCACGAGTTCTCGACCGTGCCGGGTGTCAAGGAGGACGTCTCCGAGATCATCCTCAACATCAAGAACCTCGTCGTCTCCTCGGAGAACGACGAGCCCGTCGTCATGTACCTGCGCAAGCAGGGTTCCGGCACGGTGACGGCCGAGGACATCACGCCGCCCGCCGGAGTCGAGGTGCACAACCCCGAGCTGCACATCGCCACGCTCAACGACAAGGGCAAGCTCGAGATCGAGCTCACCGTCGAGCGCGGCCGCGGCTATGTCTCCGCGCAGCAGAACAAGTCGATCGACGCCGAGATCGGCCGCATCCCGGTCGACTCGATCTACTCGCCGGTGCTCAAGGTCAGCTACAAGGTCGAGGCGACCCGTGTCGAGCAGCGCACGGACTTCGACAAGCTCGTGGTCGACGTCGAGACCAAGAGCGCGATCACCCCGCGCGACGCGCTGGCCTCGGCCGGCAAGACGCTGGTCGAGCTGTTCGGCCTCGCGCGCGAGCTCAACGTCGAGGCCGAGGGCATCGAGATCGGCCCGTCGGCGATGGACACCGAGCTCGCCCAGGACATGGCGCTCCCGATCGAGGAGCTCGGCCTGCTGTCGCGCTCCTACAACTGCCTCAAGCGCGAGGGCATCCACTCCGTGGGCGAGCTCGTCGCCCGCTCGGAGGCGGACCTCCTCGACATCCGCAACTTCGGCGCGAAGTCGATCGACGAGATCAAGGAGAAGCTGCAGACGCTCGGCCTCGGTCTCAAGGACAGCCCCGCGGGCTTCGACCTGGCCCAGCACCGCGGCACCGAGGCGGACGACGACTACGGGGACATCCGGTTCTCCGCCGAGAACCCCGCCTGATCCCACCGCCCATCGCGCACCGTATTCACTCAAGGAGTCATCATGCCCAAGCCCGCCAAGGGTCCGCGTCTGGGTGGTAGCCCGTCGCACGAGCGCCACATGCTCGACAACCTCGCGCAGTCCCTGTTCGAGCACGGCAGCATCACGACGACGGTCGTGCGCGCCAAGCGCGTCCAGCCGCTGGCCGAGCGCCTCGTCCAGTTCGCCAAGCGCGGCGACCTGGCCTCGCGCCGCCGGGTGCTGACGCACCTGTCGGACAAGAGCGTCGTGCACACACTGTTCGCGGAGACGGCCCCGAAGATGGCCGACCGCGACGGCGGATACACGCGCATCACGAAGGTCGGCAATCGCAAGGGCGACAACGCCCCCATGGCGGTCATCGAGCTCGTCCTCGAGCCGGTCTCGCCGAAGCAGGCCGTCGTCAAGGAGGCCACGAAGGCTGCGCAGAAGGCGGCCCCGGCCGCCGAGGCGCCGGCTGCCGAGGACACGAGCTCGGGGGACACGAGCTCGGAGGAGACCGCCGTGGAGGTCCCGACCTCCGCCGAGTCGATCGAGGCCGATGCCGGCGACACCGCCGACGTCGAGGCTGTCGAGGCCGATGCGCCCGCAGCCGAGGCGACGGAGGTGGACGCCGACGAGGCGACCGACGGCGAGGCGACCGACGGCGAGGCGGACGCCGACAAGGCCTGACGCTCGGGCTCAGCAGAGACGCCGGAGGGCGGACCACCGATGGGTGGTCCGCCCTCCGGCGTTCGAGCGTCGTGGACCGGCGGGTGTGCCCGCACGACGACGGCCGCGACGCCGGAGCGCCGCGGTCGTCGACCGCCCGTGCCGGCGGAACCCCCTCAGGAACCACCGCTTCCGGCCGGTGGCGACCGGGGACCCCTCAGACCCCGGTCGCGGCACGCGCGTGGCTCGCGGCCACGGGCGTGGTCAGTCGCCCGAGTCGGCGCTCGGGGCCGAGTCGGGGGAGTCCGGGGAGCTCGCGCTCGGGGCGGAGGCCGGGGAGTCGGCCGACCAGCCCGAGTCTGCCGAGACCGGAGCCGGACGCGGCGCGGGGGCAGGCGCGGGAGCCGGTGCCGGGGCGGGCGCGGGACGGGGAGCCGGTGCGGGCGCGGGGGCCTGCTGGCGCGGCGCGGGGGCCGGCGACGGTGCCGACGGCGCGGACTGCGCCGAGGCGGGCGACGGGGCCGGCGCCGGGCTCGCGGCCGAGACGGCCGAGGCCTGGCTGGGAGCGCTGACCGTGCTCACCGCGGTGCGCGTGCTGTAGGCGGACTCGGGCAGCGCGAGGCGGCCCGGGCCGAGCAGCTCGACGCGCGGTGCCGACGGCGCGGACGGTGCCGAGGAGGGCGACGGTGCCGACGGGCCGGACACGGTCTGCCGCTGCGACGCGGGGGTGCGGTCCGCGGGTCGGTCGTCCCGGTCGTCGCGGTCGTCGGCGACGGCGAGCGAGCCGCCCGCGATGATGGCCACGGCGGACAGGGTGCCGGTGGTGATCCACAGCTTCTTGCTCATGATCTCTCTCCTTCGTCGGCCGTCCGGGGGGACGGGGTCTCTCGATGACCTGAACTCTGCCGAAGCGATCGGTGAAGACCGGGAGAGCGATGTGAAGGTCCCCTCATCTCGTGGTGGAGGCGTTCATCCGGCGCCAGAGACCCGTGCGTGGTCGCGCGGGCACGGATGGGTGGGGCGGCCCCCGACTACCCTGCTCGGGTGGAGAGCGAACCCCCCGTCGACCCGGTGCGCGTCCGCCTCGACCTCGCCTACGACGGCACGGACTTCTCCGGCTGGGCGGCGCAACCGGGCCTGCGCACCGTCGAGGGCGAGCTGACGGCGGCACTGACCACGGTGCTGCGCGTGCCGGGTCTGAGGCTCACCGTGGCGGGGCGGACCGACGCCGGCGTGCACGCACACCACCAGGTGGCGCACGTCGACGTCCCTCGCGAGGCCTGGGACGCCGTCCCCGGACGCTCGGGCCGCACCCCGGGCGAGGCCCTCGTCGCGCGCCTCGCCGGTGTCCTCGCCAAGGCGGCGGGCGGACCGCGCGGGAGCAGCGACGTCGTCGTGCGGGGTGCTGCACCGGCCCCCGACGGCTTCGACGCACGCTTCTCGGCCACCTGGCGCAGCTACCGGTACCGCGTGAGCGACGCGGCGGCCACCCGCGACCCCGGGCGGCGCGGCACCGTGCTGTGGCACCCGCGCCCGCTCGACGAGCGAGCGATGGCACGGGCGGCGACCGGCCTCGTCGGCGAGCACGACTTCCTGTCCTACTGCCGCCCCCGGGAGGGCGCGACGACGATCCGCACCCTCGAGTCCGCCGCCGTCGAGCGGGCGGCGAGCGGCGCGGACGCCGGGCTCCTCGTGCTCTCCGTGCGCGCCGACGCGTTCTGCCACTCGATGGTCCGCTCGCTCGCCGGCGCGCTGCTGGCCGTGGGGGAGGGGCGGCGCGACCCGGGGTGGCCCGCGGAGGCGCTCGCGCTGCGGAGCCGGACGGCGGGCGTCGACGTCGCGCCGGCGCACGGGCTCACGCTCGAGGAGGTCGGGTACCCGGACGACAGCCGGCTGGCCGTGAGGGCGGCGGCGGCCCGGCGGGTGCGGACGCTGGAGGAGTAGGCGTGGTGTCCACCGTCACGACCTCTGCGAGGTGCGGGGTCTCCCGCGCCCGGCGCGGGTGGGCTACCCTGGGGAGTCGTCGTACGTCCCTCGTGCGCCCGGTGCCTCCCACTCGCCGGAGCCGCGCCGAGGATGACCGCGGCACGAAGCAACCGACCATTGGTGGTGGCGCCCACGAGCGCCGCACCCGTTCGTCAAGAACGCCGACAGTAGTAGTGAGGCATACGCCCGTGCGCACGTACACACCCAAGCCCGGCGACATCACGCGGCAGTGGCACGTCATCGACGCCACCGACGTGGTCCTGGGCCGTCTGGCCTCCCAGGTCGCCACCCTGCTCCGTGGGAAGCACAAGCCGACCTTCGCCCCGCACGTCGACGGCGGTGACTTCGTCGTCGTCATCAACGCCGACAAGGTCGCGCTGACCGGCGCCAAGCTGGCGGACAAGAAGACCTACACCCACTCGGGCTTCCCGGGCGGGCTCAAGTCGACCACCTACGTCGAGATGCTCGCCAAGCACCCGACGCGCGCCGTCGAGCGCGCCGTGCGCGGGATGCTGCCGAAGACGACCCTGGGTCGTCAGCAGCTCGACAAGCTCAAGATCTACGCGGGCCCCGAGCACCCGCACGCGGCCCAGCAGCCGCAGCCGTTCGTCATTGACCAGGTCGCTCAGCAGCCCGCCAAGGCCTGAGCCCACCACCGAGACCCACGAGGAGAACCGTGGCCGAGCCCACCACCGAGTTCGACGTCGACGCAGACGACGTGCCCGCCAGCTACACGTCCGAGAGCGAGTCCGCCCCCGAGGGTGCCGGCGCGTCGATCACCGCCCCCGGCCAGGCCCTGGGCCGCCGCAAGGAGGCCGTGGCCCGCGTCCGGCTCGTCCCGGGTACGGGGGAGTGGACCATCAACGGTCGCACGCTCGAGGAGTACTTCCCGAACAAGCTCCACCAGCAGCTCGCGCGCTCGCCGTTCACGCTGCTCGACCTCGACGGTCGCTTCGACGTCCACGCGCGCATCGCCGGTGGCGGTACGTCCGGCCAGGCCGGCGCGCTGCGCCTCGGTATCGCCCGCGCGCTCAACGTCATCGACCGCGACGCGAACCGCGCCGAGCTGAAGAAGGCCGGGTTCCTCACGCGTGACGCCCGCGCCATCGAGCGCAAGAAGGCCGGCCTCAAGAAGGCCCGCAAGGCGCCGCAGTACTCCAAGCGCTGATCCATTCGGCCACGGCCCCGTCCCGGTTGGGGACGGGGCCGTCGTCGTCCACCCCCGCGCGCCCCGCTGCGCGCACCCGCCGCCGTCCGGCACGCTGTGCGCGGACGGAGACCACCTCTGGAGGGGACCGCATGGCACGGCTGTTCGGCACGGACGGGGTTCGCGGACTCGCGAACCGGGACATCACCGCGAGCCTCGCGCTCGAGCTCGGCGTGGCCGCCGCGCGCGAGCTCGTCGCCTCGGGGGCCGCGCACGGCGCCGGGGACCGGCCGCGAGCCATCGTCGGCCGTGACACGCGCGTCTCCGGCGAGATGCTGTCGGCCGCGATGTGCGCGGGCCTGGCCTCGGCGGGCGTCGACGTCGACGATGTCGGGGTGCTGCCCACGCCGGGGATCGCCCACCTCACCGCGACCTCCGACGTCGACCTCGGCGTGGTCATCTCCGCCTCGCACAACGCGATGCCGGACAACGGCATCAAGTTCTTCGCCCGCGGCGGCTACAAGCTCGACGACGCGGTCGAGGACCGGCTCGAGTCGCTCCTCGGCACCGACTACGACGCCCCCGTCGGCGACGGCCTCGGCCGCCTCGGGGCCGGCGCCGGCGCTGCCGACGCGACCTACATCCAGCACCTCGTCGGCGCGATCGGGAGCACGCCGCTCAAGGGTCTGCGCGTGGCCGTCGACTGCGCGAACGGCGCGGCCTCGGACATCGCGCCCGCCGCGCTGCGGGAGGCCGGCGCCGACGTCGTCGTCCTCAACGCCTCGCCGGACGGCTACAACATCAACGACGCCTGCGGGTCGACGCACCCCGAGCAGCTCCAGGCCGTGACCGTGGCCGCCGGCGCCGCCTTCGGCGTCGCGTTCGACGGGGACGCCGACCGCTGCCTCGCCGTCGACGCCGCCGGGACGCTGGTCGACGGCGACCAGATCATGGGCATCCTTGCGACCGACCTCAAGGAGCGCGGCGAGCTCGCGCACGACACGCTCGTCGTCACGGTGATGTCCAACCTCGGCCTCCTCAAGGCGATGGAGCGCGAGGGCATCGCGACCGTCCAGACGGGCGTGGGCGACCGCTACGTGCTCGAGGCGATGCGCGCCGGCGGGTTCGTCCTCGGCGGCGAGCAGTCGGGCCACGTCATCGCCGCCTCCCACGCCTCGACCGGGGACGGTGTGCTCACGGCGCTCCTCCTCGCCCAGCGCGTGGTCCAGACCGGGCGCTCGCTCACCGATCTCGCGTCCGTCGTCACCCGCCTCCCGCAGGTGCTGCTCAACGTCAAGGGCGTCGACCGGGCCGGGGCCGCCACGGACGAGGGCGTCGCCGACGCCGTCGCGGCCTCCGAGGGGCGTCTCGGCGGCGGGGGCCGCGTGCTCCTGCGCCCGTCCGGCACCGAGCCGGTCGTGCGCGTGATGGTCGAGGCCGGCACGGAGGACGTGGCCCGCCACGAGGCGGAGACCCTGGCCGCGGTCGTCGCCGACCGGCTCGCCCTGCCCGCCTGACCGACGTGGGAGACGTCCTCGCGCTCGTCGACGCCGTCCAGGACTGGATGGTCGACCTCGCGGCGTCTCCGTGGGTCCTCGTCATCGTCCTCGCGGGCTGCATCGTCGACGGCTTCTTCCCGGCGGCGCCGAGCGAGGGGGTCGTCATCGCGGCCGCCGCGCTCACCGCGCACGGCGAGGGCCCGCACATCTACCTCCTGTGGCCGGCGGCGGCCGTCGGTGCGTTCGTGGGCGACCAGATCGCCTACCGGATCGGCATGGCGATCCCGCTGCACCGCATCCCCGTGCTCAACCGGGGGCGCGGCGCGAAGGTCGTGGCCGGAGCGCGCCGCACGCTCGGCAGGCGCGGGGCCGCGCTCATCCTCGCCGCGCGCTTCATCCCGTTCGGCCGGGTGGCCGTCAACATGACCGCGGGGGCGGTCGACTACCCCCGGACCAGGTTCGTCCTGCTCAGCGGGATCGCGGCGATCGTCTGGGCGACCTACGCGGTGGCGCTCGGGTTCGGCGCGGGCGCGGCGATCAAGGAGCACCCGCTGCTCGGGGTGGTGCTCGGCGTCGTCGGCGGTTTCCTCCTCGGGATCCTCCTCGAGCGGGTGCTCGGCTGGGCGCAGGGCCGCTTCCTCCCGCAGCTCGGGCTGGACGACGAGGAGGAGGACGAGCACGACGACGACGAGCACGACGCCGCCGCCACTGCTGCTCCCGCCGACCGCGTGGGCGGAGCCGACGGCGAGCCGGACACGGACCCGGAGTCCGACTCGGACACCGAGGGCCAGGTCGCGTAGCGCGGCGTCGGCGCTCAGAGCTTGCGCAGCAGCATCCGGTGCATCCGGTGGTCGCCGTCCTTCGTGATGACGAGCTTGGCCCGGCCGCGGGTGGGCAGGATGTTCTGCACGAGGTTGGGGGCGTTGATCGTCTCCCAGATGTGCGCGGCGGTGGCGGCGCCCTCCTCGTCGTCGAGGTCGGCGTAGCGGCGGAAGTACGAGCCGGGCACGGAGAACGCGGTCTCGCGCAGCGCGAGGAACCGGTCGACGTACCACCGCTTGACGTCGGAGGTCCGCGCGTCGACGTAGATCGAGAAGTCGAAGAAGTCGCTGACGGCGAGCATCGACGAACGGTCGGCGGTGGGCCGCGCCGGCTGGAGGACGTTGAGCCCCTCGACGATGAGGATGTCCGGGTGCGTGACGACCTTCCGCTCGCCCGGCACGATGTCGTACCGCACGTGGTCGTAGACGGGCGTGGACACCGAGGTCGCGCCCGCCTTGACCGAGGCGACGAAGCGCAGCAGCGCGCGCCGGTCGTAGGACTCGGGGAAGCCCTTGCGGCCGAGCAGCCCGCGCCGCTCGAGCTCGGCGTTGGGGAAGAGGAACCCGTCGGTCGTCACGAGCTCGACCCGCGGTGTCTGGGGCCAGCGCCGCAGGAGCTCGCGCAGCAGCCGGGACGTCGACGACTTGCCGACCGCGACCGAACCGGCGACCCCGATGACGAACGGTGTGCGCTGGTAGCTGCCGCCGAGGAAGTGGGCCGTGCCGGCGTGCAGGTGGTCCGTCGCCGCGACGTACTGCTGGAGCAGCGCGGAGAGCGGTCGGTAGACGACGTCGACCTCGGACAGGTCGAGCGGGTCCCCGAGCCCGCGGAGGTTGACGACGTCGGCGTCGGTCAGCGGCAGCGGGGTCGTCTCGGCCAGGCGCGACCACGACTCGCGGTCGAGCTCCGTGTAGGGCGTGAGGTGGCGGCCGTGCTCGGCCCCGTCCCGGGATCCGTCGTCGGGTCGCTGGAGGTCCGCTGACACCCGGACATTCTGCCACCGGCGAGGCAGTTATCCTCGCTCCCATGTGTGGAATCGTCGGCTACGTCGGCCCCAGCGCCCCGTCCACCCGCCCCCTCGAGATCGCCATGGACGGTCTCGCGCGGCTCGAGTACCGCGGGTACGACTCCGCGGGCATCGCCGTGCACACGGGTGAGGAGATCGTCGTCCGCAAACGGGCGGGCAAGCTCCAGAACCTGCGCGACGCGATCGAGCAGGACCCCGTGCCGGACGGCGTGGCCTCGATCGGCCACACCCGCTGGGCCACCCACGGCGGCCCCACCGACGCCAACGCGCACCCGCACGTCGGGGGCGACGGAGCCGTCGCCGTCATCCACAACGGCATCATCGAGAACTTCGCCCCGCTGCGCCGCGAGCTCGTCGAGGCCGGCGTGGAGATGACGTCGCAGACCGACACCGAGGTCGTCGCCCACCTGCTCGCCGCCGCCTACGACGGCGACCTCACGGCCGCGATGCTCGCCGTCGTCGGCCGGCTCGAGGGCGCGTTCACGATCCTCGCCCAGCACCGCGACCAGCCCGGCACGGTGGTCGGCGCCCGCCGGTCCTCCCCGCTCGTGGTCGGGCTCGGCGAGGGCGAGAACTTCCTCGGCTCGGACGTCTCCGCGTTCATCTCCGGGACGAAGGAGGCCCTCGAGCTCGACGAGGACCAGGTCGTGACGATCACGCCCGGCTCGGTCGAGGTCGTCGGCTTCGACGGCTCGCCCGCCCAGGGACGCCGCTACACGGTGGACTGGGACGCGGCCGCGGCGGTCAAGGACGGGTTCCCCACCTTCATGGACAAGGAGATCCACGACCAGCCGGCCGCCGTGCGCGACACGCTGCTCGGGCGCCGCGACGAGGAGGGACGCCTCGTCCTCAACGAGATGCGGATCGAGGAGTCGGTGCTGCGCACCGTCGACAAGGTCATCATCATCGCCTGCGGCACCGCCGCGTACGCCGGGCACGTGGCCAAGTACGCCATCGAGCACTGGTGCCGGATCCCCTGCGAGGTCGAGCTCGCGAGCGAGTTCCGCTACCGCGACCCGGTCGTCACCGAGCGCACCCTCGTCGTCGCGATCTCCCAGTCGGGGGAGACGATGGACACGCTCATGGCCGTGCGGCACGCGCGCGAGCAGGGCTCGAAGGTCCTGGCCATCGTCAACACGTTCGGGTCGACGATCGCGCGCGAGGCCGACGCCGTGCTGTACACGCACGCGGGCCCCGAGATCGCCGTCGCCTCGACCAAGGCGTTCCTCGCCCAGATCACGGGCTGCTACCTGCTCGGCCTCTACCTCTCCCAGCTGCGCGGCAACAAGTACCCGGAGGAGGTGGCGGGCTACCTCGAGGAGCTCGCCGCGATGCCGGACAAGATCGCGGAGGTCCTCGAGAAGGAGGAGGAGCACGTCCGCGAGCTCGCCCGGTCGATGGCCGACACGGACTCGGTGCTCTTCCTCGGCCGGCACGTCGGCTTCCCCGTCGCCCTCGAGGGGGCGCTCAAGCTCAAGGAGCTCGCGTACATCCACGCGGAGGGCTTCGCCGCCGGCGAGCTCAAGCACGGGCCGATCGCGCTCGTCGACGAGGGGCAGCCGGTGTTCGTCGTCGTGCCCACGCCTCGGCGCCCCGTCCTCCACCAGAAGGTCGTCTCCAACATCCAGGAGGTCCGTGCGCGGGGCGCGCTGACGATCGTGGTCGCGGAGGAGGGGGACACGGACGTCGAGGAGGTCGCGGAGCACGTCATCCGCGTGCCGCGCACGCCCACCCTCATGATGCCGCTCGTGACGACCGTCCCGCTGCAGATCTTCGCCTCCGAGGTGGCCGCGGCGAAGGGGCTCGACGTCGACCAGCCCCGCAACCTCGCCAAGTCCGTCACGGTCGAGTAGCGGCCCGCGGTGGGGGTGCGGTCGGTGGGGATCGACGTCTGCTCGGTCGAGCGGTTCACGGAGGCCGTCGAACGGTCGCCGCGGCTGCTCACGCGGTTGTTCACGCCCGAGGAGCGCGACCTGCCGCCGGCGTCGCTCGCCGCGCGGTTCGCCGCGAAGGAGGCCATCGCGAAGGCGCTCGGTGCGCCCGCGGGCATGCGCTGGCACGACTGCACCGTGCGGCGGGTGAGCGGCGGCGCGCCGCTCGTCGAGATCCGGGGCACCGTGGCGGCCCGGGCGGCCGAGCTCGGCATCGTCCGGTGGCACCTCTCGATCTCGCACGACGCCGGGATCGCCGCCGCCGTGGCGATCGGGGAGGGAGACTGATGCGGACCGCACTGACGGCCGGGGCGATCAGGACGCTCGAGGAGCCGCACCTCGCGGCCGGCGTGCCGCTGATGGAACGGGCGGCCGGCACCGTGGCGGCCGCCGTCGAGGCGGAGCTGCGCGCGACCACGAAGGACCTCACGGGCACGCGCGTGCTCGTGCTCGTCGGCCCCGGTGCCAACGGCGGGGACGCGCTGCTGGCCGCGGCCCGGCTCGCCTCGACGGGCGTGCGGGTCGTCGCCCTCACGGTCGGCGACTCCGTGCACCCGCCGGGCCTGTACGCGGCGCGCACGGCCGGGGTCGACCTCCGGTCCGCCCCGGGCTCCGCCGTGCCCGACGTCCCCGAGGCGACCGACGTCCCCGACCTCGTGTCGTGGTCCGAGCTGATCGTCGACGGCATGCTGGGGATCGGGGCCACGGGCGGCCTGCGCGGGCCCGCCCGCGCGGTGGCCGAGACCGTGCTCGCGGGGCCGCGGCGCACGGTCGTGGCCGTCGACGTGCCCTCCGGGATCGGGGTCGACGACGGGACCCTGCCCGGGCCGGTCCTCCACGCCGACGTCACCGTGACGATGATCGCCGCGAAGCCGGGGATCCTCCTCCCGCCGGCGGCCGGCCGCGCCGGTCGCATCGAGGTGTCCGACATCGGGGTGGCGCCGACGGGCGAGCCGGCCGTGGTCGAACCGGGCTGGGCCGAGGTCGCGCGGAGCGTGCACACCCCCTCGTGGGAGGACGACAAGTACTCCCGCGGCGTCCTCGGGGTGGTCGCGGGCTCGGAGACCTACCCGGGCGCCGCCGTTCTCACGGTGGCGGGCGCGCTGCGCACCGGGGTCGGCATGGTCCGGCACCTCGCGGACCGGCGGTCCGTCGACCTCGTGCTCGCCGCCCACCCCGAGGTCGTCGGTGCCGACGGGCGCGTCCAGGCCCTCGTCGTCGGCCCCGGCACGGCCGACGGCGCCGACCGGGAGCGGCTCTCGGCCGCCCTCGAGCGGGCGCTGCGCGACGGCACCCCGACGGTCGTCGACGCCGGTGCGCTGCCGCTCGTGACCGGGCTCGACCGCAGCGGGCACGGGGTGACCGGCGACCTCGCCGGGACGGTGCCGTTCGTCCTCACCCCGCACCCCGGGGAGGCTGCGCGGCTGCTGAGCACGCTGCGGTCGGCGGAGGTGGACCGCGCGGAGGTCGAGGCCGCCCCCGCGGCCGCGGCGACCGAGATCGCCCACGGGACCGGCGCGGTGGTGCTCCTCAAGGGCGCCCGCACGGTCGTCGCCGGGGGCGGACCGCTGCGCGTGGCCTCCGCCGGCGTCCCGTGGCTCGCGACCGCCGGCTCCGGCGACGTCCTTGCCGGCGTGCTCGGCGCGCTCCTCACCTCGGCCGGCGCTCGGGCCGAGGCGGTGGGGCGCCCGCTCAGCCGCGCCGAGCTCGCCGACGCCGCCGTGGCGGCCGCCCACGTCCACGGCAGCGCGGGCCTGCGCGCGGCCGGGGACGCACCAGGTCGGCCGATCGTCGCCGGCGACGTCGCGGCCGCCCTGCCTGACGTCGTCGCCGACCTCGTGGCCGGGCGCGACCCGGCGGGCGAGCAGACGTCGGCCCGCGGCGGTGGGATCCTCCAGCGGTTCGGCCTGCGGTGAGCGGCGCCTGGCACACTGTCGCGGTGACGAACGAGGGCGGGAGCGTGAGCGCCGCGGAGAGCCACTGGCCGGCGCGGGCGCGGATCGACCACGAGGCCTTCGCGCACAACCTCCGCACCCTGCGGGACCGTGCCGGCGGGGTCGACGTCCTCGCCGTCGTCAAGGCCGACGCCTACGGGCACGGACTGCTGCCCGTCGCGCGGACCGCTCTCGAGGCCGGGGCCACCCTCCTCGGGGTGGCGCAGCTGGCCGAGGCGCTGACGCTGCGGCACGGGCTCGGCCCCGGCGGTCGCGTGCTCGCCTGGCTGTACGCCCCCGGCGCCCCGCTCGCCGCGGCGCTCCGGGCCGACATCGAGATCGGCATCGGTGCCCCGTGGATGCTCGACGAGGTCCTCGCCGCGACCCGGGAGACCGGCATCGCCGCGGACGTGCACCTCAAGCTCGACACGGGGATGGCCCGCAACGGCGTCGAGCCACGGCAGGTCGACGAGCTCGCCGCCAGGCTCGGCCCGGCGGTCGCCGAGGGGTCGGTCCGCGTGGCCT
The DNA here is from genome assembly GCF_049856295.1 of Georgenia sp. Z1344. Classification (GTDB taxonomy): domain Bacteria; phylum Actinomycetota; class Actinomycetes; order Actinomycetales; family Actinomycetaceae; genus JB111. Next base: position 56,267 of record NZ_JBNDMZ010000003.1, on the reverse strand, counting down.
CGACCTTCTCCCACCTGGCGAGCGCGGACGAGCCCGGCAGCGGCGTGACGGAGCGTCAGACCGAGCTGTTCCTCGCGCTCGTCGACCGGCTCCGCGCCGCCGGGACCGAGCCCGGGCCGCTGCACCTCGCGGCGTCGTCGGGCGTGCTCCTGCACCCGGCCACCCATCTCGACATGATCCGTCCCGGCATCGCCCTGTACGGGGTCTCCCCGGCCGAGGACGTCGCCCCCGCGGCCGAGCACGGCCTGCGTCCGGTGATGACGGTGAGCGGCCGGCTCGTCCTCACGCGCGAGGCGCCCGCCGGCACGCCCGTGGGCTACGGGCACACCGCCGCCACGGAGCGGGACACGGTCCTCGGGCTCGTCCCGCTCGGGTACGCGGACGGCGTCCCGCGCGCGGCCTCGAACCAGGTCGCGCTCAGCGCCGCGGGGCGGCGCGTCCCTCAGGTCGGGCGCGTGAGCATGGACCAGGTCGTCGTCGACCTCGGGCCGGGGGCGGCGGACCGGCCCGGCGACGACATCGTCCTGTTCGGCGACCCCGCGCGCGGCGAGGCGTCGGCCTGGGACTGGGCGGAGGCGTCCGGGACCATCGCCTACGAGATGCTCACGTCGGTCGGCGTGCGGGTCCCGCGCGTGCACGTGGGCGCCGCCGGCGGCGCGGGGCGGGAGGAACGATGACGGGACGGACCGGGGACACCGGGCAGGTGGGCCAGTACAGACGGACCGGGCAGGCCGAGGTCGCGGGTCGGGGCGGGCAGGCCCGGCAGGTGAGCGCGACCTGGCGCGCGACGGCGCCGACGGCCGAGGACACGCGCGCCCTCGCGGCCCGGCTCGCCGCGCACCTGCGGGCCGGCGACCTGCTCGTGCTCACGGGCCCGCTCGGCGCCGGCAAGACGACCTTCGTCCAGGGCCTCGGGGCGGCGCTCGGGGTGCGCGGGACGATCGCCTCGCCGACCTTCGTCATCGCCCGCGAGCACGTGGGGCAGGGCGGCGGGCCGGGGCTCGTCCACGTCGACGCCTACCGCCTGGCCGGGGCCGGCGACCTCGACGCGCTCGACCTCGACAGCTCGCTCGAGGAGTCGGTGACGGTCGTCGAGTGGGGCGAGGGGACCGCCGAGGCGCTCGCCGAGAGCCGCCTCGACGTGGTGCTCACCCGGCCGGTGGGGGACGTGGCCGGCGAGGCGGAGGATTCGGCGGCCTCCGAGGAGGACGATCAGGAGACCGACCTCGCCCCGCCGGCCGACGAGCCCCGCACGATCGACATCACCGCGCACGGACCGCGCTGGGCCGGTACGGACCTCTCGGACGTGACGGGCCCCGGGTGAGGCGGGCATCCGCGGCGCTGCTCGTCCTGCTCGTCGCCGCGTTCCTCGCGGGACCGGCCGCGGCGTCGCCCGACGCCGGACCGGCCGCGACGGCGCTCGACGCGGGACCGGCCGCGACGGCGCTCGACGCGGGACCGGCCGCGACGGCGCTCGACGAGAGCGCGGCCACGGCGACCGCCGCACGCGCCGAGGTGCCGACCGAGGCCCCCTCGGAGTCCGACTCGGACGGGCCCGTCGAGCCCGACCCCGCGCTCGAGAACCTGCTCACGCTCCCGATGACCGTCGAGCGGTGGTTCACGGTCGAGGCGCAGGCGGTCGCGAGGTCCGGCGCGCCCACCGTGCTGGCCGATGCCGTGGACGGTCGGGCCGAGGACCTGACGGTGGGGACGCCACGACCCGTCCTCGCCTGGTCGTCCGACCTCATGGTCGGGAACGCGGTGGAGCCCGTCGTCGTGGCCACGACGAGGGTCGTGGCACCCGTGCTGCTCGACGGGACGGCGGTCGGCGTCGTCGTGCTGGAGACCGCGACCGGGACGTACGTCGGCGAGGTGCGGGACGTGCCCGGGCTCGGCCCGGCGCTCGCCGAGCTCGACCCCGAGGTCGGTGTCGTCGAGGACGGGCGGACCGGCGCCTGGTACGCCTACGCCCACGGCCGCGTCAGCCCCCTCGACGACCGGGCCGGCGGCATGCTCGCCGGCTCGACGGACCTTGCCGCCTACCTGCCGTTCCTCCTGGACCCGGAGCCTTCCGGAAGCGGCGGGGCGGAGCGCGAGGACTCTGTGCGCTGGGTCGTCGTCGGTGGCGTCGTGGCCGTCGGTGCGGTGCTGCTCGCGGCGGGGATCGCCGTCTGGCTGCGCGGCAGCGAGGAGGAGGACGAGTCGCCGGCCGCCCCGGCCACCGAGCGGCTCCGGGCGCGGGTCCGCGCCGAGCTCCGCGAGGGCCGCTCGGGCCGATGGAGCCACCGCGGCTGACGCGCGCCTACCCTTGACCGGTGCGCGTCCTCGTCATCGACACCTCGTCCCGCCCCGTCGCCGCGATGCTCGTCGCGGGGGACGCGCCCGACGCGTCGCCCCTCGTGCAGCACCTCGGACTGGTCGAGGGTGCCCACGACCGCCGGCACGCCGAGGAGCTCGCGCCGGCCGTCGCCGCGCTCGCCGCCGAGCACGGCCGCCCCGACCTCGTCGTCGTGGGCACCGGGCCCGGGCCGTTCACGGGGCTGCGGGTCGGACTCGTCACCGCGCGGACGCTGGCGCGCGGCTGGGGCGCCGCTCTGGCCGGCGTCCCCTCGCTCGACGCCGTCGCCCGGGTCGCGCTCGACGCGCACCCGGGTGCCACGGTCGTCGTCGCCACCGACGCGCGCCGCCGCGAGGTCTACCACGGGCGGTACCGGGCGGCCGGGCCGGACGAGGTTGAGGTGCTCGCCGGTCCCGCCGTGGCCGCGGGCGCGCAGGTCGGTGCCGATCTCGCGCCGGGCGTCGTCGTCGTGGGGGAGAAGGCCGACGAGGTCACCGGGGGCGACCGGCAGGCCGACGTCCCCACCCCCGACCCGGCCGCGTTCCCGCGCGCGCTCGCCCGGCTCGCCCTCGTGCGCCGCGCCGCCGGCGCGAGCCTCCCCACCGAGCCGCTCTACCTGCGCAGGCCCGACGCCGCCGTCCCCGCCCAGGTGGCGCCGTGAGCTATCGGCTGCGCCCGCTGCGCCCCTCGGACGTGCGCCGGGTCGCGGAGCTGGAGCCGGTGCTCTTCGGCCCCGACGACTGGTCGGCCTCCGTCTACCGCACCGAGCTCGAGCTCGTGGGGCGCACCTACCTCGCCGTCGTCGACGAGGAGGACCGGCTCGTCGGCTGGGCGGGCACGGCCGCGGGTGAGGAGGTCCAGGTGATGACGATCGGGATCGACCCGGACCACCGGCGCCGAGGCCTGGCGACCCGATTGATGGACGAGCTCGTCGACCGCGCGCGGCGTGACGGATCACGCAGCATGCTGCTCGAGGTGCGGGCCGACGACCCCGGCGCCCGCGCCCTGTACGCGCGTCGGGGCTTCGAGGAGATCGGGATCCGGCCGCGGTACTACCAGCGCTCGGGCCGCGACGCGGTCGTCATGCGGCTCGATCTCACAGCCCCCGAGGACGCCGGGAACACCGAGAAGGAATAGCGCACGAAAGGCGCACGAAAATACGCACGACAATTGTTCTTGACCGTGTCGAGAGGCTCCGGAAAGACAATCTCGGGACGATTCGTCTCGCATTCGGCGGGTGCCCGGATCGACCGATCTGCGGGGGTTAGGATCGGCCCGTGACCACCACTGCAGCGCCATCGAGGGCGCAGACGGTACGGAGGACGACGGTCGCGCTCAAGGCTTCGATGGCCGTCACGGGTGTGATCTTCGTGCTCTTCGTCCTGTCCCACATGTACGGCAACCTCAAGATGTTCCAGGGCGCCGAGGCGTTCGACGGATATGCGCACTGGCTCCGCGAGGCGTTCTACCCGATGCTGCCGCACCAGGGGATGCTGTGGATCATGCGGGTCGTGCTGCTCGCCTCGCTGGTGATCCACGCGGGCGCGGCGTTCACGCTGTGGAAGAGGGCCAAGGGCGCCCGCACCACGCGGTACGTCAAGAGGCGGTCGCTGCAGCAGAGCTATGCGTCGCGCACGATGCGGTGGGGCGGCGTCATCATCCTCGCCTTCCTCGTCTTCCACATCCTGCAGTTCACCACGATGACCATCGAGGTCGGCGGCTCGTTCGACAGCCCCTACGCCCGCATGGTCGAGGCGTTCCAGCCGGAGCACTGGTGGGTGTTCGCGATCTACCTCGTCGCGATCGTCCTCCTCGCGTTCCACGTGCGGCACGGCGTGTGGTCGGCGCTCGCCACGCTCGGACTGTCGACGAAGCGGCGCGAGGCGGCCTTCAACGGCCTGGCGATCGTCGTCGCCCTCCTGCTCCTCGTCGGGTTCATGGCGGGCCCGACGGCCATCCTCCTCGGCATCGTGAATTGAGGCGCCCCAGATGACTGCACTGATCCAGGACCTGTACCGCGAGGGCGCTCCGGTCGCGGACACCAAGGCGCCCGTGGGCCCCCTCGCCGAGCGGTGGGAGAAGCGCCAGTTCGGCGCCAAGCTCGTCAACCCGGCCAACCGCCGGAAGATCTCGGTCATCGTGGTCGGCACCGGGCTGGCCGGCGGCTCGGCGGCGGCGACGCTCGGCGAGGCCGGGTACCAGGTCAAGGCGTTCTGCTACCAGGACTCCCCGCGCCGGGCGCACTCGATCGCCGCGCAGGGCGGCATCAACGCCGCGAAGAACTACAAGAACGACGGCGACTCCGTCTACCGGCTGTTCTACGACACGGTCAAGGGCGGCGACTTCCGCTCGCGCGAGTCCAACGTCTACCGGCTGGCCGAGGTCTCCAAGCAGATCATCGACCAGTGCGTCGCCCAGGGCGTCCCCTTCGCCCGCGAGTACGGCGGCCTCCTCGACAACCGCTCCTTCGGCGGCGTGCAGGTCTCGCGGACCTTCTACGCGCGCGGCCAGACGGGCCAGCAGCTGCTCATCGGCGCCTACCAGGCCCTCGAGCGACAGATCGGCGCCGGCACGGTGCAGATGAACACCCGGCACGAGATGCTCGAGCTCGTCGTCGTCGAGGGTCGTGCCCGCGGGATCATCGTGCGCGACATGGTCACCGGCGAGATCGAGACCCACCTCGCCGACGCCGTCGTGCTCGCCTCGGGCGGCTACGGCAACGTCTTCTTCCTGTCGACCAACGCGATGGGCTGCAACGTCACCGCCACCTGGCGCGCGCACAAGAAGGGCGCCTACTTCGGCAACCCCTGCTACACGCAGATCCACCCCACGTGCATCCCGCAGGCGGGCGACTACCAGTCCAAGCTCACGCTGATGAGCGAGTCGCTGCGCAACGACGGCCGCATCTGGGTGCCGAAGAGCGCCGACGACTGCACGAAGGACCCGCGCGAGATCCCCGAGGGGGACCGCGACTACTACCTCGAGCGGATCTACCCCTCGTTCGGCAACCTCGTGCCGCGTGACATCGCCTCGCGACAGGCGAAGAACATGTGCGACGACGGGCGGGGGGTGGGCCCCGAGGTCGACGGTGTGCGGCGCGGCGTGTACCTCGACTTCGCCGAGGCCATCGGGCGGATGGGCCGCGGGGCGGTCGAGGCCAAGTACGGCAACCTCTTCGACATGTACGAGCGCATCACGGGGGAGAACCCCTACGAGGTGCCGATGCGCATCTACCCGGCCGTGCACTACACGATGGGCGGGCTGTGGGTCGACTACGACCTCCAGTCCTCGATCCCGGGCCTGTTCGTGGCCGGCGAGGCCAACTTCTCCGACCACGGGGCCAACCGGCTGGGCGCGTCGGCGCTCATGCAGGGCCTTGCGGACGGCTACTTCGTGCTGCCCAACACGATCAACGACTACCTGGCGGACAACCACGGCTCGCCGGTGGCGCCGGACCACCCGGACGTCGTCGCCGCGGCCGACCAGGTGCGCGAGCGCGTGGAGCACTTCCTGTCCAACGACGGGACGCGCTCCGTGGACTCCTTCCACAAGGAGCTCGGCTCGATCATGTGGGAGTACTGCGGGATGGAGCGCACCGAGGAGGGCCTGCGGACCGCGATCGAGAAGATCCGGGCGTTGCGCGAGGAGTTCTGGCGCGACGTCAAGGTGACCGGCACGAACGAGGAGCTCAACCAGAGCCTCGAGAAGGCCGGCCGCGTGGCCGACTTCTTCGAGCTGGGCGAGCTCATGTGCATCGACGCCCTGCACCGCAGGGAGTCGTGCGGCGGGCACTTCCGTGCCGAGTCGCAGACCGAGGAGGGGGAGGCCCTGCGGCACGACGACGAGTTCGCGTACGTCGCCGCCTGGGAGCACGGCGCCGACGGCGTCCCGGTGCTCCACAAGGAGGACCTCACCTACGAGTACGTCGAGATGAAGCAGCGGAGCTACAAGTGAAGATCACCATCAACGCGTGGCGTCAGTCCGGGCCCGAGGCGAAGGGGTCGATGCACTCCTACCGGCTCGACGACGTCTCCGAGCACATGTCCTTCCTCGAGATGCTCGACGTCCTCAACGAGCAGCTCTTCGCCGCCGGCGAGGACCCGATCGCGTTCGACCACGACTGCCGCGAGGGCATCTGCGGCGCGTGCGGCATCGTCATCGACGGCGTGGCCCACGGGCCCGAGGTGACGACCACCTGCCAGCTGCACATGCGGTCCTTCAAGGACGGCGACTCCATCACGATCGAGCCGTGGCGCGCCGACGCCTTCCCGGTGGTCAAGGACCTCGTGGTGGACCGCGGCGCCTTCGACCGCATCATCGCGGCCGGCGGGTACGTGTCCGTCAACACGGGCGCCGCCCCGGACGCGCACGCCACCCCGGTGCCGAAGAACGACGCGGACCGCGCGTTCGAGGCCGCCGCCTGCATCGGGTGCGGCGCGTGCGTGGCGGCCTGCCCCAACGCCTCGGGGATGCTCTTCCTCGGCGCGAAGGTCACGCACCTCGGGATGCTGCCGCAGGGCCAGCCCGAGCGACAGGCCCGCGTGGTCGACATGCTCGCCCAGCACGACGCCGAGGGCTTCGGCGGGTGCACGAACATCGGCGAGTGCGCTGCCGTGTGCCCCAAGGAGATCCCGCTCGACGTCATCTCCCAGCTCAACTCCGACCTCGGCCGCGCCGCGGTCGGCGGGCGCGCCTCGTCCTGATCGCGCGGCGCTCGCCGGTGGGCGCGCCTCGTCCTGACCGCGGCTACGACCTGACCGGCACGTACATGACGACGTGCAGGTCGACCGCGTCGGCGGGCACGAGCCGGTGGTGCTCGAACTCGAGCAGCCCGAGCTCTCGGTGCCGGAACGTGCGCGTGCGCGACTCGAACCGGGAGACGGCCATCTCGGCGGAGTGGGTGCGGAACTCCTCGCTCGCCGCCGACAGCCGGTCGACGACGGCCCTGTGCTCCGCGCCCGCCAGGCGGACGCCGGACTCCGCCCGGAACTCGGCGAGGAACCGCCGGCTGTCCTGCTCCCAGTCGGGGAGCATCTCCCGCAGGTCTGGGTCCGTGTAGACGAGCCAGAGCAGGTTCCGGTCGGCCGGGTCCACGTCCGCGATGCGCGGGTAGAGCCACGCGTAGCCCGCGTTCCAGGCGACGATCGCCCAGTCCGTCGTCACGACGAAGGCGGGGAAGTCGAGCGCGTCGACGAGCCGGCTCAGGTGGGCCGGGACGGCCTCGCGGCGCACCTGCGGGACGGCGACCTCCTGCTCGGCGAGACCGAGGACGTAGGCGGTCTCGTCGTCGGTGAGGCGCAGGACGCGGGCCACGGCGAGGAGGACCTGGCGCGAGACGTTGGTGTCGCGCCCCTGCTCGAGCCACGTGTACCAGCTGGCGCTCACGCCGGACAGGGTGGCGACCTCCTCGCGGCTGAGGCCCGCGCCGCCGCGGCGGGGCGGGGTCGGGAGGCCGAGCGCGGCACGGTCGGACGCGAGGCGCCGGACCCGGAGGAAGTCGCCCAGCTCGACGCGCCGGGGAGTGCGCGGACGGATCACCCGGAGATGGTACTGCGAGTACCGGTACCACCCGCATCCGGCTCTCGGCCCCGGATCGTCCGGTCGGCCGGCCGGGGCGGGGGAGGATGGGTGGATGCCCGCGTACCGCTCCCGCACCGTCACCCACGGCCGCAACATGGCCGGCGCCCGCGCCCTCATGCGCGCCTCCGGCGTGGCCGGCGGCGACATCGGCCGCAAGCCGGTGATCGCCGTGGCGAACTCCTTCACCGAGTTCGTCCCCGGCCACACCCACCTCGCCCCGGTCGGCCGGATCGTCTCCGAGGCCATCCAGGAGGCCGGCGGCATCGCCCGCGAGTTCAACACGATCGCGGTGGACGACGGCATCGCCATGGGGCACGACGGCATGCTCTACTCCCTGCCCTCGCGCGACCTCATCGCCGACTCGGTGGAGTACATGGTCAACGCGCACTGCGCGGACGCGCTCGTGTGCATCTCGAACTGCGACAAGATCACGCCCGGGATGCTGCTCGCCGCGCTGCGGCTCAACGTGCCCACGGTGTTCGTCTCGGGCGGGCCGATGGAGTCCGGCCGGGCCACGCTCGTCGACGGCACGGTGCGCACCCTCGACCTCGTCGACGCGATGTCCGAGGCCGTCAACGAGAGTGTGTCCGACGCCGACCTCATGCGCATCGAGGAGGCGGCCTGCCCCACGTGCGGCTCGTGCTCCGGCATGTTCACCGCGAACTCGATGAACTGCCTGACCGAGGCGATCGGCCTCTCGCTGCCCGGGAACGGCTCGGTCCTCGCCACCCACACCGCCCGTCGCGCGCTGTACGAGAAGGCCGGCTCGCTCGTCGTCGACATCACGCGCCGGTACTACGAGGACGACGACGACACCGTCCTCCCGCTGAGCATCGCGACGCCTGCGGCGTTCGGGAACGCGATGGCGCTCGACATCGCGATGGGCGGCTCGACCAACACGATCCTCCACCTGCTCGCGGCGGCGAGCGAGGCCGGGGTCGCGTTCGGGCTCGAGGAGATCGACGAGGTCTCGCGCCGCGTGCCGTGCCTGGCGAAGGTCGCCCCCAACGTCGCCGAGGGCCGGACCTACTATATGGAGGACGTCCACCGCGCCGGCGGCATCCCCGCCCTGCTGGGCGAGCTGCGCCGCGCCGGGCTGCTCGACGAGGACGTCCACACGGTGCACGCGCAGACGCTCGGCGCCTGGCTCGACGAGTGGGACGTGCGCAGCGGGCGCGCGACGGACGAGGCCGTCGAGCTGTGGCACGCCGCCCCCGGCGGGCGACGCTCCTCGACGGCGTTCTCCCAGTCCGAGCGCTGGGCCGGGCTCGACCTCGACGACACCCACGGCTGCATCCGCTCCTTCGCGCACGCCTACTCCAAGGACGGCGGCCTCGGCGTCCTGCGCGGCAACATCGCCCCCGACGGCGCCGTCGTCAAGACGGCAGGCGTCGACGAGTCGATCTGGACGTTCACCGGGCCCGCAGTGGTCTGCGAGTCGCAGGAGGAGGCCGTGCAGCGGATCCTCGGCAAGGAGGTGAGCGAGGGCGACGTCGTCGTCATCCGGTACGAAGGACCCAAGGGCGGACCGGGGATGCAGGAGATGCTCTACCCGACCTCCTACCTCAAGGGGCTCGGCCTCGGGAAGGCGTGCGCGCTCATCACCGACGGGCGGTTCTCCGGCGGCACCTCGGGGCTGTCGATCGGGCACGTCTCGCCCGAGGCAGCGGCAGGCGGCACGATCGCGCTCGTCGAGGAGGGGGACACGATCACCATCGACATCCCCCGGCGCAGCATGCGGCTCGAGGTCCCGGACGACGAGCTCGAGCGGCGTCGGGCGGCCCTCGAGGAGGGCGGAGGCTACCGGCCGCGGGAGCCGCGGCCCAGGAAGGTCACCCCGGCGCTCCGGGCCTATGCGGCGTTCGCCCAGTCCGCCGACAAGGGGGCGGTCCGGCTCGTCCCGGAGACCGTCTGAGCCGGAACCGCGCCGCGCGTACCATCCTCGGGTGACCTCACCGCTCGTCCTCGGCATCGAGACCTCCTGCGACGAGACCGGCGTGGCGCTGGTCCGGGGCACGGAGCTGCTCACCGACGTCACGGCGTCGTCGATGGACGACCACGCGAGGTTCGGCGGGATCATCCCGGAGATCGCGTCGCGCGCCCACCTCGAGGCGTTCGGGCCCACGCTCGACGCGGCCCTCGAGCGCGCGGAGGTCGACCTCACGGACGTCGACGCCGTCGCGGTGACGGCGGGCCCCGGGCTCGTCGGTTCGCTCACGGTGGGGGTGGCGGCGGCGAAGGCGCTCGCGCTGTCGATCGACCGGCCGCTCCTCGGCGTCAACCACGTCATCGGGCACGCGGCCGTCGACGCCCTCGTGCACGGGCCCGTCCCCGCCCGGTCGGTGGCGCTCGTCGTCTCCGGCGGGCACACGACCCTGCTCGCCGTCGGGGACGACATCACCGACGTCACGCTGCTCGGCGAGACCCTCGACGACGCCGCCGGCGAGGCCTTCGACAAGGTGGGTCGCCTGCTCGGCCTGCCGTACCCGGGCGGCCCGCACGTCGACCGGCTGGCCGCCACCGGCGACCGGGAGGCGATCCGCTACCCGCGGGGCCTGACCGCGCCGAAGGACCGCGAGCGGCACGCGTACAACTTCTCGTTCTCCGGCCTCAAGACCGCGGTCGCCCGCGACCTCGAGGCCCGGACGGCGCGCGGGGAGGAGATCCCGGCGGCGGACGTCGCGGCCGGCTTCTCCGAGGCGGTCGCCGACGTCCTCGTCACCAAGGCGCTCCGGGCGTGCGCGGACAGGGGGGCGGAGGTCCTCGTCGTCGGAGGGGGATTCTCCGCCAACTCCCGGCTGCGCGAGCTGCTCGCCGAGCGCGGGGCGGAGGCCGGGGTCGACGTGCGGATCCCGCCGATCAGGTTCTGCACCGACAACGGTGCGATGATCGCCGCGCTGGGGAGCGCGGTCGTCGAGGCGGGTCTTCCGGCGTCGGACCTGGACTTCGGTGCCGACTCCGCGATGCCGACGACCAGCGTGCTCGTCTGACGGGAGGGAACCTCAGCCCGTCAGCCCGTCAGCCCGTCAGCTCGTCAGCTCGTCAGCTCGTCAGCCCGTCAGCTCGCCGGCGAGCCGCAGCGCGACGCCGTCCCACCCGTCCGCCTCCGCCCAGGCCCGCTGACGCTCGTAGGACGCGCCGCGCCCCAGGATGTCCTCGACGAGCGCGAGCTCCGGCGCGCAGCCGAGGCGGTGCGCGGCCGGCGCGAGCTCGGTGAGTAGCGCGCGGACCGAGTCCCGCGCGTCGAGCGAGCCGCCGGAGCTGTCGGTGACGAAGTCGGTGTCGAGGCCGAAGCGCGCCGCGCGCCAGCGGTTCTCGGCCGTCAGCCAGCGGGGGAGCGCGGCGGGCTCCTCGCCGTCGTCGATGGCCTGGGAGACCGCGTCCACCAGGCAGACGTTGAGCGCGGTGAGGGCGGTGACCTCGGCGAGGGTCGGCGGTGAGTCGCAGATGCGGGACTCGACCGTGCCGAACTGCGTGGGCCGTACGTCCCAGCGCGTCTCGTTGCGCCGCGCGATGACGTCGGACGCGACGAGCTGCTCGACCACCCGCTCGTAGTCCTCCCACGTGCGCATGACGTCCGGGAGGCCCGCCGTGGGGAGCTGCTGGAACATCATCGTGCGGTTGGAGGCGTAGCCGGTGTCGGTGCCGCGCCATACGGGGGAGGCGGCCGAGAGGGCGAGGAGGGTGCCGATCCGGTCGAGGACGCCGCGCATGATCGGGAGCGCCTTCTCCCGCCGCTCGACCCCGACGTGCACGTGCAGCCCGTAGATGAGCATCTCGCGGCCCCACCACCCGGTGCGCCTGAGCAGCCGCTCGTAGCCCGTGGTCGTCGGCTGGGCCTGGGGGTCCGCCGTCGGGTGGGTGCCGCCGCCGGCGAGGACGAGCCCGCGCCGCCCGGCCGCCTCCGTGAGCTCGGCGAGGACGTCGCGGACCTCCGTGAGCGCGGAGGCGACGGAGTCGTGCACGCCCGTGACGATCTCGACCGTGTTGGCGAGCAGCTCGTGCGCGAGGCGCGGGTGCGGTGCTCCGCCGGGCGCCCGCAGGTCGTCGATGAGCTCGAGCCCGTCGCTGCGCAGCTCGCCCGTGCCCGCGTCGAGCACCTGGAGCTCCCACTCGACGCCGAGGGTCGAGCGCTCCGACGATCCGAACTCGACAGGCACGGCGACATTGTGCACCGGTGCTCGGCCCGTGCGCGTGCGCCGGAGGGGCCGTCCCGGATCGTGTCAGCGCGGGACGGTGATGTCGCCCGGGGTCTCAGACCGGCTCGACCAGGAGCGCCACGTGCCTGCCCTGCGCGCGCGTGAGCACGAGGGTCGCCCGGTTCGGGCCCGTGAGGCGCAGCCGACGGCGGACGTCCTCGACCTTGACCCCGGAGCCGCGCTGCTTGATGGTCAGATCCCCGATCTCGCGGGCCGCGAGGGCGCGGGCCAGGCCCTTCGCGCCGGCGTCGACCTGCTCGAGGACCCGGTAGGAGCGGGCGAACGGGGAACCGGCGGGCTCGTCGGAGGTGAGGTACGCGATCCGCTCGGAGACGACGCCTGCTCCGAGCCGGCGGCCGAGCTCGGCGACGAGACCGGCGCGGATGACGGCGCCGTCGGGCTCGTGCAGGTAGGCCCCGAGCGGCGCGACCGGCGCCTCCTCGTGCGGGGCGGACGGGGGCCGGGGCCCGCCCTGCTCGGGCGCGAGCAGGTGCGGCTGCTCGTCGGTCAGCACGAGGGCGGAGCGGCCGGGGCCTTCCGGGGCTGCGTCGCCGAACCAGAGGGCGGCCTCGACCACCTCGCGGTCGACGGACACCCACTGCGCGTGCGCGTCGTCGGGGACGTGGTCGAGGTCGATGCCGGGAGCGACCTTGATGCCGGCCGCGCGCACGGACCGGGCGCGGGCGACGACGGCGGACAGCGGCGGTCCCCAGCTCTCGGGGTCCGCGAGGCGCCGACCGGCCGCGTCGCGCCGGGCGGGGTCGGCCCACAGTGCGTCCGCGCCGACGTCGGGCAGGTCGATCTCGAGGGCGTCCCCCTCGCGGACCTCGGCGCCGTCGAAGGGCTCGAGGTTCGCCCGGGCGAACGTCGCGGTGACGGGGTCCCGCTCGACGGCGAGGACGCGCGTGCCGAGGCCCGCGATCGCGAGCGAGTCCAGGCCGAGCCCGCAGCCGAGGTCCGCGACGAGGTCGACCTCGGCGCGGCGGAAGCGGTGCGCGTGGTGCGCGGCGACGACGGTGCGGGTCGCCTGCTCGAGGCCGGTGCGCGTGAGGAGCAGGAGGTCGGCGACGGGGCCGAGGCGGTCGGCGGCCTCGGCGCGCAGGGCGAGCTGGGTGAGGGCGGCGGCGGCGAGGTCGGGGGCCATGCCGTGGGCGCGCAGCCGTGAGTTCATGTGGTCGGCGGTCGCCGCGGAGTAGGGCGGCAGCGCCGCGAGCATCGCGCGGCCCTCGGTCGAGGCGAGGGTGCGTGCGGTCTCGAGCTCCATCCGGTCATGGTCGCAGAGGGTGCCGCCGGCCGACGCCCGCTCACGGTTGGCACTCTGATTGCGCGAGTGCTAACTGGCGACCTAGTCTGGGCACTGACGGACTCACCACGCGCCCGACCCCCGCGACGGCGGGAGCGAGGCTGAGGACGACAGTCAGAGATCCATTCCATACGTAGGAAGGGGAGGTCCGCAGTGTCGGTCTCCATCAAGCCGCTCGAGGACCGCGTGGTCGTCCAGACCCTCGAGGCCGAGCAGACCACCGCGTCCGGTCTCGTCATCCCGGACACCGCCAAGGAGAAGCCCCAGGAGGGCACCGTCGTCGCGGTCGGCCCCGGCCGTGTCGACGACAACGGCCAGCGCGTGCCGATGGACGTCGCCGTGGGCGACGTCGTGCTCTACAGCAAGTACGGCGGCACCGAGGTCAAGTACGCGGGCGAGGAGTACCTCGTGCTGTCGGCCCGCGACCTGCTCGCGGTGGTCGACCGCTGACCAGCGTCACCAGCACAGCGAAGGGCCCCGCGACCATGTCGGTCGCGGGGCCCTTCCGTGTCTGTGGGCCGGCCGGGTGCGTCGGGTGGTCGGGGGTCGGTCCGGCTTCGGCTGGGCAGACCGGGTTGGTCAGCCGGCCTTCGGTGTCGCTCGCCGACGCTCGCTGCGGTAGACCGCCGCGCGCTCGTCCTCGCTCATCCCGCCCCAGACCCCGTACGGCTCGCGAACCGTCAGGGCGTGGTCCCGGCACTGCTCGATGACGGGGCAGCGGGAGCAGATGGCCTTGGCCGCGTCGTCACGCCGGCGTCGGACCCCGCCGCGTTCGCCCTCGGGGTGGAAGAACTGCTCCGGGTCCACCTGGCGGCACGAGCCGTCGGCCTGCCAGCTCCAGACGTCCAGGAGCGGGCCGGGAAGGCGGGACAGCTCGGCCATGGGGGCCTCCTCAGAAGTTCACCGTGGTCCGGACCGGGATCCGGCGCAGACCATTCATCAACAGGTTATTGCTTGCGCGAAAGTTGGGCAAGGGGGTGCGTGGCGGCACACCGTGCCGTCGTCGCTGTGTGTCTCCTGTTGCGCGTGCACCGGATCTGCATAGGTTGGACGTCTACGGATTGCCGACCCGGCCCGACCGACGGAGGATGGAGCATGGCTGCTCGCCAGGGAACCGACGGGGTCGCGCCCGGCGGAGCCATGGGTGAGCTGGCGGACGCGGTCGAGCAGATCGACGGCACGTACATCGACGGGTCCGTGCCGGTCCAGCCCGGGGCCGCCGTCGTGGGCGGATCCCTTAACGGACATGACGATGTTCGCGATCTCACCGGCGAGCGTGTGCGGGTAGGCCTCGACGGCGGAGAGCGCAACGACGCGGGGTCGAACGGTGTCGATCGAGACGTCGCCGCGTCCGACGACGAGCGGCCTGCCGGCGGGGCCGACGACGACGCTGATGCTGATGCTGATGCTGATGCCGATGCCGATGCCGATGCCGATGCCGGTGCGGGTGCGTCGCCCCAGGGCCGTACGCGCCCGGACTCGGGCGCCCGGTTCGACGTCCCGCGCGTTATGCACGGGGAGGCGCCGCTGACCGTCGGTGCGCTGGCCGAGCGGCTCGGCATCGCGACCTCGACGCTGCGCAGCTGGGACCGGCGCTACGGTCTCGGGCCGAGCGACCACCGCGCGGGGGACCGCCGTCGATACGGGCCGGCCGACGTCGTGCGCCTGGAGCGGATGCGGGCACTCACGCTCTCCGGGGTGAGCCCGTCCGACGCCGCCCGGGCGGTCACGCAGCGCCCGACCGGCCACGGCGAGGTCATGCCCGTCGCCAGCACGGCAACCAGTCTCGACGTCCAGTCCCTCGGCGCCGCGGCCGCGGCCGGCGACGTCAACGACGTGCGGCTCGCGATCTCGCGGCACGTCGACGCCCACGGGTGGAGCTCGACCTGGATGCGGCTGCTTGCTCCGACCTGCGACCTGCTCGCCGTCGGCGCGGAGCCGCAGGCTCCGGGCAGCGACGGCATCACGGTGCTCACGGGCTGCGCCCTCGAGGTCGTGCGCACGGACGTCCTGGCGCACGACGTCGAGGATCGCGTGCGGGTCGTCGTGCACACGACTCCCAAGCACGTCCTCGCCGCGCACGTGTTCGCCGGCGCGATGGGGGAGCGCGGGATCTCGAGCCTCCTGCGCCGGGTCGGTCGGCACCGCGTGCCCACGGAGGCGCTCGCCGACCTCACGGTCCGGGAGTCGGGGGTGACCGTCGTCGTCGGATTCGGACGTGCCGCGAGCGTGCGAGCCCTGGCGAGGTCGCGACGTGACCGCCGGCCCGAGGTCGTGCTCGTCGGGCCCGGTCTGCCGCGCCGCGTTCCGCCCGAGGCGATACTGGCCTCCGACCTCCCGTCCGCGGTGTCCACGGTCACTGCGCTGCTCGAGGACGCGGATCTAGCATGAGGGGATGACGGAGACCCCCGCACACGACCCGTTCGCGCTGGTCGGACTCACCTATGACGACGTGCTTCTCCTGCCGGGGGCCACGGACGTCATTCCCTCCGAGGTGACGACCGGCGCCCGACTCACGCGCGAGATCGAGCTGAGGATCCCGCTGGTGAGCGCGGCGATGGACACGGTGACCGAGGCGCGCATGGCGATCGCGATGGCGCGCCAGGGCGGGCTGGGCATCCTCCACCGCAACCTCTCCATCGAGGACCAGGCCCAGCAGGTCACGGTCGTCAAGCGCTCCGAGTCGGGGATGATCACGGACCCCGTGACCATCGGCCCGGACGCCACGCTCGCGGAGCTCGACGAGCTGTGCGCCCAGTACCGGATCTCCGGTCTTCCGGTAGTGGACGGCGAGGGCGTGCTGCTCGGCATCATCACGAACCGCGACCTCCGGTTCGTCCCCGGCGCCGAGATGGCGACTCGCACCGTGCGCTCCGCGATGACGCCGATGCCCCTCGTGACGGCCCCGGTCGGGATCAGCAACGACGACGCCGCCAAGCTTCTTGCCGAGAACAAGATCGAGAAGCTCCCTCTCGTCGACGACGGCGGCCACCTCCGCGGTCTCATCACCGTCAAGGACTTCGTCAAGTCCGAGCAGTACCCGCAGGCGACGAAGGACGCCGACGGGCGGCTGCGCGTGGGCGCGGCGATCGGCTACTGGGGCGACGCGTGGGAGCGTGCGACCGCGCTCGCGGACGCGGGTGTCGACGTGCTCGTGGCCGACACCGCGAACGGCGAGGCCCGTCTGCTCCTCGACATGGTGCGCAAGCTGAAGAACGACCCGGCCTTCGCTCACGTCCAGATCATCGGCGGGAACGTGGCGACCCGCGAGGGCGCGCAGGCCCTCGTCGACGCGGGCGTGGACGCCGTCAAGGTCGGCGTCGGGCCGGGGTCGATCTGCACGACGCGCGTGGTCGCCGGAGTCGGCGTCCCGCAGGTCACCGCCATCCACATGGCGGCCCAGGCCTGCCGGCCGGCCGGCATCCCCGTCATCGGCGACGGTGGGCTCCAGCACTCCGGCGACATCGCCAAGGCGCTGGTCGCCGGGGCCGACACGGTCATGCTCGGCTCGCTCCTTGCCGGCTGCGAGGAGTCGCCGGGCGACCTCGTGTTCGTCAACGGCAAGCAGTACAAGCACTACCGCGGCATGGGCTCGCTCGGTGCGATGGCCTCCCGCGGTCGGGTGTCCTACTCGAAGGACCGGTACTTCCAGGCCGACGTCAGCACGGACGACAAGATCGTCCCCGAGGGCATCGAGGGGCAGGTGCCCTACCGGGGTCCGCTGTCCGCCGTCGCGCACCAGCTCGTCGGGGGGCTGCACCAGTCGATGTTCTACGTCGGGGCGCGCACGACCGAGGAGCTCAAGGAGCGCGGCAAGTTCATCCGCATCACGCCGGCGGGTCTCAAGGAGTCGCACCCGCACGACGTGCGGATGATCGCCGAGGCGCCGAACTACTCGACGCGCTGATCGGAGCTGTCCGGTCGGTCGTCCCGCCGAACGGCGAGCAGGTAGGCCGGCACGCGGGTAGATAGCCGGTGTGGCAGGCGGGAACGCAACCGGGCCGGCACGCGCTAACCAGGTCGGTCAGGCATCGGGTGATCTGGATGACGAGCTCGGTCAGTCACCGGGCTGATCCGGATCCGGAGGGTCGCCGCCCGACGGCCCGCCTGTCGAGGATCCCGAGTCGGTCCGTGAGGGTCGGTCGTCCGGCCGGCGGACGCGCTCGGCCACCCGCTGCCTGAGCGCCTCGTACCGCTCCCGGGTCATCTCGGGTGGTGGCGTGGCCGGCCGCCGGTAAGGGAACGGTGACCGCGACCGCCGGTACCGGTGCCCCGTGGGCGTGCGGATCTCGGCGCTCTCGCCCGCCTCGTCGACCTCGTGGCGCCAACCGGGCCTGATCTTCAGGTAGTAGTGCTCCGCGCACAGCCCGGTGCCGTTGGCGGCGCTCGTCGCCCCGCCCCTCGCGTGCTCGACCACGTGGTCGACGTGCTGGATGGGGGCATTGCAGAAGGGCTCGGTGCACAGGTCGTCGCGCATGAGGATGAGGCGCCGGAGCCCGCCCTCGAACGTGCGACCCTGGGACTCCAGGGACACGACGCCGCCCGTGGCCGGATCGGTCCAGAGGCGACGGAACCAGACCCGACCCGCCTCGCGCACATGGTCCCGCGCCGCCTGTGCCGGCAGCGGCCCCTGGCCGGGCAGCCAGGCCGACTCCCGTCCGCCGGCGAGAGTCTCGCCGGTCATGACGATCGTGAGGTCGACGTCCCGTGGAGCGCTCGACGGCGTCCCGGTCACGTGCTCGACGAGCAGGTCCGCGGCAATCTGGCCCGGTGTGCGTCCATCGGCGTCGCCGGCCGTGACGATGCTCGCGGCCTGCTTGAGCAGCGATGCGTGGACACGGACGGCCTCCGTCATCGGCAGGAGGGCCGTCACGCGGGCCATCGATCCGGTGGCCGGCCGGATGCTCACGTGGCGCTGGCGCTTCTCGCGCAGGCGGCGCAGCTCGGCGGCGTCCTCCTCGCGCTCCTGCGCGGCCTTGCGGGCGTGCCGCCGAACCTGCTTGTCGCCCCAGCCCGGCAGGTCGGGAGCGAGAGCGGCGTCGACCTCTCGGCGGTCCTCAGGAGTGAGGCCGGCCGTCTCCTGGGCGAGGATCGTGGCACGCCACTCGCTGACCAGCCCCTGGGACATGAGGTCGAGGGTGCGGGGGAGCTCGTGGACCAGCGCGCGTGCCAGCCCGAGGTGCTGGTCGCCCCTGCTGGGCGAGTCGTTGCGCGCCAGTGCGACCTCGGCCTTCAGGCCGCGTCCCCGCTCGTCCGCGGGAATGCCACGCATCTCCTCGTCCGCCTCACGCCGCTCGGCGAGATCGGCCGACGCCACGGCCTGGCCGGCGGACGCGACCGCCTTGAGCTCCTCGAGGAACCGGATCTGGTCCACCGCGTCGGCATCGGAGTGGCGTTCGAGCCTGCCGATCGCGTCCCGCAGCGCACGGAGGTCGGCCAGCGTCGGGGGTGGCGGAGGTGTCGCGGTGAGCGCGGCGTCGTGCTCGTCCTGCTCCGTCGTCGTCATCGCCTGCCCCCTCCGCATCGTCGTCGGAACAGAACGCGTGTTCGATATGACTGCCACGCTACCTGCCGGGACTGACATCGAGAGCGGCCGATCCCGCGCCTGTGGATGCGACTGTCACCGGTGGATGTGTGGTGACGGCGTGGCGAGAACCGCGCGGGGGAGCGCGGGACGGCGTGGCGCCACGATCGTCTCAATCGTCGGCGAGCGTGAGAGTGGCGCCCCGTGCGCGACCCACACGTGCCAGTTCCTCCCCGACCTCGTGCGCCGTCGCCGCCTCGCGATCGTCGAACCACTCGACGGACACCTCGTGCCCTCGGAGCCGCCACGTCCCGACGACGACGCCGTCGCGCACGACGAGGTCCGCACCCCTCGACACGGCGGCGCGATGCGCCGTCGGGACGATGCGCTCGTCGGCGGTGCCGGGTCCGAGCACCCACGAGTCGTGGGCCGGCAGCAGGCGCACGACGCCGGACGGCCGGGCCGAGCGGATCTCGTCGAGATCCGCAGGACGCACCCACGAGTCCACGCCGTGCACCGTGACCGGGACCACCTCCGCCGCATCCAGCCAGCGGCGGATCCGGCTGCGCGGCGCGCTCAACCCCTCTCCCAGCCAGTAGAGGAGGTTGGCCTCCGTCGCCGGCGCGTAGGCGGCGAGGTACAGCTCGACCGCGGCGCGACCGGCCGCGTCGATCGCCGCGTCGGAGTCGGCCCCGATGCCGGTCTCGTCGCCCGAATCCGGCGCGAGCCTGAACGTCGCCCGCCCGTCACGAGTCGGCCCGAACGAGAGGTCGCCCCACCAGTGGAGCGGCTTGTACAGGGCGTCCGAGCCGCGCCCGTCGGCGGCCGGGACGAGGTGGGCGAGGGACGGGCTGCCGGCGAGGTGCACGGCGATCTCGTCGCGGCTCGCCGGTCCCTCGCCGAGCAGGTCGCGCACCGCGGCCCGGAAGGGGGCCCAGTCGTCGAGCTCGAACCCCGCCTGACGCTGGTAACGCGCCGACTCCCACACGCGCGTCGTCCGGCGCACCGTCAGCAGCACGGACGCCGCGCGAGCATCCATGACGTACGCGCCGCCGCGGAAGGCGTAGGCGAGCACGAGCTCGTCGTCGTCGAGCGCGGGCCGGAGCATCCCGGGACGCGGCGACGCCAGGCGCACGCCGACGGCCAGGTCGGCGCGATCCGCCGGCCAGCCGCGGAGGGCCACGACCCGTCGTACGACGTCGACCGCGTCCGTCGCGCCCTCGGTGCCGAGCCTGTGCCGGTCGAGCCGCCAGGCGAGTGCCTGGCGGACGTCGAGCCCGATCTCGCGAGTCATCTCTTCGACACTCCCGCCGTCGCCGTCGCCGTCGCCGTCGCCGTCGCCGTCGCCGTCGCCGTCGTCCCGTCCTCGCGTCCTAGGCCACCGGCTCGACCGGCCACGCCCGGGAGATGTGCGCGTCGGCGCGCCCCTTGCCGCGCAGGAACTCCTCGAAGTTCTCGGCCCACTCGGCGTGCCACGCGGCCTGCGACCGGTGCAGGTCGGCTGCCGCCATCTCCGCGACCTGGGGGTACTTGGCCGTCAGTGCCTCGAGCACGGCGAGCGTGTGCGCGACGTCCCCGTCGGCCGTGTGCGCCGCGTCGTTCGCCGCCACGCCGTACGCCTCGCCCATGGCCTCGAGCGTCTTCTTGCCCTTCCTGAACCGCTCGACCTTCCGGTCGACCACCAGTGGGTCGACCACGGGGGAGACGTCCCGGCCGAGCCGGTCCTCGAGCGTGGCCAGCCCGTGCCGGACGAGCTCGGCCCGCAGGATCGACAGGTCGTAGGTCGCGTTGAACGCCACGAGCACCGCACCGGAGCCCAGCGCCCCGGCGATCACCTGCGCGACCTCGTCGAGCACCTGAGCGGGCGGCGCGCCGTGCTCCCGCGCGTACTCGGTGGTGATGCCGTGCACCGCCGTCGCCTGCTCGGGGATCTCGATGCCGGGATCGGCGAGCCACGTCCTCGAGCTGCCGATCGAGCCGTCCGACTCGCGGACGACGAGCGCCGACGTCACGATGCGGTCGTGACCGACGTCGATCCCCGTGGTCTCGGTGTCGAAGCCCAGCCACACGTCCTGCGTCCACCCGGTCATGGATCCTCCTGTCGTCCCGGCCACTGTCGCAGAGCACCCCGACATCGTGCAGGTAGCCTCCACATGTGAGCATCGAGATCGAGATCGGACGCGGTAAGCGGGCCCGCCGCGCATACTCCTTCGACGACGTCGCGGTCGTCCCCTCCCGTCGCACCCGGGACCCGGAGGACGTGTCGATCGCCTGGCAGATCGACGCCTACCACGTCGACATCCCTGTCCTCGCGGCGCCGATGGACTCGGTGATGTCTCCCGCGACGGCCGTCGCGCTCGGACGGTTCGGGGGCATCGGCGTCCTCGACCTCGAGGGCCTGTGGACGCGCTACGAGGACCCCGAGCCCCTGTACGCGGAGATCGCGGGGCTCGACGCCGAGACCGCGATCACGCGCATGAAGGAGATCTACGCCGAGCCGATCAAGGCCGAGCTCATCACCTCGCGCCTGCAGGAGATCCGCGCGGCGGGCGTGACCGTGGCCGGCTCGCTGAGCCCGCAGCGCACCCAGGAGCACTGGCGCACCGTCGTCAGCGCCGGCGTCGACCTGTTCGTCATCCGCGGCACCACGGTCTCCGCCGAGCACGTCTCCTCCGCGGCCGAGCCCCTCAACCTCAAGCGGTTCATCTACGAGCTCGACGTGCCCGTGCTCGTCGGCGGCGCCGCGACCTACACCGCCGCGCTCCACCTCATGCGGACGGGCGCCGCGGGCGTCCTCGTCGGGTTCGGCGGCGGCGCCGCCTCGACGACCCGCCAGTCTCTCGGCATCCACGTGCCCATGGCCTCGGCCATCGCCGACGTCGCCGCCGCGCGCCGCGACTACCTCGACGAGTCCGGCGGGCGTTACGTCCACGTCGTCGCCGACGGCGGGGTCGGCCACTCGGGCAACCTCGTCAAGGCCGTGGCCTGCGGCGCCGACGCCGTCATGCTCGGCGCGGCGCTCGCCCGCGCCGAGGAGGCCCCCGGGCGCGGCTGGCACTGGGGCCCCGAGGCCTACCACCCCGACCTCCCGCGCGGCTCGCGCGTCAAGGTCGGCACCGCCGGGTCGCTCGAGGAGATCCTCCACGGCCCGTCCGACCGCGCGGACGGCACCGTCAACCTCATGGGCGCCCTGCGCCGCGCCATGGCCACGACCGGCTACTCCGACGTCAAGGAGTTCCAGCGGGTCGAGGTCGTCGTCTCGCCCTACCAGGCGTCCTGACCGGGACGCGCGCCAGGCTGGGGGCGCACCTCGCCTGCGCGCCCTCGTCGTCGGGCACCCGCCTTTCTCCCGGGTGCGAGGATGGACCCGGACGGGCGCGCGGACGCGCCTGCGACCCGCGCAGCGAAAGGGATACGACGACGTGACTGAGTACCGGATCGAGCACGACACCATGGGGGAGGTCCGCGTCCCCGCGGACGCCCTGTACGCCGCGCAGACGCAGCGGGCCGTGGAGAACTTCCCGATCTCGGGCAAGACCCTCACGCCGCACCACATCCACGCCATCGGCCAGATCAAGCGCGCCGCGGCGATCGCGAACGCCGAGCTCGGGGTCATCGCCGAGGACGTCTCCGCCGCGATCGTCGCCGCCGCCGAGCAGGTCATCGCCGGCGAGCACGACGCCGAGTTCCCCATCGACGTGTTCCAGACCGGCTCCGGCACGAGCTCGAACATGAACACCAACGAGGTCATCGCGACGATCGCCTCGCGGGACTCCGGCCTCGCCGTGCACCCGAACGACCACGTCAACGCGTCGCAGTCGTCGAACGACACGTTCCCGTCGTCGATCCACATCGCCGCCGTCGGCCTGGCCACGGGCGAGCTGGTCCCGAACCTCACCGTCCTCGCCGAGTCCCTCGAGCGCAAGGCCGAGGAGTTCGCGGACATCGTCAAGTCCGGCCGCACACACCTCATGGATGCCACCCCGATCACGCTCGGGCAGGAGTTCTCCGGCTACGCCCAGCAGATCCGCAACGGCATCGCCCGGATCGAGGCCACCCTCCCGCGCCTGGCCGAGCTCCCGCTGGGCGGCACCGCCGTCGGCACCGGCATCAACACCCCGGAGGGCTTCGCGCCGCGCGTCATCGGCCTCATCGCCGAGAACACCGGACTCCCGCTGACCGAGGCGCCCAACCACTTCGAGGCCCAGGCCGCCCTCGACGCCGCCGTCGAGACCTCGGGCGCCCTGCGCGCGACCGCCGTGTCCCTCACCAAGATCGCCAACGACCTGCGCTGGGGCGGCTCCGGCCCCCGCACCGGCCTCGGCGAGCTCCGCCTGCCCGACCTCCAGCCCGGCTCCTCGATCATGCCCGGCAAGGTCAACCCGGTCCTGCCCGAGGCCGCCGTCATGGTCGCCGCCCAGGTCATCGGCAACGACGCGGCCATCGCCTTCGCCGGCGCCCAGGGCAACTTCGACCTGCTCGTCATGCTGCCGGTGATGGCGCAGAACCTGCTCGAGTCGATGACGATCCTCGGCAACGTCTCGCGCGTGCTCGCCGAGCGGTGCGTCGACGGGCTCGAGGCCGACGAGGAGCGCTGCCTGCGCCTCGCCGAGTCGTCGCCGTCGATCGTCACCCCGCTCAACCGGGTCATCGGTTACGAGGCGGCCGCGGCGATCGCCAAGCACTCGGTGAAGGCCGATCTGACGATCCGTGAGGCCGTCGTCGACCTCGGACACGTCGAGCGCGGCGAGATCACCGAGGCCCAGCTCGACGAGCTCCTCGACGTCCGCTCGATGACGGGTCCGAACAAGGCCTGAGCGGCGGTCGGCGGTTGGTGGTCGCCGGGTGTTCGTCGTCGTCGGGAGTCGCTCGTGGTGCCTTGGTCGAGAGTGCGGTTCAGAGATCTCTGAGCCACACTCTCGACCACTGTCGAACCTCAGGCCCGACGACGATCCTCAGGCCCGACGACGAACCGCAATCTCGGCGGGCCCCAACCGCAATCTCGACGGGCCCCAACCGCAATCTCGACGGGCCCCAACCGCGATCTCGACGACGGAGACCGGGCCCGACGACGACGATCCTCAGGCGCCGCTGACCTCGATCGTATGGCGCGCGATGGCCAGCTCCTCGTTCGTCGGCACGACGAGCACGGTGACGGCCGACCCCGGCGCGCTGATCACGCGCGGCTCGCTCGAGCGCGCGGTGTTGGCGGCGTCGTCGAGCTCGATCCCGAGGAAGCCGAGGGGGGCGAGGACCTCGGCGCGGATCAGCGCGTCGTTCTCGCCCACGCCGGCGGTGAACGTCACCGCGTCGAGCCCACCCATGACGGCCGCGTAGGAGCCGACGTACTTCCGCAGCCGGTGCCCGTACACGTCGAGCGCGAGGCGGGCGTCGGCGTCGCCGGCACCGGCCAGCTCGCGGACCTCACGCATGTCGTTGTGGCCGGTCAGGCCCTTGAGGCCGGACCGCTTGTTGAGCAGGTCGTCGATCTCGTCGACCCCGAGCCCGCCGACCCGGCGCAGGTGGAAGACCACCGCCGGGTCCATGTCGCCGGTGCGCGTGCCCATCACGAGGCCCTCGAGCGGCGTGAGCCCCATCGAGGTGTCGACCGCGCGCCCGCCCACGACCGCCGACGCCGACGCCCCGTTGCCCAGGTGGAGGACGATCTGGCGCAGGTCGTCGCGGCCGAGCATGGTGCTGACGGCGTCGGAGACGAACTGGTGCGAGGTCCCGTGCGCGCCGTACCGCTTGATCGCGTACTTCTTGGCGGTCTCCTTCTCGAGCGCGTAGGTCGCCGCCGCCTCGGGCAGGTCGGCGAAGAACGCGGTGTCGAAGACGGCCACGTGCGGGACGTCGGGCAGCAGCTCGCGCGCCACGCGGATCCCGGCGACGTTCCCGGGGTTGTGCAGCGGCGCCAGCGGGGACAGGGCGTCGATCCGGCTGACTGCGTCGTCGTCGAGCGCGACCGGGCCGGAGAACTCGGCGCCGCCCTGCACGACCCGGTGGCCGACCGCTCGGATCCCGGCGTCGGCGAGGGCCGGCCCGAGCTCGTCGAAGGCCGCGAGGACCGCCGACAGCCCCGCCGTGTGGTCGACCTGCGGCAGGTCGCGCTCGTGCTTCTCGCCGTCGACGGTGTGCCGCAAGTGGCCCGACGGCTCGCCGATGCGCTCGAGCAGGCCGGAGGCGACGACGTCGCCGGAGTCCGGGTCGAGCAGCTGGTACTTGATCGACGACGAGCCCGAGTTGACGACGAGGACGGTGCCGCTCATGCGTTCTCCTTCTGCGCCTGGGCCTGGACGGCCGTGATGGCGACGGTGTTGACGATGTCGCTGACCAGCGCACCGCGTGAGAGGTCGTTGACCGGCTTGTTGAGGCCCTGGAGGACCGGGCCGACGGCGACAGCACCGGCAGATCGTTGGACGGCCTTGTAGGTGTTGTTGCCCGTGTTGAGGTCCGGGAAGATGAACACCGTGGCGCGGCCGGCGACCTCGCTGCCGGGCAGCTTCTTCGAGGCGACGGAGGCATCGACGGCGGCGTCGTACTGGATGGGTCCCTCGACGCTCAGCTCGGCCGCCCGCTCGCGGACGGCCTCCGTGGCGGCGCGCACCTTCTCCACCTCGGCGCCCGCGCCGGACGTCCCGGTCGAGTAGGAGAGCATGGCGATCCGCGGCTCGACCCCGAACTGTGCGGCGGTCTGCGCCGAGCTGATCGCGATGTCCGCGAGCTGGTCGGCGTTCGGGTCGGGGTTGACGGCGCAGTCGCCGTAGACGAGTACGCGGTCCGCCAGGCACATGAGGAACACCGAGCTGACGATCGAGACCCCGGGACGGGTCTTGATGATCTCGAACGACGGCTTGATCGTGTGCGCCGTGGTGTGGGCCGCGCCGGAGACCATGCCGCCGGCGAGCCCGAGGTGGACCATGAGGGTGCCGAAGTAGGAGACGTCCGTGATGACCTCGCGCGCCCGCTCGAGCGTCATGCCCTTGTGCTCGCGCAGTCGCGTGTACTCGGCCGCGAACTCCTCCACGTGCTCCGAGGTGGCGGGGTCGATGACGCGCGCGGCGTCGATGTCGAGGCCGAGCTCGGCGGCCCTCGCCCGCACCTCCGACTCCTTGCCGAGGATCGTCAGGTCCGCGACCTGCCGGGACAGGACGGTCGAGGCCGCGCGCAGGATCCGGTCGTCGTCGCCCTCGGGGAGCACGATGTGCTGCCGGTCGGAGCGGGCGCGGTCGAGCAAGGTGGCCTCGAACATCAGCGGGGTGACCACCTCGCTGGTGGGAACGTCGATGAGGGCGAGGAGCTTCTCGGAGTCGAGGTGCTGCTCGACCACGCCGAGCGCGAGGTCGAGCTTGCGCTGGGTGTTGCGGGAGAGCACGCCCCGCGTGCCCGAGACCTTGAGCGCCGTCTCGAACGTGTCGTCCTCGGTCGTGATGACGGGCAGGCGGTCGACGAGCCCCGACATCAGCTGGCGCACCTGCTCGCTCGGCAGGTGGCCTCCGTTGAGGACGAGGCCGGACAGCGAGGGGAACCCGTCCGCGGCGTGGGAGGCGATGACGGCGAGGACCGCGTCGACCCGGTCGGCGGGCGCGATGACGAGCGTGCCCTCGCGCAGCCGCTCGATGATGTGCTCGGCGTTCATCCCGGTGACGAGGATGTGCTCGGCCTCGCGGGCGAGCAGGTCGGGCTCACCCATGTAGAGCCGCCCGCCGAGGGCCTCGCGCACCTCGTCGACCGTCGGGGCGGAGAGCACGGGGAGCTCGGGCAGCACGCCGGTCTCGAGCTCGTCGTCCGCGAAGGCCGCCCGCACCTCGTCGAGCCGGTCGGACTCGCACCGGTTGACGACCACCCCCACCGTCGTTGCGTGCCCCTGGGCGATCTCGTGCTGCCCGACGGCCACGACCTGCCGGATCTCGTCGATGCTGCGCCCGAGGCCGAGCACCACGAGCAGCACCGGCGCGCCGAGGTTCGCCGCGATCCGCGCGTTCGAGGCGAGCTCCGTCGGCGTCGTCACGTCCGTGTAGTCCGAACCGACCACGACGACGACGTCGGTCTGCCGCGCCACCGCCCGGTACCGCTCGACGATCCTCGTCAGGGCCGCGTCCTCGTCCTCGAACCACTCGTCGTAGGTGACGCCCAGGCACTCGTCGAAGTCGAGGTCGACCGCGTCGTGCTCGAGGAGCAGCTCGAGGACGGAGTCGCGCTTCTCGCGGGACTCCACGAGCGGTCGGAAGACGCCGACCCGGGACGCGCGCCGTGCCAGCTGGTCGACCACCCCGAGCGCGACCAGCGACTTCCCCGTGAACCCCTCGATCGAGGCGATGTACAGGCTCTGGGTCATGCTCAGGGCTCCTATCGGGAGGTGGTGGCTCGCGAGGTCGATGCTTCCAGATCGGCGGCGCGCGTGCGGCACGGGAGTGGCGGGCCACGCAGAGCCCGGACCAGTCAACACCGTGGGCGCTCGCCTACCCTGGGACGATGGACCCCTCGGCCGAACGACCCCACGGCGAGCCGGTGGGCGACGCCGGGCGCGGGGGGCTCGCCGTCGCAGACGAGGGCGCGAGCGCGACGGCGGCACGAACCTCCGCGGACGACGTCACCTCGACGGGGCTCGACCCGGGGACGGACCGCGTGCGTGGGCTCGATCCCTGGCGCGATCCGGCCGCCATCGCCGCCGACGCGGCCGCTGCCGCTGAGGCCAGGGCCGACGCCGCGGCGCGGAAGGGCAGGCGCAAGGGACCGCGACGGCCGCGCGTCTCGGCGGGCGAGCTGTGGCGCTCCGCGATCTCCCCGCGGATGATCGGGCTCCTCGTCCTGCTCATCGCGGCCGCCGTCGTGTGCGTCCAGCTCGCCGCCTGGCAGCTCGACCGCGCCTCCCTGCGTGGGGCGGACCGAGCGATCGCCGCGCACGAGGCCACCCTCGAGGCCGACCCGGTCCCGCTCGACGACGTGCTGCCCGCCCAGTCGAGCTTCTCCATGGACGTCTACGCCACCGGCGTCACGGTGACGGGCGAGTGGGAGCGAGAGAACCAGGTCCTCGTCGTCGACCGGGCCGTCGAGGGCGAGCCAGCGGTCCTCGTCGTCGCCGCCCTGCGCGTGACCGAGGGACCTGACTCGGGTGCCATGATCCCGGTCCTGCGCGGCTGGCTGCCGGAGTCCGACGTCGAGGTGACCGACGCCGGCGCGAGCGTCGCCGCCCCGGCGGCCCTCGAGCTCCCGGACGGCGAGGTCGCCGTCACCGGGCACCTGTCGAACTCCGAGGCGCAGCGCGACGGCGAGACCGCGCCCGGGACCGCCCTGTCGATCTCCACCGCCGGCTTCGCCGGCACGTGGGGCGGGCCGACGTTCTCCGGCTACCTCGTCCAGGGTGCCCACGACGGCGAGCAGTGGGTCCCGCTCGAGGGCGCTCTCGAACAGGCGCCCGACCCCACGATCGCTGTCGAGACCGGCCTCAACCTGCAGAACCTCATGTACGCGATCGAGTGGCTCGTGTTCGGGGGCTTCGCCCTGTGGCTGTGGTGGCGCCTCGTCCGCGACGACGCCCTCGACCGCCGCGACGAGGAGCTGCTGCTCGCGGGTGGCGGCCGGGACCCCGATCGTCGCGACGCCGACGCCGACGCCGACCGGTCCGAGTAGTCCTCCCCGCCGCCCGGGCGGTGACCGCTCCGGCGCCGTCGGTCGCGCCGGCGCCGGGTGAAACGCCGATGTCAGGTGACGCGCCGACGCCAGGCGCGCCGGACGATGCGCCTCCCGGGACGGCTCCTGCTCAGTCCTGCTGCCAGCTCGCCCACAGGGCCGCGTACTCGCCGCCCGCGGCGACCAGCTCGTCGTGCGAGCCGAGCTCGACGATCCGCCCGCCCTCGACGACGGCGACCCGGTCGGCGTCGTGCGCCGTGTGCAGGCGGTGCGCGATCGCGACCACCGTGCGTCCGGCGAGCACGTTCGACAGCGACCGCTCGAGGTGCCGGGCGGCGCGCGGGTCGAGCAGCGAGGTCGCCTCGTCGAGGACGAGCGTGTGCGGGTCGAGCAGGACGAGCCGCGCGAGCGCGAGCTGCTGCGCCTGCGCCGGCGTCAGCTCGAGCGAGCCGGAGCCGACCTCGGTCTGCAGGCCGTCCTCGAGGCGGTCGACCCAGTCGAGCGCGTCGACGGCGTCGAGCGCCCGGCGCATCCCGGCGTCGTCGACACCCGCGTCCGCAAGGCGCAGGTTGTCCGCGAGCGTCCCGACGAACACGTGGTGCTCCTGCGTGACGAGGGCGACCTGGCGGCGCAGCTCCTCCTCGGGCAGGTCGACGAGGCGCACGCCACCGACCGTGACGGAGCCGCCGGTGGGCGGGTGGATGCCGGCGAGCATGCGGCCGAAGGTCGACTTGCCGGCCCCCGACGGGCCGACGATCGCGAGGCGCTCGCCGGGGCGCAGGTCGAGGTCGATCCCGTGCAGGACGTCCTTGCCCTCGACGTAGGCGTACCGCACGCCGCGGGCGGTGAGCTCGGCGCCGCGCGGCCGCTCGTCACGGGCGGTGCGGTCGGGCTCGACGAGGGAGATCCCGAAGATCCGGGCGAGGGAGGCCGCGGCCACCTGGAGCTCGTCGATCCACATGAGGAGCTCGGTGAACGGCGCCCGCACCTGCATCGCGTAGAGCGCCACCGTGGTGACCGCGCCGATCGACGCGAGGTCGTTCTCGATGAGGAACGCGCCCCACACGACGACGGCGCCCAGCGGGAGGACGAAGCTGAGCTCGAGGCTGCGGAACAGGTGCACGCGCAGCCAGATCGTCACGACCTCCCAGTGCCACGCGTCGGCCATCGCGCCGTCCGAGCGGCGCCGGCGCTGCCGCCCCAGGCTCAGGGCGTCGACCGTGCCGGCCTGCTCGACGTTCTCGGTGACGACGCCGTTGATGTCCGCGAAGGCGGCGGAGTCCGCGAGGTAGGCGGGCATGGCCTTGCGCAGGTATCGGCGGGCGCTCCACCACAGCAGGGGCAGCCCGACGAGCAGCCCGATCGCCACCTGCCAGTCGACGAGGAACGCGGCGCCGTAGGTGAGGGCGACCGTCGTGGCGCCGACGAGGAGTGCAGGGATGCCGAAGCGCAGCACCCACTGCACGCGGTCGATGTCGTTCGTCGTGCGGCCGAGCAGGTCGCCGGTCCCGGCGCGCTCGACGGTCGACAGCGGCAGGTGGGTGACCGTGCGGAGGAAGTCCTCGCGCAGCTCGGCGAACAGCTGCTCGCCCAGCACGAGGGAGGCCCGGTGGGCCCAGGCCGCGAGCAGGGTCTGCGCGACCACGGCCGCGACCAGCCAGAGCGCGGTCCGGTCCACCTCGGCGGCCGTCGTCCCGGTGGCGACCGAGTCGACGAGCCGGCCGAGGAGCCACGGCATCGCCAGGGCGGCGACGGCCGCGAGCGACTGGACGAGGACGACGACGGCGAGCTGGCCGGCGTGTCCCTTGAGGAACGCGAGCCCCTGCCGGGTGGTCGTGCGCGTGTCCGCGACGGGCAGCCTCATCGCACGGCCTCCTGCTCGTCGTCGGCCGTGGTCCGCGTGACGACGGACCGGTAGCGGCGGGCCGCGGGGTCGCCCTCGTGCGCCCGGCGGGCCAGCTCGGTGTGCGGGGCGTGCGCGGTGACCCGGCCGCCGTCGAGGAACGCGACGGAGTCGGCGTGCTCGAGCACGAGCGGCGAGGTGGTGACCACCACGGTGGTGCGTCCGGCCCGCCGGGCGGCGAGGGTGGCGGAGATCCGCGCCTCGGTGTGGGCGTCGACCGCCGAGGTGGGCTCGACGAGGACGAGCGCCGGTGCCTCGGTCAGCAGGGCGCGCGCCAGGGCCACGCGCTGGCGCTGGCCGCCGGACAGGGAACGGCCCTTCTCGGCGATCTCGCCGTCGAGCGTGCCGCCGACGGAGTCGAGGACGTCCTGGGCGTCGGCGGCGGCGAGGGCGCCGAGCAGCTCGTCGTCGTCGCCCCGGTCGCGGACGTCGAGCGTCTCGCGCAGCGTGCCGGCGAACAGCTCGGGGGTCGAACCGGCGACGACGACGCGCTCGCGCACCTCGGCCACCGGCAGCCGGTCGACCGGCGTGCCGTCGAGGGTGGCGGGGGAGCGGTCGGTGCCTGGCCGGTCGGCGTCGGGCCGGTCGGGTCCGGGCAGGGGCTCGCTCGCGTCCGGGACCAGCGCGGGGTCGACGAGACCGAGGTCGGACCGCTCCGGGTCGAGCAGCCGGCCGAGGCGCGCGGCGAGCGCGTTCGCGTCCTCGGGCGGGTCGGACACGACGGCGACGAACGTGCCCGCCTCGGCGACGAAGCCCGACGTCGGGTCCACGAGGCGCGCCCCCGTGGTCGCCGGCGCGGGCCACGGGCGCTCGTCCGCGGCCTCCGACTCGGCGAGGGTGCCGGCCGACGGCCCCGTACCGACGACCCGGATGACCTTGTCGGCGCCCACCCGCGCGCGGACGAGGAGCTGGATGAACTGGGTGAACGCCTGGAGCGGGGCCGCCAGGTAGGTGGTGTAGCCGAACAGGGCCACGAGGTCGCCCGGCGACATCTCGCCGGACAGCGCGAGGTGCGCGCCGAACCAGACGACGAACGCGACGAACAGGCCCGGCAGGAGGACCTGGAGACCGCGCATCGAGGCGGCGATCGTCGCCACCGAGACCCCGGCCGCCCGCACCTCCTGGGAGCGGGTGGCGTACCGGTCGGTGAAGACGTCCTCGCCGCCGATGCCGCGCAGGACCCGCAGGCCCGCCACCGTGTCGGTCGCGAGAGCGCCGAGGCGGCCCTGGGCCTCGCGCTGGACGCGCTGCCGGGTCTGGAGCGGGCGGACGAGCAGCGCGACGAGCACCGAGACGAGCGGCATGCCGACGAGCACGACGACGCCGAGCACGACCGAGGACCGCAGGAGCACCAGCGCCACGAACAGGACGCCCGCGAGGGAACCGACGAACCGCTGGGCCATCTCGAAGACGTTGCCGATGTGGAACGTGTCGTTCGTGATGGTCGCGACCACCTCGCCGGTCGCGGCACGGCGCGTGACGTTCGGGCCGATCCGCGTGACGTGGTGGCCGACGAGACGCCCCGTGTGGAACGTGCCGTAGACCCACGCGAGGGTCTCGAACAGGTGCCCGTAGGCGGAGGTGAGGGTCGCGGCGACGCCGACGAGCAGGACCGCTCCCGCGCCCCACCAGGTCGCCGCCGAGAGGCCGTCGGTGAGCCCGGCGTCCAGCGCGCGGCCGAGCACGAGCGGGATCGCCGCCGTCGAGAGGTTGCGTGCCACGCCGAACAGGACCGCGATCACGAGGGTGAGCCGCTGCCTGCGTGCGAGCCACAGCAGGAGCGCGTTCGCGGAGGTCAGCGGCGGCGTCCCGGGGTGGTCGATGGGCATGGTCAGCACCCCCGGGACGCTACGCCGCGCCCCCGACACCGGCCATCGGATTTGGGGTGACGGCCGACTCACCCGCACCGACCCAGGTCCGGGGGACAATGGGCCCATGTCGGAGACCGGTCCCACCACCACCTCGGCCGAGGCGCGAGCCGCCGGTCAGGCGGCCGCGCAGGCCGCCGAGACCAGGGCACACCGCGCGTTCGGCTGGTACCGCGCGATGGCGTTCGTCACGGGCGTCATGCTGCTCGTGCTCACCGCCGAGATGGTGCTCAAGTACGTGTTCGGCGTCGCCGGCTACGAGGACGAGACGAAGTGGTGGACCGCTCGGCCCGTCATGGGTGCGTGGGTGGCGATCCTGCACGGCTGGATCTACGTCGTCTACGCGGCCACCGTGCTCAATCTCTGGTCGGTCATGCGCTGGGGACTCGGCCGGGTGGTCGCCCTCGTGGCCGCCGGCGTCGTCCCCGTCCTGTCCTTCGTCCTCGAGCGCAAGGCGCACGGCTGGGTCGAGGCCGACCTGCCCGCCGTCACGGGACGTGCCCGGGTGGTCGCCGAGCGTCGGACTACCCTGGGCCGGTGAGCACGGACGCGCCGGACACCGCCGGCACCACGAACCACCGCCCGGTCCTCGTCGTCGACTTCGGCGCCCAGTACGCCCAGCTCATCGCGCGGCGCGTACGCGAGGCGAACGTCCTGTCCGAGGTGGTGCCCCACACCGCCTCGGTCGACGACATGCTCGCCAAGGAGCCCGCGGCGATCATCCTCTCCGGCGGCCCGTCCTCGGTGTACGCCGACGGCGCCCCGGGGGTCGACCCCGCGCTGTTCGACGCCGGGGTCCCGGTCCTCGGGATCTGCTACGGATTCCAGGCGATGGCCCAGGCGCTCGGTGGCACCGTCGACCGGACCGGCGAGCGCGAGTACGGCGGCACGATCGTGCGCGTCGCCGAGGAGCGCGAGGGCTCGACCCTGCTCGACGGCTCGGACGACGTCCAGACCGTGTGGATGTCCCACGGCGACGCCGTGTCGCAGGCTCCCGCCGGCTTCGAGGTCCTCGCGACCTCGACCGGGGCGCCCGTCGCGGCCTTCGAGGACCGGGAACGCCGGCTCTACGGCGTCCAGTGGCACCCCGAGGTCCACCACACCGAGCACGGGCAGACCCTGCTCACCCGCTTCCTGCGCGAGGGTGCCCGCGTCGACGCCGACTGGACGCCCGCCTCCGTCCTCGCCGAGCAGGTCGAGGCGATCCGCGCCCAGGTCGGCGACTCCCGCGTCATCTGCGGCCTCTCCGGCGGCGTCGACTCCTCCGTGGCCGCGGCGCTCGTCCAGCGCGCCGTCGGCGACCAGCTGACCTGCGTGTTCGTCGACCACGGGCTGCTGCGCTCCGGCGAGGCCGAGCAGGTCGAGCGCGACTTCGTCGCCGCGACCGGCGTCGACCTGCGGGTCGTCGACGCCTCGGAGACGTTCCTCGAGGCGCTCGCCGGCGTCACCGACCCAGAGCAGAAGCGCAAGATCATCGGCCGGGAGTTCATCCGCACCTTCGAGGAGGCGGCCGCGTCGATCGTCGCCGAGGCGGGGCACGGTGGGGCCGAGGTGAAGTTCCTCGTCCAGGGCACGCTCTACCCGGACGTCGTCGAGTCAGGCGGCGGCGAGGGTGCGGCCACCATCAAGTCGCACCACAACGTCGGCGGGCTGCCGGAGGACATGACGTTCGAGCTCGTCGAGCCGCTCCGCCTGCTGTTCAAGGACGAGGTCCGGGCCGTCGGCCGCGAGCTCGGCGTCCCCGAGGCCATCGTGTCCCGCCAGCCCTTCCCCGGGCCCGGGCTCGGTATCCGGATCGTCGGCGAGGTGACCCGCGAGCGCCTCGACATCCTGCGCGCCGCCGACCTCGTCGCCCGCGAGGAGCTCACCGCCGCCGGACTCGACGAGTCGATCTGGCAGTGCCCGGTCGTGCTCCTCGCCGACGTCCGCTCGGTGGGTGTCCAGGGCGACGGCCGCACGTACGGACACCCGATCGTGCTGCGCCCCGTGACGAGCGAGGACGCGATGACCGCCGACTGGTCGCGCGTGCCCTACGACGTCCTCGCCCGCATCTCGACCCGCATCACCAACTCCGTCCCGGAGGTCAACCGGGTGGTCCTCGACGTCACGTCGAAGCCCCCGGGCACCATCGAGTGGGAGTGACGCCGGGCGGGTGCCCGGCGTCACGCGCGTCGTTCGTCGTCGGGCAGTGCTCCGACCTCGGCCGACGTGAGTGACCTCTCCGGGCCCGGCCGACCGTTCTGACACGGTGACAGATAATCTGGATGCATGGACATCGTCACCGGCATCCTCCTCGTCATCCACCTCCTCGGCTGGGCGATGGCCCTCGGCATGGCGATCGCGGGCATGCGCGGCGGCGAGCTCCCCAAGGGGGCGACCCACGGCGTGCTCACGGCCCTCGTGGCCGGCATCCTGCTCGTCGGCATGGCCGAGATGGGTGACGGCGACGTCAACCACATGAAGATCGGCGTCAAGGCGCTCGTCGCGATCGGCGCGACCGTCGTCGCGTTCCTCGGCGACCGCGACCGCAAGGCCGGCAAGAAGGGGTCGCCGATGATCCCCACGCTCGCGGGCCTCATCGTCGTCAACGTCGCTGTCGCGGTGCTCTGGAACTGACCCCTGCGTACGATCTGAGCCGCGCGGCCGACCGGCGCGCGTCCTCGAGGCAGGAGCGCGACCATGGCCGAGCTGCTCACGATCCTCGCGATCGTCGTCGGGCTGGCGGGTGTCGTCAGCCAGGTCTTCCCCGGCGGCACGATCGTGGCCGGCGCCGTGGCGATCTGGGGCTGGTACCAGGGCGGGACGCTCGGCTGGACGGTGGCGATCGTCGCCGTCGTCGCCATGGTCGTGGCGATGGTGCTCAAGTACGTCCTCGCGGCGCGATACATGGAACGCGGCGGGGTCAAGAGCTCGACGCTCGTGATCGCGGCGATCGCCGGGGTCGTCGGCTTCTTCGTCGTCCCGGTGGTCGGGATGTTCCTCTTCTTCGTCGGCGCCGTGTTCCTCATCGAGCTCGGCCGCGCCCGAAGCGCCGCGCGCGCATGGCCGGCGACCGTCCGGGCGCTCGAGGCTGCCGGGCTGACGATCCTCATCGAGCTCGCGGATGCGATGGTCGCCGTCGGGGCGTTCGTCGTGGGATGGATCGTGCGGTAGTCCCGAGTGGGCATCGGTCTGTCACGAGACCTCCCGCGGACGGCACCAGGTGGGAGGCTGTCAGGCATGACGGGCGACGGACGGCGCGGCGGGAAGCACGTGGACGGGGGCCGAGCACATGCCCGCGCCCGGGCCGGGCTGGTGTCGCTCCTGCTCGTGCCCGCACTCGCCGCGTGCGGATCGTCCGGAGACGACGGGACGACGACACCGGGCGACGTGCCGTCTGCCGGCACCGCCACGGCGGAGTCGCCGACCGTGACCGAGCCGCACGGTGGTGAGGGCCCGACGGGTCCGCCCGTGCCCGCGCGCACGGTCGCAGAGACGGCACAGCCCGGCGACGTGGTGGTCGTCGACGCGGCACTGGTCGAGGACGAACGCGCCGAGCTGTGCGATGTCGTCGGGGAGACGTACCCGCCCGTCTGCTCGCCGGCGATCCTCGAGCTGACCGGTGCTCCGCTCGACGACCTCAACCTGTTCGAGGCGTCGGGCGTGCGGTGGGGAGGCGTCGTCATCGTTGTCGAGGTCGTCGACGAGGACACGGTCGCCTACGTCGACGTGATCGAGCAGAACGAGACGCCGTCCGGGGCTCCCGCGCCGCGCGAGACATGGACCGTCACGGACGCCCTCGAGATCGCGGAGCCGAACCTCGGGCTCGTCGTCGACGGCGTCCTCGTCACCACGGACGCACCCGCGGGTTCGGCGTACGTGTGCGACGAGGTCACGGGGACGGAACCGCCCGCGTGCGACGAGCCCCGGATCGAGGTCTCCGAGGTGCCGCTCGACCAGCTCGACCTCGACGTCTCGGGTGGCGAGCGCAGCGGTCCGGTGCGGCTGTCGATCGGGTTCGTCGACGACGGCACGGCGGTATTCCTCCGGGAGCACTAGACGGTCGCTCGTCTACCGGGCCTCGGGTTCCGCACGGTCGACGACGACGGCCACCTGGGTGCGGTTCGTCGCTCCGAGCTTGGCCTGCACGCTGCTGAGGTGCGACTTCACGGTCGTCTCGCCGAGGTGCAGCCTGCGCGCGATCTCGGCGTTGCCGTCCCCGCGGGCCACGAGCAGGGCCACCTCGAGCTCGCGACCCGTCAGGGTCGCCAACGCCGCGCGCGCCTCCCTGCGTCGGTCGCCACCGGCGTCGCGGATCCGCCGGAGCACGCCCGGCTGGACGCTCGGCGAGATCGCCCCGTGCCCGGCGGCCACCGCGTGGACCGAGGCAAGGATCTCCGCCGGCTCGGCCGTCTTGAGGAGGTAGCCGTCGGCGCCGGCCTGCAGTGCCGCGTCGACACTGGTGTCCAGGTCCCACGTGGTGAGGACGAGGACCGCCGGCGGCGATGGCCGTGCGCGGATCGCACGGGTGGCGGCCACGCCGTCCGTCCCGGGCATCGTCAGGTCCATGAGGACGACGTCCGGGTGGTGCGCGATGACCTCGTCGAGCGCCGCAGCGCCGTCGGTCGCCTCCCCGACCACCTCGAGCGTCGGGTCCGTCCCGATGATCCGTCGCACGAGGGTGCGCACCATCGGGTCGTCGTCGACGAGCACGCGGACCGGCGGGGACACCCGAGCAGTCTAGGAGCGGCCCCCGACATCGTTCACCGGCCACGGGAGGTGGACGGTCACCCGGAAGCGGTCGCCGTCGACCCCGTACCGGACGGATCCACCGAGCAGCTCGGCGCGCTCGACGATGCCGACCAGGCCGGAGGAGCTGCCGTCCGCGTGCCACTCGCCCGGCGAGGCCGCCGGGGCCGGCACGCGGTTCGCGCCCTCGATCTCGACCCCGTGCCCCGGACCACCGGTGACGCGCAGGCGGAGGATCTCACCCGGGGCGTGCTTGCGCGCGTTCGTCATGATCTCGGTGGTGATGCGGTGCACCGCGCGGGCGAGCGTGGCGGGGGCGGACGCGCCGTCGTCGATCCGCACGGTGGCCGAGAGGAGCTGCCCGGCGTCGGCGGACTCGTCGAGCACGGTCTGCAGGTGGTCGAGCGTGACGACCGGCTCGGGGGTGGGCTCGCGGAGCATGCCGACCAGCGAGCGGAGGTCCTCCGTGGCGGCAGCGGCCTGCGAGCGGACGCGGGCCGCCGACTCCGCCAGGCGGGGGTCGTCCTGCACCTCGAGCTGGAGCGCGCCGGCCTCGAGGCTGAGCAGGGAGAGCCGGTGCCCGATCCCGTCGTGGATCTCCCGGGCGACCTGCTCGCGCTCGGCCGTGCGGGACGCGGTGGTCACGGCGTCGTCGCGCTCGCGGCGCGCGTCGGTCTCGGCGGTCCGTGCCTGCTGCGCGGCGCTGCGGGCGGCCTCGGCGGCGGCGCGGGCCCGTCGGGCGTCCGCCCGTGAGCGACGCAGCAGGCCGATCCCGATCGCCGACCCGACGGCGAGCGCCACGAAGAGTGCGACACCCGGCCACGGCGCCGGGGCCGGTGCATGGTCCGACGGTGAGCTCGCGAGCATCACCCGTACCCACGAGGTCCACGTCGTCTGCCCGAGCAGGTCCCGCCACGTGCAGACCACGGTCGCCAGTGCGACGACCGAGCAGGCGAGCACCGGGCGGTCGAGCCGGCGGTGGGACAGGTGGCTCGAGAGGACGACGAGCGCGGCGAGCGGGGAGAACGGCAGCACGAGGGCGATCGCCGTCACCACCACGAGCGTCGCCGTCGGCCGACGGGCTCGGGCGCGCAGCACCAGGCCGTGCAGCATCGCCCCGAACATGAGCGCCATCAGCACGCCGACCTTCCAGCCGGCGACCGTGTCCGGGTCCTCCTCCATCCAGTCCCGCACCCACGGCGTGTAGATGAGGTCCATCAGGGCGACGACCGCCAGGACCACGCCGAGCACGAGCCCGCGTGCCGGGCGCAGCACACGACGACCGACGACGTCGCGCCGCGACGCGCCAGCACGGCCGGCCGGTCCGGCGCTCGCGGCAGACCGTCCGGCGGCGTTCGACATGGGCATGGCGGACA
Organism: Georgenia sp. Z1344; assembly: GCF_049856295.1. GTDB lineage: Bacteria > Actinomycetota > Actinomycetes > Actinomycetales > Actinomycetaceae > JB111. The sequence goes on along the minus strand of NZ_JBNDMZ010000003.1, from coordinate 17,815 downwards.
TTGTCGCCGCAGGCGCCGACGCCGACCCCCTCCGGACGGTCCGGCAGGGCCGACCGATCGGAGGAGGGGAGCCGGACCGGTCGGGGGATCCGGCAGGCAGGGCCGGCGGGCGAGTCTTCACCCGTACCGCTCAGCCCCCACCGGAGGACATCATGACCACGCAGCACACCCCCGAGACCGGCGGCCCCGCCGCGCCGAACCCCTACGGCACGCCCGCGGCGCCGATGAGCAAGAAGGAGCTCAAGGTCCAGAAGCGGATGCAGAAGGCGGCGCGCCCCTGGGTCGCGCGGCACAAGATCCTCACCGGCGCGCTCGGCATCGTGGGTGTCGCGGCCGTCGCCGGCATCGCGGGCGGCGGCGAGGAGGACACCTCGGCCGACGCGGCCGCAGACTCCACCTCCGCAGCACCCGAGGCCCCCGAGGGCTCGGCCCCCGCCACGACCGAGGTACCGGCGGAGGAGCAGCCCGCCGCCGAGGAGGCCGTCGTCGAGGAGGCGCCGGCCGAGGAGGCCGCCGGCGCGCAGGTCGGCATGCCCGTCCAGGTCGGTGACCTCGACGTCACCGTCACCGAGGTCGAGCCCGGCATCGCGTCGGTCGGCGACGAGTACCTCGGCGAGCAGGCCCAGGGCCAGTTCGTGCTCGTCCAGGTGACGATGACGAACACCGGCGACAGCGCGGCCACCTTCTTCGAGCAGGACGCCGTGCTCGTCGACACCGAGGGCCGGCAGCACGAGACGTCGTCGGCGTCGATCTACCTCGACGAGTCGTCGTCCTGGCTGATCACGGACATCAACCCGGGCAACACCGCCGACGGCGCGCTGCTGTTCGACATCCCGGCCGACGCTGAGGCCGACCTCCTCCAGGTCTCCGCGGGCCTGTTCTCCGACGACGTCGACATCCGCCTGCGCTGACCCCCTGATCGCCCGGCCCGCGACCCTCCCCGGCGCGGGTCGGGCCCCGGGATCGTGCGACCCCCGGCGCGCGGCTCCCGGGCATCACTGCGGCCCGACGACGAACCCCACCCGGTCCGTCGTCGGGCCGCTGGTCGTCGTCCGGCCTGTTCCCGACCGGGGCAGATGGCACCAGGCAGAAGTTCCCGCCCTGGACGCCGTGGTCCCGGACGGTGTGATGGAAGTATCCGTGCGAGGGACGGCCCGAGGGGCGACGACGACCGGGGGAGGCGATGATGAGCGACACGGACGAGGCGGCGGCGAACCGTCGTGCGAGCGATGCCGGAGACGCGGTACCGACGAAGGGTTTGAGCGGGATCCGGGGCGGGGGCTCGACCTGGACGCGTCTGCTCGTCCTTCTCGTCGTCGCGATGGTCGCCGCCAACGTCTATCTCTGGTTCGACGGACGTCGGTTGCCGGCGTCCGGCCAGGCGCCCGACGACGATGCCGAGACCGTGGCGCTCGGTGAGCGGATCCCCGTCGGGGGGCGCATCTCCGCGGCGGGAGAGGACGTGCGCTCGAACGGCACGCTGCGCGTCGACGACGTCGAGGTCGGTGCCGACGTGCCTGCGGGCCTCGGCGAGCCCGACGGCCAGCTCGTCATCCTCGACCTCGTCCTCGAGAACGACAGGGAGGGCTCCACGGTCCAGCTCGACACGGAGCGGTTGAGGGTCGTCGACGACCAGGGCAGGCGTCACGGGGTGGACACGACCGAGGAGCTGTGGCAGGAGCACTCCTGGTTGCTGGAGGACCGCGTCTTCCTCGCGGGCGACGCCCGGACGAGCGGACGACTCGTCCTCGACATCCCCGTGGACGCCGTGCCCGAGCGCCTCTGGGTCCCCGACGAGACCACGACGTCGGGTGTCGGCGACGTCCTCGTGGAGCTGCGATGACCACCCGGACGACGAGAGGACGAGTCACCATGACGCGAACCCAGAAGGGGCTGTCGATCGTCGCCGCGGTCCTGCTCGCAATCGCCGTCGTCCAGGCGCTCGTCCTGGTCGGGGGATCGAACGACCTTCCCGGGCGGTTCGACACGGTCGAGGGCGACGGACCCGGTGTGGGGGACACCGTCCGGGTGGGCGAGCTCGACGTGCGGGTCGTCGAGACTGAGGACGACAACTTCTCGATGACGGTGAGCGACCTGTTCGCGGAGGAGAGCACCGGGTCGTACGCACGCGACGTCGAGCTCGTCACCGTCGCGATCAGCAACCCGACGGACGACCCGCACGAGATCGGACTCGTCAACAGCGTGCTCGTGGACCACGAGGGACGCTGGGACACGACGACCGAGCTCGACTGGCTCGACGGGCCCGGGCTCGCTGGGGTCGTCGCCGGCGACCGGGCCATGCCGCCGTCCCTCCACGTCAATCCCGGGCAGGAGGTCCGCCGCGTGCTCGTGTTCGATGCCGGGCACCTCGGGCCGCTCGACCACGTCCGCCTCGTCGGCGGGACCGAGTGGGGCGACCCGCTGACCGGTGAGCAACTAGTGGCGCTCACGGAGCCGTAGAGAGGCCCACTGCGCTCTCGTCCACAGCCTCGCTCTCGAGTGTCGGCCCGGCCAACTACCCTGGACCGACGATGAGCACCCTGTTCGACGGACTCGACCTCCCCGCGCGCCCGGGCCGCACCACTGCCCTGCCCGCGACCCTTGCCCCGCGCCCGGACGAGGACGGCTGGGTGCCCGCCCAGCCGCCGCCCGAGGAGGACGCGGGCCCCTCGGACTTGCTGCCCACCCAGGCCGACCCGTTCGCCGGGCTGCCGGGCGCCGGCTCGGGCGCGCAGCTGCCCAGCCGGGCGGAGCGCGACGCCGCGCGCGCCGCCGCACGTGGGAGCGACGAGGAGCGCGCCGAGTCCCTGCTCGTCGGCCTCAACCCGCAGCAGCGCGAGGCGGTCACGCACGCGGGCGCTCCGCTGCTCATCGTCGCCGGCGCCGGCTCGGGCAAGACCCGCGTCCTCACGCACCGCGTCGCGCACCTGCTCGCCACGGGCCGCTCCCGCCCGGGGGAGATCCTCGCGATCACGTTCACGAACAAGGCCGCCGCCGAGATGCGCGAGCGCGTCGAGGACCTCGTCGGCTCCTCCGCCCAGCGGATGTGGGTCTCGACCTTCCACTCCGCGTGCGTGCGGATCCTGCGCCGCGAGCACGAGGCGCTCGGCATGCGCTCGTCGTTCTCCATCTACGACTCCGCCGACAGCCAGCGGCTCATCACGCTCGTGGCCAAGGAGCTCGACGTCGAGCTCAAGCGCTTCCCTGCCAAGCTGCTCGCCCGCAAGATCTCCGACCTGAAGAACGAGCTCGTCGACCCGGACGACCACGCGGCCACCGTCATGGGCTCGGGCCAGGAGCTCGACGAGATCGTCTCCCAGGTCTACCGCGGCTACGACGCCCGGCTGCGCCAGGCCAGCGCGATGGACTTCGACGACCTCATCATGCGCACGGTCCATCTCCTCCAGGCGTTCCCCGCGATCGCCGAGCACTACCACCGCCGGTTCCGGCACGTCCTCGTCGACGAGTACCAGGACACCAACCACGCCCAGTACGTCCTCGTGCGCGAGCTCTCCGGCGGCACGGAGGAGGCGACGGCGCCCATGGGTCCCGGGGCGGCGGTCCCACCGGCCGAGCTCACGGTGGTGGGCGACGCCGACCAGTCGATCTACGCCTTCCGCGGCGCCACGATCCGCAACATCCTCGAGTTCGAGGCCGACTACCCGCAGGCCCGCACCATCCTGCTCGAGCAGAACTACCGCTCGACACAGAACATCCTCACCGCCGCCAACGCCGTCATCACGCCGAACCCGGGCCGGCGGCCGAAGAACCTGTGGACCGACTCCGGGTCGGGGCCGCGGATCGTCGGCTACGTGGCGGACAGCGAGCACGAGGAGGCGCGGTTCGTCGTCGAGGAGATCGACCGCCTGCGGGACGACGAGTCCGCGACCACGGGTGGTCCCGGTCCCGGCGAGCGCCGCATGCGCTACGGCGACATGGCGATCTTCTACCGCACCAACGCCCAGTCGCGGGCGCTCGAGGAGGTGCTCGTCCGCGCCGGGGTGCCGTACGTCGTCGTCGGGGGCACGCGGTTCTACGAGCGCCGCGAGATCAAGGATGCCGTCGCCTACCTGCGCGCGGTCGCGAATCCCGACGACGAGGCGAACCTCCGGCGCATCATCAACGTCCCGCGGCGCGGCCTCGGGACCAAGGCGGAGGAGGCGCTCGAGCGGCACGCGGCCCGCGAGCGCGTCTCGTTCGGCCAGGCGATCGCCGACGCCGCCGGCACCGTGGGGGAGGTCGTCGACGGCCGGTCGACCCCCGAGGTCCTCGGACTGGCCACCCGCAGCCGCACCGCGGTGGCCGGCTTCCACGAGCTGATGAGCGGTCTGCGCGAGCTCGCCGAGAACGGGTCGACGACGGCGGAGATCCTCGACGCCGCGCTCGACCGGTCCGGCTACCTCGCCGAGCTGCGCGCCTCGGAGGACCCGCAGGACGCGAGCCGCGTGGAGAACCTCGCCGAGCTCCACGCCGTGGCGCAGGAGTTCGCCGAGGCCGACCCGGAAGCCACCCTGGGGGACTTCCTCGAGCGGGTCGCGCTCGTGGCCGACGCCGATCAGATCCCCGGGCGCGCCGGGGACGAGGGCGTCGTCACCCTCATGACCGTCCACACCGCCAAGGGGCTCGAGTTCCCGGTCGTGTTCGTCACCGGCCTCGAGGACGGCACCTTCCCTCACCAGCGCTCCCTGGGGGAGTCCGACCAGATCGCCGAGGAGCGCCGGCTCGCCTACGTCGCGCTCACCCGCGCCCGCGAGCGGCTCTACCTCTCGCGCGCCGCCGTGCGCACCGCGTTCGGACTGCCCCAGGAGATGCCGGAGTCGCGGTTCGTCTCCGACATCCCGCCCGAGCTCGTCGAGTGGCGGCGCGAGCAGTCCTCGACCGACGCGATCCGCGGCTCCGGCCGGGGCGCCGACGGCCGCACGTGGGCGTCGGGCGTACGCGTCTCCCGGGCCGAACCGCGGTCGGTGCCGCGCGGCGGGGCGCCGAAGGGACCGTGGAAGCCGGGTGAGAACGTGCGCAAGGACGGCGAGGCCCGGTTCGGGTCCGCCACCCCGCGGGCCGACGTCGAGGTGCCCGACCTCAGTCCGGGCGACCGGGTCACCCACGACGCGTACGGGCTCGGCACCGTCGTCAGCCTCGAGAACCCCGGCCCGTCCGCCGTCGCCAAGGTCGACTTCGGCGGGGGACAGGTCAAGCGGCTCCTCCTGCGCTACGCGCCGGTCACCAAGCTCTGACGGAACGCAGCCGCCGATGCTCCGGCCCGGGGTGCGGGCGACGGAGCGTGAGGTGCCTGTGGTGCGCATGTGACGTGCGGGAACAGTGGTGCGCGGGGTCGGCCGATCGGGGACGTCTGTCCGCGCGTCGACCTGTTCGGTGTCGGAACGTGGTCATAGCGTGTGCGCTCAAGACGTGGTTCCGGCACGGCCGGGACAGCGAGCGACTGGTGGAGGAGCGATGGACGGCCGTCACGGGCCGGACGGGGGGTCCGGCGCACGACGCGGCCCCACCGCGCGCTCCGGGTCCCCGTTCGCCGGCGGTCCGCTCGCTCCGGGGCCCGGGGCGTCCGGCCGCTCCGGCCGGGAGACCCCCGGTGAGAGGTCGCCCCGCACCGGCGGTTCGACTCGCACGCACGCACCGGCCGGCAGCCGTGAACCGTCCCGCTCCCGCCAGGCGTCGCCGTCACGCTCCGAGCGCACCGGCGGTCACTCCGATCGCTCGACCGGCACCTCCGGGCGCTCAGCCGGCACCTCCGACCAGGCCCCGCCCCGCGGCGGCACCTCCGCCAAGGACATCGTCCGGTCGGGGCGCATCCCCGGGCTCGACGGCGTCCGGGCGCTCGCCGTCGGGGCCGTGCTCGTCTTCCACCTCTTCCCGGTGCTCGCCCCGGGCGGGTTCATCGGCGTCGACCTGTTCTTTGTGCTGTCCGGGTTCCTCATCACGACCCTGCTGCTGCGCGAGATCGGGCGCTCGGGCCGCATCGACCTGCCCGGGTTCTGGCGCAGGCGCGCGAGACGCCTGCTGCCGGCGCTCGCGCTCGTCGTCGTCGTCACCGTGCCGGTCGCGGCCCTGGTCGAGCGCGACCTCATGGTCAACATCGGGCGGCAGGTCCTCGGTGCCCTGACGTTCTCGTCGAACTGGCTCGAGATCGCCGCCGGCTCCTCCTACGCCGACCAGACCGCTCCGCAGCTCTTCGTCAACTTCTGGTCCCTCGCCGTCGAGGAGCAGTTCTACCTGCTGTGGCCGCTGCTCGCCCTGCCGCTCGTCAAGCTCGTCCGGGCGCCGCGGGCGCTGGCCCTCATCGCGATCGTCGTCGCGGTGCTCTCGGCCGTCCTCATGGCCGTCCTCGTCACGCCGGGCGCCGACCCGACCCGCGTCTACTACGGGACCGACACCCACCTGTTCGGGCTCATGCTCGGCATCGCGCTGGCGTTCGTCGCCCAGGACTCGCGCGGCCCGCTGACGACGCCCGCCTGGCAGCGGGCCCGCCCGTTCGTCCCGCTCGCGGGCCTCGCCGCCCTCCTCCTGCTCTCGACCCTCGTGCCCTTCGAGTCGGTGTGGACCTTCCGCGGCGGCCTGTTCGCGGCCTCGCTCGCCGGCGCCGTGCTCGTGGCCGCCCTGCTCGGCCCGCGCACCTGGTTCACCCGCGTGATGGAGCTGGCCCCGCTGCGCTGGCTCGGCGAGCGCTCCTACGGCATCTACCTGTGGCACTGGCCGGTCGTCATCATCCTCGACGCCCTCGTGCCCACCGCCGAGGGGTCGGCCGCCCGCACCGTGCTCCGGCTCGCCGCGCTCGTCGTCACCCTCGGCGTCTCGGCCGCCTCCTACGAGTGGCTCGAGCAGCCGGTCCGGCGCAACGGGATCCGCGCGACCCTGCGCGGCTGGCTGGCCGCCGTCACCGGCATGCGCCCCTCGTTCACCGCCCCCGCCCGGATCGCCGGCGCGCTCGGTCTCCTGCTCGTGGCCGGCACCGGGGTCGCCGTCGCCACGGCCCCCGAGCAGACGGACACCGCCGAGCAGATCGCGACCAACGAGGAGCGCCTCGCCCAGCAGCGCGCCGAGGAGCTCGCCGCCGCCGAGGACGCCCAGGGCGGGGAGGGGGAGAGCCCCTCCGACGACGCGCCCGCCGAGGGCGACCCGCCCCCCGAGGGCGAGGGATCCTCCGAGGGCGCTCCCGGCGAGGAGCCCGGCGAGGGTGAGACGCCTCCCGAGGGCGAGGAGACGCCGTCGGAGGAGGCCCCCGGCGACGAGGACCCGATCGAGACCGACGCCGACTTCTCCGTCCCCACGGGCGACGAGCTGTCCGTGTTCGGCGACTCCATGGTCGTCACGACCCTCGACGCGCTCGAGTACTACTACCCGGGCGTTCACGTCAGCGCGCTGTCGAACGACCAGTGGCCGCAGGGCGAGGCCGCCGTCGAGGCCGCGTTCGCGACCGACTCCGTGCGCCGCGCCGTCGTCATCCACTACGGCACCAACGGCGGCGTGCCCGACCCCAGCATCCCCGAGCGGATCCTCGACTCGCTCGGCCCGGACCGACCGGTCGTCCTCGTCAACCTCTACGGATCGTCGTCGTGGATCCCCGAGGCCAACGCCGAGCTCGAGCGCCTCGCCGAGGGGCGCGACAACGTGGCGATCGCCGACTGGAACGCGACCGCGTCCGCCAACCCCGGGGCGCTCCAGGCGGACAACATCCACCCGGACATCGACGGGGCGCACGAGTACACGCACACCCTGACCGCCGCCTTCGAGGAGCTCGCCGCACGCCACGGCCAGGGGTAGCACAACACCCCGCCACGGGCGTGCCAAGACTCGGCCACGACCGCGAGAAACGGCGGGAAACCGGCGTCGAACGTGGCCTGGCACACGGTGAGACGGCCCGGGAGGGACCTTCGTCCCGCGCTAGGCTCCGAGCGGTGTCCCGGAGCCGAGACACCGCCAATGAGCGAGGGAAGGAACCATCGGGTGGACCTCTTCGAGTATCAGGCGCGCGACATGTTCGAGAAGCACGGTGTCCCCGTGCTGCCGGGCATCGTCGCCTCGACCCCGGCCGAGGCGCGTGCCGCGTACGAGCAGCTCGGAGGCGAGCTCGCGGTCATCAAGGCGCAGGTGAAGATCGGCGGCCGCGGCAAGGCCGGCGGCGTCAAGCTCGCCCGCTCCGCGGACGAGGCCGAGCAGCACGCCCAGGCCATCCTCGGCATGGACATCAAGGGCCACACCGCCCGCAAGGTGCTCGTCGCCGCCGGTGCCGACATCGACACCGAGTACTACTTCTCCGTCCTCCTCGACCGTTCCGAGCGCCGCTACCTCGCGATGTGCTCCGTCGAGGGCGGCATGGAGATCGAGCAGCTCGCCGTCGAGCGCCCGGAGGCCCTCGCCCGCGTGCCCGTCGACCCGATCGTCGGCATCGACCAGGCCAAGGCCGACGAGATCGTCGCCGCCGCCGGGTTCGACGCGGACGTGGCCCCGAAGGTGGCCGACGCGATCCAGAAGCTGTGGACCGTCTACCGCGAGGAGGACGCCACGCTCGTCGAGGTCAACCCCCTCGTGCGCACCCCGGAGGGCGAGATCATCGCCCTCGACGGCAAGGTCTCGCTCGACGACAACGCCTCCTTCCGGCACGAGGACCACGAGGCGCTGGTCGACGCGGCGTCGGAGGACCCCCTCGAGGCCAAGGCCAAGGCCAAGGGGCTCAACTACGTCAAGCTCGACGGCTCGGTCGGCATCATCGGCAACGGCGCGGGCCTCGTGATGTCCACGCTCGACGTCGTCGCCTACGCGGGCGAGGCGCACGGGGTCGGCCCCGCGAACTTCCTCGACATCGGCGGCGGCGCCTCGGCGCAGGTCATGGCCGACGGCCTCGACGTCATCCTCGGCGATACGCAGGTCCGCTCGGTGTTCGTCAACGTCTTCGGCGGCATCACCGCCTGCGACGAGGTCGCCCGCGGCATCGTGCAGGCGCTCGAGATCATCGGCGACCAGGCGACCAAGCCGCTCGTCGTGCGGCTCGACGGCAACAACGTCGAGGAGGGCCGGGCGATCCTCGCCGAGGCCAACCACCCCCTGGTCACCCAGGCGGACACCATGGACGGCGGAGCGGCGAAGGCCGCCGAGCTCGCGGCTGCGAAGTAAGGAACGGGACCCACACATGTCGATCTTTCTCAACCGCGAGTCCAAGGTCATCGTCCAGGGCATCACGGGCTCCGAGGGCACCAAGCACACCGGCCGCATGCTCGCCGCCGGCACGAACGTCGTCGGCGGGACCAACCCCCGCAAGGCGGGCACGACCGTCGACTTCGACGTGACGCCGGTCGGCCCGGGCGCCGAGGAGCGCACCGGCGGGGCCGTCTCCGTCCCCGTGTTCGGCACGGTCGCCGAGGCCAAGGAGGCCACCGGCGCGAACGTGTCGATCATCTTCGTCCCGCCGAAGTTCGCCAAGGGCGCCGTCGTCGAGGCCGTCGACGCCGGCGTCGAGCTGGTCGTCATCATCACCGAGGGCATCCCGGTCAAGGACTCGGCGGAGTTCTTCACCTACGCCCAGTCCAAGGGCGTGCGCCTCATCGGCCCGAACTGCCCCGGCATCATCACGCCCGGCCAGTCCAACGTCGGCATCACGCCCCCGGACATCACAGGCCCCGGCCGCATCGGCCTGGTCTCGAAGTCCGGCACGCTGACCTACCAGATGATGTACGAGCTGTCCGACATCGGCTTCTCCACCGCCATCGGCATCGGCGGCGACCCGGTCATCGGCACCACCCACATCGACGCGCTCCGCGAGTTCGAGGCCGACCCGGACACCGACCTCATCGTCATGATCGGCGAGATCGGCGGCGACGCCGAGGAGCGCGCGGCGGCCTTCATCAAGGAGAACGTCACCAAGCCGGTCGTCGGCTACGTCGCGGGCTTCACCGCCCCCGAGGGCAAGACGATGGGCCACGCCGGCGCGATCGTCTCCGGCTCCGCCGGCACCGCGTCCGCCAAGAAGGAGGCCCTCGAGGCCGCCGGCGTCCGCGTGGGCAAGACCCCCACCGAGACGGCAAACCTCGCGAAGGAGATCCTCGCGGCGAAGGCCTGACCTTTCCGACGCACGCCCCCGGCGACCTCCGTGGTCGTCGGGGGCGTGCGTCGTCTGCGGGGTCGCGCCGTGGTGAGCGCCGACACCTGGGCGTGGCTCCCGCTCGCCGGGGGCGATCGGCGCGACCATGGCTCCGATGACCGCCACGACGACCCGACCCGAGGCGACCGGTGCCGCCCGCGCCTCGCTCCTGCCCGAGGGCTGGCTGCGCGCGCTCGTCGCCGCGCTCGAGGCCGCGCTGCTCGGCTGGCTCGTCTGCGTGGTCCCCGCGATCGCCGCGTACGTCGCCACCGCCGCCTCGCCGGCGCTCGGGGACAGCACGTGGCAGTCCGGGCTCGGCATCGGTTCCGCCGCCTGGTTGCTCGGCCACGGCGCCCCGGCCGGCTCGCTCTCCCTCGTCCCGCTCGGGCTCAGTGCCGTGCTCGCCGCCCTCGTCATGGGCACCGCCCGCCGGCACGTCCTCCGCGGCGGTGCGCACGTGGTGGTCGCGCTCGGGTACGTCGTGCTCGTCCAGCTCGTCAGCCTGCTCTCGCCGTTCGCGGTCGACCACGTGCGGCTCGCCGTCGGGTCCGCCGTCGTCGCGGCCGCGGGCTGCGCCTGGTCCTGGTGGCGGACCGGCGCGCGGACCCGGGACCTCATCGAGGACGACGCGGCCGGCGCCCCGAGCGACCGGTTCACCCACCGTGCGGGACTCGTCGGTGTGCGGGCGCTGCGCGGGGCGGGTGCCACGCTGGCCGTGCTCGTCGTCGTCGGGCTCGCCGCCGCCGTCGCCGCGATCGCGCTGCACGCGGACCGGGTCCTCGCCCTGCACGAGAGCTACGACGCCGGGATCGTCGGCGGAACCGTCCTCGTCCTCGGCCAGCTCGCCTACCTTCCGACACTCGGCGTGTGGGCGTTCGCCTACGTCGCCGGGCCCGGGTTCGCCGTGGGCACCGGGACGGCGGTCGGCCACGGGGGCGTCGAGCTGGGCGCGGTCCCGGCGATCCCGCTGCTCGGAGCCCTGCCGGAGTCCCCGTCCCCGCTGGGGATCTGGCCCACCCTGCTCGTCGTCCTCGCCGGTGCGGTCGGGGCCTGGTGGATGTGCCGTCCCGGGCACGCGCACCGCCTGCTCGACGCCGTCGCCTCCGCGCTCGGTGCTGCCCTCCTCGTCGGCGTCGCGACGCTGCTGGCGGGCCTCGTGTCGGCCGGCGCCATCGGCTCGGGTCGCATGGCGGACCTCGGGCCGGACGCCCTCGTCCTCGCCGGCCTCGTCACCGGGGAGGTCGCGCTCGGCGCCGTCCTCGTCGCCACCCTCCTCCACCCCCGCACCCGCACCGCGCTGGCCGGGGGAGTGGGCTCGGTCCGGGAGCGCCTCGAGCGCACCGACGGGACCACGGACGAGGCGCCCGACGACGACACACCCTCCGACGACGACACGCGCGGTTCGAGGCCTGGCACCGCCGCGTCGGGCGACGACACGCCCGGTGGAGGCGCGAGTGGCGGTGGTGCGCGCGCTGGTGCGGCAGGAGAGTCGGGCGCGACCGGGACAACGGGTGGCACGGCAACGAGCGGTGCGAAGGGCGCGGGCAGTGCAAAGGGCGGCACGGGCGCGGGCACTGCCGCCGGCTCGACGGGAGCGGGTAGCGCGAAGAGCGGCACGCGCACGGGCACGGGCTCCGGCGCGACCGCCACCCGCACAGCGTCGGCGGCCCAGGGGAACGCGTCCCGCTCCGGCCGCTGGTCGGCCACCGGGTCGATGGCCAGCGCGACGCCGACGCGCCGCGCGTACGGGCACGGCGCGACCGCGAGCGGCACCGCCGGCTGACCCGGGCGCCCCTCGCGTGCCGGCGTCGTCGTCGGTCCGGACCTGTCTCGCCCGGTACGGGCCCTTCGTCAGGCCCGGGGACCTGATCAGGCGCGGCCGGTGACCCGCGTCCCGGTGGCGCTGCGCGCGAGGTCGAGCGCGGCGTGGAGGTCGTCGACGAGGTCCCCGGCATCCTCGATGCCCACCGAGATGCGCACGAGGTCGTCGGGCACCTGCAGCGGCGTGCCGACGGCGGCGAGGTGGGTCATGGTCGCGGGGTGCTCGATGAGGGACTCGACCCCGCCGAGCGACTCGGCGAGGGTGAACAGCTCGGTGGACTCGACGAAGGTACGCGCGGTCTCGGCGTCGCGCAGGCGGACCGAGACCATGCCGCCGAAGCCGCTCATCTGGCGGGCGGCGACGTCGTGCCCCGGGTGCGTGGCGAGGCCGGGGTAGGCGACCTCGGTGACGAGGTCGTGGGCCGTCAGGGCGTCAGCCACCCTGGCGGCGTTCGTACAGTGCCGGTCCATGCGCACCGCGAGGGTCTTGATCCCGCGGCTGACGAGCCAGGAGTCGAACGGGGCCAGGCCCGTCCCGGTGTCGTTCTGCAGGTCGGCGAGCGACTCTCGCCACCGGTCGTCGGCCAGGACCACCGCGCCGCCGACGACGTCGGAGTGCCCGCCGAGGTACTTCGTCAGCGAGTGCAGGACGAGGTCCGCGCCGAGGGTGATCGGCTGCTGCAGGTAGGGCGTGGCGAACGTGTTGTCGACGACGACCACGGCCCCGACCGCGTGGGCGATCTCGGCGACGGCGGCGACGTCGACGATCCGCAGCAGCGGGTTGCTCGGCGTCTCGACCCACACGACGGTCGGCGCCTGCGCGGTCACGGAGGCGCGGACCGCGTCGACGTCCGTGAGGTCCACGGTGGCGAGCGTGACGCCCCAGGCGCCGTAGGTCGACTCGAGCAGCCGGTGGGTGCCGGCGTACGCGTCGTCCCCGAGGAGCACGTGGGCGCCCGGCCCGGTCAGCGCGCGCAGCACGGCGTCCTCGGCGGCCATCCCGCTCGCGAACGTCAGTGCCGACCGCCCGCCCTCGAGCTCGGCGAGCGTGTCCTGCAGCGCGGACCGGGTCGGGTTGCCCGTGCGGGTGTACTCGAAGCCGGCCCGCAGCACGCCGACGGAGTCGTGCCGGAAGGTCGAGGAGAGGTGGAGCGGTCTGCTCACGGCCCCCGTCGCCTCGTCGGGGGACTGACCTGCGTGGATGGTGCGTGTGCTCGGCTGCGTCATGCTCCCGACGCTAACGGTGCGAGCCGGGGGACCGGTGCGCGTGCCTCGCGGTGTCCGGGACGTGGGACGGGGACTTGACGGAGGGCTCGACGCGGGCCGACGCGAGCGGGCGTCGGCCCCGGTCAACCGGTCGGGAGGAGGCCCCGCAGCTGGTCGTCGAGCTCGTTCGCGCAGGCGTCGCGGCCCTGGTTCGTCACGGCGCCGTCGAGGCACTCCTGGTTCTCCATCTGCATGTTCCAGGCGAACGCCGGGACCAGGTGGAGGGCGGCGATGATCGAGCCGATGACGACGGTGACCGTGAGCGAGCGCTCGCGGCGCTGGGCGAGGGTCGGACCCGCGGGACGCTCCGACGACCCGCCGTCCTCGCTCGTGCCCCTGCCGGGAGGGCTGCTCCCGCCCCGCCTCGGCGGCAGCACGCCGGGCACGCCCGTTCCCGGGACGCCGGCACCGCCCCGGGGGTCCGTCGTCCGGCCCGCCGGCGCGCCCGCCGGGTTCGACCGCGCGTCCGTACCGCTCCTCGGCTCCCGGAACCGGCGGGCGTACACGGCCGCCGCCACGCCGAGGAGCGCGAGCACGCCCAGCCCGATCGTCGCGGGGAAGCGGGTGACGACCAGGGTGCCCAGCGCGCTGCCGATGACGAGCACGCTGGCCGCCGTCGACCACCGGCCGAGCTCGTGCGCGCGCTCCTCCTCGGAGCTCCGCGGCGGCGCCGGGTCCGTCGTCGGGGCGGGCTGCCGTCCGTTCGATGGCGTCGTCACCCGGTCATTGTCACCCGCCGGGCGTCTACCGTTGGACGTCGTGACCTCCGCACCCCCGCGCCCGCTCCGCCTCCTCGTGCTCGTCTCCGGCTCCGGGACCCTCCTGCAGGCCGTCCTCGACGCCGCCGCACCGGGCGCGCCGTTCGTCGTCGTCGGCGTGGGGACGGACCGGACCGGGACGCTCGGCGAGGAGCGGGCTCGGCGCGCGGGGATCCCGACCTTCGTGGCCCCCCTCCGTGACCACCCGGACCGCGCCGCCTGGGACGCCCACCTCGCCGGCGAGATCGCCGCGTACGAGCCGGACGTCGTCGTGAGCGCAGGCTTCATGAAGATCCTCGGCCCCGCCGTGCTCGGCGCGCGGCCCGTCCTCAACACCCACCCCGCGCTGCTGCCGTCCTTCCCCGGCGCCCACGGGGTCCGCGACGCCCTCGCCCACGGCGTGCGCGTCACCGGGTGCACGTGCCACGTGGTCGACGCCGGGGTGGACACCGGCCCGATCGTCGACCAGCGGGCCGTCCGGATCGAGGACGGCGATACCGAGGAGACCCTCCACGAGCGGATCAAGGTCGAGGAGCGGGCCATGCTCGTCGACGTCCTCACGCGTCTCGCGCGCAGCGATCTCAGCCTGCCGACCCCCCGGCACGGGGCGGTCCCGCCCGCGTAGACTCGGGGACGGCCGCGACTGGCGAACGAGGTGGGTGACCACCGGGGAGCGGCCGACGAACCCCTCACCGCGCCGCTCGCCTGGGCGCCGGGGCCGGGTGCGCACCGCGCCCGGGACCGCCGAGAAGAGGAGGACCCCGTGAACGCCCAGCCGACCCCCGACGCCGCTGCAGGCACCGCAACCGCCGGACCCGCTGCCGATGGCCCCGTAGCCGCCGGCCCCGTAGCCGACAGTCCCGTGGCCGACGCGACCCCGACCGCGGACACCGCCCCCGGCGCCGGGCCCGAGCGCACGACCCGCGCCGCCGCCGACCGCCACGCCGTGCGCCGCGCGCTGGTCTCCGTGTACGACAAGACCGGGCTGGTCGAGCTCGCGGGGGCGCTGGCGGAGGCGGGCGTCGAGATCGTCTCGACCGGGTCGACCGCTGCCCGCATCGCCGAGGCCGGCATCCCCGTCACCCCGGTCGAGCAGGTCACGGGATTCCCCGAGTGCCTCGACGGGCGCGTGAAGACCCTCCACCCCAACGTCCACGCCGGCGTGCTGGCGGACCGGCGGCTCGCCGACCACCGCGAGCAGCTCGACGAGCTGGGGATCGAGCCGTTCGACCTCGTGGTCGTCAACCTCTACCCGTTCGCGCAGACCGTCGCCTCCGGCGCCGGGTACGACGACGCCGTGGAGCAGATCGACATCGGGGGCCCCACGATGGTGCGGGCCGCGGCGAAGAACCACCCGTCGGTCGCGGTCGTGGTCGACCCGGACCGGTACGGCGAGGTGACCCGGGCGCTCGCCGAGGGCGGCTTCACGTTCGCCGAGCGGCGCGCCCTCGCCGCCGTGGCGTTCGCCCACACCGCCGCCTACGACGCCGCCGTGGCCACCTGGTTCGCCGAGCAGGCCGCCGACGCCGAGACGGCCACCTCCGGGTACGAGGCCGACGCCCCCGCCGCGCAGGCCCCCGCCTACGTCGGGCTCGGTCTCGAGCGGCGCGCCACCCTGCGCTACGGCGAGAACCCGCACCAGGCGGCCGCGCTCTACGCGGCCGCCGGCGTCGAGGGCGGGATCGCCGGCGCCACCCAGCTCCAGGGCAAGGCGATGAGCTACAACAACTACGTCGACGCCGACGCCGCCCTGCGCGCCGCGCTCGACCACGAGCGGCCCGCCGTGGCGATCATCAAGCACGCCAACCCGTGCGGGATCGCGGTCGGCGAGAGCGTCGAGGCCGCCTACCGTGCCGCGCACGCCTGTGACCCGGTTTCCGCCTACGGCGGCGTCATCGCGGCGAACCGGCCCGTGACCGCGGCGATGGCCGAGGCGATGGCGGGCGTGTTCACCGAGGTGCTCGTGGCGACCGAGGTCGAGGAGGCGGCGCGCGAGCTGCTCGCCCGGCGCAAGAACCTGCGCGTGCTCACCGTGACGCCCGAACCGCGCGGCGGCACCGAGATCCGGCCGATCACCGGCGGGGCGCTCGTCCAGGCCCGCGACGCCGTGGACGCGCCCGGCGACTCGATCGAGGGGTGGACCCACGTGTCCGGGGAGCCCGCCGACGAGGCGACCCTTGCCGACCTCGAGTTCGCGTGGCGCTCCGTGCGGGCCGTGCGATCGAACGCCGTGCTGCTCGCCGACGCCGGCGCGACGGTCGGCGTGGGCATGGGGCAGGTCAACCGCGTCGACTCGTGCCGTCTCGCGGTCGAGCGGGCGAACACGCTCGGGGTCGAGGTGAGCTCCGACGTCGAGTCCGCCGGTGGTGCGCAGGCCGGTGCGGAGGACGGTGCGGCCGGGGCGACGCCCGAGCGTGCGCGCGGCTCGGTCGCGGCGTCGGACGCGTTCTTCCCGTTCGCCGACGGACTGCAGGTGCTCATCGACGCCGGCGTCCGTGCGGTGGTCCACCCGGGCGGCTCGATCCGTGACGACGAGGTGACTGCGGCCGCCCAGGCCGCCGGCGTGACGATGTACCTCACGGGCACGCGCCACTTCGCCCACTGACGACGCACGTCCCCTCGTCGAGATTGCGGTTCGTCGTCGCCGAGATTGCGGTTCGTCGAGGTTGAGTTCGTCGAGAGTGCGGTTCAGGTGGCGGCGGTTTCAAGTGGTTGTTGCAACGAGTAGGTCGTTGAGTCGTTTCGCTGGAGTCTGCCAGCCCAGTGTCATGCGTGGTCGTGTGTTGAGCTCGCGGGCGACGGCGTCGAGGTCGCGCTGGGCGTAGGTGCGGAAGTCGGTACTCGAGCGGGGAAAGTACTGCCGCAGCAGGCCGTTGGTGTTCTCGTTCGAGCCTCGCTGCCAGGGCGAGTGCGGGTCGCAGAAGAAGACCCGGCAGTCTGTCGCCAGCGTGAAGTGGGCGTGCTTGGCCATCTCAGCGCCCTGATCCCAGGTCAGAGTCGCGGCCAGCTCGGCCGGCAGGCGGCCCATCGTCTCGATCAGCACGTCGATCACCTGCTCGGAGACCCTGCTCTCCGGTAGAGCGCCGAGCATGACGTACCGCGTGGAACGCTCGACCAGGGTGATGATCGCCGACGCGCTACGCGCACCGATGATCAGGTCACCTTCCCAGTGCCCGGGCACGGCCCGGTCTTCGACCTCGGCCGGCCGGGTGCTGATGTTCAGGCCATGGGTCCAGGCCTTGCCCGAGTGTGCCGCCCGCGCGAGGCGGGACTGGGGGCGCCGCCTGGTCCGCCCGGTACGGAGTGCGACCTGGCGTGCGATCTCGCTGCGCAGCCCGCCACGAGCTTGGTAGTAGATCGCTTGGTAGATCGTCTCGTGGGACACCCATCGCTCCGGCCGGTCGGGATACTCCTGACGAAGCCAGTGTGCGATCTGCTGCGGAGACCACCGCTGTTCGAGCTTGTCCCGCACCAGGGGCCATAGCCGGCCGCGACCCGAGGTCACCCCGCGGCGGCGATCGCCGGTCAACTTGCCGGGCCTGGGCCTGCGGGCCCGCTTGTCGGCCCTGCGCTGCGCGTTCCGGCACGAGTACGCCCACCGGTAGGCGCCACCACGACCGGCGGGATTGGCCTGCCGGCGTCCCGCCGGGGAACGCGTCCCGGGTGTGTCCAGGTGAGCGCCCCGGTAGGAGTTATTGCGAGTGACCTCGCGCCACACCGTGGTCCGGTGACGACCGATCCGCTCAGCGATCTGCGGGAACGTCAATCGCTGACCGAACAGCGCCTCGATCTTCGCCCGCTCCTCAAGTGTCAATCTCTTCCCAGCCATCCGTACACCCTCCCAAGGCGCACGTTGCAACAACCGATTGAAACCGCC
>NZ_JBNDMZ010000002.1:214198-362548 GCF_049856295.1 Georgenia sp. Z1344 | reverse complement strand
GGCTCTTCCGGATTGAGGGTGTAGACGGCCTGGCGCGGTGGTGAGCGAGGTGCCGGCGTGTCAGCGTCCAGATAGGGGTCGAGGTCTTCCGATGATGGGGGTTCTCACGCCACCCACCGGGAAGACCTCGACGTGCCTGACGCTACCTTCGCCCGCCCTGATCTGACCACGTTCGCTCGTCTGGACGAGCTCGGCTTGGAGGTCGTCGGCCAGCGCATCGAGCCTGGTCGGGCGGTCCTGGCCTGCAGGGTCGTCGAACCGGACAGCTGGTGCCGGCGGTGCGGGTGCGAGGGCGTCGCGCGGGACACCGTCACGCGCGAGCTCGCTCACGAGCCTTTGGGGTGGCGTCCCACGACGCTGGAGGTGAGGGTGCGTCGGTACCGGTGCACGGGCTGCGGGCACGTGTGGCGTCAGGACACGACCGCCGCGGCCGAGCCGCGCGCTCGGCTCTCCCGCCGCGGGTTGCGGTGGGCGCTGGAAGGGATCGTGTGCCAGCACTTGAGTGTCGCTCGTGTCGCCGAGGGGCTGGGGGTCTCGTGGAACACCGCCAACGCCGCGGTCCTGACCGAAGGACGCCGCGTCCTCATCGATGATCCGACCCGGTTCGACGGCGTCAGCGCCATCGGTGTCGACGAGCATGTCTGGCGCCACACCCGCCGCGGCGACAGGTTCGTGACCGTGATCATCGACCTCACCGCTGTTCGCGAGGGGACCGGCCCGTCCCGGCTGCTGGACATGGTCGAGGGCCGCTCGAAACACGCCTTCAAGCAGTGGCTCGCGGGCCGGCCGCAGGACTGGCGCGACGGGGTCGAGATCGTCGCGATGGACGGCTTCACCGGGTTCAAGACCGCCGCCGCCGAAGAGCTGCCCGACGCGGTCGCCATCATGGATCCTTTTCACGTGGTCCGCCTCGCTGGCGACGCGCTCGATGACTGCCGGCGCCGTGTCCAGCAGGACACCTGCGGGCACCGGGGCCGCAAGGGCGATCCGCTCTACGCCGCCCGCCGGACCCTGCACACCGGCGCCGACCTGCTCACCGAGAAGCAGTCCCAGCGCCTGGAGGGCCTGTTCGACGGCGACACCCACGTAGCGGTCGAGGCCGCCTGGGCCGTCTACCAGCGCATGATCGCCGCCTACCGCGTCCCCGACCGCGCACATGGTCGCCAGCTCATGGCCCAGCTCATCGCCTCCGTCAGCTCCACCGTGCCAGCCGCCCTGACCGAGCTGCGCAAGCTGGGCAGGACCCTGAAGCGCCGCGCCGCCGACGTGCTCGCCTACTTCGACCGGCCCGGCACGTCCAACGGCCCCACCGAGGCCATGAACGGCAGGCTCGAGCACCTGCGCGGCTCGGCCCTCGGCTTCCGCAACCTGACCAATTACATCGCCCGATCACTACTCGAGACGGGCGGATTCCGACCCCAACTACACCCTCGAATGTGAAGAGCCCGGATCTTCTGGAAGGGGACTCGCGGTTGCCATGCTCGGTACAAGTGTCGCTGCGGCGACAAGTGCAACGGTCGCCAGAATCTTTCGAATTGTCACAGGATGACCCGATCCCGGTGGGACACATCGGAGATGCAGAAGTCTGCGAAGGCGCCACCAACTCCCACCCTGAAGGAGGCGTCAGACACTACCCGACAACGGTCGTATCGTAGCGCGCACCACACCTTCAGGTCGAGAGTTCCGGGCGATCGCGAGGACTGCTGTCCACCGGCGAACTGCGGGGTGGCACGTCCCGGCCGAGGGGTACCATCGCTGTACCGACATCCTTTAACGATCTGTCCAGCGAGGCAGGGAAGGAGGTCACGGCACCATGTGCCCCGACCCAGCAGTACCCGGACCCGCCGGCGCTCCCGCCGGCCGCGAGGTCCTCACCGCGAGCGACATCGACCGCTCGCTCACCCGCATCGCGCACGAGATCGTCGAGCGCAACCAGGGCACGGACGACCTCGTCCTGCTCGGTATCCCCACCCGCGGCGTCCCGCTCGCGCAGCGCATCGCCGCCCGCGTCGCCCGGGCCGCGGACCTGACGGACCCGGTCCCGCACGGCTCGCTCGACACGACGATGTACCGCGACGACCTGCGCGACCACCCGGTCCGCGGGCTCGAGCGCACCGACGTCCCGGTCGACCTCACCGGCCGCACCGTGGTCCTCGTCGACGACGTCCTCTACTCCGGCCGCACGATCCGCGCCGCGCTCGACGCGCTCAGCGACCTCGGCCGCCCGCGCCGGGTCCAGCTCGCCGTCCTCGTCGACCGCGGCCACCGCGAGCTGCCGATCCGGGCCGACTTCGTCGGGAAGAACCTGCCGACCTCCCGCGAGGAGAGCGTGCGGGTGAGCCTCGCGGAGACGGACCGGACCGTCGGTGGCGCCGGCACGGCGGGGTCCCCGGACGAGACGTCCGGCGAGGCCGACTCGGTGTGGATCGTCGGCGGGACCGAGGAACACACCGTCCCCGGTGCCGAGCCGCGGACCGACCTCGGCAGCCGCGCGAGCACCGGCACAGGCACCACACCCGCCGTCACCACCGACACGGGGGAGGCCACCCGATGAGGCACCTGCTGTCCGCCGCCGACCTCGACCGGGCCGAGGCCGTCCGCGTCCTCGACACCGCCGAGCAGATGGCCGCCACGCAGCAGCGGGAGATGAAGAAGCTCCCCACCCTGCGCGGCCGCACGGTCGTCAACCTCTTCTTCGAGGACTCCACGCGCACCCGCATCTCGTTCGAGGCAGCCGCCAAGCGCCTGAGCGCCGACGTCATCAACTTCTCCGCCAAGGGCTCCTCGGTGTCGAAGGGGGAGTCCCTCAAGGACACCGCGCTCACGCTGCGCGCGATGGGCGCCGACGGCGTCGTCGTCCGCCACCCGTCCTCCGGCGCCCCGCACCGCCTCGCCCACGCCGGGTGGACGGACGTCCCGATCCTCAACGCCGGCGACGGCACGCACCAGCACCCCACCCAGGCCCTGCTCGACGCCTTCACCCTGCGGCGCCACCTCCACGCGCGCGCCGAGGACCCGGCCCCCGGGGAGCCCACGACGACGGACACCCCCGCGCCGCCGGGCAGCGACCTGGACGGTGCGCGCGTCGTCGTCGTCGGGGACGTCCTGCACTCGCGGGTGGCCCGGTCGAACGTCGACCTGCTCACCACGCTCGGCGCGGACGTCACGCTCGTGGCGCCGCCGACCCTGCTGCCCGTCGGGGTGCACGCCTGGCACGCCCGGGTCGAGCACCACCTCGACGCGGCCCTGGCCACCGGTCCCGACGCGGTGATGATGCTCCGCGTCCAGGCCGAGCGGATGTCCGCCGGCGGCGGGGGATTCTTCCCGTCCCCGCTGGAGTACCACCGCCTCTACGGGCTCGACGCCGACCGGCTCGCCGTCCTGCAACCGCACGCGATCGTCATGCACCCCGGGCCGATGAACCGTGGCCTGGAGATCTCGGCCGAGGCCGCGGACTCCTCGCGCAGCGTCGTCCTCGAGCAGGTCCGCAACGGGGTCGCCGTGCGCATGGCCGTGCTCTACCTCCTGCTCGCCGGCTCCGAAGGGACCACGTCATGACCAGCCACCTCATCACCGGCGCCCGACTCCTCGGCGCCGACCGCGCCGACCTGCTGCTCGTCGACGGCGTCATCGCCGCCGTGGGCGAGGACGCGGCCGACCAGGCGCCCGCGGACGCCACCCGGACCGACGCCGACGGCCTCGTCGCGCTCCCCGGCCTCGTCGACCTGCACACCCACCTGCGCGAGCCCGGCCGGGAGGATACCGAGACGGTCGCGACCGGTTCGCGGGCCGCCGCGGCCGGCGGGTTCACGGCCGTCCATGCGATGGCCAACACGATGCCGGTGGCCGACACCGCGGGCGTCGTCGAGCAGGTGTGGCGCCTGGGGCGCGAGGCGGGCTACGTCGACGTCCGCCCCGTCGGCGCCGTCTCCGTCGGTCTGGCCGGCGCCCAGCTCGCCGAGCTCGGCGCCATGCACCGCTCCGCGGCCGGAGTCACCGTCTTCTCCGACGACGGTCGCTGCGTGTCCGACCCCGTCCTCATGCGCCGCGCGCTCGAGTACGTCCGCACCGTCGACGGCGTCATCGCCCAGCACGCCCAGGACCCCCGCCTCACCGAGGGCGCCCAGATGCACGAGGGCGTCGTCTCCGCCGAGCTCGGCATGACCGGCTGGCCGGCCGTCGCGGAGGAGTCGATCATCGCCCGCGACGTCCTGCTGGCCGAGCACGTCGGCTCGCGGCTGCACGTGTGCCACCTCTCGACCGCCGGGTCGGTCGACATCATCCGCTGGGCGAAGGCCCGCGGGATCGCCGTCACCGCCGAGGTGACGCCGCACCACCTCCTGCTCACCGACGACCTCGTGCGCGACTACGACCCGCTGTACAAGGTCAACCCGCCCCTGCGGACGGCGGCCGACGTCGAGGCCGTGCGCGCCGGCCTGGCCGACGGGACGATCGACATCGTCGCCACCGACCACGCCCCGCACGCCGCCGAGGACAAGGACACCGAGTGGGCCGCCGGGGCCATGGGCATGACCGGGCTCGAGACCGCGCTCGCCGTCGTCACCACCACCATGGTCGAGACCGGCCTGCTCGACTGGGCCGGGGTCGCCCGCGTGATGTCGACCGCCCCCGCGGCGATCGGGCGCGTGGCGGACCAGGGTCGGCCCCTCGAGGTGGGTGCCCCCGCGCACCTCACGCTCGTCGACCCCGCGGCCCGGCGTACCGTCGACCCGGGCACGCACGCCTCGCGGTCCCGCAACTCGCCGTTCGCCGGGCGGGAGCTCGCCGGCGCCGTCGTCCACACGTTCTACGCGGGACGCGCGACCGTCACCGACGGTCGCCTGGTCGAGGACCTCGCCCCGCTGCCTACGAAGAAGGAGTCCTGAGTGAGCGCCGCGCGCACACCCGCCCTGCTCGTCCTCGAGGACGGCACGACCTACCGAGGGTCCGGCTACGCCGCCGAGGGACGCACCCTGGGCGAGATCGTCTTCTCCACCGGCATGACCGGCTACCAGGAGACGCTCACCGACCCGAGCTACCACCGCCAGATCGTCGTGATGACGGCGCCGCACATCGGCAACACCGGCGTCAACGACGAGGACGACGAGTCCGGCCAGGTGTGGGTCGCCGGCTACGTCCTGCGCGACGCCGCCCGCCGGGCCTCCAGCTGGCGCGCGACGGGCGGGCTCGAGGAGCGCCTCGCGGCCGAGGGCGTCGTCGGCATCTGCGAGGTCGACACCCGCGCGCTCACCCGCCGCCTGCGCGACCAGGGCGTCATGCGCGCCGGCATCTTCTCCGGCTCGGCCCTGCCCGCGGGCGCCGCCGACCTGCACCCGCAGGCCGTCGAGGTGCTCGTCGAGGTGGTGCGGGACGCCCCGGCGATGTCCGGCTCCGACCTCGCGGGCGAGGTCTCGACCGGAGAGCGGTACACGATCGAGCCCGACGGCGACCCGGTCGCCACCGTGGTCGCCGTCGACCTGGGGATCAAGGCGCGCACGCCCGCCCAGCTCGCCGAGCGCGGCGCCCGCGTCCACGTCGTCCCCCGCGACACCACGCTCGCGGAGGTTCTCGCCCTGTCGCCCGACGGCGTCTTCTTCTCCAACGGCCCCGGCGACCCGGCGGCCGCCGAGCACGAGGTCGAGCTGCTGCGCGGCATCCTCGATGAGAAGCTGCCGTTCTTCGGCATCTGCTTCGGCAACCAGCTCCTCGGGCGGGCCCTCGGGTACGGCACGTTCAAGCTCGCCTACGGCCACCGCGGCGTCAACCAGCCGGTCCTCGACAAGGAGACCGGCCGCGTGGAGATCACGGCGCACAACCACGGGTTCGCCGTCGACGCCCCGGTCGAGGGGGAGTCGGTCGCCCCGTTCGACGACGGCCGCTACGGCCGGGTCGAGGTCAGCCACGTCGGACTCAACGACCAGGTGGTCGAGGGCCTGCGCGCCCTCGACGTCCCGGCGTTCTCCGTCCAGTACCACCCCGAGGCCGCCGCCGGACCGCACGACGGCGAGCACCTCTTCGACCGCTTCCTCGCGCTCATGGCCGCCCCCCGCGGCGCCGAGGACGCGACCCCGACCACCTCGCAGGAGAACTGATGCCCCGCCGGACCGACCTCAGCTCCGTCCTCGTCATCGGCTCGGGCCCGATCGTCATCGGCCAGGCCGCCGAGTTCGACTACTCCGGCACCCAGGCGTGCCGGGTGCTGCGCGAGGAGGGCCTGCGGGTCGTCCTCGTCAACTCCAACCCCGCGACGATCATGACCGACCCCGAGGTGGCCGACGCGACCTACGTCGAGCCGATCACCCCCGAGGTCGTCGAGGCCATCCTGCTCAAGGAGCGCCCCGACGCGATCCTGCCGACCCTCGGCGGCCAGACCGCCCTCAACACGGCGATCGCGCTGCACGACTCCGGGGTGCTCGACCGCCTCGGCATCGAGCTCATCGGCGCGTCCGTCGACGCCATCAACAAGGCCGAGGACCGCTATGCATTCAAGGAGGTCGTCGAGCGCGCCGGCGGCGAGTCCGCCCGCTCGGTCATCGCGCACTCCCTCGACGAGGTGCACGCGGCGGCCGACGAGCTCGGCCTGCCCCTCGTGGTCCGGCCGAGCTTCACGATGGGCGGCCTCGGCTCCGGCCTCGCCTACACGCGCGAGGACCTCGACCGCATCGCGGGTGCCGGTCTGCACTTCTCGCCGACCACCGAGGTGCTCCTCGAGGAGTCGATCCTCGGCTGGAAGGAGTTCGAGCTCGAGCTCATGCGCGACAAGGCGGACAACGTCGTCGTCGTGTGCTCGATCGAGAACGTTGACCCCGTCGGCGTCCACACGGGCGACTCGATCACGGTGGCGCCCGCGATGACGCTCACCGACCGCGAGTACCAGCGGATGCGGGACATCGGCATCGCCGTGCTGCGCGAGGTCGGGGTCGACACGGGCGGCTGCAACGTCCAGTTCGCGGTCGAGCCGAGCACGGGCCGGATCGTCGTCATCGAGATGAACCCCCGCGTCTCGCGCTCCTCCGCGCTGGCCTCGAAGGCCACCGGGTTCCCGATCGCCAAGATCGCGGCGCGCCTGGCCATCGGCTACACGCTTCCGGAGATCCCCAACGACATCACCGGCTCCACGCCGGCGAGCTTCGAGCCCTCGCTCGACTACGTCGTGGTCAAGGTCCCGAGGTTCGCGTTCGAGAAGTTCCCCGCCGCCGACCCCACGCTGACGACGACGATGAAGTCCGTGGGCGAGGCCATGGCCCTCGGCCGCAACTTCACCGAGGCCCTCGGCAAGGCGCTGCGCTCGCTCGACCAGTCCGGCCAGCAGCTGCACTGGCGCGGCGAGGCGCCCGCCGGTGAGGAGCTCGCCCGGCTCGTCGCCTCCACCGCCACCCCGACCGAGCACCGCCTCGTCGACGTCCAGCAGGCCATCCGTGGTGGCGCGAGCGTCGAGGAGCTGTTCGAGGCCACGTGGATCGACCCGTGGTTCCTCGACCAGATGGTGCTGATGGAGGAGGTGGCCCGCGAGGTCGCCGACTCGCACGCGCTCACGGCCGACGTCCTGCGGCGCGCCAAGCGGCACGGGCTCTCCGACGTCCAGATCGGGGAGCTGCGCGGCCTGTCCGAGGACGCCGTGCGCGAGGTGCGGCGGGCGTTCGACCTGCACCCGGTCTACAAGACCGTGGACACGTGCGCCGCCGAGTTCGCCTCCGAGACGCCGTACCACTACTCGGCCTACGACACCGAGACCGAGGTGGCCCCGCGCGAGAAGCCGGCCGTCATCATCCTCGGCTCGGGCCCCAACCGGATCGGCCAGGGCATCGAGTTCGACTACTCGTGCGTGCACGCCACCCTCGAGCTGGCCGACCGGTTCACCACCGTCATGGTCAACTGCAACCCCGAGACGGTCTCGACCGACTACGACATCTCCGACCGGCTCTACTTCGAGCCGCTGACGTTCGAGGACGTCATGGAGGTCTACCGGGCCGAGGTCGCGGCCGGCCCGGTCGAGGGCGTCATCGTCCAGCTCGGCGGGCAGACGCCCCTCTCGCTCGCCCAGCGCCTCGCCGACGCCGGCGTCCCGATCCTCGGCACCTCGCCCGAGGCGATCGACGCCGCGGAGGACCGCGAGATCTTCGGCCGCGTCCTCGACGAGGCGGGCCTGCCCTCGCCCGCCCACGGCACCGCGACCTCGCCGGCCGAGACGCTCGCCGTCGCGGCCGAGATCGGCTACCCGGTGCTCGTGCGGCCGAGCTACGTCCTCGGCGGGCGTGGGATGCAGATCGTCTACGACGAGGCCGACCTCGGCGACTACCTCGCCGACGCGACGGTCCACGCCGGCGACGCGACCCGTCGGGCCGCCCCGCTGCTCGTCGACCGGTTCCTCGACGACGCCGTGGAGATCGACGTCGACGCCCTGTACGACGGCACCGAGCTCTACCTCGCGGGCGTCATGGAGCACATCGAGGAGGCCGGCATCCACTCCGGCGACTCCTCGTGCGTCCTGCCCCCGGTCTCGCTGTCCGCCGGCGAGCTGAGCAGGATCCGGGAGTCGACCGAGGCGATCGCCGCCGGGGTCGGCGTGCACGGGCTCATCAACATCCAGTTCGCGCTCGTCTCCGACGTCCTCTACGTCATCGAGGCCAACCCGCGCGCCTCGCGCACCGTCCCGTTCGTCGCCAAGGCCACCGGCGTGCCGCTCGCGCGCGCCGCGGCCCGCGTGATGGCGGGGGAGTCGATCGCCGACCTCAGGGACTCCGGGCTCCTGCCCGGCGTCGACGCCTCCGTGGTCGACCTCGGCTCCGCGATCGCGGTCAAGGAGGCCGTGCTGCCCTTCAAGCGGTTCGCCACCCGGGAGGGGCAGGTCGTCGACTCGATCCTCGGGCCGGAGATGCGCTCGACGGGCGAGGTCATGGGCATCGGCCCGACCCTGCCGGTCGCGTTCGCGAAGTCCCAGACCGCGGCGTTCGGCGGGCTGCCCAGCGGCGGCAAGGTGTTCGTCTCGGTCGCCGACCGGGACAAGCGGGACATCGCCGGGCCGGCCGCCCGCCTCGTCGACCTCGGGTTCGAGCTCCTCGCCACCGAGGGCACGGCGGCGGTCCTCCACCGGCACGGCATCCCGTCCACGACCGTGCGCAAGCACTCCGCCGGGCGCGGTCCGAACGGCGAGCCGACCATCATCGACCTCATCACCGAGGGCGAGGTGGACATGGTCATCAACACCCCGAGCGGTCAGGGCGCCCGCGCCGACGGGTACGAGATCCGGACGGCGACCACCGCCGTGGACCGCGCGATCATCACGACGACGGCGCAGCTGAGCGTCGCCGTGCGCGCGATCGAGGCCGAGCGGGCCGGGGCCTTCGACGTGGCCCCGCTCCAGGAGCTCGACGCCGCCCGGGACGCCCGGCTCGCCGGGGCGGGATCCGGCCCGACGACGGCCGGAGCCACGGCGTGACCGGTCCGTCCGGCGGCGCTGCGGGCCCGGTGGGATCTGCCGGTGCCCCGGGCGCGGCGAACCCGTCGGCGGCGGGCCACGTCGGCGCCGGGGACCGACCCGGGTTCGGCGCGCGGCTCGCCCGCGCGATGGACGAGCACGGCCCGCTGTGCGTCGGGGTCGACCCGCACGCGCCCCTGCTGGCGGCGTGGGGGCTGCCGGACAGCGCCGACGGCGCCCGGGAGCTCGGCCTGCGGGTCGTCGACGAGGTGGCGGGCCGCGTGGCGGCTCTCAAGCCGCAGTCGGCGTTCTTCGAGCGCTTCGGTCCCGCCGGCTGGGCGGCGCTGCAGGAGGTGCTCGCGGCGGCGACGTCCGCCGGTCTCCTCACCGTCCTCGACGTCAAGCGCGGGGACATCGGCTCGACGATGGCCGCCTACGCGGCAGCCCACCTCGGCGACGACGCGCCCATGCCCGCCGACGCGATCACGGTCTCTCCCTACCTGGGCCCGGACTCGCTCACGGAGACCGCGGCCCTCGCGCACGCCAACGGACGGGGAGTCTTCGCCCTCGCGCTCACGTCGAACCCCGAGGGCGCGGCCGTTCAGCACGCGAGCGTCCGGGGGAGTGGTGCGGGCGGCTCGGTCGCCGGCGAGGTCGCTCGTTGGGCCGCGGCCCGCAACGCCGAGGCGCGGACCGACGACGACGTGCCCGGCCATGTAGGCCTGGTCGTCGGGGCGACGACGGGCACCGCCGTCGCCGACCTCGGGCTCGACCTCACCGGCACGGGCGGGATCCTCCTGGCCCCGGGCGTGGGCGCGCAGGGCGCCGGGGCCGAGGAGCTGCGGGCCGTCTTCGGCCCGGCGCGCCACCGGGTGCTCGCCGCCGTCTCCCGGTCGGTCCTCGCCGCGGGGCCGGACCGGGGCGCCGTCGCGCGCGCTGCCCGCGAGACCGCGGGCCTCGTGACCTCCGCGCTGCGCGAGAGCTGAGGCGGGCGGTCGTCGCGAGACGTTCACCGCCCCGCCACCCGCCAGGCGCCCGCTGTCTCCCTGCACGGACCTGCGTGTTCATCTGGCGTGATCTGCGTCCCAGAGGCTAGTGTCAGCCTCTACCCCGGACCCGTGCTCACCAACTGACGAGGTGGTCGTTGTGACAGTCCCCCCGCTCACGGCCGACGAACGGGCTGCGGCCCTGGCCAAGGCCGCCGAGGCGCGTCGCGTGCGCGCCGAGGTCAAGTCCAAGCTCAAGGCCGGCGCCCTGCAGCTCTCCGACGTGCTCGACCGCGCGGCAGACGACGAGGCGCTCAACAAGCTCAAGGTCGTCGCGCTGCTCGAGGCGATGCCCGGCGTCGGTTCGTCGACGGCGCGGGCGATCATGGCCGAGTTCAACATCGCCGAGTCGCGCCGCGTGCGCGGGCTCGGGCCGCACCAGCGCTCGAAGCTGGTCGACCGGTTCGGGTAGGCGGACGCGCTCGGCGTGGGCTGCCACAATGAGGCGGTGCCCGACGAGACGACCCCTGGAGCCGACACCGATCCCGTGACGCCGCAGGCGCCCGTCGACACCGCGCGCCTGACGGTGCTCTCGGGACCGACAGCGGTCGGGAAGGGCACGGTCGTCAACGAGCTGCGCAGGCTCTACCCGGACCTCTGGTACTCGGTCTCGGCGACGACCCGGCCGATCCGTCCCGGCGAGATCGACGGGGTGCACTACCACTTCCTCACGCCCGCCCAGTTCGACGAGGCCGTCGACTCCGGGGGCATGCTCGAGTGGGCGGTCGTGCACGGGGTCCACCGGTACGGGACGCCGCGGCGCGCCGTGGTCGACCAGCTCGCCACGGGGCGTCCGGTGCTCCTCGAGCTCGACCTCCAGGGGCATCGACAGGTGCGTGCCGCCATGCCGGGGGCGCGCCACGTGTTCCTCGCGCCGCCCGACCGCGCCGAGCTCGTGCGCCGGCTCGTCGGCCGGGGGACCGAGACCGAGGAGGAACGGGCACGCCGGCTCGCCACGGCCGACGTCGAGCTCGCGTCCGTGGCGGAGTTCGACGAGATCATCGTCAACTCCGACGTGACCGAGGCCGCACAGGCGCTCGCGTCACTCATGGGCCTGGTCCGGGCGCCCGCGCGGTAGCATGGGAGGCCGTGCGCCCGCCGCCAGCCGCGGCGGTGCGCCCACCACCGAGGAGGACCCATGGCTGGAACAGTCGCCGAGCCCATCGGCATCACGGACCCGCCGATCGACGAGCTCCTGACGACCGTCGACTCGAAGTACGCACTCGTCATCTACGCCGCCAAGCGCGCGCGTCAGATCAACACCTACAACCAGCAGCTGCAGGACGGCCTGCTGGAGTTCGTCGGCCCGCTCGTGCCGTCGGCGCCCGAGGAGAAGTCGCTCTCCATCGCGCTGCGCGAGATCAACGCCGGCCAGCTCACGCTCACGCGCACCGAGGACTGACCCGGTCGTGACGGCGGGGGAGCAGCGTGAGGGCGACCGCGCCCCCCGCCGTCTGAACGTCGTCCTCGGCGTCACCGGCGGCATCGCGGCCTACAAGGCGCCCCTCGTCCTGCGCCTGCTCACCGAGGCCGGGCACCGCGTCCGCGTCGTGCCCACGACCACCGCCCTCGCGATGGTCGGCGCCCCCACCTTCGAGGCCCTGTCCGGCCAGCCCGTGCGCGCGGAGGTTCTCGACGGCGCCACGGCGGTCGACCACGTCGACCTCGGCCGGCACGCCGACCTCGTCCTCGTCGTCCCCACGACGGCGAACACCATGGCCCGGGCCGCCGCCGGACTCGCGGACGACCTGCTGACGGCCACGCTGCTGACCGCCACGTGCCCCGTGCTCCTCGCACCGGCGATGCACACCGAGATGTGGCAGCACCCCGCGACCTGCGCCAACGTGGCCACCCTGCGGTCCCGCGGCGTCGCCGTCCTCGACCCGGACTCCGGCCGCCTCACGGGCGCCGACACCGGTCCCGGCCGCCTGCCCGAGCCCGAGCGCATCGTCGCCGCCGCGCTCGCCCTCGTCGGCCTCTCGCCCGATGGCCGCGAGATCGCCCGCGCCGACCTCACGTCGGCCGGGACCGACGCCGTTGCCACCCCCTCCGGCACGAGCGGTGCCGGCGCGACCATCCACGGGCTGCCCGACGTCGACGCCGGCGGCGGTCCCGGCCCGATGGCGTCGGGCGCCTGCCCGCCGAGGCGGCAGGACCTTGCGGGCCGCCGCGTCGTCGTCTCCGCCGGCGGTACCCACGAGCCGCTGGACCCGGTGCGGTTCATCGGCAACCGATCGACGGGACGCCAGGGGATCGCCATCGCCCGCGCGGCCGCCGACCGTGGCGCCCGGGTCACCCTGCTCGCCGCCAACGTCGAGGCGGCGCTGCTGCCCGACGAGCTGGCGATCGACGTCGTGCCCGTGGGTTCTGCGCTCGAGCTCGCCGACGCCGTGACCGCGGCCGCCGCCGAGGCCGACGTCGTCGTCATGGCCGCCGCCGTGGCGGACTTCCGCCCGGCGGAGGCGGGCACGTCGAAGGCGAAGAAGGACGGCAGCGGCAGGCGCACGATCGAGCTGGTCGAGAACCCGGACATCCTCGCCGGCCTCGCGGCGGACCGTCCCCGGGCGGACCAGCTCGTCGTCGGTTTCGCGGCGGAGACGGGTGACGAGAGCGGCAGCGTGCTCGAGCACGGCCGCGCCAAGGCGATCCGGAAGCGCGCCGACCTGCTGGCCGTCAACGCCGTCGGCGTAGGCGTCGGGTTCGGGGACGTCGACACGGAGCTGACGATCCTCGACGCCGCGGGCGAGGTCGTGGCCACCAGTGCCGGCAGCAAGGACCAGATGGCGGACGCCCTGCTCGACGTCGTCGTCGACCGCCTGGCCGCGCCTACGATTGGGCAGTGACCCAGCTGCGCACCTTCACGTCCGAGTCCGTCACCGAGGGGCACCCGGACAAGATCTGCGACCGCATCTCCGACGCGATCCTCGACGAGCTGCTGCGGGAGGACCCGGAGGCGAGGGTCGCCGTCGAGTGTCTCGTCACGACCGGTCAGGTCCACGTGGCCGGCGAGATCCGCACGGAGGGGTACGTCGACATCCCCACGATCGTGCGGCGCGAGATCAGCGCGATCGGGTACACGTCCTCCGAGGTCGGGTTCGACGGCCGGTCGTGCGGCGTGTCCGTGAGCGTGGGGGAGCAGTCGGCCGACATCGCGGCCGGCGTCGACAAGTCCCTCGAGACCCGCGACGACACGGGCGAGATCGACCCGCTCGACGTGCAGGGCGCCGGCGACCAGGGCCTGATGTTCGGGTACGCGACGGACGAGACCGACAGCTACATGCCGTTGCCGATCCACCTCTCGCACCGCCTCGCCGAGCGCCTCGCCCAGGTGCGCCGCGAGGGGACCGTCGCGTGGCTGCGCCCCGACGGGAAGACCCAGGTGACGGTCGGCTACGGGGACGCCGGCCCCGAGGCGGTCACCGGCATCGTCGTCTCCACGCAGCACGACGAGGACGTCACCCAGGGCATGCTCGACGACGCCGTGCGCTCGCTCGTGGTCGACCCGGTCCTCGACGCCGAGCTCACCGGCGCGGCGTCCGGTGTCGACGCCGGCGGCCTGGCCGTGCTCGTCAACCCGACCGGCAGGTTCGTCCTCGGCGGCCCCATGGGGGACGCGGGGCTCACCGGACGCAAGATCATCGTCGACACGTACGGGGGCATGGCCCGGCACGGCGGCGGCGCCTTCTCGGGCAAGGACCCGAGCAAGGTCGACCGCTCCGCCGCGTACGCCATGCGGTGGGTGGCGAAGAACGTCGTGGCTGCCGGTCTCGCGCGGCGATGCGAGGTCCAGGTCGCGTACGCGATCGGGCAGGCGGCCCCGGTGTCGATCTACGTCGAGACCTTCGGCACCGCTGCTGTCCCCGAGGAGGCGATCGAGCGGGCCGTGCGCGAGGTCTTCGACCTGCGTCCGCTCGCCGTCATCCGCGACCTCGAGCTGTTGCGGCCGATCTACCGGCCGCTCGCGGCGTACGGCCACTTCGGCCGGCCGAGCCTCGACCTGCCCTGGGAGCGCCTCGACCGCGTCGACGCCCTGCGGTCCGCCGCGGGGGTCTGAGACCGCTGCCTCGACCGTCTGCCGGCCGGTCGGGCCGGGGGCCGGGCGTTCCCAGGGTCCGAGACGCGACGGGGTCAGGCACCTCCGGCGCGCGGGGTCGTCACCCGGTCCCACAGGTGTCCGAGACACAGCCTCGTGCACAGGGCGGGCCGACGACGACGCCGGGTGTCCGGCCCGCGTGATGTGATGTGGCGATGACCCCCCGCGCCGAGCAGCCCTCCCTGGGCGACCTCGTCGACCTTGCGCCGCCCGGCGCCGCGGGGGACCCGGACGCGGACGTCGTGTCGGTACTTGTCGAGACCCCGCTCGCGCACCTCGACCGCCCCTTCGACTACGTTGTGCCGCCGGCCATGGCGGAGCGCGTGGCGATCGGATCGCGCGTCCGCGTGCGGTTCGCCGGGCGCGAGCTCGGCGGATACGTCACGGCGCGCACGCGGGGGACCGACCGCTCCGACCTCGCGCCGCTCCGTCGCGCGGTGAGCGCCGCACCCGTGCTCGCCCCGGAGATCGCGCGGCTGTGCCGCGCCGTCGCACGCGCGCACGGTGGGACGACTGCCGACGTCGTGCGCCTCGCCGTGCCCCCACGTCACGCGGGCACGGAGGACTCGGTCGCCCAGGCGCGGGGCGGTTGGGCGGTGGATCCTCCCGCTGCCCGCTCCGACGCGTCGGAGGAGGAGGCACCGTCCGATCCCGGTCCCTGGGGCGAGCTCGCGGCAGGTCCGGCCTTCCTCTCCCATGTGGCCGCAGGACACTCGCCCGCCGCGGTCGTCACGGCGCTGCCGGGCACCACCGCGGCCCTCGTCGCCCGTGCCGTGCGTGCGGGGCACGACTCCGGCCGCGGCGCACTTGTCGTCGCGCCGACCGCGCGTCACGTCGAGGAGGTCCTCGCGGCGCTCGAGGACGCGGGGATCCCCGCCGTCGTGCGCCTGTCCGCCGAGGACGGGACCGCGCGCCGGTACCGGACCTTCCTGCGTGCCCTGACGGGGGAGGCACGCGTGGTCGTCGGCACGCGGGCCGCCGCGTTCGCGCCGGTCACGAACCTCGGGCTCGTCGTGCTCGTCGAGGACGGGGACGACCGGCTGGAGGAGCCGCGCGCCCCGTACCCGCACGCCCGCGACGTCCTGCTCGCGCGGCACCTGCCCGACGACGGGACGGCCGACCGCCCCCGGGCGTCGGGGGAGCGGGCGGCCCTCGCGATCATCGCCGTCGGACGCTCCGTGGCCGCCCAGCACCTCGTCGCCACCGGGACGGCGGCGTCGCTCGCCGCGGACCGGGCGCTCGTGCGCGCGCGCACCCCACGGGTCATCGCACCCAGCGACCTCGCCCTCGCCGCCGAGGGCCCCGCCGCGCACGCGCGGATCCCGCACGAGGCCTGGCGACTCGTCCGCGACTCGCTCGCCGACGGGCCGGTCCTCGTCCAGGTCGCCCGCGCCGGCTACGTGCCCGCGCTCGCGTGCGCGAGGTGCCGGGAGCCTGCTCGCTGCCGGCACTGCTCGGGTCCGTTGCAGGCGACGGCGACGGGCGCGCCTCCGTCGTGCCGGTGGTGCGCGCGCAGCGCCGCCGACTTCCGCTGCCCCACGTGCGGTTCGACCGCGCTACGGGCGATCCGGGTGGGCGCCGGTCGGACCTCCCACGAGCTGGGGCGTGCCTTCCCCGGCGTCCCGGTGCTGGCGTCGGGCGGCGGGCAGGAGACCGGGGTCGCGCGGACGGTCGACGACCAGCCCCGACTCGTCGTGGCCACCCCAGGGGCGGAACCCACCGCCGACGGTGGGTACGTCGCGGCTGTCCTCCTCGACGGCGGTGTCGCGACGGCGCGCCCCGGCCTCGCGGCGGCCGAGGAGGCCATGCGCCGGTGGGTGAGCGCCGCCGCGCTCGTCCGTGCCGCCCCCGAGGGTGGCCGCGTGCTGCTGCTCGGCGGACCGGCGCCGCAGGTGGCGCAGGCGTTCGTCCGCTGGGACCCGGTCGGGCTGGCCGAACGGGAGCTCGCGGAGCGGGCCGAGCTGGGTCTGCCGCCGGCGGCTGACGTCGCCGTCGTGACGGGGGAGTCCGGTCCCGTGCGCGCATTCCTCGACCACCTCATGGCCGACGACCGAGCGACCGGGATCGACGTGCTGGGGCCCGTGCCGGTCGAGCCGTTCACTCGCGGGAGCGCGGGAGCGCGGGACGACGGGGGAGCGGGACCGGGTGGACGATCGGCTGGACGTTCGGGCGGGAGCACGGGTGGTTCCTTGGGATCGGGCGCGCCGGAGGTCCGGGCCGTCGTCCGTGCCCCCGCCGGCACCGAGCCCGGTCCGCTGCTCGCCGCCGCGGCGGCCGCCCGCTCGGCGCGCAAGGAGCCGGGGGCGGTCCGGGTCCAGGTCGCGCCCACCGACATGCTGTAGGGCGGGCGGGCGCCAGGAGGCCCGCCAGGACCAGGTGGTGGGCGAGCGCGGTGGTCGTCGTCGTGCGCCGTGACGGGCGTTCGCCCGTTCGTCGGGCACGTGCGCGTCCGGGTGTCGTCGTCGTGCGCCGTGGAGGGCCTTCGTCGGCGGCACCTCGGCGAGGCATCTACCATCGAAGGCGTGCGAGTCCTGTTCGCCGGCACCCCGGTCGTTGCGCTTCCGGCCCTGCACCACCTGCTCCAGTCGGAGCACGAGGTGGTCGGGGTCCTCACGCGTGCGCCCGCCGCGCGAGGTCGGGGCCGGACGCTCCATCCCTCTCCCGTCGGTGAGGCCGCGGCCGAGGCGGACCTGCCCGTCCTCACCCCGCGGACACTGCGGGACGAGGCCGCCGTCGAGGAGATCCGCGAGCTGGGGGCGGACGTCGCCGCCGTCGTCGCCTACGGCCTGCTCATCCCGCCGCCCGCGCTGGCGGCCACCACCCACGGGTGGGTCAACCTGCACTTCTCGCTGCTGCCCGCCTACCGCGGCGCGGCGCCGGTCCAGCGCGCGCTCCTCGCCGGCGAGGACGTCACCGGTGCGACGACGTTCCTGCTCGACGAGGGGCTCGACACCGGCCCGGTCCTGGCCACGATGACCGAGACGATCCAGGCCACGGACACCTCCGGCGCACTGCTCGACCGGCTCTCCGTGGCCGGCGCGCCGCTCCTCACCCGGTCGCTCGAGACCCTGGTCTCCGGCCTCATCGACCCGGCCCCGCAGAGCACGCACGGCGTCTCGCTCGCGCCGAAGCTGACGACCTCCGACGCCTTCGTCGACCTCGACCAGCCCGCCCAGCAGGTCGACCGCATCATCCGGGCCACGACGCCCGCGCCCGGGCCGTGGACCACCCTGCCCGGCGGTGACCGCCTCAAGCTGCGTCCCGTCGATCAGGTGCAGGGGACCACCGACCTCGCTCCTGGCGAGGTGCGCGCCGGACGTCGCGAGGTTCTCGTCGGTACGGCGACTTACGCCGTCCGCCTGACGGAGGTGGCGCCCGCGGGGAAGAGCTGGATGGCCGCCGACGCCTGGGCCCGAGGTGCGCGCATCGCCGACGACGACCGCCTCGGTGCGGAGAAGCCCGACGCATGAGCGACGATCGCGGCCCCCGCCGGGGTGGCACCGGCCGTGGATCCGGGAAGCAGACCCGCGCCCCGCGCACCGATCCCGCGCGTCGGGCCGCCTACCAGGTCCTCCACCAGGTCCACGCAGAGGACGCCTACGCCAACCTCGTGCTCCCGGGCCTCCTGCGCGAGCGGGGCATCACGGGTCGCGACGCCGCGTTCGCCACCGAGCTCGCCTACGGCACCCTGCGCCTGCGGGGACGCTATGACGCGATCCTCGCCCTTGCGTCGGGCCGCGACGTCGACTCGCTCGACCCGCCCGTACGCGACGTGCTCCGGCTCGGCGCGCACCAGCTGCTCGGCATGCGCGTCCCGTCCCACGCCGCCGTGGCCGAGTCCGTCTCCCTCGCCCGCGAGGTCGCGGGCCCGGCGCCCACAGGACTCGTCAACGCGGTGCTGCGCAAGGTGGCCGGCCGGGACGTCGAGGACTGGCTGGACGACGTGGCCGACGCGGTGCGCGACAGCGGCGGCGAGTGGTTCGACGTCGCGGCGGCCGTCGAGTCCCACCCCGCGTGGGTCGTCCGCGCGCTCCGCCAGGCCCTTGTCGCCGACGGCCGTGACCCGCGTGAGCTCGGCGACCTGCTCGACGCCGACAACACCCCCGCCCGCGTCACCCTCGTCGCCCGCCCCGGCTGGTCGTCCGTGGGGGAGCTCGGCCGCCAGGCCCGCGACCTCGGAGCGGACGTCGAGCAGCACCCGCTGCCCGGCGCCGTCGACCTCGTCGGGATCGCCCCGGGCGAGCTCGCCGACGTCGCGACCGGACGCGCGGCGGTCCAGGACGCCGGCTCGCAGCTCGTCGCCCACGCCCTGCTTGCCGCCGACCTCACGGACGGACGGACCGACGACGGCGGAACCTGGCTCGACCTGTGCGCCGGCCCCGGCGGCAAGGCCGCGCTGCTGGCGGCGCGCGCGCAGGAGCGCGGGGCGTTGCTCGTGGCCAACGAGGTGCAGCCGCACCGCGCCGACCTCGTGCGCCGCGCCGTCGAGCGGGCGGGGGAGTCGGTCCGGGTGACGGTCGGGGACGGGCGCCGGGCCGGTGAGCTGATGCCTGCCGACGGGCCGGACGGGGGACCGGACGGTGCGACGCGCATTCTCCTCGACGCGCCCTGCACCGGGCTCGGGGCGCTCCGCCGACGCCCGGAGGCGCGCTGGCGCCGCAGCACCGACGACCTCGCCCAGCTCGCGGAGCTCCAGCACGAGCTGTTCGAGGCCGCGGCCGGCGCACTCGCCGTCGGAGGCGTCCTCGCCTACGTGACCTGCTCGCCCCACGTGACCGAGACGCGCGCCCAGGTGACCCGTCTGCTGCGCGGCTCGCCCGGGCTCGCGCTCCTCGACACGGGTGCGATCACCCGGTCGGTCGCCGGCGGGCTCGCCGACCTCGTCACGGGGAGCCCGGTCGAGGGGGCGGAGGGCACGGTGGTCCAGCTGTGGCCCCACGTGCACGGCACGGACGCGATGTTCCTCGCGCTCCTGCGGCGCGAGGGCTGAGGGGCGACCCGAGGGACCCCCGGGCCCGGTCCGCGCAGCACCGTGCTGCGCAACGCGCCCTCGGTCCGCGGCGGCCCCGTCCACGGACGGCGGCTAGCCTCGGTCCATGGCCTCCGTCGTGATCTCTCCGTCGATCCTCACCAGCGACCTCTCCGACCTGCGTGGCGAGCTCGAGCGCATCTCGGGCGCCGACTACGCGCACGTCGACGTCATGGACAACCACTTCGTGCCCAACCTCAGCTGGGGTCTGCCCGTCGTCGAGGCCTGCGTCCGGGTGAGCCCGGTCCCGATCGACGCCCACCTCATGATCGAGGCCCCGGACCGCTGGGCCGTCGGCTACGCGGAGGCCGGCTGCGCGTCGGTGACGTTCCACGCCGAGGCCGCGATGGCGCCGGTCAAGCTCGCCCGCGAGCTGCGGGCCGCCGGGGCGAAGGCGTCGATCGCCATCCGCCCCGGCACGCCGTTCGAGCCGCTGATCGACCACCTCGCCGAGTTCGACATGATCCTGCTGATGACCGTCGAGCCCGGCTTCGGCGGGCAGTCGTTCATCGAGTCCGTGCTGCCGAAGATCCGCCGCGCCCGCGAGGCCGTGTCCGCCGCCGGGCTCGACATCAGGCTCCAGGTCGACGGCGGCGTCTCCCGGAAGACGATCGAGCGCGCCGCCGACGCCGGTGCCGACACGTTCGTCGCCGGCTCGGCCGTCTACAACGCGGAGGACGCCAACGCCGAGATCGCCGCGCTGCGGGAGCTGGCCGCCGGGGCGCACGCGCACTGACGGCGGCGCTCGGCGGGATGACGTGCGCCGGCCGCCGGCGCACGGGTATGGACCCCTCGGGCACCTGAGCGGGCCGGATCCCTCTCGCGCCTCGTCGTCGTGCACGTCGTTCCCGTGCCACAAGCACTCGCGTGACGAGGTGCACCTGCCTCGACCGGGTGGTTCTGCCCGCCCCCTGCATGCTCCGCAGCACCGCCGATTCGACCGGTGTTCACCTGGCGGTCAGATTGACGGGACACGCTCCGCCAGAGGCGTTGCCGGTGGCAAGCGCTCGGAACTGGCAGGCCGACAAGGAGCGCATGATGTCCATCGAGATCGACCCGTACTCGACCGCCGCAGTCGGTGACGACGTCTGGGTGGACGGGATGCTCCTGCGCGACGGCGCCGGCGAGCTGCCGGAGGAGGCGACGCTCAACCGTGCTGCCGGGACCGGTCCCGACCGCATCGCGGGGGACATCTCCGCGCTCAAGTCCGCCATGGCCGACTTCATCTCGACGCACGACACGGGTCTGCTCGCCCTGGCCGCCGCCACCGAGGCCTGTGGCTCGTCCACCGTCAGCATGACCGAGGGCTTCGAGGAGGTCGACACCGACGCCGGATCGGGCTTCGACTTCCTCGAGGTCTGACGGCCCCGCACCGATCGGTCGGGCGCCGCCCGACCATGACCCGAGAGGACCACCGATGGCCGGTGCAGATCAGCTCCCCCTGCCCGACGGCTCCGCGACGACCTTCATGGTGCAGGGCACCAACGTCTCCCGCATCCAGGGTCGGCTCCAGCAGACCCTGCTCTCCGACGGATCGGCCTCGCAGCGTCTGCGCAGCGCGTTTCCGGAGGGCCTGAGCTCGGACGCGATCGACACCGAGCTGTCGATCCTGTCCGGCCACGTGCAGACCGCGGCCGAGAACATGGGGGGTGCAGGCACGCACATCTGGGACGTGGGCGCTGCGTTCGAGACCTGCGAGTCGACGATCGAGGGGCTGCAGACGGAGTGGGACGAGGTCGACACCTGGTTCAACAACTCTCTCGATCAGATCAACACCGACCCGTACTACACGGACCCCGCGAACCAGCGGGACAAGGCGGAGGCGATCGAGTCGATCGACCTCCAGCGCGAGAGCCGCCGCGAGGACATGAAGGACCGGTACGACACGGCCCTCGACACCCTCGGCGAGTCCATGAGCACGGCCGCGTCGAAGCTGACGGAGCTGACCGACGGGTTCGTGCCCGCCGCCCAGCAGGGCAGCGCGACCGACATCGCCGCGGCGATGACGGCGGGGACGACGATCTCGGACGGCAGCCGGCGCGATCACGTGGCGGACGAACAGGCCGAGGACGCGGAGGAGCTCCTCGAGCAGGCCGAGAACGGCGACCAGGAGGCTGCGCAGGAGTTCGTCGACACCTACGGCGACCTCGTCGACGACCCCTACTTCGCCACCGCCCTCATGGAGCGGCTCGGGACGGACGGCCTCAACCAGGCCTCGATGCAGATCATGGAGTTCATCGACACAGGCGAGGGGTATCCCGAGCTCCAGCAGCAGTACCGGGATCTGTTCGGCGTGCTGGGTGGCGCCTACACCACGTCAGCGGGCGATCTGTCGGGGATGGACCCGTCGACCCGTGAGGACACCGAGACCTGGCGCGATCAGTGGCTGGAGGACCTGCAGACCAGCGGGCGGGAGGGGTACAACCCCGTGACCGGCGAGCCGTACGAGGAGGGGATGGACGGCACCGTGATGTACGGGTACGACATCCAGAGCCAGCTCCTCGCCGCCGGCCTTGCGGGTGACCCGAACGCGTCCGTCGCCCGCGACTACATGGAGACGGTCGGCGTGGACATGGTCGAGTGGGACCAGTGGCTCACGGAGACGTACCCGCACAGGTCGAACTACTCGCACATGGGTAACTCGATGTACGACTTCGGTGAGTCTCCGCTCGGCGATCTCCACCCGACCGACCCGCGTCGAGACCCGTTGCACAACCTGCTGCAGGCCGCGGGCAGGAGCGAGGAAGCGACCTACGGGCTGCTGCTCGAGGACATCCCGGCGGGCGACGGCCAGACGCAGTCGATCATGGAGTACTACCTGCACGGCCGGAGCGACGCGTCGAACGGCATGGTCATGGGCATGACGGACTTCGGCACCACCATGGGCGACGTCCTCGAGAGCTACTCGCTGGACAACACCGACGAGGAGTCGGTCGAGCTCGCCCAGCAGGCGATCGTGGGGTACAACGACGCGATCGCCGGCTCCGAGCCGCTCGACGGGAGTACCGCGCAGACGCGCGCAGGACTCAGCATGTCGGCTCTGCGGCCCGCGATGGGCACGGTGATGGCCACCTACATCGACGACCTGCACACCGCGTTCGACGGGCAGGCCACGGGCGACGGGGTGGGCCAGGGGGATGGCGGGACCTACGACATCACCTTCAGCAACGGCACCCTCAACAACCTCCATCACACGTTCGGCGACCTCGGCTACGACCGGCCCGACCAGATCGTCCGACCCGGCGACGACGGATCGGTCGTCGGGGATCCGGACAACCCGCCGGCGCTGCAGCGCATCCTCAACGCGAGCTACGCCCACACGAACAACGGCATGTACGAGGCGCTCAGCGACGGCAACATGGACGCCGCCCAGGACGCCTTCGGCAACGGCAGCTACTTCGACGCCTTCGTCATGGAGTCGCTCTCGAACGAGAACGGTGACAACGCAGGCGCGCTCGACCAGTACAACCAGTACATGCAGGACCTCGCGAACGAGGGGCTCGGTCTCGTCCCGTTCGACGACATTCCCGTCGTCGGTGGTGCGGTCGACAAGGGCATCGACTGGGCGAAGGACCCCGTGCTCGAGGCCATGTTCGACACCGGCAACGAGGACGCGTCGCGCGTGCAGTCCGCCGAGTGGCAGCAGGCACAGAACGAGATGGTCAACGACCGCTTCTACTCCGCGGTCGCCGCAGCCGGCACCTACGAGGGCTCGCCGTCGTTCACCGAGTGGGAGACCGCAAGTGAGCGCGACCTCGGACCCGACGAGCAGTTCTGGAACGAGGACGGCTCGGTCATCCCCTACGACCAGATGACGCCGGAGCAGCGCGACCAGTTCGTCGACTATCTCAACGACTCCGAGAACGGCGCCGGTGGACAGTACGGCTCGATGACCAACGATGCCGAGGGGCGCATGAACGACGCGCGCACCCGCGCCGCCAACGACAACCAGGCGGACGGCGGCTGAGCCGACCGACCCGCCGACCGTCGGGGCCGGGACCCTCTCGTGGGTCCCGGCCCCGACGTCGTACACTCGTCCCTCGAGCACGTGCTCCGGGGTCGGTGAAAATCCGAACCGGCGGTAACAGTCCGCGAACCCGAGGCCACGCAGGAAGCTGCGCGGCGAGGGCCGATCCGGTGGAACTCCGGGACCGACGGTCAAAGTCCGGATGAGAGGACGCACGCGGTGGGCCACCCGGTCCACCCTCTCGGGACGCCCGCGTCCCCTCGCCCCGGTCGCACGCAGGCCGGGAGGAGGAACGGGTGGCACAGCCCCTCGAGCACGTCGACGCCGCAGGCGTCGGCGGCCGGCCTCGACCGCCCGCGCGAGCAGGGGCCGTCAGCGCCGTCGCGCCCGTGGTGTTCGGCGTCGTCGTGCTTCTCGCCTGGGAGCTCGCCTGCCGCGCGGGGCTCGTCGACCCGTACTTCCTCCCCGCCCCGAGCGACGTCCTCTCCCGCGTGCTCGACGACCTGACCGGCCCCGCCCGCAGCTACCTCTGGCCGACGCTGTACGCCGCCGGCTGGGGCTCGCTCCTCGGCGCGGCGGTCGCCCTCCCGCTCGGCATCGCCATCGCCTCCTCCACGCTCGCGCGGCGCGTCCTCGAGCCCTATGTCGCAGCCTCCCAGGCGCTGCCCGCCGTGGCCGTCGCGCCGCTGCTCGCGCTGTGGCTCGGCTACGGGGTCCTGCCCGTCGTCGTGCTGTGCGCACTCATGGTGTTCTTCCCGATGCTGCTCGGCACCGTCTACGGGCTCACGCACATCGACACCGACGTCATCGAGGCCGCCCGGCTCGACGGCGCCGGCGGCCCCGTCCTCCTCGCGCGCATCCTCCTGCCGCTCGCGCTCCCGGCGATCCTCACGGGCGTGCGCAACGGCGTCACCCTCAGTCTCACCGGCGCCATCGTCGGCGAGATCGTCACCGGCGGCCGCGGTCTGGGGATGCTCCTGTCCTCGCGCGGCGCGTCCGCCGACACCGTCGGCCTGTTCTCGATCCTCACGATCCTCTGCGTCCTCGCCGCCGCGCTCTTCGCCGCGGTCGGCGCCCTCCAGCACCACCTCCGCCACCGGCAAGGAGCCTGACCATGACCACCACCCCGCGGCCCGCCCCCCGCCGCTCCGCACCGACCGAGAGCCGGCCCGACGCGTGGTTCGCGCGCCGCCGCTCAGTACCGGCCGGGGACCGTCGGTCCGGGCGCCGTGCACCTCACGCCGCCCTCCTCGCCGCCGCCCTGCTCGCGGCCTGCGGAGACTCCGGTGGCGGGGGAGAGGACGGCGCCGACGGCGACACCCTGACGATCGGCCTCACCTACGTGCCCGACGTCCAGTTCGCCCCGTTCTACGTCGCCGAGGAACGCGGGTACTTCGAGGACGAGGGTGTCGAGGTCGAGCTGCGGCACCACGGCGCGTCGGAGGGCCTGTTCACGGCCGCCGAGGCGGGGGAGGAGGACGTCGTCGTCGCGGGCGGCGACGAGATGCTTCAGGCCGTCGCCCAGGGAGCGGGCCTGACCACCGTCGCCACGATGTACCAGGAGTACCCGGTCGCGATCCTCGCGCCGCAGGACTCCGGGCTCGCGAGCCTCGAGGACCTGTCCGGCAGCAGCGTCGGCGTCCCCGGGGAGTTCGGCGAGACGTGGTTCGGCCTCCAGGCCGCGCTCGCGTCGATGCCCGACGGCGGGGAGTCCGTCGAGGTCGAGACCATCGGGTTCACCCAGGTCTCGGCTCTCACCGCGGGACACGTCGACGCCGTCGTCGGGTACGTCAACAACGACGCGGTCAGCCTCGAGCGCGCAGGCACGCCGGTGACCGAGATCCCGCTCGGCGACGACGTCCCGCTCGTCGGCGTCGGGCTCGTCGCCACGGACGCCGCGCTCTCCGAGCGCGAGGAGGAGGTCGCGGCCGTCGTCCGCGCGGTCCTGCGGGCGATGGACGACGTCGTCGCCGACCCGGAGGCGGCCGTCGACGTCAGCGCGACGCACGTCCCCGACCTCACCGAGCCCGAGGCGCGCGAGAGCGCCCTCGCGGTCGCGACCGCGACCGCCGAGCTGTACGGGGCGGAGGAGCAGCGTGGGGAGATCGACGTCGCGAGGTGGCGGTCGATGGCGGAGTTCATGTCCGGTGCCGGCCTGCTCGAGGGCGAGGTCGACGCCGAGGCCGCGGTG
This sequence comes from Georgenia sp. Z1344, assembly GCF_049856295.1. Taxonomy (GTDB): domain Bacteria; phylum Actinomycetota; class Actinomycetes; order Actinomycetales; family Actinomycetaceae; genus JB111. Next base: position 336,804 of record NZ_JBNDMZ010000002.1, on the reverse strand, counting down.
CGCGCGCTCCCGGACACTCCCGTCCTCGTCGCGGACCGCGCCGTAGGCTGACCGCGTGAAGACGTTCGACCAGCTGTTCGCGGAGCTGACCGCCAAGGCCGAGGAGCGCCCCGAGGGATCGGGGACCGTCGCCCAGCTCGACGCCGGGATCCATGCCATCGGCAAGAAGATCGTCGAGGAGGCCGCCGAGGTGTGGATGGCCGCCGAGCACGAGAGCGACGACGCGGCGGCCGAGGAGATCAGCCAGCTGCTCTACCACGTCCAGGTGATGATGATCGCGCGCGGTCTCACCCTCGACGACGTCTACCGCCACCTCTGAGCGCGACCCGCCCGCCCCTAGGAAGAGACCGCCACATGCTGCGTATCGCCGTGCCCAACAAGGGCGCGCTGTCCGAGCCCGCGTCCGACCTCCTGTCCGAGGCCGGATACCGCCGACGACGGGACACCCGCCAGCTCGTCGTCGCCGACCCGGACAACGACGTCGAACTGTTCTTCCTGCGCCCCCGGGACGTCGCCGTGTACGTCGGCGCCGGCACCGTGGACTGCGGGATCACCGGCCGCGACCTGCTCGTCGACTCGGGCGCCGACGCGGTCGAGCACCGCGCGCTCGGGTTCGCCCGGTCCACCTTCCGGTTCGCCGCCCCCGAGGACGGTCCCCGCCGGATCGAGGACCTCGGCGGCCTGCGGGTCGCCACGTCCTACGACACGGTGGTCCGCGGGTTCCTCGCCCAGCGCGGCGTCGACGCCAGCACCGTCCACCTCGACGGCGCGGTCGAGTCCGCCGTGCGCCTCGGGATCGCCGACGTCGTGGCGGACGTCGTCGAGACCGGCTCCACGCTCGCCGCCGCCGGCCTGTCGACCTTCGGCGAGCCCCTCCTCAAGTCCGAGGCCGTCCTCATCCGCCGGGCCACGAGCGAGGAGCCCGAGGGGCTCGAGGTCCTCGACCGGCGCGTGCAGGGCGTGCTCGTCGCGCGCCAGTTCGTGCTCGTCGACTACGACGTGCCCAAGGAGCACCTCGACGCGACGGTCGCCCTCGCGCCCGGCCAGGAGTCCCCGACGATCTCGCCGCTGCGCGACGACGGCTGGGTCGCCGTCCGCGTCATGGTCGAGCGGGCATCGGTCAACCGCGTGATGGACGAGCTGTACGCCGCCGGTGCGCGCGCGATCCTCGTCACCTCGATCCTCGCGAGCCGCCTGTGACCGTCGGCGGGGATGCCGGGGGCCGCGGAGGTTTCGGCGACTCCGGAGGTTCCGGGGATTCTGGGGCAACGTCCGACGACGGTAGGTCGCCGTCGGGCGAGCAGGTCCGGGCCCGGCTGCACGCGCCGATCAGGCCTCGGCTCGTGCGGCTCGTCGCGCGCGTGCTGCAGGTGGCGGTCGTGGTCGGCGCCGCGGCGATCATCGTGTTCACGGGCCGCATCCCCGGTGTCGACCACTGGGGCCTGACCGACCAGCTGCTGACCGCGCTGCTCGCGCTCGTCATCGTCGCGATCCTCGAGCGTCAGGCACGGGTCGCCGCCCTGCCCGACGAGGACGGCCTCACCGTGCGGAACTTCCTCGCCGGTCGGCGGGTGGAGTGGGCCGAGATCCTCGGGGTGGAGTACGGCGAGCACCGCCCGTGGGCGAACCTCGACCTCACCGACTCGACGACCCTGGCAGTCATGGCCGTCCAGCGCAGCGACGGCTCCCGGGCGGCTGCCGATGCCCAGCGCCTGTCGACCCTCATCGAGCTCCACGCCCGCGAGGCCGGCCCCCGCGGCTGACCCGCCCGCCGTGATTCATCGAGATTGCGGTTCGTCGTCGTCGAGATTGCGGTTCGTCGAGATTGCGGTTCGTCGAGATTGCGGTTCGTCGTCGTCGAGATTGCGGTTCGTCGAGCCCCAACCGCACTCTCGACGGAAAGTGGGACGGTCAGTCGGGCAGCAGGTTCGCCGCATGGACCCCCGCCGCGGCGGCGGCAAGGAACGGCACGGGGTCGGCGTCGAGGTCGCGCCCCATCGTCGAGAGCCGGAGGCCGGCCGCCTGCTCGATCTCCCGCAGCGCCGCGAGCAGATCAGGTCCGCCATCCTGATCACCCCGACGACCCGCGCGCACGTCGACGTCGACCCGCCGGTGCCGCCCCGCCAGCGCGTGCACGAGGCGTTCCTCGACCACGTCGTCGCAGTCGCCGTCGGGCCACTCGAGACCGGTCGGCACCACGACGTCGCTCGGCGCGAGCGCCACCCGACCGAGCGCGGTCACCGAGTGGTGGGACAGGCCCCGGTGCCGCTCGCGCGGATCCGTCCCGGACATCCGCAGGACTCCGATCCCGCGTCCCCCGAGGGTCGCCGCCGCGTTGAGCGCCTCGCCGGCCGCGACTCCCGAGAAACCCCACCGCGTCCCGGTCCCGAGGTTGCCCGGCCCCTGGGCGACGACCACGACGTCCGCCTCGAGCACGATCCGCGCACCGAGGAGCCCCGTGTGGACGGTGACGGCCTCGACGTCGCCGCCGAATGCCTGGCCCACGGTCACGGTGCCGGCGATCCGCCCGGACTCCGCGAGCCCGGCGGTGGTGCGGGAGAACCAGGCCGGCAGGGCGCCACCGTCGGTCATGAGCGAGACCACCCGTGCGCCCGGCCGTCGCGCGTGCACCCCGGCCACCACCGCGGGCAGCGCGGAGTGCAGGTCGGCGACGACGACCGGCAACCCGCCGAGGTCGTCGGCCTCGCGCAGGTCCTCGTGGTGCGGCGACTCCTGCTCGTCGATGCCGAGGACCATGACCTGGCCGGGCGTGTACCTGGCCTTGACGAGGTGTCCGGGCCCGGGCGGTGGATCCGCCGGCAGTCGGTCCGGCAGCGCGACGACCAGCGCGTAGCCACCGGTGCCCAGCCCCTTCTCGAGCGCCGTGACGTTGAGCAGGACCCGGTCGCCGTGCTCGGGCCGGCCGACCATGGCCGGATGGGCGAGGGCCCGCAGCTCGCGCCCGTCGACCTCGACGTCGAGCTCGACCGATCCGGCCCACTCCCGCCGCGTGCCCAGCACCGTCCCGGCGCGCCACAGAATCACGCCGTCACGCTACCGCCACCGGTAGCGTGCAGGGGTGAACGCGCAGACGACGAAGGTGACGAAGGAGGAGCGGCTCCTCAACCTCCTCGCCGCGCTGAGGTCCACCTCGCGCGGACTGTCGAAGTCGGACGTCCGCCGCCTCGTCCACGGGTACGCCGGCCAGAAGGACGACGCGTTCGAGCGCATGTTCGAGCGCGACAAGGACTCGCTGCGGTCGATCGGGGCCCCGCTGCTCACGCTCGTCTCCCCGGTGCACCAGTCGGACATCGTCTACCGGGTCGACGGCGACGACACGGGCGTCACCGAGCTGAGCCTGACCGCCCAGGAGGCCGCCGTGCTCGCGGCGGCGGCCGGCGTGTGGCGCGATGCCGCCACGAGCGCCTCGGCCCGCAGGGGACTGACCAAGCTGCGCGGGCGCACCGTCGAGCCGGGAACGGCGGCCGGCCCGCACGACGACGAGGACGGGGACGCCGACGTCGGGGCCTCCGGCAGGACCTCGTCCGGCCCCTCCACGGAGGACGACACCACGACGGAAGCGGCAGCCCTGCGCACCGCTCCCGGGGTCGGCCTCGCCGACGCGGGTCCCGCGTTCACCGTCATCCTCGAGGCGCTCGAGCACGGCCGCGCGGTCCGGTTCGACTACCGCGCCGCCTCCACGGGCGAGCTGAGCAACCGCCTGGTCGACCCGTGGCGGCTGGCGACCCGGGGGCGGTCCTGGTACCTCGTGGGGCACGACCACGACCGCGGCGCCGTCCGCGTGTTCCACCTGTCCCGGGTGCGCGGGAAGGTGCGCGCGGTCGAGACCGAGGATCGCGTCCAGCCGCCGGCCGACCTCGACCTGTCCGCCGTCCTCATGGCCTCGAGCCGGCGTGGCGGGCAGGCGCGCGTCGCGCTCGCCCCGGGGCGGGGCGGTGCCCTGCGCACGCAGGCCGGCTGGGCGCCGGACGAGAACCACCCGGGGACGACGCCGGACGACCACGACCACCAGGGCCCGACGTCGTACACCCGCGACCTGCACGACCGCGTCCCCGACGGCTGGGACACGGTGGAGCTGACCACCGCGGACCTCGACGACCTCGCGGGGGAGATTGCCGCGCTCGGGGACGGCGCGCTGGCCCTCGCCCCGGACGATCTCGTCTCCACCGTGCGTCGTCGGCTCTCCCGCGCTGCCGAGGTCGCCGAGTCCCGCGCCCTCGACGCGCCGGGCACGAAGGCCGCCCCCGCCGCCAAGATCCAGCGCGACGGCGCCGAGGTCCGGCTCGCCCGCCTCCTGGCCATCGTGCTGCGGCTCCACGAGCACGGCGACCAGACCGTCGCGGGGCTCGCGGAGCTGTTCGGGGTCGGCGAGAAGCAGATCATCAAGGACATCGAGCTGCTCTGGGTGACGGGGCTGCCCGGCTACCAGCACGACGACCTCATCGACTTCTCCGTCGACGCGTTCGAGTCCGGCGTCGTCTCGCTGGCCAATGACCAGGGGCTCGCGCGCCCCATGCGGCTGACGACGGACGAGGCGGTGCTCCTGCTCGTCGCTCTCGGCCCGATGCGCGCGGTGGCGGAGAGCGGCGACCTGTCCACCGTGCTCATCGACCAGCTGGTCGCCAAGCTCGAGGAGGCGGCGGGGGAGGCGTCGAGCGTCGCCCGCTCGATCGACGTGCCGGTGCCCGACGCCGACGAGGTCGCCGCCCTGTCGACCGTCCGGTCGGCGCTCGAGCAGGGGCGGCGCCTGCACCTCGAGTACGTGTCGGCCGGTGACGTGCGGACCGAGCGCGACGTCGACGTCCGGTCGATCGTCAACGACGCCGGCGACTGGCGCGTCTCCGCCTGGTGCCTGAGGGCGGGGGCGCCGCGGACCTTCCGGGTGGACCGCATCGTGTCGGCCACGGTGCTGCCGGTGCCGGTCGAGGAGCACCCGTGGCCCGCACGGACCGATCAGGTCGGGGACAGCGGGGACGAGGTCGTCGTCGAGCTGGCGTCGATCGCGCGCCCGTTCGCGGAGACGGTGCCGTCGATCAGCACGAAGGACCTCGACGACGGCGGGGTCCGGGTCCGGCTGCGGGTCGCCGACGAGGCGTGGTTCGTCGGCGCGATGCTCGATCTCGGCGACGACGTCACCGCGATCGGTCCCGCCGCGTGGGCGAAGCGGGTGCGCGCCGCCGCACGGGCCGCGCTCGACCGCTACGACGACGGGGAGCCTGTCGCCCCGGCGTGAACGCCCGGCCGCCCGCCGCGGCCGTCGAGGAGCGCAGCCGGGTCGTCGGTGATGAGGACGGTCGCGCCGAGACCGGTCGCCCGTTCGGCGTCGTCGTTGGTGTTGACCGTCCACGCCCAGATCCCCAGACCGGCCGCGCGGGCGCGCCGGGCGAGATCCGCACCCAGCCACGTGTGCCGGGGCGCGACGGCGACGGCCCCGAGCTCGACCGCCGCGGCCACCGGGTCGGGCACGGACCACCGCCCACCCGGCGGGCCGAGAAACGGGGAGCCGGGGCGCGTCGAGTCCGCGTCGGCGAGGACGGCCCGCGGCACGTGCGGCAGCAGGTCGGCGGCGGCGGCGACCACGGCGCGGTCGAACGACTCGAGCACGCACGGTGGCCCGTCGTCGTCGAGGACCTCTCCCACCGCGGCCACGACCTCGCGCGGCGCGGCGCACGCCACCGAGCCGTCCGGGGCCGACTTGATCTCGACGAGCACCCACGGATCATCGGCCCCTGACCGCCGCCCCGGGCCCCGAGCGGCATCCGGGCCCGCCACCTGGCCGGCCGCCCGACCCGCCTCCCGGATCGCCTCGAGCGACTCGCGCAGGGTGGGGACGCCGAGTCGCGCGAGCTCGGCGGCAGTGAGGTCCCGCGTCGCGCACGGGCCGCGGCCGGGGACGTCGAGCACGAGGTCGTGCCGCACCACGGGCACGCCGTCCGCGGACAGGTGGGTGTCCAGCTCGACGCCGTGCGCGCCGTCGAGCACGGCACGCTCGAACGCGGCGGGCGTGTTCTCCGGGTGCACGGCGGACGCGCCCCGATGCCCGAGCACCTCGACCCGCTCCCGCCTCACGGGACCTTGGTCGGCGCGGGTGCCGTCCCCGGCGTCTATCCTGGGCATGTTCCATCCTCCCGACGAAGGTGACCTCATGTTCCGCAACGGCCTTCAGCCGATGCACATCCTCGTGCTCGTGGTGGTGATCCTGCTCGTCTTCGGCGCCTCCCGCCTGCCCGACATCGCCGCATCGATCGGCAAGTCGCTCAAGGTCTTCAAGAAGGAGGTCCGCGAGCTGCGCGAGGACGACGACACGCCGACCGGGTCCGGCCAAAACGGGTCCGGCCAGAACGGCGGGGGACAGGACAACGCGGGTCAGCACAACCAGGGTCAGTACAACGGCGGCCAGCACAACCAGGGTCAGTACACCGGTGCCCAGTACAACGGCGGCCAGTACAACCAGGGCCAGTACAACGGCGGCCAGTACGGCCCGCCCCAGGGCGGCCCGACGCCCGGGCACGGAACGGGTGGGCCCGGTGCGGATCGCCCGGGGTCCGGCGGCGGGGACGGACTCTCGTCGTCGGAGCCGCCGAGCACCCCCGCCGGGCAGTCGCCGCCGACCTCCGTCGGATAGCCGGTGGCGCGCCGCAGGCGCGACCCCGAGGGACGGATGCCGCTGCGCGAGCACCTCGGTGAGCTCCGCCGCCGACTTCTGCTCGCCCTGGCCGGGATCGCCGTCGGCACCGCGGTCGGCTGGTTCCTCTACGACCCGGTGCTCGAGTCCGTCACGGCCCCGCTCAACGTCGCCCGGGCCGAGGGCGCACTCGCCGGACTCAACTTCACGACGCTCGGGTCCGCGTTCGACCTCCGGGTCCAGGTCTCCGTCGTCATCGGCCTCTTCCTCACCTCACCGTGGTGGGTCGGGCAGCTCTGGCTCTTCCTCGCGCCCGCGATGCACCGGGGGGAGAAGGTGCGCGCCGCCGCGTTCGCGCTCGCCGGCGCCGCCCTGTTCCTCGCCGGCGGCGCGTTCGCCTGGTTCCTCGTGCCCCACGTGGTCGAGATCCTCACGTCGTTCGTCCCCGAGGACGGCACGAGCCTGGTGGACGCCCGCTCGTACCTCGTGTTCGTCCTACGCGTCCTCGTCGTGTTCGGCGTGGCCTTCCTCGTCCCTGTCGTCATGGTCGGGCTCGGTGCCGCGCGCCTCGTCAGCGCGCGCACGTTCCTGCGCGGATGGCGCTGGGCGATCATCGGCGCGTTCGTGTTCGCGGCCTTCGCCAACCCGCTGCCCGACGCCTGGTCGATGATCGGCATGGCGCTGCCCATCCTCGTGCTGTACTTCGGTGCGATCGGCATCTGCGCGCTCCTCGAGCGGGCACGTGCGCGCCGGGAGAGGACGTCGGCGGGCCCGGACGCCGCTGTGGCCACCCCATCGACGAAGGACCCTGCATGACCGTGCGCGTCGGACTCGTCATCAATCCGTCCGCGGGCGCCGGCAACGGCGCCCGCGTCGCCGCGGAGGTCCGTGCCGTCCTCTCCGACGTCGCGGAGACCGAGGACCTCACCTCGCACGACGCACTGCACGCGCTGGCCCGCGCCCACGCGGCTGCGCGTGACGGGTCGATCGACACGCTCGTCGTGGTCGGCGGCGACGGCATGGCCCACCTCGGCCTCAACGCGGTGGCCGGGACGGACGTGCCCCTCGGCCTGGTCTCGGTCGGCTCGGGCAACGACGTCGCCCGCGCGCTCGGCCTCCCGGTCGGGAAGCACGTCGACTCGCTGCGCATCATCCACGCCGCCCTCGACCCGCGCGAGCCGTCCGCCGAGCCGCGCGCGCTCGACGCGATCCGGGTGAGCCGCCCGGGCCCGCCGCGCGGGCGGCACAGCGCGGTCGCCGACCTCGGGCTCGTCCCCGGGGGAGAGGACGTGCGGTGGTGCGCGTCCTCGCTCGTCGTGGGGTTCGCGGCCCAGATCAACCTCACCGCGAACCGGTACCGGTGGCCCCGCGGTGGCGCGAAGTACGTGCGCGCCACGGCCGCGGAGACTGTCAGGTTCAGTCCGTACGGCGTGCGCGTCGACGTCGACGGCGAGACCCGTGAGGGGCCCGCCACGCTCGTCTCCGTCTCCGGGACGCCGCTCATCGGCGGCGGCCTCGCCGTGGCGCCCGACGCGGACCCGACGGACGGCCTGCTCGACGTCGTCCACATCGACACCGTGAGCCGCCCGACGATCGCCACCCTCTTCCCACGGTTCGCCAACGGGTCCCACGTCGACCTCCGACAGGTGCACGTGACGAGAGCGCGGCGGGTCGAGATCCACGACGCCCCCGAGCACGGCCGTCCGCTCCCGGTCGCGATGGCCGACGGCGAGGTGGTCGGCCGGGTCCCGCTGGTCGCCGAGGTCGTGCCCGGCGCGTGGCGCGTCTGCGCCCCCGTGACCCCGGCGACATAGCCTGGGAGCATGACGACCCCCGCCGAGCGGTACGCCGCGTCCCGCCGGCGCCCGGCCGGCACCGACCCCGAGCTCGAGCTCGACGAGTTCCGCGCGGGACTGTCCTTCTCGCTCGACCCGTTCCAGGTCGAGGGGTGCCGTGCCGTCGCGTCCGACCGCAGCGTGCTCGTCGCGGCGCCGACCGGTGCCGGCAAGACGGTGGTGGGGGAGTTCGCCGTCCACCTCGCGCTGCAGCGCGGGCAGAAGGCCTTCTACACCACGCCGATCAAGGCACTGAGCAACCAGAAGTTCACCGAGCTGCGCGAGCGCTACGGGGCCGGCCGGGTCGGCCTGCTGACGGGCGACACCTCGATCGACGGCGACGCCGACGTCGTCGTCATGACCACCGAGGTCCTGCGGAACATGCTGTACTCCGGGTCGCCGGCGCTGAGGAACCTCGGCTTCGTCGTCATGGACGAGGTCCACTACCTCGCCGACCGGTTCCGCGGACCGGTGTGGGAGGAGGTCATCCTCCACCTCGACGAGCGGGTGCGCATCGTGTCGCTCTCCGCGACCGTGTCCAACGCGGAGGAGTTCGGCCACTGGCTCACCGAGGTCCGCGGCGACACCGCCGTCGTCGTCTCCGAGCGGCGCCCGGTCCCGCTGTGGCAGCACCTCATGGTGGGCCGGCGCATCCACGACCTCTACTCCCACGACGTCGATCCCACCGACGTCGGTGCGGACCCGCCGCTGAGCCCGGAGCTGCTCGAGGCGATCCGGCGTGTCTCACGCTCGACCCGCGGGCACCACGGCCGCCCGCAGCCTCGCAGCCGACCGCGGGGCAGGAAGCGGGGGAACGAGGGGCGGCGCGACGACGCCCGGGCGGTCCGTCGGCCCGCCCGCGCCGACGTGGTGCAGGCGCTCGAGGCACAGGCGCTGCTGCCGGCGATCGTCTTCATCTTCTCCCGCGCGGGCTGCGAGGACGCCGTGCGCCAGACGGTGGGCTCGGGGGTCCGACTGACGACGGCGCAGGAGGCCGCCGAGATCCGCCGGCACCACGAGGCCGCCACCGCCGCTCTGCCGCCCGCCGACCTCGGCGTGCTGGGCTACGACCGCTGGGCGCACGCGCTCGAGCAGGGGGTTGCCGCCCACCACGCGGGCATGCTCCCGGTCTTCAAGGAGGTCGTCGAGGACCTGTTCGCCGCGGGACTCGTCAAGGTCGTCTACGCCACGGAGACCCTGGCGCTCGGCATCAACATGCCCGCGCGCTCCGTGGTGGTCGAGCGGCTCGACAAGTGGGACGGCTCCGCCCACACGGCGCTCACGCCGGGGGAGTACACCCAGCTGACCGGGCGTGCCGGGCGGAGGGGGATCGACGTCGAGGGTCACGCCGTCGTGCTCTACGCCGACGGCGTGGACCCCGCCCACGTGGCCGGCCTGGCGTCGCGCCGGACCTACCCGCTGCGCTCGGCCTTCCGGCCCACGTACAACATGGCGGTCAACCTGCTCCAACGGCTCGACCTCACGAGTGCCCGGCACGTCCTCGAGCAGTCGTTCGCGCAGTTCCAAGCCGACCGCTCGGCGGTCGGCCTCGCCAAGCAGGTGCGCCGGCACGAACGCTCGGTGGCCGAGCTCGCCGAGCAGATGACCTGCCACCTCGGTGACTTCGCCGGCTACCAGGAGCTGCGGGAGCGGCTCGCCGGTGTCGAGGGGCAGGAGTCGAAGGCGCGGTCCGCGGCCCGCAGGCGCGAGACGGAGGCCTCGTTCCTCGCGGTGCGGCGCGGGGACGTCGTCGCCTTCGGCCGGGGGCGTCGCACCGAACATGCGGTGGTCCTCGAGGCCGCGGAGTCCGCGATGGACAGGGCCGGCATCCAGGTCCTCGGCGACGACCGACGGGTCCGACGGCTCACCGCCACCGAGGTCCCGCACGGGCTCGAGGTGGTCTCGAAGGTGCAGATCCCCCGGCGGTTCAACCCGCGCAACGCGACCGAGCGCCGCGACCTCGGCTCCTCGCTGCGGAACGCGCTCGCCCAGGGCACCCGGCCGCGTGCCGACGCCCCGCGACCGGTGGACGACGAGGACGCGGCCGCCGGGGCGGGCCACGGCGCGGGACGTGGTGCGCACGGTGGCGCGGGACGTGGTGCGCACGGTGACGCAGGACGTGGCACAGGCAGCGGCGAGCAGGGCGCCCGCGCCGGGGGGCCGCGCGCCGAGGCCGAGGCGCTGCGAGCCGCCCTGCGCGACCACCCCTGCCACGGGTGCTCGGACCGGGAGAACCACGCCCGGGTCGCGCGACGCTGGTCCCGGGCGAAGTCCGAGCTCGCGGAGCTCACCGGGCGGATCGAGCAGCGCACCGGTTCGGTCGCGCAGGACCTCGTGCGCGTGTGCGACGTCCTCGGCGAGCTCGGGTACCTCGACGGCGGATCGGTCACCGAGGACGGCCGCTGGCTCGCCCGCATCTACGCCGAGCGGGACCTGCTGCTCGCCGAGTGCCTCCGGTCGGGGGACTGGGACGGACTCGCTCCCGCCGAGCTGGCCGCCGTCGCCTCGATGGTCGTCTCGTCCAACCGCACCGCCGATCTCGCCGCCGCGGGCGCCGGCCGACCGTCCGGCGCGCTCGGCGAGGCCGTGCGCCGCACTCACCGGCACGCGGCCCGGCTCGCGGACCTCGAGCGTGGACACCGCCTGCCGCCGACCGAGCCGGTCGACGACGCGCTCGTGCGCGCCGTCCTCGAGTGGGCCCAGGGCGGGTACCTCGTCGACGTCCTCGACATCGCCGGGATCGGTGCCGGCGACCTCGTGCGTCAGTGCAAGCAGCTCCTCGACGTCCTCGACCAGGTGGCCTCGGCCGCGCCGTCGCCGGAGCTCGCCCACGCCGCGTGGGAGGCCGTCGGCCTCGTGCGACGCGGCGTCGTCGCGTGGTCGAGCGTCTGACGGCGCCTCTCGGCACGAGTTGTCCACAGCCCGTGGAGGACACGCCGAGGCACGACACGCCGGGGACTCCGCGACGCCTCAACCTGCCGTCAGGCCGTTGACCTGCGACGACGCAAAAGGCGTGTGACGAGGATCGTCCACGTGGTACCTCGGGTACGGGCTATGTTCTCTCAACGCCTTCCGGCGGACCGGCCCAGGCCGGACGCCGTAGGTCCCACGGCCCGCGCGCCCAGTAGAAAACGATGCCGACCCCGATCGGCACGGTCCGAAGGGTGCGCGGGCCTCCCCCCGAGGGGCGCCCGCTCGCCGTGGGCGGCCCGTCGGGCGATGCACGGCCCGCCGGATCTGGTGGCGGCCCACCGGCGGGGACCCGTTCCCACGGCACGGATCGGCGCCCGGCTCCGCCCCGTCCGTAGACTTCCTCGGTGCCCGCCACGCTTCCCCGCCCCCTCGCGCTCGCCCTGGCCGCCGTCGCGGGCCTCGCCGCCGACCTGGCCTTCGCCCCGCGCACCTGGTGGTGGATGGCGATCCTCGCCGTCGGGGCGCTGCACCTCGCCCTGCGCGGCCACCGCCCGGGCTTCGCCTACCTCGCCGCGAGCGCGTTCGGCATCGTCTTCATGCTGCGCCACCTCTCGTGGGCGGTCGAGGCCGTCGGAGGAGGGGAGTGGCTGCCCTGGGTGGCCCTGTCGATCCTCGAGGGCCTCATCCTCGGTCTCTACGGGCCGCTGCGCGCCTGGGCGATCCGAGCCCTCGGCGCGCAGAAGCGGCCACTGATCGCCGCGCTGCTCGCGTCCCTGGCATGGGTCGGCGTCGAGGTCGTGCGGTCCAACGTGCCCTTCGGGGGCCTGCCGTGGGGCGTGCTCGCGCACAGCCAGGTCGACGGCCCCCTCGTCGCGTTCGCCCGGTTCGGCGGGGAGCCGCTCGTCTCGGCGCTCGTCGTCCTCGTCGCCGTCCTGCTCGCCGAGGGGATCTCCGCGACCACACGGCTCCGTCCGTTCCGCGGCGCCCGTCTCGTGGCCACGGCGGGGGTGGCCCTCCTCGTCGGCCTCCTCCTCCCGCTGCCGACCGGCCCGCAGTCCGGCACCCTGAGTGTCGGTGCCGTCCAGGTGCACGTACCCAACGGCGGTCTGACGAACAGCGACGAGGCACGCCAGGTGACGGCCGACCACGCCGACCTCACCGAGGAGCTCGTGGCCGAGCACCCGCGCCTCGACCTCGTCCTGTGGGCGGAGTCCTCCGCCGACGTCGACCCCCGCACCGATCCCGACGTCGCCGCCTCCGTCGACCGGGCCGCCGATGCCGCGGGCGTGCCGGTGATCCTCGGGACGCAGGAGTACATCGAGTCCGACGACGGGTCGCGCAATCGCTACAACCAGGTGATCGTCTGGGAGCCGGGCGAGGGCCCCGTGGGCGAGGCGTACAGCAAGCAGCACCCGGTGCCGTTCGGCGAGTACATGCCCTACCGGAGCTTCTTCCGGTTCTTCTCCCCGGCGGTGGACCGGGTGACGACCGACATGCTGCCCGGCGACCGTCCCGGGCTCGTCGAGGTCGACGTCGAGCGCCTCGGGCGGACGGTGCCGATCGCGACCGCCATCTGCTTCGAGGTGGGCTACGAGGCGATCCTCGCCGAGGGGGTCGACCTCGGCGGGGAGCTCATCCTCGTGCCGACGAACAACGCCACCCACGGCGACACCGCCGTCAGCGCCCACCAGCTGGCGATGACCAGGTTCCGCGCGGTCGAGTTCGGCCGCTCGGCCGTCCAGGTGGGACGCACCGGGGTGTCCGGCGTCGTCGCCCCCGACGGTGAGCTGCTCGTGCGGACGGACCTGTTCGACGTGACGACGTACACGGGGGAGGACCTGCCGCTGCGCACGGAGATCACCCCGGCGGTCCGTGTGGCGCGTCCCGCAGGGCTGATCGCCGTGCTGGCCACCGCCGGCCTGGGGGTAGCCGGTATCGTCAGGGGCCGCCTCACGGCCCCCGCGCGATCCCGATGAGCCGTGACAGGTCCCCCGACCCAGGAGCACACGTGACCCCATCCGACCGGGCGCACCCCCGCACGCTGGTCATCGTCCCCACCTACAACGAGCTCGAGTCCCTGCCCGGCGCGGTGCGCCGGGTCCGGGAGGCCGCTCCCTGGGTCGACGTGCTCGTCGCGGACGACAACAGCCCCGACGGCACGGGCCAGCTCGCCGACGAGCTGGCCGCCGCCGACGTCCAGGTCCAGGTGCTGCACCGCCCGGGCAAGGAGGGGCTGGGCCGTGCGTACGTCGCCGGCTTCGGGTACGCGCTCGAGCGGGGCTACGAGCTGATCGTCGAGATGGATGCCGACGGGTCGCACCGCGCGGTCGACCTCCCGGCGCTCCTCGAGCGCGCCGAGGCCTCGGACGCGCCGGACCTCGTCATCGGCTCGCGCTGGGTGCCCGGCGGCGAGGTCGCGAACTGGCCCCGCAGCCGCGAGCTGATCTCGCGCACCGGGAACACCTACGTGCGCCTCGTGCTCGGGATGTCGGTCGGGGACGCCACCGCGGGCTTCCGCGTCTTCCGGGCGAGCACGCTGCGCGCGCTCCCGCTGGACGAGGTGGAGTCCGCCGGATACTGCTTCCAGGTCGACATGACGTGGCGGGTGCACCGCGCGGGCATGCGCATCGTCGAGGTGCCGATCGTCTTCGTCGAGCGCGAGGAGGGCGTGTCGAAGATGACCGGGGGGATCGTCCGGGAGGCGCTGTGGCGGACCACCGCCTGGGGCGCCCGGCACCGCGCGCAGCAGGTGCGTCGCCTCGTGGGTCGGCTCCGGCGGCGCTGACCGGCACGCACGCCCACGGGCCCGGACGTCGCCTGGATCACACAGAAGATCGACCAGCAGGGGAACAACGGACGTCCACCCGGTGTTTCCGAGATCAGCAGGAGGTGGATCCGCAACCCGCGACCGGCGTCGCGACGGGGCGGAGGACCACCGGCACGGCGGACAGCAGCCGTGGCCCCACAGTAAGGAGAGAGACCATGGCGGACCGAGCACTGCGTGGCATGAAGATCGGCGCCTACTCGATGGAGTCCGAGGACGGTGTCGACTTCGCCGAGCGCCAGCGCGTCACCTACGACTGCGTCGACGGCCACACCTACACCGTCCCGTTCTCCATGGAGGCCGAGATCCCGGCCCTCTGGGACTGCCCGACCTGCGGCAAGGAGTCCCTGCGCCGGGACACCGAGCGCCCCGAGCCGGTCAAGCCTGCCCGCAAGGTGCGGACCCACTGGGACATGCTCCTCGAGCGTCGTTCCGTCGAGGAGCTCGAGGTGCTGCTCGACGAGCGGCTCGAGCTCCTGCGCAGCGGCCAGCTGCGTCGTCGCAGCGCCTGAGCCCATGCGGCGGCACACCGGTCGCCGCCCCACGTCACCCCGCGGCCCCGGTCGTCCCACGGACGACCGGGGCCGCGAACCGTCCGGTGCCACCGGTCGTTCCGGCGCCACAGGTTCTTCGGGCGCCGGCGGTCCTTCCGGCGCCACTGTTCCGGTCGTGCGTTCACCGGTCGCGGACCGAATCTGTCACCGTCCGCCCCTAGCGTGGCCGCGTGATCGTCCCGCGCCCCTCCAGCCTGCCGTCCCGGCCTGCAGCACATGCCGCCGCGCGACGAACGCCACGCGAATTCAGGTGGCCCCGCGCATGGGCGGGCGCCCTATCGTGAGCCCGCCTCGCACAGGGCCGACCCACGGCGGGGTTCGTCGTCGGGCTCGCCTCTCGCCGCCTGAGTGCCCGTCCCTCGTCGTCGTCCCCCGCCCGAGCCGTCCGCCGGCCCCGGCCCGTCCCTGACCGAAAGCTGCCTCCATGCTCTGGAAGATCGTCCGGACCTACGGTCGCCCGTACGGCGGGCTCGTCGCCGCGGTGCTCGTCCTCCAGCTCGTCGCCACCCTCGCGACGCTCTACCTGCCCAGCCTCAACGCCGACATCATCGACCACGGCATCGCCGCGGGGGACACGGACTACATCTGGCGGGTGGGCGGCCTCATGCTCGGGGTCGCGCTCGTCCAGCTCGTGACCGCCGTGGCCTCCGTCTGGTTCGGCGCGCGGATGGCGATGGCGCTCGGCCGGGACGTCCGGCGCGCGGTCTACACCCGCGTCGACCACTTCTCCGCCGAGGAGATGGGCCGGTTCGGCGCCCCGACGCTCATCACCCGCGGGACCAACGACGTCCAGCAGGTCCAGATGGTCGTCCTCATGGCGCTCAACTTCATGGTGATGGTGCCGATCATGTCGATCGGCGGGATCGTCATGGCCATCCAGGAGGACCCCGGGCTGTCCTGGCTCGTGTGGGTCTCGGTGCCGATCCTGCTGATCGTCGTCGGGATCCTCGTCCGTCTCCTCATGCCGCTCTTCGAGCGCATGCAGGGCAACATCGACGACGTCAACGGCGTCATGCGCGAGCAGATCATGGGCATCCGGGTCGTCCGCGCCTTCGTCCGCGAGCGGCACGAGACGCAGCGCTTCACGGACGCCAACGCCACGCTCACCGCGACGTCCGTGTCCATCGGCCGGCTGTTCGTCCTCATGGGCCCGCTCATCACGATCGTCCTCCACCTCGCCACGGCGGCGGTCCTGTGGTTCGGGGGCATCCGGGTCGACGACGGGCTCGTCCAGGTCGGGGCCCTCACGGCGTTCATGCAGTACCTGCTCCAGATCCTCATGGCCGTGATGATGGGGACCTTCATGTTCATGATGTTCCCGCGCGCGGTCATCAGCGCCCGCCGGATCGGGGAGGTGCTGGAGACCACCGGATCGGTCGTCGAGCCGGCCGAGCCGACGGTCCCGGTCGACCCCGACGGCACCGTCGAGCTCCGGGACGTCACGTTCGCCTACCCGGGGGCGGACGCCCCCGTCGTCGACGGCGTCTCGTTCACGGCCCGCGCCGGCACGACGACGGCGATCATCGGGTCCACCGGCTCCGGCAAGTCCACGCTCGTGCACCTCGTGCCCCGGCTCTACGACCCGACGTCGGGCGAGGTTCTCGTCGACGGCGTCCCCGCGGCGTCGATGTCGCGGGCGGAGCTCACCCGCGCGGTCGGGCTCGTGCCACAGAAGCCGTACCTCTTCTCCGGCACGATCGCGGAGAACCTCCGGTTCGGGAAGCCCGACGCCACCGACGACGAGCTGTGGGCGGCCCTCGAGACCGCCCAGGCCGCGGAGTTCGTCCGCGAGCGCACGACGGGTGAGGGGGAGAGCGCGGTCACGGGGCTCGAGTCCTCCGTCTCGCAGGGCGGCACGAACGTCTCCGGTGGCCAGCGCCAGCGGTTGTGCATCGCGCGGGCGCTCGTCGCGCGGCCGCGGGTCTACCTCTTCGACGACTCGTTCTCCGCGCTCGACGTGACAACCGACGCCCGCCTGCGCGCGGCCCTCGCGGACTACACCCGCGGCGCGACCTCGATCATCGTCGCCCAGCGCATCTCGACCATCACGGACGCCGACCAGATCCTCGTCATGGACGAGGGCCGGGTCGTCGCCCGCGGGACCCACGACGAGCTGCTCGAGACCTCGGAGACCTACCGGGAGATCGTCGACTCGCAGATCAGTGCGGAGGAGCTCGTATGAGCGCCGAGAACGAGCTCACCGAGGCGGAGATCGCCGAGCTCCAGGACAGTGTCGGGGCGGGCGAGTGGGGCGAGGGCTCCGCGCCCCGCAAGGCGAAGAACTTCTGGCCCTCGCTCGGCAGGCTGGTGGCCACCCTCGGCGGCCACCGGCTCGGCGTCGTCGCCGTGCTCCTCACCGGGGCGGTCTCGACCGTCCTCACGGTGTGGGCGCCGACGATCCTCGGCGACGCGATGGACGTCATCTTCGACGGCGTGCTCGCGGGCACGGGGGTCGACTTCACCGCGCTCGGCCGGCTGCTCGTCATCGTGCTCGGGATGTACGCGGTGGCCTCCGTGTTCGACTGGCTCCAGGGCTTCCTGCTCAACGAGATCGTCATGAAGGTCGTCTTCCGACTCCGCGAGGACATCGAGGCCAAGGTCAACCGGCTGCCGCTGAGCTACTTCGACACCCACCAGCGCGGCGACCTGCTGTCCCGCACCACCAACGACGTCGACAACGTCCAGGCCGCCATGCAGCAGGCGTTCGCCTCGCTGTTCTACGCGCTGATGACGATCATCGGCATCACGATCATGATGTTCGTCCTGTCGTGGCAGCTCGCACTCATCGCGCTCACCGCGCTGCCGATCGCGGGGATCGTCGTCGGGATCGTCGGCTCGCGCTCCCAGAAGCTGTTCGCCGACCAGTGGCGGCACACGGGCCGCGTCAACGGCCACATCGAGGAGTCCTTCACGGGCCACGACCTCGTCACGGTCTTCGGCCGGCAGGAGTCGATGCGGGAGCGGTTCGACGAGCGCAACTCCGAGCTGTTCGACGCCTCGTTCAAGGCCCAGTTCTACTCCGGCGTCATCATGCCCGTCATGCAGTGGGTGACGTACCTCGGGTACGTCGGCATCGCGGTCGTCGGCGGTCTGCGGGTCGCGAACGGCCAGATGTCGCTCGGCCAGGTCACGGCGTTCATCCAGTACTCGCGGGAGTTCAACGCGCCGCTGGGGGAGATGGCCGGCATGGCGAACATGCTCATCTCCGGCGTCGCGTCCGCGGAGCGGATCTTCGAGCTGCTCGACGCCGACGAGCAGGAGCCCGACCTCGCCGAGCAGGCCGCGGCCGGACGGATCGACGCCGACGGGCCCCGGCCCGGTGCGCTCGTGCAGCCGGTGCACGGGCACGTCGAGTTCGAGCGCGTCGCGTTCTCCTACACGGCGGACCAGCCGCTCATCACCGACCTCTCGCTCACGGCCGAGCCCGGGCGGACCGTCGCGATCGTCGGCCCGACGGGCGCGGGGAAGACCACGCTCGTCAACCTCGTCATGCGGTTCTACGAGATCGACGCCGGTCGGATCCTCCTCGACGGCGTGGACACCCGGACCCTCGAGCGCAGCGTGCTGCGCAGCCAGGTCGGGATGGTGCTCCAGGACGCCGTCCTGTTCGGCGGGACGATCCGGGACAACATCCGGTACGGGCGCCTCGATGCCACCGACGACGAGGTGGTCGCGGCCGCGCAGGCGACCTACGTCGACCGCTTCGTCCACACGCTCCCGGACGGCTACGACACGGTGGTCGAGGACGAGGGGGCGAACATCTCGGCCGGCGAGCGGCAGCTCATCACCATTGCCCGCGCGTTCCTCGCCGACCCGCCGATCCTCATCCTCGACGAGGCGACCTCCTCGGTCGACACGCGAACCGAGGTGCTCGTCCAGGAGGCGATGGGGGCGCTCCGCACCGACCGGACCTCGTTCGTCATCGCCCACCGACTCTCGACGATCAGGGACGCAGACACGATCCTCGTGATGGAGCACGGCGACATCGTCGAGCAGGGCGACCACGCCACGCTGCTCGAGGCCGGAGGCGCCTACCAGCGCCTCTACCTCTCGCAGTTCTCCGAGGGGATCGACCCCGACGCCGACGACGCCGTGCTCGAGCCCGCGTCGGGTCCGGCGTCGAGTGCCCCGGCACCCGAGAGCGCGGACGACGCCGGGCAGGGCGCCGCCGGCTGACCGCGACCCGCGCCCGGTGAGCCGGCTCCGATCGCGCACGATGGGCGAACCGCGACGCCCGCACCGCACGCCGGCCCCGATGCGCGCACTGGCGGCCGACGACGAGGTGGCCTCGTCGTCGGCCCGCGCGTGTAGCGTGAGCCGCCGCCGCGACGGCGGACCGCGTCCCGACCTGGAACGACCGACGGAGGACAGGCATGGCCAGCACGCCGAGCAGCACGAGCAGGACGACCGGTCGCGCGAGCGACGGGCACCCTGCCGACCGGCACGACCTCATCCGCGTGCGCGGGGCCAGGGTCAACAACCTCAAGGACGTCTCGCTCGAGATCCCCAAGCGGCGCCTCACGGTCTTCACCGGGGTGTCGGGATCGGGCAAGAGCTCGCTCGTCTTCGACACGATCGCCGCGGAGTCCCAGCGGATGATCAACGAGACCTACCCCGCGTTCGTCCAGGGTTTCATGCCGAGCCTCGACCGCCCCGAGGTCGACGCGCTGGACGGTCTGACGACCGCGATCGTCGTCGGCCAGGAGCGGCTGGCCGCCAACATCCGCTCCACGCTCGGCACCGTGAGCGACGTCAACGCCGTGCTGCGGATCCTCTTCAGCCGGTTCGCCACGCCGCACATCGGCTCGCCGCAGGCGTACTCGTTCAACGTGCCCTCGGCCACGGGGTCCGGCGCGCTGACGGTCGACAAGGGTGATCGGACCACGGCGCAGAAGGCCACGTTCACGATCGTCGGCGGGATGTGCCCGCACTGCGAGGGCACGGGATCGGTCTCCGACATCGACCTCGCCGCGGTCGTCGACGAGGAGCTCTCGTTCTCCGACGGTGCGGTGCTCGTGCCCGGCTACAAGGCCGACGGGTGGTACGCCAAGCTCTTCGGCGCCGTCATCCCGCTCGACGTCCCGGTCAAGGACCTGACGAAGAAGCAGCGGCACGACCTGCTCTACGCCGAGTCCCGGAAGATCAAGGCCGAGGGCATGAACATCACGTACGAGGGCCTGATCCCGAAGATCGAGAAGTCGATCCTCTCGAAGGATCGCGACTCGCTGCAGCCGCACCTGCGCCGTTTCGTCGACCAGGCCGTCACCTTCGGCACCTGCCCGGAGTGCGGCGGCACCCGGCTCGCCGAGGGCGCCCGGACCTCGACGATCGACGGCACCTCGATCGCCGACGCATGCGCGATGCAGATCTCGGACCTCGCCGCGTGGGTCGACGGCCTCGACCTGCCCGGCGCCGGGCCTCTGCTCGAGGGGCTGCGGGAGACGCTCGCGGCCTTCGTCGAGATCGGGCTCGGCTACCTCTCCCTCGACCGTCCCTCCGGGACGCTGTCCGGGGGAGAGGCGCAGCGGACGAAGATGATCCGCCACCTGGGCTCAGCGCTCACCGACGCCACCTACGTGTTCGACGAGCCGACGATCGGGCTGCACCCGCACGACATCCGGCAGATGAACGACCTCCTCGGACGGCTGCGGGACAAGGGCAACACGGTCCTCGTCGTCGAGCACAAGCCGGAGACCATCGCCGTGGCCGACCACGTCGTCGACATCGGCCCGCGTGCGGGATCCGCCGGGGGAGAGGTGGTCTTCGAGGGCACGGTGGAGGAGCTCCGGTCGTCCGGGACGCTGACCGGCCGGCACCTCGACGACCGCGCCCGGCTCAATGACGCCGTCCGGGAGCCCACCGGGGTCCTCGAGATCCGCGGCGCGGACACGCACAACCTGCGCTCGGTCGACGTCGACGTGCCGCGCGGCGTGCTCGTGGCCGTGACCGGGGTCGCCGGCTCGGGCAAGAGCTCGCTCATCCACGGCGCGCTGACCGGGCGCGACGGCGTCGTCGCCGTGGACCAGAGCCCCATCCGGGGCTCACGCCGCTCGAACCCGGCCACCTTCACCGGGGCGCTCGAGCCGCTGCGGAAGGCGTTCGCCAAGGCGAACGGGGTCAAGCCGGCCCTGTTCAGCGCCAACTCGGAGGGCGCGTGCCCCGCCTGCAACGGCGCGGGACTCATCTTCACCGAGCTCGGCTTCATGGACACCGTGTCGACCGTCTGCGAGGAGTGCGGCGGTCGCCGCTACCGGCCCGAGGTCCTCGAGCACACCCTCGGCGGGCACTCGATCGCCGACGTCCTCGAGCTCCCGGTCACGGGCGCCCTCGAGCTCGTCTCGTCCGGCGAGGCCAAGGTGCCGGCCGCGGCGAAGATCCTCGACCGGCTCGTCAAGGTCGGACTCGGCTACCTCACGCTCGGGCAGCCGCTGTCGACGTTGTCGGGCGGCGAGCGGCAGCGCCTCAAGCTCGCGGTCCAGATGGGGGAGGCCGGGGACGTCTACATCCTCGACGAGCCGACGACCGGCCTCCACCTCGCCGACGTCGAGCAGATGCTCGACATGCTCGACGCGCTCGTGGACTCGGGCCGGTCGGTCATCGTCATCGAGCACCACCAGGCCGTGATGGCGCACGCCGACTGGATCATCGACCTCGGCCCGGGGGCCGGGCACGACGGCGGACGCGTCGTCTTCGAGGGGACGCCGGCCGAGCTCGTGGCCGGCCGGTCGACCGTGACGGGGGAACACCTCGCCGAGTACGTCGGCGCGTGAGCGAGGCGCCGGGGCGGGCGGGCAAGCCGCCGGGGCACCCGGGCCCCGAGGCGCGCGGGCGAGCCGCCAGGGCGCCCGGGCCGGAGACGGAACCTGCACGATTGCGGCGTCTCCCACTGTCATCAAGTTCCAGGACCTGATGTACGGCGGGCTCAGTCGTAGCGTCCCGGGCTGACGAGCCCCCGTGCCGACCGCGCGGCGGGGTAGCCGGTCCTGCCTGCACCGACGCCCGACTTATTTTTTAGTTGATCGAAACCCCTTGTGCTCGGCCTCACGCCCTGGTCTACTGCCCTTATCCGCGGACGACGGGCGACCCCGCCCGGACGGGGACCAGGTCCCCGGTCGGCCGCGGAGCCCGGGCGGCGCACGGCGAGGCAGCCGTCGCCACCGGGTTCGCGCGTCGCACCGAGGCGACGTGTCAGGTGTGCGATATCGGAGGGGAAATCGTGACCAGACGATCAACCGGCGGCCGTTGGCTGCCCCGAGCAGCGGGCGCCCTGCTCGCCGGCGTCCTCGTGGCGCCGCTGACGCTCAGTGCGGCCAGCGCTCATCCGGATCATCCACCGGCGGACGACGATCCATCGGTGCCGGCGCCGGCGCCGGACCAGGAGATGGATGTCGACTGGAACGACTACGAGCGCGTGCTGCTCTCGAAGGACACGGGCGAGCCGATCGACCTCGCCGTCCTGCCGGACTCGCGGGTCCTGCACACCGCACGCGACGGCGTGGTGCGGCTGACGGACCCGGACACGGGATCGACGCAGCAGATCGCCGAGCTCGACGTCTACATCAACTCCGAGGACGGGCTCCAGGGCATCTCGCTCGACCCGAACTTCGAGGAGAACCACCTCGTCTACATGGTCTACGCGCCGCGGGTGATGGACGGCGTCTCGCCGTCGGGCATCCCGTACCCCGAGACCACGCCGCAGGGCAGCGCGCCCGAGCAGGTCGAGGGCACCGACGCCCTCGATGACTGGGACGAGTGGCTCGGCTACAACGTGCTGTCCCGGTTCGAGTTCGACCCGGAGACCGGCACGCTCGACCTGGACTCCGAGGAGGAGATCATCCGGGTCGAGGCCCAGCGCGGTCAGTGCTGCCACGTGGGCGCCGACATGGCCTGGGACGAGGAGGGGAACCTCTTCCTCTCCACGGGTGACAACACCCCGGCCAGCACCCCGGGGGCGGACGGCTACGCGCCGAACAACAACGCCCCGGGCATGAACCCGGGCCTCGACTCGCGTCGCGGCGCCGGCAACACGAACGACCTGCGCGGCGCGATCCTCCGGATCGACCCGCTCGAGGAGATCGCCGACGGCGCGGAGCCCGGACCGGGCACCACGTACGAGATCCCCGCGGGCAACCTCTTCGACTCCGACGAGTACGACCCGGACCTCGTGCGCGAGGAGATCTACGCGATGGGTCTGCGCAACCCGTTCCGGATCGACTACGACCAGGAGACCGACACCCTCATCTGGGCCGACTACGGCCCCGACGCGGGTGCGTCCAACGCGGAGCGTGGCCCGATGGGCTTCGTCGAGTGGCAGATGACCTCCGAGCCGGTCAACGGCGGCTGGCCCTACTGCCACGGCCCGAACGACGGCGGCGCCTACAACGAGTGGGACTTCGACGCGTCGGCCCCCGGCGAGTTCTTCAACTGCGCCGAGGGTCCGGTCAACAACTCCACCTGGAACACCGGCCTCGACCAGCTCCCGCCGGTGACCGAGCCGCAGATCTGGTACGGCGACAACCCGGGCGACCAGCCCGCGGAGTGGGACGCTCTCGTCACGCTCGGCGGCGGCGGCCAGGCCCCCATGGGTGGCCCGGTCTACCGCTACGACGAGTCGATCGCGGACCAGTCCCCGTTCCCGGAGATCTGGGACGGCATGCCGCTCATGGCGGAGTTTTCGCAGGACTACGTCGTCGCCTTCGAGGTCGACGAGCTGGGCTCGAACGGCTCGGTCACGGGCATCACGGACTTCCTGCCGAACGCTCACCTCGAGACCGCCAACCAGCCCATCTGGGACAACGTGATGGACATGGAGTTCGGGCCCGACGGCTCGCTCTACGTCCTCGACTACGGTGACGGCTTCTTCCGTCAGAACCCCGACGCGGGCCTGTACCGCGTGGACTACGCGCCCGACAACAAGACGCCGCAGGCGTACATCGACGCCGAGCCCGCCGCGAGCAGCGAGGCGCCGCTCGAGGTCAGCTTCGACGGTTCGCGCTCCCGCGACCCCGAGGGCACCGACCTCACGTACGACTGGGACTTCGACGGCGACGGTGAGTCCGACGCGCAGGGCGCCCAGGTCACGCACACCTTCGAGGAGCTCGGCCAGTACCACGTCACCCTGCGCGTGACCGACGCCGAGGGCAAGGTGGGTCTCGCCAACACCGTCATCACGGTCGGCAACACGCAGCCCGAGCTCGACCTCAGCGTGCCGGACGGCGCGATCTTCGACTGGGGCGACGACATCCCGATGAACGTCACGGTGACGGACGTCGAGGACGGCGAGAACATCGACTGCAACCGGGTGAACTGGACCTTCGGTCTGGGCCACAACGAGCACGCCCACCCCGAGGTCAGCGGCCGCGGGTGCGACTTCACGATCGAGACCAACGAGAGTGCGGTCGAGCACGGCGAGGGCGAGAAGATCTACGGCACCCTCGTCGCCACCTACACGGACAACCCCCAGGGTGACGTCCCGTCGACGACCGGCGAGGCGACGCTCATCGTCAAGCCCGAGGTCCAGCAGGCCGAGTGGTTCGACGCCCAGTCCGGCACCGAGCGGGTCAACGACTCCGCCGCCGGGGCGGGTGCCTACATCACCTCGCTCGACGAGGGCGACCACATCGCCTTCACGCCGATCGCGTTCACGCACGCGGCGACGGGCGCGGCCATCGACACCGTCACGACGACGGCGTCCGGCGAGGGCACCCTCTCGCTGCGCTGGGACGACGTCGAGGCGGAGCCGTTCGCCGAGATCGCCGTCTCCGGCGAGGGCTGGCAGGAGATCGCCACGACTCTCGAGACGATCCCCGAGGGGTCCGGCACCGTCTACGTCACCTCCACCGGTGGCGTCGACGTCGACCAGCTCCACTTCACCGCCTCCGGCGGCGAGGAGCCCGACCCAGAGCCGCCGGTCTGCGAGGACCCGGACGCCGAGATCTCGGCCGACGACGAGTTCGACGGCACGGCCGTCGACACCTGCCGCTGGGAGATCATCGACTACGACCCGGAGACCGCCCAGGTCTCCGACGGCGGCTACAACGTCACCACGACCGACACGGACTTCTACGGGACCGACAACTCGCCGGTGCCGAACATCCTGCGGTCGCGGGTCGTGACGGGTGACCAGTGGACGGTCGAGACGACGTTCAGCGCGGATCTCGCCAGCGCCTACCAGCAGGGCGGGATCATCGTCTACGGGGACGAGGACAACTACGTCAAGATCGACCCCGTCTACGCCACCAACGGCAGCGACACCCCGCTGCGGGTCGAGCTCCGCAGCGAGGTCGGCGGTGAGGTGCAGAACCCGCAGGACGACCTCACCGACCTGCCGCTGGCAGACCAGTACCACGTCCGCCTCACCCGGGACGGCGACACCTTCACGGGTGCCTACTCGACGGACGGCGAGAACTGGACCGACCTGCCCAGCGCGGTGACCAACGACCAGGTCGGCGACGCCGGCCCGGGCATCTACGCGCTCGGTGCGCAGCAGGCCGAGCCGACCACGGTCACCTTCGACCACTTCACCGTGGTCGGGGACGACCCCGAGCCGCCGGCTGTGGTCACTCCCGAGGACGTGACGTTCACGGACGAGGACGGGACCGAGGCGGACACCTTCACGGTTCCCGAGGTCGAGGGCGTGGAGTATCTGGTCGGCGACGAGGTCGTCGAGGCGGGCACGCACCCCGGCGAGGGCACCGTGACCGTCACGGCGCGCGCCGCCGACGGGTACGAGCTGGCCGAGGATGCCACCACCGAGTGGAGCCACACCTTCGACGACAGCACCACGCCGGAGCCCGAGCCGGAGCCGGTCCCGCCGACGCCGGGTCGTGGGTTCTACCTCAACGACGGCTGGGACATCTGGGCCGACCACGAGTTCAGCTTCGGCCGCCCCGGCGACCAGGTCCTCGTGGGCGACTGGGACGGCAACGGCAGCGACACGCTCGCCGTTCGTCGCGGGAACGCCTACTTCCTGTCCAACTCCCTCTACGGGGGCAACGCGGACATCGAGCTGACCTTCGGCCGCTCCGGCGACACCGTGCTCGTGGGTGACTGGAACGGCGACGGCGTGGACTCCTTCGCCGTCCGACGCGGGAACAGCTACTTCCTCACCAACCGCCACACCGGTGGGGATGCGGAGACCGAGCTGGACTACGGCCGTGCGAACGACCAGGTCCTCGTCGGTGACTACGACGGCGACGGGACGGACACGTTCGCGGTGCGTCGTGGGGCCCGGTACTTCGTGTCCAACAGCCTGGCCAGTGGCTGGGCGGACGCGGAGTTCACCTACGGTCGGGGGAACGACCAGGTGCTCGTGGGTGACTGGGACGGCAACGGGGCGGACACGTTCGCCTCGCGTCGCGGGAACCTGTACCTGATGTCCAACACCCTGACCGGTGGTTGGGCGGACCTCGAGGTCCGCTACGGCCGGTCCGGTGACGAGGTGTTCGTCGGTGACTGGAACGGCGACGGCGAGGACACCCTCGGCATCCGCCGCTGACGACAGGGAGGACACGTCCGCTCACCCGTGAGCCAGACTCGCGGGTGAGCGGACGCCCACCTCACCAGTGACCGGAGCCCACTCCGGCACACATCGAGCGCTCCTCCACCCGTCACGGGTGGGGGAGCGCTCCTCGTCGTCGTGGCCGTGCCACGGGTGTCGGGGCTCGGTCGGTGGCCGAGCCCCGACCACGCTGCGCACCCGTTCCTTGTCGTTCGGGTGGAACGCCTGTCGCTCCCGTCCGCGCGGTGATTGTATGGACGCGGCTACGGAGGGGGACTCGTGAACGGTCGATCGACGGGCGGCCGTCCCGGGCGTCGGGCCGGCCACACTGCCCGTGCCGGAGCTCTGGTGGTGCTCTTGGCATCCAGCGCCGCATGCACGGACCCGGATCACGAGTCGAGCGAGCCGGCCTCCCCGGCTCCCGCGGTGTGCGAGCCGGGCGAGGTCGAGGAGGGCTACACGGCCCTGTTCGACGGCACACAGGCCAGCCTCGACGCCTGGAACCAGGCCGGCCCGGGCAGCGTCGAGCTCCAGGAGGACTGCACCGCCCTCACCACCGGCGGGATGGGTCTCCTGTGGTTCCCCGAGGAGTTCGAGTCCTACAGCCTCCGGCTCGACTGGATGATGGCGGGCGACGACAACTCCGGCGTGTTCGTCGGGTTCCCGGACCCGGCCGACGACCCGTGGATCGCGGTGAACGAGGGCTACGAGATCCAGATCGACGCGACCGACGAGCGCGACCGCACCACCGGTGCCATCTACACGTTCCAGGGTGCCGACGAGGAGACCCGGGACGAGGCGCTCAACCCGCCGGGGGAGTGGAACGCGGTCGAGATCGTCGTGGACGACCCGATCATCGAGGTCTACCTCAACGACGTCCTCGTCAACTCGTTCGAGTCGACCGACCCGGCACGTGACCTCAGCTCGGGCTACATCGGGCTGCAGAACCACGGCGACGGCGACGACGTCTCGTTCCGCAACGTGCGCATCGCGGAGAACGACGACGACGGCCCCGGCACCGTGGGCGAACCCCGTCCGAGCGACGGCGAGCAAGCGCGGTCCGGTCTGGCGGAGATCGCGTACCGCAGCGACGGTCGATGGCCGATGCCTCGCGTGTGAGGCGTCGACAGAGATCTGGCTCACCACTTCTTTTTTGGTTGATCGAAACCCCTTCGCCTTTGGGTCCGTCGGTGATTGGATGGGTGAATCCACGGTGGACCGGCGAACCGAACCCGAGGGGGAGCCGGCATCAACGGTGTACCGCGGACCAGCCGAGGGCAGTGAGGCGGAGTGGCCGCCGCCCTCGGGAACATGCGTCGACACGCGCGACGCACCAGGTGTGCGAGTTCAAGGAGGAATCGTGACCAGACGAGGACCAGGCAGCCGTTGGCTGCCGAGAGCGGCGGGCGCAGCGCTCGCAGGCGCGCTCGTGCTACCGATGGGGATCGGCGTCGCCGCCGCATCACCGGGCGATGCCGAGCCGGCGGAGGAGCCGGCGCAGGCAGAACAGATCCACGTCCCCGTGGAGGACGTGTCGATCCAGATGTTCTCCCTGACACCCTGGGTGAGCGAGGTCGGCCTGGAGCCGGTGCTCGGCCGTCTCGCAGAGATCGGCTTCGAGAACATCGAGCCCTTCGGCGGGAACTTCAACGGCTACACGGCCGAGGAGTTCCGTGCCATGACCGACGGGCTCGGCCTGCGG
This sequence comes from Georgenia sp. Z1344, assembly GCF_049856295.1. Lineage (GTDB taxonomy): Bacteria > Actinomycetota > Actinomycetes > Actinomycetales > Actinomycetaceae > JB111. The sequence goes on along the minus strand of NZ_JBNDMZ010000002.1, from coordinate 308,830 downwards.
GTGCCCTCGTCGCACTACAACAACGCCGAGGACACGTTCGGTGAGACCCTGGAGTTCGTCGAGACCCTGGGTCAGGAGTACGTCGGCTCGGGTGGCTTCGCCGCCCCGGGCATCGACAGCTACGAGAACACGCTGGCCACGGCCGAGACGATGAACCGCCTCGGCCAGCAGTCCGTGGACGCCGGGATCGGGAAGTTCTTCGGGCACAACCACGACGGCGAGTTCACGACCCAGTACGAGCACGAGGGCGAGATGATGTCCGCCTGGGAGATCCTCGTCGAGGAGACCAACCCCGACCTCGTCACCTTCGAGCTGGACGTGGCCTGGGCCGCGCACGCCGGCGTCGACGTCCCGGCGCTCATCGAGGAGCACGGCGACCGCATCGAGCTCCTGCACATCAAGGACGCCACCAACATCGCCGGGGAGGGCCGTCCGGTCTTCACCAACCTTGGCGAGGGCGAGGTCCCGCTCCAAGAGATCCTGGTATCGGCACAGGAGCACGCTCCGGTCGCGTACTACGTGCTCGAGTACGACCGGGCCGCCGACGGCGAGAGCTTCGTGACCACCGGCTTCGAGTACCTCACCGGCCAGGAGGCAGGCGAGCCCGAGCCTCCGGTGGAGCCGGAGCCGGAGCTCATCCCGGTCGAGGACGTCTCGATCCAGATGTTCTCCCTCATCCCGTGGGTGAGCGACGCGGGCCTCGAGCCCGTCCTCGGCCGCCTTGCATCGATCGGGTTCGAGAACATCGAGCCCTTCGGCGGGACGTTCGGTGACTACAGCGCCGAGGAGTTCCGCGCCATGACCGACGAGCTGGGCCTGCGGGTGCCGTCGTCGCACTACAACACCGACGAGGAGACCTTCGACGAGACCCTCGACTACGTGACCACCGTGGGCCAGGAGTACGTCGGCTCGGGTGGCTTCGCCGCCCCGGGCATCGACAGCTACGAGGACACCATCGCCACCGCGGAGGCGATGAACCGCCTCGGTCAGCGCTCGGTGGACGCGGGTGTCGGGAAGTTCTTCGGGCACAACCACGACGGCGAGTTCACCACCGTCTACGAGCACGACGGCGTGGAGATGTCGGCCTGGGAGATCCTCGTGGCCGAGACCGACCCCGACCTCGTGACCTTCGAGCTGGACGTGGCCTGGGCCGCTCACGCGGGGATCGACGTCCCTGCTCTCATCGAGCAGTACGGCGACCGCATCGAGCTCCTGCACATCAAGGACGCCACCGGTCTGGGTGGCGACGAGCGTCCGACCTTCACCAACCTCGGTGAGGGTGAGGTGGACCTGCCGGGCATCATCGCGTCCGCGCAGCAGCACGCCCCGGTCGCGTACTACGTGCTCGAGTACGACCTGGCCGCCGACGGCGAGGACTTCGTGACCACCGGCTTCGAGTACCTCACCGGCCAGGAGGCCGGCGAGCCCGAGCCGGAGCCCGAGCCGGAGCCGGTTCCGCCGACTGCGGGTCGTGGGTTCTATCTCAACGACGGCTGGGACATCTGGGCCGACCACGAGTTCTCCTTCGGTCGTCCGGGCGACGAGGTCCTCGTGGGCGACTGGGACGGCAACGGCAGCGACACGCTCGCCGTTCGTCGCGGGAACGCCTACTTCCTGTCCAACAGCCTCTATGGGGGCAACGCGGACATCGAGCTGAGCTACGGCCGCGCGAGCGACACCGTGCTGGTCGGTGACTGGGACGGGGATGGCGTGGACTCCTTCGCCGTCCGCCGCGGCAACAGCTACTTCCTCACCAACTCGCTGACCGGCGGGTGGGCTGACGCCGAGCTCGACTACGGCCGTGCGAACGACCAGGTCCTCGTGGGCGACTACGACGGCGACGGCACCGACACGTTCGCCGTGCGCCGTGGCGCGAGGTACTTCGTGTCCAACTCGCTCACCACGGGCTGGGCGGACGCGGAGTTCACCTACGGTCGCGGCAACGACCAGGTCCTGGTCGGTGACTGGGACGGCGACGGCAACGACACGTTCGCCTCGCGTCGCGGCAACCTCTACCTGATGTCCAACACCCTCACCGGTGGCTGGGCCGACCAGGAGGTCCGCTACGGCCGCTCCGGCGACGAGGTCTTCGTCGGCGACTGGAACGGCGACGGCAGCGACACCCTCGGTGTGCGCCGCTGACGAACCGGACGCGGCGTCCGCTCACCCGTGAGCCAGCCTCGCGAGTGAGCGGACGTCCGCCCCACCAGTGACCGGAGCTCGCTCCGGACCACGCCGAGCGCTCCTTCACCCCTCCCGGGTGGGGGAGCGCTCGTCATGTCCGGGCAGGAGCATCCGCTACGGTCGCTCGCATGTCATCTCAGGACATGGACTGGTGCCTTCTCGACGACGAGCCGGCCACGTGGTTCGACGCGCCGTCGCTGGTCGAGGGCGCCGCGTTCGCCGCCCGTCTCCTCGAGATCTCATCGACGATCGCCGTCGACATCCGGCCGACCGGACTGCGCGTCCGGCTCCCCGATATCTCCCGGGCGTCGACGGTCTCGGCGGCCGCACGGGACGCCGGGCTTGCCGCGCGCCCGGACGTCCTGGCGCCGATGTCTGTCGTGCTTGCGTCGCACCGACCGTCAGACCTGACAGCGTTCTGGCAGCGGGCGCTCGGCTACGCGCAGGGCGGGGGAGAGGTGCTGCTGGACCCGTTGCGACGCGACCCGACCATTCGCATCCGGCGGTCGACCGACGACCGTCCGCTGCGGAACCGCGTCCACGTCGACGTCGTCCGACCGGCCCTCGAGGTCGATCGCGCGGCGCTCGGCGAGCCGACGGGCCCGTTCGGCGTCCGGCACGCGGACCGGGACGGCAACGAGGTCGACCTCGTGCCCGGATCACCGCTGACCGACAGCCCTCAGGCGTCCGACTGGCACCAGGTGTTCGGCGCGATGGCGTGCTACCGCAGCACGTCGTCCGGGCAGCAGCGCGAGCTCGCCGTCGCTGCGGCCCAGATCGCCCACGACGCCGGCTTCCCGCTGCTCATCGACCTACGTCAGGGCCTGGTCGTCCTCGACAGCGGCAAGGACCGGTGGGAGCCGGACGCGCACGGCCTCGACCTCGACTTCACCCTCGTCGCCGAACGGATCCAGACCGTCGCACGACGCTGTGGAGCACGCGCAGACCCACGGCTTCCGCGCTGTACGCAGCTCTTCCTCGACGCCGCCGACATCGCGACCGTCAAGCAGTTCTGGCTCGTCGCCCTCGGCTACGAACCCGACCCGCGCGACGGGATCGATGACATCGTCGATCCGCGCCGTCTCGGTCCCGTGCTGGCCTTCCAGCAGATCGATGTCTCGGAGACGCGGCGCCGGGACCAGCGCAACCGCATCCACGTCGAGCTCGCCATGTCGGCCGGCGCCGCGCGGTCGCGACTCGACCGGATGCTCGCGGCCGGCGGGACGCTGCTGGAGGCTACCGACAGCGGATGGCACGTCGCCGACCCCGAGGGCAACGAGCTGGTCGTCGTCGTGGACCGACGTCCGTCGACCACAGACGTTCCGTCAGGACCGTCCGCCACGTCAGATCCGACAGACCCGACAAACGCCCCGTGAGGCTACGCTCGCCACACAGCCCCAACTGGTAGCAGCGGGAGTTCGAGAGCCGGGAGTAGCAGTCAGCGGGGCCGACATCATCGCGCGAGCGGACGTGGTCGCATGCAAGATTGTGATTAGTCCGGCGGTTCGGCGCTGCGATTCGTGAACCGATCCATCTCCTCGGCGAGGTCGGGATGGGTCTCGATAAGTGCGCTGATCACCTCGGGCGGTGGCGGCTCGAGCTGGAGCACCGCGCTCGCGACGAAGACGGACTGGTCGCGGGCGATCTCGACCAGGCGTCCGAGGGTCGTCGTTGGATCGCGTACCTCGTCGACCAGCTGCTGCCGGTCGCGGTCTTCCTGGCGCAAGGCACGCCAGCGTGCGGTGGCCTGGCGGTGCGCGTCGGCGTCGTGCTCGTGGGCGATGCGGTAGGCGCGTGTGAACTCGCCGATGGGTGGCCCTCCCAGCATGGGGCTGGTGTCCTGCACCCTGCGAACCGTGCGCCACAGGTCGATGTCGGCGCCGATGCGCCACATGTAGGGCTCGAGCGTGCCTGCGTAGAGCGTGTTGACCGGCAGGGCCTCGATGAGTTCGACGGGTGCGTTCCGCTTGGTTGCGATCGACGGGCCGAAGTCAGGCCGCGCCTCAGCCAGACGGCGCAGGACTGCTTCGCTGACGTGCGGGCGAGTCAGTATCGTCAAGGCGACGTTCAAGGAGGCCGAGGCCGCGAGCTCAAGCTGCCTCCACTCAGGCAGCTCCGGCTCCTCGGCCTCGAGCTGGTCCAGCTCGTCCTCTGTATGCTCACCCATCGCTCTAGGATAGCGATCGATCACCCAATAATTCGCCGAGATTGCAACGGTATGCTGTTTTCGCCGTGGCAAGTTTGCGCTGAGCTCCCGCTGGAAGGTCATCAAGTACTCACATTAAATGCAACTCCCGTTAACTGGTAGGAGCGGGAGTTCGCGAGCAGGTCCTCCGGAGCGGATCAACAGCGGAAGGCTCCAGCGAGGTAAGCGAGGTACTTGAACTCTGGGCGGCTTACGTATCGCCATCTTGTCCGTGGGTTGGTTGCCCTGGTCGGAACCTCAGGGGAGCGACTCAGGGGCAACGCCCGTTGCTGTACACATCCGATCGAAGTGCTCGCTGTCGACGGCGCGCAGGAACTCAAGGCACCTACGTATCTGTCCATGAACGGCGCGAGCGTCGAGTACGTCGATGCTCTCGCTTCCCTCGCCGTGCGAGAAGCGATTGCAGAAATGATAAACATCGCGATAGGGCTCATCTTCCTGAGACTCTACCAGGACTTCGAGTTGTTGAAGGAAGTTGGTTCTGTGGGGCGCCTTGTAACTCGCGAAGATCTCAAGCAATCGACGAGCAGCATTCGGAAGAAGGAAGAGTCGTTCATGATTCGCAGAGTCCGCGATCCCGGCCATGAGCGTTGAGAATAGATAGGCGTACTCTGACGTGTTCTTAAGCAGAGCGTAAGGGAGACTACCGACACGGGATTGACGCGCGCCGGTTACCGATGCTGCGTACATCTCAAGGAAAGACACCTTGGGGAATCGGATCTCGTCGGCATCGGCAGCATTAACACGGCTACGCGATTTAAACCAAGCGGTCTTGTGAGATTTAATGAACAGTTGCAAGAGATTGAAGTCGTGGGTAAGTATGACGTACTGACCGAAGTTATCGAGCGTGTCGAAGAGCAGTTGGTGGGTCGCGAAGAGGGCCTCCCTGTCGAGCGAGCTGGACGGATCATCAATCACCACAATTCTCTGCGACCTGTCACTGTTGGCGACCTGCTCATCCTCGAGCTTGTGCAGGAAGTACAGCAACGACAAGGTCGTCCTCTCGCCGTGACTGAGGTGCTTACCAGGTTCGTCGCCACGACGACAGGCGTATGACTTGCCGTCTGACGTGACTGCGACTCTGAGGTGGCCCTTGCCGTAGACGCGGGCAAGATCACGGGTGAGAGCGTCGGCCTTCTCATTGTTGGTGAACTGCTTCCGACGCACATCGGCGAGCTGGTGTTCCGCAAGCTTCACGGCGGCCTTGGCACGGCTGCTGGCGGTTGCCAGGTCCTTCGCCTGTTGCTCGAGGCCCCGGAAGGGCTCGCTCTGCGATCCGACCAGGTGGTCGAGGACCGTCTGCGTACGCTCAGCGGTGATTTGCTCGTGTCGTCGGACCTGTTCGTTGTGCTGTGTGATCGCCTGCACCAGCCCTGAGATGGATGGAGTCGTGCTAAGCATCGACCACTCTGGGGCGTCAGGTGTAGCGCTGGGGTCGGCAATTTTTTCGTTGAGTGTTCTTTCAATTGACTTGAGCGTCTTAATGCGCTCGTCGACGGCGGCGTTGATTCGCTCAAATGCTTCTTCATAGACCGACCGCAGTTCGCTCGCCAAGTTCGTGGGGGCCGGCAGAGTGGTTTGCCAGTCAATGAGCGCCTGATTCTCGATCGCGACAGCCGCCAGTAGGGTCTTCGACCGGCTTCGAATCTGGAGCCAGCTCTCATCGAAATGAAGTGCCAGCTGGTCACGTCGATCTCTGCTGATCTCCCCGGCACAGAAGAAGCAGTGGTCGAGGCCCTCGTGTAGTGCAAGGCCCTCCTCGACCCAAGTCTGAGCTGCCGGGTTGCTTTCTAGTTCCCTGATCGCGACTCGGGTCGGTGTCTCGGAGAGCAGCTCGTTCAGAGCCACCAGCTGGTCGGCGACGTCCGCGGGTGCCGCTACAATCGCTGGCGCCGGTAACTGGGCCTGTTCGCCTAGCCGCTTCAGAGCCTCGGCGTGTGCGTTACTATCTGGGATTTCTCCCGTGTACTTGCGCAAGTCATCCTGGACTTTGGTTACAGAGTAGCGGCTCTTTGTAAAGTGCTTGTAGTCGAACTCTTGGAGTTCAGACACGATCCTGTCCTGGACGTCACGGGCTAAGGCTTTGAGCTTGTCGTCAGCGAGTTTCTGCTGCTCGTCCGCTTGCTCCGCCTGATTCTGCAGATTGCCGAGCTCTTCAACGAGCCGATTTTGCTCCTCCTTGGCGTCGATCGCTTCCTTGCCCAGAGTCACGATTGCCGCAGCGCTAGCGCCATCGAGGAACTCTGACAGATTTGCCTCGACCCACTTCCGCGTGAATACGGCTATAGGCGCCTTCGAATTCACACCGTCGGCGCTGATACTGGTGCGGCGCTTCTGGTCGTCCTCCCAGACCACGCCCTTAGCGTCGTCAGAGTCGGCCAGACTCAGGAGAAGCTCAGCGAATGTCGACTTGCCGCTGCCGTTGTGGCCGTACACGATCGTTCGGCGGCCCGCGGGAAGCTCATCGGGCCAGAATCCAGGCTCCAACGACCGCCAAGGCTTGTTCAGGTCTAGTCGACGAAGCATGGTCCGACGATAGACGCCATAGCTGACACTTCATCTCCTGGCTCGCTCGAATCCTCATGAGTGCTCTCGCTTGGCAGCGACGTACTGGGCATACACACTGGCGGAGCCGATGGCGTGGCGCTCGATGGTGGTCGGGTGGTAGCCGAGCGCGTCGGCGATGATCGGGACGGGTGCGAGTTTGGTCAGCTCATGGAGGGTGCCGAGCCGGGCCGCGCGGGTGCTGAAGATTGTCTTGAGCCTGTTGCGCAGGCTCGATCCGTGGATGTGCTGGCCGGGGGAGTTGCCGCGGAAAACCCAGGTGCTGTTGGGGTGGGCGGCGGTGAGGTAGTTGCCGGGCGCGGCGGCGAGCTGGCGTATGGGCTGGTCTAAGGGGGAGGGGAGGGCGAACTCGGTCGTTCCGAGCGTGATGGTGACGAGGTCGTTGGTCACGGCGACGTCGTCCCAGGTCAGTTCGACGACGTCTTCGATGTGCTGTCCGAAGACGAGGACCAAGATCGCGGCGGCCCGGTCACGCACTGTGAGCTCGTCGGTGTGGACCACGCGGTCGACGGCGGCATCCTGCTCGGGCTTGGACAGCTTCGGGCTGGTGCCGCGGCGATGGCGGGCGAGGGTGAGGTCGGAGTCGACGAGCCGGCTCTTGATGGCCCAAGGGATGAAGCGATCAACGAACCGTCGGGTGCTCGGTCCGTCGGACAGCCAGGCGTCGAGGTGTTCCTGCCGTAGCTGGTCGAGCGTGAGTCCGTGGTCGTGGAGCCAGTTGAGGAAGTCGATCGTCACGGTGACGGTCTGCTTCGATCTCAGGAACGTGCCTCGCGGCACCGTCTCCATCTGGTTCATGCGTCGCTGGATGTGCCAGCGGATATAGAGGCGCACGATGTCGTGGTGCTCGTCGCTGCTGAGACGCTCGAGGGCGCCGGTGGACCAGTGATGGTAGCGGACGGCGAGCTCGTCGCGTCGGGGCAGGGCGTCGTGCTCGACCAGCAGGCCGCGGATGTAGGTGCGGGTGCGGTCCGATCCTGGCAGGTCGTCGAGTTGGTCGTGGGTGATCGTCGGCGCCGCCGCGAGATCTTTGAGGAAGGTGGTGACGTGGGGCTGTCTGATCCAGGTCACTCCGCTGTTGGATCTCTTCATCGATTTCAGTGCTCGGGCTACTGGGCCCAGTTCGGCGGCCATCACGCCCGTGGTGGGATTGATGAGCAGCTGATCGACGAGCACTGCGAGTTCGCACGTCCAGCACTGGGTGCCGCGGTAGAGCTCGTCCTCGGCGCCGCAGGTGGTGCAGTCGATGTTGAGCGTGACGCCGGTGCATCGTCTGCAGGCTGGCTGGCCGTCGATGCGGCCGGGCAGGACGCCGTCGTGGCCGCAGGAGCAGGTGCCACGGGTTCGCTTGGCCTGTTGGTAGCAGTAGCGGCACACGCTGCCGTCGGGCCAGTGGGCCGCGATCTGGTGGTGCTCACCGCAGCGGGCGCAGGGGAGTGGCCATCGGGTTGGATCGCTTGGCGGTCGCGGCCTAGCCATTCTCGTCGTCCCTGATGATCCGCACGCGCCGCGCGATCGGGTCCCCTGGTCTCAGGCCGAGGTCCTCGGGCCGCTTGGGCGCGTCCGCTGTGCTCGCTGCGCGCATCTCGACGTAGGGCTCGAACAGGTCGTTGGGCTCGCAGTCGAGGATGTCGCACAGAGCGGCGAACGTGCGTGCCGGGATGCGCTCGGGTGTGCCGGTGACGAGTCGGTAGACCTGGCTCTCGGAGAGGTTGATGCCCCGCGACTTCAGCAGCGGCATGAGCTCGGTGCTCTTCCACAGGTTCCGCTGCGCCATGACGGTGCGCAGGTTCCACTTGTAGCCGATGCGGCGTTGCTCAGCCATCGGGGTTGGCCTCCTTCGGGCGTGCGATGCGGCGGGCGATCATCTTCTGGATCGTCTTCTGCTTGAAGTCGTCACCGACGGAGGTGTAGATGCTGGTGACCGAGGCGTAGGCGTGGCCGGCCTGGGTCTGCACGAACGCCGGGTCGTAGCCGGCCTCGATCAGGTGGGTGATGTAGGAGTGGCGTAGGCAATGCAGGCCGAGCTCCTTGGGCAGGCCGACCGCGTCGCGCGCAGCGGCGAAGGAGTCCCCAAGGCTGCCCAGCGTGATCCGGTCGGCTCGTTCGCTGGGCCACAGCGCGGCCGAACGGTCGGCGGTGGGGAACCGGTCGCGGACGCCGTCGTCGACCCAGAACCGCAGGAGGCCGACGACCCACTCGAACTCGGGAACCGTGAGGACGGTGCGGCGGCGAGGCCCAGATCCAGCGGTCCCTTTGGCCCACCGGATCATCACCGCGCCGTACTCACCGTAGGCAGGCACGTGCGGGTTCGGGCCGAAGTCGTGCAGGTCGAGCATCGTGACCTCGCGGCGACGAAGCCCGTAGGCGTAGCAGACCTTGAACGCGACGGAGTCGCGCAGCACCGGCAGCCAACGCTTGCTGCCGACGGCATGCTCGCGGTCGACGAGGTCGTCCATGTGGTCGAAGAGCATCTGGAGCTCCGCCTGCTTGAATGCGCGCCGTTGCGTGGGCACTGCGTCATCGGCGGTGTGACGGGGGGTGTTCCAGTCGAAGGCGATCTGCGCGGGTATCTCGCCGAAGGTCTGCTCGCAGAACTCGCGCCAGCCGTAAGTCGGTGCCGTCGTGTAGGCGCAGAACATCGCGATCGCGTTGCTGTCCGACCGTAGCGTCGTCAGGCTGATTGGCTTCTCGCCGGAGCGGCGCTCGGCCATGTAGTCGTCCAGGTCAACGGGCTGCCAGGTCCACGGGTACATCCCGGAGTACTCCTGGAACCGGCGCAGCACGCGGCAGCGGCCCTCGATGGTCTGCGTGGCCAGCCCGCGGGCCAGCATCTGCGCCTTCCAGCCCTCGAGCATCGCGTCGAACACGCGGTCCTCCGCGCGGAACAGCGCTACCTCGCCGTCGCGGAGCACCCGTGGGACGAAGCCCGGAACACCCTTCACGACGCCCCCAGATCCCGTGGAATCCTGCATCTAATGCATGGAACCTACGCCCACGAGCCCGAACGCCGCAAGGCCGGCCCACCACATTCCGAGGACCGGTGCCTGCAATATGGAGTTGACCTGCACGGACACCCAGCACGTCGCCGCACGGGAGTAGTCGCATCAGATGCAACTCCCGTTCCTTACGATCCGATAATGCACATTATGTCATTCTGTCGAGCGAGACGGTCCCCTCGCGCGACAGCCCGGAGGGGCGTCGGACGGTCGTTCGTCCCGTCGGTCGCCCCACGCAACATCCCCCTCCCCACGCCTCGGCACCGCAGCGGCGGAACTGCCTCGTGCGGGAGTGGCACGACATCCCCGCCCGCCAGCCGTCGCCACCCCCGGACACGACCGTGGCCGCGACCTCGGGCCAGACCCGGGATCGCAGCCACGGACCGGCCGGTGATCGGCTCATCGTCCGGCGTCGAGCACCTGGGTCGCCTGCCGGGCGATGTCGGCCGGCACCTCGACCGTGTACACCGAGGCCCGCGTGCCGCTGGTCGACCGGAAGCTGCGGCGACGGCCGACGAGTCCGTAGCCGGCGAGCCCGAAGATCAGCCCCCACACGGCGGCGAAGACGACCGATCCGAGCACGACCTCCGCCCAGACGGGCGACGGCAGGAAGATGCCGAGCAGAAGCCCGACGAGCAGGCCCAGCCAGGCGCCCCCGCCGAGTCCGTACAGGGCCGCCTTGCCGAACCTCATGTTGCCGGTGACGAGCTCGACCGACTTGAGGTCGTGCCCGACGATGCTGACGGTCGCGACGTCGACATCCTTGTCGGCGAGCAGGTCGACCGCCCGCTCGGCGCCGACGTAGCTGTCGTAGTGCCCGATGACGACCCGGTCGAGCACGGGCCCCTCGGTCGCAGGATTGGTTGTCGGCGTCGTGTCGGTCAATTCGCTCTCCCCTTCTCGCCGGACTGCTGCCATGATAGTTTGAGTGTACCAATCAAACTAGTCGATGTCGACCCGGAGCAACCGTGAACCCGACCAACCCCACCCAGGCCCTCGCGCTGGGCCGCACGATGTACCGCGCGTTCAGCTCCATCCAACGCTGGATGGATCGCGACCGGCGACGCCGGGACGCACCCGACCTCTCCCCCGTCGACGGCTGGCTGCTCCGCCGCATCGCCGACACCGGGCCGGTGCGGATGAGCGAGCTCGCCGCCTGGCAGGAGGTCGACCGCTCGACGATGACGGTGCAGATCGGCAGGCTCACGCGGCGCGACCTCGTCGCACGCACGCCGGACCCGGAGGACCGACGTGCCGTCGCGGTGAGCATCACCGCGGAGGGGCGCGTCCTGCTCGACGACTACGAGGACGAGGTCGGGGACGTCGCCGCGCGACTCCTCGCCGGCTGGTCGACCGCGGACGTCGACCGGCTGACAACCCTGCTCGGGCGCCTCGCGGACACGATCGACGACGACGCGGTGCCGCCGCCCACCGGTGCGACCGCCGGATCCACGACCAGCGACCGACCTTGACGCACGAGGGGCAGCGCCGACGCCGCTCCCCGGCCGCATCCCTCTCAGATCAGGCTGGCCACGAGCAGGGTCGCTGCGAACACGATCCCGGACATGATGAGCGTGCTCGTCGTGTACCCGAGGATGTCGCGCATCTTCAGGCCGGCGATCGCCAGCAGCGGGAGCGCCCAGAACGGCTGGATCATGCTCGTCCACTGGTCGCCGTAGGCCACGGCCATGATGGCGATCGAGGGATCGACGCCGAGGTCGCGCGCCGCCTCGAGGATGATGGGTGCCTGCACGGCGAACTGCCCGCCGCCCGACGGGACGAAGAAGTTGACCAGTCCGGCGGAGAGGAGGGCGAACAGCCCGAAGGTGTACTCGTTGGAGATCGAGACGAGCGCGTCCGAGAAGACGGCGATGAGCCCCGTTCCGGCCATCATCCCCATGATTCCTGCGTAGAGGGGGAACTGGAGCAGGATCTCGCCGACGTTCGCGGCGGCTCGCTTCGTCAGCGTGACGAGCTCGAACGGGTTGCGGACGAGCAACATGATGAGCGCGAGGAAGCTCCAGTTGACGATGTCGAGCGTCAGGCTGCCGCCGTCGATGAAGTGCAGGACGAGGTACGCCACGAGCATGAGGCCGACGAGCAGCGTGGGGATACGGGAGGCGTCGGCGCGGTCGGCGGGGGTCTCGACCGCGTCGTCGATCTCCACGTCCTTCTCGCGGGCGTCGATCTCGAGCACCTTGATCGCGCTCCCCCGCCTCGGCGCCACGAGGAACAGGCCGAGCGCAACGAGGGCGATCGTCGCCACCGCTCCGATCACGTTCCACGAGCTGAAGATCGTCTCGGAGATCGGGAGGGGCTCACCGAGCTGGTCGACCACGAACGAGTCGGGCGTGGCCGCGAGGAGCGGGCCGGACGCCGAGTACCCCATGTGCCACACCACGAAACCGGAGAAGGCAGCGGCTACGAGCATCGGGAAGTGCACGGGCACGTCCCGGCTCCGGAACTCGTAGGCGACCTGGCGGGCGAGCAGCGCGCCGGCGACCAGACCGAGGCCCCAGGTGATGAGCGAGGCGATCGCCGCCACCAGGAAGACGAACAGATAAGCCTGGATCGGGCTCCTCGGCACGCGTGCCAGGGCGCGGAGAAGGCGCATGACGGGGCGCGTGCTCGCCAGGATGTAGCCCAGCAGCAGGATGAGCGCCATCTGCGTCATGAACGCGAGCAGGCCGGAGAGCCCGTTCCCCCACTCGACGACGATCGTCCTCGGCCCGGCGTCCGTGAGGATCAGAGCCAGGATGACGACGACGAACGTCAGGACGATCGCGAACAGCGGGCCGAGGGTACGTAGCGCTCGACCAGGGTGTTGAGAGGGCGCATCAGCCGCCCGAGGACCGCCCCGCTGTCGGACGCGTCGCGGGACGGTGCCGGCGTGCTGCCTGTCGGGCGTCCATCGGGGCTGTCGGACATGCGTGCCTCCTCGCACGTATGGCGCCCGAGGCCGCGATCGTGCGGCTTCGGACGTGATCAGGACAGTGACAGACGCAACATAACCCACCGACAAAGATCCCGGACCGTTCTCGGGGAGCGACGCGTCCCGACCGAATGCGTCCGGGTGCGAGACCGGCCGCGCCCCATCGCGACACCGGATCTGCTCCGACGCTACGCAGCTTGCTGGAGCCCGTCGAGGAAAGCGACCGCGCGCTCGACGACGATCGCCGTCGCCCCCGGATCATGCTGCGGCACCGACGAGTCGGTGAACAGATGGGCACTGCCCGGATAGGTCCAGAGCTCACCGCGCCCGGGCCCGACGGCGGCGACGATCTCCCGTGCCGCGTCGATGTCGCCCTCATGGGCGAAGAACTCGTCGTCGTCCATGCCGTGGATCTGGGCGGGAACGCCGGCCGGCCACGGCCCGTCGGCCCACTCGCCGGAGACCGGCATCGCGCCCTCGAGAAACAGCGCGCCGCGGGCGTCTCCGCGCTGCTGGAGCAGTCGCTGAGCCACCATGACCCCGAGCGAGATCCCCGCGTACACGGGGCGCTCCACCTCGTCCACGGCGCGTGCCGCCCGCTGCAGGACCACGTCCTCGCCGATCTCGGTGAAGGCGGCGAACCCTTCCTCGATGCTGCCGAACGTCCGTCCGTCGAACAGGTCGGGAGTCACCACGGAGTGCCTTCCGCCGGCACTCAGCAGTTCGGCCAGCGCCCGCACCCCCTCGGTCAGCCCCTGCACGTGATGGAACAGCACGACGTCGACCATGACGATCCCCCTTCATCGCGCGCACCCGGTCGGCGCGCGTCCGCTCGGCACGGTACGGACCGGCCCCGACACCGGCGACTCCCCCGCGGATGTCCCGCCCGTCGGCGTCGCGCACGACGTGTCCCCGTCGTTCCGACCCCCGCATCCGTGACCGGCTCCCCCGGACATCGCACCCGCCGGCATCCGGTCGCGCACGACGCGCCCCCGCCGTCCGAATCTCATCCGTGAGGACGATTGATCAGGTCCATGGGCTGGTCCTACCGTTGTGAATTGCCAGGAAAACGCTTTCCGATGAAGGAGCGTGACGATGACGTCCATACGGCAGTTCTCCGACCGGCGACAGACACCCCGTGCCCGACGACGACGACGAACGGCGGTGACCGTCGCCGCCGGAGCCGCGATGTGCGCGACCCTCGTCGTCGCACCGGCCGCCCAGGCGGACGACCCCGTCGGGGACCCCCTGCTCAACCCGCTGCCCGACCCGACCCTGTCGAGCCTCGCGATCGAGGTCGAGGAGCTCGTGCAGCTCCCCGAGTCCTCCCCCACCCCGGAGCCCACCGACGAGCGCCTGGTCCGGCACAACCGGATCACCCACCTCGACGAGGCGCCCGACGACTCAGGGCGTCTCATGGTCGTCGACATGAACGAGAGCCTGTTCATGGTCGACCGGGAGTCCGGCGACTACGTCGACTACCTCAACGTCCGCGACCAGTTCGCCGACAACTTCCACAACCACGCCGGCCTCGGCACGGGATTCGGCTTCGCGGAGTTCCACCCGGACTTCGCCGAGAACGGCATCTTCTACACCGTGCACACCGAGGGTGGCACCGCCCTGACGGAGGACGAGCCGGACTTCCCGGAGTTCGAGGGCACGGCGTTCCACAGCGTCATCACCGAGTGGACCGCCGACGACCCCGCGGCCGAGACGTTCTCGGGCACGAGCCGCGAGATCATGCGCGTCCCGTTCGCCGGGCGCGTGCACACCGTCCAGCAGATCGCCTTCAACCCCACGGTGACCGAGGGCGACGCCGACTACGGGATGCTCTACATCCTCGTCGGCGACGGCGGGAACGGGGTCGACAACGGCAACCCGCAGGACCTCGCCACCCCGCACGGCACGATCATGCGGATCGACCCGCTCGGCGACGACAGCGCGAACGGCGAGTACGGCATCCCCGCCGACAACCCGTTCGTCGACGTCGAGGGTGCGCTCGGTGAGACCTACGCCATCGGGATGCGCGATCCCCACCGCATCAGCTGGGACACCGGCGGCGAGCACGCGCTCTACCTCGGTCACATCGGCGAGTGGCAGGTCGAGTCGATATACGAGGTCGAGGCGGGCGACAACTTCGGCTGGTCCGAGCGGGAGGGGCCGTTCCTCGCCCACGAGCGGCAGATCTATCCCCTGCCCGAGGACGACGCCGGCTACACCTACCCGGTGGCCGCGTACGACCACAACCGCGACCCGGGCCAGACCGGCGACGCCGGTGTGGCGGTCAACGGCGGGTTCGTCTACCGGGGTGAGATCCCGGAGCTGCAGGGCCGGTACCTCTTCACCGACCTCGTCCGCGGCTGGATCCTGTCCACGGACGCCGCCGCGATGCAGCGCAACGACGGCGACCCCGAGGACCTCACGCCGATCGAGGAGCTGCGGGTCGTCCACGAGGGCGTCGAGACCACGTTTGCCGAGCTCGTCGGGGACTCGCGGGTCGACCTCCGCTTCGGGTCGGACGCCTCCGGGGAGCTCTACCTGATCTCGAAGGCCGACGGCCGGGTGTGGCGCGTGACCGGCGCGCACGAGGTGCCGGACACGACCGTCCTGCCCGAGCTCGCCCGCAACGTCGTCAGCCACTACACGTTCGACCACCCGGTGGCCGACGCCCCGGCGTGGGAGGACGACCTCGGCCGCTCTGGCACCGACATCGAGCTCGTCAACGGCGGTGAGCTCATGCGCGTCGCCGACGAGGCCTATCCCGGCGCCGGCCGCGCGCTCCAGACCCAGCAGCTGAGCCCGGAGGAGGCGTCGAACGACGACTGGAAGGCCGGCATCTACGACCCCGAGGGCGTCGAGTCCCTGGGCGCCCTTGCCGACGCCGGACAGATCTCGATCATGGGCTGGTTCAAGCCGACGGGCGACCACCCGGTGCCGAACTCGGAGTCCACCGACCCGGACGACGTGTTCAACGCCATCGGTCTCGCCGGCGTCCTCTCGGGCGACTCCGACGGGCACGGCGTCCGTGCCCTGCTCGAGGTCATCGAGGTCGACGGCGAGCTACGGCTAGTCGCGCTCGGCCGCCGGGTCGACGGCGAAGGGTCGTGGACGTACGCGGCCACGATGCCGTGGGACGAGATCCTCGCCCGCAACGAGTGGGTGCACCTCGCCGCGACCTTCGACTACGAGGCCGGCGAGATGCGGCTCTACATGAACGGCGAGGAGCTCGAGGGCGAGTACACGGCGGACAACACGTGGGGCGAGGGGACGACCTCGGACACGAACCCCGCGGGCATCAAGATCGGCGGGAGCTTCCCGCAGAACGACCGGGAGCGAAACGCCTTCGACGGCCGCATGGACGACGTCGTCATCCTCGACACCGTGCCGACGCCCGAGCAGATGGCGGCGCAGTATGCGGCCTACGGGGTCCAGCCCGTCGACCCGCCGTCAGCGCCGGAGTGCTCGTTCGACACCGAGCGCACCGACCTCATGGCCGAGGAGAACTGGGCGCCGCGGACCCCGGAGAGCTGGGACTTCCCCGGCGACATGATCACGATGACCGAGCCGGGAACCAACCCGGACGACGGCATCCGCCGGCCGTTCGAGTACGCACTGCTCGCCTCGGGCGACCCGGTCGGCACGGTCCAGATCGAGGCGGAGGTCCGGCTCGACGCTCCCCCGTCGGTCAACAACCGCGACATAATCCTCGTGTTCGGGCACCAGTCGGACACGGAGTACTACTACGCGCACCTCTCGCAGGACAACGCGATCTACCCGCACAACGGGATCTTCCTCGTCGACGGCGCCGACCGCTTGCGGATCGACGACCAGTGGGACGAGGAGGCCTCCGTCGGTGCGCCGCCCGCGATCACCGACGACGCCTGGCACGACGTCCGGCTCGTCCACTGCGCCGATACCGGCGAGATCGCCGTCTGGGTGGACGGTCTCGAGCATCCGCTCATGACGGCGACCGACACGACGTTCGACTCCGGTCGGGTCGGGTTCGGTTCGTTCGACAACACGGGCAGCATGCGTGACCTCGTCGTCTCGACGCAGTCCGACGACGAGGAGCCGGAGGAGCCGGGTGAGCCTGTTCCCCCGACCCCGGGTCGTGGGTTCTACCTCAACGACGGCTGGGACGCCTGGGCGGACCACGAGTTCTCCTTCGGTCGCCCCGGCGACCAGGTGCTCGTGGGTGACTGGGACGGCAACGGCAGCGACACGCTCGCGGTCCGCCGTGGGAACGCCTATTTCCTGTCCAGCTCCCTCTACGGGGGCAGCGCGGACGTGGAGCTGACGTTCGGCCGCTCCGGGGACACGGTCCTCGTGGGTGACTGGGACGGTGACGGCGTGGACTCCTTCGCCGTGCGTCGGGGCAACTCGTACTTCCTCACCAACGAGCTCGTCGGTGGGGACGCGGAGACCGAGCTGGACTACGGCCGCGCGAACGACCAGGTCCTGGTCGGTGACTACGACGGCAACGGGTCTGACACGTTCGCGGTGCGTCGTGGGGCCCGGTACTTCGTGTCCAACTCGCTCAGCTCGGGCTGGGCGGACGCGGAGTTCGACTACGGCCGCGCGGGCGACCAGGTGCTCGTGGGTGACTGGGACGGGGACGGGAGCGACACGTTCGCCTCGCGTCGCGGGAACCTGTACCTGATGTCGAACACCCTCACCGGTGGTTGGGCGGACCGCGAGGTCCGCTACGGCCGCTCGGGCGACGAGGTGTTCGTCGGCGACTGGAACGGCGACGGCGCGGACACCCTCGGCATCCGCCGCTGACCCCATCGGCGAGTGAGGGGATCCGTCCACCAGTCGGTGAGCGGATCCCCGCACTCGTGACCGGATCCCCGCACTCATGCTGATCGACGAGTGAGCGGTTGTCGGTTCGACCAGTGAGCGGGCCCCGCATCCTGATGGGTGCGGGGCCCGCTTCGTCGTCGACGGGGGTGATGGTGAGGCGGAAAGCTGCTCACTCGCCAAGGGCTCCCCGCACTCGTCAGGAGAAGTCCCCGCACTCGCCGCGAGGAACTCGCGCTTTGTGCGGGACGACCCCGACGGTGTGACCTACCGTGGAGGGGACGCGTCCTGCGCCGCGGGCGGACCGACACGAGGAGGACCCACATGTGGCCGTTCAGCCGCCGATCGGGCGACGACCGGCGCAGCGCCACGTCCGGGCAGCAGGGCCGGCCCGGCCGACCTGCCAGACCTGCCCGATCTGCCCGACCCGGGCACGAGTCGCGCAGCTCTCCCGCGTCGACCGGCCCCTCGCCCGTGGACCTGCCCGACGACGCCCCGCTGACCAGACAGCTCGCCGCCCTGACCGGGCTGGGCCTGCACCTGCGCGACGGGGTCGACGTCGACGAGCTTCGGCGTCGGGTCCCGTCGACGGGACCTACCCCGCTCCCCCTCCAGCTCCTTCTCCTCGGCGCGGGGCGCTCCCTGGAGCGGCCGGTGCGCGAGCTCGTCGTCGGCGACGCCCACCTCCCAGCGGGTGCCACTGACGACGACGCCGCGGCGTCGGTCCGCCGCACGCTTGCCAGCGCCGAGGAAGCTCTCGGGGCGACGGGACACGTCGGCGAGGTCGAGGCCACCCTCGACGGCGACCAGGGTTCGGTGACGGTCGCGCTCGGTGGCACGCCGCTCACCGTCCCGCTCGAGGGCAGCGAGCTCGCGCCGGTGCTCGACGCGCTCCTCGCCCAGCTCGTGCCGCCGCGCCTGGTCGCCGTCCCGCTCCTCCGGTCGACGCCGGACGACGCCGGAGCGGGCGACCGGGACGACGACAGCTCCGGCCCGACCTCGGGGCCCGGATCCAGCTCGGGCTCCGGAGCCGGCCACGGATCGGACTACCGGCGCCTGCTCGTCCCCAAGGAGCACGCGCGCGAGGCACGAGCCATCGCCGTCCGGCTGTCACGGGCCCCGGCGCTCGACCTGGCGACGAGCGATGCCGCGCGGGGTGCCACGTCGGACGCCTCGGCGGACGACTCGGCGGCAGGGACCACACCCAGCACGCTCGACGGTCTCGGACCGACCACCACGCCCGACGGCGACATCCCCGGCGCCACCGCGAGCTCCGACCCCGAGGCAGGTCGAGACGTGCGCCGACGGGTGAGTGCCCTGGTCGAGGCGGGCCTGCGGCTCGACCCGAGGCTGAGCGTCGATCAGGTGGCGGACGCCGTCGTCCCCGTGGCCGACCCTGCCGACTGGGACCCGTTCCTCGACGCCGTCGTCCACCACCCGGTCCGCGGTGACATCCCGGTCTGGTCGAACGTGTTCCGATTCCCGCCGGAGGACACGATGGCGGACTCCTCGGAGGACTGGATCGCGGTGGTCGGGGAGATCGCCCGCACCGCCGGCACCTGGGACCGGCTGACCGACGCTCAGGTCGTGTACGAGGCGTCCGGGGAGATTCCCGCCGGCATCGACCTCACGCTGAAGGGCCGTCGGACCCGGGTCGAGGCGGACGTGTGGGGCGCCCTGCTCGACCTCGTCGCCGTCGCCCGTCTCTGCGAGGCGCTCACCCCGCCGGACCGCGCCACCGTGCACCTCCCGAACCACGCCGCCTGGGTCCAGCCGCACCGGGCGGAGGCTCTCTCCCGGCTCGTCGGCGACTACTGACGCCGGCTCCGTCGGATCGGGCCGGGGTGTTCGCTCGGTGCACGAGCATCCATCTGTCCAGTACGCGAGCACCGACCCCGCACCACGCGGCGGCCCACTCAGCGCGCGAGCTCCCACCCGCACCACGCGGCCGCCACGCCGCCGACGAGCATGCCGAGGCAGACCACCGCGCCCGTGACCGGACGGCGCGCGGAAAGCATGCGCACGATGTCGACGCTCGCCGTGCTGAACGTGGTGAACCCGCCGAGGAAGCCTGTGCCGGCGACTGTCGTCAGCTCCGGCGACCACCCGCTTCCTCCGCCGGAACCGCCCGCTCCGACGCCGACGACGACGCCGAGCAGCAACGACCCGATGAGGTTGACGACAACGGTCCCGACGGGGACGGACGGGCGTAGCGCGGTGGTGAGCGCGCCGTCGAGCATGAACCGCGACCCGGCCCCCAGCCCGCCGGCCACCGAGACGAGCAGCCAGGTCAGCGGGCTCATGCCGCTCCCCCAGAGGTCGCCGGTCTCATGCCGCTCCCCCAGAGGTCGCTGGGCTCATGCGGCTCCCCCGCAGGCACCGCGCCGCCGTGCCCGTACGGCCCGGAACGCCCCGGCGTGGGCGAGGTACGCGGCGAGGACACCGAGGGCGACCGACCCGAGCGCGTAGAACAGGGCCGCCACGCCGCGACCGGCCTGCGCCAGCTGGACCGTCTGGAGGGACAGCGCAGAGTAGGTCGTGAATCCGCCCAGCAGTCCGGTCCCCACGAGGAGCCGCGCGCGCCTCGCCGGTCCGGCCGGGACCGTGGTGAGCAGGGCGAGCAGCGCCCCGAGGATCGCGGCGCCGACGACGTTGACTGCACCGGTCGCCCACGGCATCTCACCGGGAGCGCCGCCGAGCACCGCGTCGATGCCGGCGCGGGCCGCCGTGCCGAGCGTGCCGCCCAGCACCACGAGCGCGACGAGGCCGGGCTGCAGGTGCTCGGGGCGTGGGCGGACGGGTCCTGTGCCGGTCGGGGACGACGACGCAGGAGGCACCGGACGAGGATAGACCTGGGAACCATCGACCCCGCACCCCGGCATCGTTCGGTCGGGCTCACGGGCGGTCCCGACCCCCGCGCACACTCACGGCTCCACTCGCCGGCGCGAGCCACGAGCCACGAGCCACGAGCCACGAGCCACGAGCCACGAGCCACCCGACCACAGGTCCCGCCGGACGCTCGGCGTGCCCCCGCGGCCGTGCCGCTAGCCTCGAGGCATGCGCCTCGGGGTCGACCTCGGAACCACCCGCACGATCGTCGCCGCAGCCGACCGGGGCAACTACCCGGTTGTCTCCTTCGTGGACCAGAACGGCGACTGGCACGACCACGTCCCGTCGGTCAGCGCGTACGTCGACGGGAGTCTCGTCCACGGGTTCGCGGCCGAGGAGGCGCACCGCGCGGGCGCCCCTCTGCTGCGGTCCGTCAAGCGCGTGCTCGCCCGGCCTGACGTCAGCGCCCGCTCCGAGGTTCGCGTCGGCCGGCGCACCGTCCCGATCCTCGACGTCCTCACCTCGTTCCTCGACGCGCTGCGCACCGAGATCCGCACCCGCTCGTCCGTCGCCGACCCTGACCTCGATGACGCGCTCGGCGTCGCCGTCGGCGTCCCCGCCCACGCGCACACCGCCCAGCGCTACCTCACTCTGGAGGCGTTCCGGCTGGCGGGCTTCGACGTCGTGGCCGTGCTCAACGAGCCGTCCGCCGCCGGGTTCGAGTACACGCACCGGCAGACCCGCACCATCTCCAGCCGGCGCACCCGGGTCCTCGTGTACGACCTCGGCGGGGGCACCTTCGACGCCTCGCTGGTCAGCGTGGACGGGACGAGCCACGACGTGCTCGCCTCGGCCGGTCTCAACGACGTCGGCGGGGACGACGTCGACGTCGTGCTCGCCCAGCTCGCCGCGCGCGCCGCGGGGACCGACGCCGCCGAGCTCGAGGGACGCTCCACCGATGCCGCGGACGACCTCCTCGAGCAGGCACGCGTCGCGAAGGAGGCGGTGCACCCGCAGTCGCGCCGCCTCGCTCTCGACGTCGAGGGTCGCCCCGTCTCCGTCACGGTCGACGACCTCTACGCGGCGGCGGCCCCGCTCGTCGAACGCACGGTCGCTGCGATGGCCCCGCTGCTCGGGGGCGACGACGAGTCGGCACCCGGTCTCGCGGACGTCGCCGGCATCTACCTCGTCGGCGGCGCCACGTCGCTCCCCCTCGTGCCACGGCTGTTGCGGCGCCACTACGGACGGCGTGTGCACCGCTCCCCGTACCCGTCGGCGTCGACGGCGATCGGGCTCGCCGTCGCGGCGGACCCCGACTCGGGGTACTCGCTCACCGACCGGCTCTCCCGTGGCTTCGGCGTCTTCCGGGAGGCCGACCACGGGCGCGGCACGCTGCTCGACCCCGTGCTCGCGCCGGACGACGTCCTGCCCTCGGGTGGCGGCGTCGTGGCACGCCGGACCTACCGGGCCGCCCACGACATCGGGTTCTTCCGGTTCGTCGAGTACTCCGCGATCGACGACGACGGGCACCCCCGCGGCGACATCGTGCCGTTCGCCGAGGTGCGCGTGCCGTACTCGGCGGAGCTGTTCGACGTCGGGGACCTTGCCGCCCGACCGGTCCGGCGGATCGACGACGGGCCGACGGTGACGGAGGAGTACCGCGTCGACGCGCACGGGCTCGTCGAGGTGGAGATCACCCGCGAGGACTCGGGGCACCGGACGGCCTACCGGCTCGGTGAGCTCACGGGCTGACCGAGCGGTCGTTGCGCCCCGTGACCGCGCGGTGGGGGTGGTCGGACGTCTGGGGCTGCTACTGGTCGGTGTAGGTCACCGACGCGCTGCCGGCCCGCTCCTGCCACATCGTCAGCACGACGAGGGTCGGCTCGCTCGCGGAGATGTCGATGTAGGAGTCCAGGCTCGACATCTGGTCGGCGATGTCCGCGGGCGCGAGGGACCGCCCGTCGTCGTTGTAGAGCGCCTCACCGGTACCGGCCGGGAAGGCGACGAGCTGCGGGTCGGAACCCTCCTGCAGCAGGGTGTGGACCGACCCGGAGGAGGACGCGGGCTCGGTGGCCATGAGGACGACGTCGTTCGCCGCCACGGTCGCATCGACCGGCGCGCCGTTCGAGAGCGTGCCCTGGAGCCCGGAGCGGAACTGGAACGGGACCTCGGCGTCCCTCCCGAGCCAGTCGGTGACCTCGATCGTGTAGGTCCCCGGCTCGAGCACGAGACCGACGGCGGCGTCGAGACCGGAGTCGCCGCCGAGGGGTGCGAGGTCGCGCGAGGCGGACCCGACATCGTCGACCTCCACCGAGACACCTTCGCCCGAGACCGCGATCTGCGGGTCGGCCTCGCCGTACGCGGCGAGCGCGAGGAAGCCGGTCCGCTCGGTGACCGTGATGGTTCCCGTCCACGCGCCGTCGGCCGGCACGGTGACGGTGCCGGACTCGGGCACCTCGGCGCCGGACGAGTCGGTGAGCGTGAGAGCGTCCGCGGGCGCGGGCCCAGGTGCGGGCTGCGACGAGCCGCCGCCCCCGCCACCGCCGGCGGACGGATCGTCGTCGCCGGACAAGAAGATGAAGTAGGCGCCGACGCCGAGCACCGCGACGATCGCGAGGACGAGGCCACCCGCCAGGAGCGGCGACAGGCCCGATCGCTTGGCGCCCGACCCGTACCCCCCACCTCCCTGCGGTGGGCCTCCGTAACCACCGGCCTGGGGCGACCCGCCGAAGCCCGGGGCCTGGGGCGGGAAGCCGCCCGCACTCTCGGGAGATCCGGCCCACGGCTGGCCGGGACCCTGGGGGTACGCCGCGGTCCCGCCGGAGGCGTAGGAGCCCGCGCCGGTCGCGGCGTAGCCGCCGTACCCGTCACCGAACGGTGCGGTGTTCCCGGAGGCGGCGACCGGTCCGGTCGACGACGGGGAGCCCGCGCCCGGCAGTCCGTAGAAGCCCGGGCCGGTCTGACCTGCCCAGCCGGCCTCGGCCGAGGAGCCCGCGGACCAGCCGCTGACGGAGCCGGGGGTGCCGCCCGTCGGCTGGCCCGGCGCGCCGTATCCCGGCGCGCCGTAACCCGGCGCCGAGGGCGCGGACGGGGGCATCTGCCCGTAGCCGGGCGCCGAGGCGGCCGACGGCGGCATCTGCCCGTAGCCGGGCGCCGAGGCGGCCGACGGCGGCATCTGCCCGTAGCCGGGCGCCGAGGCGGCCGACGGGGGCATCTGCCCGTAGCCGGGCGCCGAGGGCGCGGACGGCGGCATCTGCCCGTACCCCGGCGCGGAGGGCGCCGACGGTGGGACGCCCTGGTCGGCGGCCGGTGTGTCCTGAGCGGGCGGGACGGACCCGAAGGCCTGACCGGACCGCAGGACCGAGGACGGGGCGACCGTGTGGTCGACCGGCGGTGTCGGATCCTCGTCGCCGTGCACGTCGTACTCGGAGTCCTCGGCGTCGTACTGCTCGTCGGTCCAGGTCACGCCGTCCCAGAAGCGGATCTTGCCGTCCTCCCAGGGGTCCGAGTACCAACCTGCCTCGACGGTGCTCAACGATTCCTCCGGGTACGAGCAAGAGACGACGCGGCCTCCCGCGACGTCCGGACTCGTCGAGGGTAGCCACGACCGGCGCGTTCCCCCGGCATTCCGGGCGGGTAGACCGCCCCACGGCGGTGAGACTCACACACGGGCGGCGCGGTGGGCTACTCGATCGTGACCTGGGCGACCATGTCGCCGCCCAGGCCGGCGTAGGTGGTGACGATGAGGACGTACTCCCCCGCCCCGCCGGACACGGTGAGGGCCGAGTCGAGCCAGTTCGGGAGATCCTCACCGGTGTAGCCCGACGAGCTGTCCCAGTCGTCGTTGCGCCGGACGTCGCCGTCGGGCTCGACCACGAGCAGCATCGGGTCCGTGCTGTCTCCCACGAGGGTGGCGGTCAGCTCCTGCCCCTCCTCGAGCGTGACGGCGTAGAGCACCGCGTCGCCGGCCTCCACCGAGACGTCGACCTCGTCGCCGTTGCCGAGCGAGGTCCCGTCGCCCGAGGCGACACCGAGCTCGAACGCCGCCGGGTCGCCGTCCTCGGTCGTCACCACCATCTCGTAGTCGCCGGGCTCGAGGACGAACGCCCCGCTGGGATCGGACGTCGACGGATACCCGCTGAAGTCGAGGAACGTGATGGGCTCGGTCGAGTCGGTCAGCTCGTGGCTCACGCCGTTGCCCTCGATCGTGACGACGAGGTCGGCCATGTCCGGCGAGTAGGCGGCCACGACCACCGGGGTCCGCTCGGTGATCCGGAGCGTGGACGTGTAGAGCCCGTCCTGGGGGAACGCCCCGTCCAGGGATGCACCGAGGTCGTTGCCCGCGGTGTCGACGACGTAGGCGAGCCCGGAGACGTCCCCGTCACCCCCGGCCGAGCCCTCGGTGCCCGGGGGCGGCGGGGTGGTCGGGGCGGGCGTGGTCGGTCCAGGGGTGCTCGGACCGGGCGTCGACGGTCCCGTGGCCACGGACGGACTGTCGGACTCGGGTGACGCCGTATCGTCGCCGTCCATGATCCGCGAGATCCCGAAGACGGCGAGCGCGAGGACGACGACCGCGACGACCGCCACGACGGCGATGAGCGGTCCTCTGCTGCCGCCCGAGCCGCCCGGCGGGTAGCCGGCGTACGCGCGACCGGAGTGGCCGGGTCCACCGGGGCCGACCGGACCGCCTGCGCCGGCCGGACCACCGGGCCCTGTGTAACCGCTCGGACCACCAGGTCCGATCGGTGCGCCGTAACCTCCTGGGCCCGCCGGACCGCCGGGGGGTCCGTGTCCCGCCTGCCCGGGCCGGCCGTACCCGGACTGTCCGGCGTGGGCCGAGTGACCGAAGCTTCCGGAGGGCGTGAGCCCGGCGTACGGGTCGGTGGTCGGCTCACCGGGCGCGTTCGGCGCGCCCCCTGCGGGCGGCTGCTGCCACATCGGTGCCCGGGGGTCCGCCGCCTGCCCGCCGTACGGGTCGACGCCGCCGGAGCGATAGGCGCCCGCACCGACTGCGGCGTACCCGTCGTAGCCGCCGTCCGGCTCCTGGACCGCGTAGGTGCCCGTCGTCGTCTCGACCGGCTCGTCGTCGACCTGGCTCGCGCCCCAGCTGCCGGAGACGACGTGCTCGCCGGTGGGGACGGGGCTGGAGGATCCGGGGTAGCTCGTCCCGTCGTCGCCGCCGTAGCCCAGCTCGCCGGACGCGGTGTATCGCGGCGTCGTCGTGGCGCCCGGTGGCCGCTCGGAACGGCCGGGAGCCGGCCGACGCACCGTGTCGCCGAGCTCCTCGTGCGCAGGGTCTTCCGACCCGCGTGCCCCACGTGGGTCGCCGTCCGCCGAGAGCCCTCCCGAACGCGTCTCCATCCTGCCGTCCCGGCCGCGCTCAGCGCGGCTCGATGTGCACGACGGCGTCGGTCGCGTCGCCCCAGAACGTGCTGGCGACGATGACGCTGTCACCCACCGGGACCGACTCGATGTCCACGGACGCGTCCAGCGGGTTCCTAGGCTCGTGCTCCGGGGGCGCGTCGTCGTTCTCATGGACGAACAGCTCGGGGTCGACGACGTGGATCATCGTGTCCTCGTCGCCGTGGACGCCCGCCCGCAGCGGGGTCTCCGCGCCCACGTGGAGGATGAAGACCGACGGACGACCGTCCTCGATCGTCACGGGCGTGTCGGACGGGACACCGACGACGAGCGTGCCGGAGTGCGCCTCCATGATGATCTGCGACGGGTCGCCGCCGTACTCGTCGATCGTGATCTGGTAGTCACCAGGGTCGAGGACGCGGGCGTCTGCCGGGTCGAGATGCTCCTGGCGGAAACCGAAGACGGGCATGAGGGACTGCGAGTCGTCGAGCGTCTCGTCGACACCCTCGCCCGTGATCTGGAAGCGGAGGTCCTCTCCGTCCGGAGAGTGCCCGCCGATGATGACGGCGGCGCGCTCGTCGACGCGGAGCGTGACGGTGGCGGCCCCGTCGGCGTCGATCGCCGACTCGAAGCGGGTACCGAGCCCCTCGCCGTCAGGGTCGACGAAGACGGCTGCTCCGCTCTCGTCGTTGCCGACGAACTCACCGGGCGCGACCGAGGGCTCCTCGGTCGTCGGCTCCTCGGTGGTGGGCTCCTCGGTGGTGGGCTCCTCGGTCGTGGGCTCCTCGGTGGTGGGCTCCTCCGTGGTCGGGGCCTCGCTGCTCGCCGGCTCCGTCGTCGGCCCCGGGGTGCTCGGCTGGGCGTCGGAGGGAGGCGCGGTGGTCTCGGACGCGGTGTCGTCCTCGCCCGCGACGGCGTCCCACACGAAGTACCCGCCGACGCCGACGATCGCGACGCCGAGGATCGCGAGCAGGGCGATGAGCGCCGGGCTGCGCCGGTTGCCGTCGGACCCACCGTTCGCCGGGCCACCCGGTCCACCAGGTTCGCCGGGGCCACCCGGGCCGTAGCCGCCGGGCCCACCCAGGCCACCAGGCGCTCCGGCCCCGTACCCTGCGGCCGCCTGCTGGCCGCCGTACGCACCCGCCGGTCCGTATCCGGGAGCAGCACCGGGCGAGCCCGCCGTCGGACTACCCGCGCCGTACCCGGCGCCCGCCTGCTGACCGCCGTACGCACCCGCCGGTCCGTATCCGGCAGCGGCACCGGGCGAGCCCGCCGTCGGACTACCCGCGCCGTACCCGGCGCCCGCCTGCTGACCGCCGTACGCACCCGCCGGTCCGTATCCGGCAGCGGCACCGGGCGAACCGGCCGTCGGACTGCCGGCCCCGTACCCGGCGCCCGCCTGCTGGCCACCGAAGGCGCCCGCCTGTGCGTGTCCGTCCGGTACGCCGGCCTCGCCTCCGCCCTGAGCGGGAAGTACGCCGGTCGCGGCCTCGGAGCCGGAGGGCACGGACCCGTCGTCGGGTCGCGCACCTCGCCCGGCCGACTGCTCGGTCCAGATGGAACCGTCCCAGTACCTGATCCTGGCTTCGTCGTGGGGGTCGGTGTACCACCCGGGGGCAACGCTCATGAAGGGCACTGTAGTGGTGCAATGATCACGTTTCGGTCACTCCCGGGGATGCCGTCCGGGGAGGTCTCCCCCGCCGTCGGTCCTGGTCCACGAACCGTGCCCCGCGCGTCCGGTCGTCCGGGGAACGGGTTCCGCCCTGCGGGTCACCTGCTCAGCAGACGAGTCGGAGAGGAGTCAGCCGACCTGCCGGGCACGGGCCGCGCGACGCCGCGCGAGCTCGTCCGGCGCGTCCTCGGCCTCCGCGCGCTCGGTCGGCAGCTCGGCGAGGCTTCCCTCGACCTCGCGCCACACGCGACTCACGGCAATCCCGAAGACTCCCTGCCCACCCTGAACGAGGTCGATCACCTCGTCGTCGGAGGTGCACTCGTAGACCGACGCACCGTCGGACATGAGCGTGATGCCCGCGAGGTCCTCGACGCCGCGCTCCTTGAGGTGCCCGATCGCCACGCGGATCTGCGGGAGGGAGACGCCCGAGTCGAGGAGGCGCTTGACCACCTTGAGCACGAGGATGTCCCGGAAGCTGTACAGCCGCTGGCTGCCCGAGCCCTGCGCCCCACGCACCGACGGCTCGACGAGCCCCGTCCGCGCCCAGTAGTCGAGCTGCCGGTAGGTGATGCCGGCCGCGCGGGAGGCGGTCGGGCCGCGGTAGCCCGTGTCCTGGTCGATGTCCGGGAGGGTCTCACCGAACAACATGCCCTGGGCAAGCTGCGGTCCGCGCGCGTGCGCGCCGGTGGCTTCCGTGGGGCTCACGGTGGGCTCCGTTTCTCGTGGCGGGACCGGGGCGGGGTCCCGGTGACACCGTCACGCTAGGACGCGGGCCGACCCGGGTCAACGACGCCTGTCGGCGGGTCGCACACCAGTTTAGCGTCGGCGTCGGATGTGACTGCTGTGACTGGTGGTGTGTCGACGTCGTGCATGTCGTCGACATCGCGGTCGCCGCCCAGGTGCTCCCTCACCGGCCAGGGGCACGTCCATCCGTCCGGGGAGCGCCCACCCGGTCGGGGGTGGGCCCACCCGGTCAACGGCACGTCCGTCCGGTCGGGCGCGCGCCCACACGTCGGACGGGTCGGCGCTCAGGCGGACGGATCGGGCGCGCCGAAGTCGTCGGGCCCCAGCCCCTCGAGCTCGCGGCGCAGCTCGGCGACCGCGTCCTCGATCGCGGCGCCGTCGGTCCCCCGACCCACCTTGTCGCGACCACCGATGCCCGACGCCGTACCCGCACCGGCACCGGGGCCGACCTGGACGGCACCCAGGTCGGGCAGGAGCTCCGGCACGCACCTGATGGGAGCACCCGCGCGCAGCGCGAGCGCGACGCCGTCGGAGGGACGGCAGTCGATCGTCTCGCCCGTCGACAGCACGAGCTCGGCGTAGAACACGCCGTCGAGCTGGGCCGTGATGACGACCGCGACGACCTCCGAACCGAGCGTGCGGATCGCCGAGAGCATGAGGTCGTGCGTGAGGGGGCGCGGCGGCACGAGCCCCGCCTGGACCGATGCGATGGCCGCACCCTCACGGGCCCCGACGACGATGGGGAGCACCCGGCCGCTCGACGGATCCTTGAGCAGGAGCACCACGCGGGCACCGTCGAGCGTCACCTCGACGCCCTGGACCTCCATCTCGTGCACGTGCCGAGCCTATTGGACCGGGACCCGCAGTATCGGGTTCCCGTCGGACTGCACGTCCGCGGGGCGTCAGAGCTCGGAGATCGCTCTCCTGAGCAGCTCGGTGTGCAGCTGCGCGTAGAGCTCACCCATCTCGCGGGCACGCGCGTTCGCCCGTTCGAGGTCGGCCCCGGACCGTCCCGCCCGCAGCGGCGCCAGTGCCGCGGCGATCGTCCCGGCCTCACGCTCGGCCGCCTGCCGGACCGTGCGCAGGTGACGGGGGTCGACCCCGAGCCTGCCGAGCGCGGCCGCCGCGACGACGACCGGCACCGCGGCGCCGGGGTGCCGGCCCCGCGCGTCCACCGGGACGAGGCCCGCCTCCGCGAGGCCCTCGACGTCGGCCACGCTCGCCCCCGTCGCGTCCGCCAGCTCCGTCGAGGTCAGCCGCGAGGTGGCGGCGGGCGCGACGACCTGCCCGTCGCGGGCGACGATCCGTGCGAGGACGGGGTCCTGGACACCGCGACCGGCGTCCAGGTCGTCGAGCTGGTCGCGGATCACGCGCAGCGGAAGGAACGCGTCCCGCTGCGCGGCAAGCGCGAACCGGAGCCGCTCGACGTCGGCGCGGGAGTACTTGCGGTAGCCCGACGGAGCGCGGTGCGGCCGGACGAGGTCCTGCTCCTCGAGGTAGCGCAGCTTCGACAGCGTCATCGCGGGGAACTCGTCCTGGAGGATCGCCACGACCTGCCCGATCGCCATGACCGGGGTCCGGCTCACGCCCGGGGGCCACGACTCCCCCGCCGAGCCGGTCGTCCCGGAGCCCGCGCCGTCGGCACCGGTCGCCCCGTCCGGGCGGGCGGGGTCGTCGGAGAGGTCCGCCGGCTCGAACCGGGAGGAGCGGGATCGCGCGGCGCTCACGCCTCGCGGGCCTCCTCGCCGCGGACCTGGCTCGGGTGGTACGTCAGCCGGTACTTGCCGACCTGCACCTCGTCGCCCGCGCGCAGCCGCACCGCGTCGATCCGGGTCCGGTTGACGTAGGTGCCGTTGAGCGAGCCGATGTCGCGGACGTCGAACCCGCCGTCACGACTGAGGAACTCGCAGTGGTGCCGGGACACGGTGACGTCGTCGAGGAAGATGTCCGACCGCGGGTGACGCCCGACCGTCGTGCTGGCGGCGTCGAGCAGGAACCGCGCGCCGGAGTTCGGGCCGTGCTGGACGATCATCAGGGCGCTGCCGGCGGGGAGTGCAGCGACCGCCTTGGACTCCTCGGGCGACAGGCCGGGGAGCGAGTGGCTGCTCGCCTGCTCGTCGATGACGCCGAACCGCGCGGTGGAGTCGGCGCTCGCGCCGTCCTCCTCCGTGCGCAGCCTGGGGTCGTCCCACGGCTCGGGTGCGGGAGGCGGAGGGGTAGACATCGCGGTGCCTCCTTCGGCGGGGTGCGTGCGGCCCGCAGGTCGCGGGGCCGTCCCACCATCGTAGTCCGATCGTGACCTTCCGTGTCACAGTGGTCACAAGGCCTGATCAGGGGCTACGGCGACGGCGGCCGCGCCGGAGCGGCAACGGTCAGTCCTCGACGACCCGAGAGTGCTCGAGGTCACGCGGCTCGGCAACGGACCGGATCTCGACGTGGGCCTGCTCGATCAGCGAGACCGTGGCACCGCGCCCGCGGACCGTCGAGAGCGCGCCGCCCGGGATCTCGAGCGCGACCTGCATCGTCTGGGGATCGCCGATCGCACGTAGCACGTACGGCGAGGAGATCGTCGTCCCGTCGACGACAAGACCGCCGGTCGACCGGATCACGTACGAGGTGGCCGTCAGCCGCACCCCGCCGATCTCGATCGCCTCCGCGCCCGCGTTCCGCAGCTCCTGGATCATCGTCACCATCGTCTGCCCGCGCATCGCGTCGCCCGGGTCCGTCACCGTGATCTCGACACCCGGTCCCGCCGCAGGGACAGTTCCGGCGAGCACCCCCTGCGTCCCGGCGAGCTCCGCCGCGGCGTCGGCGGCCGCCTGGGACGAGTCCGCCGCCGACCGCAGCCCGTCCAGCTCCTCCTGCAGCCGGTCCTGCTCCTCCACGAGGTCGATGTTCCGCCGGTCGAGATCGTCGAGCAGACGGACGAGGTCGTCCTGACGCAGGGCGGCGAGCGGGTCCTCCTGCGTGTGCCGGACCTGTGCCACGAGCGCGACGCCGAGCAGCGCGCACAGGACCACCACGAGCAGGTCCGACGCCCGGCCCTGCCACCACGGTCGGGCACGGGAGTCGGGACGTTCGTCGTCGTCGGACCCGTCCTCGGGGAGCCGGTCGTCCTCGGGGACGGCGGCGTCGTCTGACCCGTCGTCGGGGATCCGGTCGTCCTCGGGGACGGCGGCGTCGTCGGGCGCCACGTCCTCCGCGCGGCCCGCCGGGTCGTCGTCCCGCACGCCGGTCACGCCTTGAAGATGTGGCGTCTGATCGCCGCCACGTTGGAGAAGATCCGGATCCCGAGGACGACGACGATCGCGGTCGTCATCTGTCCCCCGACGCCGAGCTGGTCGCCGACGTACACGAGGAACGCGGCCACGACGGTGTTGAACAGGAACGAGGTGATGAAGACCTGGTCGTCGAAGACGCCCTGGAGGCGGGCCCGCAGACCGCCGAGGAGCGCGTCCATCGCTGCGACGACTGCGATCGGCAGGTAGGGCACGAGCCAGGTGGGGACCGTGGGGTCGAGGACGAGGCCGATCACGATGCCGATCGCGAGTCCGACGATGGCGAGCACTACCGGTCCCCCTCGTCCGACGTGATGTCCGCCGCCCCGATCGGGACCGCGAAGCTCGTGGACCGCGGGGCGACCGCCGGCAGGGTCGCCGACTCGAGTTCCGCGTAGCTGACGCCGATGTCGTAGCGGTCGGCCAGCTCGTTCAGGTGGCTACCGGCGGTTCCCGCGTCCAGGGCCTCGCGCAGCTCGCCCGGGTCCCCGAGCGCGACGATCTCGTACGGCGAGCTCGTCGCCTCGAGGTTGACGAGGATCGCGCGACCGGCGGCGCGCACGGCGGTCGTCGAGGCGAGCCTGCGTCCGTCGACGCCGACCCCCTCCGCACCGGCTGCCCACAACCCGTTGACCACGGCCTGGATGTCGGTGTCGCGCACTCGCCCGTCGTCGGCCCCAGGGACACCGGAGGCCGAGTCCTCGGAGTCGGACAGCACGATCTGCAGCGCAGGTCCTTCGAGGGCGTACTGGGCCGAGCCATCGAGCGCCGCCCGCGCGGCCTCCCCCAGCTCGGACGGGGCGTCGGCCACCACGTCCTCGCGCAGCAGCTCGACCTCGGACGCGAGCTCCTCGTTGCCCCGCGCCAGGGCGTCCGCCGCCTCCTCGGCACCCTGGATCTGCGCGGCGAGCTCGGCGCGCACGGGGTCCCGCCCCTCCTCCGGCACGGCGAGCTCGCGTCCGGCGACGACGAGCCCGACGCCGAGCGCCAGCACCGTTCCCCAGGTGGCTGCACGGAGCGCGGGCGGCCGGCCGGTGCCCTCCCGCTCGCGGCGTTCCGACGCGGCGGCGTACCCGGCGTCGAGCGGGTGATCGATGAGCGCCCGGAGAGGGGACTCCCACGACCTGGGGCGCGGCTCCTGCCGACGACCCTCGTTCCCCTTCGCCATGCGGTCACTGTAGGTGTGCAGGTCTCCAGGGCCGCCGCACCGCGCCGCCGTGTCGCCGCGCCACCGGGCCGTGCCGCTGGCACCCTTGGCGGATGGAGCTCCTCGCGGCGTCGGGGCTCGCGCTCGCCGCGGGCCTCAACGCCTACATCCCGCTCGTCGCCCTCGGCGTCCTCGGCCGGTTCACCGACCTGCTCACGCTGCCCGACGGATGGGCGTGGCTCGAGAGCTGGCCGGCGCTCCTCGTCCTCGGCGCGCTCCTCGTCATCGAGGAGGTCGCCGACAAGATCCCTGCCGTCGACTCGGTCAACGACGTGCTGCAGACCGTCGTCCGACCGACCTCCGGCGGGATCGCGTTCAGCGCGGGCGTCGGGAGCGTGACGCCCGCGATCGAGGACCCGGCCCGGCTCGCGGAGGGCGGTGCGTGGGTGCCGATCGCCGCCGGAGTCCTTCTCGCGCTGATCGTGCACGGCGGCAAGTCGCTGTCCCGGCCACTGCTCAACGTCGGCACCGCCGGGGCGGCGGCACCGGTGGCGTCGACGGCCGAGGACGCCACCTCGCTCGCTCTCGTGGCCTCGGCGATCCTCCTGCCTGTCGCGGTGGGGGTGCTCGTCGTCGTCGTGCTGGTGCTCGGGGTGCTGGCCGTGCGGCGCTACGGCCGACGCCGTCGTGCCCGCCGATCTGCCGACCCCGCGGGTGGACCCGAGGTGATCGACGTGCCGAGCGTCGAGGTCGATCCGCGCTAGCCCGACCCACGTTCGGTCGAGCGGCGCTAGCCCGATCTGCGATCGGTCGACCGCTGGCTACCGGATCCGTCGTCGCTCGACCGACGACCGCTCGAACCCAGGCCACCAGGTCCCTCGCCTGTCACCCGCCGCCTCGACGCGCGCCCGCCCGCGCCCCGGTAGGTCCACCACCGCACGACCGCCTCGAACGGTCCGCGCCGGCCGGTCGGTCCGAGCGCCACCGCGACGACGAGGCCGAGCACCCACGCGCCCACGGCCACCAGCGCGGCAGACATCGTGGAGATGTCACGTCCGAGTGCGATCGGACCCCACGGGACGAGCACGACGACGAACACCGCCGTCTGCAGCAGGTACCCGCTCATCGACATCCGGCCCAGCGACCTGATCATGCCGGACGCGTGCCCGTCGCGTCGGCGGTCGTGTCGCGCGTGGCTCGCTCGCGCGTGGCTCGCTCGCGTGTGGTCGTCTCGTGCGCGGGCGACGCGCGTGTGGTCGTCGCGCGTGTGACTGGCTCGTGCGTGACCGTCTCGCGCGCGTTCGGACCGACCCGCCGCGAGGAGACCGAACAGCGCCGCGTACCCGATGCCGCCCGCGTAGCCACCGACGCCGTGGAGCAGGGCCATCACCGGCGCCACGGCCGGCGACGGAGCCGGGAGTGCACCGGCCGCGACGAGGGCGTACCAGGCGCCCAGCACGATCGCGGCACCGAGGCCGACGACGGCGCACCGGGCCAGGGGGCCGCGGTGCTCGTCCGGGCGGTCGAGCAGTCCGTGCCGGGCGGCGAGGACACCGAGCGGCACGGTCACGCTCACGCCGAGAGCGTTGGACAGGACGCCCCCCGGCGGCCAGGCGGTGAGGTGCTCGGTGACAGCGGTCCCCCAGCTCGTCGTCATCGGCGCGACCTGGCCGACGAACGTCCCGGCACCCGCAAGGAGCAGAAGGATGACGATGCCGCCGATCGCCGACCACGCCACGAGCGCCTGGTCGCGGCCACGCACCATCGCTCCTGGCAACAGGAGCAGGAGGACGCCGTACGCCGCGATGATCTCCCCGGGGAAGAAGAGGATCCCGTGCACGGCGCCGACGGCCAGGAGCAGGACGGACCGACGCCGAAGGATCGAGACGACGGCGTCGGCGCTCCAGCCCCGGTCGAGACGGCGAGAGGCCAGCTGCCAGACGCCGTACCCGAAGAGCAGGCCGAACAGAGGGTAGGCGCGTCCGTCGACGAGGAGAAGCTGGACCAGTGCCACGGCGTCGTCAAGAGCGGAGGTCCCGTCGGGGTCCGGGTAGCCCCTCAGGCCCTGGGTCGGGACGTCGACGAACGCCCGGACGTTGGCGAGGGCGATGAGCAGGAGCATCGCGCCACGAGCGAGGTCCGGGGCGAGGGACCGCTCGGCGAGCGGCGTCGGGCCGAGGGGCTGGGCCATGACGGAATCGTCGCAGAAGGTCCTCTCACGTCCACACCTGGGTCGACCGGTGCGGTCATCTGTGGTCTTGGTACTTATATGGCGGGGTTCTGTCGGTGCTGGGTGACGGTGCGATCAAGCAAGGGGCCATCACGCCACTGTCCCGGAGGACGCGTTTAGAGACCGAAGGCTCCTCCACTGACGAGGATGACGACGCCAAGGCCGATCAGGACGATCGGGAACAGGACGTGTTCCCAGCGTTCGAGGACTTCGGCGATCGGTCGGCGGGTGGCGATGAACTTGGCCAGCATCACGAGGACCGCGACGAGCAGGAGGAAGACGACGCAGTAGGCGACCACGGCCGCGGGTCCCACGTTGAGGAAGACCGGGACGTAGACGCCGATGTTGTCTCCTCCGTTGGCGAAGGTGACCGCGGCGACGGTCCAGACACCGACGTTCTTGCCCTCGACCTTGGCATCGTCGTCGTCGTCATCGCCCCCGCGCCATGCCCGCCACGCGGCCCACAGTCCCAGGGCCAGGGGTATGAGCCCGAAGTACGGGATGGCTTCCCGGGGAAGAAACGCTCCCGCGCCCAGCGACACGAGTACGGCGGCGCCCAGGATGCCCGCGAAGCCCAGGTACTGGCCTGCGGTGATCCGGGCCGTTGTCCCGCGTTGCCCCGCACCACGGGCGAAGAACAGCGAGAGCACGATGATGTCGTCGATGTTGGTGGCAATGAACAGGCCGATCGCCTGCAGGACCGAGGACAGGATCACGCGTCAGTCCCGGCGTTGGCGCACCCGGGAACCGGGCAGGCAGGATCGATGCAGGGAGCGTTCTCGTTCACCGCGAGGGTGACCTCGACCAGCGCGCGGAGTGCCCGCGTCAGGTGCGGGTCGACGATCTCGTAACGTGTCTGGCGGCCCTCGGGCTCGGCGACCACGATGCCGCAGTCGCGCAGGCACGCCAGATGGTTCGACACGTTCGAGCGCGTCAGCCCGAGGTCGCGTGCCAGCTCTGCCGGATAGGCCGGCCGTTCCAGCAACGTCATGAGGAGCCGTGACCGTGTTGGGTCGGCCAGTGCCCGGCCCAACCGGTTCATCGCGTCCAGACGAGTAGCAATGGTCAGCATGCGCTGAACTATACAGCATCGACTGAACCAGCAGCCCTGTGCCGTAAACGAGCTTTTCTAGGCAGACCGTGAGCGCCCGTCAGGAGCGCACTGTGGTTCGTAGCCACAATCTCCTCGCAGGGCGCGCCGAGCACATTCCCCGGCTCGGGCCCGTTCATCTTCGATTCGTGCCGGGCTTGGCCTTGCTGGCGATGTGCGCGTTGTAATCAGTCACGGCCTGGTCCACGTCCAGCCCGTCGGCCAACGCCTTCTTTGCACGCTCTAGCGCGATGTTGCTCAGTCCTTGGAACTGAACATGACCGTTGGCAGTCCGCTTCTCTCTGTAGCACTTGGCGTCCGCCCGGAGGCCAAGAGCATGAATCACCGCTAGCCCCTGGTGCCGAGTCAGTCCCAGTTTCTCTCCAAGCTTGCTCAACTTGAGTGAGTAGCGGTCGAACGTGTCCACCTCCCGGTAAGCGATGGCCTCCTCTCCGTCCTGCGCGGGGCGGGCGGCTAGATCGCCCCGTTTGGGGTCGATCTTCAAGCTAATTTCCTGGACCTGGTCTGACGGACGCGGTCCTCCCACGAGCCGCAGCCCGACGACACCGGGAAAGACGGCCTCCCAGTTTTCTTGGTCCTTGACCGCACGGAGAGTTAGACTGACGTCGGCCTCGGTCGGTGGCTCCGTCTCCCCGCGAACAGCTCGATCCAGTGCCATCAGCGGGAGCAGCCGAGCCCGCGCATCTGCAGTCCGCCGCCGGCCCGGACGAAGGAGCTCTGCGATGTGCTCGAATTCTTTCCCTACAACGAGGCCCACCTCCGTAGGAGGGCTCGCCGAGACTGGGAGGACTCGCCCGGGCATCACATCGGTGAGGTCCTGACCCGTTAGACCGAGGAGCACCTTCCGGAAGATCGTTACCGCTGATCGAAGATGGAGCCACAGCACGTCATCGCTCATGGAGATGACGTCATGGGTGGCGGCGTCCCGATCTTCCTTCAGGGCGAGCAGCACCACGCGATCTCCCGCGTCGATGATGCCGAGGGAGGTCTCGGCCACGGTCACGCACTTGCCGAGGTCGAATGAGCGGTCGCTCCCGGAGAACCTGACCTTTCGACGCTCATCATAGATTGCAGCTTTCAAGAGCATCTCGAAAGCGTGCGCTGTCATCATCACGGTCGCGTGCTCCCTGCCCGCAGGGCTCGGTCGATTGAAGAGTTCGATGGCGAGCGTCAGTGACTCGACAGCGGCGGCGACGTACTGGCGTGTCTTGCGGGCGGGCACGAATCAGGGCCGAACTGATAGGCGATGCTGGCGAGCACTGTCCAGCAGGGAGTTGTCCATCACATCCTGAGGCTACTTTCATGGTGAAGCCGACAGTGGGAGGCACACGACCACGCCTCACACTTGGGTCGGGTCAAGCAGCTCGTCCAGGCACAGCGCTTGAGTGCACGACGTGAGGACCGCCGGAGTGCGGGGTGACGAGGGGTATGACACGGGCTGGACCCTGCCCGCGCGCCTGCCGCGTGGCCCATAGCATGCGAGGCAGGAGAACAACACCTCATGGAGAAGGGGCGGGAGCATGCCGTCAGGACGCCGCAGGTCCGAAGGCTCGACGACCCGTGGCGCATTGGCGTTGGTCGCGGACACAACCAAGGACGCAACCGGCGGTGCGTTAACGCCGGTCCCGGACGCGTTCTCCCTCTTCGAGGG
The DNA here is from genome assembly GCF_049856295.1 of Georgenia sp. Z1344. GTDB lineage: Bacteria > Actinomycetota > Actinomycetes > Actinomycetales > Actinomycetaceae > JB111. The sequence continues at coordinate 271,121 of NZ_JBNDMZ010000002.1, read as the reverse complement.
CGACGTCAGGCACGCATACTCACAGTGGCCAACGCCGACCACGATCATCAGCGATGGAGCGTACGGCGTACGTGGATTCCACGGTGACACCGTGGATGCCACGGATCTGGTGGACTGGTATCGAGAGCACATCAAGGAGTGGTCGAACGCAGCCACGCCAGGCACGACGCTTTGGTTCTGGGGCACCGAGGTCGGTTGGGCGACCGTACACGCCGAGCTTGACAGGCAAGGCTGGGACTATGTGCAAACGATCATTTGGGACAAGGGACTTTCGCACATCGCGGGGAACGTCAATGGCAAGACGATCCGTCAGTTCCCGGTTGTGACCGAGGTGTGTGTCCTCTATCTGAACCGCCCTGGATCTCCTGGAGGGTGCTGATCTAGCAAGGGAGACTGATCCCCATGTCAGCACCGAGGAGATACGACGGTGAGTTCCGGGAGCGGGCGGTGCGGATGTACCGCGAGAAGCTCGGCGAGGGCACCGAGTCGAAGCTGGGAGCCCGCAAGCACGTCGGCTCGCTCCTGGACGTGAACCCCGCAACGCTGCGGAACTGGATCGAGGAGGCCGAGCACGCCAGCGGCGCCCGGCCCGCGACCACTCGCTCGAGTGAGTCCGAGGAGGTCCGCGCGTTGAAGAAGCGCGTGGCCGAACTCGAGCGGGCGAACGAGATCCTCAAGACCGCGTCAGCGTTTTTCGCTCAGGCGGAGCTCGACCGCCGACTCAAGTGATCGTGGCCTACATCGACACCTACAGGGACCGGTTCGGCGTCGAGCCGATCTGCGCCGTGCTGTCCGTGCACGGGATAAAGATCGCGCCGTCCACCTACTACGCCCACAAAGCCCGTCCTGTGAGCCAGGCGCTGTTGGAGGAGGCCTACCTCGTCAACGCGCTGGTGACGCTGCACCGGGAGAACTGGGGCGTGTACGGGGTGCGCAAGCTCTGGCATGCCGCCCGCCGCGCCGGCTTCGATGTTGGGCGCGACCAGGTCGCCCGGCTCATGGCCATCGCCGGGATCACCGGCGCAGTGCGGGGACGACACCGCACCACCACGACTCGGCGGTCGGCCCAGGCGCCACGTCACCCCGACCTGGTCAAGCGCGGCTGGCACGTGCCTACTGCGACCGACCAGCTGTGGGTGGCCGACTTCTCCTACGTGTGGACGCTGACCGGGTTCGTCTACGTCGCCTTCGTCGTGGACGTCTACTCCCGCCGGATCCTGGGCTGGCGAGTCGCAACGAGCATGCGGACCTTCCTGGTCACCGACGCCCTACGTCAGGCGATCGACGTGCGTCACCGCGCCGGAGCCCACTGGGAACACGGCCGGCTCGTCCACCACTCCGATGCCGGGTCGCAATACGTATCGCTGGCGCTGACCGCCGAGTTGGCCCAGGCCGGCATCGCCGGATCCATCGGCACCGTCGGCGACGCACTGGACAACGCGCTGTGCGAGTCGACGATCGGACTGTTCAAGACCGAGGCGATCAACGACGGCGGCCCGACCTGGAAGAACCACGCCGAGGTCGAGTGGCAAGTCGCCCGCTGGGTCCACTGGTACAACCACGACCGCCTCCACTCCTCAATCGGGCAGCTGCCACCCGTTGAGTTCGAACACGCTCACCGGCAGGCTACGACCGTGACCCCCGAACCGGAGGTCGCGTAACCAACCACCCTCCGGAAGATCCAGGGCGGTTCAGGGTCAGGCGAGCCGAAGGTCTGTGAGGCACGTGGCCCCGTCGTCGGCGGTGGAGAAGTCCGACGTACCCGTCAAGCCGTCATAGGTGATCTCGATGGTTCCTTCGACGTCGCGCGGCAACCAGAAGCCTGCGAAGCCGTTGTCGAAGGTGGTCACCTCGTCGTTGACGAGCTCTTCACCGCTTGCTTGGTCCAGGATCCGCACCTGGATGTCCTGGCCGGTGAGTTCCCCCTGGCAGGTGGTGAGACTGTGGTAGTAGCAGTCGTGCGTCTGGTTCACGTATGGGGCCACGGAGAGGTAAAACAGGTCGTCAGGCATGTCCAGGGCGAGGTCCTGCTCGCCGTCGGAGAACAGCAGTTCCTCGGACCGGATGGATGCCATGTAGCTGGTGGGGCGTTCTTGACCGCCCAGTCGGTCGAGATGGTCGATCATTTCCGGGACTTCCATCCCGTCCAGGCCGTGGGCGGCGAGAAACTCTCCTTCAGCGCCCTCCACGGACTGCTCGTCGCTGGTGTCTGCGGTCGAGCAGCCAGCCAGTATCAGTACCAACGCCGGGATCGTTGCGGCAAGTCTTTTCACGTTGTTTCTCCTGTCTGACGGTGCTGGCTGATCGGACCGGACGGCTCCATGACCTGGCGGGTGCCCGGCACACGGTAGGCAACCGTTGCGCAGGTGGATCTAGGTACTTCGTCCCGGGCTCGGTCATGTTTCATCAGGGGGTGCTGAAGAGTCTGTGTCGGCACAAGAGATGCCCGGTCATACCAGGGTTTGAAAGTTGGCGACCAGGCCCTGTAGGTATCCCGAGAGCCAACTCCACACCCCGGTGACCATGGCGAGCCCGAGGAGCACGAGCAAGCCGCCGCCGAGCCGTTGGAAGAGGCGGCGGTGGCGGCGCAGGACGTCCAGCGCTCGGCGCGAGCGGGACAGCAGCATCGCCCCAGCGACAAACGGGATGCCAAGGCCGAGGCTGTAGGCCAGCACGAGGATTCCGCCGCGGGTGGGGTCGGCTTCGCTGAACGCCAAGCTCAGGACGGCGGCCAAGGTCGGTCCCATGCACGGCGCCCAGCCCAACCCGAAGACGACGCCGAGCAGCGGGGCTCCCCAGACGCCTTGACGCGGGGCCAGGCGTAGGCGTCGGTCGCTTTGCAGCATGGGGATGTACCCCATGAATGCCAGCCCCATGAGCACGACCAGCGCGCCAAGGATTCGCGTGATCGTCTCCACCCACGGGGCCAGCAGGATCCCGAGCCAGGCGAACACCACGCCGAGCAGCACGAACACAGCGGTGAAACCGGCGACGAAGAGCAGTGCACCGGTGAGCAGTCGCCCGTCGCGCACCTTCGTACGTTGCGTCCCTCCGCCGTGCCCGCCATGTGTCGTCGCTCCGGCCATTCCGCTGAGGTAGCCGACGTAGCCAGGCAGGAGGGGCAGCACGCAGGGGGAGGCGAAGGAGATGAAGCCGGCGATCAAGGCGACCGGGAGTGCGGCGAGCATCGGCCCGGTGAGAACCGTGTCGGCGAAGGCGGCCCCGAGTTGGTCCCAGACCATGGCTGTCACGCCTCCTCAGCGAGCGTGTCGTCAATGAGGCCGCGCAGAACGGTCGGATCGATCTGTCCCATGACGCGTGCGGCCACGCGCCCCTGCTGGTCCAGGACCACTGTGGTGGGCATGGCCTGGAGCGGCACGAGTCCCTGGAAGGCGGCGACGGCGGCAGCTCCGCTGTCGTGCACCGAGGGGTAAGGAACCTCGAAGGTCCGCTCGAAGGCTTGAGCGGTCGCGACGTCGTCGCGCGGATTGATCCCCAGCATCTCTACACCCTGGGGGGCATAGTCCTCGTAGATCGCGCCCAGATCGTCGGCTTCCGCCCGGCACGGCGGGCAGGCGGCATACCAGAAATTCACCACCACCACCTCACCGCGCGTGTCGTTCACGTCGACCTCCGCACCGTCATAGGTCACCCCGACCAGGTCGATGGGAGCGTCACGCTGCTCGGGTTCCCACAGCTCCAGCGAACCGTCACCCGAGACGTAACCCGTATCAATGCTGAGGTCTGAGTTGGCACCGGGTGCCGAGGCGCAGCCTGCCAGTGCCATCACCGATGCCAAGCGGGCCGCAACAAACCACCGGTCCACCGGACCTCGACGCCTGTTGTTGGAATTCACGCCTTTCACCCTTTCAAGGGCCCTTTGGGGCTCACGTGCCACTGCCTGCACGAGGCGGGTCATCGAACCGTCCGACCTCATAGTCCTACAACTTCTCCTACGCGTGTTGTTCAGAAGTCTTTTTCGCGCATCGCTACCGATGAGCTGGATCCCATCTGGTCTGCGCGAAAGTTGTCAATTCGACCCGCGCTTCCAACGCCACACCATAGGCCTGGCCCGAACGTTGGCGACCTACGACGCCCGTCCGGTGAGACTCCATGAAGAATCGATGAAGATTCACCGCAAACACTGGCATCCAACCCTCACCTCTGCTCGTCCCCGGCTAACGTCGACGCGGCGTCGAGCACGCGGTGGGCAACTCTGCCAGCAAATCTAATGAGCCGGCCGGCCGAAGGTGCTCTTCTTGCCGGCCCGTCCTGCTGACCCGGCGCCCGACTCGAACTGATCTGGAGAAAGAAACCATGAAATTGAGGACTCGGTTTACGGCAGTTGCGGGCGGAACCGTTCTGGCATTGACGCTTGCCGCATGCGGCAGCGGTGACCAAGATGCAACGACTTCAGCCCCGGCCGGGGACGATAGCTCGGAGACAACCACAGAGAGCACGCTGCAGCCGGAGGTATCCGAGATGCACAACGACGCAGACGTGAACTTTGCCCAGATGATGATCGTCCATCACGAGGGTGCTATCGAGATGGCTGACGTAGCGGTGGAACGTGCCGCCAGTGAGGAGGTGCGCACGCTCGCTGAAGGGATCGCCGCAGCCCAGGGGCCCGAAATCACACAGATGACCTCCTGGCTGGAGGCCTGGGGACAGGAGACCTCTCCGGCCGGTGACGGCGGCATGGACCACGGCGGCATGGAGATGGAAGGGCTGACCCAGGAGGAAGCCATGGTCGAGCTGGAGTCGGTGCCGGACGCCGAGTTCGAACTCCGCTTCCTGGAACTGATGATCGCGCACCATCGCGGCGCGGTGGACATGGCCGAGACCGAACTGGACGACGGAGAGAACCCCGAAGCGCTCGCCCTCGCCCAGACGATGATCGACGACCAGCAAGCGGAGATCACCGAGATGGAAGACATGCTCGAGAGTCGTTGATGCCCAACGGACCCGGGGCAGCACTCATGAGGGCTCGCTCGAGGCTGAGACCCAGCCGCACGGCCACGCGCCGAGAGCCCCGCCACACGATTCCCCCACCCGGTACGGGGGCCGCCTCGCGGCGTCAGGGGAAGTTCTGCAGTGCGCCGGATGTCAACCGCGGGACGTGAGCCTGCGCACATGTCCTCGACCCCTAGAAGGTCACGCTTTACTATCGCTCAGGTTACGTTCCGATAACGAGGAGTCCTCCCGACGTGTTTGCACCCCCGCGCGGCCGCCACGCACGGCACCGCACCCTTGCCCCCCGGGTCGCCACCGCGCTCCTGACGGTCGCCGCGGCGACGTCGGTCGCCACGAGTGCCCAGGCCACCGACACCACCGGTGGAGTCCGCACCGTCACCCCGAGCATCCGCACCGACGTCGGCTGGCAGAACCAGGTGGCCAACGCGATCGCCGCCCAGACCAACGCCTACCGCGCGGCCAACGGGCTGTCCCAGCTCACGCGCAGCGGCTCGATCGACTCGGTCGCCCAGTCGTGGTCCAACCACCAGGCGAGCATCGGCTCGATGGTCCACCGCGGCGACTACGGAGCCTCGGCCGTCCCCGGCGGCTCCACCGGCACCATGGAGATCCTGTCCTGGGGCATGTACCCCGACCACGGGGCGGACTACTTCATGAGCCAGTGGCGCAACTCCCCGGTGCACAACAACATCCTGCTCACCGGTTCGTACACGCACTTCGGCGTCGGCGTGGCCGTCTCGGCCGACGGTCGCGTCTTCGCGACGCAGAACTTCGCGACCTACCCGGGCGGCGGCCCGGGCGGCTCCACGCCCGCTCCCGCCGAGCCCGCGCCGGCGGAGCCTGCTCCCGAGCCGGAGCCGGAGCCGCAGGCCGAGCCGCAGCCGGATGCACAGGCCGAGGCCCAGGCGCAGGCCGAGGCCCAGGCCGCACGGACCGACGACGCAGCCTCGCGCGACACCGCCCGCACGGAGCCGGAGCCCGAGCCGGTCCGCCCGCCCGGGACCCCGCGCTTCCTGCTGTCGGACGAGCTCGCCGGCGACGCCGTGCACAACTTCCTCTACGGCGTCGAGGGCGACGAGATCTTCGTCGGCGACTACGACGGCGACGGCACCGACACGATCACGGTGCGCCGCGGCAACGAGCTGCACATCACCGACACCCTGGGTACCGGCCCGGCGGAGCGCGTCGTCGAGCTCGGGGCTGGCGACGGCCACGAGATCGTTCAGGGCGATTTCGACGGCGACGGCACCGACACGTTCGCGGTGCGCCACGGCAACGTCCTGCACATCATCAACGACCTCGAGAACCCCGGCGAGATCGAGCTCGCGGCCTTCGGCGCCGACGGCGACACGCTCCTCGTCGGCGACTGGGACGGCGACGGCACCGACACGTTCGGCGTCCGCCGCGGCACCGACGTCGTCTACACGAACGACCCGACCGGCGCGAGCGTCGACGGCGAGTTCTCCCTCGGCGAGGCGACCGACCTCGTCCTCGTGGGCGACTGGGACGGCGACGGCGCGGACAGCCTCGCCCTCCAGCGCGGCGCCGACTTCTTCGTCAGCAACGAGAACGCGGACGGCGCCGAGGTCGAGGAGACCCGGTACGGCCACGACGGCGACACCGCCGTCTTCGGCGACTTCGACGGCGACGGTTCGGACAGCCTCGGCGTCGTCCGCATCGAGCAGACCCGCTGACCCGGCCCCCCGGCTGCATCAGCACGACCCGACGGGGTCACCGGTCCCACCCTGGACCGGTGACCCCGTCGCCGCCCGGCCCGGACCAGCCAGCCGCGCGAACGACGTCGGTCGATCTGATCGACGGGTGCGACCCGGAGATTCGCACGATCGCGAACGGGTGAGCCACCGGGAGGCGATGCTCGTGCTTCACGATGAGGCCATGGCTCCGCACGCTTCCCCTGACGCGAATCTGCCGCGAGTTCTCGTCGTGGACGACGAGGCGCCATTGGCGCGACTGGTAGCGAGCTACCTGGAACGTGACGGCTTCGAGGTCGAGGTCACCGGTGACGGGAACGACGCGATCGAGCTCGCGCGGCGATGGCACCCCGGCGTGATCGTCCTCGACCTGGGCCTCCCGGGCATCGACGGCATCGAGATCTGCGGGATCGTGCGCACCTTCTCCGACTGTTACATCATTATGCTCACCGCCCGCGTCGAAGAGATCGACAAGCTCCTCGGTCTGTCGGTGGGGGCCGATGACTACATGACCAAGCCGTTCAGCCCGCGAGAGCTCGTCGCCCGGGTGCGGGCGATGCTGCGCCGCCCGCGCCAGGACTCGGGCGACACCCGTCGCTCGGCGTCGTTCGGGCCGCTGACGGTGGACGTCGTAGGCCGGGAGGTGTTCCTCGCCGAGCATCCGGTGGAACTGACCCGCACGGAGTTCGACGTCCTGTCCGCGCTCGCGACCCGCCCACACATGGCTTTTTCCCGGCGCGAGCTGATCGAGGCGGTATGGGGCGCAGGTTGGGGCGGCGACGAGCACCTCGTCGACGTGCACATCGGACATCTCCGGCAGAAGCTCGGTGACAAGGCATCCGCGCCGAAGTTCATCCGGACAGTTCGTGGGATCGGTTACCGCATGGGGCCGGGCTCGTGAGCAACGCCCGGCCGGGGCCATGGGGCTTGGGTGCTCGCCTGCTTGCGGCGAGCGTGGCGGTCATCCTCGTGGCGGCGGGCACCGCGTGGGTGGTCGCCTCAGCCATCGGGCCGGTGATCTTCCACGACCACATGCTCATGGCCGAGCCGGCAGAGGCAGATGTCGTCACCCACGCCGAGCAGGCCTTCACCACTGCGTCGACGCTGGCCCTTTCCCTCGCTCTGCTCGCCGGCCTCCTGACATCGGTCGTGGTGAGCGTGCTCGTCACCCGGCGGATCGCCAGGTCGCTGGACCGGGTGCGGCACGCGGCGGCGAAGGTAGCGAACGGAGACTACGCGGCCCGTGTCCCCGCGGTGCACATGGGGTCCGAGTTCGACGATCTCGCGGCGGCGTTCAACACCATGGCCACCGATCTGGGGCAGATCGAGCAGACACGCACGCGGATGCTCGGGGACCTGGCCCACGAGATGCGCACCCCTGTGGCAACCCTGGACGGCTACCTCGAGGGCATGATCGACGGCGTTGTCCAGGCGGACGAACCAACCTTGGGCATGCTGCGCGAGCAGGCCGGTCGGCTCTCCCGCCTGGCACATGACATCACCCTGGTCACCATGGCTGGCGAGGGACGGTTGAGCATGCGGCTAGAACCACTTGTCGTCGGAGACCTCCTCGACGACGTCCGCGCGCAGACCCAGGCGAGGTACGCGGACAAGGGTGTCCACCTGCACCTCAGCGGCACCGACAGCGACCGACGCACCACCATCGTGGCCGACCGTGACCGGCTCGGACAGGTGCTGACGAACCTCCTCGACAACGCGTTACGACACACACCCGGTCACGGGCGGGTGGAGCTGGGCGTCCAACGCGACGTGCCCGTCCTCCGGTTGTGGGTCAAGGACAACGGCGACGGAATCACCGCTGAGCACCTGCCGCACATCTTCGAACGCTTCTACCGGGCCGACGCCGCCCGCGACCGCGCACACGGCGGATCAGGGATCGGGCTCGCCATCGTCCGATCCATCGTCGAAGCCCACAGCGGCACCGTGACCGCGACCAACCCCGGCCCGGGCGCCCTGTTCACCATCGACCTGCCTATGAACCACCCTCAGCCCGCGTAGGGCACAGTGGGAAACGTTCAGACGGCTCGACAGTGCGCGGCACTGAGCGGTACAGAGGGCAACTCATCGTCCGGTCGGGCCGGATACGTACGACTGTGGGACGTTGATCTTCGTTCGCTGGGATCAGCGGTGCTGCTCAGTGACTTCGTCGAGAAGCCCGCGCCCGCGCCCGCGCCGATGATGCCCACCCGTGAGCGTTCATCATGTGCTTCCGGGCTGCGCAGCGTTCGCAAAAGCCGGCAGCAGGATGGCGTCGATGAACCAGGGGGCGTCCTCGGCGTTGAGCCGCCCGGCTCGCACTTCCTCGGCCGCCCCGTTGATCACGACGTGGGTAGTGGCCAGGAGCCAGCTGACCGGAAGGTCAGCGCGAAAGGCGCCTTCGTGCTGACCACGCTCGAGCAGGTCGCGCATGCGGGCTTCGGCCTTCTCGTGGTGTTCGCGGATGCGGGCTGCAGGCAGTTCCTTCTGCGCCGCAGCCAGCACGGCCCTCGCCTGGTCCACGAGCACCCAGCTGGAGGCGACGAGCCGCTGGAACGCCTTACGGGCGTCACCGTCCAGTGACACCGCGCGCAGGACCTCCTCACCGCGTTCGAGGCTGTCGATGAGTGCAGCCTCGATGAGTTCGGTACGGGTCGCGAAGTGCCCGTACAGCGTCATGCGGCCCACCCCCGCCTCGGCAGCGATGTCGGCCACCGAGGCGTCGGGGTGCTCGCGGATCGCAGTGACGACCGCCGCCAGGATCTTCGCTCGGTTGCGTTGCGCGTCGGCCCGCTGGTTGGCCGCGCGGCGGTCACCTGCTGCGGGCGCTTGCTGGGGCCCGTCGTTCGTCAGGGGCTTCTTGGCCGCCATGCTCCACCTCAGTACTCGTACGGGAATGTATGAGATAGTCTAACCGCTGCATCTCGTACACACATGATTGAGTTGCGTGGGCGAAGCGCAGAACCCATGGGCACCGTCGAGTAGAAGGAGATCGATGATGACTGCGACACAACACGAGCAAGTAGGCGAAGGGGCCCACCCCAAGCGCTGGCTGGCGCTGGGCCTGTTGGGCACGGCCCAATTCATGTTGATCCTCGACGTCACGGTCGTGGCGATCGCCCTGCCGCAGATGGGACTGGACCTGAACCTGTCACGCGAGGCGATGACCTGGGTGGTGGCCGCGTACACAGTGACCTTCGGCAGTCTGATGCTCCTGGGTGGGCGCAGCGCCGATCTGTTCGGCTCCAAACCGATCGTCTATACCGGGCTGTTCATCTTCACCGCCGGGTCGCTGCTGGCCGGACTGTCCGAGAGCGGCGGCGTCCTGCTCGGCGGCCGAGTCGCGCAGGGCCTGGGTGCAGCGCTGCTCTCACCCGCCGCCCTGTCCGTGGTGGTGCGGCTGTTCACCGGCGACGAGCGCAACCGCGCCCTGGGCATCTGGTCCGCCCTCGGCGGTGGCGGCGCGGCGGTCGGCGTGTTGCTCGGCGGCCTGATCACCGCGGGGCCGGGCTGGCCATGGGTGTTCTTCATCAACATCCCCGTCGGCCTCATCGTGCTGGCAGGCCTGCTGTGGGTGCTCCCACCACTGCCACCTGGCGCCGGCCCGCGGCCATCACTCGACATACTCGGCGCGCTACTGGTCACCGCCGCCACCGGATCGGCGATCTACGCCCTGACCGTGGCTGGTGAGCTCGGTTGGACCAGTCCACAGACTCTTATCGCTGCGGGGGCGGCCGTTGTGCTCTATCTGCTGTTCGGGTGGCGACAGAAGACCGCTGCATCCCCGCTGATGAATCTCAGCCTGCTGGGCCGACGATCTGTGGGTGCCGGGGTTTTCGTGATCCTGATCGCCACCGCGCTGATGGTCGCGGTGTTCTTCCTGGGCACCTTCTACTTCCAGCAGTTCGCCGGACATGGCCCTCTCACAACCGGCTTGCTGTTCCTGCCGATCGCACTGGCCACGATGACAGGTGCCAATCTCGGCGGACGCCTTATCGCCCGCCTGGGAGCGCGCTCCCTGGGAGCTGTCGGCATGCTCATCGCAGCCATCGGCCTGATGGTGCCCGCCTTGTGGCCCACAACCGTGGCGACCACGATCGGCATCAGCTTCGGAGCCTTCGGTATCGGCGCACTGTTCGTCGTCGCCGCGGCCACGGCGCTGGGACAGATCGGCCCGGAGGAGGCCGGCATCGCCTCGGGCCTGCTGAGCACCTTCCACGAATTCGGCGCCTCGGTCGGCGTCGCCACAGTCTCCAGCATCGCAGCCCTCAGCCTCGCCACCGACGGTGGCACCGCAGGCTTCCAACAGGCCTTCACGGCCGCCGCCATCGCCGCAGTGGTTGCCGCCGTGATCTCAACGATCGCGATTCCGCGACAACCCGCTCGAACCTAAGCCGCGAGCCTCGCCCCTGTCTGTGGGCTCACCACTTGCATCAGATACCCCTACCCGGTATAAGTAGTGATACCCCCCCTGAGGTATCTCTGAAGGAGAAGGACATGACCACTACGTCCACATACACCGTGACCGGCATGAGCTGCGGCCACTGCGAGGGCGCGATCCGCGCCGAGGTATCGCAGATCGCCGGAGTCCAGGACATCGAGGTCAGCGCGGCCACGGGCCGCTTAGCCGTCACAACGAACGACCCGGCGGACGATGCCGCAGTGATCGCCGCGGTCGACGAGGCCGGCTACCAGGCCACCCCCAGCTGATATGCGAGCCCCGGCACGGCTCGGTTTGTACGGGCTGCTCCTCGTGTCCGTGTTCGCCGTGGCATTCGTCACGGCGGGCGCGGTCATCCCCGAGCAGACCGTGCAGAGCTGGACAGAAGAGACGGAACAAACCGATCACGCAGGGGAACAAGACATGGGCACCGGCGGCCACGAGACACACACCGACGATGCGTCCTCACTGGGTCTCGGCGTCGCGCAGGACGGCTACCGGCTCACCGGGGTCACCGCTCCCGCGGAGACCGGCACCGACGGCGACCTGTCACTGATCGTCACGGGACCCGCCGGGGACCCGGTCACCGACTTCGAGCTGGAGCACGAGAGGGAGTTGCACCTGATCGCGGTCCGCGCTGATGGGCAGCACTTCCACCACGTCCACCCCGAGATGAACGCGGATGGCACCTGGTCGATCCCCTGGCAGTGGGATGCAGCCGGCTCCTACCGCGTGTTTGCCGACTTCGTGCCCGCCGAGGCCGGCGAGGGCATCACCCTGTCGACCTCGGTCCAGGTCGCCGGCAACTACGCCCCAGCACCGGCCGAGCCTGCCACCACGACCACGGTGGATGGCTACGAGGTCAGCGTGACCGGCGACCTGGTGGCAGGCACATCGACCGAGCTGACGATGACCATCACCCGTGACGGGCAGCCGGTCACCGAGCTGGAGCCGTACCTGGGGGCCTTCGGGCACCTGGTGGCGCTGCGTGAGGGCGATCTGGCCTACCTGCACGTCCACCCGCACGGCGATGAGCCCCAGCCGGGCCAGACATCGGGACCGGAGATCGTGTTCGAGGCCACCGCACCGACCCCGGGACGGTACCTGCTCTACCTCGACTTCCAGGTCGCCGGACAGGTCCACACCGCACCGCTGGTGCTGGATACCACCCGCGACGCCGGGACAGACCACGGCGAGGCCGAACAGTCGGACAACACCGATGAGCACGAGGAGGGAGGCGGCCATGACCACGACTGAGAACACCACCGGCGCCAACAGCGTCGAACTGCAGATCGGTGGCATGACCTGCGCCTCGTGTGCGAACCGGATCGAGAAGAAACTCAACAAGCTCGACGGGATCACCGCCAGCGTCAACTACGCCACCGAGAAGGCCAGCGTGACCGGGCCGGAGGGCCTGGACCCGCAGACGCTGATCGCCGAGGTGGAGAAGACCGGCTACACCGCCGCCCTCCCCACCCCCACGAAAAGGGCCGGTGACGCACCGGGCAGCGAGGCCGAATCGGCCGAGGACGCCGAACTGCGCTCGCTGCGCGAACGGCTCATCGGTTCGGCGGTCCTGGCTGTCCCGGTGATCGCGATGGCGATGATCCCGGCACTCCAGTTCGACTACTGGGGCTTCGCCTCGCTCGTGCTGGCCGCCCCGGTGGTGGTGTGGGCCGGCTGGCCCTTCCACAAGGCAGCCTGGACCAACCTGCGCCATGGTGCGGCGACGATGGACACCCTGATCTCGGTGGGCACCACCGCAGCCCTGGTGTGGTCGATCATCGCGCTGTTCTTCGGCACCGCAGGCCAACCCGGGGTGGTCCACCCGTTCGAGTTCACCATCTCCCGCGGTGATGGTCTCGGGCACATCTACCTGGAGGTCGCAGCCGGGGTGATCACCTTCATCCTGCTGGGGCGCTACTTCGAGAAGCGCTCCAAGCGCCGAGCCGGTGCCGCCCTGCGGGCGCTGCTGGAACTCGGCGCGAAGGAGGTCTCGGTCCTGCGCGACGGCCGGGAACAGCGGGTGCCAATCGAGGAGCTCTCCGTCGGTGACGAGTTCATCGTCCGCCCAGGGGAGAAGATCGCCACCGACGGGGTCATCGCCTCGGGCAACAGCGCCATCGATGCCTCCATGCTCACCGGAGAATCCGTACCGGTCGAAGTGACCGAGGGCGATCCGGTCACCGGTGCGACGGTCAACGCCGGGGGCCGACTGGTCGTGCGGACAACCCGTGTCGGCTCCGATACCCAGCTGGCGCAGATGGCCAAGATGGTCGAGGACGCCCAGTCCGGCAAAGCCGAGATCCAGCGGCTGGCCGATCGGGTCTCCGGCGTGTTCGTCCCGATCGCGATCGCGATCGCCATCGCCACGCTCGGAGCCTGGATCGGCGCCGGTTTCCCCGTCAGTGCGGGCTTCACCGCCGCGGTGGCGGTGCTGATCATCGCCTGCCCCTGCGCCCTGGGGCTGGCCACCCCGACCGCCCTGCTGGTCGGCACCGGGCGGGGGGCGCAGATGGGCGTGCTGATCAAAGGTCCCGAGACTCTGGAGTCCACGCGCCGGGTCGACACGATCGTGCTGGACAAGACCGGCACCGTCACCACCGGCAAGATGACCCTGGACGACGTGATCGTCGCCGAGGGAGTGGATCGTACCGAGCTGTTGCGACTGGCCGGCGGCCTGGAGGATGCCTCCGAGCATCCCATCGCTCAGGCGATCGCCGCTGGAGCTACCGCCGAGGTCGGCGACCTGCCCACGCCGGAGTCCTTCGAGAACGTCGAGGGCCTCGGTGTCCAGGGTGTCGTCGACGGGCACACCGTCCTCGCCGGCCGCGAGGTCTTGCTGCGCGACTGGTCACAGCACCTCGACGAAAATCTGCGGTCGGCCAAGCAGGCCGCCGAGGCGCAGGGCAAGACCGCGATCGCGGTCGGCTGGGATGGTCGGGCACGCGGCGTGCTGGTCGTGGCCGATCAGGTCAAGCCCACCAGTGCCGAAGCGATCGCCCAGTTCAAAGAACTCGGTCTCACGCCGGTGCTGCTCACCGGGGACAACCAGAGCGTGGCCGAGCAGGTCGCCTCGGAGGTCGGCATCGAGTCGGTCATCGCCGAAGTCCTGCCCAAGGACAAGGTCGATGTCGTGGCCCGCCTCCAAGACGAGGGCAAGGTCGTCGCGATGGTCGGCGACGGCGTCAACGACGCTCCCGCCCTGGCCCAGGCCGACCTCGGCCTGGCGATGGGCACCGGCACCGACGTCGCGATCGAGGCCGCCGACATCACCCTCGTCCGCGGTGACCTCCGAGCCGCGGCGGACGCGATCCGCCTTTCCCGGCGCACGCTGGGCACGATCAAGACCAACCTGTTCTGGGCCTTCGCCTACAACACCGCTGCCATCCCGCTGGCGGCCTTCGGTCTGCTCAACCCGATGCTCGCCGGGGCGGCCATGGCCCTGTCCAGCGTGTTCGTCGTCAGCAACAGCCTGCGCCTGCGGACCTTCACCGCCCGGGCCGATGACAGTGCGCCAGCTCCCACACGAGCACCGGCTGAGCGTGAACCCGTCCACGTCTGACACCGGCATCAACACCACAGGAAAGGAACACACGATGACCGCACATGAGCACCACAACCACCACGAAACACCGCAGGGCGGAGGGTGCCACAGCCACCAGCCCACGACGGAGAGCCTGGCCAGCGTCGGGGCCGACGAGATCACCGAGTGCCCCGTGATGGTCGGCACCGCGGTGATCAAGTCCGAGGCCGAGGAAGCCGGACTCGCCCGCGACTACAACGGGCAGCGGTACTGGCTGTGCTGCGCCTCCTGCGGGCCGCTCTTCGACGCCGCCCCCGAACGCTACGTCGCCGCATAAGCACATTCGACCGGTCCCGCTCGCCCCGACCCCAGTCTGGGGTGAGCGGGACCGCCGCCCCGGAGAACCAGGAACGGTCAGGGGCGCAGGAAGGAGAAACCAGCATGAGCCAGGACCACCCGACAGCGTCACAGACCGCGACGCACGACGGCCAGGCGCACGACCACAGCACGCACGATGCACACGACCAGGGCACGCATGACAGTCATGCAGGTCACCACGACCACGCGGATCACGAAGCCCCCGGGGGTCACGCCGGGCATGCCGGGCACGGAGACCACGTCGGTCAGTTCCGGCGCCTGTTCTGGATCATGCTCGTCCTCGCCGTGCCCGTCGTTGGGTTCAACGACATGTTCGCCGACCTCATCGGCTACCAGCTGCCCGAGGCCGAATGGGTCTGGTGGGTCTCGCCGATCCTGGGCACGGTCATGTACTTCTGGGGCGGCTGGCCGTTCCTGACCGGTGCCGTCAGCGAGATCCGCTCCCGCAAGCCCGGCATGATGCTGCTCATCGGCCTGGCCATCACGGTGGCGTTCATCGCGTCCTGGGGCGCGAGCCTGCGAATCTTGGACCATGAGCTGAACTTCTGGTGGGAACTGGCCCTGCTGGTGGTCATCATGCTGCTGGGCCACTGGATCGAGATGCGGTCCCTGGCCCAGACCACGTCCGCCCTCGACTCGCTAGCAGCGCTCCTTCCGGATGAGGCCGAGAAGGTCGACGGCGATCAGGTCGTGAAGGTCGCTCCCGGCGACCTCATCGTCGGCGACGTGGTCATCGTCCGCCCGGGCGCCGCGGTGCCCGCCGATGGGAGGATCGTCGACGGGTCGGCGAGCATGGACGAGTCCATGGTCACCGGCGAGTCCAAGTCGGTCCGGCGCGAGTCCGGTGAGCAGGTTGTCGCCGGCACCGTGGCAACCGACTCCGGGCTGCGCGTCGAGGTCACCGCCATCGGTGACGACACCGCCTTGGCGGGCATCCAGAAGCTCGTCGCCGACGCCCAGGCGTCGTCCTCGCGCGCGCAGCGGATCGCCGACACCGCCGCCGGCTGGCTGTTCTGGTTTGCCCTCGGCGCCGCATTGATCACCGCGGTCGTCTGGAGTCTTATCGGGCTTCCGGAATCTGCGGTCGTGCGCACCGTCACCGTGCTCGTGATCGCCTGCCCGCACGCGCTGGGTCTGGCGATCCCGCTCGTGGTGTCCATCGCCACCGAGCGTGCGGCCCGCGGCGGCGTGCTGATCAAGGACCGGCTCGCCCTGGAATCGATGCGCACCGTGGATGCTGTGCTGTTCGACAAGACCGGCACGCTGACCAAGGGTGAGCCCACTGTGACCGCCATCGAACCTGCCGGTAGCCGCAGTGCCGACGATGTGCTGGCATTGGCCGCAGCGGCGGAATCCGACAGCGAGCACCCCCTGGCCAAGGCCATCATCGGCGCAGCCGGTGCCCGCGAGCTTCCAGTCGCGAAGGCGCGCGACTTCTCCTCCTCCCC
The DNA here is from genome assembly GCF_049856295.1 of Georgenia sp. Z1344. GTDB lineage: Bacteria > Actinomycetota > Actinomycetes > Actinomycetales > Actinomycetaceae > JB111. The sequence goes on along the minus strand of NZ_JBNDMZ010000002.1, from coordinate 254,645 downwards.
GGCGGTCGGGGTAAAGGCGACCATCGATAGCTCGGTGGTCGAGGTCGGCGGCCCCTACCTGCTCGACCAGCACGGGCTGAACGAGTTGGCCATCGTTGACCAGTGGCGGGAGGAGGGCGCGATCATCCTCCACGTCCTGGCCGACGGTGAGGTCATCGGTGCGCTGCGGCTGGCCGATGAGATCCGCCCGGAATCCCGCGATGCTGTAGACGCCCTGCACGCTGCGGGCGCTCAGGTGGTGATGATCACCGGTGACGCCCAGGCCGTCGCGGACACGGTCGCGAAGGAACTCGGCATCGACCGGGTCTTCGCCGGAGTGCGGCCCGAGGACAAGGCTGCCAAGGTCGCCGAACTCCAGGACGAAGGCAGGAAGGTCGCCATGGTCGGCGACGGCGTCAACGACGCCCCTGCTCTCGCCCAGGCCGACGTCGGCATCGCCATCGGTGCCGGCACCGACGTCGCCATCGGCTCCGCCGGAGTCATCCTGGCCTCCTCCGACCCGCGCTCGGTGCTCTCCGTCATCGAACTCTCCCGCGCCAGCTACCGGAAGATGAAGCAGAACCTGTGGTGGGCCGCCGGTTACAACCTGATCTCGGTGCCCCTGGCCGCCGGCATGCTCGCACCGATCGGGTTCGTGTTACCGATGAGCATCGGCGCGATCCTGATGTCGGTCTCGACCGTCGTCGTCGCGCTCAACGCCCAGCTGCTCCGCCGTCTCGACCTCACTCCCGCGGCCAGCACGGCCAAGATCCTTGACCAGGCCACGTCCGAATGAGCACCCATCTGCTGCCGCAGCGGATACCGCACGAATCAGGAGAAGACACGATGGACACCATCACCACGCCAGCAATCGAAGCTGACCATGGCTATATCAGTGACAAGGACCGCTACCTTGCCCGGCTCAAGCGCATCGAGGGACAAGCCCGCGGCATCCACCGCATGATCGATGAGGACACCTACTGCATCGACATCCTCACCCAGATCAGCGCCGTCACCTCCGCTTTGGAGAACGTCGCCCTCGCCCTCTTGGACGACCACCTCACGCACTGCGTCGTCGGAGCCGCCAAGGCTGGCGGTCCGGAAGCCGACGAGAAGATCAAGGAAGCCTCCGCGGCCATCACTCGCCTCGTGAAGTCCTGAGGAGGCAGTCATGGGTAGGACGCGAAGGGCGCTCAGCCGGGTGCATGAATGGCGTGATGACCTCGAGGCATGGCTGGACCACCACAACCAGCACCGACGCTCGGCGTGCGGAAGCCAGCCGCCCTTCGCGCGATTGATCAACGTCCCCGAGCAGCACAACGAGTAGCCCCACCGCAGCCGCCTACCCTCGTCTTGTTGGGGTACACCCAACCGAGCAGCACCACCACGACCAAGCGAGCGTCAGCAACTCGAGCGAACCTGGTTGACCCACGGTTCAATCTACTCGAAGCCGCAGCCGCGCAGGCGACCGCACAGGAAGCGCTGGTCCAGACCGAGCTCGACTACGCAGCAGCACACAAGGCCGCCCTGGCCGGCGGATGGTCAACCGGAGAACTCCGCAAAGCGGGCCTTCCCACGCCACCCACGACGCGCTCGCGCCGCACGCGACGACCGTCCAACGCGCCCGCAGCAACCAGACCCGCGAACAATGGGAACCACGCGTAGGCCCCTCGACGGTGCGCCGCGCCGCCCTGGCTGCTCCCCCTGGCACGGACGATGCCGACCGCGTCGCATTCAGCGCCCCTGGTCGTTGCCACTCCCACGACACCCGCACTCATCGCGGTGGCGGTCAGCGCGCTCTTGTTGCCACGCCTCCCAGAGTGTTCGTCAGCAGGCCGACCAGGGACCCCGGCCAGGAGGCAACTCGACCACGTTGCGGTGACGCGACAATCACGCACGCATAGATCGTCATCAATGTTAAGCGCTCCGACGCGCCGCGTTCATCGAGAGTTTACATAGATCGTCTTCTATGACAGCCGTGGGGTCGGGCATCGATCCTGCTTCCGAACGTGAACGGAGATGTCCATGTCTGCACTTCCTCGCCGCAAGGTCCTGACGGCGATCGGCGCCGTCAGCCTGATGGTGACACTTGCTGCCTGCGGTGGCGATGACTCGGAGGCCGAGACCTCGGCCGACGATGGCGGCACCTCGTCCGAAGGTGCTGCTGACACTTCGGCCGACGGTGGCGGTGACCTGTCTGGTGACATCGCCATCGACGGCTCGTCGACGGTCACTCCCCTGACGGAGCCGGCTGCCGAGCTGTTCATGCAGGAAAACCCCGACGTGCGCGTCTCGGTCGCCACCTCCGGTACCGGCGGCGGGTTCGAGAAGTTCTGCAACGAGGAGACCGACATCTCCATGGCCTCGCGGCAGATCTCCGAGGAGGAGATCGCGGCGTGCGAGGAGGCGGGTGTCGAGTACTCGGAGCTGACCGTCGCGAACGACGGTCTCGCCGTCGTCGTCAACCCGGAGAACGACTGGGTCGACTGCCTCACGGTCGACGAGCTCTCCCAGATCTGGACCCGCGACTCCGAGGTCAACAGCTGGAGCGACGTCAACCCCGAGTTCCCGGACGAGGCGATCGATCTCTACGGCGCGGGCAGCGACTCCGGGACGTTCGACTACTTCACCGAGGCGATCAACGGTGAGGAGGGCGTCATCCGCACCGACTACAACAACATCGGCGAGGACGACAACGCCGCCATCACGGGCGTGGCCGGTGGAACGGGCGCCATGGGGTTCATCCCGCTGTCGTTCGTCGTCGAGGCCGGCGACCAGGTGCGCGCCATCGAGGTCGAGAACGAGGCCGGTGACTGCGTCGCTCCGTCGGCGGAGACCGTCCAGGCGGGCGACTACAACCCGCTCGGCCGCGAGCTGTACATCTACCCCTCGGCCGCTGCGCTCGAGCGTCCCGAGGTCCGTGCGTTCGTCGACTTCTTCATCACCAACAGCGACCCGATCGCCGAGGCCGCGACCTTCATCCCGCTGACGCAGGAGCAGAAGGACCAGGAGCTGGCGGACGTCGCTGAGCTCCTCGGCGAGTGATCTGACGCGAGCCACGACACCAGGACCGGGGAGACCTCATGAGCACGCAGGCTTCGACGGGGGTCGACCGCAAGGTCGAACCTGTTGATCTGGCACCGTCGAGCGGACGGTTCGGGGAGAAGGCCATCGTCGGTTGGCTCTTCCTGTGCGCGGTCTTCTCGGTCCTGGTCACGGTCGGCATCGTCTTTGCGCTTGCGGGGCCGACGATCGAGTTCTTCCGCCTGGTGCCGTTCGACCGCTTCTTCTCGACGGAGGAGTGGGCCCCTACCTTCGCCCCCCCCGGTTTCGGTGTCGCGAATGTCGTGGTCGGCACGCTCAACGTCACCTTCTGGGCGTTGCTTATCGCCCTGCCCGCGGGTCTCGGTTCGGCGATCTGGCTCAGCGAGTACGCCGGTCGCCGCGCCCGCAAGGTCGTCAAGCCGATCCTCGAGGTACTGGAGGGCGTCCCCACGGTGGCGTACGGGTTCTTCGCCCTCACCTTCGTGACGCCGCTGCTGCGCGAGTACTGGCCGACGTGGCTCCCGGGCGACTTCGGCAACCCACCGGGAATCTTCTCGGCCGCGTCGGCGGGGCTTGTCATGGGGGTCATGATCATCCCGACCGTCGCGTCGATCTCCCAGGACGCCATGTCGGCAGTCCCCTCGGGTCTCCGGCAGGCCGCCTACGGCCTCGGCAGCACGCGCATGCAGGTCGCCACCAGGGTCATCGTGCCCGCCGCGCTCTCGGGCATCGTCGCCTCGTTCATCCTTGGGGCCTCGCGCGCCATCGGCGAGACGATGATCGTGCTCATCGCAGCAGGTGCGACGCCGAACCTCACCTTCATGCCGAACGAGTCCATTCTCACGATGACGGCCTTCATCGGCCAGTCCTCCACGGGCGACATCGCCCACGGCACGATCACCTACTACACGGTCTTCGCCGTCGGTTCACTTCTGTTTGTCATGACCTTTCTGATGAACCTCATCAGCAGTCTTCTTGTGCGGCGATTCCGGGAGCACTACGAATGAGATCCTCACGACGCAGCCGCATCGCCATCGATGCCGCCACGGCTTCTACCGAGCAGCTGCTTACCGGCAACAGCCGCGGCGGGCGATGGAAGGGGCCGCTCTTCCAGGGACTGCTGCTCCTGTGCATCCTCATCGCGGTGACCATGCTGCTGGCGGTACTTCTGCAGGCCCTCGTCGAGGGCTGGCCCCGCCTGGACTGGAACCTCGTACGCAACATGCCCTCCTCGCTGGACACCTCGGCCTCGGGCATGAACTCCGCCCTGTGGGGGACGATCTACGTGATGGCCGGACTCATCGTCACTGTGGTCCCGATCGGCGTGAGTGCGGCGATCTACCTCGAGGAGTTCGCGGACAAGACCAAGTGGTACGTCCGGTTCATCGAGCTCAACGTCCAGAACCTGGCGGCGGTCCCCTCGATCGTCTTCGGGATCCTGGGTCTGGCATTCATCGTGCGCGGGCCGTTGAATCTCGGCTTCGTCGCCTACGCCGCCTCGCTCACTCTCGCTCTGCTCGTCCTGCCCACCATCATTCTCGCGGCACGCGAGTCGATCAGATCGGTCCCCTCCACGATCCGACAGGCGTCGATGGGTCTCGGTGCCACGAGGTGGCGCACGATCTGGCACCAGGTGCTGCCCGCCGCTGTCCCGGGCATCGTCACCGGCACGATTCTCGCCATCTCGCGCGCCATCGGAGAGACGGCCCCGCTGCTCCTCGTGGGCGCCACCGTCTTCGTCACATACGCGCCCGACGGCTTCTTCGAGGGCAGCTACACCGTGCTGCCGGTCCAGATCTTCAACTGGGCGGTGCGTCCGCAGGAGGAGTTCCGCATCCTCGCGTTCGCCGGAATCATCCTCCTCATGGTCGTACTGCTCAGCATGAACTCGATCGCCATCTGGATCCGCAACAAGTTCACGAAGGAGTGGTGACGATGACCGCGCACGACCAGGGCGAGATGCCCAACGTCCGGATGCACGCCCAGGGACACGAGCCGCTCGACGGCGCGGACGTGCGTGAGGTGAGCGAGACCGTCACGGCACCGATCATCACCACCCGCGACCTTGACATCTACTACGGCAGCTTCCGTGCAGTCATGGGGGTCGACCTCGACTTCGGGCACAACGAGATCACCGCCCTGATCGGCCCGTCGGGGATCGGCAAGAGCACGCTGCTGCGAGCGCTCAACCGGATGAACGACCTCATCCCCAGCTCCCACCTCAGCGGCACCATCGCCTACCGAGGAGCCGACATCTACGCCCCCGGGGTCGATCCCATCGAGGTGCGCCGACGCATCGGAATGGTGTTCCAGAAGGCCAACCCGTTCCCGAAATCAATCTACGACAACGTCGCCTACGGCCCCCGGGTGACCGGGATGAAGGTCAACGACATGGACGCCCACGTCGAATCGTGCCTCCGGCAGGCGGCACTGTGGGACGAGGTGAAGGACAAGCTCAAGGAATCCAGCCTCAGCCTGTCGGGCGGTCAGCAGCAGCGTCTGTGCATCGCCCGCGCCATCGCCACCACGCCCGACGTGATCCTCATGGATGAGCCGTGCTCGGCACTCGACCCCATCGCCACCGGCGCCATCGAGGACCTCATGGCCGAGCTCAAGGAGAAGTACTCCATCATCATCGTCACCCACAACATGCAGCAGGCCGCCCGGGTCTCGGACCGCACGGCCTTCTTCACCTCGTCCCCGGACGAGACCGGGGGCGACAGGACCGGCGTGCTCGTCGAATACGGCCCCACCGTGCAGGTCTTCGAGAACCCGCGGGACTCCCGCACCGACGACTACATCTCTGGGCGCTTCGGCTGACAGGAGAGACATGACCATCCTCGTGGGCTCAACGACGAGACGCACGGCGGGCAGGCACTGGCCACGGACCAGCGCACGGTCGATCGTGCTGGTGGACCCGGACCTGGACACATCCTCCCCGATTCTGTCCGAGCTCGCGGCCGGCGGCCTCGAGGTCACACTCCACGGCGACGTCCTGCACGCACTGGTGCACATCGCCGAGCACCGGCCGGACGCCGTCGTCCTGTCGGTCACCACCCCGATCGGCGACGCGGTGCGCCTGGTGACGCTACTTCGCTCCGAGTTCGCGATGCCCGTGCTGGTCGCACTGCGCACCGAAGCGGTGGACGACGCGGCGCCGATCATCGCTGCCGGCGGACGCCCGGTCGTGGACCTGCCCTATCGGCTCGACACGTTGCTTGACGCTGTCCGCGAGCTTCCCGCCAGGAAGTCCGACCTGTCCGTCCTGCATGTCGGCGCGCTCACCCTCGAGCCCACCAGCATGGAGCTCGTCCTTGGCGGCCAGCGCGTGCACGTCGCGCCGCGAGAGTTCAGCCTTCTCCTCGCGCTGGCCGAGCGTGCGGACGAGGTCGTGGCCACAGAAGAGCTCCGGCGAGCCGGCTGGCCCGGCCTGAGCGTCTCCGACGCCACGCTCATGACCACGGTGGCGCGCCTGCGCCAGCGCCTGGCGGAGGCCGGTGCCGGCCACCCGATACAGACCATCCGCGGGGTCGGCTACCGCATGAGCTCGCCGGCTCTCAGCGACCTACCGCCGCACTCTCGACCAGCCCCGTGACCCGCGCCGTGATGTCGTCGGCGATCACCTCCACGACGTGGATCGGCTGGTTCGCCGGGTCGGCGACCGGCCAGTCGAGGTACTGCCGGCCGGGGTAAATCGGGCACGCGTCGCCGCAGCCCATCGTGACGACGTAGTCGGAGGCACGCACGATCTCGTCCGTGAGTGGCCGGGGAAACTCTGTCACCAGGGGCAGCCCACGTCGCTCGAGGACCGTGCGGACCGTGGGGTCGATGCGTGCTGCCGGCGCTGAGCCGGCTGTACGGATGCGGGCGCGGTCACCGATGAGCGAGCGGAGGACGGCCGCCGCGATCTGGGACCGTCCGGCGTTGCGCACGCAGACGAAAAGGATGTCCAGGCCCGGTAGTCGGACGAGCCCTTCGGCCTGGGCGAGCGCACCGAGCCGGTCGGCGGCGAACCGCTGCGTGAGGACGGGGAGGTGGGTGCGGATGCTGGCGCGCGACGCCAGGAGCGCGTAGCTCTCCCGCACGTACTTCTCAACGGTCTCGGGAGCGAAGACCCCGCGGTACTGCTCGGCCAGTGCGACCGAGGTGCGCACGAGCTGGCGCTCGTGCGCGCGGGTCGGCGGTGCTGGGATCTCCTGCACGTCCTCCAGGGCGACGCTTCCGAACCGAACGAGGCCGTCATGCGTGGGAGAGAACAGCCACTGACCGTCCGGAGCCGGCCGGCAGTCGAGGACACCGGTGCGGCACATGTCGAGCAGGTGCTCCTCAATCTGCTCCACCTCACCGCCCGGGCCGACCAGCCGCTCGGCGGCGACCTCCCAGTCGGCGTCACGGATGATGCGGGAGAGCAGCTGCACCCGGACCGCTTTCGCCATGGCCTCGACCTGGCGTGACAGAGACGGCTCAATGACCATCTCGACTCCGGGGCAGAGGAACGGGAACTACCGCAGCAGGTCGGAGATCGTCGTCAAACGATCGGGAACGATCGAGAGGAGCACCTCGCGGCCGCGCGCCTCTCGGCGGACCACCCCGGCCTCGACGAGCACCTTGACGTGGTAGGTCACGGTTGGCTGCCTGAGCCCGAGTGCCACCGTCAGGTCGGTGATCCGTGCGTGGCCGTTCGGTGCGTTCTGGATGAGGCTGAGCAGCTGCAGCCGGCTCGGGTCGGAGACCACGCGCAGCATGCTGGCCGTGGCCTCGGCCTGTTCGCGACCGAGGACGGCCTGGACCGGGCTGCTCGGGGCGGGAGCGGGCGCCGGTGTCTGACCGCGGGGCGCCTGCTCGGTGGACTGATTCATCACGGTCGATCATACGGGCGATCTCCTCGTCCCTGTCGCCGGGGGTGGTCGCGGTCGGGCCCGCGTGTCGGCCCCCGGGTCAGAGGTACTCGGCGAGCTCCTCGAGGAACTGGGTCTTCGTCCGCGCCCCCGTGAGGCTCTTGACGAGCTCGCCGCCCACGAACAGGTTGAAGGTGGGGATGGAGGTGACGCCGTACCTGGTGACCGTCTCGGTGTTGGCGTCGGCGTCGACCTTGACGAACTGGATCTTCTCGCCGTGCTCGGCGGCGAGCTCCTCGATGATCGGGGTCGTGCGGCGGCACGGGGCGCACCAGGTGGCCCAGATGTCGACCAGGACCGGCCCCTCGGAGCCGAGGACCGTGGCGTCGAAGGTGGCGTCGGTGATGTCGGGAACGTTGCTCATGTCGGTCCTCTCAGTGGGTGAGCGCGAGCTCGGAGGCAGTGGGCTCGGGGGTGAGCACAGGAAGGTTGGCGAGATAGCGCGCGGCGTCCAGCGCTGCGGAGCAGCCGGTGCCCGCGGCCGTGATCGCCTGCCGGTAGGTGTGGTCGACAGCGTCGCCGCACGCGAATACGCCGGGGAGGTTGGTGGTGGTCGTGGGCGCGGCTGTGAGGATGTAGCCGTCCTCGTCGAGCTCGACCTGGCCGTCGAGGACGGCTGTGCGGGGGTCGTGACCGATGGCGACGAACAGGCCGGTGACGGGCAGGTCGCGGGTCTGGCCGGTCACCGTGTCGCGGAGGGTGAGTCCTGAGACCTTGTCCTGACCGTGGATCTCGGTGACCTCGCTGTTCCAGACCAGCTGGATCTTCTCGTTCGCCAGGGCGCGGTCCGCCATGATCTTCGATGCGCGCAGGCTGTCGCGGCGGTGGACGAGGTAGACCTTGTCGGCGAACTTCGTCAGGAAGGTGGCCTCCTCCACGGCGCTGTCACCCCCGCCCACGACGGCGATCTCCTGGCCGCGGAAGAAGAACCCGTCGCAGGTCGCGCACCAGGACACTCCGCGGCCGGTCAGCCGCTCCTCGCCGTCGAGCCCGAGCTTTCGGTAGGCCGAGCCGTTGGCGAGGATCACTGCTCGTGCGCGGTAGGTCGCCTCGTCGGTGGTGACGGTCTTGACCGGGCCGGTGAGGTCCACCGATGTGGCAGTGGCGTACACGACCTCGGCTCCGAACTTCTCGGCCTGGGTCTGCATCTTGTCCATGAGGTCGGGTCCCATGATTCCGTCGGGGAATCCGGGGAAGTTCTCGACCTCGGTGGTGTTCATCAGCGCACCGCCGGCGTCCAGCTCGCCGGCGATGACCAGCGGGCGCAGCTGGGCGCGGGCCGCGTAGATGGCTGCTGTGTAGCCGGCAGGGCCGGAGCCGATGATGATGACGTCGCGGACGTCCGCCGTGGCGGGAGCTGTGCTCACGGGGATCACGCCTTGACGGGCAGGAGCTCGTGGAGGAGCTCCTCGACGCGGCCGCGGATCTCGTCGCGGATCGGGCGCACGGCGTCGATGCCCTGGCCCGCCGGGTCGGCCAGGGGCCAGTCCTCGTAGCGGACGCCCGGGAAGAATGGGCACTCATCCCCGCAGCCCATGGTGATCACTACGTCGGAGGCCTGGACGTCGTCGGCCTTGAGGACCTTCGGACGCGCGGTGGTGATGTCGATGCCGTCCTCGCGCATCGCCTCCACGGCGACGGGGTTGATCTGGTCCGCCGGCATGGTGCCGGCCGACCGGACCTCGACCCGTCCGTCAGACAGGGCGCTCATGTATCCGGCGGCCATCTGGGACCGTCCGGCGTTGTGGACGCAGACGAACATGACGCTGGGCTGCTTGCTCATGTGGTGACTTCCTTGGGGTGGGTGGAGGTGCTGATAGTCAGGCTGAATCGAGGACCTGGGCCAGGGTCGTGACCCGGCGAGCGAGATCGGTATAGGCCGCCTCGAAGGCTTGGTTCGATCCCGTGCCGACGGGCTCCGGGACGGACCAGTGGATGTCGATCGGGATGTCGAGCTCCTCGTGCGCGCGGTCGCAGACGCTGACGATGAAGTCATCCGGGGCATGTACCGCGTCGATGTGCTGCGGGCTGATCGACGGCATGTGCAAGCCGTGCCGCTCGGCGGTGGCGACCGCGGACGGGTTGATCCGATCGGCCGGGTGCGTGCCGGCCGAAGCCGCCAACACCGCGCTGGCCCGGCGCCACAGGGCGGCCGCGAGGTGAGAACGGGCGGAGTTGTGGGTGCAGACGAACAGCACGCGTGGGACCACGCGGGCCGGCCGGAGGGCGAGGACGTCGAGCGCGCCGGGGACGAGCTGGACGTAGCTCCTCCTGCGGTCGCCCTCTGACTTCTTCCGGTCGACGATGCCCGCGCGCTCGAGCACCGCCAGGTGGTGCGCCATCAGGTTGGACGGCATGTCGATGCTTCGTGCGAGCTCGGAGGGCGCGGCATCCCCGAGGCTCAGTGTGTCGACGATCCGTAACCGGGCGGCGTCGGCAAGAGCCGCGTGGAGCTCCACCCTCTGCGTGATTGCCTCAGTGTTCATTGAGTCAATGATGGCTGAGGGGGTTGGGGGTAGTCAAGTGGTGCGCGACCGGGGCAGGCGCTGCTCGTCAGGCGCTGGGCTCGCCGGGCAGCGCGTGGTTGGCAGCGTCGCTCAGTGCGGCACCGAGCTCTCGCAGCGCTCCGGGCAGAAGGCGGTAGTGCACCCAGGTGCCTCGGCGCTCCCCCTCGATCAGCCCGGCCTCGCGAAGGACCTTCAAGTGGTGGGAGACGGTCGACTGGCTCAGTCCGAGCGGCTCGGTCAGGTCGCAGACGCAGGCGCTGTCCCCGGGGTGTCCGCCGATGCTGGCAAGGAGGCGCAACCTGGTCGGGTCGCCGAGGGCCTTGAACGCCCTGCTCAGCGTGGCCACTTCCTCGATCACTACGTGCTCACGCACTACTACCGGACAGCAGTCGTCGGCCGCGGTGTGCGGAGCGGCCAACGTCGTCGGGTTCGTCATACCCCCAGTATGGTCCGTGAATCGACAATGGTCGATCTAAGGGTCTACGGTCGTCCTTGCATCGATCAATCTCGATCCACCTAGGGAGTCATCATGAGCACCATCGAGGTCTACGAGTCGGCCATGTGCTGCAGCACGGGCGTGTGCGGTCCCGACGTCCCGCAGGAGCTGGTGAGCTTCTCGGCCGATGTGGACTGGCTCAAGAACCAGGGAGCCACCGTGAACCGCTTCAACCTCGGCAGCGAGGCGCAGGCCTTCGCCGAGAATCCCCAGGTTCTGCAGTTCCTCAAGGTCTCCGGCTCCGAGCACCTCCCGCTCGTGCTCGTGGACGGCACCGTCGCACGGACGGGCACCTACCCCGCCCGCGCAGAGCTCGCACGCTGGGCCGGCATCGAGGGCGAGGAGACCACCGCTCCGGCGCCCGGCGGGCGGCCCGAGCTGTCGATGGTCGCGGCCAGCGGCGGCTGCTGCGGCGGCGGATCCACCGGCTGCTGAACCGCCGTCCCTCACTGCCCCGACACTCGACCAGACCTCCTGAAAGGCTTCTAGTGATCCCGACCTTCCTCACCGACGCCCCCCGCTACCTGTTCCTCACCGGCAAGGGCGGCGTCGGCAAGACGTCGATCGCCTGTGCCAGCGCGATGCACCTCGCCCGGGCCGGACGGTCGGTGCTCCTGGTGAGCACCGACCCGGCCTCCAACGTGGGTCAGGTGTTCGACACGGCGATCGGCAACACGATCACCGAGATCGCCGCCGTGCCCGGCCTGTCCGCGCTCGAGATCGACCCCGCGGAGGCCGCGACCACCTACCGGGAGAGCATCGTCGGGCCCGTGAGGGGCATCTTGCCCGAGCCCGAGGTCGATCTCATCGAGGAACAGCTCTCGGGGGTGTGCACCACCGAGATCGCTTCGTTCAACGAGTTCACCGGGCTGCTCACCGACACGCAGACCACCGCCGCGTTCGACCACGTCGTCTTCGATACCGCCCCGACCGGCCACACGATCCGCCTGCTCCAGCTCCCCGGGTCATGGACCGACTACCTCGACGAGGGCAAGGGGGATGCGTCGTGCCTGGGCCCGCTCTCCGGCCTTGAGCGCCAACGCTCGACCTACGCCGAAGCCGTCGACGCCCTGGGCGACCCGGCACGCACCCGTCTCGTGCTCGTCGCCCGCCCGCAGCGCGGCGCCGTCACCGAGATCGCGAGAACCCACGGGGAGCTTGCCGAGCTCGGTCTGCGTCAGCAGCACGTAGTCGTCAACGCCGTGCTGCCGCTCCCGGACGACGGCGACGTGCTGGCACGCGCCGTCCACGACCGCGAGCAGGCCGTGCTGAACGACCTGCCCGAGGTGCTGCGCGGCCTCCCGACCGACCTACTTCCGCTCAAGGCCGACAACATGGTCGGCCTCGACGCGCTCACCGGGCTTTTCGACGAGGCCAGTACCAGCCGAGAGGCACCCATCGAGCAGGTCCCGGCCGGACTTCCCGCCGGCACCGACGACCTCGAAGCCCTCGTCGACGAGCTCGCGCAGCAGGACCACGGCCTGCTCATGTTCATGGGCAAGGGCGGGGTCGGCAAGACCACCATCGCCTCGGCAGTCGCCGTCGCGCTCGCCGAACGGGGGCACGACGTCCACCTCACCACGACCGATCCGGCCGCGCACCTGGCTGACACGCTCGACGAGGCGGTGGACGGGCTCCAGGTCTCGCGCATCGACCCGGACGAGGCCACGCGCACGTACCGCGAGACGGTGCTTCGGAACCGTGGTGCGGCGCTCGACGAGGCCGGCCGGGCCGCGCTCGAGGAGGACCTGCGTTCGCCGTGCACCGAAGAGATCGCCGTCTTCCAGGCCTTCTCCCAGGCCGTCAACGAAGCGCGCCGGCGCTTCGTCGTCATGGACACCGCTCCCACCGGGCACACCCTCCTCCTGCTCGACGCGACCGGCTCCTACCACCGCGACGTCGTGCGACAGATGGGCGACAGCAACAACGTCACCACCCCGATGATGCGCCTCCAGGACCCCGAGCACACCAAGGTCGTCGTGATCACGCTGCCCGAGACCACACCGGTTCTCGAAGCGACCCACCTTCAGGACGACCTCAGGCGCGCAGGCATCGAGCCCTGGGGATGGGTCATCAACAACTCCCTCACCGCCGCACAGACCACCAACGCCCTGCTCCTCAAGCGCGCAGGCAACGAACGCGCAGAGCTCGAGCGGGTCCTTGCCACCGCCGAGCGGTGCGCCGTTCTACCGCTCCTCCCAGCCGAGCCCATCGGCGTCGCCGGCCTCCGCGAACTCAGCCAGCGCGATCGAACCGTCGAGATGGTGCCCACCTCAGCGTGACCTGCCCAGGAGCGACGCCCGGCCTGGCCAGGCCGGGCGTCGCTCGGACGGAACAAGACCCGGCGATAGCCACTCCCCCTCGCGCGTTCCAAGACCGAGGACCTACAGGCCACCGAAATGCCGGCTCCCTACGTCGCCTAGAGCCCTACCGCCGCAGCGGGTGGCGAACACCGCCTCACGTTCGGTCCGGCTGCCGCGCGAGAGCGCGATACAGAGTCGACCGGTCAACGTCCAGCCGCCGAGCGATCTCCGCTTTCGGGATCCCATCGCTGATGAGGCTTCTCGCTTCGACCACCTGCTCGACGGTCAGTTTTCGCGCCCGGCCCTTGTACACTCCCCGGGCCCTTGCGGCACGGATGCCCTCGGTTTGGCGCTCCTTGCTGATGGCCCGCTCCAGTTGGGCGAAGGACCCCATGACGTTGAGCTGGAACTCGGCAAACGGGTCGCTGGCCCCAGGCTCGAAGCTCACCCGCTCGTTAATGAACGCGACCGCCGCGCCCTTGTCGACGAGCTCGGTGACGAGCTGGTTCAGATCGACCACCGAACGCGCTAGCCGGTCCATCGACGACACGACCACCTGGTCGCCCGAGCGTGCGTAGCGGATCAGATCGGCAAGCGCCGGGCGATCCGCCCGGCCGGCGGCGGATTGCTTCTCCTCGAACAGTCGGTCGACCTCCCCAAGAGCTTCGAGTTGTCGCGCGAGATTCTGGTCCTTGCTCGACACGCGCGCGTAGCCGATCCGATGTCCCGGGTGTTGCATCATGTCTAGACCCTGGCACACATCTGTCGCAAAATGCGTGTGTGGTCTTGGCCGTTAGATGGCGGGGTTCTGCCGGTGCTATGTGGCGGTAGTCAGTTGGTGCCGATGACCAGAGTGATCGCGGCGGCTTCGAACGACGTCGGTGGTGCTGTCATGGCGTGGCCGCCGCGGGGTGTGGGACGAGGCGAGGGACGATCCGAACGTAGATGACCATTCCGACGAGTTCGACAAGGGTTTGGGTGACAACGACAACGGCGGCCAGGGCGAGAGTTTCGGGTAGTGCCAGCGCTAGGGGCAGCACGACGAGGGAGTTACGGGTAGCGCCCGAGAAGACCATTGCCCGGGTTGCTGGCACGTCCTGTTTGAGGGCGCGGGCCGTGATGAGGCCGAGAGGGATAACGGCGATTAAGAAGGTGATGTAGATCGGGATCACGGCGAGCAGCGAGGAAGCATCGGTGCGAACGGCGTCAATCTGAGAGGCGACTACGACCGCGAGGGTGGCCATCATGAGCGGGACCATCAGCGCCTGCATGAGGTCCATGAGTCGTCGAGCGGCGTGAAGGCGCGCAGCCAGGGATTGCGTGATTGCGGCGAGAGTCAGGGGCGTGACGATCAGGAGTAGGAACGCCTCAACGAATGGCGCGACATCGATGACGTCGAACAGCCCTGGTCCGACGAACAGGCGCAGATAGACCGGCAGTAGCAGCATCTGTAGCAGCATCAGCAGAGGAGAGGCCGCGAGCAGGCGTTCGTGTGCGGCGCCAGCGAGTCCGGAGAAGACGATGACGTAGTCGATGCAGGGCGTGAGGAGGACGAGTAGGACGCCCAGCAAGAGTGCTTGGTCGTGAGCGACGAACCGTGAGAGTCCGTAGACGAGGACCGGAACGAGCACGAAGTTCAGGACGAGGAGACCAGCCAGGAAGGTCCCGTTGCGTAGGGCTTGCCCGAGTTTGGTCAGCGGCACGCTCAGGAACGTGGCGTACAAGAGTGCGATCAACACTGGGTTGATCGTCTGCTCCAGGGCCGGTGCGACGGACGGTGCTGCCAGACCGATTGCCGCACCGGCCACCAGCGCTAGGAGGTACAGCGAGATCTGCCAGCGCTCCAGCCACGCGATGACAACACCGGCACGGCTATCCACCGCTGCCTCTCCTCGGAGCTCTTCGTCCATGCGTGCAGTCTCTCAACCGAGATGGGCAATGGGGCCGCGGCGGGAACTCAGAAGCCGAAGGCTCCGCCGCTGACGAGGATGACGATCCCGAGGCCGATGAGGACGATCGGGAACAGGACGTGTTCCCAGCGTTCGAGGACTTCGGCGATCGGTCGGCGGGTGGCGATGAACTTGGCGAGCATGACGAGGACCGCGACGAGCAGGAGGAAGACGACGCAGTAGGCCACCACGGCCGCAGGCCCGACGCTGAGGAAGACTGGGACGTAGACACCGATGTTGTCTCCTCCGTTGGCGAAGGTGACCGCGCCGATGGTCCAGACACCGACGTTCTTGCCCTCAACCTTGGCGTCATCGTCGTCGTCATCGCCTCCGCGCCAGGCCCGCCATGCGGTCCACAGTCCTAGGGACAGGGGGATGAGCCCGAAGTACGGGATGGCTTCCTGGGGCAGGAATGCTCCCGCGCCCAGTGACACGAGCACGGCGGTGCCCAGGATGCCGCCGAATCCCAGGTATTGGCCTGCGGTGATCCGCGCTGTTGTTCCGCGTTGTCCTGCGCCGCGGGCGAAGAACAGCGAGAGCACGATGATGTCGTCGATGTTGGTGGCAATGAACAGGCCGATGGCCTGCAGGACCGAGGAC
Source organism: Georgenia sp. Z1344 (assembly GCF_049856295.1). Taxonomy (GTDB): domain Bacteria; phylum Actinomycetota; class Actinomycetes; order Actinomycetales; family Actinomycetaceae; genus JB111. The sequence continues at coordinate 238,868 of NZ_JBNDMZ010000002.1, read as the reverse complement.
AGGATCACGCGTCAGCCTCGGCGTTGGCGCACCCGGGAACCGGGCAGGCAAGATCGATGCAGGGAGCGTTCTCGTTCACCGCGAGGGTGACCTCGACCAGTGCGTTGAGTGCACGTGCCAGGTGCGGGTCGGCGATCTCGTAACGCGTTTGGCGGCCTTCGGGCTCGGCGATCACGATGCCGCAGTCGCGTAGGCACGCCAGATGGTTCGACACGTTCGAGCGCGTCAGCCCGAGGTCGCGTGCGAGCACAGCCGGGTAGCTCGGCCCCTCGAGAAGCGTCATGAGGAGCCGTGACCGTGTTGGGTCGGCCAGTGCCCGGCCTAACCGGCTCATCACGTCCAGCCGAGTAGCAATGGTCAGCATGCGCTGAACTGTACAGCGTCGACTGAACCGGCAGCCCCGTGCCGAAAACGATCGAATGCGGAGCAGCACCGGTCTTTGTGCGGCTTCTACAAGGGCAGCCACCGGTGGGGCTCCTGGCTCAGGCGCAGCAGGAGGTCGGTAGTTGGTTGCGGAACAGCCCCGCAGCGATGCGCAGCGCTTCGCTCATCGTGAGGTAGGGCGCCCAGGTGTCGGCCAGGTCGTCGACGGTGAGCCCGAACTTGATCGCATAGGTGGCGGCCAGCATGACGTCCCCGGCGCCATCGAGCGCGGCGTGCACGCCGAGGACCTTGCCGGTGTCCGCGTCGGCGACAAGTTTCAGCGCACCCCGGGTGTCCCGGTTCACCAACGCCCGGGGGATGTCCTGCCCGCCGAGCACTCGGCACGCGCAGCGGTGGCCGCGCTGGATCGCCTGTTCCTCGGTGAGCCCGGCACTGCCGAGCTGCGGGGTGGTGAAGGTGACGCCGGGTAGGCCGCGGTAGTCCACGGAAGTCGGCTCACCCAGCGCACCAGCGGCCGCAGCGTGCCCGGTGCGGGCGGCGACGTAGACGTACTGCGGTACACCGGAGACGTCCCCGGCGGCGAAGATTCGCGGGTTGGTGGTGCGCTGGTAGGCGTCAACAACGATGAATCCACGCTCATCGGTCTTCACCCCGGCAGGTTCCAGACCCAGGTCGCCCGTGTCGGCGAACCGGCCGGTGGCCACCAGCAGCCGCGCGCCGGGCACCTCTCGCCCGCCCGCCGTGCGCACCACCACGCCGGCTCCGGTAGCAGCGACCGCCACGCCGCGGTCCTCGATGACCTCGATGCCGTCGTCGGCGAAGACCCCGCGCAGCACGTCCGCGATCTCGGGCTCGGTATGCGGGCCGAACTGTCCAACGATGCTGACCCGCGCCCCCAGGCGGGCGAACAGCTGAGCCTGTTCCAGCCCGACGTAACCCGCCCCGAGCACTACCAGCGATTCAGGAAGCTGCTGCTGCTCCATCGCCGTCGTCGACGTCAGGTAGTCCACGTCATCGAGACCAGGCAGGTTCGGGATGTGTGGGGCGACCCCGGTCGCGACAATATAGGCCGAGGCGAGCAGCGGCTCGTCATCGACGTGCAAGGTGTTCTCATCGACGAAGCTCGCATGGCCGTACCGGATCGGGAAACCGTGGGCGTCGGCGACGTCGGCGTACTTGGCCTGCCGCAGCCGGTCGATCAACTCCTGCTTCTGTCCGAGCAGGGCCGGCATGTCCACACCGTCGGTGCCAGTCGGCACCATCGGGAACGGGTTGGCCAGCGCCCGGTGGCGCTGACCGGCGGCCGCGAGCAGGTTCTTGCTCGGCACGCAACCGATGTTCAGGCATGTGCCCCCAAGCGGCCCTTGCTCGACGAGGACCACCGACTTCCCACGAGAACGGGCCTCGATCCCGGCCGCCATCGCTGCACCGCCGGTCCCGATCACCACCAGGTCGAACTCGCCCATGCTCCGCTCCTTCTTCGTGCCGCCACCGTGCTCGTGACCGTAGGGCTTCCAGTGCGGTGGAAGGTCAAGGCGTAGGCTCGCTCGTGTGCGCATCGGGGAGCTTGCTGGCAGAACCGGCCTGACCACAAAGACGATCAGGTTCTACGAGCAGGCTGGCGTGCTGCCCGAACCCGACCGCCAGTCCTCCGGCTACCGAAGCTATGACGACGATGCGCTGACCCGGCTGCGGTTCGTGAAGGCCGCCCAGGCCGCCGGGCTCACTCTCGCCGAAATTCGCGAGGTCATCGCAGCTCGCGACGACACCGGGCCTCCGTGCCGGACCGTCACTGACCTGCTCCACACCCACGCCACGGAGTTAGATCGTCGGATCGCCGAGCTCACGGTCCTACGGGACGAGGTACACCGACTACTCGACCGGGCAGGGAGCCTCGACCCCCTCTCTTGTGACCCGGCGAACGTCTGCCACGTCATCCCGGCGTACCACCCGTAAACGAACGATTCTGCTACAGCGACGACGAGGGTGCGTCACGCCGTTCGGGATGGTTGACGCTTCGCGGTTCCCGGCTCATGCCGTTTGTAGCGGAACTCAGTGCCGGATTCTATGGTTCGATACTTCCCGGGGTGGATGAGTATCGCTACAGTCATCGGCATGGGGGACCTCCTTGGCTATGCGCGCGTGTCGACCACCGACCAGGATGCCTCGCTGCAGATCGATGCGTTGAACGCGGCTGGCTGCTACCGGGTCTTCGTTGACACCATCTCTGGCTCGCTTGATCACCGTCCCGAGCTGGAGAAGCTGATGGACCAGCTCCGCCCGGGTGACACGCTGGTGGTGTGGCGACTGGACCGGTTGGGGCGCTCGATCCGTCACCTCATTGACCAGCTGCAGACCCTGTCCGACCGCGGCGTGGGGTTCCGCTCCCTGCAGGAGACGATCGACACCACCTCCTCCGGTGGCCGGCTGGTGTTCCATGTCTTCGCCGCGCTGGCTGAGTTCGAGCGCGACCTCATCCGTGAGCGCACCAACGCCGGACTGGCGGCCGCCCGGGCACGAGGCCGCACCGGCGGACGGCCCTCGGCGCTGTCGCCCGCCCAGGTCAAGACGGCCCGGCGGATGTATGAGCAGAACGAGATGACCGTGGCTCAGATCGGTGACGTGCTGGGAGTCAGCCGCACCACCATCTACCGAACGCTGAACCGCCAGAGCGCCCCAGCGGTGCCACGGCGGTCGAGAAGCGCCGTGTAGGTCATGGACGCGGCCGGGCGCTGGCAGATCCTCAGGCTTCACGTCGAGGACCAGGTCCCGCTCGCCGCCCTCGCCCTGGACTCCGGCATTGGACTGCGCACCTTGGAGCGCTGGCACGCCCGCTACCGCACCAGCGGGTACGCCGGCCTGGACACACGGCGGCGCTCTGATGCCGGCAGGCACCGCCTGCCAGGTGAGCTCGTGGCGTTGATCGAGGGCCTGGCGCTGAGCAAGCCTCGGCCGGCGATCGTCACGATCCACCGCAAGATCAGCAGCATCTGCGACCAGCAGGACTGGCCGGTGCCGTCCTATGGAGTCGTGCGGGACATCGTCGACGCGTTGGACCCGGGCATGGTCACCCTCGCCCTGGAGGGACCGTCGTCCTACCGGGACAAGTACGAACTCGCGCTGCGACGGCAGGCCGAGCGCCCCAACGCGATGTGGCAAGCCGACCACACCCTGCTCGATATCCTCGTGGTGGGCACCGACGGTAAGCCAGCCCGCCCCTGGCTGACCACAATCATCGATGACTGTTACCGAGCCATATGCGGCTACACCGTCTTCCTCGGCGCGCCCTCCGCGATGAACACCGCCCTGGCACTGCGCCAGGCGATCTGGCACAAGGCCGACCTCTCCTGGCCGATGTGCGGCCTCCCCGATGTGCTCTACGTCGATCACGGCAGCGACTTCACCAGCAAACAGCTCACCGCCACCGCCGTGGACCTGCACATCCGGCTCATCCACTCTGCCGTCGCTCGCCCACAGGGCCGCGGAAAGATCGAGAGGTTTTTCGGGACCGTCAACACCGAGCTTCTCGCTGGCCTGCCCGGGTACATCGCCGAGGGCCACCCATGGCCCACGCCGAGCCTGTCCCTGGCTGAGCTCGACACCGCCCTGGAAGGGTTCGTCGCCACATACTACGACCGCACTCACAGCGAGCTCGGCACCTCCCCGCGCACTGCCTGGATCGCCGAGGGCTGGCTGCCGCGCATGCCCGAGAGCCTGGAAGCCCTGGACGGGCTCCTTCTCACCGTCGCCCAGACCAGGGTGGTGCGCCGCGATGGCATTCACTTCCAGGGTCTGCGCTACATCTCCCCGACCCTGGCCGGCTATGTCGGCCGGTCGGTCGTGATCCGCTACGACCCCAGGGACATCACCGAGATCCGCGTGTTCGACCACGAGGAGTTCATCTGCAAGGCCATCAACCAGGACCACCACGACCAGAAGGTCAGCCTCAAGGAGGTCCAGGCCGCCCGCAACGCCCGGCGTAGGGCTCTGCGTGAGGGCATCAACGAGCGCATCGCCGTCGTGGCCACGCACACCACCGAACCTCCACCAGCGCCCGAGACGCCGCCGCCGGCGCCGCGTCGGAAGTTGAAGGTCTACCGAGAGGACCTGAGGTGAGCCAGCGCTTCATCGTGACCAAAGAGCACCGCCGCTTCACCGAGTTCGCCGACGCCGTGCGCCGCGGGCACACCATCGGCCTGTGCTTCGGGCCAGCCGGCGTGGGAAAGACGCTCTCCGCGCGCCGCTACGCCCGCTGGGACAAGGCCCACGACCTACTGACCTACTGGGGGCCGCGCTCCGACAGCGACGCGAAGATCTACGCCGCGCTGGCCAAGAACCGCACCGTGCTCTACACACCCAGCGTGCTGACCACGCCACGGGCTTTGAAGGACGAGCTCGACCAGGCCATCGCCCGCACCAACATCTGCATCGAGCAGCACCTCGCGCCGGCCGGGCAGGTCACGCCAGAGACGCGGGGGTGGCGCCACGGCAGGAACTACGTGGAGCTGATCATCGTCGATGAGTCCGAACGCCTACGCCCCACCGCACTGGAACTGCTGCGCGATCGCTACGATCGCGACAACATCGCCCTCATCCTGATCGGCATGCCCGGCCTGGAGAAGCAGTTCAGCCACTACCCCCAGTTCTACAGCCGCGTCGGCTTCGCCCACCAGTACCGGCCCCTGGGCAAGGACGAACTGCTCTTCGTCCTGCAGCGACACTGGCGCGCCCTCGGTAAGACCCTCGACCCAGAGGACTTCACCGACGCCCAAGCCATCGCCGCCATCGCCCGCATCACCCGCGGGAACTTCCGACTCCTGGAACGACTCTTCCCCCAGATCGAGCGCGTCCTGAAGATCAACGAGCTCGACACCATCACCAACGACGTCATCGAAGCCGCCGCCAGCACGCTCGTCATCGGTGTCAGCTGACTGGCCGCCAGATATCGCCCACAGAACCCCGCCATCGAACGGCGCAAGCCACAGGGATGTGTGCTAGGGACTGCTGCACGGATTGGTGACAGGTTGGGTCACGCAGCCTGCGTGGCTGGCGCGGTCATGATGGCCTCGTACTCGATGGGGGTCAATCGGCCGAGGGCGTCTTGTCGGCGGCGCCGGTGGTAGGTCTTCTCGATCCAGGTGACGATGGCGATTCGTAGTGCCTCGCGAGTGGCCCAGGTACGGCGGTCGAGGACGTTCTTCTGCAGCAGGCTGAAGAAGCTCTCCATGGCGGCGTTGTCGCCGGCTGCACCGACGCGGCCCATCGATCCGACCATGGCGTGTCGGTTGAGAGCGTGGACGAATTTCCTGCTCCGGAATTGCGATCCTCTGTCGCTGTGCACGATGCAGCCGGTGACGTCACCGCGACGGGCGACGGCGTTGTTGAGCGCCGCCACCGCCAGGCGGGACTTCATCCGGGAGTCGATGGAGTAGCCCACGATTCGGTTGGAGTAGACGTCCTTGAGAGCGCAGACGTAGAGCTTGCCTTCGCGTGTCCAGTGCTCGGTGATGTCGGTGAGCCACAGCTCGTTGGGGCCCTCGGCGGTGAACTCGTGCCGGATCCTGCCCTTGTCGTCGATCACAGCGCACAGGTCGTCGTGGACCGGCGGGCCGGGACTCTTGCCGTTCTTGCCACGCTTCTTACCAAACGCGCTCCACCAGCCCTGCTGCGAGCAGATCCGCCACCCGGTCCGCTCGGCCATGGGCTCCCCGGCTTCGCGTGCTTCGTCGACCAGGAACCGGTAACCGAACTCCGGATCGTCGCGGTGAGCAGCGAACAGTGCGTTGGCGCGGTAGGCCTGCTTGAGCTCGGTGTCAGTGACTGGGGTGGTGCGCCAGCGGTAGTAGGGCTGACGCGCGATCTTCAATACCCGGCACGTCACCGTGACGGGGATCCCGCCGTCGGCCAGCTCGCGGACGAGCGGGTACATCATTTTCCCGGCAGGTTGGCCTGCGAGAGGTAGGCGGCTGCCCGGCGCAGGACCTCGTTCTCCTGCTCCAGCAGCCGGATCCGCTTCTTGGCCTCTCGCAGTTCGGCGGTGTCTGCCGCGGTCGCACCGGGCTTGACACCGTCCTCGACGTCCGCGGTCTTCAACCAGTTCGTCAGGCACGACTCGCTGATCCCGAAGTCGGCCGCGATCTGCTTCAGATGCTGACCTGGCTCACGGTTCCTCGCGACGCGCACGACGTCGTCGCGGAACTCGGACGGGTAGGGCTTGGGCACAGTGCACATCCTTCCAGCGGTGCCCCTCGGCACCACAGATCAGATGTCACCTGTCCGTGCAGCAGTCCCCTACACGGGATTGGTCTTGCTGGGGTACACCCCAGCGCAACAGTGTGGTGGCAGGTGTCAAGTACCGGGTTTGATGGACAGCATCCTTCCCGGTAGTTGACTGGCATTCTCGTGCACACCTGCTATGGCTGGCGCCGGCGAGCCCTGCGCGAGGGCGGGGAGCATGACATTGTCGATCACGGTTGGCCGAGGGAGCAGGCTGACGGTTTGCAGGATCCAGACGACCTCGGTGCCCAGCAGGGCCGGGGCATCGTGTCGGCTCGCCTCCCTGGCCGAGCACGTCAGTGTTGGGGCAGGTGGCAACGGCGCGGACTGATGAAGTCCGCCTGACGGCTTACCGGGTGCCAAAGGGAGTAGTCCCGCGAGCGAGCCGAGCACTACTCGTCGATCTACGCCGTCCCGGCTACCCCTCACCATCATGAACGGGCACCTGGCTCTTCGCCCGGCCCAGGCTGTCCTGCCCAGCAAGGATCCGAAACAGCAGCCAGGAGAAAACAACGACGGCCAGGAGTGTGACGTGCACGGCCGGGCTTGACCCACCCCATTGGATCCAGCCCAACCATCCGGGCTGCACCCCCAGGTTGAGCTCGTGCTCGATCGCGTTAGGGATGAGGTACGACCACACGATCAGCGTCGATACGACGACCAAGAACACGACAGCGAACGACCAGCGCAGGGCCTGCGAGCCACGAGCGATGATGCCGACCACGGAGACCAGCGCAAGCACGTTGATCGACGCCAGTGCGCTTATCTGCAGGACCGGGGTTTCGGGAGACTTCACGCCAACGAGAGTATTGTCCAGCCCGTATACCCCCCCTTGGGACAGTCCCATGATCTGAATCTCGAAAAATCCAGTAGCGAGCACCAGGATGATAGCCACTGCGCCTCCTGCAGCAGCGCTGAAAACAGTTTTCAAGAAAGCTCGGTAACGTACCGTCACAACAACCTCTGCCTTCTTCGCCGAACTAATAGACTACCCAGCACGATATCTCCGCCGAACCGCCAGTGTTGTCAATGGTCCAGCGGCAACGACTACGGGCATCATAAGCGCGGTCGTGGCTTACCCTAGCGGGCACCGCACCGGCACTGGTCGCCGAGGCCACTGACGTAAATCCTGGGGCCGGGTAGTACGTTTCGATACGGATATTGCCGACCCCGATGCCCAGTTCGGCTATGCCGCCCGTGATGCTCGGTCGCTGCCCAGAATCGCGATTCAGACCAGCCGGAGTGTCAATCGAATGCGCATATTGGAAAGTCGCAGCATTTGCCACCGGCATGCCTACGGCGAAGGTTCCTAGTATGAACGAGAATATTCCAAAAACCGCTACGGAAACCCTTCCTGCTGAGGAACGTCCCTGCATATTAGCCCGCACCTAGCTCACCCTTCACGTGGGATCGGTGTGAATGAGAACAACTCACCACTATCCAACGGCAGGTCGGTCGACTCAAGCGTCCCCCTGTGCTCCGGTGGAACAATTATGAGATTTGCAATTCTACTCTCCGCCGCTGGGCCCAGAGGTTCCTCGCCGATGCTAAATTCCTGCACATCTACGTTGTCCGGTACGAGGTACGCCTCTACCGCTCTATACGGGTCGTCATCCCCCTCTGAAGCCGTCAAACCGAGGCCACTCTGATAAAATTGCGGCAGGGATGCACATGCTGATGCCGCGACTTCAACCCCACCCGGAATATGCACAAAAAGGCAGATGTCATCGCTAGAAGTCTGCCCAATCCAGTAGGACCCGATTTCATCACTTTCCACCAACCGAACCGAGTCAGGAATGATGTCGCCCAGTTCATCCAACCGAACCGGTTCCGGAGGAGCATCACTTGCCGACTGAGGCAGCGACAACGCTTCCGCAACATCATCGATCACGCGTACCGAGTCGTCCGCTCCAGACGCTGGTACGGCAATGACGGTCGCAGCCAGCCCGACGACACCAGCGACAGCCAGTCCATTCTTGTGTCTCACGACGGTCCCCTTCTTCGAAGTGCATTTGGTCAAGTCTTAGTTCCTAGTAGCGCACGTCAATGCCAGATTGCCAATATCCCCAGAGGCGTACGGCCAAGTCCAGGAACAATTCTGTCGCGCATACGCAACCGACGCGTGCGTCATCCGGTGCGGGTATCCGTCACCGGAGCTCCTAGCAACCACGGAGTATCCGGGATGATCGTAATAGGTAGTGATATGCGTAACCGTTGGACTGCCGACGTCAAACACGGCAGTCTCGGCAGTTCCACCGCTAATAGTGGGGCGAGCCGGCGAGACTCGCACGGTATCCTGCGGCGTCGCGATTGCGTTGGCGTAGTACTGGTAAGTCGCAGCCTGTGCTACCGGAGCGACAGCCATTGCTAGCACGAAAAGGACGATCAGCAAAGGGCCAAATGCTCGACGCTTCTTTGCTCGACCCGCACTAACTGGCCGAGCAAACACATCCCCGGCGGGATTGCCGTCCAACTCCGTGATAATTCTCGTGAGTCCGCGATCTCTATCGTTCGGCATGTTCGTCCCCCTCGGCGCTGCCGTGTCATGAAGACTACCGGGCCAAGCTCACCGCATCCATGCGGCACCCGACCACAGTGGCGGGTCGCAACGCTGCGGAAAGCCGATCTCATGACGTAGTCATGTCACCGTACCGATAGCAGTTACTGCGGTCAATGGGGTCCTCTGCACGGATGGGGGAAGTCTGATCTGTGGTGCCGGGCAGTGCCGCTGGAAGAATGTCCATCGCGCCTAGACCTCATCCCAAGGAGTTCGGGGTAGTGTGCAGAGGAGTTTGATCGCCCGGCGTGTCCGTACCGGTGTGCACGGTGAGTTGGTTATTCCATAGTCCTGTGCACGACGACGAAGCGGTCGATGAGGTCCGGCTTCCTGAGCGTGGTCTGTTGACCGTCCCCGATGAGGTGTGGGCAGTTGCGGTGCGCCGGGCGGAGGTGATCGGGCGGTTAACCGAGGCCGGGACGGCCGGTGAGGAGACGGTGGAGGCGGCTGCCGAGCAACTGGGCATCTCGCGCCGTCAGGTCTAGGTCTAGCTGCGTCGGTGGCGCGAGGGGCAAGGCGTGGTCTCCGATCTGATCCCGGGGCGCTCCAGCGGTGGCCGCGGTGGACCACCCTCACCGCACTGACCCGCAGCGGGGCGACCTTCCAACGCATTCGCGATGACCTGATCGTCCTCGGCATCCGGACGACCCGCCTCCGACGGACGCTGGCGGAGCAGCGTGCACGGCAGACGCCGGCGGGGCCGGAAACGACTGCCACATCTTGAGCGGCCCCCCGGAGACGGTGGGGTCCCGGGCGGTGGGTTCAGCCCTCGGTGACGGCAGTGGGGTGAAGACCGCCGGCACGCTGAATAGCCCGGTAGACGGTGGAGCGGCCGACGTTAAACAGTTCGGCCAGTTCGCTTGTGGTGTACTCGCCGGCACGCGCCAAGGAGACCAAGTGTGCTTCCTGACGGGCTGTGAGCTTGGGCTTCTTGCCTCGCAGCCGGCCCTTGGCCTTCGCCACCGCCATGCCCTCGCGGGTGCGGGCACGGATCAAGTCGGCCTCGAACTCGGCCACCATTGCCAAGACGTTGAACAGCAGCCGACCGACGGGATCGGTCGGGTCGTGCACAGAGGCGCCGAGCTGTAGGCGGACACCGCGGGCGGTCAGTTCGGCGACGATGTCACGAGCGTCAGGGACGGAGCGGGCAAGCCGGTCGAGCTTGGTCACCACGAGGGTGTCGCCAGACCGGCATGCAGCCAGGGCCTCACGCAGACCCGGCCTTGCTCGCGTGGTGCCGGTCAGGCCATGGTCGACGTAGATACGATCGGCCGGCACGCCGAGGGCTCCCAGGCCGGTGCGCTGGGCCGTGAGGCCCTGTTCGTTGGTGGAGACGCGGGCGTAGCCGATCTTGAGAGTTCACTCACCCCTCCAGTGTCACCGGTTAGCGTCCCTTCACCGGGCGTTTTCTTGGGCGGGTCTTACGGGATGACGCCGGCCAAGCGGGGACTGAGGCCGGCTGTCACCGCAATTCGTCCCGGTGAAGGCCTTGCGGCGATGCCCGCGTGGCTCAGCCCTTCGGGGGGTGGGGGTCGTTGCCGTACGAGTTGCGCTCTCCGATCGTGCCGTCCTTCTTGTGAACCAGGTGCTCGACGTGATCCTTCTTCGCCGTCGCGCGGCCCGCTGCCTGCGCCTCAGCCTTCGTGTCGTGCGTGCTTGAGGCGCGCTTTGCACCCTCACGACGGTTTGCCCACCCATCGTCGGTCGGCACCGTGTGAATGTTCTTCTTGTCGGCCATCGCAGTTCCCCTTTCGGTCCCTCGGTGAGGGAGCCACAGGCCGTCATCATCTCAGTTTACGGCGGATTTGCTGGGGATCGGCTTGCGGAACCGAAGCCATCGCTGGCCGCCACCGAGCGTCGACGAAACCCCGCCATTTAACGGCGAAAGTCACAGCGGTCATCCGCGCAGACGGTCCTCTCACGTCCGCACCTGGGACGACGGGTGCGGTCATCCGCCCCGACCTGCGATGCTGCCGGGGCCCACCGGGCGCTCCGCCCGGTCGATGAAGGAGAAGCGATGACCGCCGTACCGTTCGAACGCCGCTCACCCGTGCTGGCCGACCTGCTCCCGGGTGCGCGTGTCCGGGACGTCGCACTGGTGCTCGCCGGTACCGCGTTCGTCACGGTGGCCGGCTGGATCGCCGTACCGCTCCCGTTCACGCCCGTGCCGGTCTCCCTCGCCACGTTCGCGGTCCTGGTCACGGGTGCCGCCCTGGGCCCGATGCGGGCTGCGGCGAGCATCGTCCTGTACGTGGTCGCGGGGACGCTGGGCGCTCCAATGTTCGCCGAGTTCGGGTCGGGCTGGGCGTCCGCGTCGTACGGCTACGTGCTCGGCTACCTCGTGGCCGCGGTGCTCGTCGGCGCGCTCGCACGGCGCCGGGCCGACCGCTCGGTCGTCGGGACAGCGGGCCTCGCCGTCGCCTCGACGGTGACCATCTACGCCGTCGGCGTGCCGTGGCTCATGACCTTCCTCGACGTCGACCTCGCCACCGGACTCAGCCTCGGTGTCGTGCCCTTCCTCGTCGGCGACGTCATCAAGGCCGCGGCCGCCGCGCTCGTGCTGCCGGGAGCCTGGACGCTCGTGCGTCGCGTACGTCGGTAGGCCAGTGGCCGCCGCGCTCGTGCTGCCGGGAGCCTGGACGCTCGTGCGTCACGTGCGTCGGTAGCTCCGCGGTCACGCAGCCGATGGTGACGGCGCTGCGCCGGGTGTGGCGCCTGTTTCGCTCACCATGCGTCGCACCACCGGCCGTGACGACGCCGCGCCGGCAGGTGCAGTCAGGCGCCGTCTGCGCCTTCGACGCCCTCGATGCCCTCGGCCTCATCGATGCCGTATCCGAAACCGGGCCGGACGCCCGAGGCCGTGATCTCCTGTCCGAACCGGTCGTGGAAGCGCCACTGACCACGGGTGCGGACGATCGTGATCTCGCGGGTGTGCACGAGGTCGTGGTGGTGCCAGCACAGCAGGACACCATGCTCGACGTCGGTCGGTCCGTTGTCCCGCATCCACTGCTGGGAGTGGTGGACCTCCCCGAACGCGGGGGGCTCGTCGCAGCCCGGGTACTGGCAGTGTCCGTCCCTGGCGTGGATGGCCCGCGTCATGTGGGCAGGGTGAATCCGTTGTTCCCGTCCGACGTCGAGGACGGTGGACTCCGGTCCGAAGATCACGCGCATGAACGACGATCCGCACGCGAGGCGGGCAAGCATCGACGGCGGGATCGGCGTGCCGTCGGCCAGCCTCGCCGGCTCCGTCCCTTGGAGGACGTCGTGATCGATCGCCGTCGATATGACGTGATCGTCCCCAGGCTCCCACGCCTGCATCCACTCGCGTGCGCGATCGGACAGGTCGAGCTCCGACGACGCACCCGGCCCCCGGTCGAGGGGGAGTCCGAACGCATCGACCAGATTGCCGTGAGGATCGTCGAGCACGGGCGCGCCGTCATCGCCCTCCCGGCCGCCCGGGACCGGATCGGCTCCGGGAGGCCAACCGCCGGGCGGATCGGTGCCTGGTGGAGAGTCGCCGGGCGGATCGGTGCCCGGTGGAGAGTCGCCGGGCGGATCGGTGCCCGGTGGAGAGTCGCCGGCGGGATCGGTGCCTGGTGGAGAGTCGCCGGCCGGATCGAGCCCGGCCGACATGCCGGCGCTCGGGCCCGCATCCGGGTTGTCATGTTCGAGCGGGCGATCGTCGACGCATCGGGGACCACCAGGCGCGGTCAGGGTCGTGCCGGCGGCGACGCCCGAGATGATCCGGTTCGGCGGGAGCCGACGAGCGACCTCGCGGCTGCCGTTGAGCCCGGTCCTCGCGGCCCATCCCGCCGTGGCCGCCTCCGGCGGGATCACCGAGCCGGTCGCCGCAGCCAGCGCCTGCATCGTCTCCAGGCTCACCGTGACGGTGATGTGCGGACGCACCTTCGCGCCCGCCTGCTGCAGCCCGGCATCGAGCGACTGGTGCGCGAGTGCGACAAGAGCACCGGCGCGGCGCTGAGCGGACGTGCGGTCGTCGTCCGCACCCTTGCGGCCCGCGTGCGCCGCGAGAGCGGTCGTCACGACCTGTCCGGAGAGCTCGTCCAACCACCCCGCCACGTGGTAGCCGTCAGTGGTGGGGCTGATCGTCAGCTCCTCGCGCGCATCGGCGTCCCGCCATGCCTTGCCCGCTCCTTCGGGATCGGCGCGCACCTTCCAGGCGGCGACGAGCTTCGCAAAGTCCTGGGCATGCATGAGCTCAGCCTGCTCGACGAGGTACTCCTCCCCCGGCTCGCCGTAGGTGAGCTGGTGGCGCAGCGTCGAGGTCGACTGGGTCTCCCGGACGAGGATCGCGGCGTGCTCCGCACTGATGCGCCCGGCCGCGAGCGACGCCCGCGCACGCGGAAGGTGGTCCCGGAGCACCCGGGCCTGCCGCACCCGCCGGCCGGACTCCGCGGCGTTCGTCCCCGTCCGGTCCCGCAGCCACACCTTGAACGTGCGCTGCCCGTCCAGCGCCCACATCCCGTCGGACTCCACCTTGGCGGTCACCGCCGCCCGGGCAGCGACAACTCCACGCTCGACCTGTTCGACCAGATCAAGTGCCGACATCGCCTCGGCCTGATTCAGGTCCTGCCATCGGGCGCCCGCCAACTCGTCGACCAGAGCGGCCAGCTCCTCGAGGACCGCCCGTGGCCCGCCCCCTGCTGCGCCGTCCGGCGCATCGGCCGCGACCGGCGCCTCGTGCATCTGCCGTTCGTCGTCGGAAGGGACCGAGCCGGGCACTGCCACGTAGGTCGGAGGCTCGTCGAGTCGTGCCACGCGACCGGGCCCACCGGTCCGCTCGACGCCCGCTCTTGAGCCGGGTCCGAGCTCGTCCTCGGGGGACGCCGACAGAGGCTCCCCCACTGCCGGGTATCCGTGAGTGGGATCTCCACCGGCCGGGCCTCGGTGCGCAGCGCAATCCGCCGAGCGGTCTCCCGCTGCCACGGCGGCACGTTCGGCGAGCCAGGCCTCGATCTGCGCCGACAGGACACGCTCGAGCACGGAGGATGCAGAGTCCGGCACCGCGCCGTCGATCGTCGTCGTGCTTCCGTGCACTGCCCCCACCCCCTCGTCCTGACCTACCACCCAACATACTCGAACATCTGTTCGAGCGCAAGAGGTGTTGCGTCGCGCGTGGGGAAGCGTCGGGCCGCGACTAGCCGGCGATGCGCGAGCGAGGCTCCACCGGAACGAGCACGCGACCACACGCCCACGCAACCACCCACACGCCCCACATCCACCACCTCCCCCGTCAGCCCCACCCGGGGCACCGGCACCGCTTTCCACGTCGGACCCACCCCTGTGAGCATCCGCGCATCGTCGGGGGGTCCGCGCGACCCCCACCGCCGGGCATGCCACTCTTGAGCCCATGCAGCACTGGCCAGGCCACCCTTATCCCCTCGGGGCCACGTTCGACGGCGCCGGCACCAACTTCGCCCTCTTCTCGACGGTCGCCGACCGGGTCGAGCTCTGCCTCGTCGACGACGACAACTCCGAGGTCCGCGTCGACCTGACGGAGGTCGACGCGCACGTCTGGCACGGTTACTTCCCCGGCGTCCGCCCCGGTCAGCGCTACGGCTTCCGCGTGCACGGCCCCTGGGAACCCTCCCGCGGCCTGCGCTGCGACCCGACCAAGCTCCTCCTCGACCCCTACGCCAAGGCGGTGGACGGGCAGATCGACGGCCACCAGTCGCTCTTCTCCTACGACTTCGCCGACCCGAGCCGGTTCGCCCCGCAGGACTCGCTGGGCCACACGATGGTCTCGGTCGTCGTCAACCCGTTCTTCGACTGGGGCAACGACCGTCCGCCGGGCCACGAGTACCACGACTCGGTCATCTACGAGACGCACGTCGCGGGACTCACGCGCCTGCACCCCGACGTCCCCGAGGAGCAGCGCGGCACCTACGCCGGTCTCGCTCACCCCTCGATCATCGAGCACCTCACCTCGCTCGGCGTGACGGCGGTCGAGCTCATGCCGGTCCACCAGTTCGTCCAGGACCCCCACCTGGTCGAGCGCGGGCTGTCCAACTACTGGGGCTACAACACGATCGGGTTCTTCGCCCCGCACAACGCCTACTCCTCGCAGGGCAGCCGGGGCGAGCAGGTCGACGAGTTCCGGACCCTCGTCAAGGCGATGCACGAGGCGAACATCGAGGTCATCCTCGACGTCGTCTACAACCACACCGCCGAGGGCAACCACATGGGCCCGACCCTCAGCTTCCGCGGCATCGACAACCCGCAGTACTACCGGCTGGTCCACGGCGACGAGGCGCACTACTTCGACACGACCGGCACGGGTAACTCGCTGTACATGCGCAGCCCGCACACGCTCCAGCTGATCATGGACTCGCTGCGGTACTGGGTCCAGGAGATGCACGTCGACGGGTTCCGGTTCGACCTCGCCTCGACGCTGGCCCGCGAGCTTCACGAGGTCGACAAGCTCTCCTCGTTCTTCGACATCATCCAGCAGGACCCGATCATCTCCCAGGCCAAGCTCATCGCCGAGCCGTGGGACGTGGGCGAGGGCGGCTACCAGGTCGGCGGTTTCCCGCCCCTGTGGACCGAGTGGAACGGCAAGTACCGGGACACGGTGCGCGACTACTGGCGCGGCGAGCCCGGCACCCTCGGCGACCTCGCCTACCGGCTGTCCGGCTCGTCGGACCTCTACGAGCACTCCGGCCGCCGCCCCGTGGCGTCGATCAACTTCGTCACCGCGCACGACGGCTTCACGATGCGCGACCTCGTCAGCTACCACGAGAAGCGCAACGAGGCCAACGGCGAGGACAACCGCGACGGCGAGTCGCACAACCGGTCGTGGAACTGCGGGGTCGAGGGACCGACCGACGACCCTGCCGTCAACGCCCTGCGCGCCCGCCAGCAGCGGAACATGCTCACGACCCTGCTGCTCAGCCAGGGCGTGCCCATGATCTCCCACGGCGACGAGATCGGCCGCACCCAGGGCGGCAACAACAACGTCTACTGCCAGGACAACGAGACGTCCTGGGTGGACTGGGACCTCGACGACGACGCACAGCATCTCCTCGGGTTCACCCGCGAGCTCGTCGAGTTCCGCCTCGAGCACCCGGTGCTGCGCCGCCGCCGCTTCCTCACCGGCGAGCCGCTCGCCGAGTCGCCCGACGGCCTGCCCGACCTCGCCTGGTTCGCCCCCGACGGCGCGCCGATGGCGGACCACGAGTGGGGCGGCGACAACAAGACGATCGTCTGCTTCTTCAACGGCGAGGCCATCGCCGAGCCCGACTCGCGCGGCGAGCGCATCGTCGACGACTCGCTCCTCATCGTCCTCAACGCCTCTCACGAGGACGCCCTCGTCACGCTGCCGCTCGCGGAGTGGGGGCCGACCTGGACGGTCGCGCTCGACTCCGCCGGGGAGCGCGCGCAGCTCGGCGAGCTCGTGGCCGGGTCCCAGATCACCGTCGTCGCCCGGTCGACGCTCGTGCTCCTCAGCCCGCAGGGCTCGCGCGAGGCGGCCCCGGCCGACGGCGTGGCACGCACCGTCACCGGTCGCATCCCGACCTCCCCGGCCTGGGCGGGCGGGCGCCGACAGACGGCGGTCACCGCCGACGAGCCCGACGACGCCGCCCTGCCCGACCCGGAGGAGCTGGCCGCCGACACCCCCGAGTGACCCGCGGGCACGTCCGCCCCGGGCCGGCCAGCACGTCCGTCCCGGATCGGCCAGCACGTCCGCCCCCGAGCGGGCAGACTGGGGTGACCGTCGACGACCCGGAGGACCCACGTGAGACCGGACATCGAGTCCACCGACAGCACGGCCGTCAGCACCACGGCCGACGACGACGCCCGGGCCGCGAGCATCGGGCACCTTCCCGGGCCCGGCCGCCGCACCCCGGTGAGCACCTACCGGCTCCAGCTCGGCGCCGACCTCACGTTCGACGACGTCGCCGCGCAGCTGGGCAACCTCGACACCCTCGGCGTCACCGACCTCTACCTCTCCCCCGTCCTCACGGCGGCACCGGGCTCGACCCACGGGTACGACGTCGTCGACCACACGACGATCTCCGCCACCCTCGGCGGTCGCGACGGCCTCGAGCGCCTCGCGGCGGCGGCGCACGAGCGCGGGATGGGCGTCGTCGTCGACCTCGTGCCCAACCACATGGCGGTGCCGACCCCCGTCTGGCACAACCGCGCGCTGTGGTCGGTCCTCACGCACGGTCCGGACTCCCCCTACGCGTCGTGGTTCGACGTCGACCTGTCCGAGGGCGGGGACGGCGTCCTCATGCCCGTGCTCGGCCGGCGGATCGGCGCGGCGCTCGCCGACGGGGAGATCGAGCTGACCACCGCCGTCGTCCCGGGGCAGGAGGAGGCGGGCGAGCAGCACGTCCTCACCTACTACGACCACGTGCTCCCGGTGCGAGCCGGCACCGAGCAGCTCCCGCTCGCCGACCTGCTCGACCGGCAGTTCTACCGGCTCGCCTACTGGAAGGTCGCCGACGAGGAGCTCAACTACCGGCGGTTCTTCGACGTCGGGTCGCTCGCCGCGATCCGGGTCGAGGACGACGACGTGTTCGACGCGACCCACGCGCTCCTCCTCGAGCTCCTCCACGGCGGGGTGATCGACGCCCTGCGGGTCGACCACCCGGACGGCCTCGCCGACCCGCGCGGATACTTCCGGCGGCTGCACGAGGCCACCGGCGGCGCCTGGGTCGTGGCCGAGAAGATCCTCGAGCACGACGAGGAGCTGCCCGGCGACTGGCCGGTGGCGGGCACGACCGGCTACGACGCGGCGTGGCGCCTGCACGGGATCCAGATCGACCCGTCGGGCCTGGCGACCGCGGGCGCCCTCATGCAGCAGATCGCCGGCGACTCCCCCGGCGACTACGACGCCGTCCGTGACGAGGCCAAGCACCAGATCGTCGACGGCTCCCTCTACGCCGAGGTCCACCGCCTCGCCACCCTGCTCTCCGACGTCTGCGACGACGACGTACGCCTGCGTGACCACTCGTTCCGACCGCTGCTCGACTGCGCGCGCGAGCTCGTCGTCGCGCTGCACCGATACCGCGCCTACGTCGTCCCCGGCGAGGTCGCGCCCCCGGAGTCCGTCGAGCTCGTCGAGCACGCCGCCGCGGCCGCCCGGGAGCGCCTGGACGCGGATCGTCACGAGACCCTCGACGTCGTCGTCGACCTGGTCCTCGGCCGCGAGGTCGGGTCCGCCGGCCGGACCCGGGAGGCGCGCCGCGACGAGATCGTCGTGCGGTTCCAGCAGGTCTGCGGCGCGGTGACGGCCAAGGGCGTCGAGGACACGACCTACTACCGCTGGACGCACCTCCTCTCCCTCAACGAGGTCGGCGGCGCCCCGCACCGGCCCGCGCTCTCCGTGGACGAGCTGCACGCCTGGGCCGGCCGCGCGCAGATGTTCTGGCCCGCCACGATGACGAACGGCTCGACCCACGACACGAAGCGGAGCGAGGACGTCCGCGCCCGCATCGGGCTGATCTCCGAGCACGCCGAGGCGTGGCGCACGCTCGTCACCCACCTGCGCGAGGTCACCGCCGAGCACCGCCCGCCGAACCTCGACGGCCGCACGGAGAACCTCGTGTGGCAGACGCTGGCCGGCACGTGGGGCCCCGAGGGACCGATCGCGGACGAGAGGCTCACCGACTACCTCCTCAAGGCCGTCCGCGAGCAGAAGACGTGGACCACGTGGACGGACCAGGACACGGCGGGCGAGGAGGCGCTCGTCGCCTGGGTCACCTCGGCGACCGGCGACTCCACCGTCCGCGAGGCGTTCGCCGGGTGGGTCGAGTCCACCGCCCACTCGCTGCGCACGTCGGTGCTGGCGACCAAGGCGCTCCAGCTCACCCTCCTCGGCGTGGCGGACGTCTACCAGGGCTCCGAGCTCCTCATGGACTCCCTCGTGGACCCCGACAACCGCCGGCCGGTCGACCACGACGCGATCGCGGCCACACTCGCCGAGCTCGACGCGGGCCGCGCCCCGGTGGGCCTCGGCGAGGAGAAGCTCTCCCTCACGGCGGCGGTGCTCCGGCTGCGCCGTCGCGTCCCCGAGGCGTTCGTCGGACCGCGGTCGGGCTACGCCCCGCTGCCGACCACGACGCAGCACGCGGTGGCGCTGACCCGCACGCTCGACGGCGAACCCCGGGCCGTCACGGTGGCCACCCGCCTGACCGAGGGCCTGCGCGCGCTCGGCGGGTTCCGCGAGCACACCGTCGTCCTGCCCGACGGGACATGGACCGACGTCCTGTCCGGGGCCCGCTACGAGGGCGGTTCCGTCCTGCTCGCCGATCTTCTCGCCGACCGTCCCGTCGCCGTCCTGGAGGCCTCCGCGTGACCGCCGACCGCTCCTCGCACCGCTCCGCCGGCAGCTCCGCCGGCGCCGGCACCACCGCCGACGCCGCTCCGGCCGCGCTCCCCCCGCTCGGGGACCGCGACGCCGCCACCGACGCCCTCGTGCGCCACCCGCTCGTCCCGGCGGTGTGGTCGCCGGGCGCGAGTGCGATCGAGCTGGTCGTCGAGGGTGGAGGTGCCGACCACCAGCCCGGAGCGACCACGACCTCCGACGACGACACCGCCGCGCGCACCGCTCTCACCCGCCGCTCCGGCGGCTGGTGGACCACGGACGCCCCGCTCCCGGCCGGCACGGACTACCGGTTCTCCCGCGACGGCGGCGACCCGGTCCCCGACCCCCGCTCCGCCCACCAGCCGGACGGCGTGCACGGCCCGTCCCGCCTGTTCGACCCGTCCGCCTTCACGTGGACGGACGCCGGGTTCGCCGGGGTCCCGCTGCCCGGGTCGGTGATCTACGAGCTGCACGTCGGCACCTTCACCCACGAGGGCACGCTCGACGCCGCGATCGCCCACCTGTCCGAGCTGGTGGACCTCGGCGTGACGATGGTCGAGCTCATGCCCCTCGCGGCCTTCCCCGGCACGCACGGCTGGGGCTACGACGGGGTCGGGCTCTACGCCGTCCAGGACTCCTACGGCGGGCCGGCGGCGCTCCAGCGCTTCGTCGACGCGTCGCACGGGCTCGGTCTCGGCGTGTGCCTCGACGTCGTCTACAACCACCTCGGTCCCGACGGCAACTACCTCGGCGTGTTCGCCGACTACGTGACCGACCGGCACGAGACGCCCTGGGGCTCGGGCCCCGACCTCGACGGCGAGCACTCGGCCGAGGTTCGCGCCTTCTTCCTCGAGAACGCGCTGCGCTGGCTCGACGACTTCCACGTCGACGCCCTGCGCCTCGACGCCGTCCACGCGATCGCAGACTCCTCCGGGTACCACCTGCTCGCCGAGCTGGCCGACCGGACGCACGCCCTCGGGCGGGACCTCGGCCTGCCGCGCACGCTCGTGGCGGAGTCCGACCTCAACGACGACTCGATGGTCACCCCGACCGCCGAGGGCGGCCGCGGCATGGACGCGCAGTGGGTGGACGACGTCCACCACGCCCTCCACGCGTGGCTCACCGGCGAGCGCGACGGCTACTACGTCGACTTCGGCGAGGGGGCGACGCTCGCCCACGCGCTCACGCGCGTGTTCGTGCACGACGGCGGGTGGTCGACCTTCCGTGAGCAGGACTGGGGCCGCCCGGTGGCGGACGACGTCGACGGCCACCGGTTCGTCGTCTTCTCCCAGGACCACGACCAGGTCGGCAACCGCGCCGTCGGCGACCGGCCGAGCGAGGCGCTGCCCGACGGCGCTCTCGCGATCTCCGCGGCCCTCGTCCTGCTCTCCCCCTACACGCCGATGCTGTTCATGGGTGAGGAGTGGGGCTCGCGCGCCCCGTTCCAGTTCTTCACCGACCACGTGGACCCGGACCTCGGCCGCGCGGTGAGCGAGGGTCGCCGCGCCGAGTTCGCCCGCCACGGGTGGGGCGCCGACGGCTCCGAGCCCGAGGTGCCGGACCCGCAGGACCCGGCCACGAGGGACGCCTCCGTCCTCGACCGCGCCGAGGCCGGCACCGAGCGCGGCCGCCGCATGCGCGCCTTCTACACGGCCGCCGCCGCGCTGCGCCGCGCCGAGCCGGACCTCGCCTCGGGCGACCGCACGGCGACCGCCGTCGAGACCGACGACGACGCCGGCTGGCTCCGCATGACGCGCGGCCGCATCGCGGTCGTCGCGGTCACGGCCGACGCGCAGGTGACGGTGCCGTTCGACGGGACGGCGTCGACCATCGCTGACGACTCCGGGGCCACGAGCGACGACGCGGCGACCACCGGCGCCGACAGCCCGGCCGCCGAGCTCCTGCTCGCGTGGGACCCGGACTCGACGAGCGTGGCGGACGGCGGCGTGACGATCGCGGGCCCAGGCGTCGCTGTCGTGCGGGTCCGCTGAGGCGACGCGGCCCGCACGGGTCGGGCCGTTCGTCGTCGTCGGGCGGGAGTGGCGGGCCCGTCCCCTCTCCGGGCGACCCTCGTCGTCGTCAGTAGTAGACGGCGAGCCTGCCGTCCGGGCCGTCGATGACCCGCACGGGGGTGTCGAAGACGCGGGTGAGGACCTCGTCGGTCATGATCTCCTCGGACGGGCCGAAGTCGCAGACAGCGCCGTCCTTCATCGCGCAGATGTGGTCGGCGTACTTCCCGGCGAAGTTGATGTCGTGCAGCACGATGACGACCGTGCGGCCCAGCTCGGTCGCCGCCCGGCGCAGGTGCTTCATCATCTGCACCGAGTGCTTCATGTCGAGGTTGTTGAGCGGCTCGTCGAGGAGCACGTACTCCGTGTCCTGCGCGAGGACCATCGCCACGTAGGCGCGCTGGCGCTGCCCGCCGGAGAGCTGGTCGAGGTAGCGGCCCTCGAGGTCCCCGAGCTGGAGGAAGTCGATGGCCTGGCTGACGAGTTCCTCGTCCTTCGTCGTCAGGCGCCCCTGCGTGTAGGGGAAGCGGCCGAACCCCACGAGCTGGCGGACCGTGAGCCGGGTGATGAAGTGGTTCTCCTGGCGCAGCACCGACACGATCTTCGCGAGGTCGCGGGACTTCGTGCTCGCCACGTCGTACCCGGCGATCTCGATGGCGCCGGAGTCCATGCCGAGCAGACGGCCGATCATCGTCAGCGTCGTCGACTTGCCGGCGCCGTTGGGGCCGACGAGAGCGGTGACGCCGCAGGCGGGGATCGTCAGGGAGACCGGTCCGATCGTCACCTCGGAGCTGTACTCCTTGCGGACGTCGTCGAGCGTGATCACAGGCGGCCCTTTCGCAGGATGACGACGAGGAAGACGATGCCGCCGACGAACTCGATGAGGATCGAGACGACGCCCGCGGCCGAGAAGATGTTGCGCATGACGAAGTAGGCGCCGGAGAGGACGACGAAACCGGTGAGTCCCGCCATCGGCAGCGTGTACCGGTGGTCGTGGGTGCCGGAGAACTGGTAGGCGAGCGTCGCCACGAGGAAGCCGAGGAACGTCATCCGGCCGATCATCGCGGTGGAGACGGCCATGAGGATCGAGACGAGAAAGAGCACCTTGATGATCTCGGCCCGGTGGTTGACGCCGAGTCCCATGCTGATGTCGCGGCCGAGCGCGACGACGTTGAGCCGTCGGGACCGCAGGAGGATGCCGACCGTACCGACCAGGCAGAGCGGGATCGCGAGCGGGAGGTAGCTCTCGTCGGCGTTCGTCACGGAGCCGAACAGCCGCGCGGTGAGGACGTCGAACTCGCTGGGGGTCAGCAGGCGCTGCATGAAGGTCGACACCGAGCCGAGTCCGGCGCCGATGATGATGCCGACGAGCAGCATGACCTGCAGGTTCGCGTACCTCCCCGACAGCAGCCAGCCGTAGAGGAACATCGCGAACAGCACCATGAGGGCGACCTGCAGGGCGAACTGGGGAACGCCCTGGACCGCGACGACGCCGGCCACGCCGAGGAAGTACACCGCCGAGGTCTGCACGGCGACGTAGAGGGACTCGAAACCCATGATCGACGGCGTGATGATGCGGTTGTTCGTCACCGTCTGGAACGCGACGGTCGCGACCGCCTGGCACGTGGCCACGAGGGCCATGACGACGACGTCGGTGGCGCGCATCTTCGCGATGATCCAGAACCGGTCGTCGGAGATCGGGATCGGGTTGTCGTAGGCCAGCAGGCCGAAGCCGAAGCCGAAGGACAGGACGATCATCAGCGACAGCACGAGCCAGTACCGCAGCCGCTGGCGGCCCGTCTGGAACGCGCCGGCCCTCCGCGGGGTGGTGCGGGCGGCGCTGCTCGCGGATCCGGGCGCGGCCGACGGCGCTGACGCGTCCACGGTCGGGCGTGCGGTGCGGTGCGCCGTCGAGTCGGTCGTCACGTCGTCCTTCCCGGTCGCGAGGGCGGTCGCGCCGGCGGTCGCGGTGCCAGGGGTCGTCGCCGCCTCAGCCACGGCGACGCTGCCTCAGGAGGAGCGCGATGAACGCGATCGAGCCGACCACACCGAGCACGAGCGAGACCGGCACCTCGAACGGGGAGATGATCGTCCGGCCGATGAGGTCGCACACGGTGACCACGCCGATGCCGAGCAGGCACACCCACGGCAGGTTGGAGCGCAGGTCGTCCCCCCGGATCATCGAGACGATGTTGGGGACGATGAGCCCGAGGAAGGGCAGGTTCCCGACGACGACGGTCACCACCCCGGTGGCGATCGCGACGAGGGTGGTGCCGAGCAGGATGATCCGGTTGTAGTTGAGCCCGACGCTCGTCGAGATCTCCTCGCCGAGGCCGGCCACAGTGAAGCGGTCGGCCACGACGAACACGGCGACGCCGACGAGCGCGACGATCCACAGCAGCTCGTACTGGCCGCGCAGCACCGAGGTGAAGCTCCCGGCGAACCAGACGCCGAGGTTCTGCAGCATGTCGGTCGTCAGCGCGACGAAGGTGGAGACGGCACCGATGACCGCGCCGAGCATGATCCCGACGATCGGGACGATGAGGGAGGTCGTGAGCGAGACGCGCCGCAGGAAGAGGAAGAAGATCATCGTACCGACGAACGCGAAGATGACGGCCCCGGTCATCCGGCCGAGGATGCTCGCGCCGGGGAACAGGATCATCACGGTCAGCAGGCCGAGGCCGGCCCATTCCGTGGTTCCCGTGGTCGTGGGCTCGACGAACCGGTTCTGGGTGAGCAGCTGCATGATGAGCCCGCACATGGCCATCGCGGCGCCCGAGAGGACGAGCGCGATCGTCCGGGGCACGCGGGTGATGGCGAACATGTCGACGTCCGTCGGGTTGTCGCCGAAGAGGTCGTACTCCCCCGTGAGCAGCGAGGCGACGAGCAGGAGCGCGACGACGACGATCCCGACGACGAGCGAGCGGTCGACGAGCCTCCCCCTCGTGCGCGCTCGGGGCGCGGTGGCGGTGGTGGTCATCTCGTCTCTCGTTCCTACGGACGTGCGGCGCCGGGCGGCGGCTGCGCCGGGCACGGGTCCGGGGGGGGGGGGGGGGGGGGGGGAGGACAACAAGAAAGGACTACCCGGGGTGGGTAAACCGGGAACCAGTA
>NZ_JBNDMZ010000002.1:32635-214188 GCF_049856295.1 Georgenia sp. Z1344 | reverse complement strand
GCGCGGTTCCGTGGTGGGTCGGTCGAACGGCCCTTCCCACCGCGGCGGGATCATCGGGGGTGGTCAACGCGGGATCAGGCCGCGCCCTCGAGCGCGTCCGCGAAGTCGTTGAGGAACTCGGTGTACGTCTGGATGCCCTCGTTCGTGTAGGTGTCCTCGGGCATGTAGACGATCTGCTCCTCCTCGACGGCCGTGACGCCGGCGAGGGCCTCGGAGCTCGTGAGCATCTCCTGGGCCGGGGTGTAGCCCTCCTCGTCGGCGCCGACGGCGGCGTCGCGGTCCATGACGAGGATCCAGTCGGGGTTCGAGTCGGCGATGGCCTCGACCGAGATGTCGTCGCCCTGGTGGTCGTCGGACGCGTCGTCGATCTCGAGGGCCGGCGTCAGTCCCGCGAAGTCGAAGACCGGGCCGAGGGTGCGGCCGACCGTCGGGGCGAGGTAGCCGATGTTGCCGCCGGAGGTGTTGACGGCCATGACCGTCTGCTCCGGGTCGTACGCCGCCGTCACGCGCTCGACGGCGGCCTCGAACTCCTCGACGAGCGTGGCGGCCTCGTCCTGGTGTCCGAAGATCTCCCCGAGCTGGGTGACCTGGCGGATCAGCTCCTCGTCGAACGGCTCACCGTCCCGCGGGTCGAGGTCGGTGACGAGGGCATCGGGCGCGAGCTCGGCGAAGTCCGCGGCGTACTGCGTGAACCGCTGGCCGTTGATGATGATGTCCGGGTCGGCGACGACGACGGACTCGAGGTCGGGCTCGCGGTGGCTGCCGAGGTCGACGATGTCGTCCTGGTTGGGGAACGACACCGTGTCGGGCATGAGGGAGACCGCGGCGGCGGTGGGCTCGATGCCCCAGTCGGCCAGCGTCTCGAAGCTGCGGTTGTCCGTGACGACGATCGACTCGGGAGCGGCGTCGAGGGTGTGCGTGCCGTTGTTGTCCTCGAACTCGATGGCGCCGCCCGCGGCGGAGTCGTCGGAGTCGGAGTCCGAGCCGGAGTCGGCGGAACCCGACTCGTCGGAGCCGGCGGCGTCGTCGGACCCGGCCTCGGACTCCGCGTCGTCGCCGCCCTCCTCCGGGGCCGACTCGGTCGTGGCGTCGCCGTCGGCGGACTCGCTCGTCTCGTCGTCGGAGGACGAGCAGGCGGCGGTCGCGAGCAGGGCGAACGCGGCGGTCCCGCCGATCAGGGTGCGGCGCAGGGTGGTCATGAGGTCTCCATCGTTCAGCGAAGCGGTCCCCACCAAGTGAGGTAAGGCGACCCTAATCGACAATTACGCAAGACCGAAGGGTTGGAATAGGCGAAGGGCGTGCGGATCTCGAGATCCACGTCACGACGGACGGGTGTCGTCCAGGCGTTGACGCGTCCAGGAGTGCGCGCACCCGGTCGCGGCGCTGCTGAGGACCGGCGCGCTACTCCCCCGGCTGCTCGTCCGCCTTCTCCTCCGAGGCTCCGCCCGAGACCCGGGCACGCGCGGCACCCACGGCAGCGACCGCCCGGCGCTTGCCGGCCAGGGCCGCGGTCAGTGTCCGGTAGAGCACGGGGCGCAGCGGGACGTCCCACGCCCCGGGGACCTCGGTGACCTCGTTCGAGAACTTGGTCTTGAAGTCGCGCACACCCGTCAGGCGGGGCGCGCGGTCGGAGTCGATGCCCATGAGGTCGAAGGTCCGCACGCCCTCGGCCTGGAGCGTGGCGGCCATGTGCCAGACGAGCAGGTCGGGCGCCCCCGCCCGGCGGCCCGCGTGGCTCGACGCCGCGTAGTAGTAGGTGGCCAGCCCCTCGCCGACCGTGACGATGCCCCAGCACAGGGGCCGCCCCTCCCGGTCGCGCACGACGAACAGCCGGCCGTGCTCGGGCCCGAGCGAGTCGAGCATGGTCGTGTACTGGCTCGCCGCGGCGATCCCGAACTCGTCGCGCTCGGCGGTCTCCTCCAGGAGCGCGTAGAGCTCGGCGAAGCCGTCGGCGTCGATCCCGGTCTCCTCGCCGGGCACGAGGTCCTCGTTGCGCCCGGCCTTCCGGACGTCGCGGCGGCCGCGCTTCTTCATCGAGGCGAGCAGCGTGTCGGCGTCGGCGGTGCCGGCGAGGTCGAGGACGACGGTCCGGTCGAAGGTCACGGACTGGAGCAGCTCGTGCAGGTCGTCGGCGCGGTGCCGCGCGTGCAGGCGGACGAACGCCGCGCGCGGCTCCGCGGCGCGAAGCGAGCGGGTGAGCGCCCGGCGGAACGCCCGCTCCGCCTCGGGCGTGTCGGGCGTGAGCCAGATCGGCCCGTGCTTCGCCCACAGGTAGGTGAACCCGCGCCCGCGCAGTCGCGTGAGGGCGAGGACCGCCTGCGGCTCGCCGTCGAGGAGCCACGCGAGGCGCCCCGCGGGCTCGCGGCCCGGCATCGCCTCGTCGTAGGCGTCCCACGCCTCCGACTGCTCGACCGGCAGCTCACCGCCGACACCGGCGACGGCGTCCTCGAGCGCTCCTGGCGTGAGCGGGACGATCTGCGAGCGGGACACGGCACCTCCGGGTGCGTCAGGGGCGGTGGGCGGCTCACGGGCGCCGGACGGGTCACACCATACGCGTCGGCGATAGCCTGTCCCGTGCCCGCAGCCCCGCGGGCACCCACCCACCGGAGGTCACGTGACGCTTCAGCTTCGCCCCAGCGACGACGTCGAGTACCGGCAGCTCACCGCCGACGCCGCGATGCCGGTGGAGCAGACCGTCGAGTGGGACGCGTACGACGCGACCGTGCCCGGGCGCGCCCCGTGGGGACGCCTCGTGGCCTGGGAGGGGCGCGACGCCGTCGCCGTCGTCTCCTTCAGCAAGGTCGCCGTCGGCGCCGGTGTCTCGTGGCTCTGGGCCAAGTTCGGACCCGTGTGGCTCGCCGAGCCCACCCCGGAGCGGGAGCGCGCGCTGCGCGACCAGCTCGCGGCGTCGCTGCGCCGGGTGGACCCCGGGATCGCGTTCGTCCGCCTCCACGCCCGGTACGACGACATGGACCTCGTCCCCGTCATGCAGGGCATCACGTTCGACTCGACGGTGGTCGTCGACCTGACCGGCACGCCCGAGGACGTCATGTCCCGGATGAAGAAGCGCGGTCGGCGCGACGTCCGCAAGGCCGAGCGCGAGGAAGGGCTGACCGTCACCGAGGACACCGGCCTCGACCGCGCCGCGTTCGACGAGCTGTACGCCCTGTTCGAGGAGACCGGGGAGCGCGCGGCGTTCGGCGTGCACCCGGCCGACCGGTACTTCGAGATGATGCGGCTCGTCGGACCCGAGATCATGCGCATGTTCGTCGTGCGCGAGGCCGGGGTCCCGGTCGCGTGGGCCCAGGTCAACGTCATCGGCTCGCACGCGACCTACTCGATCGGCGCCTCCGGCGAGGCGGCCCGCCACTCGGGCGCACCGGACCTGCTCCAGTGGGAGATCATGCAGCGCCTCCAGGCCGAGGGCGTGACCTCCTACGACCTCGGCGGCGTGGGCTCCGAGGAGTTCGACTCGCTCGCCGGGCTCACGCTGTTCAAGACGAAGTTCCACCCCGACGTCGTCCCCGCCGCCGCCGCGCGCGACCTGCCCGTGCGCACCGCCGTGTACCGCGCCCTCGTCACGGGGAGGGACCTCAAGCAGAAGGCACGCCGAGGTCTCGCTCGCGTCCGTCGCCGCTGACCGGGCTGTCCTAGAACCCGGTGTCGGTCGGGCGCGGGTAGTGGGCCGCCAGCGCGCGCAGCTGGTTGATCCCGGCCTGCCGCGCGTAGAGCGCCCGGCGCAGGTTGCGGTCCTTGCGATAGAGCAGCGGGTTGACGACACCGCGCCGGGCGATGACCCCCAGCACCTCCCGCAGGAGCGCCCGGTCGCGGACGTACCGCGGGAGCACCACCGACGGGACGAAGCCCATGACGCCCCGTCGCTCGGCGACCCGCTCCGGGAGCGCGCGCCCCTCGACCCGGTCGGCGACGAGCGCGGCCATGAGGTTGAGCCCGCCCACGTCGACGAAGTACCCGCCGCGGCCCGCGCGGGGGTTGACGTCGAGCAGCACCCGCCGCCCGTCCCGCGGGTCGATCTTGACGTCGATGCTGAACAGGCCGGTCAGCCCGAGCTCCCCGACCACCCGCCGCGCGTCCTCGAGCAGCTCGGGGTGCTCACGGACGTAGATGATCCCGGCGTTGCCGATGAACCCCGGCTGGTGCAGTCCGAGGAGCACCTGCCCGGTCGCCGCCATCGTCATCCGTCCCGCCTGGTCGACGTAACCGTTGACGACCCAGGTCGTCGTGTCGTCGCCCGGGATCAGCTCCTGCGCGAGGAAGGTCCCGGTGAACCCGGCGGAGCGCACGAGCTGGAGGACCTCGAGCGACTCCTCGTGGTCGGCCACCGGGTACGCCTTCTTCCGTCCCTCGAAGAAGAGGTTGGCGTAGGTGGTCCCGCCGTCGGCCGGCTTGAGGATGGCCGGCAGCGGGACCTCGGCCAGCGCACGGCGCCACTCGTCGTCGTCGCCGGGGATCGGGACCTCGACCCCCCGCGGGGTGGCCACGGCCGCGGAGGCGGCGACCCGCTCGAGGTTCGCCTTGTCGGACGCGGCCCGCACGAGCTCGGCCGGCGCGAGCCCGACGAGGTAGTGCTCCTCGAGGCGCTCGCGGTGGGTGAGCATCAGGTCGACGTCCTGGTCCATCGTCGGCATGAGCACGTGCCGGCGCTCCGGGTGGGCGGCCGCGTGCTCGATCAGCCGGTCGAGGACGAGGTCGGTGTCGAGCGTGCCGCCCTTCCCGAGGTAGAGCTGCTCGAGGATCGCGCTGTGGTCGACGGGACCGCGGGGCTGGTTGAGCACGATCGTCGACCGGACGCCGAACGCCTCGTGGAAGGAACGGGCGACCGAGTAGGTGCCGAGGTCGGACCCGAGGACGACGGGACGAAGGTCTGCGTGGCGCACCGAAGGAACTGTGCCACGACCGGCGCGCCGCCGACCACGCGGCGCGCGGCCGCCTAGCCTGTCCGGGTGAGCAGCCAGGGCGGGGAGATCCCCGCGGACTTCGAGCGGGCGCTGCTCTCGCTGCGTGAGCCGAGGCTCCGCCGGGAGGTGCACCTCGAGGAGGTGCCCGCGCCCGCGCGCCTCGCCCCGTTCACCGCCGCGCTCACCGCCGAGATCACGTCCTCGCCCGGCGACCTCGACCCCGATGCCTTCCTCGGACACGGCCGGTTCGTCGTCCTCCACGACCCCGCCGGGCAGGAGGCGTGGCAGGGCACCTTCCGCGTCGTCGTGCTCGCCCGGGCCCGGCTCGAGGAGGAGATGGGCGCCGACGCGCTGCTCGGCGAGGTCGCCTGGTCGTGGCTGTGCGAGTCGCTCGTCTCCCAAGGCGCCGGCTTCAGCCAGCTCTCCGGCACCGTCACCCGCGTCCTGTCCGAGACCTTCGGCGGGCTCGAGCTCGCGGGCGGAGACGTCGAGGTCGAGGTCCGCGCGTCCTGGACCCCCCACACCCCCGAGCTCGGCCCGCACCTCGCGGCCTGGGCGGAGCTCGCCTGCACCGTCGCGGGGCTCGAGCCGGTCCCCGCCGTCGTCACCTCCCTGGCCAGGCGCCGATGAGCGCCGACCAGAAGGGCACTGTCCCGACGACGAGGGGTCCGTCGGGGAACGGGACGACGACGAGCGGTCCGACCTCGACCGGCCCGACGTCGAACGACGCGTCGGACGACCGCGCGGACGCGCCACCCCCGCCCGAGCCGCTGACCGAACCCTCCGGCGGCGTCCCCCCGGTCATCGACACCCCCGAGGCCCTCGAGCGCGCCGTCGCGGAGCTCGCCGCGCAGGACGGGGTCGTCGCGGTCGACGCGGAGCGGGCCTCCGGCTTTCGCTACGGGCAGCGGGCGTTCCTCGTCCAGCTGCGCCGGTCCGACGGCGCGATCCACCTCGTCGACCCGATCGCGCTGCCCGACCTCGGCGCGCTGGCCGAGGTGGTCAACCCGCTCGAGTGGGTCCTGCACGCCGCGGACCAGGACCTGCCGTGCCTGCGCGACCTCGGCCTGACCCCGGCCTCGCTCTTCGACACCGAGATCGCCGCGCGCCTCCTGGGGCGGGCCCGGGTGGGGCTCGCCGCCGTCGTCGCCGACGAGCTGGGGTACGCGCTCGCCAAGGAGCACTCCGCCGCCGACTGGTCGACCCGCCCGGTGCCCGAGGACTGGCGCCGGTACGCCGCCCTCGACGTCGAGCTGCTCGCCGCCGCGCGCGAGGCCCAGCTCGTCGCCCTCGCCCGCACGGGCCGCCTCGCGTGGGCGCTGCAGGAGTTCGAGCACGAGCGCACCGCTCCGCCCCCGCCGGCCAAGGTCGACCCGTGGCGGCGGACCTCGGGCCTGCAGGAGGTCCGGCGCCCCCGCGGCCTCGCCGTGGCCCGCGCCGTGTGGGAGGCCCGCGAACGACTCGCCCAGGAGCTCGACCGGGCTCCGGGCCGCGTGCTGCCGGCCGCCGCCGTCGTCGCGGCCGCCCGGGAGCTGCCGGAGAGCCGGCACGCGCTCACCTCGCTGCAGGAGTTCTCCGGCAAGGGCACCCGACGACGCGCCGACTACTGGTGGTCCGCCGTCGAGGAGGGGCTCTCCGTCCCCGACGACGCCCTGCCCGCCCGCCGTCCTCCCCGCGACCCGGACGCCCTGCCGCAGCCGCGGTCCTGGGGCGACGCCCGCCCGGACGCCGCGACCCGGCTCGACGCCGTCCGCACCGCGCTGCGTGCCCGGGCCGACGAGATCGGGATCCCCCAGGAGAACCTCCTCGCGCCCGCCGTCCAGCGTCGCGTGGCCTGGGACGGCGCGGCCCCCGCGGACCTCGACGACGTCCTGCTCTCGCACGGCGCCCGCCCCTGGCAGGTCGAGCAGGCGGGACCCGTCGTGGCCGCCGCGCTCGCCGAGGCCGCGACGGGCTGAGGACAGCCGCGGGCCGAGAGCCGCCGCAGGCCCGGGCACGACCCGAACCCGGGCGGTCCTCGGCCGGGACCCGCCACGGGACCGGCCCCGTCCTGGCCCGAACCACCCCGCTGTCGCACCGGCCGAACAACCCGGTACCGTGCGTCCCACCTACTTCTTCCAGCGGAGGTCCACGTGCAGCACACCGAGTCGGCCGAGCGCGCGCTCACCGTCACCCGCAGCGACCTGAGCCACGAGCTCGGCACCGTCGCCGTCCTCTCGATCGCCGCCGCCGACCCCTCCCGCCCGGCCACGATCGGTGACCTCGGGCTCGCCCGCCTCACCGAGGCCGTCCGCGAGGTCGATGCGGACGGCCGCGCCGGCACCGTGCAGGCGGTCGTCCTCACCGGGACCGACCGCAGCTTCGTGGCGGGCGCCGATCTCGACCTGCTCGAGTCAGCCGGCAGCCCCGAGACGCTCACCCCGATCGCCGCCGCGGGCCACGTGCTGGCGCACACGATCCGGGACCTGTCGGTGCCCTCGATGGCCCACCTCACCGGGGTCACCCTGGGCGGCGGCTACGAGATCGCGCTGGCCTGCGGCTACCGGGTCGCCTCGAGCGCGGTCCGGGCGATCGGGCTGCCCGAGACGTCGCTCGGCATCGTGCCGGGCTGGGGCGGCTGCACGCTCCTCCCCCGCCTGCTCGGCCCCGAGACCGCGGCGCGCGTCATCCTCGACCTGCCGGCGAAGGACCGCACGCTCGACGCGGCGGGCGCGCTCGAGGCCGGCCTCGTCGACGCGGTCGTCGAACCGGGCGACGACCTCGGTCTCGCCGCCGCCCTCGACCTCCTCGCCGCCGAGATCGCCTCCGGGCGCGTGACCGCGGCCCCCGCCGGCGGTCGTCCGGACGCCGACCTCTCGCGCACCACCGAGGCGCTGGGACGCCGCCGCTCCGCCGTCGCCCGTGCGGCCTCCACCGGCAACCCCGCGCCCCAGCGGGCCTGGGAGCTCATCCAGGACTCGGTGACCGCCTCCGTCGCCGACTCGTTCGCCGCCGAGCAGGCGGCGCTCGTCGAGCTCGCCACGGGCGAGGCCGGCCGGTCCTCGATGTACGCGGCCAGGCTGCTGCGCAAGGCCCGGTCGACGGCTCGGTCCGAGGCACGGGCCGCGCGCTCGGGCGGCGACGACGTCCACCGGATCCGTTCCGCGGGCCTCGCCGGCGCGGGGCTCATGGCCGCCCAGCTCGCGCTCCTGCTCGCCTCGCGCCTGCAGGTCCCGGTCGTCATGCGCGATCTCGACGACGAGCGGTGCGCTGCCGGCCTCGCCGCCGTCGACGCCGCGCTGGCGAAGGAGGTCGAGGCGGGCCGCGCCACGGCCGAGGACGCGGCCGCCGTCCGTGGCCTCGTCTCCGCCACCACCGATCTCGGCGACCTCGCCGGCTGCGACCTCGTCATCGAGGCCGTCACCGAGCGGCTCGACGTGAAGAAGGCCGTCCTCGCCGAGCTCGAGGGCGTCGTCGCCGCCGACGCCGTGCTCGCGACGAACACCTCCGCCCTCTCGGTCACGGAGATGGGCGCCGGTCTCGACCACCCGGAGCGGCTCGTCGGGCTGCACTTCTTCAACCCGGTCGGCCGGATGCCGCTCGTCGAGGTGGTGCGGACCGCCGCGACGGACGACGTCACGCACGCGACCGGGCGCGCGGTCGCCGCGGCGGCCGGGAAGATCGCCGTCGACGTCGTCGACGCGCCCGGGTTCGTGGTCAACCGGCTCCTCCTCCGGCTCCTCGCGGAGCTGCTCGGCGCGGTCGAGGACGGGACCCCGCCGGCCGTCGCCGACCGGGCCCTGGACCCGATGGGCCTGCCGATGCGGCCGTTCGCCCTGCTCGACCTCGTCGGCGCCGCCGTCGCCGAGCACGCCATCGGGGCGCTGCGGGAGGGGCTCGGCGACCGCTACCCGGCCTCGCCCGGCCTGCGGTCCCTGGTCACGGACGGCGCGCGGGCGATGACGCCCGACGGCCGCCTGGCCGACGACCTCGCCGCCCGGTTCGGCCAGGACGGCACCGACGCGCCGGACGGGGACGACGACGGCGACCCGGCCGCCGTCACGGAGTCCGGGGTGCTCGACCGCGTGGTCGCGGCTCTCGGCGAGGAGACCCGCCTCCTGCTCGCGGACGGCGTCGTCGCCTCGGAGGACGACGTCAACCTGGCGATGATCCTCGGCGCGGGCTTCCCGCGGCACCGCGGCGGGCTCACGCCGTACCTGCGCAGCGCGGGCGAGCTGCGGTAGCCCGCGCGCCCGAGCTGCTCGGCCGTCGGGCCCGGCGGGCCTTCCCCGCATCCGGTCGGCGATGCCGCGCGCGGCGGGTCCTCACCGGGCGCGCCGCCTCCCTCAGGGTGTCGTCGTGCCTCGCGTGTCGCCCGGGGCACCGGACTCGCGTGCCCCGGCCCGGGTCGCGTCGGCCTCCCGCGCCTCCGACTCGTGGGCGCCGGCCTCGCGGGCGTCGACCCCGCCGCGCCCGGCCGCCACGTGCTCGGCCACGGAGCGCGCGACGTCCTGGGCGCGCAGCCCGGCGGCGGCGACGATCTCCGCGCGGGACGCGTGGTCGAGGAACCGGGGCGCCAGGCCGTGGCTGCGCACCGGGGTGGAGACGTCCGCGCGGGCGAGGGCGTCGCGCAGCGCGGAGCCGACCCCACCGTCGGCGAGCCCGTCCTCGATCGTCACGACGAGCGACACCTCGGCGGCGGCGGCCACGAGCGCGTCCGGCACCGGCAGCACCCAGCGCGGGTCGACGACGCGGGAGCCGATGCCCTGCGCGTCGAGCGCCGCGGCCACCTCGACCGCCGTCCCCGCCATCGAGCCGACGCCGACGACGAGCACGTCCGGCGGGCAGTCGCCGGCCTCGGCGAGCACGTCGAGGCCGTCCACGACGGACAACGCGGGGATCGGGTCCGCGACGCTGCCCTTGGGGTAGCGCACGACGGTCGGGGCGTCGTCGACCTCGACGGCCTCGCGCAGCGCGTGCCGCAGCGTGGCCTCGTCCCGAGGCGCCGCGAGCCGGAGCCCCGGGACCGTGCCGAGCAGCGCGAGGTCCCACATCCCGTTGTGCGACGCGCCGTCGTCGCCGGTGATCCCCGCGCGGTCGAGCATGATCGTGACGCCCGCGCGGTGGAGCGCGGCGTCCATGAGCAGCTGGTCGTACGCACGGTTGAGGAAGGTCGCGTACACGGCGACCACCGGATGGAGGCCGGCGTAGGCCATCCCCGCCGCCGACGTCAGCGCGTGCTGCTCCGCGATCCCGACGTCGATGACCCGCTCCGGCATCTCGACGGCGAGCGGCGCGAGCCCCACCGGCGCGAGCATGGCCGCCGTCAGTGCCACGACGTCGTCCCGCTCCCGGGCGATCCGCACGATCTCGTCCGCGAACACGGCCGTGTACCCGAACCGCGACGGTGCCACCGGCAGGCCGGTCTCGGGGTGGATCTTCCCGACCGCGTGGAAGCGATCGGCGATGTCCGCCTCCGCCGGCTCGTAGCCGCGCCCCTTCTCGGTCTGCACGTGCACGACGACGGGGCCGCCGAACTCCTTCGCCCGCGCCAGCGCCGCCTCGACCTCCTCGAGGTCGTGACCGTCGACCGGGCCGAGGTACTTGAGGCCGAGTGCGCCGAACACGCCGGCGCTCGGCGCCACGACGTCCTTGACCCCGGCCTTCATCGCGTGCAGGGCGTCGTAGGTCATCCGTCCGGGGATGCCGGCGCGCTGGAGGCTCCGGCGTCCCCAACCCAGCACCTTCTCGTAGCCGGGCGCGGTGCGCAGCCCGTCGAGGTGGCGGGCCATACCGCCGATCGTCGGCGCGTAGGAGCGACCGTTGTCGTTGAGGACGACCACGAGGGGACGCTCGGGGCCGTCGGCGATGTTGTTGAGGGCCTCCCAGGCCATGCCGCCGGTCAGCGCGCCGTCCCCGATGACCGCGACCACCGGAGCGTCGTCGCCCGAGACGTAGCGGGCGCGCGAGATGCCCTCGGCCCACGAGAGCGCGGTCGAGGCGTGCGAGTTCTCCACCACGTCGTGCGCCGACTCGGCCCGCGACGGGTAGCCGGACAGCCCGCCGCTCGTGCGCAGCGCGCCGAAGTCCTGCCGGCCCGTGAGCATCTTGTGCACGTAGGACTGGTGCCCCGTGTCGAACACGATCGTCTCGCGCGGGGACTCGAAGACCCGGTGGAGGGCGATCGTCAGCTCGACGACGCCGAGGTTGGGACCGAGATGGCCGCCGGTGCGCGAGACGTTCTCGACGAGGAACTCGCGGATCTCCTTCGCGAGCACGCCGAGCTCGGCGGGGTCGAGGCGCCTGAGGTCCGCGGGCTCACGGATGGACTCCAGCAGGCTCATCGCACTCCTTCTCGGTCGCGGGGATGTCCGGGCCCGACCACTCTAGGCGCGTCGCCACGGCCGGGCGCCGTGATGCGCCGCACCAGCCGCCGCGCGGCGCACCGTGACGGCGGACGCGTCGTCACCCATCCGGACGGCTCCCTGCCCGACGGCGCGTCCGACGTGCACGGCTACGGGGGGCTCGCGTACGCCGTCGGCGGAGTTGTCGACAGCCGCCGTGTGGCGTACGGCACCGGGCGCGTAGCCTGGACCGATGAGCGCCGACGAGGTCGTCCCGCACGTCCGCCCCCACGGCACCTGGCCGTGGCCCGTTCCCGTCAACCGGCTCACCGCCGGCACGCGCGTGGCCGAGCCCCGCCTCGACGACCGGGGCGCCTGGTGGACGGAGCAGCGTCCCGCCGACGGCGGTCGCACGACGCTCGTCCACCGCCCCCTCGAGGGCGAGGTCACCGAC
This sequence comes from Georgenia sp. Z1344, assembly GCF_049856295.1. Classification (GTDB taxonomy): domain Bacteria; phylum Actinomycetota; class Actinomycetes; order Actinomycetales; family Actinomycetaceae; genus JB111. Next base: position 202,492 of record NZ_JBNDMZ010000002.1, on the reverse strand, counting down.
CGCGTCGTCACCCGTCCGGACGGCTCCCTGCCGGACGTCGCGTCCGACGTGCACGGCTACGGAGGTCTCGCGTACGCCGTCGGCGGGGGTGTCGTCGTCGTCTCGGACCGCTCCGACTCGCGCCTGCACGGGGTCGTCGACGGGCACGTCCTCACCCCGCTCACGCCCGACGACGGGTCCGCGTGGGGCGACCTCGAGCTCGACCTCGCCCGCGACCGGGTGCTCGCCGTCCGGTCCGCGCCCGGCGCGGACGGCGACCGGCACCGCGCCCAGATCGTCGCCGTCCCGCTCGACGGATCCGCCGCCGACGACCCGGACGTGCTCGACGTCCTGCTCGAGGGCCGTGACTTCCTCACCTCCCCGCGCCTGTCCCCCGCCGGGGACGCGCTCGCGCACGTGGCGTGGGACCACCCCGAGATGCCCTGGACCGGCGGCGAGGTCCTCGTCAGCCTCCTCGACGACGACGGACGCCCCGGACCCTCCGCCCGGATCGCGGGCGGCGCCGGCGTCGCGGCCTCCCAGCCGGTGTGGACGTCGACGGGCGAGCTCGTCCACGCCGACGACTCCACCGGCTGGCAGAACCTCTACCGCACCGAGGCCCCGACGACCGAGGAGCGCCGGAAGCGCGACCTCCACCCCGTCGACTCGGAGTTCGCCCCGCCGCAGTGGGGCCTCGGCCCCCGCACGATCGCCGAGCTCGACGACGAGCACCTCGTGTGCACGTGGGTGACCGACGACCGGTGGCACCTGGGCACCGTGCGGCTCGCCAACGGGGAGGCCGAGGAGTGGGTGACCGGCCTCGAGGCCGTCGGTCCGGTCGCCGCCGGCTTCGGCCGCGTGCTCGCCGTGCTCGCGGGCGCCGACCGGCCGCCCGCGCTGTACGAGCTCCAGGTCGGCGCCGGTCGGTGGGAGCTCGTCGCCGGCGCCGCCACCGGTCCGCTGGCGCCGGGCGACGTCGCGCATGCGCGGTCGGTGGCCTGGACCGGGGACGACGGCGAGGAGGTCCACGGCTTCTACTACCCGCCCACCTCCGAGCGGTACACGGGGCCCGAGGGCGAGCTGCCGCCGCTGGTCGTCGTCAACCACGGCGGCCCGACGGCGTCGACGACCGCGACCTGGAACGGGTCGGTCCAGTCGCTCACCACGCGGGGCATCGCCGTCCTCGACGTCATCCACCGCGGGTCCACCGGTCGCGGCCGCGCGTACGCCGACCGGCTGGACGGGCAGTGGGGGGTCGTCGACGTCGCCGACGTGGCGTCGGGTGCTCGGCACCTCGCGGAGTCCGGGATCGTCGACCCGGACCGCATGGCGGTGCGCGGGGCCTCGGCCGGCGGCTACACGACCCTCGCCGCGCTCGCCTTCACCGACGTGTTCAGCGCCGGCATCTCCCGCTACGGGATCGGCGACCTGCGGATGCTCGCCGAGGGCACCCACGACTTCGAGTCGCGCTATCTCGACCGCCTCGTCGGCCCTCTCCCGGAGGCGGCGGCGACCTACGACGAGCGCTCACCGATCAGGCACGTGGACCGGATCACCGCCGCCGTGCTCCTGCTCCAGGGCGACGAGGACCGGGTGGTCCCGCTCGACCAGGCCACCTCGGTCGCCGACGCGCTGCGGGCGGCGGGGCGCGACGTCGAGCTCGTCGTGCTCGAGGGCGAGGGGCACGGGTTCCGCTCGACCGAGGCGATCGTCCGCGCCGCCGAGGCCGAGATCGCCTTCCTCGACCGCGTGTGGGGGCTGTCCGACGGGGCGTGAGCCGCGGGGAGTGGCGCCGTCCGGGCCGGGCAGCGGCGCTACCTACCCGTCCTCACCCCGCGGGTCGCCGATGACGCCGTGGACGAGCACCCAGCCGGTCTCGCCGTCGACGATGCGCACCGCGTAGGGGCGGTCGACGATCATCTCGGCCCGCTCGGGGGGCTGCGCAACGCCCGACTCCGCGACCGCGATCTCGGTGACGGCGGCCGCGACGACGCCCTCCTCGCCGATCTGCAGGCGGGCCTGCTGGACGGCCTGATCGATGACGTAGCCGTCGCCGGGCAGCATGCGGGACAGGTCGGGAGTCGGACCGAACAGCTCGACGGCGCCGAGCTCGGTGAGCACCGGGGCCAGCCCGAAGCTCGTCTCGACGTCGGCCCGCGGAAGGGCGAGGTCGAGGGCCACCTGGTCCGCCCCGTCCAGTCCGTCGGCGATCGCCGCCCAGTCCTGCGCCGTGAGCTCCGCCGGCGCCGTCCCTTCGCCCGGCAGCACGACCTCGAGGCGCAGCCCGTCGAGCAGCGGGAGGCTCGTCGCCTGGTGACCGTCGACCTCGGCGTACGTCAGCGGGGCCTCGGCGTGCATCGTCGGCACCTCGACGACCTCGCCGCCTGCGAGCGTGAAGCCGTCGTCGGTGGTGGCCGCCTCGTCGAACCGGTCGAGCCACGCCGACGCGACGAGCATCGCGTCCTGCAGGACGAGCACCGTGTCGGCCCTGGCGTCGATCCCGCTCTCCTCGACGAGCTCGGCCGTGTGGAGGCGGACCCACTCGTCGAGGACGTCCTGCATCTCGTCCGGGCTGCTCGTCGCGACCACACCCGCGCCGAGTCGGTGGGAGACCGTGTCGAGCCAGTCCTGCTCGGGGACGACGTCGTCGCGCAGGACCACCTGGTTGGCCGTGTGAAGGATCGCGTGGTCGGGCAGCGGGTCGAGCACGATCGTGGCGGGGTCCTGGTCGAGGTCGGCCCGCTCTGCCCGCAGCGCCTGGATCGCCTCGAGAGCGCCGTCGACGTCCGACCCGAGCAGCTCCTCGACCTCGGAGCGGGTCTCCCCGTCGCTCCCTGCACCCACCATCGCGAGAGCGGTCGCCAGGCTCGAGGGCGAGACGACGAGGGTGTCCTGGTCCGGGTCGGCGAGGACCTCCGCGACGACGTCGGCGCCGAGCGCGGCCGTCGCGGCGAGGTGGGCGTCGAGCGCGGTCGCGTCGGCGAGCGCGACGGGTGCAGGCTGTCCCGCGGGCTCCCCCGTCGGCGAGAGATCGGTGGCGCCGCCGGCGCCCGCGGGTCCGTCCGACGGCGCGGCACCGTCCGAGGGCGCGCCCGGGGGACCCGCGGTCGAGGAGCCGGTGGCATCGCCGGACCCGGCGTCGTCGTCCGTCCCCGGTTCTCCCGACCCGCAGGCGGCGAGGGCGAGGAGCGGGAGGGCGGCGGCGGCCGCGACGGCGCGGCGACGGGTCGACATGGCCCGGACGGTACGCGTCCGGGGTCACCTTCCGGTCACGGGGCGGCGTCCCACCGGATGCGGTCCGCGCGGAGCGCCGATCGGCCGGGCGCGGGCCGGGCGCCCCCGGGCTACCCCTCGCCGCGTGGGTCCGCGACGACGGCGTGGACGAGCACCCACCCGGTCTCGCCGTCGACGACGCGCAGCGCGTAGGGCCGGTCGACGATCAGCTCCCGGGTCTCGGGCGGGGGCGGGATCGCGCCGGCGGCGTCGGTCTCGCTGACCGCCGCGGCCACCACGCCCTGCTCCGTCACCTCGAGGGTGGCCTGCTGGACGGCCTCGTCGACGAACGCGCCCTCGAAGATGCCGCCGAGCTCACCGCCGCCGTCGGCGAACGACTCGGCACCGAGTCCGGGCAGGGCGGACATGAGGTTCGTCGTCGTGGCGAGGTCGGCGCGCGGGAGACCGAGGTCGACGAGCGCCTCGTCCCCCGAGGTCAGCGCGTCGTCGAGGGCGTTCCAGTCCTCGGCCGTCAGCTCGCTCGGCGCGGTCCCCTCGGCCGGGAGGACGACCTGGACGTCGAGCCCGCCCTCGAGGTCGAGGCTGGTCGCCGTCGCGACCTCGGTCTCCGCCCACGGCAGGGGCCGCTCCGCCCGCATCGTCGGCACCGTGACCTCCGAGCCGTCGGCGAGGGTGAACGGGAGGTCCTCGGTGGCCGACCCGGAGAACCGAGGCTCGAAGGACGCGTGCAGGAGGACGGCGTCCTGGACGACGAGGCCCGTGCTCGCGTCCGGGGTGATCGCACTCTCCTCGACGAGCCCGCCGGTGTGCAGGGCCACCCACTCGTCGAGCAGCCCCGGTAGCTCGTCCGGCGATGCCTCGACGACCTCCGCGCCGAGGCCCTCGACAGAGGTCAGCCACGCGTCGCCGGGAGTCACGCCCTCGCGGACGGCGACCTGGTCGGCGAGGTGGAGCACGGGCGAGTCCGGCCACGGGTCGAGGTCGCCGGCGGCCGGGTCGACCTCGAGATCCGCCCGGACCGCCCGCAGGTCGCCGATCGAGGCGAGGACGTCCGACGAACCACCGCCGAGCAGGGTCTCGAGCTCGGCGAGCGTCTCGCCCTCCGCCCCGGCGGCTAGGATCGCCAGCATGGTCGCGGCGGAGGCCGGCGAGACCACGAGCGACTCGTCCTCGGCGGTCGCGGCGAGCTCGGCACCGAGGTCGGAGACGGCGGCCACGTGCGCGTCGAGCGCGGCGGGGTCCGCGGGCTCGTCGTCGGAGGGGTTCTCGTCGTCGGAGGGAGTCTCGTCATCCTGCGTCGACGTCGATTCCTCGGAGCCGTCCTCGTCCTCGCCGCCGGCGCAGGCGGCGAGGACGAGCGCGAGGGCGGTCACCAGGACGGCGGGCGGAAGTGCGCGGGAGGATCGCATGGGCCGACGGTAGGTGCGCCGGATCAATGCGCACGGGCGCACGGACGGGGAGGTCCGCCCTCCCCCGCGCAGGTGGGCCGTCGTCGGCCGCGCCGGCGCCCCGGACCTGGGCGCGTCGATCCCGCCCGGACGCACCGCGGCCCCGACCCGAGAGGGCCGGGGCCGCGTGCGACCGGACCTGCTGCGTCAGGCAGCGACGAGCGAGCGCAGCACGTACTGCAGAATGCCGCCGTTGCGGTAGTAGTCCGCCTCGCCGGGGGTGTCGATGCGGACGACCGCGTCGAACTCCACGACCTCGCCGGACTCCTTGGCGGCGCTCACGCGGACCGTCTTCGGCGTCGTGCCGTCGTTGAGGGCGGTGACGCCCGAGATGTCGAACGTCTCGGTCCCGTCGAGCCCGAGCGACTCGGCGCTCTCGCCCTCGGGGAACTGGAGCGGGAGGACGCCCATGCCGATGAGGTTCGAGCGGTGGATGCGCTCGAAGCTCTCGGTGATGACGGCGCGGACGCCGAGGAGCGCCGTGCCCTTGGCCGCCCAGTCGCGCGACGAGCCCGAGCCGTACTCCTTGCCGCCGAGGATGACGAGCGGGACGCCCGCGTCCTGGTAGGCCTGCGAGGCGTCGAAGATCGTCTCCTGCTCGCCGGTGAGGAGGTTCTTGGTGAACCCGCCCTCGACGCCGTCGAGCAGCTGGTTCTTCAGGCGGATGTTGGCGAAGGTGCCGCGGATCATCACCTCGTGGTTGCCGCGGCGCGAGCCGTAGGAGTTGAAGTCCTTGCGGTCGATGCCGTGCTCCGCGAGGTACTTCCCGGCCGGCGAGTCGGCCTTGATCGACCCGGCCGGCGAGATGTGGTCGGTCGTCACGGAGTCGCCGAGCTTGGCCAGCACGCGGGCGCCGGCGATGTCGGTGACTGGCTCCGGGGTGGCCGGCATGCCCTCGAAGTACGGGGGCTTGCGGACGTAGGTGGACTCGGGGTCCCACGCGAACGTCGAGCCGTCCGGGGTCTCGAGGCTGCGCCAGCGCTCGTCACCCGTGAAGACGTCGGCGTAGTCCTCGGTGAACATGTCCGAGCTGACCGACTCCGTGATCGTGCGCTCGACCTCCTCCGGCGAGGGCCAGATGTCGGCGAGGAAGACGTCGTTGCCGGACGGGTCCTGGCCGAGCGGCTCGGAGTCGAAGTCGAAGTCCATCGTCCCGGCCAGGCCGTAGGCGATGACCAGCGGCGGGGAGGCCAGGTAGTTCATCTTGACGTCGGGGTTGATGCGCCCCTCGAAGTTGCGGTTTCCCGAGAGCACCGACGCCACCGCGAGGTCGTTCTCGTTGACCGCCGCGGAGATCTCCTCGGGCAGCGGGCCCGAGTTGCCGATGCAGGTGGTGCAGCCGTAGCCCACGAGGTGGTAGCCGAGCTCCTCGAGGTAGGGCCACATGCCGGCCTTGTCGTAGTAGCCGGTGACGACCTTCGAGCCCGGCGCCATCGAGGTCTTGACCCAGGGCTTGACCTGCAGGCCCTTCTCGACGGCGTTCTTGGCGAGGATGCCGGCCGCCATCATGACGGACGGGTTCGAGGTGTTGGTGCACGACGTGATCGAGGAGATGACGACGGCGCCGTGGTCGAGCTCGGTCGTCCGGCCGTCGGCGAGGGTGACCTCGACGTTGGCGTGCGGGCGGTGGTAGCCCGCCGGGACGGCGCCCGAGTGCTGCGGGTGCCCGAGGTCCGAGGACGAGTCGTGCGCGTCGTGCGACGGCGCGTCCGAGGCCGGGAACGTGTCGGCGAGCTCCTTGTCCTGCGGGCTCTTCTCGATGTCGTGGCCGTTGACCACGTAGTTCTTGAGGTCGCCGGCGAACTGGCCCTTCGACTCGGTCAGCGCGATGCGGTCCTGGGGACGCTTCGGGCCGGCGATGGACGGGACGACCGACGAGAGGTCGAGCTCGAGGTACTCGGAGTAGACCGCCTCGCGCGAGGGGTCGTGCCACATCCCCTGCTCCTTGGCGTACGCCTCGGCGAGCGCGACCTGCTGCTCGTCGCGGCCGGTCAGGCGCATGTAGTCGAGCGTGACCTCGTCGATCGGGAAGATCGCGGCGGTCGAGCCGAACTCCGGGGACATGTTGCCGATGGTGGCGCGGTTGGCGAGCGGGACCTGGGACACGCCGTCGCCGTAGAACTCGACGAACTTGCCCACCACGCCGTGGCTGCGCAGCATCTCGGTGATCGTCAGCACGACGTCCGTGGCGGTCGCACCGGACGGGATCGAGCCGGAGAGCTTGAAGCCGACCACGCGCGGGATGAGCATCGAGACGGGCTGGCCGAGCATCGCGGCCTCGGCCTCGATGCCGCCGACGCCCCAGCCGAGGACGCCGAGGCCGTTGACCATCGTGGTGTGGGAGTCGGTGCCGACGCAGGTGTCGGGGTAGGCGCGCAGCACGCCGTCGACCTCGCGCGGCATGACGACGCGGGCGAGGTACTCGATGTTGACCTGGTGGACGATGCCGGTTCCCGGCGGGACCACCTTGAAGTCGTCGAACGCCGACTGGCCCCAGCGCAGGAACTGGTAGCGCTCGCCGTTGCGCTCGTACTCGATCTCGACGTTGCGCTCGAACGCGTCGGAGCGGCCGAACACGTCGATGACGACGGAGTGGTCGATGACGAGCTCGGCGGGTGCGAGCGGGTTGATCTTGTCGGGGTCGTCCCCGAGCTCGGCGACGGCCTCGCGCATCGTGGCGAGGTCGACGACGCAGGGCACGCCGGTGAAGTCCTGCATGAGCACGCGGGCCGGCGTGAACTGGATCTCGACGCTCGGGTCCGCCGCGGCGTCCCAGCTCGCGAGCGCGCGGACCTGGTCCGCGGTGATGTTTGTGCCGTCCTCGGTGCGCAGGAGGTTCTCAGCCAGCACCTTGAGGCTGTACGGGAGCTTCTCGAGCCCCTCGACGGCGTCCAGGCGGAAGATCTCGTACTCCGTGCCGCCGACGTCGAGCGTCGCGCGGGAACCAAAGCTGTCCAGGCTCATGTTCTCTCCTCGGGTTGTCAGCTGTCCGGCGCCCTCACCGCCGACCCGCCCATGGTGTCAGACGTCGACACGCAGGGACGGAAGTTATCTCGACGTCAAGATACTTCGCGGCGGCGCGTCGTGTCCAACCGGCGCGCGGTCTCGGCGAGAGTGCGGTTCAGGTCGGGGTCCTCGACGAGAGTGCGGTCGGTGGCCGGCGAGGAACAGCCGCACCCGTCGAGAATGCGGTTCACACGCCCCTCACCCGCCCTCTCGACACGGGGCGACGGGAAAGATCAGGCCCGGACGAGCGAGACGACGGCCTCGAGGTGGTGCGTGTGGGCGAAGAGGTCGAGGGCGACGACCCGCTCAGCGACGTACCCGGCCGACCGCGCAGCCGCGAGGTCCCGGGCCAAGGCCGCCGGGTCGCAGGCGACGTGGACGATCCGCCGCGGTCCCAGGTCGGCGACCGCCGACATCACGTCGGCCCGGGCCCCGGCACGCGGCGGGTCGAGGACGACGGTCCCGCCCGCCGCCCACTCCGGCTCACGGCCGAGCGCGGCGACCGAGCCCGCGTCGACCGCGCCGCTCAGAGGTCGCGCCCAGGGGGTACCCACGAGGTTCGCGCGCGCGTCGTCGACGGCGCCGGGCGCGCCCTCGAGCGTGAGGACGCCTCCGTCCGGGCCGACGGCTCGGGCGAGGGCGGCGCTCAGCAGGCCGGCGCCGGAGTACAGCTCGAGCACGCGCGTGCCGTCGAGGCCGGCGCGAACCGCGTCCGCACGAACCTTGTCGGCGCGGGCGTCCTCGTCGGTTCCTGCCGGTCCGGCCGCCGCGTCCCGCTCCCCCGGTGGACGCTCCCCCGGTGGACGCTCACCCGGTGCGCGCTGCCCCGCGGCGTGGTCCGATCCGTGCGCGGTCCCGGCCTCGTCCGGCAGCCATGCGGGCGGGTCGGGCAGCCGGGGCGCGACTCCGGCGGCCAGGGCCAGCACCACCTCGACCAACGTGGCCGGGGCGGCGTGGTGCACCTGCCAGAACCCGTCGGCCGCCACCGTGAGGTCGAGCGGGCCGAGCACGGTCGGCACGGTCTCGGCGACCCGGGGTCCGCCCCGGAGGGCCCGCCCGTCGACGAGCAGGCGGGGTTCGGCGTCGGGCCCCGTCCCTGATCCGACGACGGCGCGCACCCGCGCGCCGGGATCCACACGCAGGTCGGACAGCAGCGCGGGGGCGTCGAGCCTGGGGTCCGCGAGCGGCAGGCGCGCGAGCGGGAGGACCTCGTCGCCGCGGTACCGGTGCATCCCGAGGCGGCCGTCCGCCGCGCCCGTCAGCTCGACCCGCGTGCGGGTCCCGGGCTGCGCGGGGTCGGCGACGGCGCGGACCGCGGTGGAGCCCTCGGCGGCCGCGACGTCGCCGGCCACCTGCTCCCCGCCGATCCTTCGCAGCGAGTCGTCGAGGACCGCGGTCTTCCAGTCGAGCTGGGCCGCCGGGGCCACGTGCCCGAGGTCTCCCCCGCCGACGCCCCCGGGCCCGGCCTCGGGCCACACGTGCCGCACGCGCGTGCGGGCCGGCTCGATCACCTCCACGGCGTCGGCGAACCACACGCGGGACCGGCGCGCCGTCACCGCGACCCGCACCACCTCGCCCGGCACCGCGTGGCGCACGAGGGTGACGACGGACCCCACGCGCCCGACGACGAACCCCCCGTGCGCGGGGCTCCCCACCGCGACGGGGTCGTCGAGGAGCTCCGCCACGGCATCGGGCGCCGGCGCTCCCCGACCCCGCCCGGACGAGCCCGACCCGCCGGCACGACCCCGACGCGCCCCACCCGGGCGACGGCCGCCGCGGCCACCACCGCGACCGCCGCTCCTGCCCCGGCCGGCACCACGGCCACCTCCCGCACCGCCGCGTCCGCCACCGGCTCGACCACCGGCTCCGGCGCCCTGCGAGCCGCGCTCCTCGTCGTCAGCCACGGTGGACCTCCTGGTCGCCGATCTCGTCGGCGCTCGAGAGCTGGAAGGGGACGGTCGCGACCACGACGCCCGGCACGAGCCGGAGCCGGTCGTGCAGCCGCTTCGCGGAGCCGTTGTGCAGCAGCCGGTACCAGGCGCGGCGCACGACGTACTCGGGGAGGTACACGACGACGATCTCCCGCGGGGACGCCCGGCGCACGGCCCGGACGTGCTCGAGGACCGGCTCCGTGACGTCCCGGAACGGCGCGTCGAGGACGGTGAGCGGGACGGGGACCCGGACCTCGTCCCACCGCCGGCGCAGCTCGACGGTCGACGCCTCGTCGAGGAGCACCGTCACCGCCTCGAGGGTCGAGGGGCGGGTCGCCCGTGCGTACGCCAGCGCCCGGGCCGTCGGCTGGTTGAGCGTGGAGACGAGGACGATCGCGTGCACCCGGGCCGGGAGCGAACGCGCCTCCGTGTCCGCAGGCACGGCCACCCGGCGCGCGACGTCGTCGTAGTGCCTGCGCACGGCCCCCATGAGCAGGAACACGAGCGCGATGAGCAGCACCGTGATCCAGGCGCCCCGCGTGAACTTCGTGACGAGCACGACGACGAGGACGAGCCCCGTGAGCACGGCACCGACCACGTTGATCGCCCTCGAGCGCCGGGCGGCCCCCCGCAGACCGGGGTCCTGCTCGGTGCGCAGGACCCCGCGCCAGTGCCGGACCATGCCCGTCTGCGCGAGCGTGAAGGAGACGAAGACGCCGACGATGTAGAGCTGGATGAGCCGGGTGACGTCCGCCTGGAGGGCCACGACGAGGACGGCGGCCGCGGCGGCCAGCGCGAGGATGCCGTTGGAGTACGTGAGCCGGTCGCCGCGGGTGTGCAGGCGGCGCGGCAGCAGCCCGTCGCGCGCGAGCACGGACGCGAGCACGGGGAAGCCGTTGAACGCCGTGTTGGCGGCGAGAAGGAGGATCGCACCCGCGACGACGGCGACGAGCGCGACGAGCGGCGTCCACCCGCCCAGCACGGAGTTGGCGATCTGCACGATGGCGGGGTCCTGGTGGTAGGTCGGCCCCACCGGCACGCCGTCGCGGAGGAGCTGCTCGGCGGGGCGCTCGACCACCCGGACGTCGATCGCCGTGGCGAGCCAGATGATGGACATGAGCATCGCCGAGGAGATGCCGCCCAGCAGCAGGAGGGTCGTCGCGGCGTTCTCCGAGCGGGGTCGGCGGAAGTTCGGCACGCCGTTGGCGACGGCCTCGACCCCGGTGAGCGCGGCGCACCCGGAGGTGAAGGCGCGCAGCACGAGGAACGCGCCGCCGAGCGTGGCGATCGCCTGGTCGTGCGCGGGGTCCGGGACGACCGTGAGGCTCGCGGTCGCGGCGTCGGGCAGGCCCGCACCGACCAGCTCCCGGACGGCGCCGACGACGGCGAGGCCGCCGACCGAGGCCATGAACAGGTAGAACGGCACGGCGATCGCCCGCCCCGACTCGCGCACCCCGCGCAGGTTGAGCAGGGCGAGCAGGGCGATGAGCGCGACGGCGAGCGGGACGCGGTACGGCTGCAGCCAGGGCACGGCCGAGGCGAGGTACTGGACGCCGGAGGAGATCGACACGGCGACCGTGAGGACGTAGTCGACGAGCAGCGCGGAGCCGACACCGCGGCCGGCGCGCGGTCCGAGGTTCGTCGTCACGACCTCGTAGCCGCCCCCGCCCGAGGGGTAGGCGCGCACGGTCTGTCGGTAGGAAAGGACGACCACGACCATGACGACGACGACCGCCAGGCCCACGGCGGGCGACAGCGCGGTGGCGGCGACCCCCGCGAGGGCGAGTGTCAGCAGGATCTCGTCGGGCGCGTACGCCACGGACGACAAGGCGTCGGAGGAGAACAGCGGGAGCGCGAGCCGCTTGGGCAGGAGCGTCCCACCGAGGCGTTCGGTGCGCACCGGGCGACCCACGACCAGCCGCTTGAGCGCCGAGACGAGGTCGGGCACGCGGTCGATGCTAGACCGGGGTACCGTCGCGGCGTGCACGTGGTGATCATGGGATGCGGCCGCGTCGGGGCCTCGCTCGCGGAGCGGCTCGACGCCACCGGGCACTCGGTCGCGATCGTCGACCAGGACCCTGACGCGTTCCGTCGGCTGTCCGAGGACTTCTCGGGCCGCCAGGTCAAGGGCGTGGGGTTCGACCGCGAGACCCTGCGGCAGGCGGGCATCGAGGACGCCTACGCGTTCGCCGCCGTCTCCTCCGGCGACAACTCGAACATCATCGCGGCGCGCGTGGCGCGGGAGACGTTCCGGGTCGAGCGGGTCGTCGCCCGCATCTACGACCCGGTGCGCGCGGAGGTCTACCAGCGGCTCGGCATCCCCACGGTGGCCACCGTGCGGTGGACCGCCGAGCAGGTGCTCGCGCACGTCCTGCCCGCGTCGAGCCCCGCCGAGCACGTCGACGCCTCCGGGCTCGTCTCGCTCGTACGGCTCGAGCCGCACGTGACCTGGGTGGGGCGCACCGTCGTCGACGTCCAGGAGGCGACCGGCGGGCGCGTCGCCTTCCTCACGCGCCGCGGCGAGGGCACGGTCCCACACTCGACCTCGGTCCTCCAGGAGGGGGACCTCGTCCACATGGCGGTGGCGACCGACCGGGTCGGTGCGGTCCGCCGCACGCTCGCGGACCGGCCGCGGGAGGCGCGATGAAGGTCCTCATCGCGGGAGCCGGCTCGGTCGGCCGGTCGATCGCGCTCGAGCTGCTGGGGCACGGCCACGAGGTCACGCTGGTGGACCACGAGCCCTCGGCCATGCGCGTCGCGTCGGTCGCCCGCGCAGATTGGCTCCTCGCCGACGCCTGCTCGCCGAGCGCGCTGACCGACGCGGGGGCCGCGAGCAGCGACGTGGTCGTGGCCGCGACCGGGGACGACAAGGCCAACCTGGTCATCTCCCTGCTCGCGAAGTCGGAGTTCGCCGTGCCCCGTGTGGTGGCGCGGATCAACAACCCGAAGAACGAGTGGATGTTCACCGAGACCTGGGGCGTGGACGTGCCCGTGTCGACCCCGCGGATCATGACGAGCCTCGTCGAGGAGGCCGTCTCCGTCGGCGACCTCGTGCCGCTGTTCCGCTTCCACCGCTCCGGGGCGTCGATCCACGAGCTCACGCTCCCGGACGACTCCCCCGTGGTCGGGCGGCGCGTCGGCAGCGTCGACCTCGGGCCGCACGCCGTGCTCGCGGCCGTCATCCGGTCGGGGACGGCCTACGGTGCCGAGCCGGACCTCACGCTCGAGGCCGGCGACGAGCTGCTCCTCGTCCTGTCCGCGCAGGGCCAGGACGACCTCGGCGCGCTCCAGGACGCGCTCGCGCCGCACTGACCGCGCGCGGCTCCTCACCAGGAGGTCGCCCTCGCCGAGGGGCGCCCCGGGGACCGGGTCACCCCGGGGACCGACGACGCCGGACGGGGGCCGGTCAGCCGGCGGTCGCGGCCGGGCGTTCCCGCACGAGCGCCCACGTCAACCAGGCGGCGAGCGCGAACAGCGGGATCCCCATGACGAGCCGGGCCACGCCGAGGGCCGCGACCTCGCCGGAGAGGTAGAGCGGCACCTGCACGGCCAGCCGGGCGGCGAACACGCCGACCCACAGCCACGACGCGGCGACGTACCGGCGGCGCAGCGGCGCCAGCTCGGGATCGGTGCGCCACTGCATGCCGCGCCCCTTGAGCAGCTCGACGAGCACGCCGATGGGCGCCCACCGGACGAGGATCGCGATCAGCAGGCCGAGAGCGTAGGCGCCGTTGACGTACAGGCCCCAGGCGAAGAAGTCCTCGGCCTGCCCGGAGCGCCAGGCCCACACCACCCCGATGCCCACCCCGAGAAGGCCCGACAGCGCCTGGGTGAGCGGGGTGCGCTGGACGAGCCGGACCGCGCAGAGCAGGACGGCGACGGCGAGCGAGGCCACGAGCGGGATCGTCAGCTCGCGGGTGATGACGAAGGCGGTGACGAAGACGGCGCCGGGCGCGACCGCCTCGACGACGCCGCGGACGCCACCGATCGACTCCGCCAGGGAGAAGTCCTCGGCGACGACCTGGCCGAGGCCGGACCGGCGCCCGGCGGCGCCCGCGGCCCCGCCCAGCGGGTTCGCGCCGGGGCCGCCCGGGTCGTCGGAGCGGCCGTCGGTACCGGGGTCGATGACCTCGTCCGGCTCGAGCGCCGTGTCCGGCTCGACCGCCGGGCGCGTCGCGGGCTCGTCGTGGTGGGCGGGACCGCGATCGTCGGGCGCGCTCACCGGTGCCGCCCGGCGACCTGGTCGATCTCCTCGAGCTCGGCCAGCGAGGGCCGCAGCTCGTACGCGGGGTCCACCAGGGTGGGTCCGTCGTCGTCGAGGACGACCCCCTCGGCCACGAGGCGCCGTCCCGGGACGATGCCGGGGACCTCGCGCCGTCCGCGCAGGACGATCGCGAGCTCGCCGGTCCCGTCGTAGAGGTGGGCGCGCAGGTCCGGCGCGTCGTCGACGGGCGGGTACGTCACCGACCGCAGGATCCCGGCCACGCGCACCCGCTCCCGGGGCGCGACCGAGCCGATGGGACGGCAGCCCTCGACCCGGGAGGACTCGCGCTCGTCGAGGGCGTCGAGCTCCGCCACCGTCGAGAGCAGGCGACGCCGAACGGTCACCGGGTCTCCTGGATCTCGGGTCCGCGCTGCAGGTCCTTGAGCGTGAGCGTCCGGCGGGCGGGGGCACCGCCCGTGTCGACCTCGTCGGTGGTCTCCCCGGTCCCCGGCGCGGTCAGTGCCACGACCTCGCGCGGTGCCCGCGCCTCGGGACCGCGCACGACGACGACGTCCGCGAGGACGTCCCGCAGCGGCTCGGCCGCGGCCTCCTCCTTCGCCGCCAGGCCGGAGAACATGCCGCGCAGGAACCAGCGCGGACCGTCGATCCCGACGAAGCGCAGCACGTTCATCGCGCTCGTGCCGTCGGACCGGGTGACCGGGAGGTGGACGACGAGCTCGTCGCCCCAGCGCCCGGTCGCCTCCTCGACCATCCCCTTCTGCTTCTCGACGGACGCGGCGAGCTCCGTGCGCACGTCGTCCCACAGGCCGGCCGAGCGGGGCGCGGCGAACAGCTGCAGCTGCAGGGCGGAGCCCTCGAGCGCCACCGACGTCCCGATGACGGTGCGCCGTTTCTTCTCGAGCTCGAGCCGCACCTTCATCCCCGACGCGCGCGGGATGCGCAGCGCGCCGAGGTCGAGCCGCCCGTCGAGGTCGGGCCGGTCGGCCACGTCGAAGGGCCCGGTGGCGCCGTCGTCGTGCTCGGTCGTCGAGGTGTCGTCCTGGTCCGGCTCCGGCGTCTGGTCCGCCTTGTGCCGGCCGCGTGAAAACAGTCCCATGCGTTCCTCTCCTGCCCGCCGTCGCCGCGGCCGCAGCGCGCCCGGCGGGCACCGCGTGCGAGCCTACCCGCGGCCCCCGGGCCTCGGTCACCGGGTCGGGGCCCGCTTCTCCCCGGGCGAAGCCGCCGTCCGCCCGCAGGCGGTGGCAGGCTGTGGCGGTGACCTCCTCCCCCGCCGCCTTCCGCGAACGACTCACGCCCGGCCCGATCCAGCTCGTCCTCGCCGCCGGGCTGGGCCTCTCGCTCGCGCTGGCCACGCTGCCGTTCGGCGCGGCGGTGGCCGTACCGGTCGGGGTGGTCTCGGCCGTCCTCGTCGCGGTCGCGCTCTGGCTGTCCGCACCCGTCGTCGAGGTCACGGCCGACGGGCCGGGGGCGCAGGGGGACGAGGGCGAGGAGGGGCCGTGCCTGCGGGCGGGCGGGGCCGTCATCGGTCTGCACCACCTGGGGGACGCGCACGTCCTCGACCCGGTGGGGATGCGGGCGATCCTCGGTCCGCGCGCCGATGCCCGGAGCTTCGTGGTCCACCGCTCCTGGGTGGGGCACGGGGTCGTGGTCGTCGTCGACGACGACCGGGACCCGACCCCGATGTGGGTGATCTCGACGCGGCGGCCGGACGAGCTGGCCGCCGCGCTGAGATCAGGTCAGGCGGCGCACTCGGTGCAGACGAGAGAGCCGTTCTCCTCGTAGGCCAGCTGGCTGCGGTGGTGGACGAGGAAGCAGCGCGAACAGGTGAACTCGTCGGCCTGGCGCGGGAGGACCCGCACGCTCAGCTCCTCGCCGGACAGGTCGGCGCCGGGGAGCTCGAAGCCCTCGGCCGCCTCGGTCTCGTCCTCGTCCACCGAGCTCGAGGACTGCTCGGCGCGGCGCGCCTTCAGCTCCTCGATCGAGTCCTCGCCCAGCTCCTCTTCGCTCTTGCGGGGTGCGTCGTAGTCAGTCGCCATGCTGGCGTCACGCTCCGGGTTCTACTCGTGGTTCATGGGGTGGGAAGCGCCCCTGGATCGCGTTCAACGCACGCCTGCGAAAATTGTTCCCGACCTTGGTCGGACGGATTGTGCACCACAAATCGTCCGGCGGCCACCCATATCCACGGTCCTGCACCTGTGCCGCGACAGACCGCGCCACCGGGGCGCGGACGGCCCGCGCCGACGGGGTCGCACGACGCTCGAACTGTGAGGCGATCCACTGCCGTACGGGGCACGGGCGTCGCCGTCGGGGCCGTGGCCTCCCGCTCCCCCGGACCTCGTCCACCTATCCTGAGTGCGCCCGGGACCACGGGCAGTCGCCGATGGAGGACCGCATGGTCGAGCTGACCGTCACCGGAACGTCCGAGTCCGGCGAGCACCTGCTCGTCGCCGGACCGGACGGCGCCGAGTACCACCTGCGGATCGACGAGGACCTGCGCGCCGCCCTGCGGAGGGCGGCGGCCAGCACCCGTCGGTCGACCGAGCCCACGCACCTCTCGCCCCGGGAGATCCAGGCCCTGCTGCGCTCCGGGTACGACGTCGACGAGATCGCGGACGAGCACGGCCTCCCGCGTGAGCGGGTCGCCCCGTTCGAGCCGCCGGTCACCGCCGAGCGGAACTTCGTGGTCGAGCAGGCCCGTCGGCAGCGCGTGGGGCACGACTCCGACTCCCCCACCCTCGGCGACCTCGTGGTGGACCGCCTCGCGGCCCGGGGCGTCGAGGTCGAGGACCTCGCGTGGGACGCCCGACGGCGCGCCGGCGAGTCCTGGCAGGTCGGCGTCACGTTCGTCGCCGCCCGCAAGGAGCGCAGCGCGGTGTGGACGGTCGACCTGCAGTCGCGCACCCTCGTCGCGGTCGACGACGAGGCGCGGTGGCTCTCGGAGACCGAGGTCGGTTCCACGCGGCGCCCGGGTCGTGCCGACGGCCCGCTGGGTGCCACCCGGCCGCGCGGCGGTGCCGAGCCGCCGTGGGCGCGCGACGAGACCTCCCGCGCCCGGTCCGGCACCGACGGCGAGACCGCCGTCGAGGTCGGAGCACCGCAGGGAACGGACGACGCCGAGGACGAGGTGACGTCCCCGGCCGACCTGCCCGAGTCGGACACGACCGAGGCGCTCCTCGACGACCTCGCCGCGCACCGGGGCACGCGGCTCGATCTCGACGACCTCCAGGACGAGCTCGACCTCGACTCCCTCGACGACGACACGGCGCCAGACACGACCCCGGTCGACGACGTGCCTGCGGCACACCCGCCCGCGTCCCGTCCCGACCAGGCGCGCGACGCCCAGGTCCTCTCGCTCGACGCCCACCGGCGCTCGCGCCCGCTCCCGGGTGCCGGACCGGACCCGGACGCGCCGGCGCTCGACCCCCGCGGGACGCACCCCTCGGGGCGCGGCCGCACGGCGCCGACCGGCGCGGGCCCCACGGACGCCCGGCCGCAGGGTGCCGGTGAGCCCGGTGCGGGACGGACCGCCGCCGAGGCCGCCGGTTCGGGCTCCGGTCCCGAGGCAGGATCCGGCTCCGGACCGGACCGCGACGCCGAGCCTTCGGGGACCGGCTCGACGGAGACGACGAGCTCGGCGTCGGAGTCTGCGCCCGACGACGAGACTGCCGCGACGGGATCGTCCGCCGGCCCCGCGACCGGGTCCGGTACGACCACCGTCGACGACGACGCCACGCCCTCCGGCGACGGGAGCGGCACGTCCGACCCGTCCGAGACGGGCGCGACGCAGGCCGACGCGGCCGACCGGTCCGACGCCGAGACGGACGACGCGGACTCCCCTGCTCCCGCGCCGCGCCCTGCCCGGTCCTCGGGCCGCAAGCAGCGCCGCTCGGTCCCGTCGTGGGACGAGATCGTCTTCGGGTCCCGCTCCGACTCGGACTGACCCGGGAGGCGTGCGTCAGTCGCCCGCGAGGTCGAGCGTCGGCGGGCTCAGCTCCCCGGCGCCCGCGCGCGCGGCGGTGAGCCCGCGCATGTGGTGGCGCCGGCACAGCACCTCGTACGCGACGTCGGCCCTGACTCCTCCGTCGGCCGTGTCCCCGACGACCACCTGCTCACCCTCGGTCACCATCACCCCGCCGACGGTCCGGGCGTTGTGGGTGGCACGCGCCCCGCACCAGCACAGGGCCTCGACCTGGAGCCGCTCGACCCGGTCGGCGAGCTCGACGAGCCGCGCGGCCCCAGGGAACAGCCGGGTCCGGAAGTCGGTGGTGATGCCGAAGGCGAAGACGTCGACGTCCATCTCGTCCGCCACCCGGGCCAGCTGCTCGACCTGCTCGGGGCTGTAGAACTGGGCCTCGTCGCACACGAGGTAGTCCACGCGCCCGCCGGCCGTCCGGCGGCGCACGACCTCGGCCCAGAAGTCGGTGGCGTCGGAGACCTCGACGGCGTCGGCGCGCAGGCCGAGCCGGGACGACAGGACCCCCGTACCCGCGCGGTCGCTCCGGCTGAAGCGCAGGCCGTCGCGCCCCCGGGCCGCGTGGTTGTGGTCGACCTGCAGCGCGAGCGTGGACTTCCCCGAGTCCATCGTCCCGGAGAAGAAGACGAGCTGACCCATCAGCCGGCCGCCACGAGGAGGGGGACCTCCTGCTCGGCCGGCGTCGACGAGCCGTGGACGCCGACCAGCCTGGTCGAGCCGATCGCCTCCGAGCCCTCCTCGAGCACGACCGTCGTACCGCCGAGGAACGCGACGACCTCGCCGACGGCGGCCGCGCGGTCGTCGGGCACCTCGGCGCCGAGGGCCCCCGACGACACGAGCTCCTCGCGGGTCACCACGGCGGACTCCGGACCGAGGACCTCGCGCCAGCGCGCGGCGACCCGTGCCGGTTCGGCGTCGTCGTCGAGGAAGAGGTGGCACGCACGAGGCTCGCCGGCGACGAGGGCGACCCCCTCGCGCAGCTCCGGGTGCGACGCGAGGTCGATCCGCCCGGCGACGTCGACCATGCCGTGGTCAGCCGTGACGAGCACCAGGGTGTCGCGGGGTACCTCCCGGGCGAGCCGGCGCAGCTCGGCGTCGGCGGCCATCAGCTCCTCGCCCCACTCCCACGAGCCCCAGCCGTGCACGTGCCCCACGTGATCGACGTCGCCCCAGTAGAGGTAGGCGAGGCGCGCATCCGCCCTGAGGGCACCGACCGCGGCGTCGACCCGCGCGGCCAGCGACTCACCGGTCAGGCCCCGGCCGCCGCGCAGGGCCGAGCGCGTGAGGCCGGAGCCCACGAACCGCGCCGGCCCGATCGTCACGGCGCCGCGCGGCTCGCCGGTCGCCTCCGCGGCCCGCTCGAACAGCGTGGGGACACGCTGCCAGCGTTCGGCAGTCATCGGCGCCTCGGCCCAGGTCACGAGGTTGACGAGGTCACCGGTCGGCGGGTGCCGGACGGTGTAGCCGAGCATCCCGGTCGCGCCGGGCAGCTCGCCGGTGCCGAAGGTCGTCAGCGCCGAGGCCGTGGTCGAGGGCAGGCACGTGTCGAGCGCGATCGCGTCCGGCAGCAGCGAGCGGAGGAACGGGGCGTGCCCGCCTCGCTCGGTGAGCTGGGCCAGCCCGAGCCCGTCGACGAGAACCACGCAGACCCGGCGCGCGTCCGGCAGGCCGAGGCCGCCGCGGTCCTCCGCGGACGCCCGCCCGGCGGACCGGGTGGGCACGCCCACGGCGTCGAACGCCGCCGGCAGGACGGCACGCAGGTGCCGCGAGAGGTCAGGTGCTCCCGGGGTGCGGGCCCGCATCTCCTCGCGCCTCAGGTGGTGGAGGCGGTCGCGCGCGAGAGGTCGCGGGCGAACCCGAGGGCGCGGTCGAGGGCGTCCTGTCCGTCGGCCTGGGCCGCCACGCGGATGACGACGTCCTCCGGGGAGAGCGTCCCGGTCATCCCGTGGTCGGCCTCGCAGTCCGGGTCGCCGCAGGTCTGCCGCTCGAGGTCGACCCGGTGGATCGCGCCCCAGCCCACCGAGAGCGTGAGCTCGGAGGTGCTGCCGGTCCCCGCCGGGTCCAGGACGCCGTGCGTGAGCGCCACGGTGCGGATCTCGTGCAGGGCGACGGTCTCCGAGGTGGCCAGCGCGCCCGGGCCCGCCTCCTCGTCGGCGACGTCGTCGACGTGCACGACGACGAACCGGCTCGGGGTCAGCGCGAGGACGGTGAGGTGGCGCCGCAGCTCGTGGTCGAAGGTGGTCTCCGGGTGCACGAGGTGGGCGGTCACGGCCTCGCCCGCCAGCGCGACGTCGAGCACGTCCGCGACGAGCTGGGGGTAGAAGCCCGCGTCGTCGAGGTCTTGGCGCAGAGAGCTGGTCCGAGGCACCGTGCCATCCTGCCACTCCCGTCCACCTGCCCGGAGCGCGGGGGCGAGTCCGCCGTCACGGAGCGCCCGCGGCGCCCTCCGCGCCGGGCCGCGGCAGGGTGCGGCGCCCGGCGTCGAGCCGGCTCGGCGCCCGCAGCGTGACGCGGGCGCCCGCCACCGCGAGGCCCTCGCGCGCGACGATGACGGGGTTGAGCTCGAGCGCGGCGATCTGCGGCAGGTCGTCGACGAGCGCGGCCACGCGGGCCAGCAGGTCGGCCAGCGCCGCGGTGTCGACCGGGGTGAGTCCCCGGTCGCCGGTCAGGCGCGCGGCGGCCCGCAGGTCGGTGATCATCGTCGCGACGTCACGGGCGGTCACGGGCGCGACCCGGTAGGTGCGGTCGCCGAGGATCTCCGAGGCGTCGCCGCCGACCCCGAGGGAGACGACCGGCCCGTAGACCGGGTCCTCCCCGCCGTGGACGACCACGGCGACGCCGGGCTCGGCCATCGCCTGCACCTCGAGGGCGCACTGGCGCCCGAGCACCTCGCGGGAGCGCTCCCGGACCTGGTGGACGGCCGCCGCCACGTCGTCGTCGTCCCTCAGGTCGAGCCGGACGCCCCCGAGGTCCGCGCGATGGCGCAGCACGTCGTCGGCCGCCTTGAGCGCGACGGGGTGGCCGACCTGCCGGGCGAGCGCGACCGCCGCCTCGGCGACGTCGTCGTCGGAGCTCTCGACGGGGACGTCGACGGCCCGTGGGAGGAGGACCTCGATCCCGTAGGTGCCCAGGAGGTCCGCCGCGCGCGCCGGGTCGAGGTCGACGCTGTCCCCGCTCGTCGCCGTGGGCGCCACGTCGGCGAGGGTGGCGCGTGCCGCGAGCGGGTCGGTGCCGTCGGGCTCGAGCAGCGCGCCGACGTCGTCGTCCCGGCGCGCGGCGGCCGCGGCACGCAGGGCGACGGACCGCGCCGCGACGTCGAGCGAGCCCACCGCGGGCAGCACGTGCTCGCCCCGGCGCAGCCGGTCGTCGAGGCCGTGCACGCCCGACACCCACGCGACCCAGGGCCGGTCCGCGTCGGCGGCGGCGGCCGCGGCGACCGCCTCGACCAGCTCGGCGTCGACGCCGCCCAGCACGTCCGCGGCGGCGACCACCACGGCGTCCACGTCCTCGTCGAGCACGACGCCCTGGAGCCGTTCGCGGGCGTCGACCGGGCCCGAGTCGAGCACGACGACGGGACCGACCGGGGTCAGACCGCTCGCGCGGGCGGTCGCCGAGAGGGTCGCGGCGAGGGAGTGGGAGGTCGCGACGAGCGCGACCCGCACCCCGTCCGGGGTCGGCTGCGTGAGCGCGACGGCCGCCAGGTCGAGCGCCTCCGCGACCGACCGCGCCGGCAGGGCGCCGGCCTGGGCGAGCACCGAGTCGATGACGCTGGGCGGCAGGGGCGAGGTGGCGACGGCGTGGCCCGGCAGAGTGGCGACCGCGGTCGTCGCCGAGGTGAGGACCACGAGCGCGCGGTCGACGGAGAGCCGCCGGGCCACCCGCGTGAACTTCCGCGCGTTGCCGAGCGTCTGCAGGTGGACGATGCCGACCCCGATGCGGTCGTCCGCGGACCAGCCCTGCATCGTGTCGTTGCCCGAGACGTCGATCCGGTTCCCGGCGGCGACGACCGCGACCTCCGGCAGCCGCCGGTTCGCGGCGCCCCGGCGCAGCGCGAGGGCGGCCTCCCGGGTCTGGGCGAACACGCCCACCCCGCGGCCACCGACCTCGCGCGCCGGCGCGCCGCCGTCGACCCCGAGCGCAGGGTCGGCGAGCGTGAGGTCGTAGGAACCGGCCGGACCGCGCCCGAGCACGCCGTACGAGGCGGGACCGAGGACGCGCAGCCCGGCGAGCCGGGTGGCGCGGAGCAGGTCGAGCTGCAGCTCGCGGCCCGGCCCGATCGCGAAACCACCGGTGAGGACGACGAGCGAGCGGACGCCGAGGGAGCGCAGCCGGGGGACGACGCCGACGACCCGTGCCGGCTCCCCGGCGACGACCGCGAGGTCGAGGTCGGCGCCCTCGACCAGGTCGGGGACCGCCTCCTCCATCGCGGTGACGTCGGCGACGTGCGGGACGCCCGCGGGATCGAGGTCGCCGACCGCCACGAGCGGGATCGTGCCGCCCTCCCCCGCGGCGGCGCGGGCCCGGGCGAGCACGCGGGACGCCATCGCCCGCCCCGACTCGTCGAGCGCCACGACGACCGCGCCGCGGGCCGCGGTGAGCGTGTGCATCGAGAGCGACTCGGCGCGCCGCTCCCGCTCGGCGAGCACCTCCCAGGACCGGCCCGTGCTCCGCAGCGGGATCTCGATGGCGACGACCCCGTCGTCGTACCGGGACCGGACCTCGTACCCGGCGTCGGAGAAGACCCGGATCATCTGCGTGTTGTCCGGGAGGACGTCGGCGACGAACGTGTGGACGCCGCGCTCCCGGGCCGCCGCCACCACGTGCTCGAGGAGGATCGACCCGAGCCCGCGGCCCTGCTCGGAGTCCGCGACCGCGAACGCGACCTCGGCCGTCCCGTCCTCGACGACGTCGTACCGACCCACCCCGCGGATCGACGGCCCCTCGGTCAGCACGAGGGCGACCCGGCGGTCGTGGTCGACGTTCGTGAACCGGTGGACGTCCGACGGCGAGAGCCGCGGCATCGGGGCGAAGAACCGCAGGTACTGGGACCGCTCGGACTGGGCGGCGTGGAAGTCGGCGAGGGCCTCGGCGTCGTCGGGCGAGATCGGACGGATGTGCATGGTCGCCCCGTCGCGCAGGACCACGTCCGCCTCCCACTGCGCGGGCGCCGCGTCCGGAGCGAGCTCGTCCCGCGAGGTCGCGTCGTCCTCGGCGGCCGCAGGCGTTCCCATGGACCCAATCTAGTCCGGGACGTGACGCGGCCCACGCCCGGGCCCGCGGCGGCGCGGGAGTGGCGGCGTGCCGCGCCCGGCCGTCGGCCTCGGGCGGTGCGACGATCGTCGGCATGCCGAAAGCACCGCCGCCCGTCGTCGAGGAGAACATCGTCGACATCGACGTCGCCGCCGAGATGGAGGGCTCGTTCCTCGAGTACGCCTACTCGGTGATCTACGCGCGAGCCCTGCCGGACGCGCGCGACGGTCTCAAGCCCGTGCAGCGGCGGATCCTGTTCCAGATGAACGAGATGGGCCTGCGCCCCGACAGGGCCCACGTCAAGTCCTCCCGCGTCGTCGGCGACGTGATGGGCAAGCTCCACCCGCACGGCGACACCGCCATCTACGACGCGATGGTCCGGCTCGCCCAGGACTTCGCCATGCGGCTGCCCGTGGTCGACGGGCACGGGAACTTCGGCTCGCTCGACGACGGTCCCGCGGCGCCCCGATACACCGAGGTCCGCCAGGCGAAGGCCGCGCTCGCGATGGTCGCCGACCTCGGCGAGGACGTCGTCGACATGGTCCCGAACTACGACGGGTCCACGACGCAGCCCGAGGTGCTGCCCTCCGCGCTCCCCAACCTGCTCGTCAACGGGGCCTCGGGCATCGCCGTCGGCATGGCCACGAACATGGCGCCGCACAACCTCGTCGAGGTCGTCGCCGCCGCCCGTCACCTCGTCGCCCACCCGGACGCGAGCCTCGAGGCGCTCCAGCGGTTCGTCCCCGGGCCCGACCTGCCCGGCGGCGGGCGGATCGTCGGGCTCGAGGGCGTGCGCGAGGCCCAGGCCGGGGGGCGCGGCGCGTTCCGCACCCGGGCCACCGTGCGGGTCGAGCAGGTCACGGCCCGCAAGAAGGGCATCGTCGTCACCGAGCTGCCCTACATGGTCGGCACCGAACGGGTGATCGGGAAGATCAAGGAGGGCGTCGACGCCCGCCGGATCGAGGGCATCTCCAACGTCGTCGACCTCACCGACCGGCACCAGGGCCTGCGGCTCGTCATCGAGCTGAAGACCGGCTACAACCCGGACGCCGTGCTCGAGCAGCTCTACCGCTACACCCCGCTCGAGGAGTCGTTCAGCATCAACAACGTCGCCCTCGTCGACGGGCAGCCCCGCACGCTCGGGCTCAAGGAGATGCTCGAGGTCTACGTCGACCACCGGCTCACCGTCACCCGGCGCCGCTCCGAGCACCGCCTGCGCAAGGCGCGCGAGCGCGCGCACCTGCTGGAGGGCCTGCTCACCGCGGTCCTCAACATCGACGAGGTCGTCCAGCTCATCCGGTCCGCCGAGAGCGCCGAGGCCGCCCGCACCCAGCTGATGACGGTCTTCGACCTCAGCGCCGAGCAGGCCACCTACATCCTCGACCTCCAGCTGCGCCGACTCACCCGCTACTCCGTCCTCGAGATCGAGGGCGAGCACGAGGAGCTGCTGCGCCGCGCCGCCGAGCTCGAGGAGATCCTCGGGTCCGACCAGGCGCTCCGTTCCCTCGTCTCGTCCGAGCTCGCGGAGGTGGCCCAGGCCCACGGCACCCCGAGGCGGACCGTGCTGCTCGAGTCCGCGGGCGGGGCCCCGAGGTCCGGCGCCGAGGCGGAGGCGGCGCCTGCGCGCGGACGCAAGGGCGCACCGGCCGCGCCGCTCGTCGAGCCCGACGACCCGTGCTGGGTCCTGCTCGGCGGCACCGGCCGGATCGCCCGCACGCCCGGCGAGGAGGCACCGCCGCGGACCGGCGGCCGCGTGGCCCACGACGCCGTCACCCACGCCGTCGCGACGACCGCCCGCGCCGACGTCGGCCTCGTCACCTCGGCCGGCCGGGTCGTCCGCCTCGAGGCGCTCCACGCCCCGGCGCTGCCCGGCACCTCGACGGCCCCCGGGCTCTCCGGCGGCACCGCCGTCGAGGAGCTCGTGGCGCTCGAGCGGGAGGAGTCCGTCGTCGGGCTCGTCGCCCTCGGGGACGACGCGGCGCCGGTCGCGCTCGCGACCGCGAACGGCGTGGTCAAGCGGGTCTCCCCCGCCGACCGTCCCGGCAACCGCGAGTCGTGGGACGTCATCACCCTCGCCGACGGCGACACCCTCGTCTCCGCCCGGCACGCCGGCGACGACGACCAGCTCGTGCTCGTCTCGTCCGACGCCCAGCTGCTCCGCTTCGACGCCTCGCTCGTCCGGCCCACCGGCCGCGCAGGCAAGGGCGTGGCCGGGATCAAGCTCACCGGCGGCGCCCGGCTCGTCCACATGGGCGTCGCGCCCACCGAGGACCTCGGCTCGTACGGTGTCGTGACGATCGCCGGGCCCGCGAACGCGCTGCCCGGCACCACGCCCGGCAGCGCCAAGGTCACCCCGCTCGACCGCTACCCCGCCAAGGGGCGCGCCACCGGGGGTGTGCGCGCGCAGCGGTTCCTCCGCGGCGAGGACGAGCTCCAGCTCGCCTGGGTCGGCCCGACCCCGGTCCGCGCGGTGGGCGCCGGCGGCCAGGCCGTCGAGCTGCCCGAGGTCGACGAGCGGCGCGACGGCTCCGGCAAGGCGCTGCCCGTCCCGGTCGCGGCGATCGGCTGACGCCGACGGGGCAGAGCTCCCGCACCGCACCGACGTCTCGCCGCTCCTGGCCCGCGTCCCCGTTCCCGATCAGGGAGCGGGGCCGCCTCGCGTCGTCCGCACCCGTGCTCCGTGCGCTCGTTCGGCCGGCAGGACCGCGCTCACTCGTGAAGCAGAAGTCCGCTCACTCGTCGTCCCGAAGGGTCGCCGGCCGGCCCGAGGACACCGTCGACACGCCGGGGGTTGTGTCCCGAACCCCACGGCCCTACTCTGCGGAAAGCGCTTTCGCGCATGCTCGTTCCGAACAAGGAGGCTCGGATGTCGACGAAGATCGTCAGGCTCACCACGATCGCGGCAGGCGCCGCTCTCGTCCTCGCCGCGTGCGGCGGCTCGGACGACTCGGGCGGCGGTGAGGACACCGACGACCCCATCGTCATCGGCGTCTCGCTGCCGCTGACGGGCGACTTCGCCGAGCCCGGGCTCGGCGTGCAGCGGGGCTACGAGGCATGGGCCGAGATCATCAACGACAACGGCGGACTGCTCGGCCGGCAGGTCGAGCTGCAGATCCTCGACGACGCCTCGGACGCCGCCCGCGTGGTCGCCGACTACGAGTCGCTCATCGCCCAGGAGGAGGTGGACCTCGTCTTCGGCCCGTTCTCCACCCGCCTCGTCGTGCCCGCCTCCCGCGTGGCGTCGGAGTACGGGATGCTCTTCGTCGAGCCGGCGGCCGCGGCCGCCGAGGTCTTCGAGCAGGGCTTCGAGAACATCTTCTACGCGGCCCCCGCGATCGCTCCCGACCACTACAACCACCTCCTCGAGGCCATCGAGGCCATGCCGGAGGAGGAGCGCCCGCAGACCGTCGCCGTCGCCGCCATGGACGACCCGTTCGCGCAGGGGACCGCCTACGGCCTGCGGGACGGGCTCGAGGAGATGGGGCTGGAGATCGTCGTCGACGAGGTCTACCCGCCCAACGCGACCGACTTCTCCGGCATCGCCGCCCAGATCGCGTCCGCCGACCCCGACGTCGTCATCGGCGGCACGCAGTACCAGGACGCGGTCAACCTCATCCTCGCGCTGCAGCAGCTCGACTACCAGCCGCGCCTGGCCGCCTTCTCCACCGCGCCCACGAACCCCGAGTTCGTCGAGGCCATCGGCGGCAACGTCGAGGGCATCATCGCCCCGACCGGCTACACGCCCGAGTCCGAGTACCCCTCCAACGCGGAGTTCGTCGAGGCCTACACCGAGATCCACGGCCACGCGCCCGGCGAGGACGAGGCCAACGCGTACACGACCGGCCAGGTCGTCGCCGCCGCCGTCGAGGCCGTGGGCTGCGCCGAGCAGGGCGACTGCCAGCAGGAGCTCATCGACTGGCTGCACGAGAACTCGGTCGACACGATCGTCGGCACCCTGTCCTGGGACGAGGCCGGCCGGCCCGACGGCGCGCACCTGATCCAGCAGTACGTCGACGGCGAGATCGCCATCGTCCTGCCCGAGGAGACCGCCACGACCGAGCTCGTCTACCCGAAGCCGGAGTGGTGACCGGATGGTCTCCGGACCCCTGCTCTTCCAGACCCTCATCCTGGGGATCCTGCTCGGTGGCCTCTACGCGCTCCTCGCGGCCGGCCTCACGATGTACTTCGGCATCATGCGCGTGGTCATGCTCGCGCACGCCGCGTTCATCGTGCTCTCGGCCTACATCGCCTGGCGCTGGCACGGGGTCACCGGCTGGGACCCGCTCCTGTCGCTGATCGTCACGGTCCCGCTGTTCTTCGTCATCGGGTTCGTCATCCAGCGCTACCTGCTCAGCCGGCTCAAGCCGGCGACGATGACGATGATGTCGGTGCTCCTCACCTTCGCGATCGCCCTGGCGATCGAGGGCGGGCTCGGCATGGCGTACTCGGGCACGCAGCGGAGGATCAACCTCAGCTACGGCTCGGACAGCGTCGAGCTGCTCGGCGCGCAGATCCCGGTCGTCCAGATCATCTCGTTCGCGCTCGCCGTCGTCGCCCTCGTGGCGCTGTGGCTCGTCCTCCAGCGGACCCGGCTGGGGCGTGCGCTGCGCGCCACGATCCAGCACCCGCAGGCGGCCCAGCTCGTCGGCATCGACACGAACAAGATCGCCGGGTTCGGTTTCGGGCTCGGGCTGGCCACGGCTGCCGTCGGAGGTGCCGCGCTGTCCCTCCAGGCGACGATCTACCCGTCGTTGCACTGGCACTGGGTCGGGCCGCTCATGGCGATCATCGTCGTCGGCGGTCTCGGCTCGGTGCCCGGGGCGGCGATCGCCGCCCTCGTCCTCGGCGTCATGCGTCTGCTCCTCGAGCTGCCCGTCGGCTCGACCTGGGCGCAGACGATCTTCTACCTCGCCCTGTTCCTCACGCTGATGTTCCGACCGCAGGGACTGTTCGGAGGCCGCCTTGCGCAAAGATTCTGACACCGTCACCGCACCCGCCCGCGTCACGCGCGCCCCGCACGCCAGCGAGCGCTCCTCCGGACAACGACGCGTCCGCAGCATCGGCGCGATCGTCGTCGTCGTGGCCCTGCTCGCCCTGTGGCCCCTGCTGGCCCCGAACGCCTACATGCTCTCGGCCGGCGTCATCGTGCTCAACTACGCGGTGCTTGCCACCGGGTGGAACATCATGGGCGGGTTCACGGGCTACATCTCGCTCGGGCACATCGCCTTCTTCGGGCTCGGCGCCTACGGGACCGGTCTGATCGTCCGCGACACCGGCATGAACAGCTTCGTCGCGCTCGGCATCGCCGCCCTCATCGTGCTCGTCGTCGCGATCCCGGTCGGGTACGCGGCGCTGCGGGTGCGCGGGGCGTCGTTCGTCATCGTGACGATCGCGCTCGTCCTCGTGCTCCAGCTCGTCTTCCAGTCCTGGCGCTCGTTCACGGGCGGCTCCGAGGGGCTCGTGGTCCCGCGGCCCTTCGACATGCTGCGTCCGGAGATGCACCAGACCTTCTACTTCCTCTTCCTGGGGCTGCTGGCCGTGGCCCTGCTCGTCTGGGCGATGATCGACCTGTCCCAGTTCGGGTCGGGGCTCAAGGGGGTCCGGGAGGACGAGGACAAGGCCGAGTCGCTCGGCATCCCCACCGCGGGGCTCAAGCTCGTGGCGTTCGCGATCTCCGCGGTCGTCGTCGGCCTCGCCGGGGGCCTGTACGGCCTGTGGTTCGGCGACCTCGACCCGATCTTCCAGTTCGACGTGGTCCTCAGCTCGCAGGTGGTCCTCATGGCCCTCCTCGGCGGCTCGCGCTTCCTGTTCGGGCCGCTGCTCGGCGCGATCATCGTCGGCTCCGCGCTCGAGTACTTCGTCCTCGAGTTCGGGCAGAGCCAGTTCCACCTCGTCGCCACCGGCATCCTGCTCGCCGTCGTCGTGCTCTTCCTGCCCGACGGCGTCCTCACCGGCGCGCAGAGCCTGTGGCGGCGGTTCCGGCACCAGGGCGAGACCTCGATCCGCGAGATGAGCGCCGAGGAGCTGCGCGCGACCCAGACGGCCTCGGCCGGGCCCTCCGGCTCGTCCCGCTCGGCACCTGCGGCCGGTTCGGCAGCTCCGGCTGTCGGTCCCGACACCGTCACTGCTGACGGCCGCGTGGTGGCCGACGACGAACGAACGGACGCCGACCCGGCGGACGACGAGGGAGGGAACCATGACCGTGGCTGAGCCTCAGGCACGCACCGCCGAGGGAACGGCGGTCCTTCGCACCGAGAGCCTGTCGAAGTCGTTCGGCGGCGTCCACGCAGTGGCCGACGCGTCCGTGACGTTCCTCGACGGGAAGATCAACGGCCTCATCGGGCCCAACGGGTCCGGGAAGACGACCTTCTTCAACTGCGTGACGGGCATGATCAAGCCGGACTCCGGCCGGGTGCTCCTGCACGAGAAGGAGATCACCCGGTGGGCCCCCCACCGCATCGCCCGGGCGGGGCTCGGCCGCAGCTTCCAGCTGTGCCGGGTCTTCCCCCGGATGACCGTGCTGGAGAACATGCTCGTCGCCGTCCAACCGCGCACGCTCGGCCAGTACCTCGGCGGCAGCACCTCGCCCGCCGTGGTCGAGCGGGCGCGCGCGATGCTCGCCCGCGTGGGTATCGACCACCTCGAGCGCTCGGAGGCGCGGGACATCTCCTACGGGCAGCAGAAGCTCCTCGAGCTGGGCTCCACCCTCATGGCCGACCCGCCGTTCGTCATGCTCGACGAGCCGGCCGGCGGCGTGAACCCCTCGCTCATCGAGCGGATCGCCACCCTCGTGCGCGAGCTGAACGACGAGGGGACGACCTTCCTCATCGTCGAGCACAACATGGACCTCATCATGAGCCTGTGCGACCACATCGTCGTGTTCGACCGGGGTGCCCCGATCGCCGACGGCCCTCCGTCGGTCGTCAAGACCGACCCTCGAGTCCTGGAGGCCTACCTTGGCGTCTGAGTCCGACATCATCCTCGACCTCGACCACATCGAGGCCGGCTACGGGAAGGCCGCGCTCGTCCTGCGCGGCCTGTCGATCCAGGTCCCGCGCGGGACGGTGGTCTGCCTGGTCGGACCGAACGGCGCGGGCAAGTCGACCGTGCTCAAGGTGGCCAGCGGCCTGCTCACGCCCCGCTCGGGCACGATCCGCCTCAACGGCGAGGACGTCACCGGCAAGGGTCCGCAGCCGCTGCTGCGCAAGGGGCTCAGCCATGTGCTCCAGGGGCACTCGGTGTTCAAGGAGATGACGGTCGAGGAGAACGTCATGCTCGGCGGGTACTCGGTCAAGGACCAGGGCTCCCTGAGCGAGCGCGCGGACTTCGTGCGCGAGATCTTCCCTGTGGTGGCCGAGAAGTGGTCGACCGTCGCCGGGGTGCTCTCGGGCGGTCAGCAGAAGCAGGTCGAGTTCGCCCGTGCGCTCATGGTGCGGCCCGACGTCGTCCTGCTCGACGAGCCGTCGATGGGCCTGGACCCCAAGCGCACGACCGTCGTGTTCGAGGAGGTCGCGCGGATGCGAGACGCGGGTGTGGCCGTGCTCCTCGTCGAGCAGAACGCACGGCGCGCGCTCGAGATGGCGGACATCGGCTGCGTCCTCGACCTGGGCACCGTGTTCGCCACGGGGCCCGCGCGCGAGCTGCTCGCCGACCCCAAGCTCAGCGACCTCTACCTCGGCGGCCGGCCGGCCGCCTGATGCGCGGGCCCCGCAGGCCGGGACGGGGCCCCGCAGGTCCGCCCGGCGAGGTGGGTTCTCCGCCTGCCGAGGTGGGTTCTCCGCCTGCCGGCGCGGGTGCTCCGCCGCCCGCCGGGACCGGCCCCACGGTGCGGTCCCGGCGGGCGTTCACGGGAGGTCTGGGTTAGCGTCGCGGCGATCCGGTCGCGGCGAGGGTCCGCGCGAGAGCACGAGGAGGGGCGATGGCCGAGCAGGGGGCTGGACGACCCGCGGCACCACGCGCGGGCGGACGGGGCCGCGTCACCCTGTCCCAGGTGGCCCAGGAGGCGGGCGTGTCCCTCGCGACCGCCTCGCGCGCCATCAACGGCAGCTCCGAACGCCGGGTCCGGGAGGACCTCCGGGAACGCGTGCTCGACGCGGCGCAGCGGCTCGACTACTCCCCCGACGCCAACGCCCAGGCCATGGCCCGCGGCCGGACCGACACCGTCGGCCTCATCGTCCAGGACATCGCCGACCCGTACTTCTCCGCGATCGCCGCCGGCGTCATCAACGCGGCCGACGAGGCAGGCTGCGTCGTCACCCTCGCGACGACGCACCGCGACCCGGTGCGCGAGCTCGAGTTCATCGCCACCCTTCAGAACCAGCGGGCGCGCGCGATCATCATCGCCGGTGGCCGCGTGGAGGACGCCGCCGTCAACGAACGCCTGCGGGACGTCCTCGCGACCTACCAGGACCGCGGTGGCCGCGTGGCCCTGGTCGGTCAGCCCCTGCCCGGCCTCAGCACCGTGGTCCCGGACAACGCGCACGGCAGCGCCGATCTCGCCCGGGCGCTGCACGGCCTGGGCTACCGCGACGTCGGCATCCTGGCCGGCCCCGACTGGCACACGACGGCGCGCGACCGGCAGGCCGCCTTCCGCGACGCGCTGGCCGAGCTCGGCGTCGAGGTCCCGGCCGACCGGGTCGTCCCCGGTGACTTCACCCGCGACGGTGGGCACGCCGCAATGACCACCCTGCTGCGCGGCGAGGGCACACCGCGCCTCGTCTTCGCCGTCAACGACGTCATGGCGGTCGGCGCGATGTCCGCCGTCCGCGAGGCGGGCCTCGACGTGCCCGGCGACGTCGCCGTGGCGGGCTTCGACGACATCACCACCCTGCGGGACGTCGCGCCCGGCCTGACGACGGTGGCCCTGCCCATGGTCGAGATGGGGCGGCTCGCCGTCCCCCTGGCGCTCGACCCCGCCGACGGTCCCCGCGAGGTGCCCGTCGGCGCGTCCGTCGTCCTGCGCGAGTCCACGCCGCGGATCGACTGAGGAGCCCGAGGGCGCGCTCACCCGCACCCTCGACACGCGGGGCACCCTCAGCCGCACTCTCGACACGCGGGGCGCGCTCACGCGCACTCTCGACACCTCACGAAGCACCCTCAGCCGCACTCTCGACACCGCGCCGGGGTGGACCTCGTTGACACCCGCGGCGCCGCCCCATAATGTGGAAAGCGCATTCCGCCCCGCACTCGATGGAGAGACCATGACCACTCGCACCCTCCGTATCGCCATGAACGGCATCACGGGACGTATGGGCTACCGCCAGCACCTCGTCCGCTCGATCCTCCCGATCCGGGACGCCGGGGGCGTCCGGCTGAGCGACGGGACGCTCGTCCAGGTCGAGCCCGTGCTCGTGGGCCGGAACGCCGACAAGGTCGCGGAGCTGGCGCGCCGGCACGGGGTCGAGCACTGGACGACGGATCTCGAGTCGGTCCTCGACGACCCGTCGATCGACGTGTACTTCGACGCGCAGGTCACCTCCCGCCGGGTCGAGGCGATCACGGCCGCCCTCGGCCGGGGCAAGCACGTCTTCACCGAGAAGCCGACGGCGGAGACCCTCGACGAGGCGGTCGAGCTCGCGCGCCGGGGCGACGAGGCGGGCGTGACCATCGGCGTGGTCCACGACAAGCTCTACCTCCCGGGCCTGGTCAAGCTCCGCCGCCTGGTCGACGAGGGCTTCTTCGGCCGGATCCTCTCGATGCGCGGCGAGTTCGGCTACTGGGTGTTCGAGGGCGACGTCCAGCCCGGTCAGCGGCCGTCGTGGAACTACCGCAGCGAGGACGGCGGGGGTATCACCACGGACATGTTCTGCCACTGGAACTATGTCCTCGAGGGCATCGTCGGCACGGTCGACACCGTGACGGCGCGGACCGTCACCCACATCCCCTCCCGCGTGGACGAGCAGGGGGCGACCTACACCGCCACCGCCGACGACGCCGCCTACGGGATCTTCGACGTCACCACCCCCGGCGGCGACCCCGTGGTGGTCCAGATCAACTCCTCGTGGGCGACCCGCGTCCACCGCGACGAGCTCGTCGAGTTCCAGGTCGACGGCACCCACGGCTCGGCAGTCGCGGGCCTGCACTCGTGCGTGGCCCAGCAGCGCGCCCACACGCCCGCCGCCGTGTGGAACCCGGACCTGCCCGTCACCGAGTCCTACCGCGACCAGTGGCTCGACGTCCCCGCGAACGCCCCGCTCGACAACGGCTTCAAGGCCCAGTGGGAGGAGTTCCTCGCCGACGTCGTGGCCGGTCGTCCGCACCGCTACGACCTGCTGTCCGCCGCGCGCGGCGTGCAGCTCGCCGAGCTCGGCCTGCGCTCCTCGGCCGAGGGCCGACGCCTCGACGTCCCGGTCGTCTCGTTCGACACGGCGCACGGGTCCGCCCCCGCGCCGGCCGCGCCCGCGGACGCGGCCCGATGACCGGCACCGGCACCGGCACCGGCACCGGGCCGAGAGTCACGCTGCCCGGCGCCGACGGCACCCTGGAGGACCACCGGCTCGCGCCGGCCCGGGGCTGGGACCGCCCGTCGGCCCCGTTCAACTCGCGGGTGGCCTACGCGGCCGCCCACGTCGTTCCCGTCGTCACCGCAGAGACCGCCCCGGGCGCGCCCGCGGTCCTCGACTGGGACTCGACGCTGGGTTTCCGGCACCACCTGTGGTCGCTCGGACTCGGGGTCGCCGAGGCCATGGACACGGCGCAGCGCGGCATGGGGCTGGACTGGCCGGCCGCGGCCGAGCTCATCCGCCGCTCGTCGGCCGAGGCCGCCTCCGTGGGCGGCACGATCGCCTGCGGCGCCGGCACGGACGAGGTGCTGCCGGCCCAGGTCGCCGGCGCGGACCCGGCCGGCGCGCTGCGCACGGTGACCGACGCCTACCGCGGCCAGCTCGACGTGGTCGGCGAGGCCGGCGCCCGGCCGATCCTCATGGCGTCCCGCGCGCTCGCCGCCGCCGCCCGCGACGCCGACGACTACCGCTCGGTCTACTCCGACCTCCTGTCCCGCTCGACGGCGCCGGTCATCCTCCACTGGCTCGGCGAGGCGTTCGACCCGCAGCTCGCCGGCTACTGGGGGCACGACGACCCCTACGCGGCCGCCGAGGTCCTCCTCGACCTCGTGCGCGAGCACCGGGGCGCGGTCGACGGCATGAAGATCTCGCTGCTCGACGCGGACCTGGAGATCTGGGTCCGGGAGCGCCTGCCCGAGGGCGTGCGGATGTACACGGGCGACGACTACAACTACCCCGACCTCGTGGTCGGCGACGAGCGCGGGCACTCCGACGCCCTCCTCGGGATCTTCGCCGCCATCGCGCCGGCGGCGTCCCACGCCCTGAGCGCCCTCGACGCCGGGGACACCGCGGGTGCGCACGCCACGCTGGCCTCGACGCAGGCGCTCGGACGACACGTGTTCGCCGCCCCGACCTTCTACTACAAGACGGGCGTGGCCTTCCTCGCGTGGCTCAACGGCCACCAGCCCGGCTTCCAGATGGTCGGCGGCCTCCAGTCGGGCCGGTCGGTCCCGCACCTGGTCGAGCTCGTCCGCCTGGCCGACGCCGCCGGGCTGCTCACCGACCCCGACCTCGCCGCCACACGGATGACCCGCTTCCTCGACGTCGCCGGGATCGGGGCCGGACGATGAGCGCCCCGGACCTGTCCCGGCTCTCCCTCAACACCGCCACGACGAAGCGCTGGACCCTCGAGGAGGCCGTCGAGGGCGCGGTGGCCGCGGGGATCCCCGCCCTCGGGCTGTGGCGCGACCGGGTCGCCGAGGCCGGGCTCGAGCGCGCGGCCCGGATCGTGCGCGAGGCGGGCCTGCGCGTCTCCTCGCTGTGCCGCGGTGGGTTCCTCACCGCGGCCGACGACGACGGGAGGCGCGCCGCCCTGGCCGACAACCGCGCCGCGATCGACGAGGCGGCCGCCCTCGGCACCCGCGAGCTCGTCCTCGTCGTCGGCGGGCTGCCCGCGGCCACCGGCCCCAACGGCCCGCCGTCGGCCGGCGGGGACCGCGACCTCGTGGCCGCCCGCGCGCGGGTGGCCGACCGGATCGCCGAGCTCTCGGAGCACGCGGCCGCGAGCGACGTACGCCTCGTGCTCGAGCCCTTGCACCCGATCTTCGCGGCCGACCGCGCGGTGCTCTCCACCCTGCGCCAGTGCCTCGACCTCGCGGCCCCCTTCGCACCCGAGACCGTCGGCGTCGTCGTCGACACCTACCACGTGTGGTGGGACCCGGACCTGCGCGAGCAGGTCGCCCGCGCCGGCGCCGAGGGACGCCTCGCGTCCTACCAGGTGTGCGACTGGAACCTCCCGATCGCCGCCGACCCGCTGCTCTCCCGCGGTTTCCCCGGGGACGGGTTCGTCGACTTCGCCACCATCACGGGCTGGGTCGCCGACGCCGGGTACACGGGCGACGTCGAGGTCGAGATCTTCAACCAGGAGATCTGGGACGCACCCGGCGACTCCACGCTGGCCACGGTGGCCGCGCGCTACGCCGAGCTCGTCGAGCCCCACCTGCACCGCTGAGCATCGCTCGACGGCGGTGCAGCCGCGCGCTGCGTCGTCGTCCGGCGTGCTCGTCCAGGGCGACGGATCCGCGTCAGAGCTCGAGGACGTACAGGGCGGACCGGCTGGTCGGGACGTAGTCGAGGCTCGTGTACAGCGCCATCATCGAGTGCGGCTCCGGATGGTCGACGTCGAGCGAGAAGTCGACGTCGACGTCGAGCCCCGCGTACTCCATGCCGTCGGCCGCGTACGCGCGCATGACGGCGCTCAGCAGGGCGCTGCCCACGTGCTTGCCGCGCCACTCCGAGAGCACGCCGAGGACCTCGGTGTACCCCTCGGTCCAGCCCAGCGCCTCCCAGTCCTGCTCGTACCTGCTGGACACGACGTAGCCGGCGACCTTCGCGCGGTCCGAGGACCGGTCGAGGGCGACGAAGCTCCAGCCCGGCTCGAAGGCCGTCGCCTCCGGGCCCCACAGCTCGGCGCCGCGCTCCATCGCGCCCTCCGGCTGGTCGGCGAACGCCCGGCCGTGGGCACGCCGCACCTGGTCGGCGAGCTCGGGCGTCCAGGGCTCGACCGACACGTACGGGGGCAGCGGGATCGTCGGGATGTCGAGCGACAGGCTCCGGCGCATCTGGACGTACCAGCGCCGGGGCCGGAACCCGTGCTCCTCGAGCAGCGCGCTGAGATCCGACTCGCTCTCGTCGACGTGGACGACGACGGCGCCACGCTCGGCCCCCGACTCGGCGAGCAGCGCCTGCGAGGTCGCCACCTGCCAGCCGACGAGCGCGGCGCCCGCGCCCTTGAGCCGCAGCGCGTCGTCGACCCCGCCGGAGCAGGTGAACGAGGGCATGCCGTCGACGACCTCGCCCTTGGGTCGCACCAGGCCGAACGCCCGCATCACGCCCTCGGCGTCGTCCCCGGCGACCGCCCGGTAGCCCTCGCGGGCGGCGAAGTAGCTCTCGACCTCCTCGGCAGAGGTGCGCAGCGGGGTGCCGTCGGCCGACTCGATGCGGGAGACGAGGGCGGCGAGCTCGGCTGCGCGCGGCGCGTCGAGCACCGACCACGTGAGCCCGTCGACCGCCCGCGGCAGGAGCCGGTCGGTCGACCCGGTCGAGGGGTCGGGCTCGGCGAGGACGTGCATGGCCACGGTCTCGCCGGAGGGACGCCGGGTCGAGGTGCGCAGGCCCGTCAGTGCGGCGCGCAGCCCGCGCCCGGGAGGCTGGCTCACAGCACCACCGCGAACGTCCGACCCGGCGCGCCGGGTTCGGGGGCGAAGCCGGCAGCCGCACAGAGGCGACGGCGGTCGCTCTGGTGCGGGTCGACCTCGATGACGATGCGAGCCGGCCCGGCGGGTGCGGCGTCGGCGAGGAGCTGACGCGCTCGGTCGTCCTGCCAGCCGAGCAGGGCCTTGCCTATGCCCAGCCCGCGCCTGCCCGGGTCGATCGTCGCGCGCAGGCGGACCTCCGCGCCGTCGCCCTGGAGCGTGAGGACGAGCGCCGCCGCCGCGCGCAGGATCCCGTCGGCGTCGAACCCGCCGAGGGTGTCGCCGGCGTCGGCCGCGGCCGAGAGCAGCCGGTCGACGTCGGCCCGGGTCGTGCGCGTCCCGCGGGAGTCGACGGCGTCGGAACGGTCCCACAGCGCCGCGACGTCCGCCCCGTCGTCGGCGGCGAGGGTGCGCCAGCGCAGGCCCAGGTGGGGACCCGGGACCGCGGCGGAGGCCGGCGGGTCGAACCGGCGCGCGAGCTGCGCGGCGGACCCGGCCGAGGACACGATCATGCCCGGAAGTCTACGTCGCCGTGTCGCCGGGCCCGAGGACTCCCCCGCCTCAGGCGTCGATCCGCTCACGGTCGACCGCGGCCGCACCGGCCACGATGAAGTCCTTGCGCGGCGCGACCTCGCTGCCCATGAGCAGCTCGAAGACGGACTCGGCGCGGGCCACCGCCTCCTCGTCGGCCCCCGTGATGCGTCGCAGCGTGCGGCGCGCGGGGTCCATCGTGGTCTCGGCCAGCTGGTCGGCGTCCATCTCACCGAGGCCCTTGTACCGCTGCGGGGTCGACCGCAGGTTCTTCCCGGCCTTGTCCAGCTTGGCGAGCAGGCGGGCGAGCTCGGCGTCGGAGTAGGTGTAGTGGACCTCGCCCTTGCGCCCGCCGGAGCCGGCGACCTCGACCCGGTGCAGCGGCGGGACCGCGGCGAAGACGCGACCCGCCTCGACCAGCGGCCGGCAGTACCGGAAGAAGAGGGTGAGCAGAAGGGTGCGGATGTGGGCGCCGTCGACGTCGGCGTCCGTCATGAGGACGATCTTCCCGTAGCGGGCGAGGTCGAGGTCGAACGTGCGCCCCGACCCGGCCCCGATGACCTGGAAGATCGTCGCGACCTCGACGTTGTTGAGGATGTCCGCGGCGGAGGCCTTCTGGACGTTGAGGATCTTTCCGCGGATCGGCAGCAGCGCCTGGAACTCCGAGCTCCGCGCCCGGCGCGCGGTGCCGAGCGCGGAGTCCCCCTCGACGATGAACAGCTCGGAGCGCTCGACCTCCTTGGAGCGGCAGTCGACGAGCTTGGTCGGCAGCGACGAGCTCTCGAGGGCGTTCTTCCGGCGCGAGATGTCCTTCTGCGTGCGGGCGGCGACCCGCGCACGCATCTCGCCGACGATCTTCTCCAGCAGGGCGTTCGACTGCGACCGCTGCGCGGCCCTCGTCGAGGTGAGCAGGTCCGTGAGCTCAGCCTCCACCACCTTCGCCACGACCTGCCGGACCTGCGCGGTCCCGAGGACCTCCTTGGTCTGCCCCTCGAACTGCGGCTCGGGCACGCGGACCGAGACCACGGTGGTGAGGCCGGCGAGGACGTCGTCCTTCTCGATCCGGGGGTCCTTGGCGGTGACCTTGAGCCGACGCGCGGACGCCTCGATCTGCTTGCGGGCCACCTTGAGGACGGCCTGCTCGAAGCCGGCCACGTGCGTGCCGCCCTTGGGGGTGGCGATGATGTTGACGAAGCTGCGGGCGGTCGTCTCGAACCCCGTGCCCCAGCGCAGCGCGACGTCGACCTCGCAGACCCGCTCGACCTCGACGGGCCGCAGGTGGCCCTTGCCGTCGAGCTGCTGGATCGTCTCGGTGAACGCGCCCTGACCGGTCAGGCGCCACACCTCGGTCACCGCGGTGTCCGGAGACAGGTACTCGACGAAGTCCGCCGTACCGCCGTCGTGCCGGAACTCCTCGGTCGTGTGCTCCTCGGGGTCCGACGCGCGGCGGTCGGAGACCACGATCGTCAGGCCCGGGACGAGGAAGGAGGTCTGCCGGGCGCGACCGAGCACCTCCTCGAGGCTGAACTCGGCCGTGGCCGGGAAGATCTGTGGGTCCGCCCAGTACCGCACGCGCGTCCCGGTGACGCCACGGCGCACCTTGCCGGTGACCTCCAGGCTCGACGCCTTCTCGAACGGCTGGAAGTCGGCGTCCGCCGAGGGGCCCGCGGCCGGGTCGTCGAACGTGCCGGGCTCACCGCGGCGGAACGTCATCCGGTGGGTCCTGCCCCCGCGGTCCACCTCGACGTCGAGGCGCGCCGAGAGCGCGTTGACCACCGACGCTCCGACGCCGTGCAGTCCGCCCGAGGTCGCGTACGACCCCGAGTCGAACTTCCCACCCGCGTGGAGCTTGGTGTAGACGACCTCGACACCGGACAGCCCGACGCCGGGGACCTCGTCGACCGGGATGCCTCGTCCGTCGTCGCGGACCTCGACCGAGGAGTCCGGGTGCAGGACGATCTCGATGCGGGTCGCGTGCCCGCCGAGGCCCTCGTCGACAGAGTTGTCGACGATCTCCCACAGGCAGTGCATGAGGCCCCGACCGTCGGTCGAGCCGATGTACATGCCCGGTCGCTTGCGCACGGCGGCCAGTCCCTCGAGGACCGACAGGTGCCGTGCCGAGTACTCGGCGGCGGAGGTGGGATTCACCGAAGGATCGTACGGCGGGGCCGCCCGACGGGCGCGGAGGCGTGGCCGACGGGCGCGGAGGCGCGGTCGACGGGCGCGGAGGCGCGGTCGACGGCCGGTGACCGGGGCGACACGCGGCTACGCCGGGGGCGAACTCCCCCGCCACCTCGGCACAGAACGGGGTCCGGGATGATTACATGCCGGTGTGACCACGACAGCGACCGAACCCCAGCTCACCGCCGCCGACCGCTGCGACGCCTGCGGCGCACAGGCCTACGTCCGCGTGACCCTGCGCTCCGGCTCGCTCCTGTTCTGCGCGCACCACGCCCGCCGCCACGCCGACAAGCTCG
This sequence comes from Georgenia sp. Z1344, assembly GCF_049856295.1. Classification (GTDB taxonomy): domain Bacteria; phylum Actinomycetota; class Actinomycetes; order Actinomycetales; family Actinomycetaceae; genus JB111. Next base: position 162,682 of record NZ_JBNDMZ010000002.1, on the reverse strand, counting down.
ACGAGGTGGCCACGGAGATCCACGACGAGAGCGACCGTCTGCTCAGCGCGGACGCCTGACCCGGCACGCCCCGAACGGCTGCCGCCCCGCGCGGGGCGGCAGCCGTTCGTCGTCCCGGGTGCAGCGGCCCGCCACAGATGATTCGATGCCCCGGTGGACAGCGACTCGATGAAGGACCAGGTCGACCAGGTCAAGGACCAGGCCGACGAGGTGGCCCAGGACGCTCAGGACTCCGCGCGTGGAGGGTGGCTCCACCGGCTCGGCCAGGTCGGCTTCGCCGCCCAGGGCATCGTGTGGTTCGTCGTCGGCTGGATCGCCATGGGCCTCGCGATCGGATCCGGCTCCTCCGAGGACTCGACCACCTCGGGAGCGATCGAGGAGATCGGCAGCACGCCGCTCGGCGCCGCCCTGCTCGTCGTCATGGTGCTCGGCCTGCTCTGCTACGTCGTCTGGCAGCTCGTCCTCGCGGTCGTCGGGCACCCGGACGAGCACGGGTCCTCGGACCTGGCGCGGCGGATCGGTTCGGCCGCCAAGGGGGTCGTCGCCGCTGCGCTGGCGGTGACCGGCGTCGTCGTCCTCATGCGCGGCAGCTCCGGGTCGGGGAACACCGAGGAGCAGGGTGCGCAGACCCTCCTGTCCCAGCCGGGCGGGCAGATCCTGCTCGCGTGCGTCGGCGGCGCCGTCGTGGCGGTCGGGCTGTGGTGGATCTGGACCGGCGCCACGGAGCGGTTCGCCAAGAAGCTCGACCCGCGCGTCGACCGGAAGGTGCTGCTCGCCGGCCGCGTCGGGCACGCGGCACGCGGGTTCGCCTTCACCGTCCTCGGCGTCCTCGTGGCGCTCGCGGCGCTGCGATCGGACCCGGACCAGGCCGGTGGCACCGACACCGCGCTCGTCACCATCCTCGGCTGGCCCGCGGGCCCGGTGCTCGTCGGCGCGATCGCGGTGGGCCTCATGCTCTTCGGCGTGTTCCACGTGCTCGCCGCGCGGCACGTCGTCAAGGACTGAGCCGGACCGACAGGTCCTGACGGGCCCGACCGGAGGGGGCGGGCCGGACCGACCTGCCGAAACGCTGTCCGGGTGCCGCCCGAGCCCCTAGCCTGGGGGCCGTGCTCCCCACCAGGACCCCGCGCCGGCTTGGCGCTCTCGCCGCCGTGTCCGCCCTCGCCACCCTCGCAGCGCTCACGGCCCCCGCCTCGCCCACGGCGGCCACCGGGGAGGTCGGCGGATCAGGGACCGAGTTCTTCCTCGACGACGACCTCGACGGCGTCACCGACCGGCACCTCGTCTACGGCCGCGCCGACGACGACGTCCTGACCGGCGACTGGGACGGGAACGGCACCGACACGCTCGCGGTGCGCCGCGGCCAGGTGTACCACCTGCGCAACACGCTGACCTCGGGGCCGGCCGACCGGCAGATCGCCTACGGCCGGGCGGCCGACGTCGTCCACGTCGGCGACTGGGACGGGGACGGCACCGACACCCTCGCCGTGCGGCGCGGGAACCGGTACTTCCTCTCCAACACCCTCACCTCCGGCAACGCCGAGATCGAGCTCGACTACGGCCGCGCCGGGGACACCGTCCTCGTCGGCGACTGGGACGGGGACGGCACCGACACCCTCGCCGTGCGGCGCGGGAACCGGTACTTCCTCTCCAACACCCTCACCTCCGGCAACGCCGAGATCGAGCTCGACTACGGTCGCGCCGGGGACACCGTCCTCGTCGGCGACTGGGACGGGGACGGGACGGACACGCTCGCCGTGCGCCGCGGCACCGAGCTGCACGTGAGCACCACGCTGGCCGGCGGGAACGCGGACCGCACGATCTCCTTCGGCCGCACGGACGACACGGCCTTCGCCGGCGACTGGGACGGGAACGGCGCCGACACCTTCGGCCTGCGGCGCCCCGCGGCCGCCCCGACTCCCCCGCCACCGCCTCCGACGCCGCCCACCAACGGGGGGCTCGTCGGTGCACCGCCGTGGTCCGGGTCGGGCACCTTCGCGGTCGTCCCGGGCTCCGTGCCCGCCCCGAACGACTCCGCGCGGACGGTCCGCGTGCGGATCGAGACCGAGCGCGGCATCTCCGTGGTGCGCCCCGAGTTCGCCGACCTCGTCATGACCACCCTCAACGCCTCGCGCGGGTGGGGGCGCCACGGCGCGGTCTCGTTCGCCCGGACGGACGGGCCCGCCGACGTCGTCCTCCGCCTGACCTCGCCCGCCACGGTGGACCGCCTGTGCTACCCGCTCAACACGAACGGGTACACCTCGTGCCGCGTGGGGACGTCGGTGGTCATCAACGCGAACCGCTGGGCGTACGGCGCCGCGCCGTTCACGAACGCGGGTGGCTCGTTGACGAGCTACCGCGACTACGTCGTCAACCACGAGATGGGCCACTTCCTGGGCCACGGACACGTGCGCTGTCCCGCGCCGGGACGGCCGGCTCCCGTCATGCAGCAGCAGACGCTCGGCATGCAGGGGTGCGTCCCCAACGGGTGGCCCTACCCCTGATCCCCCTCGCTCGCGCGCGTCGCGGCGGGTCAGCGGTACGGCAGCATGACGCCATGGACATGCTCCGCCATGCCGGGGACGCGCTGCCGCGCGTGCTACGCACGCCCGACGAGCGCCCGCACGCCTGGGAGGGTGTGGCCTACATGGCGGGCGCCGAGCGCTTCGGTCCGCGGCCGAGGTTCGACCTCGGGTCGCCGCTGGACATGCTGCTCGGCCTGCCGACCGACTACACCGCCGATCTCGCGGACTCGGTGGTCACGGGCGTGTCCCTCATAGGTTGGCCGGACTGTCTCGCCACCGAGGTGCGCGACGCGATCGACCGCTGCGAGACGTTCCCGTACCTCCTCGTCACGTCCCACCGGGTGGTCCTCACGACGAATCCCCTCGAGAGCGCACCCGAGATCCTGTGGGACCTGCCGCGCGACGTGGTCCGCGGTGCCCGACGCCGAGGCCGGCTGCTGCAGGCCGGTCGGGTCGAGCTCGTCCTCGCCGACGGCTCCCTGCTTCGCGTCATGCTCGGGCTCGTGCTCACCGGGGCCGCACGCCGGCTCGTCGTCGCGTTCGCGACCACCGCGCGGCCCTGGGGTCCGCCGTGGCCCGGCGCGCGACCCGACCGACCCCGACCGCCAGGTACCTGACCCCTGTGCCTGACCGGCGCCGCACGCGCCGCTGTGCCACGCTGGACTACGCCCGACCGAGCGAGACGAGGAGTCCCGAGATGGAGCAGCGCGAACCAGGCTGGCACCCGGACCCGTGGCAGGAGGGCCTCGAGCGTCGATGGGACGGCACACGATGGACCGCCGACGTCCGGGAGCCCGGGACGGCCGGCCCCGACGAGTACCCGGCTGCGGGCCCCGAGCAGTACGGCGCCTCCGCCGCGCCCACCCCGGCCGGCGAGCGGCCCGCCTCCGACCCGTACGGCATGAACGGGCCGGACGCCTCCGGCGCCCCTGGCGACGGGTCAGGCGGCTACGGCGACGCGTTCGGCGCCGACGGCGCCGAGCCGCCGCCCTCGCGGATCTCCGATGCCGAGCGGGCCGTCGCGGCCCACGAGGGCCGGGAACCCGGGCCGACGATGGCGGGCCTCCCCTTCGGACGGTACGACGACGACCCGCAGTCCCGGCGGACGACCAGCTTCCTCATCAAGGGGCTGTGGGGCGTGACGATCGCCTTCGGCGTCCTGCTCGTCATCTGGGGCGTGATGACGCTCTTCTAGGCGGCGCCGGAGCTCGACCGCCCGTCGTCGGCCTCCGTGGCGCGCGGCGTCCGTGCCGGAACGCCCGATATCTGTACCGGCCGGGGACGCCGACGGGCCCGGGCCGCACGATGAGGTGCGACACGGGCCCGTCGGGTCGGTCGTTCGGTCGGGGTCAGTCCAGGTAGTCGCGCAGGACCTGGGAGCGGCTCGGGTGACGGAGCTTCGACATCGTCTTGCTCTCTATCTGCCTGATGCGCTCGCGGGTGACCCCGTAGACCTTGCCGATCTCGTCGAGGGTCTTGGGCTGGCCGTCCTGGAGGCCGAACCGCATGGAGACCACGCCGGCCTCCCGCTCTGAGAGCGTGTCGAGCACGGCGTTGAGCTGCTCCTGCAGGAGCGTGAAGCTCACGGCCTCGGCGGGCACGACGGCCTCGGAGTCCTCGATGAGGTCACCGAACTCGGAGTCGCCGTCCTCGCCGAGCGGGGTGTGCAGGGAGATGGGCTCGCGGCCGTACTTCTGGACCTCGACGACCTTCTCCGGGGTCATGTCGAGCTCTTTGGCGAGCTCCTCGGGCGTGGGCTCGCGGCCCAGGTCCTGGAGCATCTGCCGCTGGACGCGGGCGAGCTTGTTGATGACCTCGACCATGTGCACGGGGATGCGGATGGTGCGGGCCTGGTCGGCCATGGCGCGGGTGATGGCCTGACGGATCCACCAGGTCGCGTACGTGGAGAACTTGTAGCCCTTGGTGTAGTCGAACTTCTCGACCGCGCGGATGAGGCCGAGGTTGCCCTCCTGGATGAGGTCGAGGAACAGCATCCCGCGACCCGTGTACCGCTTGGCCAGGGACACGACGAGTCGCAGGTTCGCCTCGAGGAGGTGGTTCTTCGCGAGGCGGCCGTCGTTCGCGATCCACTGCAGCTCCCGGGAGAGCTTGCGCTCCATCTCGGGCTCCTGAGCCAGGCGCTCCTCGGCGAACAGGCCGGCCTCGATGCGCTTGGCGAGCTCGACCTCCTGCTCGGCGTTGAGGAGGGCCACCTTGCCGATCTGCTTGAGGTAGTCCTTGACCGGGTCCGCGGTCGCGCCGGCGGTGACGACCTGCTGGACGGGCTGGTCGTCGTCGTCGGAGTCCGAGACCACGAACCCGCTCGCGGTCGTCTCCTCCTTGCCGGACTTCCCGTCCTTCGTGGAGGACGCGTCCGGGACGACGGCGAGCTTGCCGCGGCGCGAACCACGGGTTGCGGACTGCGCCGGGGCCGGCTCCTCGGCGTGGTCCTCGTCAGAGGCATCGTCCGTGTCGGCGCCGTCGGTCTCGTCGTCCGAGTCGTCGGCCTCGTCGGCGCTGTCGGTGTCCGCCGTGCCGGTCTCGTCCACGAGCTCCGACTCGTCGACGTCCTCGGGGGTGGTCGTCGTCTCCTCGGTCTCCTCGACCTCGTCCGCCGGCTTCGCCGCCTTCGCGCCGCGCTTCGGAGCGGCCGCGGTGGTGGTCTTCTTCGCGGCGGTCGACGACTTCGCCGTGCTGCCCGACCTCGCGGCGGTGGTCGACGACTTCGCGCTGGACGTCTTCTTCGCCGCGGTCGACTTCGCGGCGGTCGTGGACGAGGTCGTCTTCCTCGCCGCGGGCTTCTTCGCGGTGGTCTTCTTGGCAGGTGTCTTCGCCGCGGGGGTGGTCGTGCTCGTGCCCGTCGCAGGCTCAGTAACGTCGGTACTCATCGGTAGGGGGCCTTTCGCCGGGGGTGGGGGCGTCGTGGTCTCAACACGCCCGTCGCGCCGCATGTTCCATGCCGACCCGCAGAACGAGCCCGGGGCGGCGCGCGCCGTCCCTACAATTATAGCCGACACAGACATTACACCCTTGTCGGCGTCGGCGCACGTCCGGCTGCGCGCCGACGCCGACGGGGCGTCCGTCGGTCCCCTGATGCGCCCCTCAGACCTGGGCGAACGCCTCCGGGGGCGGGCACGAGCAGACGAGGTTCCGGTCGCCGAACGCGCCGTCGACGCGCGCCACCGGCGGCCAGTACTTGTCCTCCTCGCCGGCCGGGAACGCGGCCTCGGCGCGCGTGTAGGGGTGCGTCCACTCCCCTGCCAGACGTGCGGCGGGGTGGGGGGCGTTGACGAGCGGGTTGTCGACCGCCGGCCACCGCCCCTCGGCCACCGCCCGCGCCTCGGCCTCGATGGCGAGCATCGCGTCGACGAACCGGTCGATCTCCGGCAGGTCCTCGGACTCGGTGGGCTCGACCATGAGGGTGCCGGGCACCGGGAAGCTCATCGTCGGCGCGTGGAAGCCGAAGTCGATGAGGCGCTTGGCGACGTCGTCGACCGTGATGCCGGTCGCGGACTTGAGCGGGCGCAGGTCGAGGATGCACTCGTGCGCGACGGCGTCCCCCGGGCCGCGGTAGAGCACCGGGAACGTGTCGCCGAGCCGCGCCGCCACGTAGTTCGCCGCGAGCACGGCGTCCTCGGTGGCGCGCCGCAGCCCGTCCGCACCCATGAGCCGGATGTACGCCCACGTGATCGGCAGGATCGACGGGGAGCCGTAGGGAGCCGCCGACACCGCCCCGTCCGCGCGCAGGTCGCCCTGCGCGAGCGGGTGCCCCGGCAGGAACGGCGCCAGGTGGGACTTGGCGGCCACCGGCCCCACGCCGGGTCCGCCGCCCCCGTGCGGGATGCAGAAGGTCTTGTGCAGGTTGAGGTGGCTGACGTCGCCGCCGAACTCGCCGGGCCTGGCATGGCCCAGCAGCGCATTGAGGTTGGCGCCGTCGAGGTAGACCTGGCCCCCGTGCTCGTGCACGACGTCGCACACCTGCCGCACGTGCTCCTCGTAGACGCCGTGCGTGGACGGGTAGGTGAGCATGATGGCCGCGAGGTCGTCGGCGTGGGACGCGGCGAGCTCGGTGAGCGCGTCGATGTCGATCGAGCCGTCCGACGCGGAGGGGACGACCACGACCGACAGCCCGGCGAGCACCGCCGAGGCCGCGTTCGTCCCGTGCGCGGACGCCGGGACGAGGCAGACGGTGCGTCGCTCGTCCCCGCGGGAGCGGTGGTAGCCGCGGATGGCAAGGAGCCCGGCGAGCTCGCCCTGGGAGCCGGCGTTGGGCTGGAGCGACACCGCCTCGTACCCCGTGAGGGCGGCGAGCCAGCCCTCGAGGTCCTCGACGAGGCGCAGGTAGCCGGTCACGTCCTCCGCGGGCGCGAACGGGTGGACCGCGGCGAAGCCCGGCCAGCTGATCGACTCCATCTCGATCGCGGCGTTGAGCTTCATCGTGCACGAGCCCAGCGGGATCATGCCGCGGTCGAGCGCGTAGTCCTTCGCCGCGAGCCGCGTGAGGTAGCGGAGCATCGCGGTCTCGGAGCGGTGCGCGGAGAACACCGGGTGCGTCAGGAACTCGGTCGTCCGGCGCATCGACGCGGGGACGCCCGTGCCGTCGGTCGGGTCGCCCGGCGCGGTCGGCCCGGCCCCGCCGGCGGGCTCGGACCCACCCGCAGGCGCGGCCCGGCCGGCGCCCTCCCCCGGCGTCCGGTCCTGCCCGACGACGACGCGCACCACCGTGTCGAGGTCGCCGGCCGTCGTCGTCTCGTCGGTGGAGATGCGCAGGGTGTCGGCGTCCTCGACCCACAGCCACACCCCGTCCGCCGACGCGGCGGCGGCGAGCTCGGCGGCCCGCCCGGGGACGCGGACCTCGACGGTGTCGAACCGGCCGCCGACCGCGACGTCGGCGCCGCCCGCCCGGAGGCAGGAGGCGAGCTCGTTCGCCGACCGGGCGGCGTGCGCGGCGATCTCGGTGAGTCCCTCGGGGCCGTGGTAGACCGCGAACGACGAGGCCATGACCGCGAGCAGCACCTGAGCGGTGCAGATGTTGCTCGTGGCCTTCTGGCGGCGGATGTGCTGCTCGCGGGTCTGGAGCGCGAGCCGGTGGGCGGGCCGTCCGTCGGCGTCGACGGAGACGCCGACGAGCCTGCCCGGCAGCTGTCGCTCGAGGCCCTCGCGCACCGACATGAAGCCCGCGTGGGGACCGCCGAAGCCCATCGGCACGCCGAGTCGCTGGGAGGAGCCGACGGCGACGTCGAACCCCAGGTCGCCGGGCGCCGTCATCAGCGTGCACGCGAGCAGGTCGGTGGCGGCGATCGCGAGTGCCCCGGCGGCGTGGGTGGCCTCGACGACACCGCGCAGCACCTCGGCGTCGGGGATGCGTCCCGAGGCCCCGGGGACCTGGACGACGACCCCGGCGACGCCCTCGAGGTCCGGGAGCTCCCCGGCCGAGAGGTCGGCGGGGACCAGCTCGATGCCGACGGGCTCGGCCCGGGTGGCCAGCACGGCCGCGGTCTGCGCGAACAGGTCGGTGTCGACGACGATGCGCGGGCCGGCGCCCTTGACGGCGCGGCGCGCGAGCAGCATCCCCTCGGCCACGGCCGTGGCCTCGTCGAGCATCGACGCGCCGGAGACCGTGAGGCCCGTGAGGTCCGAGACGAGGGTCTGGAAGTTGAGCAGCGCCTCGAGCCTGCCCTGGGAGATCTCGGGCTGGTAGGGCGTGTAGGCCGTGTACCAGGAGGGGTTCTCCAGCACGTTCCGCCGGATCACCGCCGGGGTGTGGGTGCCGTAGTAGCCCTGGCCGATCATCGACCGCCGCACGGTGTTGGTCGCCGCCATCGCACGGAGCTCGGCGGCGACCTCGGCCTCGCTCGCCGCCGCCGGGATCGGCAGCTCGGCGGCGAGGGTCTCGGCGTCGTCCCGGATGCTCGGGGGCAGGGCGCGCGCCATGAGGTCGGCCGACGACGAGGCGCCCACCGCGGCGAGCATCGTCTCGCGCGCGGCGGCGCCCGCGCCGAGGTGGCGGTCGACGAAGGGCCTCACTTGGCGGCCTCGTCGGCGAGCGCGGCGTACCCGGCGGCGTCGAGCAGGTCGGACGGCAGCTCGCCGACCGTGATCTCGTAGAGCCACCCCTCGCCGTGGGGGTCGTTCGTGATGAGCGCCGGGTCGGCGTCCGCGGCGTCGTTGACCGCGGTGACCTCGCCGGTGGCGGGGGCGACGAGGTCGGAGACCGACTTCGTCGACTCGACCTCTCCGCAGGCCTCGCCGGCCGTCACGGTGTCGCCGACCTCGGGCAGGTCGACGTACACGGCCTCGCCGAGCGACTCCGCGGCGAACCTGGTCAGCCCGACCCTGGCGGTCGCGCCGTCGACGGCGATCCACTCGTGCTCTGCGGTGTACTTCCGGTCCTCGGGGTAGCTGCTCACAGCGGTCTCCTTCGGGTGCGTGGCGGATCGGGACGAGTCTGACGGGGACAGGTGGGGCGAACGGGAGGAGGCGGGTGAGGAGGGGACGTCGCGGGTGCGGCGCGACCGGTCGACGTCAGGACGGGCGCTTGTAGAACGGGGTCTCGACGACGGTCATCGCCTGCCGACGCCCGCGCACGTCGGCCTCGGCGGCCGTGCCGGGCTCGAGGGGGCGATCGACGAGGGCGAGCGCGATCGGGTGGCCGAGGGTCGGGGAGAGCGCCCCGGAGGTCACCGTCCCGACCTCCACGTCCCCCACGAGCACTGCGGACCCCGCGCGCGCGGCGCGACGGCCCTCGCCGGACAGCGCGACGAGCGCCCGTCCGGTCGGGCGCTCACGCGCGGCCTCCACCGCCGCGCGGCCGACGAACGCGTGCTCCTCGGTCAGGTCGACGAGCCGGGTGAGGCCGACCTCGTCCGGGCCCGTCGACCGGGAGAGCTCGTTGCCGTAGAGCGGCATGCCGGCCTCGAGGCGCAGCGTGTCGCGGGAGGCCAGCCCGGCCGGGACGAGGCCCTCCTCGGCGCCGGCCACGAGCAGGGCGTCCCACACCGAGCGGGCGTGGGCGGCACCGAGCATGAGCTCGTAGCCGACCTCCCCGGTGTAGCCGGTGCGCGCGACGAGGAGGTCGACGCCGGCCACCGTCGCGCGCCGCGCCCGGTAGTACCGCAGCGTGTCGAGATCGTCGTCCGTGACGGACGCGAGGATCGCCGGCGCCTGCGGACCCTGGACCGCGATCAGGGCGCGGGCGGTGGTGCGGTCCTCCACCGAGACGTCGGCGACGCCCTCGGCCCGACGGGTCAGCTCGTCGACGACGACGAGCCGGTTGGCGGCGTTCGCCACGACGAGGAACTCGTGCTCGCCGAGGCGGTACACGACGAGGTCGTCGACGATGCCCCCGTCGGGGTCGAGCATGACCGAGTACCTCGCCCGCCCGACCTCGGCGGTCGAGGGGCGGGTGACGAGCGCCCGGTCGAGCGCCTCCCCGGCACCCGGGCCCTCCACGACGACCTGGCCCATGTGGGAGAGGTCGAAGAGGCCCGCCGCGGTGCGGACCGCCCGGTGCTCCTCGAGCTCGGAGCTGTAGCGCAACGGCATGTCCCAGCCGGCGAAGTCGGTCATCGAGGCGCCGGCGTCCAGGTGGGCGACGTGCAAGGGGGTGTGCTGGACGTCCTGCTCGGTCACGGCGGTCCTCCGGTGCGACGGTGCGGCGGGTGGGCTGCGCCCTCCAGCGTACGGCGCCGGGGACGCGGCCGGGCGGGATCAGGGATGGACGACCAGCACGGGGCACGGCGACTCGAGCAGGACGTGCTGGGCGCCGGAGCCGAGGCTCAGGGTGCCCGTCGGTGCGCGGCGCGTCAGGCCGAGGACGACGAGCCGGGCCTGCGTGTCCACGGCCGCCTGCACGATCTCGTGCCCGGCGTCCCGCCCCAGCCCGACGTACCGGATCTCGTAGGCGAGGTCCGCCTCGTCGAGGCGGGCGCGGGCGGCGTCCGCATCGACCTCGACGACCGTCTGCGTGTCCACCTCGGTCCGCGCACGGGTGAGGACGACGACGACCCGCTCGTCCCGCTCCGTGGCGGCGGCGATCGCCTCCGAGAGCGCGGCCTCGCCCTCGGGCGTGGCCAGGTACGCGACGACGACGTGCATCGGGTCCTCCTCCGCGCGGCCACCCGTGCGGTGCGCGCCAGGACGACGCTACCCGGACGTCCCGGGCGACGCCTGCCACCGCAGCGCGCTCGGCGCGGCCCGCGCCGTCCTCACGTGGTCCCCGAGCGCCCGTCGCCCCGCTCGATCTCGTCGATCAGCTCCTCCGTGTACATCTGCAGGCACCGGTCGTCGGTCGGCGGACCACCGAGCCACCACGACCCGTCGGGGCCGTCCTCCTCGATGTCCGAGAGATCGTCGAGGTCGGGGTGCCCGCCGGGCTCGTCGAGGAACGGCGACGGACCGAACCAGTCGTCCGCGTCATCCTCGAGCGCGTCCTGCCGGGCTGCCGGCGGGATCGCCCCGGATGCCTGCACCTCGAGCACGAGGCGGGCGAGGCTGTACTCCGGCCGATCCTCGAGCGCGAGCTCGGCGAGCACGGCCGCGCGCGCCCCCTCCCCGCGGCGCCACGCCAGCAGGGCGAGGAGCGCCGACGTCGGCGCCACGACCCCCGAGGGGGCGAACCTGGCCAGCACCTCGAGCGGTCGGCGACGGTCGGCGGCCTCGATGGGACCACCCGTCCACAGCTGCCCGACGAGCTCGGGCTCCGTCAGCAGCTCGACCGGCATGCCCGTCCCGACGAGCACGCGCGTGAGCACGGCGTCACGGACGCCCGGCCGCTCGAGGCCGAGGAGGAGCCGGGCGAGCAGCTCCCGGTCCCGCCCGCTCAGCCCCTGGTCGGGACGGAGCCTGCGGGTCACGAGCTCGTCGTACGCGCGCACGGTCAGCACCACCCCCGGCAGACGCCGCTGCATCCGGTCCGCGAGCGCGTCGAGCAGGAGGCTCCCGGTCGCGGAGTCCGGCTCGCGCGCGATCCCCAGGTCAGCCCGACCCGCGACTGGCGCCGAGCCCGTGAGCACGAGCTCGGTCACGGCCCGTGCGTGCCCCAGCTCGTCGAGCGGGCGCGGACCCGACCGGTCCTCGAACGGCGCGTGCCCCGGGAGGCGCTGCCACCCGTCGCGCGCCACGACCCACGCGCCGACGCGAGGGTCGTCGAGCTCGCGGACCCTCCGGACCGCGGTGAGCACGACCGGCGACTCGCACGCGTCCCTCAGCGGGAGGTCGGTGTGCACGACCGCGGCGTAGATGCCGAACCTGTCGCGGGCGAACCGGGAGATCACACCGGCGACGTAGGGCTGCCCGCCGGGGCCGCCCGCCTCGGTCAGCTCGAGCCGCGCGGCCGGTCCGACCCCGGGAGGCCCCGGCGGCATCGGCACCGTGAGCAGCGAGAGGGACTCCTCGGGCACGAACCCGAAGAGGTGCGGGACGGCGCCGACCAGGTCGGCGTCGCAGGACAGTCGGAGCGTCGTTGGCGTCATGCGAGCACGCTGGCAGCCGGCTCCCACCGCCCGGAGCGGCCCTGTGCACAGCACCGCCGCACGGCGACCTGTGGACTCGCCCGGGGACCTCGTGGCCGACCCGCGCCCGTACCCTGACCCCATGGCCCCCGACGCGTTGCCCGCCCCCCTGCCCGCCGTCCGCTCGGCGGTCGACGCGGCGACGCGCACCGAGCTCGAGGCCACGCTCGCGCGGCTCGAGGGGCTGACCGGCCGGCTCGACGCCCTCGTCGACCCGGGTCGCGCCCTGCTCGCCCGCGGGAAGCGGTCGCGCGCCCTCCTCGCCTACGCGGGGCACCTCGCCGCCGGAGGCCCGCAGGAGGTCGACGCGCCGGACCCGGTCGTGCGCGCCGGGGCGGCGCTCGAGCTCTTCCAGCTGGCGGCGCTCGTCCACGACGACGTGATGGACGGCGCCGACGTGCGCCGCGGGCTCCCGGCGGCGCACGTCGCCATCTCCGGGACGCACCGCGAGCAGCGGCTCGACGGCGATGCGGTGTCGTTCGGCGTGGCCGGGGCGATCCTGCTCGGGGATCTCCTCCTGGCCGCCTCGTCGGCCTCGATGGATGCCGCCCGCGCCGCCGTCGACGCGGGACCGGGCGCGACCGCCCGGGCGATCTACGACCACATGTGCGCGGAGGTCGCCGCCGGGCAGTACCTCGACGTCCGGGCGGCGGCCACCCCGCTGCGCACCGACCCGGACGGCGCGCTCACCCGCTCGCTCACGGTGCTGCGGCACAAGTCCGCGCGGTACTCGGTCGAGCACCCCCTCGCGCTCGGAGCGGCGCTCGCGGGCGGCGCGCCGGAGCTCGTCACCGGGCTCCGGGCGGTCGGCGAGCCGCTCGGCGAGGCGTTCCAGCTCCGCGACGACGAGCTCGGCGTGTTCGGAGATCCCGAGGTCACCGGGAAGCCCGCGGGCGACGACCTGCGGGAGGGTAAGCGGACCGCCCTGCTCGCGCTCACGTGGAGCGCCGCGGGCCCGGACGAGCGGGACGAGATCGAGGCGCTCGTCGGCGACCCCGCGCTCGACGCCGCCGGGGTGGACAGGCTGCGGGAGGTCATCACCTCGACCGGCGCCCGGGCGGCGCACGAGCGCCTCATCGACGAGCGCGAGCAGGCCGCCGGCCGGGCCCTGACGGACCTTGCGCTCGACGACGCACCCCGTCAGGTGCTCGAGGCCCTCGCGGCCGCGCTCGTCACCCGCTCGGCCTAGGAGAGCGGCCCGGCCCTCAGAACGCCTGCGCGAGCGCCACGCGGCGTACCGCGTGAACCCGACCGGACCGGAGCGCCTCGATCGGCGTCTCCTCAAGCTCGTCGTCCCGCTCCCACAGCCAGTCGACGACCGTCTCGGGTGACATCCCACCGTCGCCCAGCAGCGTGAGGGTGCCGGCGAGGCCGTCGAGGGCCGCCGGGGGCTCGGCGGCCAGGTCGAGCATCTCGCGAGCGATCCCCGCCGCCCCGGTCGACGACCGCACCGTCACGAGGCGACCGTCCCGGACGAGCTGACGGACGTCGCGGTCGCGGATGCCGAGCAGGTCGGCGGCCTCGGGCACGGAGATCCAGGTCGGTCCAGGCATGACGGCCAGCGTAGTCGCGGAAGCCCCTCGGTCACGCCGGGGTCCGACGCCGACACCCCGGTCCCTCCCCGCTCCGTCCACGACCCCGCACCCGCCGACCGCCGCGCCGGCGGCTCCCGACCCGCCCGGCCGTCCAGGACGCGCCACACGTTCGACTCCTGCCCCAACAACCACTAGTGTCCCAATCGTTACACCAGTAACACCTGTCAATCTGTTCACACCCGCAGCCTGGGGGCATGCTCGCAGGGGTGGGTCGCGTACCACTTCCCGGAGGACACATGCCCGCCGTCGCACGCGCGCATCGCCGTACCACCCACCGACCGATCACCCTCGCCGCGATCGCCACCACGGCGATCGGTGCGCCGACGCTCCTCGCCGTCCCGGCCGTCGCGTCGGACGTCCCGGCGCCGGCCACCCAGACTCCCGCCGTGCAGGACGCGGCGCTCCAGGCGCCCGTCACCACGCACGCACCCGCACCGGCCGTCACCTCGGCACCCGTCGCCGTGGTCCGCACCTCCCCCGCCACACCCGTGCGCCTCTCGCCGGAGGAGACGAGCTACACCGTCCGCCGCGGGGACACGCTTACCGGGATCGCCCGCGAGCTGGGCACCACGGTGCGCGAGATCCAGCGGGCCAACTCCCTGTCGGGCTCGCTCATCCTGGCCGGCCAGACCCTCACCGTCCCGGGCGCGAGCGCGCCCGCGAACGCCGAGCAGACCTCGTCGACCGGCGGCAGCTACCTCGTCTCCGCCGGTGACACGCTCATCGGCATCGCCCGTGCCCACGGCACGTCGGTGCGCGAGATCCAGCAGGCGAACTCCCTCACCGGGACGGTCATCCGCACCGGGCAGACCCTGACGATCCCGGGCGCGGGCGGCGCGGAGGCCACGGACGCCGCGGCTCCGTCGTCGTCGGCCTCGTCCACGGGCGGCAGCTACACGGTGCGCGCGGGAGACACCCTCACCGGGATCGCCCGCGCCCAGGGCACCTCGGTGGCGGAGATCGCCGAGGCCAACTCGATCGGCTCCGACGGCCGGATCTACGTGGGCCAGACCCTGACGATGCCCGGCGCCGCGGCCGCCGGCCCCGCCACCTCCGACCCCGGGAACACCTCCGGCGGGGTCGGCTCGACCTTCGCGGGACGCACGTACCCCGAGGCCGTCGTCGGCGCGGCGAACGCCAACCGCACGGCGCTCGTCGCGTCCGGGGTCCCCTCGCGGGCCTCGATGCAGGAGCTCGTGCGCAGCACGGCCGTGTCGATGGGCGTCGACCCCCGGCTCGCCCTCGCGCACGCGTTCGTCGAGTCCGGCTTCAACCACGCCGCGGTCTCCCCCGCCAACGCGATCGGCACGATGCAGGTCATCCCGTCGTCGGGCGAGTGGGCCTCGGACCTCGTGGGCCGCCCGCTCAACATCATGAACCCGCAGGACAACGTCGTCGCCGGCGTCGCCATCATCCGCGCGCTCCAGCGCTCGGCGGACGACTCCGACCAGGGCATCGCCGCCTACTACCAGGGACTCGGCGGCGTCCGCGCCCACGGCATGTACCCCGACACCGAGAACTACGTCGACACCGTCCGTGCGGCGATGAACCGGTTCTGACCAGGGACGTCACGACCGCGCCGGGACCGGGCCGCCCCTGCCACCAGGGGTGTCCGGCCCGGCGCGGGTCCACCTGAGGCCGTCCGCGCCCGGATAGCATCCGCCCGTGGACACCCGCGCCGACCCGCTGGCCGGCCACCTCGTCGACGAGCGCTACCGGATCATCGAGCGCATCGCCCGAGGCGGCATGGCCAGCGTCTACCGTGCGCAGGACCTGCGGCTCGAGCGCGTGGTCGCGGTGAAGATCATGCACCCCCACCTCGCCGAGTCCCCGGACTTCGTGCGCCGGTTCCGGCGCGAGGCGAGGGCCGCCGCCCGCCTGTCCCACCCCGGCGTCGTCGCCGTCCACGACCAGGGCGTGACCGGCGAGTCCTCCTACCTCGCGATGGAGCTCGTCGACGGCCCCAACCTCCGCGACGAGCTGCGGGCCCGCGGCTCGCTCACCCTCGGGCAGACCCTCGACGTCCTCGAGCAGGTGCTCGACGCCCTCGCCGCCGCGCACCGCGCGGGCCTCGTCCACCGGGACATCAAGCCGGAGAACATCCTCGTCACCGCGGACGGCCGGGTGAAGGTCGCGGACTTCGGCCTCGCCCGCGCGATCAGCGAGACGACGGCGGCCACGTCCGGGACCGTGCTCGGGACCGTCGCCTACATCGCGCCCGAGACCGTCCTCGAGGGCGTCGCCGACCCGCCCGCCGACGTCTACGGCGCCGGCATCGTCGCCTACGAGCTGCTCACGGGCGGGCAGCCCTTCACCGGGACGACCCCGGCGCAGGTGGCCTTCCAGCACGTCAACAGCGCCGTGCCCGGCCCGGGGTCGGAGCTGCCGTGGATCCCGCGCGAGGTCGACGACCTCGTCGCCGCGCTCACGGCCCAGGACCCGGACGACCGGCCGGCCGACGCCGGCGAGGCGCTCGCTCTCGTGCGCCGCACCCGCGCCGTCCTGCCCGACGACGTCCTCGACATGCGCTCCGACGTCGAGCCCCGCCCGCCGGCCGTGTTCGACGACGAGCCGACCGGCACCTCGGCCGACACCGGCGCGGTCGACACCGCCTCGCGGTCGGTCGCGATCCCGATCGGCTCGATCCGTCCGGACGGGCGACCCGCACCCCGCAGGGCGAAGGCCTCCGCCACCGGGTCACGACCCGCGCCCGCCGGCTCGCGCCCGGCCGCCTCCGCCACGCGCCCCGTGCCCGCCGGCTCGCGACCGCTCGGATCCGCCGGTCCGGCCGGATCGGGCGGTCCGGCCGGATCGGGCGCGCGCCTCGCGACGTCGGACGTGGACACCGGCGCGCGGGAGACCGCCGACGGGACGGCACACACCCGCGCTGCGAACGGCGCGGCGGCCCGTACCGGGTCGCCCGCCCGGGCCGCCGCGGGATCGCCGGACGC
The DNA here is from genome assembly GCF_049856295.1 of Georgenia sp. Z1344. Classification (GTDB taxonomy): domain Bacteria; phylum Actinomycetota; class Actinomycetes; order Actinomycetales; family Actinomycetaceae; genus JB111. Next base: position 146,099 of record NZ_JBNDMZ010000002.1, on the reverse strand, counting down.
GCCGACGACCGCCCCGGCGCCGCGCGAGCGGGACGCGTCCGGCTCCGCGTCCCACCACGACGCACCGTCCCGCCACGACACCCCGGTCCACCCGGTCACCCGACCGGTCAGGGCCACCCCCGCCGACTCCCACGACACCCGTCCGATCGCCCTGCGCGGCGCCGGCGACGACGGGCGGTCGTCCGACCACCCGGGGTCACCGACCGGCTCCGGCCCCTCGCACCGGGGCCGGGCCGCACGCACGTCGTCCACCCGTGCGCGGGTCGTCCGGCGGCGACGCACCGGCGTCGTCTCGCTCCTGCTCGTCGTCCTCGCGGCGCTCCTCGCGGGCGGCTGGTGGCTGCTGACGGCGGGCCCGCTCGCGGGCACGACGGTCCCCGACGTCACGGGCCGGACGAGCGACGCCGCGGTCGCCGCCCTCGAGGACGCCGGGCTGAGCACCGAGCTCGAGCAGGCCTACTCCGACGACGTCTCCGAGGGCAACGTGGTCGCCACCACGCCGGCGGCGGGCGAACGCACGCGCGACGGCTCCGTCACCGTCATCGTCTCCCTCGGCGTCGAGACGCTCGCGGTCCCCGACGTCGTCGGCACGCCCCTGGAGGACGCGGAGTCCGTGCTGGCCACGGCCCGGCTCACCCTGGGCGAGGTGACGACCGCCTACGACGACACCGTCCCCGAGGGCGAGATCGTCTCCACCGACCCGGCGGCGGGCGAGGTCGTCCCGCACGACCGCCCCGTCGACGTCGTCGTGTCCGACGGGCGCGAGCCCGCCGAGGTGCCGGACGTGACGGGCGAGACCCGCGCGGACGCGGCCGACGCCCTCCGGGAGGCGGGGCTCGAGCCCGACGTCGTCGAGGAGCACTCCGACACCGTCGACGAGGGCCTGGTCATCTCGCAGGACCCCGCGGACGGCGACGCCTACGTCGGCGACCAGGTCGAGATCGTCATCTCGCTCGGCCCCGAGCTCGTCGAGGTCCCCGACCTCCTCAACGAGAACGTCGACGACGCGATCGCCCGCCTCGAGGAGCTCGGGCTCGAGCCGGAGCGAGAGGACGTGCTCGGCGCGTTCTACGGGACGGTGCGGGAGCAGACGCCCGCGGCGGGGGCCATGGTCGAGCCCGGCACGGTCGTCACGCTCCGCGTGGTCTGACGCCCGGTCGGCGAGAACCAGCCGGGCCACATCCGGCCATTGCGAACCGTCCGGGTCCAGGCCGGGACCGGGCGCGGGGCGGCCCGGACCTCGCCGCTCCCCGCCGCGGTCCGCGCGGCCTCAGCTGCGCAGCATCTCCGCGACCTCGAACGCCATCTGGAGCGACTGCTGGTGGTTGAGACGCGGGTCCACCAGCGTCTCGTACCGGCGGGCGAGCCCCGCGTCGTCGATCGGGTCGGCGCCGCCCATGATCTCGGTGACGTCGTCCCCGGTCAGCTCGACGTGCAGGCCGCCGGGCACGGTGCCCATCTGCTGGTGCACCTCGAAGAACCCGCGGACCTCGTCGAGGATCGTGTCCATCTCCCGCGTCTTGTAGCCGGACGGGGAGGTGATCGTGTTCCCGTGCATCGGGTCGCACACCCAGGTCACGGGCCGGCCGTCCGCGACGACCGACTCGACGATGCCCGGCAGCGCGTCGCGGACCATGCCCGCGCCCATGCGCGAGATGAAGGTGAGCCGGCCGGCGAGGCCGTCGGGGTTGAGTCGGTCGATGAGGCTGCGGACCTCGTCGGGCGTGACCTTCGGGCCGAGCTTGACGCCGATCGGGTTGCGCACGCGCGAGAGGAGGTCGACGTGGGCGCCGTCGAGCTGACGGGTGCGCTCGCCGATCCACAGGAAGTGGGCCGACGTGCCGTAGGGCTGCCCGGTGCGGTGGTCGATCCGCGTGAGCGCGGCCTCGTAGTCCAGCAGCAGCGCCTCGTGCGAGGAGTACATGTCGACCGTGCGCAGCGCGTCGAAGTCGACCCCGGCGGCGGCCATGAACCGCAGCGCGCGGCCGATCTCGCCGGCGAGCGACTCGTAGCGGCCGTGGGCGGGGTTCTCGATGAACCCGCGGTTCCACTCGTGGACGAGGCGCAGGTCGGCGAAACCGCCGCCCGTGAAGGCGCGGATGAGGTTGAGCGTCGTCGCCGAGCGGTGGTACATCCCGAGCAGCCGCTGGGGGTCCGGCACCCGGTCCTCCTCGGTGAAGCCGTGCGCGTTGACGGCGTCCCCGCGGTAGGAGGGCAGCGTGACGCCGTCCCGGGTCTCGAGGTCGCTCGAGCGCGGCTTGGCGTACTGGCCGGCCATCCGCCCCATCTTGACGATCGGGAGGCTCGCGCCGTAGGTGAGGACGACCGCCATCTGCAGGATCGTGCGGATCTTGTTCCGGATGCGGTCGGCGGTCGACTCGGCGAAGGTCTCCGCGCAGTCGCCGCCCTGGAGGAGGAAGGCCTCCCCGCGTCCGGCGGCGGCCATGAGACCGGTGAGCCGGTCCGCCTCGCCGGCGAAGATGAGCGGGGGGCTCGACTCGAGCTCGGAGACGACGGCCGACAGCGCCTCCGGGTCGGGATAGGTCGGCTGCTGGGCGGCGGTCATGCTCCGCCACTGCTGCAGTCCGGCCAGGGTCTCCGCGGTGGGCTCGACGTTCACCGCGCCATCGTAGGCAGGGCGCCGCGGGCCGGGGACGTCCCGCCCGGTCGTCGGACGTGACCTACGACGCGCGGGCGCGGTGACGTCGCCGCCACCGCGCCCGCGACGCGTCAGTGCGCGGTCTGCTCCGCGGCCCGCACGTCCTGGCCGGTCGCGGCCATGAGGTCGGTGAACCACTCCTGGGAGATGTCGAACGCCTTGCCCCCGGCGACCCGCTCGTGCTCGATCGCGCGCAGGAGCCCGCCGCGCTCCTCGTCGTGCCCGATGAGGCCGGAGCCGCCCTCGAGCGCCACCTGGACGGCGAGGTCGGTCATCGACTTGATGAGCCGCAGGTCGTCCGGGTCCGCGGCCGCGGAGCGGGAGAAGTAACCCGACTTCTGCACCATGACCTTCTCGGCGCCGAGCTTCTCGGCGAACTGCTCGGCGAACCAGGCGCCCGGGTTGATCGTGTCGAGCTTGACGTGGCCGAACGGGTCGCGCTCGACCTCCTCGCCGCTCGCCTCGAGCTCGGCGACGATCTCGGGGACGCCCGCGCCCTCGGAGAGGAAGACGTTGACGTTGCCCTGGGCGTCCATGATCGCGCGCAGGCGCTCGGCCTCGGCGTCGATGTCGAGGTGCAGCTCGGGCAGGAAGACCGCGTGCACGTCCCACCGCTCGCGGGTCAGACCCAGCGCCGGCGCCCACTCCTGGGCGTCGAGCCACGTCCGGTAGCGCCGGGCGGCGGCCGCCGTGAGGTACCCGCAGTGCCGCCCCATCACCTCGTGGACGATGAGCATGCGGGGGTTGGACCGGTGCTCGCCGACGATGTTGGCGGCGAACTCGGCGGCCTCGCCGGCGGCGGTCCAGGCCCCCAGCGACTGCCGGACGGGCACGATGTCGTTGTCGATCGTCTTCGGGAGGCCGACCACCGTCATGTGGTGGCCGTTCTCCTCGAGGAACTGCGCGAGGTCGGCGGCCGTGGTGTTGGTGTCGTCGCCGCCGATGGTGTGCAGGACGTCGATCCGGTCGGCCACGAGCTGGTCGGCGGCCACCTGGAGCGGGTTCTGCCCCTCCGCCACGAGCCCGCGCTCGAAGAGGTTCTTGACGTTCGTCAGCTTGACGCGCGAGTTGCCGATCGGGCTGCCCCCGAACCGGTGGAGGATCGGTGCCTGCGCGCGCGCCTCGGGGGTGATCTCGATCGAGGTGCCGGTGAGCAGCCCGTGGTAGCCGTGCTGGTAGGCGATGATCTCGACCTCGGGGTCGATCTCGGTGTAGCGCTCGATCAGGCCGCCGACGGCGGAGGACAGGCACGGGGCGAACCCGCCCGCGGTGAGCAGGGCGACGCGGCGGACAGTCATGGGTGGCCTTTCGACGGCGAGGTCATCGTGGACCCCTCCATCCTAGGAGCGGGGCCGCCGCCCCCGCGGCCCGCGCGGGCGCCCGCGGCGATACCGTGGCCGGGTGACCACGTACCCCGAGGAGCCGGGCGACGACGAGCGGACGTCGGTCGGCCCGCCGTCCGCGGGGAACGACCACGGGCGCGAGCCCGGTCCCGGCACCTCTCCCGAGGATCCCGACGACGAGAACCCCTCCGACGACCGGTCCCCCTCCGGCGCGGGGCGGCCCGACGGCGCGAACACCTCCGGCGCGGGCGAGCTCGACGACGCAGAGGTCGACCGCCGGTTCGCGTCGATCCTCGACCAGCTCGGTGCCGCGCCCGTCCGTTCCCCGGCTCCCCCGGCCACCGACGACCGGCCGGCGCGCACGCCCCGTCCGCTCGGGCCGCGCGACGAGCTGCTCGAGGAGCACCCGGAGGACCCGGCGTGGGGCATCGACGGCTTCGTCGAGCCCGACCCGCCCGGACCGGACCTGTCCGACCCCGGCGCTGTCGTCGGGTGGCTCCTCGCGATCGGCCCGATCGTCGCCGGCATCGTCCTCGGCCTGGTCGGTCGTCCCCCGTCGGTGCTGATCATGCTGCTCGGGCTCGCCGTCACGATCGGGGGCATCACCCTGCTCGTCCGTCGTCTCCCCGGCGAGCGCGGCCACGGCTCGGACGGCGCCGTCGTCTGACCGGGACGCCCCGCGGCCGGTCGCGCCGCGCGCCGGGCCGTGCGCGGCGACGCGCCGGGAACGGCTGCACCGGCGACGGGCGCAGACACCGACACGGCCGGACCGCGTCGTCGCGCCGCGCGCAGGACCGCCCGCCGCCGCCTACTCTTGCCCCACCAACGACGTCAGGGCGGCCGCGTTCGCCCGGCAGGACCACGAGCCGACGGAGGCCCCCATGTCCAGCGAGCACGCCCCCCGCCCGATCGCCTCGCTCCCCCGCGTGATCGACGTGCCCGACGACTCCTCGATCACCACTCTGCTGGTCGACCACGCCCGGGAGACACCGGGCCGCGTGCTGTTCCGGGAGAAGGTCGACGGCGAGTGGGTCGACCGGGACGCCGCCTGGAGCCTCGCCCGCGTCGAGGCGCTCGCGAAGGGCCTCGTCGCCTCCGGGGTCGGAGCCGGCGACTCGGTCGCGATCATGTGCCGCACCCGGCTGGAGTGGACGCTCCTCGACCTCGCCGCCTGGTACGTCGGAGCGGTGCCGGTACCGATCTACGAGTCCTCCGCGTCCGACCAGGCCCAGTGGATCGTCAACGACGCCGCGGTCACGGTCGCGTTCGCGGAGACCGGGGCCAACGCGGAGGTCCTGCGCGAGGCGGGCACGCTCGAGGGTGGCACCCCGACGCTGCGCGAGGTCCTCGTCATCGACGACGGCGCCCTGGAGGAGCTGACCACCCGCGGCGCCGACGTGACCGACGAGCAGGTCCGGGAGCGCCAGCGGGCCGTCCGGCTCGCCGACCTCGCGACGATCATCTACACCTCGGGCACGACCGGCCGCCCCAAGGGCGCCGAGCTCACCCACGAGAACTTCGCCGTGCTCGCCGTCGAGTCGGTGCACGACCTCCACGAGGTCGTCGCGCAGCCCGGCTCCTGCACGCTGCTGTTCATCCCGCTGGCCCACGTCTTCGCCCGCTTCGTCGAGGTCCTCATCCTCGCCGCCGGCGTCCCGCTCGGGCACGCCCCCGACCCGAAGGAGGCGGTCGCGGACCTCGCCGTCTTCCGGCCCACCCTCCTCCTCTCGGTCCCCCGGATCTGGGAGAAGGTCTACAACTCGGCCGAGCAGAAGGCGGGCAGCGGCATCAAGCTCAAGCTGTTCCGCGCTGCGGCGCAGGCCGCCGAGCAGTACTCGCGGGCGCTCGACACCCCCTCGGGCCCCTCCGCCCTGCTCAAGGCCCGCTACCGGGTCCTCGACCGCCTCGTCCTCGGCAAGCTGAGGGACGTCATGGGCGGCCGCCTGAAGTACGCGGTCTCGGGCGGTGCGCCGCTCGGCGAGCGGCTCGGGCACTTCTACCGCGGCGTCGGCCTGGTCGTCCTCGAGGGCTACGGCCTCACCGAGACGACGGCGCCGATCGCCGTCTGCCGGCCCGACTCCCTGCGCATCGGCACGGTGGGCCTGCCGATGCCCGGCACCGAGATCCGCATCGCCGAGGACTCCGAGATCGAGGTGCGGGGCCTGCCCGTGTTCCGCGGCTACCGCGGCGGGGTCGGCGCGGACGCCTTCACCGAGGACGGCTTCTTCCGCACGGGCGACCTCGGCTCGCTCGACGACGGGCACCTGCGGATCACCGGCCGCAAGAAGGAGATCATCGTGACGGCCGGCGGCAAGAACGTGGTCCCCGCCCTGCTCGAGGACCCGCTGCGCGGACACCCGCTCGTCTCCCAGTGCGTGGTGGTGGGCGACAAGCAGCCGTTCATCGCGGCCCTGCTCACGCTCGACGAGGAGATGCTGCCCGGCTGGCTCGCGAACCACGGCCGGGACCCGCTCACGCCCGAGCAGGCGCGCACCGACCCGTTCGTCCGCGAGCGGCTCCAGCAGGGCATCGACCGGGTCAACACGAAGTTCTCGCGCGCCGAGCAGATCAAGGAGTTCGTCATCCTCCCCGAGGACCTCACGGTCGACAACGGCTACCTCACGCCGTCGCTCAAGGTGAAGCGGTCCGCGGTGCTCGCCGATCACGCCGACGTCGTCGACTCGCTCTACTCCGACGCCCGGACCCGACGCGACAACGGCGGGGCCGGCACCTCGTCGTGACCGCGGAGCCATGTCACGCGGCCGACGGGAACGCCGTCGGGCGCGGACCACGGCGCGTGGGGCCACGCCGCTCCGACGCGCCGGACCCGTCCCGCTCGCGCGCGTTGTCGGCGCGCGTCCGTAGCCTCACGGGATGACCTCGATGCTCGCCCCGCCGCCCGGTCGCCGCCTCGCGACCGAGGACGGCGGGCCGGGCGGCCGGCCCTACCAGGTCGGGCTCGACGAGCTCGGGACGCCGCTGAGCGAGGTGACGTTCGTCGTCGTCGACCTGGAGACCACCGGCGGGGCGGCCAGGTCGGACCGGATCACCGAGATCGGTGCCGTCAAGGTCCGCGGCGGCGAGGTGCTCGCCGAGCTCGGCACGCTGGTCAACCCGGGCGTCCCCATCCCGCCGCAGATCACGGTCCTCACCGGCATCACGACGGCGATGGTCACGCCCGCGCCGCCGATCGAGGAGGTGCTCCCCACCTTCCTCGAGATGGCCGGCCTGGAGACGGGCTCCGTTCTGGTCGCGCACAACGCGCGGTTCGACGTCGGCTTCCTCAAGGAGGCGTTCCGCCGCGCCGGGCGGGAGTGGCCCCGGCCGATGATCGTCGACACCGTCCAGCTCGCCCGCCGCGTCGTCACCAACGACGAGGTGCCCAACCGCAAGCTCGGCACGCTCGCCGCGTACTTCGGGGCGACGACGACGCCGGACCACCGGGCCCTGTCCGACGCGCGCGCGACCGTCGACGTCCTGCACGCCCTCATCGGCCGACTCACCCCGCTCGGCATCACGCACCGCGAGGACCTGCCGACGCTGGCCGAGCAGGTGCCCGCCCACCGCCGACGCAAGTCGACCCTCGCCGACGGGCTCTCGCGCGGCCCGGGCGTCTACCGGTTCGTCGGCCCCGATCAGCAGGTGCTGTACGTCGGCCGGGCGACGAACCTGCGCCAGCGGGTGCGCTCCTACTTCACGAGCGCCGAGCGCCGGGCGCGGATCGGCGAGATGGTCGACCTGGCCGTGTCGGTCGAGGAGATCCCGTGCGCCACCGTGCTCGAGGCCCAGGTCCGCGAGCTGCGCCTCATCGCCGAGCTCGACCCGCCCTACAACCGGCGCTCGAAGCGGCCGGCGCGGATGCCCTGGGTCCGGCTGACCGACGAGGCGCACCCGCGGGTGACGATCGTCCGATCCCTGCCGGCCGGGGGCCTGGACTCCGCGATCGGGCCGTTCACGTCCCACAGGGCGGCCCAGCGCGCGGTCGAGGCGATCCAGGCCGCCGTGCCCGTGCGTCGCTGCACCACGCGACTGCCCGCCACCCCGCGCGCCGACGCCCGCGCCTGCGCGCTCGCCGAGCTCGGCCAGTGCTCGGCGCCGTGCGTCGGCTCCCCCGCACTGCTCGAGATCCGCCCCCGCACGCGTGCCGCCGGCACGTCGGAGCCGCTCCCGCACGAGGACGCGGTCGCGGCGGTGCGCCGGGTGCTGGCGGGCGACGTCTCGGAGGTGAACGCCCGGCTGCGTGCCCGGATCCGGGAGCTGGCCGCACGGCAGCGGTACGAGGAGGCCGGGACGGAGCGCGACCGGCTGCGGGCGCTGCTCGTCGCGGCCCGGCGCACCGAGCTGCTGCGTCCGCTGGTCGCGACCGCGCAGATCGTCGCCGCCCGCGCCCTGGCCGCCGGCGGGTGGGAGATCGTCGTGGTGCGGCACGGCCGGCTGGCCGGGACCGCCGTGTCCCCGCGGGGCGTCGACCCGATGGACACCGTGGCCGACCTCGTCGCGACCGCCGAGCACGTGCAACCGCCGAGCAGCGAGTGGGGCGCGGCGTCGGCGGAGGAGACCGAGATCCTCGCCGACTGGCTGTGGCGGGGCGGCACCCGGATCGTCGAGCACTCCGGCGACGCGCCGCTCGGCTCGCCGACCGGCGGTGCCGCCTCCCTGCCCCTGCCGCCCGGACCCGACTCGCTCATCGGGGATGATGGGGGCCGGCGCCGCTGACGCCGTCCCAGCCCCGGCACCGCCCGGCGACCGACCGACCTCCAGGAGGAGACATGCTCACCGCCATCGTCATGATCGAGGCCGACGTGGCCAGGATCCCCGAGGTCGCCCAGGGCGTGGCCGACCTCGACGGCATCGCCGAGGTCTACTCCGTCACGGGGGACTTCGACCTCGTCGCGATCGCCCGGGTGGCGCAGCACGAGGACCTCGCGGTCGTCGTGTCCGACCGGCTCGGCAAGATCGAGGGCGTCACGGGGACGACGACGTACCTCGCGTTCCAGGCCTACTCCCGCAACGACCTCGAGCAGGCGTTCCACATCGGCCTCGACTGACTGCCCAATGAATCAAGCGGGAGGACTGGATATCGAACAATCCAGTTCTCCCGCTTGATATTCTGGGCGAGGTCCGGCCCTCAGCTGTCGGTGAGCTCGATCCAGCGGTCGAGCCGGGCGCGCGCGGCGCCGGTGTCGACGGACTCCCGGGCGTGGTCGATGCCCGTCCGCAGCCGCGCGACGAGGTCCGGCTGCTCCGCACGGTCCAGCCCGGGCAGGGTGCCGTCGGCGACGAGGGCGGCGGCCGCGTTGAGCAGCACCGCCTCGCGCACGGGACCGGTCTCGCCGGCCAGGAGCCGCTCCGCCACACCGGCGTTGTAGCCGGCGTCCTGGCCCCGCAGGTCCTCGACCGTGGTCGGGGCCAGGCCGAGCTGGGCGACGGCGTCGATCTCGCGGGCGTGCACCTCGCCGTCCGTGACCTCCCACACCTGGTTGACGGTGGTCGACGACAGCTCGTCGAGCCCGTTGTCGCGTCCGCGGAACACGAGCGCAGAGGTGCCGCGGGCCGCGAGCACGCCGGCGACCAGCGGGGCGCTGCGGACCGGGGAGACGCCGATGGCGCCCGCGCGGGGGCGGGCCGGGTTCGTCAGGGGCCCGAGCAGGTTGAACGCCGTCCCGATCCCCAGCGCGCGCCGGGTGGGGGCGGCGTACCGCATCGACGGGTGGAACATGTTGGCGAAGCAGAACGTCAGGCCGTTCTCGTGGAACACCCGCTCGACCGTGGGCACGTCGAGGTCGAGATCCACCCCGAGCCGCTCGAGGACGTCGGCCGAGCCGGACGCGGAGGACGACGCCCGGTTGCCGTGCTTGACCACGCGCACGCCGGTCCCGGCGATGACGAGCGAGGCCATCGTCGAGATGTTGACGGTCCGCAGGCGGTCGCCCCCCGTCCCGACGATGTCGACCACGTCGGAGGGCACGTCGACCGGCAGGGCGTGCGCGAGCATCTCGTCGGCGAGCCCGCGCAGCTCCTCGACGGACTCGCCCTTGGTGCTGAGCGCGGTGAGGAAGCCGCCGAGCACCACGTCGTCCGTCGCGCCGGTCATCACCTCGTTCATCGCCCACGCGGTGTCCCGGGCGGAGAGGTCCTCCCCCGCGACCACGCGGGCGAGGAGGTCGGGCCAGCGTGCGGCGCGCCCCGACCTCACGACAGGCGCTCGCGGAGCAGGCCGGACAGGGCCTCCTGGAGCTCCCGCGGGTCGACCGGGTAGGTGGCGACGGCGTCGGCCTCCGACCAGGTGGCGAGCCACCGGTCCTGGGGACGGGCGATCATCAGCAGCACGGGCGGGCAGTTGTAGACGCTCGTCTTCAGGCGGCGGGTGAGCGACATCCCGCCCTCCTTGGCCGCCTCCGCGTCGAGGACGAGAGCGGCGATCCCGCCGGCCTCGACGGCCTCGACGACCGCCTCGGCCGTGGCGGTCTCGACCAGGTCGACCAGGGGGACGTCGCGCGCGGGGCGCCGCCCGACCGAGGAGACGATCTCGCGGCGGGTGGCGGAGTCGTCCGAGAACACGAGGACTCTCAGGCGTCCCTCGTCGACGTCCTTCGCCGGCTCGGCCCCATGGTCGGCCCTGGTCACGGTCATGTCCTGCTCCTCACAAGTCCGGTGCCCGGCGGCCCGGCACGGCCGGGCTGCCCCGCACATCGTAGGCCCGCCGCGCCGCGCCACCCGGCCGTGGCGCGACCCACAGACCGCCGGGACCGGCCGCCTCCCCCGCGGGTACCACGTCGCGCGGCCGTCCCGACCTGTCGGCGCGCCGACGGGAGAGGTCCGCGCACCTCCTCGGGTGGGTCATAATGACCGGGTGTCGTCTACCTCTGCACCCGCCCACGTCCCGGGAACGGTGAACCGGCCGAACCCGCTGTCGGTCGGCGTCATCGTCTGGCTCAGCTCGGAGCTGATGTTCTTCGCGGGACTGTTCGCGATGTACTTCACGCACCGGTCCGTCGCCGGACCGGAGGCGTGGTCGGACGAGGCGTCCGTCCTCAACTTCCCGTGGGCGCTGAGCATCACGATTATCCTCGTCGCCAGCTCCTTCACCTGCCAGATGGGCGTGTGGGCCGCCGAGCGGTTCCAGCAGTCCCGCACCGGCTCGATGCTCGACATCCGCCGCTGGGGCATGAACGAGTGGTACGTGCTCTCCTTCGTCCTCGGCGCGATCTTCGTCGCCGGTCAGACGACCGAGTACATCGAGCTCATGCACCACGGCGTGACGATCCAGGCGAGCTCGTACTCGTCGGTCTTCTACATCACGACCGGCTTCCACGCGCTGCACGTCATCGGCGGGCTCATCGCGTTCCTCTACGTCCTCGGCCGCTCGTACCAGGCCAAGGTCTTCGGCCACCTCGAGGCCGGCTCCGCCGTCGTCGTGTCGTACTACTGGCACTTCGTCGACGTCGTCTGGATCGGCCTGTTCATCATCATCTACGTCATCAGATAGCGTCGCCGGGGCGCGGCACGGAAAGGTCCGGACCAGCCCCGACATCCCACGACCCCCACCACCGCACTCACCACCGAGAGGTCGAGAATCGTGAAGGCACTCGCCGCCCGCAGGAGGAGCCGGTACGCACCGGTCATCCTGCTCCTGCTCGCACTGCTGATGACGGGCGGGGTCCTCGCCCTCGTCGACGCGGGCACCGCGGACGCGACGTCCGCCGAGAGCTCCTCGGAGGACGCCGAGGCCGGCGAGCGGCTGTTCCAGGCCAACTGCGCCACCTGCCACGGCCTCGACGCCACGGGCACGGACATCGGCCCGTCGCTCGTCGGCGTCGGCGCGGCGAGCGTCGACTTCCAGATGGCCACCGGCCGGATGCCGATGCGCATGAACGGCCCGCAGGCCCCCGCCGGCAACCCGAGCTTCACGCCCGAGGAGATCAACCAGGTCGCCGCGTTCGTCGCGGCCCTCGGCCCCGGCCCGTCGGTTCCCACCGCCGAGCAGGTCGACCCGGAGATGGGTGACGCCGCCAACGGCATGGAGCTCTTCCGCACCAACTGCGCGATGTGCCACAACGCGGTCGGCGCCGGCGGCGCCCTCTCGGAGGGCCGGTACGCGCCCGCCCTCGACGGCTCCACCCCGACCGAGATCTACGAGGCCATGCTCACCGGCCCGCAGTCGATGCCGGTGTTCAACGACGCCAACATCACCCCCGAGGGCAAGCGGGACGTCATCGCCTACCTCGTCGCGCAGCGTGACGTGTCCGTGGGCGGGCTCTCGCTCGGCTCCGTCGGCCCCGTCAACGAGGGCGTGTGGGTGTGGATCGTCGGCATGGGCGTCCTCGTCGCCGCCTCGGTCTGGATCGGAGCGAAGTCCTCGTGAGCACCACCCCCCACAACGACCACCACCGCGAGGTGGCGACCGGCCGCGAGAGCGACTCCGCGGTCGCGGTCCAGGAGCGGTTCGAGAACCCCGGCCTGGCCCCGCACAAGCACCGCCTGGGCGACTCGGACCCGGCCGCCGCCAAGCGGTCCGAGGCCATCGTCGTGGCCCTGCTGACGATCTCGATCGTCGCGTCGGTCGCCGGCATCGTCCTCTACGTCGTCCTGCCGCTCAACGCCGAGATGATGAGCGTCCGGCTCTCCAACCTCTCCCTCGGCCTGGGCCTCGGGATCGGCGCGCTGGGCATCGGGATCGCGGCCGTCCACTGGGCGAAGTCGCTGATGAACGACGAGGAGCAGATCGAGGAGCGCCACTCCGTCGCGTCCGGCGCCGCCGAGCGGGCCGAGGCGCAGCAGATCCTCCAGCGCGGCGCGGACGACTCGAACATCGCCCGCCGACCGCTGCTCAAGGGCGCGCTCGCCGGCGCCCTCGCCCTCGCCCCGCTCCCCTTCGTCGTGCCCCTGGTCGGCAACCTCGGCCGGGACTGGGACGTCGACAAGTTCCGCCACACGATCTGGGGCGACACGCCCGAGGACGCCGACCCGAGCTTCTTCGGCGAGACGGCCGACGGCCGCGTGGGCCGCCGCCTCGCGATCGACCCGACGGGCGACCCGGTGCAGGCCTCCGCGGTCACGCGCGGCTCGGTCTTCCACATCGTCCCGCAGGGCATGGACGCCGAGGAGCACTACTACGAGGAGAAGGCCAAGGCCGTCGTCATCCTCGTCCGGATGGACCCCGGCATCATCACCGAGGCACCCGAGCGGCAGGACTGGAGCTACGACGGCATCGTCGCGTACTCGAAGATCTGCACGCACGTGGGTTGCCCCGTCGCGCTCTACGAGCAGACGACGCACGAGCTGCTGTGCCCGTGCCACCAGTCGACGTTCGACATGACCGACGGCGCGAAGGTCGTCTTCGGCCCGGCCAAGCGCCCGCTGCCGCAGCTGCCGATCGCCGTCGACACCGAGGGCTACCTCATCGCGACCGCCGACTTCGACGAGCCCATCGGGGCGAGCTACTGGGAGCGTCTCAAGTGACCACGACCGCCACCCCCAACGCGCTGCCCGCCTCCGCGCCGCGGACCGCGGCCGGCAAGGCCGGCGTCATGCTCGACGAGCGTGTCGGCGGAGCGAAGCTCGTCAAGGAGTTCGCCCGCAAGCTGTTCCCCGACCACTGGTCGTTCCTGCTGGGCGAGATCGCGCTCTACAGCTTCATCACGCTCATCATCACGGGCATCTTCCTCACGATGTTCTTCGTCCCCTCGATGGGCCACACCGTCTACCCGGAGGACGCCCTCCCGGTGACGATGCAGGGCGTCGAGATGTCCGAGGCGTTCCGCTCGACCGTCTACATGTCCTTCGAGGTCAAGGGCGGTCTGCTCATGCGGCAGATCCACCACTGGGCCGCCCTGCTGTTCATGGCGTCGATCGTCACGCACATGTTCCGCATCTTCTTCACCGGTGCGTTCCGCAAGCCGCGCGAGATCAACTGGCTCGTCGGCTTCGGCCTGATGATCCTCGGCCTGCTCGCCGGCTTCTCCGGCTACTCGCTGCCGGACGACGTCCTCTCGGGCAACGGCCTGCGCATCGCCGACGGCGTGGCGAAGAGCATCCCGATCATCGGCAGCTACGCCAGCTACGGGCTGTTCGGCGGGGAGTTCCCGGGCACCGACATCATCCCGCGGCTGTTCACGGTGCACATCCTCATCATCCCGGGGCTCATCCTCGCGCTCGTCGCCGTCCACCTCATGCTCGTCGTGGTCTACAAGCACACGCAGTACCCCGGCCCCGGCCGGACCGAGAAGAACGTCGTCGGGTTCCCGCTGTTCCCGGTCTACATGGCCAAGGCGGGCGGCTTCTTCTTCGTCGTGTTCGGTGTCCTCGCGCTCATGGGCGCGACGATGTCGATCAACAACGTGTGGAACTACGGGCCCTACGACCCCTCCCCCGTGGGCGCCGGCGCCCAGCCCGACTGGTACATGCTCTTCCTCGAGGGCGCGCTCCGGCTCATGCCGGGGCAGACCGAGGTCGTCATCGGCGGGTTCACGATCCCGTTCAACGTGCTCGTGCCCGGCGTCGTCATCCCCGGCATCCTCTTCGGGCTCCTGGCCATGTGGCCGTTCATCGAGCAGTGGGTGACCGGCGACCGCCGCGAGCACCACGTCCTCGACCGCCCGCGCAACGTGCCCGTGCGCACCGCCGTCGGCGTCATCATCATCGCCGAGTTCGGGCTGCTGTTCGCGGCCGGCTCGAACGACATCATCGCCACCCACTTCGACCTGTCGATCAACCAGATCACGTGGGCGTTCCGGGTCGCCTTCTTCGCGCTCCCGTTCATCCTCTTCCCGCTCGTCAAGCGCATCTGCCTCGCGCTGCAGCGCCGGGACCGCGAGCTGGTCCTCGAGGGCCACAACACCGGCCGGCTCGTCCAGCTGCCCGACGGCTCGATGCACAGCTGGCACCGCCCCCTCGACGAGCACGAGCGCTGGACGCTCGTCGGCTACGAGGCCGGTCGCCCGGTGCTCGAGGAGCCCGAGGTCGACGAGAACGGTGTCGACCGGCCTGCGGGCCAGCGCGGCCCCGGCAAGCTGCGCCGGGCCTTCTCGAGGTGGTTCTACGAGGACCGCGTCGAGCCGGTGACGCCCGCCGAGCTCGCCGAGGCCGAGACGCACCGCCACGGCCTCGTCGAGGGCACGGACCCCGCCGAGGAGCACCACGAGGAGCCGCCCGCCTCGCTCTCGAGCGCGCGTCTCATCCGGGACTGACCGGCACCTCGACCACCGGCACGACGACGAACGGCGTCACCCCACGCGGGTGGCGCCGTTCGTCGTCGTCCGGCCGTTCGCGCGCCGAACCACGCACGCGGGCCCTCGCCCCGGACGCGATCTCGCGGCGGGAGCGCGGACCGGGCGGGCCTTCCCCGCTCCCGCCGGTCCGAAGGTGCGCGGGCTCACGGAACCGGGAACAATGGGGAGCACGTGCTGTTGCAACTGGTGAGCGGGCCCGCAGCCCGTGAGCACGACACACCCGGCCCCGGCCGGCGAGACGATGGAGGACATGCATGACGTACACGCTTCCCGAGCTCCCCTACGACTACGCGGCGCTCGAGCCCCACATCAGCGGCAAGATCATGGAGCTCCACCACTCCAAGCACCACAACACCTACGTGACGGGTGCCAACACCGCCCTCGAGAAGCTCGCCGAGGCCCGCGAGTCCGGTGACCTGGCCGCGGCCCCGAAGCTCGAGAAGGACCTCGCGTTCAACCTCGGCGGCCACATCAACCACTCGATCTTCTGGAAGAACCTCTCCCCGGAGGGCGGCGGCCAGCCCGAGGGCGAGCTCGCCGAGGCGATCAAGGACTCGTTCGGCAGCTTCGACAAGTTCCAGGCGCACTTCACCGCCGCCGCCACGTCGATCCAGGGCTCCGGCTGGGCCGTGCTCGCCTTCGACTCGGTGTCGAACAAGCTCGTCGTCTTCCAGCTCTTCGACCAGCAGAACAACGTGCCCGTCGGCACGCTCCCGCTGCTCATGCTCGACATGTGGGAGCACGCGTTCTACCTCGACTACCTCAACGTCAAGGCGGACTACGTCAAGGCGTTCTGGAACATCGCGAACTGGCAGAACGTGGCCGAGCGCCTCGCCAAGGTCCAGGCCTCGGCCGGCGGCCTCGTCGTCGCCTGACGCTCCTTCCGTACGACGAACGGGCCCGGCCCCTCCTTGCGTGGAGGGCCGGGCGCGTTTGTCGTCTGCGGCGCCGTGGCGCCCATGGATCAGTGCGCGTGGATGCCGCGGTTGGCCTCGTACATCTGGCCGGCGACGCCGACGATCGCGATGACGAAACCGATACCGGTGAGCCACCAACCGGCCGCGATGCCGACGAACCCGAAGGTCGCTGCGACGCCGAGCACGAGCGGCCACCACGACCGCGGGGCGAAGTCGCCGATGTCGCCGGCGCGGTCGGCGATCTCGCCGTACGGGTCGTCCTCCCAGCGGGTCGCCGCGTCGGTCGTGCGCGCGGTGAGCCACAGGTAGACGGCGACGAAGCCGTTCATCCCGCCGAGCAGGAGGAAGCCGACCGTGCCGACGGACTCGAAGTCCGCGACGATCGCGTACGCGACGCCGCACAGCGTGAAGAAGACGGTGAGCGCCGTGAACATGACGATCTCGACCCGCATGGGGCGGATCTCGCGCTGCTGCTCCTCGATACCGATGGGGTCCGTGCTGCTCCCGTCGGGCTGCTGCGCCGTCATCGCTGGACCTCCTGGTCGTTCGTCGACGATCGTCGCCCGTGGCCGGCCGCGGCGAGCACCGACTCGTCGGGCGCCGTGTGCTCCATGGCGGTGACCTCCGGGTGGTGGAGGTCGAACGCCGGCCGCTCCGAACGGATCCGGGGCAGCGACGTGAAGTTGTGCCGCGGGACCGGGGAGGCCGTGGCCCACTCGAGCGAGTTGCCGAAGCCCCACGGGTCGTCGACGAACACGGTACGCGGGCCGCGCATCGTGACGTAGACGTTGATGAAGAAGAAGATCGTCGAGCTGGCGAGGATGAACGCGCCGACCGTCGAGATCTGGTTGTAGAGCTGGTACCCGTCCTCGACCATGTAGTCCGCGTAGCGGCGCGGCATGCCCTGGGCACCGAGCCAGTGCTGGACGAGGAACGTCGTGTGGAAGCCGATGAACGTCAGCCAGAACGTGATCTTGCCGAGCGTCTCGTTGAGCATCTTGCCGGTCCACTTGGGGAACCAGAAGTGGATGCCCGCGTACATCGAGAACACGACCGTGCCGAACACCGTGTAGTGGAAGTGCGCGACCACGAAGTACGTGTCGTGAAGGATGAAGTCCAGCGCGGGCGCCGCGAGGATGACGCCGGTGACGCCGCCGAAGACGAAGGTGGTCATGAACCCGAGCGCCCACAGCATCGGCGTCTCGAAGGTCAGCTTCCCGCGCCACATCGTGCCGATCCAGTTGACGAACTTCACGCCCGTCGGGACCGCGATGAGCATCGTCATCAGCGAGAAGAAGTCGAGCATCACCCCGCCGGTCGTGTACATGTGGTGCGCCCACACGGTCATCGACAGGGCGGCGATGGCGATCGTCGCGTAGATGAGCGTCTGGTAGCCGAACACGGGCTTGCGGGAGAAGACCGGGATGACCTCGGAGATGATGCCGAAGAACGGCAGCGCGATGACGTAGACCTCGGGGTGGCCGAAGAACCAGAACAGGTGCTGCCACAGCAGCGCCCCGCCGGCCTCCGGATTGAAGATCTGCCCGCCGAGCACGCGGTCGAACCCGAGCCCGAACAGCGCGGACGCCAGCACGGGGAACGCCATGAGCACGAGCAGCGAGGTGACGAGCGTGGTCCACGTGAAGACCGGGACGCGCATCATCGTCATGCCCGGGGCGCGGTAGCAGATGATCGTGGCGATGAAGTTGACCGACCCGAAGATCGTGCCGAAACCGGTCATCGCGAGGCCGACGACCCACAGGTCACCACCCAGTCCGGGCGAGAACGCCTCGGTCGACAGCGGGGTGTAGGCGGTCCAGCCGAAGCTCGCCGCGCCCTGCGGGGTGAGGAACCCGGCCACGACGACGATGCCGCCGAACAGGTAGAGCCAGTAGGCGAACATGTTGAGCTTGGGGAACGCGACGTCCGCCGCGCCGATCTGCAACGGGACCATGATGTTGCCGAACGCCGTGAACAGCGGCGTCGCGAACAGGAACAGCATGATCGTGCCGTGCATCGTGAAGAACTGGTTGTACTGCTCCGCCGACTGGAGCATGAGGCCGGGCGAGAAGAGCTCGAGCCGGATGACCAGGGCGAGCAGACCACCGATCGCGAAGAACACGAACGCGGTGATCAGGTACATGTACCCGATCGTCTTGTGGTCGGTCGAGGTGATCCAGTCGACGATGATCTTGCCCATCGACTGCTTCCGCGGTCGCAGCCCGGGGACGAGCTCACCGCCGTCGGACGTGTGTGCCGACTCCTCGATCGTGGTCGCCATCAGTTGCCCTCGCTCGCGCTCTCGACCGGGTAGCGGGGCAGGTCGTAGTCACGCCCCAGCTCCGCGGGCAGATCGCCCACCCAACCGTTCGCCCGGTACTCCTCCATCATCGCGTCGTACTCCTCCTGCGGGACGACCGCGACGTTGAACAGCATCTCGCTGTGGAACTCGCCGCAGAGCTCGGCGCACTTGCCCGAGTATACGCCCTCGCGGGTGGGAGTGAGCTCGAAGGAGTTCGTCCGGCCCGGGATCATGTCGACCTTGTAGAGGAAGGCCGGGATCCAGATCGCGTGGTTGACGTCGCGGGAGTGCACGACGATCTCGACCGTCTGGTCGACCGGGAGGTACAGGGTCGGGAGGGTCTCCTCGACGCCCTCCTCGCCGGTGAGGTCCATGCGGCCGCCGGAGTAGTACACGCCGTCGGTGGTGTAGACGAAGTCCCAGCTCCACTGCTTGCCGTAGATGTCGATGACCAGGTCCTCCTCCGCGGAGGTGTCCTGCATCGTCGCGGTCGAGGACTGCGAGAAGTAGAAGAGCGTGCCGACGAGGAGCACGGGGACGACCGTGAACATCATCTCGAGCGGCACGTGGTAGCGGGTCTGCACCGGGAGGCGGTCGTCGTTCTTCCGCTTGCGGTACACGACGATGCACACGAGCGTCATGATCCAGACGGCGGCGCCGACCGCCAGGGCGGCGAGCCAGGTCCCGTTCCAGAAGCTGATGAGCTGGTCGGTCTTGTCCGTCATGTCCCGCGTCGACGGCAGGAAGCCGACGTCGAGGCCCATCCCCTCCTCCGAGGGACCGTTCTCTCCCGCGCAGCCGGCGAGCAGCAGGCTCGCCGTCACGGCCGCGGCGAGGAGCGGCGTTCGCCGCTTGTGGGACTGAGTACTCCGCACGGTGGACCTTTCCCGACGTCTTGATCAGCTGGGCCGGCCGTCCGCCCCGGGCAGCGGCCGCACAGCCGTGGTGGAGCGGGACGTAGGCCCGTCCGGGCCACCTTACCCCGCCGTCACGACGCAGCGTCGCCATCGCCCGCCCGATCGGATCCCGCGTGTTGCACCCGGTGGGGCGGCGTCCCGGCGTCGGCCGGGTATCGACGGGACGGCCCCCGGCGGCGCGTCCTGCGCGCTGCCGGGGGCCGTCCGAGGTGTCGGTCCGAGGATGGGGTCAGGAGGCGCTCTCCGACGGGCTCTCGGCGCCGGAGCCGGACTCCGAGCCCGACTCGGACGGGGACTCGCCGCCCTCGACCGGTGGGCCCTCGACGGCGCCGACGACGTCGAAGACGAAGGCCGACGACGGGACGCCCTGCTCGGCCAGCGCCGGGGCGAGGACGACGACCCGGGACCCGACGGGGACCCCCGTCAGCGCGTCGGCGACGCTGCCCATGCCCACGGGCTGAGCCATGACCGACCCGAGCTCCCAGGTCGACTCGGTCGTCGAGCCGTCCCACGAGGCGGCGGCGTACTGGAGGACCACCGTGCTGCCCGGCGTCTCCGGGACCGGGTCGCCCGAGCCCTCGGCGATGACGTGGGTGGTCATCTCGGTGGGCTCCTCGGCGCCCTCCTCGACCGCGATGGTCGCGGCGCTGCCGAGGTCCCCCTCGATGGTGACGGGCAGGTCGGGGGCCGGCTCGACCGGGGTCGCGTCGGCCTCCGCCTGCGCGTCGGGCGCGAACGTGTCGACCACGTCGACGACGAAGAGCAGCGTGTCCTCCGGACCGATCCCGGCCGCGGGCTGGCCGGTCTCGCCGTAGCCGTCCTCCGGCGGGATGGAGATGACCACGCGGTCGCCCACGTGGGTGCCCGTCAGTCCCTCCTTCCAGCCCGGGATGACCTGGTTGAGGGAGAAGGCGGTGGGCGCTCCGCGGTCGAACGAGGAGTCGAAGACCTCGCCGTCCCAGATCTGACCCGAGTAGTTGGCCACAACCACGTCGTCCGCGCCGACCTCGGCGCCGTCGCCCTCGACCACGACCTCGGTCTGCAGGGTCTCGGGCGCGCCGCTGCCGGGGAACTCGACGACCGGGGTCTCGCCGACCTCGGTGCTGACGGTCGGCAGGTCCTCGCCGGCCGGCGTGGCGGCCTCGCCGTCGCTGGGCTGCTCGGAGCCGTCGGTGCTCTCCTCCTCGTCCGAGCCGGTGCAGCCGGCGAGGGCGAGGGAGGCGCCGAGCAGGGCGGCGGTCACGAGTCGGATGGGTCGGCGCACAAGATCTCCGTCTGGGTCGGGGTCTGGGGGTGTCCGGGCAGCACAACGGCGCGCCGACGGGTGCGTCGGCGCGCCGTGGGGCCGGTCAGTGGAACGAGTCGCCGCAGGCGCAGGAGCCGCCGGCGTTCGGGTTGTCGATGGTGAAGCCCTGGCGCTCGATGCTGTCGGCGAAGTCGATCGACGCGCCGTCGAGGTACGGGGCCGACATGCGGTCGACGATCACCTCGACGCCGTCGAAGTCGCGCACGAGGTCGCCGTCGAGCATGCGCTCGTCGAAGTGCAGCTGGTAGATGAGGCCCGAGCAGCCGCCGGGCTGGACCGCCACGCGCAGGCGCAGGTCGTCGCGCCCCTCCTGGTCGAGCAGGCTCTTGACCTTGGCAGCGGCGCCGTCGCTCAGGTTGACACCGTGCGCCTGGTCGATCGTCGTGTCCGTCATGGGACGTCCTTCCTCGCAGTTCGTCTCCGGCCCGGGCCGGTCCCGGGTGCAACGCCCGCTCGGCGCGCGTTGTTCCCGCGCTCACAGGGTACGTCTCCGGTGCACCGGAACGGGAGAGGCGGATGCGTCACGTCAACGCCGACCCGACGACGTCAGAGAATCAGGGCCTGGACCATGTCCTGGCGAGCCGGGCGCCCCGGTCGACGAGCGCGCGGCGCAGGGCCACCGGGTCGTCCGCCGCCGGCGCCTCGTCCGGGTGCCGGCCGGGCACGAGCGCGGCGGTGGCGGAGACGCCCGTCGGGGCGAGCTCTCGGCGCGAGGACGAGACGGTGCGCCCCACGGCGACGACGGGGAGCGCACGGGCCGCCGCGGCCCGGCCGACGGTCGCGAGCACCGAGCGGCGCGCCTCGTCGGGGCCCACCTCCGAGGCGGACGTGACGACCAGTCCCACGCCCTCCAGCTCGTCGAGCGCGTCGGCCAGACCGAGCTCGTCGGCGACGACGTCCGCCCCCTCGAACGCCCGGGCGCCGAGCGCCAGCAGGGCGAGTCCCGCCCCTCCCCCGGCGCCGCCACCGTCGGTGCGGGTCGTCAGGCGAGCGTCGGCTGCGGGCGCGGCGTGCGCGTGGCCCGCGTGCGCTGCCGCCGCACCCGAGGCGTCCGGCGGTCCGGCGAGCGGGAGGGAGGTCCGGCGCGGCAGGTCGGCGGCCGCGCGCAGGATCTGCTCCGCGGCCCGGCCGGTCCGTCCGTCGAGGTCCTGGGCGGCCACGGGGTCCAGGCCGTGCCGCTCGGCGAGCTGGGCCCCCGTGCCGTGCAGGCCCGTGAGCGGCTCGTCCACGCCGAGAGCGAGCACGACGTCGAGGCCCGCCAGCCGGTCGGCCGCCCGGCGCACCCGTTCGGCGAGATCGTCGATGGCCGACGCGTCGCCGGGCACCGGACCGGTCGGCGAGTCAGGTCCCGCGCCCGCGGCCCCGTCCGCGTCGAGCCCGCGCCCGCCGATCGTGCAGTGGCCGTCCTCGTCGGGGCCGGGGA
The DNA here is from genome assembly GCF_049856295.1 of Georgenia sp. Z1344. Taxonomy (GTDB): domain Bacteria; phylum Actinomycetota; class Actinomycetes; order Actinomycetales; family Actinomycetaceae; genus JB111. Next base: position 124,001 of record NZ_JBNDMZ010000002.1, on the reverse strand, counting down.
CGCCGAGCTCGTGGACGAGGCCGGACCCGGCGTCGTGCACGCCCGCCGGTCCCAGGCCGACGACCACCCGGCCCGCGCCCGCGGCGGCGGCGTGCCGGAGCAGCACCCCGAGCCCGGCGCTGCTGCCGCGCTCGAGCGACTCCGCCACGCGCCCGCCGACGAGCCGGGCGCCGAGGACGTCGTCGGCGTCGATCCACCAGGTGCTACCCGTCCGGGCGAGCCCGGCGGGGATGTCGTCACCGAGCGGTCCGGGGACCACGACGACCTCGCGCCCGGCGGTCGGCAGGACGTCGAGCAGGCCCGCCGAGCCGTCGGACAGCGGGAGCTCGCGGACGTCGTCGTCGGGCCGCTCGACGCCCCAGCCCTGCGCGAGGGCGGCGGCGACCTCGCGGGCCGGGAGAGCACCGACCCGGTCGGTGGCCAGCAGGACCCGCACGGTTACAGGGTCCCGCCGAGCCGGGCGAGCAGCAGGGCCTCGGCGAGGACCGCGCGGGCGTGCTCGCCCACGTGCAGGGACTCGTCCTCGGAGTGCGCCCGCGAGTCCGGGTCCTCGACGCCGGTGACGAGGATCTGCGCGTGCGGGAACGTCTCCTTGAGGTCGGCGATGAACGGGATCGAGCCGCCCATGCCCTGGTGGACGGGGCGCCGGCCCCACGCGTGGGCGAGGGCCCACTCGGCCGCCTCGGTGGCCGGGCCGCCACCGCTGCCGTCGAAGCCCGGGCCGGACTCGACGACGGTCGTCGTCACCTGCGCGCCGAGCGACGCGCGGGACTCGAGGTGGTCGGTGAGGGCGCGGGCGGCCTCCGCCGGGTCCTGCCCGGGCGCCACGCGGAGCGAGATCGCGGCACGCGCCGCGGGGATGAGGGTGTTCGACGACGTCGCGACGGGCGTGGCGTCGAGGCCGATCACGGCGATCGCGGGCTTGTTCCACAGGCGCGCCGCGAGCGGCCCGGAGCCGGCGAGCCGGACCTCGTCGAGCATCCCCGATGACGTCCGGAAACTCTCCTCGGGGTAGTCGACGAGCTCGGCGTCGGAGACGTGCAGCCCGTCGACGGCGACCTCCCCGTCCTCGTCGTGCAAGGTCGAGATGAGCCGGGCGAGGGAGGTGACGGCGTCGAGCGAGGGGCCGCCGAAGAGGCCGGAGTGGACGGCGTGGTGGGCGACCCGGACCTCCACCTCGACCTGGACGACGCCCCGCAGGGAGGTGGTCAGCGCCGGCGTGCCCACGTCCCAGTTCGAGGAGTCGGCGACCACGATGACGTCCGCGGCGAGCGCGTCGCGGTGCTGGGTGAGGAACGAGCGGAACGTCGGCGACCCGATCTCCTCCTCGCCCTCGACGAACACGGTGACGTTGACCGGCAGGTCGTCGCCGAGGATCCGCAGCGCGCCGACGTGCGCGAGGATCCCCGCCTTGTCGTCCGCCGCGCCCCGGCCGTAGAGCCGGTCGCCGCGCAGCTCGGGGACGAACGGGTCGTCCGTGGACCAGCCGGCGGACTCGCCCGGGGGCTGGACGTCGTGGTGCGCGTAGAGCAGCACCGTGGGCGCCCCGGGAGGGCCCGCCTTGTGGCCGAGGACAGCGGGTCGGGAGACGGCGCCGTCGTCGGTGGTGGCCTCCGCGATCCGGACGTCCTGCATCCCGGCGCCCCGCAGCAGCCCGGCGACGGCCTCCGCGCTCACGCGGACGGCCGCCTGGTCGAACGCGGGGTTCGACACGGACGGGATGGTCACGAGCTCGGAGAGCTCGGCGAGGACCCGGGGGTAGTCCTGCTCGGCACGGGCGATGAGGTCGTCGATGGTCACGCCACGAGGCTAGGCGACGCGGCGCGGGCCGCTCCCCACGGCGTCCACCCGCCGACGCCCCCAGCCCCACCCCACGACCTCGGGAGCCGGTCCCTCCGGTCCTCGCGTCCCGCCCGACCGGCCACCCGCGACCGGCGCGGTCCGTGTGCCCGGAGCCACGCCGCCACCCTCCCGGGCCGCCGGACGGGTCGACTACCCTGCTGAGGTGAGAATTCGCCGCACAGACGCGTCCCCCGCAGCGCCCGAGGACGACGGCGCCGCCCCGGAGGTCGTGGACGAGCGGCCGGCCGCCGGCACCACGCCGCGCAAGGGCCGCCCCACGCCGACGAAGGCCGAGGCCGCCGCCCGCAACCGCCAGCCGCTGGTCGTCAACGACCGCAAGGCGGCGCGCCAGCGGGCGAAGGCGGAGCGCAACAAGGCGTTCGCCCTCCAGCAGGAGGCGATGCGGACGGGCGACGAACGCTACCTGCCCGCCCGCGACCGCGGGCCCGCGCGGCGTGCGGCGCGCGACTGGATCGACGCCAAGTTCCTGCCCTCGCAGATCTTCCTGCCCGGGGCGTTCGTCATCATGCTCGGCATGCTGATCGTCGGGCAGTTCTTCCCGGGCTACGAGGGCGTCATCGTCATGTCGATGTACGTGCTCCTCGTCCTGTCGATCGTCACGTCGGTCATTGCCGTGTTCCTCATGAAGCGCCGCCTGGTCGCCGAGCACGGCGCGCGCTACCAGAAGGGCACCGTCTGGTACGCGTTCATCCGCTCGATGTACCCCCGCTTCCTCCGCCAGCCCAAGCCGCAGGTGCGCATCGGCGGGGAGCCGGTGCGGCCGAAGCAGTAGCGGTCCGCGGGGCCTCGCGCCCCTAGCCCAGGACCGCCGCGATACCGAGGATCGCCGGGAACGAGAGCACCGTGGTGACGACGATGCCGTCGCGGGCCAGCTGCTCGCCGCGGCCGTACTCGCCGGCGATGACGAAGATGTTCTGGGCGGCCGGGAGGGCGCAGACGACCGCGACCCCGAGCGTGGCTGTCCGGTCGAGCCCGAGCGCGAGGGCGACCCCGACCCCGACGGCCGGCATGAGGACGAGCTTGACGACGGTGATCCAGGCGACCTCGGCCCAGCCGCCCTCGCCGATCCGCGGGCCGAGCCGGAGCGAGATGCCGAACGCGACGAGGATCGCGGGGATCGTCATGTCCCCGAGCATCGACAGCGGGGTGTCGATCGTCGTCGGCAGCTCCCAGCCCGTCGCCGAGAGCACGATACCGACGGCGGTGCCGAGCAGCATCGGGTTGGCCAGCGTCTGCAGGGCGGCGCGGACGGGCCCGGCGCCCCGAGCCTTCGCAGCGTCCGCGCCCCGCCCCTGCTCGCGGGACTCCCCCGCCCCGCCGCGCCGGGCCCGCGAGACCTCGAGCACCGTGATCATCAGCGGCTGGACGAGGACGAGCTGGATCAGCACCATCGGGACCACGACGGTGGGGTCGTCGAGCGCGAAGATCGCGAGCGGCAGCCCGAGGTTGATGGCGTTGACGAACCCGACGAGCGACGCGGCGACCGTCGTGCTCACCAGGTCGCGCCGGAGGATCAGGCGCGCCGGAACGGCGACCAGGAGGGAGGCGACGACGACCGCCAGGAGCTGGGCGAGGGCGGCGCCGGAGACGATGTCGCCCAGGTCGGCCGCGCCGACGACCCCGACGAGCAGGGCCGGGACCGCGACCCAGAACACCACGGTGCTCAGCGCGCGCTGCACCCCGAGGTCGACGATCCCCAGGTGGGCGAGCAGCGCGCCCGCGCCGATGAGGACGCCGATCGTTCCGAAGGCGTCGAGGACGCCGGTCATGCCTGGCGCGCGAGCCTGCCCGGCAGGAACGGGCCCTGCTCGACGAACGACGAGTAGATCTGCACGAGGTCGGCGCCGGCACCCAGCATCGCCCGGGCGTCGTCGACGGAGCCGATGCCGCCGACACCGATGATCACCCGGTCCGGCCCGAGCCGCCCGCGCAGCCGCGCGACGATCTCCCGGGAGCGCAGGGTGAGCGGGGAGCCGGACAGTCCTCCGGCGCCGAGGTCGTGGTCGATGGTCGTGTTCGTCGCCGAGACGCCCGCCAGGTCGAGGTCGAGCGCGAGGTCGGCGACCGCGTCGACGTCGGCTGGCGCGAGGTCGGGCGCGATCTTCACCAGCAGCGGCACGCGACGGTCCGCGGCGTCGTCGGCGGCCCGCTGGACCGCGGTGAGGATGGGGCGCAGCGCGTCGACGTGCTGGAGCTCCCGCAGGCCCGGCGTGTTGGGCGAGGAGACGTTGACGACCAGGTAGTCCGCCCACCGCGCGAGCACGCGGGCCGAGTGCTCATGGTCGGCCACGGAGTCCTCGACCGGGGTGACCCGGGACTTGCCGATGTTGACCCCGACGACGACGCCGCGACCCTGCCGGGTCGAGCGCATCTCGCGCAGCCGCTGCGCGAGCACGTCGGCGCCGGCGTTGTTGAAGCCCATCGCGTTGCGCAGGCCGTGGAGCTCGGGGTGGCGCCACATCCGCGGGCGAGGGTTGCCGGGCTGGGGGTGCGCGGTGACGGTCCCGACCTCGACGAACCCGAAGCCGAGGGCGTCGAGACCGAGGATCGCGCGCCCGTCCTTGTCCATCCCGGCGGCCAGACCGACGACGGACGGCACCTGACGGGCGAACGGGCCGTGGGGCGCGGGCGCGAGAGGGACCGCGGGGGCCCGCCCGACCGTCGCCTTGAGCAGGCGCCGCACGGGCTCGACCCTGCCGGCCGCGGCGATGGCCCGCAGCGCGGCGACGTGGGCCTCCTCGGGGTCGACGCGCGTGAGCAGGCGGCGGTAGATCGCGGGGTACGGGTCGGGCAGGGGCACGGGCGCAGCCTAGGCGGGCCGCCCGGGGCGTCGCACGGTCGTCCTACCCTGGAGCGGTGACCACACTTGAGACCAGCACGAAGTCAGCGACCACGATCACGGCCGACGTCGTCGTCGTCGGGGTCGGCACCACCGGCCACGGGCCCGCGCTCGTCGGGAGCGACGCGCTCGGCAGGCACCACGGGGCGCTCACCGACCGCCTCGCGGCCCTCGGCGTGACGGGGAAGCCCGATCAGGTCGTGCGCGTCGCCGCCCCGGAGTCCTGGAAGGCACCCGCCGTCGTCCTCACCGGGGTCGGACCGGTCGAGGAGGTCGACGCCGAGGCGCTGCGCCGCGCGGCCGGCGCCGCCACGCGCTCGCTGTCCGGCGTCGGGCACGCCGTCCTCGCCCTGCCGGCGCGGGACGCCGCGGACGCCGGGGCCGTCGCCGAGGGCGCCCTGCTCGGCGCGTTCTCCGCCGGCACCTACCGTTCCGAGCCCGAGACGCCCGTCGAGCGCCTCACCCTCGCGACCGTCAAGGGCAAGGAGATCGACGCCGCCGCCGACCGCGCACGGATCGTCGCCGGCCACGTCAACGCCACCCGCGACCTCGTCAACGCCTCCCCCGGCGAGCTCTACCCCGAGTCGTTCGCCGACCGGGCGAAGGAGCTGGCGCGGAAGACCAAGGTGACCGTCGACGTCCTCGACGTCGCCGCGCTCGAGGCGGGCGGCTACGGCGGCCTCGTCGGCGTCGGGAAGGGGTCGACGCGCGGGCCGCGCCTCGTCACCGTCAGCTACGCGCCGAAGCGCGCGAAGAAGCGGTACGCGCTCGTGGGCAAGGGCATCACCTTCGACTCGGGCGGCCTCTCGCTCAAGCCGCCGAAGTCGATGGAGACGATGAAGTCCGACATGGCCGGTGCCGCCGCCGTCCTGCACACCGTGCTGGCCGCCGCCGAGCTGGGTCTCCCCGTCGCCGTGACCGGCTACCTCCCGCTGGCGGAGAACCTCCCCAGCGGCACGGCGCAGCGTCCGTCCGACGTCCTCACCCAGCGCGACGGCACGACGGTCGAGGTGACGAACACCGACGCCGAGGGGCGGCTCGTCCTCGCGGACGCGCTCGTCGACGCCGTCGCCGCGAAGCCGGACGCGGTGCTCGACATCGCCACGCTCACCGGCGCCCAGGTCGTCGCCCTCGGCGACCGCACCGCCGGGATCATGGGCACCGACGACGCGCGCGCCGACGTCGTCGCCGCCGCGGACGCCGCCGGGGAGGCCGCCTGGCCGATGCCGCTCCCGCCGGAGCTGCTCGACGGGCTGAGGTCCCCCGTCGCCGACCTCAAGAACTCCGGCGAGCGCGCCGGCGGCATGCTGACGGCGGGCGTCTTCCTCCAGCAGTTCGTCGGGGACGCCCCGTGGGCGCACATCGACATCGCCGGGCCCAGCTACAACTCGGCGAAGCCGTTCGGCTACACCCCGGTCGGCGGCACCGGGTACGGCGTGCGCACGATGCTCGGCTACCTCGAGGCGCGCGCCGCCTCGTGACCGGGCGGCGGGGGCTCCCGGCGCGCGCCGGGAGCCCCCGCCGTGACACGATCGACCGTGAAGCGCCCTGGCGCTCGGCCCATCGGCGGGACGGGCCATCCCGGGCGGCTACGGTTGGACCTGTTGACATGGCGGCCCCGTGAGGTGGACCGCCGAGCCTGCGGCAAGGAGAGGCACGTGGCAGACCAGGAGTACGACATCGTCATCCTCGGAGCGGGGAGCGGCGGTTACGCCGCGGCCCTGCGTGGGGCGCAGCTCGGGCTGAGCGTGGCGCTCGTCGAGGCGGACAAGCTCGGGGGGACCTGCCTGCACCGCGGCTGCATCCCCACCAAGGCGCTCCTCCACGCCGCCGAGGTGGCCGACGAGATCGCGCACTCGGAGACGTTCGGGGTCAAGGCCTCCCTCGACGGCATCGACATGCCCACCGTCAACGGCTACCGCGACGGCGTCGTCGGCAAGCTGTACAAGGGGCTGCAGGGCCTCGTGTCCTCCGCCTCGATCGAGTACGTCACCGGCTGGGGCACCCTCGTGGCGCCCAACACCGTCGAGGTCGGCGGTCGCCGTCTCGTCGGTCGCAACGTGATCCTCGCTTCCGGGTCCTACTCGAAGTCGATCCCCGGCCTCGAGATCGGCGGCCGGGTCATCACCTCCGAGCAGGCGCTCGAGCTCGACCACGTGCCGAGCTCGGTCGTCGTCCTCGGCGGCGGCGTCATCGGCGTCGAGTTCGCGTCGGTCTGGAAGTCGTTCGGCGCGGACGTGACGATCATCGAGGGCCTGCCCAACCTCGTCCCCAACGAGGACCCGGCCGTCTCCAAGGCGCTCGAGCGGGCCTTCCGCAAGCGGAAGATCACCTTCCACACCAAGGCCCGCTTCTCCGGCGTCACGCAGAGCGACTCCGGCGTCACGGTCACCACCGAGGACGGCAAGTCGATCGACGCCGACTACCTGCTCGTCGCCGTCGGCCGTGGCCCGGCCACCGCGAACCTCGGGTACGAGGAGCAGGGTGTCGCGATGGACCGCGGGTTCGTCCTGACGAACGAGCGCCTGGCGACCAGCGTGCCGGGCGTGTACGCGGTCGGCGACATCGTGCCGGGCCTGCAGCTCGCGCACCGGGGCTTCCAGCAGGGCATCTTCGTGGCCGAGGAGATCGCCGGCCTCAACCCGGTCGTCATCGAGGAGGCGAACATCCCGCGCGTCACCTACTGCGACCCGGAGATCGCCTCCGTGGGCCTCACCCAGCCCCAGGCCGAGGAGCGGTTCGGCAAGGACAACGTCGAGACCGTCGACTTCAACCTTGCCGGCAACGGGAAGTCGGGCATCCTCGGCACCACCGGCTTCATCAAGCTCGTCCGTGAGAAGGACGGGCCGATCGTCGGCTTCCACGGCGTCGGCGCCCGCATCGGTGAGCAGATCGGCGAGGGCCAGCTCATCGTCAACTGGGAGGCCTACCCCGAGGACGTCGCCGCCCTCGTCCACGCGCACCCGACCCAGAACGAGGCCGTCGGAGAGGCGGCACTCGCGCTCGCCGGCAAGCCCCTGCACTCCCACAACTGAGCCCGCGCCTAGGAGAAAGCACCCACCATGTCTGAATCCGTGAAGATGCCCGCGCTGGGCGAGTCCGTCACCGAGGGCACCGTCACCCAGTGGCTCAAGGCCGTCGGCGACACCATCGAGGTCGACGAGCCCCTGCTCGAGGTCTCCACCGACAAGGTCGACACCGAGGTCCCGTCGCCGGTCGCCGGAACGATCGAGAAGATCCTCGTCGAGGAGGACGAGACCGTCGAGGTCGGTACCGACCTCGTGGTCATCGGCGACGGCTCCGGCGGCGGTGGCGCCGACGACGCTCCCGCGCAGGAGGAGGCTCCCGCCGAGGAGCCGTCCGAGGAGCCGGCGGACGCGGCCCCCGCAGAGGAGGCTCCCGCCGAGGAGCCGGCGGACGTGGCTCCGGCGCAGGCCGAGGAGCCCGCCCAGGCCGAGGAGCCCGCCCAGGAGGCGGCGCCGGCGACCGCGTCCACCGGTGGTGGCGGCGGCCAGGAGGTCACCATGCCGGCGCTCGGCGAGTCTGTCACCGAGGGCACGGTCACGCAGTGGCTCAAGGCCGTCGGCGACGAGGTCGCCGTGGACGAGCCCCTCCTCGAGGTCTCGACCGACAAGGTCGATACCGAGGTGCCCTCCCCGTTCGCGGGCACGCTCACCGAGATCCGGGTGAACGAGGACGAGACCGTCGACGTCGGCGCCGTGCTCGCCGTCATCGGCGGCGACGCCGGCGGGTCGGCCGCGGCCCCCGCCGAGGAGGCCGCACCGGCCCCGGCGCAGGCCGAGGAGCCGAAGACCCAGGAGCCGAAGGCCGAGGAGCCGAAGGCCGAGGAGAAGCCCGCACCGGCCGCTCCCCCGGCCGAGGCGCCCGCTCCGGCGGCTCCGTCCGCTCCGGCCGCCGAGAAGCCTGCTGCTCCGGCGCCCCCGGCGCAGGCACCTGCTGCTCCGGCGCAGGCCCAGGCTGCCCCGCCCGCGGACGCCGAGGGCGCCGCGTCCTACGTCACGCCCCTCGTGCGCAAGCTCGCCCGCGACCGCGGGGTGGACCTGTCCACGGTGACGGGCTCCGGCGTCGGCGGTCGGATCCGCAAGCAGGACGTCGAGGCCGCGGCCGAGGCCGCTGCCCAGGCGTCGGCGGCCCCCGCGGCCGCTCCGGCGGCCGGCGCTCCGGCCGCCAAGGCGCCGACGACCGTCCCGGCGGCCTCCACCCTGCGCGGCACGACCGAGAAGATGTCCCGCACCCGCAAGGTCATCGCCAAGCGGATGATGCAGTCGATGCAGACGACCGCGCAGCTGACCACGGTCGTCGAGGTGGACCTCACCCGCATCGCCGACCTGCGGGCCCGCGCGAAGTCGACCTTCCAGGCCAACGAGGGCGTCAAGCTCACGTACCTGCCGTTCCTCGTCAAGTCGGCCACGGAGGCGCTCAAGGCGCACCCGAAGCTCAACGCCGAGATCGACGGCGAGAACATCGTCTACCACGACGCCGAGAACATCGGCATCGCGGTCGACACCGAGAAGGGCCTCATGGTCACGGTCGTCAAGGACGCCGGCGACCTCACGCTCGGCGGCATCGCCAAGCGGATCGCCGAGCAGGCCGAGCGGGCCCGCACCGGCAAGGTCACCCCGGACGACGTGAGCGGTGCGACCTTCACGGTCACCAACACCGGCTCCGGCGGCGCGCTGTTCGACACGCCGATCGTCAACCAGCCCGGCGTTGCGATCCTCGGCACCGGGACGATCACGCGCCGCCCGGTCGTGGTCAAGGACGCCGACGGCAACGAGGCGATCGCCATCCGCTCGATGATGTACCTGGCGATCAGCTACGACCACCAGCTCATCGACGGTGCGGACGCCGCGCGGTTCCTCCAGACGATGAAGGCGCGGCTCGAGGAGGGCTCCTTCGAGGGCGACCTCGGCCTCTGACCCGACCTCAGGGACCACGGACGGGCCCCGCAGTCACCGAGGGTGACCGCGGGGCCCGTCCGCGTCGAACCTCGACCGCGCACCCGTCGGGCTCGACAGCCCGTCGAGTCGTACCCCGACAGGGCCCGGCGCCCGCACGCGCACCCGGCGGGGCCACCTGTCGGCCCCGTGGCACCGACCGACCGCCGCGCGGTTAGAGTCGAGGGCATGGATCTGCGCAGGCTCGATCTCGGCACCGCCCGTACGGACTACCGGCAGGCCTGGGACCTGCAGCGGGAGGTCCACACGGAGGTCGCCGACGGCACGCGGAGCGACACGCTCCTCCTCCTCGAGCACGACCCCGTCTACACGGCCGGCCGGCGCACCGCGCGCTCCGACCGGCCGACGGACGGCACCCCGGTGGTCGACGTCGACCGCGGCGGGCGCATCACCTGGCACGGTCCGGGCCAGCTCGTCGTGTACCCGATCGTGCGGCTGGCCGAGCCGGTCGACGTCGTCGCCTACGTGCGTGCCCTCGAGGACGCGGTGATCGACGCGTGCTCCGAGCTCGGGCTGACGACCGTGCGGGTCCCCGGGCGCACCGGCGTCTGGGTCCCGGGTACCGGTGGGGCGCCCGACGCGAAGATCTGTGCGATCGGCGTCCGCGTCGCGCGCGCGACGACGATGCACGGCATCGCCCTCAACGTCTCCCCCGACCTCGGCGCGTACGACCGGATCGTTCCCTGCGGGATCCCCGACGCCGACGTCACCTCCCTCGAGCGGTCGCTCGGCCGCCCGTTCACCCTCGGCGAGGTCGCCGACGTGGTCGAGCGCGCCCTCGTGCGTCACCTGCTCCCGATGACGGCCGCCCACGCCCTGCCGGACGTCGCGGCCGACGCCGTCACGGCCGCGCCGGCGACAGGTCCCACGCGGTCGGCCGACCCGTACGTCTCGGTCGACCTCGGGCTCACCTCCCTCGGCGCCACCGGCGGCTCATGCGGGTGCGGGGGCGGCGGGTCGTGCGGCTGCGGCGGGCACGGCGACGCGAAGGTCGACGCAACGGAGTCGCAGCCGACCCCCGCGCGGCGGCCCGCGCCGGGCGAGCGCAAGATGCTGCGGGTCGAGAAGCGCAACGCCGAGACCCCGATCGGCCAGAAGCCGGAGTGGATCAAGACCCGCGCGACGATGGGCCCGGAGTACAACGAGCTCAAGGACCTCGTCCACGGCCAGGGCCTCAACACCGTGTGCGAGGAGGCCGGCTGCCCCAACATCTACGAGTGCTGGGAGGACCGCGAGGCCACGTTCCTCATCGGCGGGGCCCAGTGCACGCGGCGCTGCGACTTCTGTCAGATCGACACCGGAAAGCCCGCCCTGTTCGACCGTGCGGAGCCGCTCAAGGTGGCGAGCTCGGTGCGGCGCATGGGGCTGAAGTACTCGACGATCACCGGCGTGGCCCGGGACGACCTCGACGACGGCGGCGCCTGGCTCTACGCCGAGACCGTCCGGCAGATCCACCGGCTCAACCCGGGCACCGGCGTCGAGCTGCTCATCCCCGACTTCGACGCGGACCCGGACCAGCTCGCCGAGGTGTTCTCCTCGCGTCCCGAGGTGCTCGCGCACAACGTCGAGACCGTGCCCCGGATCTTCCGGCGCATCCGGCCCGGGTTCCGCTACGACCGTTCGCTCTCGGTCCTGCGCGCCGCCCGCGACGACGGCTTCGTCACGAAGTCGAACATCATGCTCGGCATGGGCGAGACGTTCGACGAGGTCGTCGAGGCCCTCGGCCTCATCCGCGAGGCCGGCACCGACCTCATCACGATCAACCAGTACATGCGGCCCTCGTTGCGCCACCACCCGGTCGACCGCTGGGTCAAGCCGCAGGAGTTCGTCGAGCTCTCCGACATCGCGACCGAGCTCGGCTACCTCGGCGTCATGGCCGGGCCGCTCGTCCGCTCGAGCTACCGCGCCGGGCGACTGTGGGCGCAGGCGATGACGAGCCGCGGCGAGGAGATCCCCGAGCAGCTCCGTCACCTCACCGAGGAGGGCAGCTCCCGCCAGGAGGCGTCCTCGCTGCTGGCCCGGTTGGGCTGAGATGACCACGCGGCCGACGGGCGAGTACGACGGCGACGGACGGCTCGCCGTCGTCGCGGGCTCTTCCGGGCTCATCGGGAGCGCCCTCGTCGAGGCGCTCCACGCCCGGAGGTGGCGGGTGCGCCGGCTGCTCCGCCACGGGTCCGGGGCGCCCGGCGCCGACGACGCCGTGTGGGACCCCTCGGGCGGCGTGCTCGATGCGTCCGCGCTCGACGGCGCGGACCTCGTGGTCAACCTCGCCGGTGCCGGGCTCGGCGACCGGCGCTGGACCGATGCGTACAAGGCCACGGTGCTGCTCTCGCGCACGTCCTCGACCGCGCTGCTGGCCACCGCGCTCGCCCGCGGCGTGCGCGAGGGCCGCGTCTCCCCCGGCGTCCGGTACCTCCAGGGCAGCGCCGTGGGCTACTACGGCGACCGCGGCGAGGAGGTCCTCACCGAGTCCTCCTCCCGCGGGGCCGGCTTCACGAGCGACCTGGCAGCCTCGTGGGAGGCCGCCACGCGTCCGGCGCTCGACGCCGGGATCTCGACCGTCTACCTGCGCACCGGGATCGTCCTCGCCACCGGCGGAGGGGCGCTCGGCCGGATGATGCCGCTCCTGCGCGCCGGTCTCGGCGGCCCCCTCGGCAGCGGACGCCAGTGGTGGTCCTGGATCACCGTGACCGACCACGTGGGCGCGCAGCTCCACCTCGCCGACTCCGACCTGACCGGCCCCGTCAACCTCGCCGCACCGGGCGAGGCGCGTCAGCGCGAGGTCGTCGCCGCCCTCGCGGGCGAGCTGCACCGACTGTCCGTCGTCCCGGCGCCGGGTCTCGCCCTGCGCGCGGTCCTCGGTGAGTTCGCCGGCGACGTCCTCGCCTCGCAGCGGATGCGTCCGGCCGCCCTGATCGGTGACGGGTTCGAGTTCGCGCACCCGGACGTGGCCTCGGCAGCGCGGGCGCTCGTGGGTCGCTGAGCCGGGCGCCGCTCCTGCTGTCCTTCACCACCTGGGTCCCCTCGGTCGCCGCCTGCCCGTGCACCGGTCGACGGCCACGCCGTCGCGAGACGACGCACCGACGACAGGTCACCGCCTCGGCGATCAGCGGTTGCCCGGCCGGTCGTCCGCCGGCAACGAGGTGTGCTCCCCCGGGTGCGCGCGAGCCGGCGGGATGAGCGACGCGAGGACGGCGGCGACGACCGCGGCCCCGAGCCCGAGCAGGAGCGCGGTGCGGAATCCGTCCGCGGTGGGGAGCTGGACGCCGCCGACGTCGACCGTGGACAGCGAGAGCACGGCCGCGACCGCCGCGGCCGCCGACGTGGTCCCGAGCCCCCGCATGAGGGTGTTGAAGCCGTTGGCGGCACCGGTCTCCGAGGCCGGGACGGCGCGCATGACGAGGGTGGGCATGGCGGCGAAGCCGAGCCCGATGCCGAGCCCCACGAGGATGTTGATGATGAGGACGACCCAGGCCTCGAGCGGCACGATCACCGCCACCGCGTAGCCCGCGGCGATGACGAGGGCGCCCGTGACGAGCAGGGGCTTCGGGCCCCACTGCCCGAGGAGGCGGCCCGCCACTGGGGACATGGCGAGCATCGCGAGGCCAGAGGGCATGACGACGAGGCTCGCGGGGACGAGGCCCATGCCGAGGCCGCCCGCCTCGGCCGGCAGCTCGAGCAGCTGCGGGAAGACGATGTTGGCGGCGAACAGGGCGAAGCCCATCGCCACCGACGCGAGGTTGGTCATGAGCACCGGGCCGCGGGCGGTCACGCGCAGGTCGACGAGCGGGTCGCGCACGCGCAGCTCGAACGCCCCCCACGCCAGCAGGACGACGACGCCGCCGAGCCCGAGCCCGAGGGTGCTCGACGAGGTCCAGCCCCAGTCGCCGCCGCGGGAGATCGCGAGGAGCACGCCGGTGAGGCCGGCGGCGAGCCCGATCACGCCGACGAGGTCGATCCGCCCACCGCTGCGCAGCGTGCTGGGCGGGACGTACCGGGCCATGAGGACGAGGACGACGAGCGCGAGCGCCGCCGCCACCCAGAACAGGACGTGCCAGTCGGCCCTCTCGGTGACGAAGGCGCTGACCGGCAGGCCGAGCGCACCGCCGACCCCCAGGGTGGCGCTGACCAGGGCGATGGCGCCGCCCATGCGGTCCGGGTGCATGACGTCGCGCAGGACGGAGATCCCGAGCGGGATGACGCCCATCCCGACGCCCTGCAGCCCGCGCCCGACGATGAGCGGGCCCGCCGCGGTCGAGATCGCGGCCACCACGGACCCGGCGGCGAGCACCCCCATGAGGACGAGGGCGACGCGGCGCTTGCCGTACATGTCGCCGAGACGCCCCGAGATCGGCGTGCAGACCGCGGAGACGAGCAGCGTGATCGTCACCGCCCACGCCGTCGTGTCCCGCGAGGCGTCAAGGAGCTCGGGCAGCTCGGACTGGATCGGGATGAGGAGGGTCTGCATGAACGAGGCCGTCATCCCGGCGAGCTCGAGGACGGCGACGACGCTGCCGGGCCTGGGTGGCGTCAGTCCTCGGCGGGTCACCCGTGCAGGCTATCCGCCCTGGTCGGCAGCACTCTCGCACGCTGCGGAGTCGGCGACGGCCCACCCGTCCCCGACCCGTTCGAGCTCGAGGACCCCGCACGCCTCGGTGGCGGGGTAGACGCTCTCCCCCGTGCCGTCCCGCGCCCGCCACTCCTCCTGGTGCAGGTTCACCCGGGCGACGAACCGCCCGTCGGCGACGGAGCCCTCGAGCACCTCGACCGAGGTCACGGACGTCGACAGGTCATCGATCGTCGTGGTCGCGAGGGCACCGGACAGGTCGGCGTCGGCCGCCCGGGCGGGCGACGCCTCCACGGTGGCACCGGCCAGCGCTGCGGGGTCGCCGGCGAGGAGCGCCGCCTCCCGGGTCTCGACGACGGCGGTCACGACGCCGGTGGCATCCGTGATCCCCTGGCTCGAGTCGTCGCTCTCGGCGGCGTCCGGGGCCGGCTCGGTGGGGCCGGCCCCTGCGAGCGGGGCCGCCGGCGCCACGTCCGCCCCCGCGACGGACTGCGACTCCCCAGACGCGTCCGACTCCCCCACCGCACTCGCCTCCGCGACGGCATCAGCCTCCACGACCGCGCCCCCGTTCCCGTCCGGAGCGAGGAGCGCCTCGGTCGTCACGTACCCGCCCACGGCGAGGACGACGGCCGCGGCGGCGAGCACACCGACGCGAGCGACGACCGATCGCACACCCCTCCGATCGACTCCTCCCGTGTCACCGCGCCGTCCGGCCACCGCGACGCGGTCGCGGGACGACCCGGCCGACCTCCCTGGGCCCCGCGCCGCACCCCGCCGCTCCCCCGCCGGTCCGTCAGGTCGCCGTGCGCGCCGGCCCCTGGCCCGCGTCCTGCCCGTCAGCGCGTGCGCCGTCGCCTCACGCAACGCGCCCTCCCGCAGCAGGGCGCCCGCGAGATCCGCTCCGGCAGGCAGCCGCACCCCGCTGCGGCCGCCGAGCTCGGCGGCCCGTGCCGCGAGCGCCCTGGCCGTGGGCCGACGGTCGGGGTCGTCGTCGCACGCCTGAGCAGTCAGTGCCTCGACCTCGGCGTCCCCCGGGGCGAGCCCGCGGACGAGCATGCCGAGCGCGTACACGTCCGCCGCCGTCGACGCCGGTCCCCCGGCCAGCCGCTCGGGCGCGACGTGCCCGGGCGTGCCCTCCTCGAGCCGCACGTCCCCCACGAGGTCGACGAGGACGACCGCGCCGGCCGTGTCGACGACGACGTTCGCCGGCGAGACGTCACCGTGCACGATCCCCTCGGCCGCGAGGTGGGCGAGGGCCGACCCGATGTCCGTCAGCACGCCCGCGACCTCGGGGACCGACAGCGACCCGCGCGCCACGCGCACGGACGCGAGCGACGCCCCGGGCACCACCTCTGTCACGAGCGCCGCGCGTCCCTCCGGCATGACGACGACGTCGACCACCCGCGGCAGGTGCGGGTGCGGCCGTGTCCGCAGACCCGTCAGACGCCGGCGCAGCGCGTCGCCGGCCCGCCCGTCGGGCAGGTCGACGACCGAGACGATGACGGGCGACCCGCGCTCGTCCGACGTCGCGCTGAACACCCGCCCAGACCCGCCCCCCCAGCGAACGGGAGATGCGGTACCCGGGCACCCGACCCACGTCTCCCGACAGCTCCCGCGCGGCCGTCCGTCGCCTCGCCTCACCCGGTCCCTGCCCCATGCACCGAGCGAACCAGGTGCGCTCACCCCGCCGTGGAGTTCTCCACAGGTGCGGCATCGAGGGCGGGCGGGGCCTCACCTCGGTCCTCGTCGTCGTGCGGGAAGCGCGCCTGCCGGGGCCACCAGACGCCCCGTCCGATGTCGTGCACGAGTGCCGGGACGAGCAGGGTGCGGACGACGAGCGTGTCGATGAGCACGCCGAGCGCCACGATGATCGCGAGCTGGAGGAGGAACAGCAGCGGGACCACCCCGAGCGCGGCGAACGTGGCGGCGAGGACGACGCCGGCGGAGGTGATGACGCCGCCCGTGACGGACAGGGCGCGGCGCACGCCCCGCCGGGTGCCCAGGTTCAGCGACTCCTCGCGGGCGCGCGTCATGAGGAAGATCGTGTAGTCGATCCCCAGCGCGACGAGGAAGACGAACCCGAACAGCGGCACGGTCGGGTCCGCCCCGGGCAGGTCGAGGACGTGGTTGAAGATCACCGCCACGATCCCCATCGCCGCCGCGAAGCTCAGCACGTTGGCGGCGAGCAGCAGGACCGGCGCGAGGACGGACCGCAGCAGCACGACCAGCGTGAGCAGGATGACGAGCAGCACCGCGGGGATGATCACCCGCAGGTCGCGCTCGGCCGTCGTCCGGGTGTCGAGGGTCCCGGCCGCGGCGCCCCCGACGAGGGCGTCCGGGTCGACGTCGTGGACGGCGGTGCGCAGCGCGCCGACGGTCGACACCGCCTCCTCGGAGTCGGCCGGCGCCTCGGTGGTGACCTGGACGTGCACGCGCCCGTCGACCTCGAGCGGCTCCCCGCCCTCGGCGGGCGCACCGCCGGGAGGCCCACCGCCGGCAGGTCCGCCTCCCTGGGCCGCGCCCTCCGTCACGACCGACGCGCTGGCGACCCCGTCCGTGCCCTCGGCGGCCGCGACGATCTCGTCGGCCACGTCGGCGTCGGCGACGACGTCGAGGGGCTGGACGGCGCCGGCCGGGAAGTGCTCGGCGAGCACCTCCTCGCCGTCGACGGCGTCGGACTGCGCGAGGAAGACCTCGGAGTCGCTCGTGCCGTCGGCGTCGAGGGTGACGACGAACGCGGCGGCCACCAGCAGCGCGAGGGACGTGACGATCCACGTGCGCCGGTCGCGCCGGCCGACGAGCCGGGCGATCCTGCCCCAGCCTCCACGGGAGTCCTCCGGGGCCGTCGAGGTGAGGGCGTGGGCCCCTCCCCCGGCGCGGTCTGCCCCGTCCGCGCGACCGTCCCCCGCGGTAGCGGCCCGCGGCATGCGCGGCCAGAACACGACACGGGAGCGCCGGCCGCCGACGAGGAGCAGGGTCGGGAGCAGGGTGAGCGCCGCGACGAAGGCGGCGGCGATGCCGACGGCGGCGACGGGACCGAGCGAGGCGTTCGACCCGAGGTCCGAGAGCAACAGGCACAGCAGCCCGAGCGCGACGGTGCCCGCCGATGCCGCGATCGGTGGCAGCGACGCCCGCCAGGCGACGCGCATCGCGGCGAACGGGTCCTCGTGCCGGACAAGCTCCTCGCGGTGCCGGGCGACGAGCAGGAGGCAGTAGTCGGTCGCCGCGCCGATGACGAGGATCGACATGATGCCCTGCGTCTGTCCGTTGAGCTGGACCACGCCCGCGTCCGCCAGGTGGTAGACGACCAGGCCGGCCAGCGCGAGGGCGAACACCGCCGTGAGCAGCACGGCGAACGGCAGGATCGGCGAGCGGTAGACGAGGAGGAGGATGACGAGCACGACGACGAGGGCGGTGAGCAGCAGGACGGCGTCGACGGACCCGAACGCCGAGGACAGGTCGGCGGCGAACCCGCCCGGGCCGGTCACCCAGCCCTCGAGCCCGGCGGTCTCGAGGCCGTCCGCGACGGCGCCGCGCACCTCGGTGACGACGGAGCCGACGAGGTTCTCGCCGTCGGGCAGGGGCTCGGCCGTGAGGGCCGTGTCGATGCCGAGGACCACCATGGCCGCCTCGCCGTCCTCGGACGGGACGACGACGGGCGGTGCCGTGAGGACCTCCTCGACGGCGCGGCCGTCGCTGAGGGTGGCGGCGCCGGCCGACGCGGCGAGCTCGTCGGCGGCGGCGAGGTCCTCCTCGTCCATCGGGCCGCCGTCCGCCGACCGGACGACGAGGAGCACCGGGAGGGTGGACGTGTCGGTGAAGTCCTCGACGGCCTCCGCCGCCCGCACGGACTCCGCCGAGGTCGGGAGGAACATCGCCGAGTCGTTCTCCTGGACCTCGCTGAGCCGCCCCATGTACTGGCCGCCGATCCCACCGATCGCCACCCACGCGACGACGAGGGCCAGGACGACGAGCCCCCGCCACGGACCCGTGCGTGCGCGGGTGCTGCCGCGGCCTGCCATGTCGTCTCCCGTCCGCCGGACCACCGGCACATACTTCGTATGCTGAGCAATGCCGCAAGCATGCACCCGGACGGGCCGCCGCGCAATCCGGACCGGCAGGTTCTGGCACCATCGAGCGGTGCACATCGACGACGATCCGGGCGACCTGCTGGGGAGCAGCGGCCAGGGACCCGGGGTGGGCGAGGACCCGAGCCGCTGGCCGACAGGCCGCCTCGTGTCCGCCGTCGCCCGGCGCGCCGAGCGCGAGCTCGATGCGCGTCTCGTCGGCCACGGTCTCTCGCACGCGACGATGCCGATCCTCGCGACACTCCTGCCGTGGCCGCGCAGCCAGCGGCAGATCGCGGCCCTCATCGGCATCACCGAGCAGACGCTCTCGCGGCACATCGTCGCGCTCGAGAGACAGGGGCACGTCCGACGCAGCACGGACGCCACGGACGGGCGGCGCCGACTGGTCGAGCTGACGGAGCACGGCCGCGCGACCATGACCGACGTCGTGCCCCGGTTGCGCGAGGCGACCGCCGGGGAGCGGGCGCTCGACGCCGGCGAGACCGCGGCGCTGCGCACGCTCCTGCTCAAGATGGTCTCCGCCACGGAACGGGACGATCAGGACTGACGCCGGGCCCGGTACCCTGGCCGCATCATGGCCCGCACCCCGAAGACCGCCGACGACGGCGCAGAGAAGACCCCGAAGCCCAAGAAGAAGCGGTGGTACCACAGCTTCGCCGAGGCCTACAAGATCACCGCCGAGCACCGCCCGGCGACCCCGCTGATCCTGGCCGGCGTGTTCGTCGCCGTGCTCGGCATCGCGATCGGCATCGGGTTCGCGATCAACCACCCCGTCTACCTCGGGATCATCGGCGTCCTGCTCGGGATCATCGCCGTCCTCATCGTGCTCGGCCGCCTCACCCGTGTCGCCGCCTACGCGCGCGTCGAGGGACAGCTGGGCGCCGCCTCCGCGGCGCTCGGGCAGCTCGGACGCGGCTGGTACGTCGAGGACGAGCCGGTGGCGTTCAACCCCAAGCACCAGGACCTCGTGTTCCGCGCGATCGGGAAGTCGGGCATCGTGCTCGTCTCCGAGGGGCCGGCCCACCGCGTGACGCGCATGCTCGAGGACGAGCGCAAGAAGGTCGCCCGGGTCGCCCCCGGCGCCCAGGTCCACCTCGTCCAGGCCGGTCGCGACGAGGGGCAGGTCCCGCTGCCGAACCTGGTCCCGACGATCAAGAAGCTGGGGGGCGCGAAGCTGACCTCGGCCGAGATCGCCGCGGTGACCAAGCGGCTCAAGGCGCTCGGCGGCATCCGCCAGTCCGTGCCCAAGGGCATCGACCCGAACAAGGCGCGCCCCGACCGCAAGGGGATGCGCGGCCGCTGAGCCCCGACCACCCACGAACGCACGACCGATGGCCCCGTCGACACGACGGGGCCATCGCCATGTTGGGACCCTGTCCCGCACCCGGAGGACCGTCACGCACGCAGAGGCCCGTCTCGCACGCGAGGGCTCCCTCGCCCACGACCGCTTCTCATCCGGCACCCCTCCCGCACCCGCGCGCACGCACCCCCGGCGGCGCTACGAGATCAGGTTGTACGTTTCTACGTTTGTCCGTACTCTCGTCGGCATGACCGACACCGACGACCTGCGCGCCGCCGTCTCCGCACTCGAGGATCGCGTCGCCGCGCTCGAGGAGGCCGGGCCGCCACCCGACCGCCGGGGCACCGGCGGGAGCGGGGCCGATGGCGATGCGTTCTGGGCCCTGACTGGACTGCGCGACCGGCTCGACGACGATCCGACCACCGCCGACGGCGCCGTCATGCTCGTCGGTTCCCTCACGCTCCCCGGCGACCGGCCGGTGGAGTGGCAGCAGGCCGGCGCGACCGCCGGGATCCTCGAGTCCGACTGGTCGGACCGCGCCGCCACGCTCGGCGCGCTCGGGCACCCGGTGCGCCTCGAGCTGCTCCGTCTCGTGCTCGGCGGCACCGGTTCCACGGCCGAGCTCGCCGAGGCCGACGGCCTGGGCACGACCGGCCAGCTCCACCACCACCTGCGCCAGCTCCTCGCCGCCGGCTGGTTGCGGCAGTCCGGCCGCGGGCGCTACGAGGTCCCGGCCGCCCGGGTCGTCCCGCTGCTCGCCGTTCTCCTGGGGGCCGAGCGATGAGCGCGCTCCGCGAGACCGTGTACCGGCTCCGACTCCCACTCTTCCTCGGCGGTGCCCTCCTGGCCGGCGGGGCCACCCTCCTGCGCCGGATCCTTCCCGACGGCCCGCAGGACGTGCCTCTCCTGTGGCTCGCACGCGCGGGGCTCGTCGCGATCGCGTTGTGGCTCGTCGTCGTCCTGGCGACCAGGGGACGGCATCCGCAGCACGAGGAAAGGACCGTCCGCTCCCCCGTCGTCGGGCGTTGGCTGGCGCTCAACAGCCCGGCGTCGACGGTGCCGAGCCACGGGACGCGCGCGTATGGCCAGAGCCACGCGATCGACCTCGTGGCGGAGCCCGACGACGCCGAGCGTCCGGCGTTCGGCACCGCCGGGGCGTTCCGCCGGAACGAGGACTATCCCGCGTTCGGCGAACCGGTGCACGCGATGGTGAGCGGCGTCGTCGTCGACTCATCCAGCTGGCGCCGGGACCATCGGGCGCGCTCGAACGGGTGGGGGCTCGCCTACCTGACGATCGAGGGGATGGTGCGCGAGCTCGGCGGGCCGGGCTGGATCGTCGGGAACCACGTGACGATCCGGACCGCCGACGGGACCTTCGCCCTCGTCGCCCACCTGCAGCGCGGGTCGGCCACCGTCCGGCGAGGGGACGTCGTGTCCGCGGGCGACGTCATCGGCCGGTGCGGCAACTCCGGGAACAGCTCCGAGCCCCACGTCCACGCGCAGCTGATGGACCGGCGCTCCCTGTGGACCGCGGCCGGCGTCCCCATGGCGTTCGCCGGGATCTCGCTCGGGGACGCAGCGGAGCCTGTCGACGGCCTGCCGGCGAACGGCGAGCACCTGATGGCGGCACGGACGCTCAGCCCGGACGGCGACCGCACCTGACCTCGAGGGCAGTCGGCTCCGTCCGGGCCCGACCTCGACGAGGCCCTACCCCCGCACGAGCCGGCTGCGCGCCAGGTCGTCGTGCAGCGGCACGCCCTCGACGGTCCGCCACAGCGGCGGCAGCACGAGGCACAGCAGCACGGTGCGCACGAGGACGGAGAGGAACGGCACGCGGCCCCGGGTCGCGTGGACGATCCGCAGGCCGAGCAGCCGGTGACCGATGGAGGATCCCGTCAGACCACCGACCAGCACCCGCTGCGCGGCGAAGATGCCGAGGATCGCCATCGCGTCGCCGCCGGCGAACCCGTAGGCGATCGCCATGGCGATCGCCCAGTCGATGACCAGCGCGGCGACGCGCCGGCCGAACGGAGCGAGCTCCTCGGGCCGGACCGGGCCCGAGCCGGCGGGCGCGGCGGCCGCCGCGCCCTCGCGCGCCGCGCCGCCTCTCGCGGTGACCCCGCGCGCGGGCGAGGCATTCGCGGAGGAGGGATCGGCGTCGGGCACCGGTCCAGTCTAGGCGGGGCGGGCGAGGACGGGCCGGTGGGCCCCGTAACATGGCCGACACGCTCGGGAGACGGCTGGGAAACGACCCGGGTCTAGCGTCGAACCCGTCCAGCCGGCACAGCCGGTGCACGCGAACGAGGAGCCACGGATGTTCTCAACCCCCGAAGAGGCGATCGCCTACACGCGCAACGAGGACGTGAAGTTCGTCGACGTCCGGTTCTGCGACCTGCCAGGGGTGATGCAGCACTTCAACATCCCCGTCGAGACGTTCGACGAGGACGCCTTCACGGACGGCCTCATGTTCGACGGTTCCTCGATCCGTGGCTTCACCGCGATCCACGAGTCCGACATGAAGCTGGTCCCGGACGTCGGGTCCGCGTACATCGACCCGTTCCGCGCGCAGAAGACGCTCGTCGTCAACTTCTCGATCGTCGACCCGTTCACCTCGCAGGCCTACGACCGCGACCCGCGCACCGTCGCCTCCAAGGCGGAGGCCTACCTGCGCTCGACCGGTATCGCCGACACGGTCTTCTTCGGTGCCGAGGCCGAGTTCTACCTGTTCGACGACGTCCGGTTCGGGACGTCGGCGCAGTCGAGCTTCTACCACATCGACTCCGAGGAGGCCGCCTGGAACACCGGGCGCGTGGAGGAGGGCGGCAACCTCGGCTACAAGACCCGCTTCAAGGGCGGCTACTTCCCGGTCTCCCCCAACGACCACTTCGCCGACCTGCGCGACGAGATGGTGCGCGTGATGGCCGAGGTGGGCCTCAAGGTCGAGCGCTCCCACCACGAGGTCGGCACCGCCGGCCAGCAGGAGATCAACTACCGGTTCGACTCGCTGCGCGCCGCCGCCGACGACGTCATGAAGTTCAAGTACATCGTCAAGAACGTGGCCTGGGAGCACGGACGCTCGGCCACGTTCATGCCGAAGCCGCTGTTCGGCGACAACGGCTCGGGCATGCACTGCCACCAGTCCCTGTGGAAGGACGGCGAGCCGCTGTTCTACGACGAGCAGGGCTACGGCGGCCTCTCCGACATGGCCCGCTGGTACATCGGCGGCCTGCTCCACCACGCGCCGTCGCTGCTCGCGTTCACGAACCCGACGCTCAACTCCTACCACCGGCTCGTCCCCGGCTACGAGGCGCCCGTCAACCTCGTCTACTCGGCCCGCAACCGGTCGGCGTGCATCCGCATCCCGGTCACCGGGTCGTCCGCCAAGGCCAAGCGCGTCGAGTTCCGCGTCCCGGACCCCAGCTCGAACCCCTACCTCGCGTTCTCGGCCATGCTCATGGCCGGCATCGACGGCGTGAAGAACCGGATCGAACCGCCCGAGCCGATCGACAAGGACCTCTACGAGCTCCCGCCCGAGGAGCACGAGCAGATCGAGCAGGTCCCGGAGTCGCTGTCCGAGGCCCTGCGCGCGCTGGAGGCCGACAACGACTACCTCACCGAGGGCGACGTCTTCACGCCCGGCCTCATCGAGACGTGGATCGACTACAAGCGCACCCACGAGATCGACCCGATCCGCCTGCGCCCGCACCCCCACGAGTTCGAGATGTACTACGACCTGTAGGCCGCTCGGGCGGCGCCGGCCTGCTTGTGCACCTCGTCACGTCGGCCTACGGTGAGCGGACCCGCTTCCCCGTCACCGTCGACGAAAGGTGCGCGACCCATGAAGGCCGTCCGGATCCACGCCTACAACCAGATGCCTACGCTCGACGACGTCCCGGAGCCCGAGATCACCGGGCCCTGGGACGTCGTCGTCAAGGTGGGGGCCGCCGGCCTCTGCCGTACCGACCTGCACATCATCGAGGGCCAGTGGGACCCGATCCAGAACCCCACGCTGCCCTACATCCTCGGCCACGAGAACTCGGGCTGGGTCCACGCCGTCGGCTCGGCGGTCACCAACGTCGCCGTCGGTGACACCGTCATCATGCACCCCCTCGTCACCTGCGGGCTGTGCCCCGAGTGCCGCATCGGCAACGACAGCCACTGCCAGAACGCCTCCTTCCCCGGCCTCAACGCCGAGGGCGGCATGGCCGAGTACATGCTGACCAACGCCCGGGCGGTCGTGAAGCTCGACCCCTCGCTCCAGCCGAGGGACATCGCGGCGCTGGCGGACGCCGGCCTCACCGCCTACCACGCCGCGCGGAAGGCGGCGCCGCGCCTGCACCCCGGGACGCACGTCGTCGTCGTGGGCTCGGGCGGGCTCGGCCACATCGGCATCCAGTCCCTCCTCGCGCTCACGCCGGCCGAGATCACGGTCGTCGACCGCTCCGAGCAGGCGCTCGAGCTCGCGAAGGGCCTCGGGGCCCACCACACCGTGGTCTCCACCGGCGACACGGACGCCGTGGTCCGCCAGGTCCACGACATCACCGGGGGCGGCGCGCACGTCGTCCTCGACTTCGTCGCGGAGCAGGGGATGGAGCTGCTCGGCCCGAACCTCATCCGCAACCAGGGCGACTACTACGTCATCGGCTACGGCGGCACCGTCCAGCTCGACACGATCAGCATCATCTCCCGCGAGATCAACATCATCGGCAACCTCGTCGGCACCTACGAGGACCTCGACCAGCTGATGGTGCTCACGGCGCAGGGCAGGATCTCGCTGCACACCTCGGTCTACGACCTCGCCGACTTCGCCACGGCGATCGACGACCTCGACGGCGGCCGGCTGGTCGGGCGGGGCATCCTCGTCCCGTAGGCCGTCCCCGCGCACCATGCCCGACGACGGCGGGGCCCATCCGGGTCCCGCCGTCGTCGCGCTGCCCGGAGCAGGGAGTCGGACTGCCCCGGTCCGAGCGGCACGAGCGACCGCTGGTAGGTCCCGCTCAGTCCTCGGCCGCCCGGCCGGCCACCCCGAGCGAGTCGGGGTGGCGCTCGTCCGGGTAGCCGGCGGGGCCGTCGTGCTCGACGTCGGAGACTGATGGCCCGCCCAGGGCGCGGGACTCCCACCGCACGAGCTGCCACCCGTCCGTGGGGTCGCCCTCGATGATGACGACGCCGGTGTTCGAGATCGAGCGCCCGAGGAACTCGCGCGGGACCTCGACCGTGCTCGCCGCCCAGGAGACGATGACCGCCCCGTGGGAGACGATCATCGCCGTCTCCTGCCCGGTCGCGACGATCTCCGCGACGACGGCGTCGTAGCGCTCCTTGACCTCGCGCCCGGTCTCGGCGCCGGGCATCCGGGAGTCGGGGTCGACGGTCCAGGCCATGATCCCCTCGAGGTAGGTGCGCACCTCGGCGTCGCCGTTGGCCATCTCGAGGTCGCCGGCCCGGATCTCCCGCAGCCCCTCGCGCTCGATCGGCGTGAGCCCGAGCGCACCGGCGAGCGGCGCCGCCGTCTGGTGCGTGCGCACGAGGTTCGAGACCCACATCGACTCGATGTCCTCCTCGCCGAGCTCCGCGACGAGCGCCTCGGCCTGCCGGCGCCCGAGCTCGGTGAGGTCCGCACCCGGAGCCTCCGTGTCGAGGGCGTGGATGACGTTGGAATCGGTCTGGCCGTGCCGGACGAGAATGAGCCGCATGCCGTCCATTGTCCCAGTCACCCGGCGGGCGCGCTGCTAGCGTCACGCCATGACCGACCACGACACCCCGCAGGGCCGACGGACGGGCGACCGGCCGCCGAGCCGCTGGCGGTTCGTCGCCACGCTCGTCCTCGCCGCGATCGCCGTCGCGGTCGTCGTGTGGCTCGTCGACCTGGCGTTCGACTCCTGATCAGCGACTCCTGATCAGCGGCCCCGGCGCCGGTCCTCCTCCCAGAAGAGCCGCTCGACGACGGCGCGCGAGCGGCGCGCGGCACGCAGGTAGTCCTCCTCGAGGTCCTGGCGGTGCCCGGCGGCGTACCCCAGCATGCGGGCCACCGTCTCGAGTCGCTCCACCCCGTGCGGGAGGACGTCGATCTTCGGCCCGCTCGTCCGCCCCCCGACCTGGACGACGGCGTCCCGGATCTGCCCCGACAGCGTCCAGGCGTGCAGGAGCGTGCTCGCGTCGGCCGCGTCGATCAGCCCCTCGTCCTCCAGCGCGGCGAGCGCCTCCTCGGTGGAGGTCACCCGCAGCGAGGGGACGTCCCCGGCGTGCCGGAGCTGCCACAGCTGGACGGTCCACTCGACGTCCGCGAGCGCGCCCGGCCCCAGCTTGAGATGACGGTTGGGCGGGACCCCGCGCGGCATCCGCTCCTGCTCGACCCGACCCTTGACCCGGCGGATCTCCCGCTCTGCGGCGGCGCCGATGCCGCCGGGCACGTAGCGCACCGGGTCGACGAGGGCCGTGAACCGCTCACCCAGCTCCCGTGAGCCGGCGGCCGGGCGTGCCCGCAGGAGCGCCTGCCGTTCCCAGACGTCGATCCACCGCTCGTAGTACTCCGCGTAGGAGGCGAGGGTGCGGACGAGCGGGCCGGAACGACCCTCGGGGCGCAGGTCGGCGTCGACCGGCAGCGCCGGCTCGTCGCTCGTGGCGCCGAGCATCTCCTGGACCGAGGTCGCGACGTCGAGCGCCCAGTCGGCGGCGATCTTCTCGGCAGCGCCGTCCGCCGGTTCGTGGACGAACAGGACGTCGGCGTCCGAGGAGTAGCCGACCTCGCGTCCGCCGAGCCGGCCCATGGCGACGACGAGCATCTCGCCGGGCGGTTCGGCGAGCCCCGCCCGCTCGGTCGCCGCCCGGGAGGCGACGCGCACCGCCGCCTCGAGCGCGAGGTCCGCGACGTCGGCGAGCTCCTTGCGACGGGAGCGGGGCGCCCGCTCGAGGACGTGGGCCATCGCCGCGCGGGTGGTCTCGCGGCGGCGCAGGTAGCGGGCCTGCCCGACGGCGTCGGCCGGGTCGTCGCGGCGGCTGAGCATCGCGTCGACCTCCCGCTCGAGGTCCTCGCGCCGGCGCGGCGCCAGGCCCCCGTCGCCGTCCAGCCACTTGACCGCCTCGGGCAGCTGGAGGAGGAGGTCGCCGACGTAGCGGGACGTGGCGAGCACCGTCGCCAGCGCCTCCGCCGCCGCGGAGGAGTCGCGCAGGAGCGCGAGGTACCAGTGGGTCGTGCCGATCTCCTCCGAGAGCCGGCGGAAGGCGAGCAGCCCGACGTCCGGCATGGGCGCGTGGGCGAACCACCCGATCATCACCGGCAGCAGCTGGCGCTGGATCGTCGCACGGCGCGAGACGCCCTCCGTCAGCGCGGCGATGTGCCGGAGCGACCCCTTGGGGTCGGCGAACCCGATGATCTCCATCCGTGCCTCGGCGGCCTCGGGCGCGAGGGAGGCCTCGGCGGGCGAGAGCCGCGCGGTCGCGGGGAGCAGGGGGCGGTAGTAGATCTCCTCGTGCAGCCGGCGCACGTCGCGCCGGACCGTGCGCCAGGCCTTCTCCAGGGCACCGCCGCTCGTGATCTCCTCGGCGCCGAACGCGCGGCCGAGGATCTCGAGGTCGCCGTCCGAGCTCGGCACCACCTGGATGCGGTGGAGGCGCCACAGCTGCATCCGGTGCTCGAGCACGCGGAGGAACCGGTAGTGGTGGTCGAGCGCGGCGGCGTCGGTCCGCGCGACGTACCCGCCCTCGGCGAGGGCGGCGAGTGCCTCGAGGGTGGTGCGCGAACGCAGCGTCTCGTCGGTCCGACCGTGCACGAGCTGGAGGAGCTGGACGGTGAACTCGACGTCGCGCAGCCCGCCCTTGCCGAGCTTGAGCTGCCGGTCGGCGTGCTTCGCGGGGACGTGCGCCTCGACCCGGCGGCGCATCTTCTGGGTCTCCTCGACGAAGTTCTCGCGCGAGGCGGCGCTCCAGACGAAGGGGGCGAGGGCCGTGCAGTACTCCTCGCCGAGCGCGAGGTCCCCGGCGACGGGGCGGGCCTTGAGCAGGGCCTGGAACTCCCAGCCCTTGGCCCAGCTCTCGTAGTAGCTGACGTGGCTCGCGAGCGTGCGCACGAGCGGGCCGTCCTGGCCCTCGGGCCGCAGGTTGGCGTCGAGCGGCCAGAGGGCGGGTTCGGGCCCGACGCCGCCGACCGCGTCCGCGAGGGTTCCCGCGAGGCGGGTCGCCACCGCGATCGTGTCGTCCTCGTCGCGCACCGGCGCACCGTCGGCGTCGACCTCCGGCTCGGCCACGTAGACCACGTCGACGTCGGAGATGTAGTTGATCTCCCGGCCGCCCGTCTTGCCCATGCCGAGGACCGCGATGCGCACGCCGGCGCCGTGGTCGGGCAGGTCCGCGCGGGCCACGGCGAGGGCCGCATCGAGCGCGCCGGCGACGATGTCGGCGATCGAGGCGGCGACCAGCGGGAAAACCTCGAGGGAGTCCATGCCGTCCCGGTCGCACGTGAGGTCGGCGGCGACGATCTCGAGCAGGCGGCGGCGGTAGGTCCGGCGCAGCGCGGCGACGCCGTCCTCACCGGTCACCGTGGCCACGGGGTTCGCGTCGGCGGGGTCGGCGCCGACCGCCTCGAGGGCCTTCGCGCGCTCGTCGGCCGGCGCGAGGTGGAGCACCGGGACCTCGCCGTGGCGGTCGAGGAGGTGGGCGACGTCGCCGGGGCGGGCGACGAGGGAGTCGCCGAGGGGACGGGAGGCCCCGACGACGGCGACCAAGCGCCGCAGCGCCACGTCATCGCGCTCGAACGCGGTGCGCAGGGCGTCGTCGTCCCCGCCCTCTCGCGCGCTCTCGGCGAGGCGGACGAGGGTGAGCAGGGCGTGGTCGGGATTCCCGGCGCGCGCGAGGTGGCCGAGCAGCCGGTCCATCACCTCGTCGGAGACCAGGTACGGGGCGAGCGCCGGGTCGTCGAGGAACTGCTCGGCGCGCCTGGGCTCGTGGACCCCGGCGCGCCGGAGCCGGCTGGTCCGGGAGACGACCCGCCCGCGGGACATCGTCAGTGCGAGGGGATGAACTGGGCGAGCTCGAAGTCGGTGACCTGGTCGCGGTAGGCCTCCCACTCCTCGTGCTTGTTGCGCACGACGAAGTCGAAGGTCTCCTCGCCCAGGGTCTCCGCCACCAGCTCGGAGCTCTCCATGGCGTCGATCGCGTCGGCCAGCGAGGCCGGGAGCGAGACGATGCCGAGGGCGCGCCGCTCGCCGCGGGTGAGCGTCGAGACGTCGGTGTCCGCGGGGTCGGGCAGGTCGTAGCCCTCCTCGATGCCCTTGAGGCCGGCGCGCAGGATGATCGCGAAGGCCAGGTAGGGGTTGGCCGCGGCGTCGAGCGCCCGGAATTCCACCCGGCTCGACTGCGACTTGCCCGGCTTGTAGCCCGGGATGCGCACGAGCGCGGAGCGGTTGTTGTGACCCCAGCTGACGTAGCTCGGGGCCTCGCCGCCGCCCCACAGGCGCTTGTAGGAGTTGACGTACTGGTTGGTGATCGCCGCGAACTCCCGGGCGTGCGTGAGGACCCCGGCGATGAAGCGCCGGCCCGTCGTGGAGAGCTGGTACTCGCCGGACGGGTCGTGGAACGCGTTGGAGTCGCCCTCGAACAGGGAGAAGTGGGTGTGCATCCCGGACCCGGGGTGCCCGGGCATCGGCTTGGGCATGAAGGTCGCGGTCAGGCCCTGCCGCATGGCGACCTCCTTGACGACGGTCCGGAAGGTCATGACGTTGTCGGCCATCGACAGGGCGTCCGCGAACCGGAGGTCGATCTCGTTCTGGCCGGGTCCGCCCTCGTGGTGGGAGAACTCGACCGGGATGCCCATCTCCTCGAGCGTGGTGATGGCCTCGCGCCGGAAGTCGTGGCTCGAGCCGCGGGCCACGTGGTCGAAGTAGCCGGCGCGGTCCGCCGGGACGAGCGGCTGCCTCGGGTCGCTGATCTCGTGGAAGAGGTAGAACTCGATCTCGGGGTGCACGTACGGCGTGAAGCCGGCCTGCGCGGCGTGCTCGACGGCACGGGCCAGGACGTTGCGCGGGTCTGAGCGGGCGGGCTCGCCGCCCGGGGTCAGCACGTCGCAGAACATCCGCGCCACGCCGTGGTGCTCGCTGCGCCACGGCAGGACCTGGAAGGTCGTGGGGTCGGGGCGCACGAGCATGTCCGACTCGAACACGCGGGTCAGCCCCTCGATCGCGGAGCCGTCGAACCCGATGCCTTCCTCGAAGGCGCTCTCGAGCTCGGCGGGGGCGATGGCGACGGACTTCAGCGTCCCGAGGACGTCGGTGAACCACAGCCGGATGAACCGGATGTCGCGTTCCTCGACCGTGCGCAGCACGAACTCCTGCTGGCGGTCCATCCCGCCTCCTCCCGCTCGGATCAGTGCCCCCACATTGTCACCTACGGAGCGCGACTACCCTGACAGGTATGCCGCTGTCGATCGCGATCGCCCAGGTGAATCCCTGCGCCGGAGACCTGCTCGAGAACTCGACGATGATCCGCGACGCGGTGGCGGAGGCCGCACGCGGGGGCGCCCGGGTCGTGCTGCTGCCCGAGATGGTGCTGCCCGGCTACCCGGTCGAGGACCTCGCGCTGCGGTCCTCGTTCCGGGCCGCGACCGCGGAGACGCTCGAGACGCTCGCGGCCGATCTCGCGTCCGACGGGCTCGGCGACGTCGTCGTCGTGCTCGGGACCCTCGGCACGTCCGCGCACGGCCGGCCGACCAACTGCGCGGCGGTCGTCACCGGGGGCGCAGTCACGGACACTTACGTCAAGCGGCATCTGCCGACCTACGGCGTGTTCGACGAGATCCGCATCTTCGAGCCCGGCGCCGAGGCGCTGACGATCGAGGTCGACGGGCGCCGGCTGGGGATCGCGATCTGCGAGGACATCTGGGTCGAGGGCGGAGCGTCGGCCGCGTACGCCGGGGCCGGCCTCGATGCCCTCCTCGTGCTCAACGGGTCGCCGTACGAGTTCGGCAAGGGCGCGGTCCGGGAACGGCTCGCGGGAGACGTGGCCGGCCGGCTCGGTTGCCCGCTCGTGTACGCCAACCTCGCCGGCGCGCAGGACGACCTCGTCTTCGACGGGCAGTCGTTCGTCGTCGACTCCGCGGGATCGGTCGTCGCGCGCGCCGGGGCGTTCGGTCGTGCGGTGCTCCCGCTCGTCCTCGCCGACCCGGTCGACCCGGCCGGGGACGCGGCAGCGGCGACGGGCACGGACGCACCTGGCGACGCGGCGAGGCACGCGCCCGGCGTCGTCGTCCCCGAGCAGGACGCTGTCCCGGACGCGCCTTCCGACGTCGAGCAGATGTACACCGCCTGCGTCGTCGGCCTGCGTGACTACGCCCGGAAGAACCGGTTCGGCTCCGTGGTGCTCGGCCTGTCGGGCGGGATCGACTCCGCGCTCGTGGCAGCGATGGCGGCGGACGCGCTCGGCGGCGGCAACGTCGTCGGCGTCTCGATGCCGTCGAGCTATTCCTCGGCGCACTCGAAGGACGACGCCGCCGCCTCGGCCGAGGCGATCGGCCTCGACTACCGGGTCCGGCCGATCGCGCCGATGGTCGAGGCGTTCCTCGCGAACGTCGAGCTGACCGGGGTCGCCGAGGAGAACCTCCAGGCGCGCGTGCGCGGGGTCATCCTCATGGGGCTGTCCAACATGGAGGGCCACCTCGTGCTCGCCACCGGGAACAAGTCCGAGCTGGCGGTGGGCTACTCGACGATCTACGGCGACGCCGTCGGCGGCTTCGCCCCGATCAAGGACGTACCCAAGACGAAGGTCTGGGAGCTCGCGCGGTGGCGGAACGAGCTGGCGACCGCCCGGGGCGAGTCCGTGCCGATCCCCTGGAGCTCGATCGAGAAGCCGCCCTCGGCGGAGCTGCGGCCGGGCCAGCAGGACTCGGACTCGCTGCCGCCCTACGACCAGCTCGACCCCGTCATCGAGGACTACGTCGAGCGCAACCTCGGCCGGGCCGACCTCCTGGCCGCCGGCCACGCGCCCGAGGTCGTCGACCGGGTCCTCGGGCTCGTCGACCGGGCCGAGTGGAAGCGGCGGCAGTACCCGCTGGGGCCGAAGGTGACGGCGCTGGCGTTCGGCCGCGACCGGCGCCTCCCCGTGACCTCCCGGTGGCACGAGCAGGACGAGCGACAAGGAGACGAGCGATGACCGACACCCCGAGCCGCCCCAAGCGGGTCCGCGTCCACCACCTCGCCCAGATGAAGGAGCGCGGCGAGCCGATCACGATGCTCACCGCCTACGACGCGATGACCGCTCGCGTCCTCGACGCCGCCGGGGTCGACCTGCTGCTGGTGGGCGACTCGATCGGCGACAACATGCTCGGGCACCCGACCACGCTGCCCGTGACGGTCGACGAGATGATCGTCGCGACGCGCGCCGTCGCGCGGTCGGTCAGCCGGGTGCTCGTCGTGGCCGACATGCCGTTCGGCAGCTACGAGGCCAACCCCGAGCAGGCGCTCGCCACCGGCGTCCGGCTGATGAAGGAGGGCGAGGCGCACGCGGTCAAGCTCGAGGGCGGCGCGCACCGGGCGGGGCACGTGCGGCTGCTCACCGAGGCGGGGATCCCCGTGGTGGGACACGTCGGCTTCACGCCCCAGTCCGAGCACCTGCTCGGCGGCAAGCGGATCCAGGGCCGCGGCGAGGGCGCGGCCGAGCGCCTCGTGGCGGACGTCCGCGCGCTCGAGGAGGCCGGCGCCGTCGCCGTCGTGCTCGAGATGGTGCCCGGCCCGGTGGCGGAGCAGGTGACGCAGGCGGTCGGCGTGCCGACGATCGGCATCGGCGCAGGTGCCGGGACGGACGGGCAGGTCCTCGTGTGGATCGACATGGCCGGCATGTCCGACTGGTCGCCGAGCTTCGCCCGCCGCTTCGCCGAGCTCGGCGAGGCCCTCGGCCGCGCCACCGGCGAGTACGTCGCCGCCGTCAAGGACCGCAGCTTCCCCGGGCCGGAGCACACGTTCGACTCGTGACCGGGTGCGCGTGCCGTCCCCGGCCGACGTCGCCCGGACGGGAGCCGCGTCGTGCCGGCCGGCCACGCGCCGGGGGCCGGCGTGCGCCCCACCGCGCGCCCTACTCCCCCGCCGCCACCCGGGCGGCCACCGAGTCGAGCACGAGCGCGAGGCCGTGCTCGAACTCGTCCGAGAACTGGTACCCACCGGCGATGAGGTCTCGCACGAGAGCGCCGAGGTGCGGGTACTCGGCCAGTGCCGGCTCCATCCCGACGGCGAACTCCCCCGCGCCCGAGGCCGCGTCGAACGGCAGGTTCTGCTCGGTGAGCACGAACCCGAACACGTAGGAGTCGACCGCCGAGAAGGCACGGCTCGCGAGGACGGCGGACAGGCCGGCACCCCGCAGGTGCCCGACGGTCGCGTCGTAGTAGCGCAGCACCGCCGGCCCGGGGGTCGTGCGCGTGTCGACCATGCCGAGCGCCCACGGATGCGCTGCGAGGACGGAGCGCAGCGAGTGCGCCCGCGCCTCCGTCCCCTCGCGCCAGCCGGATGCCGCCTCAGGCAGCTCGACCTGCTCGTACACGCGGTCGGCGAGGGCGTCGAGCAGCGAGTCCTTGCCCGCGACGTGGTGGTAGAGCGACATCGCCTCCACCCCCAGCTCGCGCGCGACGCTGCGCATGCTCACCGCCGCGAGCCCGTCGCGATCGGCCACCTCGACGGCCGCCCCGACGATCCGGGCCACGCTCAACGGCTCCCGCATCGGTGGTCCTCCCCCTCCCGGCCCCGCGTCGAAGTCTCCACGCGGCACCTCTTGTCCACTTACACCCGTAAGGCTACT
Source organism: Georgenia sp. Z1344 (assembly GCF_049856295.1). Lineage (GTDB taxonomy): Bacteria > Actinomycetota > Actinomycetes > Actinomycetales > Actinomycetaceae > JB111. The sequence goes on along the minus strand of NZ_JBNDMZ010000002.1, from coordinate 90,592 downwards.
CTTCCACCACAGGCTTACACACGTAAGGGGTTCCCATGAGAGCCGTCGTCGTCGACAGGTACGGACCACCCACGCACGCCGTCGTCACCCGGCGCCCGTTCCCCGAGCCGCGCGCGGACGAGATCCTCGTGCGCGTCGAGGCCGCTGCGGTCACCGCCGGGGACGCCCGCCTCCGCTCGGGCACGTTCCCACCCGGCTTCACCGTGCCGGCACGGCTGGCGATGGGGATCCGCGGCCCCCGCATCCAGGTGCTCGGCAACTCGTTCGCCGGCGTCGTCGAGAAGACCGGGGCCGACGTCGACGGGTTCTCGCCCGGCGACCGGGTCGCCGGGATGTCCGGCTTCCGCATGGGCACCCACGCCGAGCACGTTCGGGTACGCACAAAGGCCGTCGCCCACGTGCCCGAGGGCGTCAGCGACGTCGACGCCGCGGCGGTCCTCTTCGGCGGCACGACCGCCCTGCACTTCCTGCGCGACCTCGGCCAGGTTCAGGCCGGCGAGAGCGTCCTCGTCAACGGGGCCTCGGGCGCGGTCGGCACGAGCGCCGTCCAGGTCGCCCGCCACCTGGGCGCCCGCGTCACGGCCGTCACCAGCGCCGGCAACGCCGACCTCGTGCGACGTCTCGGGGCGGCGGCGGTCGTCGACTACCGGACCACGCCGGTCACCGAGCTGACGGAGCGGTTCGACGTCGTCCTCGACGCCGTCGGCAACCTCTCCCGCAGCGCGGGACGGCGGCTGCTCACCGGCGACGGGCGCCTGCTCGTCGTCGTCGGGAGCCTGGCCGCCCTCCTGCCCGCCAAGCAGGTCCACGGCGGCACGACGCCGGAGAACGCCCGGATCGTCACCGACACCCTCGACCTCCTCGCGCGCGGCGAGCTCGACCCGGTCGTCGAGGTCATGGGCGGGCTCGAGGCGGTCGTCGAGGCGTACCGGCGGATCGACTCCGGCCACAAGGTCGGCAACCTCGTCGTCACGCCGCACGGCCCTGCGGCGACCGAGGACGGGGCCGCATCGTGATCGTCGAGGGCGAGCGGGTCGTCCTCGCCGCCGCGTGGGTCTGCCTCATGCTCGTCTACCTGCTCGGCGACGTCCTGCGGATCTTCGCCGGGGACGCCGAGCCCGGGCAGATGGGCGGCCAGACCGTGAGCGGCGGTGCGTGGGTGGGCGCGGCGCTCATCATGCTCGTGCCGATCGTCATGGTCATGGTCTCGCTGCTCGTCCCGGCCGGGCCGCTGAGGTGGGTGACGGTCGTCGTCGCCGTGGGTCTCGCGCTGTTCAACGTGCTGGGCCTGCCCTACCCCGGGGCGTACGACAACCTGCTCATCGTCGTCGGCATCGCCTGGGTGCTCGTCATCGGGTGGCTGGCGTGGCGGTGGCTCCCGGTCGCGACGACGACGCCGGTCGGCGCCGCCGTCTGACCCGGAGCTGTCCGGTGTCGCCCGGTCAGCGCCGCTCCTCGTTCTCCTCCTCGGCGTCGTCGTCCCAGGCGTTCCACTCCTCCTCCTCGGCGTCGACCTCCTCGTTGCGCTCGGCCGCGCTCTGCAGGGCTGCGGCGGCCGCCTCCGGGGTCGCGTAGGGGCCCATCCGGTCGGCCGCCGGCGACTCCGGCCCCTCCTCGACCGCGTGCGTGCGCAGGTTGAACCAGTACTCGCCGGTGCTCATGTCGACTCCTCGGTCTCGCTCGCTCGTCCACGGTCCGTAGACTCGGGAACCATGCTCGCCGATCGCGCCCCGCGGGGCACCCTCACCAAGGGAACCGTCTCCCCCGTCCGCGAGGTCCCCTCCTCGATCGAGCGCCCGGAGTACGTCGGCCGCACCGGTCCCGAGCGGGTGACCGCCGGCGAGGTCAAGAGCCCGGCGACGATCGAGCGCATCCGCACGGCGTCCCGGATCGCCGCGCAGGCGCTCGAGCTGACCGCCGAGGCCGTGCGCCCGGGGATCACCACGGACGAGATCGACCGGATCGGTCACGAGTTCCTTCTCGCACAGGGCGCCTACCCGTCCTCGCTGCACTACCAGGGCTTCCCGAAGTCGCTGTGCACGTCGATCAACGAGACGATCTGCCACGGCATCCCCGACTCGACGGTCCTCGAGGACGGGGACATCGTCAACATCGACATCACGGCCTTCGTCGGCGGCGTCCACGGGGACGCGTCGGTCATGGCTCTGGTCGGCGACGTCGACGAGGAGTCTCGCCTGCTCGTCGAGCGGACGAAGGAGGCCATGCACCGCGGCATCAGGGCGGCGCGCGCCGGCCGGGAGGTCAACGTCATCGGCCGCGTCATCGAGTCCTACGCCAGGCGGTTCGACTACGGCGTGGTCCGCGACTTCACGGGCCACGGGGTGGGCGAGGCGTTCCACTCGGGCCTCATCATCCCGCACTACGACTCGGCGCCCCAGTTCGACGACGTGATCGTCGAGGGGATGGTCTTCACCGTCGAGCCCATGCTCACCCTCGGCGAGCCGGACGGCGAGCAGTGGGACGACGGCTGGACCGTCGTGACGAAGGACCGCTCGCGGTCCGCGCAGTGGGAGCACACCATCCTCATCACGGGCGACGGCCCGGAGATCCTTACTCTCGCCTAGAGTCCTGCACGACCCCCTTCTTTTCGACGGTGAAGGAACCCATATGGCCACGAACCAGCTCGCGTTCGGCATCGACATCGGCGGCTCCGGGATCAAGGGCGCCCCGGTCGACCTCTCCACGGGGCAGCTGACGACCGACCGCGTGAAGATCCCGACCCCCCAGCCCTCGACCCCGGCGGCCGTCATCGAGGTCCTCGGCCGCCTGCTGGCCGAGTTCGAGGAGGACGACGACGTCCCGGTCGGCCTCACGTTCCCCGCCCCCGTGCTGCACGGCGGGTTCCCGTTCGTGGCGAACCTCGACCAGAGCTGGGTCGGCATGAACATCGAGGACGAGGTCCGCAGGGAGCTCGGCCGCGAGATCGTCGCGATGAACGACGCCGACGCCGCCGGGGTCGCCGAGGCCCACTACGGCGCCGCCAAGGGCGTCGACGGAGTCGTCCTGCTGACGACGCTCGGCACGGGAATCGGGTCGGCGCTGCTGGTCGACGGCATCCTCGTGCCCAACACCGAGCTCGGGCACCTCGAGATCGACGGGCGCGACGCCGAGTCCCACGCCTCCTCCGCCGTCCGTGAGCGAGAGGGCCTGTCCTACCCGAAGTGGGCAAAGCGACTCCAGCGCTACTACGAGGTGGTCGAGAAGCTGTTCTCCCCCGACCTCATCGTCGTGGGCGGCGGCGTGAGCCGGAAGCACGAGAAGTTCCTCCCGCTCATCGAGACGCGCGCCCCGATGGTGCCCGCCGAGCTCCGCAACAACGCGGGCATCGTCGGCGCCGCCTATCGCGCGGTCGAGCTCGCGCGCTGACCCACCCGCGGGGTCGGGGACCCCTCCCCGACCGGATCGGCCACGACGGCGGCCTGCCCGCGTAACCTCGTGATCGGTCGGGCACGCGCCCGGCCGGTCCGACCCAGCGCAAGGCCGAGGAGGCGACGTGCCGCGGTTCAACCCGCCCCCTGGCTGGCACGTGCCGCCGGACTTCATGCCGCCCGTCGGCTGGCGCCCGGACCCGCGCTGGCCTCCCGCCCCGCACGGCTGGCAGATGTGGATCGTCGACCCCGTGGGTCGCTCGGGCACGATGGACCCGCCCGACGGCGGACCGGGCGGCGATCCCGAGGCGACCCGTCTGCGGTCCGTCAGGGCGTCCGTGGGAGACACGGAGGACAGCCTCCTCCAGACGCAGGCGTGGTCGCCCGAGCGGGACCGGACGCGGAGCCACGGCGGCGGGCCCGGCGCACCGGTCCTCACGGGCGCGGCGACATCGGCGGCGTACGGACTCGCGGCCGCTCAGGACCACCGGCAGCCGGCCCCGCTCCCGAGCACACCCCGGTTCACGCCCTCATCCCACGGAGCCGTGGGCGCGCAGTACGGGCCGTCGGCCGGCTCGGCGGGATCGAGCACCTCGGCCGCCGGGTCGCCACCCACCGCGGCCTCCTCTCCCCCGGCACCGGCACCCCCGCCGGAGCCCGTGCCGTCGTCCCCCTGGTACACGCGCGCCGGCCCCGCCGCGGTGGCGGCCTCGACCTGCGTCGCGCTCGTCGCGGTGGCGATCTGGGCGTTCGTGCTCCGTGAGCCCGCGGCCCGCGAGGAGGAGGCACCGGGAAAGTTCGACGTCGAGCCGCCGTCCGTCCCCGGCGGGGACCCCGAGGGCGGTGGCCAGGCGGGCGCGGAGCAGGAGAACGAGACGCCCGACCCGTCCGACGTCCCCGACGAGACCGGGACGGACGCACCCGAGGACGACGACGGCCTGGCCGGGCTGATTCCCGCCGACACGTTCCCGCCCGGCCAGGACGAGGCCGCCCACACCGGGCCCGACGGCATCCCGACGAACACCGAGCCGATCGCGATGCTCGACGACCTCGCGCTGGCGAACGTCGACCCGTTCGGCCGGATCTCGGTCCTGTCGTGGACGATCGACCTCACCCAGGAGCAGATCACCGCGCAGCTCGTGGGCCCCACGGACTGGGACGCCACCGAGGACGTGCTCGCGCACGACGCCGGGAACCCGCCGCCACCTGAGGGGCACGTCTACGTCACCCAGCGCGTACGCGTGACGGCGGAGACCAGCAGTGCTTTCACGCCGTTCGCCTCGCTGCTCGTGTACTGGGTTCGCCGGACCGGCGAGGTCTACGGGGCCACGTCGGCGGTCGCGCCGGACGACCTCTTCTACGCCGAGCCCATCGCCGACGGCGGGGAGGTCGAAGGAAACCTCGTCCTGTGCCTGCCCGAGCACCTCGTCGAGGAGGGCAACTGGGTGATCGCGGTCAACCACTCGTCCAACGGGTACGTGCTCGAGCCCTGAGGGGCGGAGGAGTCGGCCTGTACGCCGGGTTCTGTCCCGGCGGGCGAACCCGCCGGTGGCGACCATCCATCTACGACGCGCGTTGCCGCGCGCCTCCAGCGACCTACCCGCAGGCATCGGACGGGCCGCCCTCGAACGCCTGCTGTCTGGTCTTGCTCCGGGTGGGGTTTGCCGAGCCGCCACGGTCGCCCGTGGCGCTGGTGGGCTCTTACCCCACCGTTTCACCCTTACCCCTTGCGGGGCGGTCTGCTTTCTGTGGCACTGTCCCGCGGGTCACCCCGGGTGGGCGTTACCCACCACCCTGCCCTTCGGAGCCCGGACGTTCCTCGGTGCCCTGGGGCAACGCGGCCGCCCGGCCGACTCCTCCGCAACGCGGGAGTCTACCCGTCGGACCGCGCGGTGACGCGGCGATGTGCCCGAGTACGCTCCCGTGGTGCTCGTGCTCCTTCCGCCCTCCGAGGGCAAGACCGCCCCCGACGACGGACCTCCGCTCGATCTCGCCGCCCTCTCGCTCCCGGGACTCACCGGTGCGCGCACGGAGGTGCTCACCACCCTCGCGCAGGTCAGCGGCCGCCCCGACGCCCTCGAGGTGCTGCGCGCGCCCGCAGGCGCCCGGGACGAGGTCGCGGCCCAGCAGCGGCTGTCGGAGCTCCCGACTGCGCGCGCCGACCGGGTCTTCACCGGCGTCCTGTTCGACCGCGCGGGCATCGCGGACCTGACTGGCGAGGCCCGCGCGCGGGCGGACCGCGACGTGCTGGTGATGTCCGGCGCGTTCGGTGCGCTCTCCCCCGCCGACCCGATCCCCGCCTACCGCCTCGGGATGACCGCGACGCTGCCCGGCCTCGACGGCCTCGGGGCGTTCTGGCGCGGGCCGATGGCGGCGGAGCTCGACGCCCGCGCCGAGGGCGAGCTCGTCGTCGACTGCCGCTCCGGCGGCTACCGGGCGATGTGGAAGGTGCCGCCCGCCGCCGACGACGTCGAGGTCGGCGCCGTCACCGTGCGCGACGGCCGGCGCTCCGTGGTCTCCCACGACGCCAAGTGGTTCCGGGGCCTGCTGGTCGGGCACCTCCTGCGGCGGGAGGCCCCCGAGCCGGCGAGCGCGGAGGAGCTGGCCGGCGCCGCCCGCGAGCTCGTCGGGACCGTCCGCGAGGCGGCGGCCGCGCCGCGCAAGGGAGTCGAACGCACCACCTGGACGCTCACCGACGTCGAGCTCGAGCCGCCCGCCCGCAATGGGGGCGCCGCCGAGCTCACGCTCGTGCTCACCCAGCGGCCGTGAGGCTCAGGCGACGGACTCCGAGGGCGCGCCTACGTAGGTGACCTGACCGGTCAGGCGGCCGTTCGCGTCGAGGCCGTCGACCTCGAGGAGCGTGACCGAGCCCGGCCGGACGCGGACGCGGCCCCAGCCGTCGTTCGCGATGCTCGCGACGAGAGCGACCGACGCGCGCGTGACGACCGAGTGGGTGACGACGACGACGGCCCGCGAGCCGGTGCCCGCGACCTCCGACAGGACGCGGGCCGCCCGAGCGCCGACCTGGCGGTGGGACTCCCCGCCCGGCGGGGTCGCGTCGGCGTCGGAGCGCCAGCGGGCGAGCTCGCCGGGCCACCGTTCGTCGATCTCCGACTCCGTCAGGCCGTGCCATTCACCGAAGGCCACCTCGCGCAGGCGGTCGTCGACCGTCGGCTCCGGGAGCCCGGCGGCGCGGACGACCTCCTCTGCGGTCTGCCGGGTCCGCACGATCGGCGAGACCCGCACCTCGGCGGTGGACAGGTCGACGCCGTCGTTCGCGGCGAGCCGCGCGAGCAGGGCGCCGGCGTTGCGGGCCTGCTCGCGGCCGAGGTCCGTGAGGTCCGGGCCGGGCGTGTCGGAGCCGCTCTGCCGCCCCGCCACGGTCCATTCGGTGACGCCGTGCCGGATGAGGTACACGCGCGTCGCCCCGCCGGTCGGCGCCGACGCCGGGGCGACTGCTGCGGCCGAGGCGGTTGCCCGGCTCGCGCCGTCGGCCCCGGGGTCCGTGAGCCCGACGTCGAACAGTGCCTGTGGTTCGTCGTCGGGCATGTGGCCGTCGTCGGTTGTCGACTCGTCCGCGTCGGGCGTTCCCGGCCAGGCGTCGTCGGACTCGGAGCCGAGCTCCGCCGTCGGGGCGAGGCTCGTCAGCCACTCGTCGGTCGAGGCGTCGGCGCGGTCGTCCATCGCCTTGTTCGCCAGGGCGTCGGCCGCGGAGTTCTGCGCCCGCGGGATCCACGTGTAGCGCACGCGGTGGGCGGGGAACGCGTCGCGGGCCTCGAGGGCGAGCCGGCGCATGTCCTCGTGCTTGATCTTCCACCGGCCGGACATCTGCTCGACCACGAGCTTGGAGTCGGCGCGCACCTCGACCTCGGCGTCGGCGTCGATCCGGGCCGCGGCCCGCAGCCCCTCGACGAGCGCGGTGTACTCGGCCACGTTGTTCGTCGTCTCGCCGAGCCAGCCGCTGCGCGTGGCGAGGAGCTCACCGGACTCCGCGTCCGTCACGACCGAGCCGTAGCCGGCGGGACCGGGGTTGCCGCGCGCGCCGCCGTCGGTGTGGATGAGGAGCCTGCGGGTCATCGCCGGTCCCCCACGCGCACGAGGAGGAACCCGTGGTCCTCGCTGATCAGGATCTCGTCCTCGGCGGCGGCGTCGATGAGCGACTGCTCGGCGAGGGTGAAGTCGACGTTGACGCCTTCGGCCCGGTGCCCGCGGACGGCGACCGCACCGAGCCCACCGGTCTGGCGGCGCGCGGCCTCGTACTCGTCCATCAGCACCGTCGGCAGGGAGGCGGCGACGGCGTCGCGCTCGGCCTGGCGGGCGGTGACGTCGGCGTCGATCCGGGCGAAGGCGGCGTCCCGCTCGGCGCCGAGGGACTCGAGGTCGGTGGCCACGGAGGCAGACTGCTCCTGGAGAGCCGCGACCCGGGCGTCGGCCGCCTCGGAGGTCTCCATCGCCTCGAGCTCGGCCTCCTCCAGGACGGCCTGGCGCCCGGCGAGGTGCGCGATCTCCTCCTGGAGGGCGACGAGCTCGCGGGACAGGCCCTCGCCGGAGTCGAGGCGGGTCTGGTTGCGCGCGGCCCTGCTGCGGACCTGCTCGACGTCGGCCTCGGCCTTGGTCAGCGCCCGGCGCGCGTCGCCGGCGGCGGAGGTGGCGAGGACGAGCTCGTCGTGCAGGTCGCCGGCGCGGCCGGTGAGCTGGGTGATGTGCTCGAGCACGGGCAGCGAGCGGCGCTCGTGGCCGAGCTTGGCGATCGCGGTGTCGATGTCCTGGAGGTCGAGCAGCTTGAGCTGGTCGACGAGCGGTGCGGTGGGCACGTCAGTTCCCTTCGGGGCTGGGGGCGGGGTGGCGCGCGGTCCACGGGTCGGTGACGAGGTCGGAGACGGTGACCTCGAGGCCCTCCGCGCGCAGGAGTCCGGCGGCCACGTCGAGCCAGGGGCGTTCCGTGGCCCAGTGCGTGGCGGAGACGAGGTAGGGCCGGCCGCCCGCGAGGTGCTCGGAGGACGGGTGGTGGCGCAGGTCGGCGGTGAGGTAGACGTCGGCTCCCGCGCGGCGTGCGTCCGCGAGGAACGCGTCCCCGGACCCGCCGGAGACGGCGACCGTGCGGACCTCGGCGTCGAGGTCGCCGCCCACGGTGAGCCCCGCGGGCGTGGCCGGCAGGCGGTCGGCGGCGAGCGCGGCGAACGCGTCGAGGCTCGTCGGCGCGGGAAGCTCACCGACGCGGCCGTGGCCGGTCGTCGCCCCGACCGGACCGCCCGCGTGTCGCAGGAGGGCGAAGGAGGGCTCCTCGTAGGGGTGGGCGGCGCGCAGCGCGGCGAGGACAGCTCCCTCGGCACCGGCGGGGACGAGGATCTCGAGCCGGTCCTCCTCGACCACCTCGGTCTCGCCGACGGCGCCGATCGCGGGCGTCGCGCCGTCGAGCGGGCGGAACGTGCCGGTGCCGGGCGAGGTGAAGGCCGCGCGCTCGTAGTTGCCCTGCCGGCCCGCCCCGGCGCCGGCGAGCGCGTCGAGCAGCTCGCTCGTGTGCGTACGCGGGACGTGGACCACGAGGGTCGCGGGCGCCCCGCCGGACGGGACGAGCGGGCGCTGGCCGGTGAGGCCGAGCAGGTCGGCGAGCGCGTGGGACACGCCGTCGACCGCGACGTCCGCGTTCGTGTGCGAGGTGAGCAGCGCGCACCCGCCCGAGACGAGCCGGTGGACGAGGCGACCCTTGTCGCTCGAGGTGGCGACCGTCGTCGTGCCCTTGAGGAAGAGCGGGTGGTGCACCCACAGGAGGTCCGCGCGGAGCCCGAGCGCCTCCTCGACGACCTCCTCGGTGGGGTCGACGGCGAGGTGGACGCGCGTCACCGGGGCGGCCGTGTCGCCGACGACGAGCCCGACGGCGTCCCACTCCTCCGCGGTACCCGGCGGGTAGTGCCGGTGGACGGCGTCGACGACGTCGGCGAGCGGGGTGGGCATGGGCCGAGGGTACTCGGGACGGCCGGTCGGACCGGGCCGCGGTCTCAGGGCTCGTGGTGGCGCCGGCAGCGCGCCGCGTAGGTCTCGGTCCCGCCGACGTGCGCCGCGGTGCCGTCGAGCGGGTCCCCGCCCGAGCCGGCCCGGATCCGCTGGTGGAACACCGCGTCGGCGCCGCATACCCCGCACACCGCGGTCAGCCGGGTGACGTCCTCGGCGATCGCCATGAGGGTGGGCAGCGGCTCGAACGGGCGACCGTCGAACGTCACGGACAGCCCGGCGACGACGACGGTGGTCCCGCGCCGCAGCACCGCCTCGAGGGCGGGGACGACGTCGGGGCCGAAGAACTGGGCCTCGTCGACGGCGAGCAGGTCGGGGGCGCGGTCCCCGACGGCCGCGAGCAGGCCGGGCACGTCGGTGGCCGACGTCGATCCGAGCGAGAGCCCCGTGTGCGAGCTGACCTCGCCCGTGCCGTACCGCTCGTCCCACGCGTGGTTGACGAGGACGACCTCCAGGCCGGCGAGCCGCGCGCGCCGGACCCGGCGGAGCAGCTCCTCGGACTTGCCGGAGAACATCGGGCCGGCGACGACCTGGAGGCGGCCGTACCCGTTCGTGCGCATGTCCGTGAGCCTAGGACCGCTCGGTCACCGGAGCGGTCGGGGCGGCACCCGGCGCCGACGGGCCGAGGTGCCGCACGAAGTCCGTCCGACGTGTGCGCACGGTGAAGCCACGTCGCTCGAGCGTGGCTCGGACGGGGGTGTTGCCGACAGCGACGCTCGCGGTCGCCAGCGGGACCTCGGCGCGTGCCGTCTGGGAGAGCATCGCCGCGGTCAGCGCGGCCCCGACGCCGCGGCGGCGGGCGGGCGGGACGACGCCGAGGTACCCGAGGCACCAGTCGGTGTCGAAGCCCTCGAGCGCGGCCACGCCCTTCAGGTCGGACCCGGCGACGTGGCCGAGCCACGGCGCCGTGCCGTTGCCGGACGAGACGAGCATGTCGCGGTAGGCGCGGGCCGCCGCGGCCGGGCCGAGCTCGGCGACCTGGTCGCGGTCGTAGTCGTCGAGGCTGTCCGCCATCGCGGCGGCGAGCACGTCGAGCACGGCATTGTCCGTCGGGTCGACCTCGACCACGCCGGGCGGCAGGTCGCCCGGTGCCGGCAGGGCGGAGAGCTCGAGCCGGTCGCCGTCGGGCAGCCAGCCGGCGGCCGCCAGCGCCGCCCGCCGCGCTGCCGGTGCGGGCTCGTCGTCGGTGACGACGGCGTGCACACGGTCGGCGCCGCCCGCTGCGGCCCGCGCGGCGACCGCGTCGAGGAGGAGTCGGACGACCTCGATGGATTCGGGGTGGGTGTCGACGAGGCGGAACGCCTGCGCGACACGCGTGCCGTCCTCGAGCGTCATGAGGAACGCCCGGCCCACGTCGCCGGAGTCGTCCGCGACCACGACCAGGTCGTCCGGAGCGACCCGTCCCGCCGCGATCACCCGCCGGACGCGCGCAAGATCCTCGTCGGGGTCCCGGTCGAGGCGGGCGAACCGTTCGGGCGACGCCGTCGTCGCGTGCAGTGGCATGCGGGAACCGTATGGCCGGGCCGTCGCCGCCTCCACGAGATTTCCCGTCCGACCCGGCACGGGCGACCATGTCCCCGTGTCGCACTCCCACTCCACCGACCCGCCGGAGCTGCCCGCGGGTCGCGTCCGGCGGGTCCGGACGCTGCTCTCCGCCCTCGTCCTGCCCCTGCTCGTGGCGACGGTCGTCGGGCTCGTCGCCCTGTGGCCGAGCGGCGACTCGCCGATGGGCTCGATCCCGCTGACCGGGGACGGCACCGAGGTCGTCACGGGCACCGTGCTCGCGCCGCCCGCGAGCCCGGAGGCCGCCGAGTTCCGCGTCGAGGTCACGGGCGGCGGCCACGACGGCTACGAGGCGACCGTCGCCTCCCCGCACCCGTCGGTCGCCGAGGAGATCGACGCCGGGGACGACGTCCTGCTGCTGTACATGCCACAGAACATCGGGACCGGGACCCTGTACTCGTTCTGGGACTTCGACCGCGAGGCGCCGGTCGGCTGGCTCGCCGTCCTCTACCTCGCGGCCGTACTCGCCGTGGCCCGCTGGCGGGGCCTCGCCGCGGTGCTCGGGCTGCTCGCCTCGCTCGGCGTCGTCGCGGTGTTCATGCTGCCGGCGCTCATGGCCGGCTCCTCGCCGATCCTCGTGGCGCTCGTGGGCTCCTCGGCGATGATGTTCATCGCCGTCTACCTCGCCCACGGGATATCGATCCGCACGACGACGGCGCTGCTCGGCACCTACGTGGGCCTCGCCATCACTGTGGTCCTCGCCGTGTGGGCGACGGGGGCCGCGAACCTCACCGGATCGAGCGAGGACGCGATCATGCTCCACCAGCAGTTCGCGGGCCTCACGCTCAGCGATCTCCTGCTGTGCGGCATCGTCGTGGCCGGCCTCGGCGCGCTCAACGACGTGACGATCACCCAGGCCTCCGCGGTGTGGGAGCTGGCCGCGGCGAGCCCCGGTGCGCCGAGGCGGCGACTCTTCGTCCAGGGCATGCGCATCGGCCGTGACCACATCGCCTCGACCGTCTACACGCTCGCGTTCGCCTACGTCGGAACCGCGCTTCCGCTCATCATGCTCGCGTCACTGGTCGAGCGCCCCGTGGTCGACACCCTCATGGCCGGGGAGATCGCCGAGGAGGTCGTCCGCACGCTCGTCTCCTCGATCGGGCTCGTCCTCGCGATCCCGGTGACGACGGGGATCGCGGCGCTCCTCGCGCGCTCCGGCGGGGATCCGTCGGCCGCACCTCGGCACGACACCTAGGCGGCGGTCGAGCTCCAGCCGGACGCGTGCAGGCGCTCGATCCCGTCGACCAGGAGGTCGAGGGCGAGCTCGAACTCGGCCTGGTCGTCGCAACCGATCGCGGTGACGGAGTCGTGGGACGCGGCCGCCGAGATCGTCATGATGTGCGGGTACCGCTCGCCCGCCGCGGCAAGGAACGCGTCGCGCTCGCCGGGGTCGTCGGGTACCCGAGGGGTCGGGAACACCTCCTGCGTGAAGCCCCACATGCGGCTGCCGAGCACGTGCATCGCGTGGTGGGTGAGGTCGGCGGTGAGCCCGCCCCCGAGCAGGTCGCCCATGAGCGCGTTCATGTGGTCGAGCACCACCGGCGAGGCGGTCGTGCGCGACTCGATGACCTGCGGAGCCCAGGGGTGGTCGAGCAGCGCGGCTCGGGCGGCGAGCACGCGGGCGCGCACGCGGGCGCGCCAGTCGTCGTCGGCCGGTCCCGGGTGCGGCGCGGCCGCGAAGGTGGCGACGACGTCGTCGATCATCGCGTCCAGGAGGTCGTCCTTGTTCGCGACGTGCTTGTAGAGGGCCATCGGGGTGACGCCGAGCTCGGCGGCGAGCGTGCGCATGCTCAGTGCGTCGACGCCCTCCGCGTCGGCCCGCTCGACGGCTCGCGCGAGCACCCTCTCCCTGGTCAGTGCTGTCCGCACGGCCACCTCCTGCTTGACGGGTCTACACCGTACACCCTAGATTTCGCATGAGCGGTGTACGCCGTACACCACCGTCCGCCCCCGGAGGCCCCCATGCCCACGCACCGTCGCACCGCGATCGTCGCCGGCGCGCTCTACCTGCTCACCTTCGTCACCTCGATCCCGGCCGTCGCACTCAAGGCGCCGGCCCTCGACGCGGCATTCGTCCTCGGCGACGCGTCGAGCCCCCTGCCGGTGTGGGGCGCGCTGAGCGAGATCCTGCTCGCCGCCGCCTGCATCGGCACCGCCGTCGCGCTCTACCCGGTGGTCCGGCGGCGCAACGAAGGCCTCGCGCTCGGGTTCGTCGCTGCCCGCACGATGGAGGCCGCCCTCATCGCGGTGGGCGTCCTCACGATCCTCTCGATCATCACGCTGCGTGACGTCTCCGGGCTCGACGACGACGCGCTGACCTCCGTCCACGCCGCGCTCGTGGCCGTGCACGACTGGACCTTCCTCGTGGGCCCCGGGATCATCCCCGCGATCAGCGGACTCTGCCTGGGGTCGATCCTCTACGCCACCGGGCTCGTGCCGCGGATCATCCCGGCGATGGGCCTCATCGGCGCACCGCTGCTGCTCGCGTCGGCGACCGCCACGATCTTCGGGCTCTCCGACCAGATCTCCTGGCTCGCCGCGGCAGCCGCGCTGCCGATCGCGGCGTGGGAGGGCTCGCTCGGGGTGTGGCTCGTGGTCAAGGGATTCCGCCCGGACGCACTCGCGCGGCTCGGGCTGGCGGGCGAGCTGCCGGTCGAGGCGCCGGAGCCGGTCGCCGCCTGAGACGGCCGGTCGGCCGGGGTCGACCCGTTCGTCGGGTCGACCCGGCTGCCCCGGGTCAGCTCAGTCGTCGGAGACGGCCGTGGGCGCGTTCGTCAGCTCGTCGGCCAGCGCCTCGAGGACGAGGGCGACGCCGTGCTCGGCGTTCGTGGCGGTCACGTCGATCGCCACCTCCTTGACCTCGGCGCGCGCGTTGCCCATGGCGATCGGAACACCGATGCGGCCCAGCCACTCGACGTCGTTCCCGCCGTCGCCCATTCCGAGGCAGTGCTCGGCTCCCATCTCGTGCCGGGCGAGCATCTCCGTCAGCGCGTTCCACTTGGTCGCGGCCGAGTCGACGAACTCGAAGAACGTGTCCATCGACCGCGTGGTGTCGGGGAACCGGGAGCGGACGGCCCCGTCCACGGCGTCGAGCTGCTCGCGGGTCCCGAAGAACATCACCTTGGTGACCGCGTCGGGGAGGTCGGCCGTGTCGCCGACCTGCACGAGATCGCCGTTGAGCTGCCGGAGCAGGTCCGCGGCGGCCCCCTCGCGCTCGACGTAGATCGCCGCGGTCGTCCACCACGTGATGTCGAGGGCCAGCTCCGCGGCGAGCTCGACGAGCGCGCGCACGTGGGCGGGATCCATCGGCCGCACCGCGACGTCCTCGCCGGTCACCGGGTCGAGGAGGACCGCGCCGTTGTCGCTCGTGACGATGTTGGTCAGGCCGAGGTCGCGGGCGAGGCCGAGCGTGTTCGCTCGTGCCCGATCGGTGAGCAGGAAGACCGGCACGCCGAGCTCGACGATCCGTCCGACGGCCTCGATCGTGCGGGGGGCGACCTGGTGGTCGTCGCCGGAGATGGTGCCGTCGACGTCGAGGCTGACCGCTCGGACGGTGCGCAGGAGATCGGGCGCGACCATGACAACTCCTCGGGGTGGGCGAGCCGCCAGTGTAGGAGGCCAGGTCCCGACGCCCGCCCGGCCGTTCACGGCGAAACCCCCACATTCGCACCGCCCACCATGGGGAGCACATCCCGCCCCCACGCGCCCCCGCCGGCCCCTGGGTGCGGCACCCTGGGCGCTCCGTCCTCCCGACCGTCCTGGAGCCCGCATGTCGCGCACGCCCCGCCGATCCCTCGCCACCGCCTGCGCGGGGATCCTCCTCGCGGCCACGGCGGCCGCGTGCGGCTCGGACGACTCCGACGACGGCGCGACTGCCGATGGCGCGGCGGAGGGAGAGGCGCCGTGCCGAGTCGCGACGGGCGAGAGCTCCTCCGGGTCGGCGTCGGAGAGCGGGTCGGAGAGCGGGTCCGACGAAGGCGCCCGCCCGGCGGTCGTCGCGGCCGAGGCGCTGTGCGACATCCCGGGCATCGCCGCGGTGGCGCCGGACTCCTCCGCGGGCCCGGACTCGACGCAGATGATCGTCGCGATGTCGGGCTTCGGCGTCGACCCGGTCCTTGCCTCGCTCGAGACCTGGCACGCGCACGACGACGTCGGCGAGGGGTCCATCCTCGTGCTCACCAGCGATGACCCGGCCGCCCAGGTGTACGTCAGCGGGTTTCCCGAGCCGCTCGGGCGCGCGACCGTGGAGCGGCTCGTCGAGCTCGCCGGCGCCGCCGACGGGGTCGTCGCCGACATCGTCGAGGATCGCGGTTCGGTGGCCACGCAGCTGCGCGTCGAACCCGGCGCCGACTGGCACGGCGATCTCCTCGAGGTCCTTCCGCCGACGGCCGCGCTCGACGCCGAGGTCGACCCCGAAGGGGAGGACGCGGGCGGCAACGTCCTCGTCCGCTACCCCGACGAGATCGCCGTCCTTGTGCCGACGACGCTCGACGGGGCGATGGACGACCCGGCCTGGGCCGAGGTCGTCGACCAGACCCACGCGGTCGAGGCGGCCCTCGTCGACGCCGGGGCGGAGGTGGGCTCGGGGTGCCGGTTCGACGCATCACCGGCGGGCACGCCGGCGGTGACGTGCCGGTGGTTCGACGAGCCCGAGGGACAGCTGCGCACCGAGCTCGACACGCTCGCGGACCTGGTGGAGTCGGCCGGCGGAAGCTACGTCGAGGACCCGATCTAGGTCTTGACAGATTTTCCTGTCAAGGCGACCCTGGGTCCATGCACGACGTCGAGATCATCGATGACCCGGCAGCAGCCGCGGTCTCGCTCGACCCTGTCCGCACCCGGCTCCTCGCCGCGCTCGCGGAGCCGGGCTCGGCGACGACCCTGGCCACCCGGCTCGGTCTCCCGCGACAGAAGGTCAACTACCACCTCAAGGTGCTCGAGCAGCACGGGCTCGTCGAGCTCGTCGAGGAGCGCCGGCGGGGCAACTTCACCGAGCGGGTGCTGCGCGCGCGGTCCGCGTCCTTCGTCATCTCGCCGGCCGCCCTCGCCGCCGTCGAGCCCGACCCGACCCGCTCCCCCGACCGCGTCTCGGCCGCCTGGCTGATCGCCCTCGCCGCCCGTCTCGTGCGCGACGTCGGGGCGCTCGTCACCGGTGCCCGCCGGACCGGGACGCAGGTGGCGACCTGGGCCGTCGACGGCGAGGTCCGGTTCGCGTCCGCAGCCGACCGGGCGGCGTTCGCCCGCGAGCTCGAGGGTGCCGTCACCGACCTGGTGCGGCGCTACCACTCCCCCGACGCCGACGGGGCGCGCACCCACCGCCTCGTCGTCGCCGTCCATCCCCACGTCCCCACCACCTGAGGAGCACGCCATGTCCGACCGTTTCGAGATCCGCAAGGAGGTCGTGCTGCCGGCGACCCCGGAGCAGGTGTGGCACGCCGTGGCCACCCGCGAGGGCCAGCGGGCATGGTCGCCCGACCCCGATGCCGTGGAGGCACCGGGGACCCAGGTCGAGCGGCAGGAGGGCGAGCGCCTGTACGTCCGGACCCCGGAGGGTCCCGACGGCGCCTTCCACGCCTTCGAGTACCTGGTCGAGGGTCGCGACGACTCGACGACGGTGCTGACGTTCGTCCACAGCGGCTTCCTCGGCGAGGACTGGGGCGGCGAGTACGACTTCGAGACGATGACCGGCTACGGCTGGGACCTCTACATGGTCAACCTCACCCAGTACCTCACGCACTTCGCCGACCGGCAGGGCGTGTTCGTCACGGGGCAGGGCCCACAGTCGGAGACGTCGGCCGAGTCCTGGGCGCCCGTCGCCGCCGCGCTCGGCGTGACGGGTCCGCTCGCCGTCGGGGACCGCGTGACGCTGACCCCCGCGGGCTTCGACCCGATCGAGGGCGTCGTGGACTGGGTGGTCCCGACCGACGACTTCGTCGGGGTGCGGGCGAATGACGGGCTCTACCGCTTCCACAACAACACGGTGATGGGCATGCCGGTCGCATTCGGCCACTACCTGTTCGCCGACGTCGACGCCGCGGCAGAGTCGGCGCGGTGGGAGAGCTGGCTCGCCGGCGTGTACCGGTGAGCGGCCCCCATTCCGCGCACCTGCTCGCGGCACTTCTCGCCGCAGCGGGCACCACGCACCTGGTCGCGCCCGGCCCGTTCGACCAGATCGTGCCGAGGCAGCTACCGGGCTCTGCCCGGGCGTACACCTACACCTCCGGCGTCGCCGAGCTCGCGGTCGCCGCCCTTCTTGCCGCGCCGCGCACGCGGCAGCTCGGTGGCACCGCCGCCGCGGCACTGTTCGTCGCGGTGTTCCCCGCGAACCTGCAGATGGCATGGGACTGGCGGCACCGGTCGGCCCCCGCGCGCGCGATCGCCTACGGACGGCTCCCCCTGCAGGCCGTGCTCATCCGGCAGGCGCTGCGCGTGGCGACCGGGCCGGCCGGCGGCCCGTCACTCACCCGCCACGCAGGAGGCGGTGCCCGAGGGGAGTGACGACGTGGCCGGACGCGCCGAGGGCGCCGGCTCGGACCGTGACGAGCCCTGCGTCGCGCAGCACACGCAGATGGGTGCTGGCCGTGGCCGGCGCGAGGTCGAGCGCCCGTGCGAGGGCGCGCACACCCCGGATCGGGCCGTTGGCCACCTCGGCGAGGACGACCGCTCGGGTCTCCCCGAGCAGCCGGGCCAGGGCGTCCGACGAGCCACCCGACGCCGGCAGTCCGGGCGACTCCGGGAGCGGGACGAACAGCACGGTCCGCGCCCCGGTGCTGCTGACGGTCACGCTTGCCGAGGAGGCGAGCGTGGGCATGACGAGGATCCCGCCTCCCGTGGAGTCGGCGTCGACCTCCGAGCCGGAGACGAGGTCGACCTCGAGCACCCCGTCCCGGAGCCTCACCCACGGCCCGAGGCGCTCGACGGCGGACGCCGGGCCCTCCTCGTCGATCACCGCCCCCAGCCCCGCGGCCCACCGAGGTGCGCGCGACGCCGCGGCCGCGGCGAGGTGCTCGTCGAACGTCCGAAGGACCCGCGTGAGGAAGTGCCCCAGTCGACGACGCATGCGCGTGCCCGCGGGGCCACGCCCGCCCAGCTCCGCGAGCCACGGCGGCGGCGGGAAGCCCGCCGCGACGTTGTCGGCGAGGTCGCGGGCGACCTGCTCGCGCGGGACGGAGCAGATCTCGTCGACCGCCTCCGCGGGGTCCGTGGCGGTCGGCTGGAGGAATGCTGGTGTGCACGGATCGGCGAGAAGCGCGGTCAGCAGCGCGGCGTCCTCCGGTCGTACGGGACCAGCGTCGCGACCCGGGTCGCGACGCCGCGGCGCACGGACCGCGTCGGCGAGCTCGGGCAGGACAGCCGGAGCGGCACCGACCTCCATCTGAGCGAGCTCCCCGGGGCGCAGCCGGAGTCGCAGCATCGCGCTCGCCCCCTTGCCGCGCTCGACCGTCCCGTTACCGACGTGTTCGCTCCTGCCCGAACACTCCTGGTCATCCAAGCAGACATGCACCAGGCTCGTGCCTCCGGGGCGACGACGCCGCCCGCGACGATCGGAGGACACGTGCGCAGGTTCATCGTCACGCAGAACGTCACGCTGGACGGCTCGATCGAGATGCTCGGGCCCTGGTTCTCGCCGGAGGCCGAGCAGGACGAGAACGACCTCATCGAGGAGATGGCCCGGCAGGACGCCACGAGCGACGCCGTGGTGTTCGGTCGGCAGACCTTCGAGGACATGCGCGGCTACTGGCCGCAGCAGACCGACGACCGCACCGGGGTGACCGAGACGCTCGACCGGGTGACGAAGTACGTCGTCAGCTCGACGATGACCGACCCCGGCTGGGACCGGTCGGTCGTGCTGGCCGGGGACCCCGTCGAGGAGGTGCGCGCGCTCAAGGAGACCGAGGGGCAGGACATCGTCTGCACCGGCAGCATCAGCCTCGTGCACGCGCTCGTCCCCGCGGGCCTGGTCGACGAGTACCGGCTGTTCACCTACCCCGCGGTGCAGGGCGGCGGGCGGCGCCTGTTCCCCGAGGGCTACGTCGTCCCCCGGCTCGAGCTGCTGGAGACCCGGTCCTTCCGCTCCGGTGTCGTCCTCACCCGCTACCGGCCGGCGTCGTGACAGGCACCCTCAGGGTCGTCAACTTCGTCAGCATCGACGGCGTCATCCAGTCGCCGCTCTCGGCCGACGAGGACCCCTCGGGCGGGTTCGTGCACGGCGGTTGGGTGCCACCGTCCAGCGACGACACCGTCGACGCGTTCATGAGCGCCGCGACGACCGAGGCGGGCGGACTGTTGCTGGGCAGGCGAACATACGAGATCCTGCACGCCGCCTGGTCCGGCGCCGACGAGAGCGTTCCCGCAGTGGCGGCGATGAACGCCATGCCGAAGCACGTCGTCTCGCGCACCGCCGCCCGTACGGAGCTCCGATGGGCCGGCACCGAGCTGATCGACGGCGAGCTCGGGGCTGCCGTCGAGGCGGCGAAAGCGCGGACGGAGGGCCACCTCCTGGTGCTCGGGTCCGGGCAGCTCGTCCGGGCGCTCGCGGAGCTCGACCTGGTCGACGAGTATCACCTCCTCGTCTTCCCGGTCCTTCTCGGGGCCGGCCGACGCATGTTCGGCGACCGCAGCACGCTCGCTCACTTCCGCCTCGCAGCGACGACGACCACGGCGAGCGGCGTCGTCATCGCGTCCTACACCCGCGACCACTCACCGCCGCACCGCCCGACCCCGACGGAGTCCGCATGAACGCCGCACGCACCACTCCGGTCATCGGCATGATGTCGATGCTGTCGCCCGACCCACGCCGGCTCGGCACCTTCTGGTCCGAGCTCATGGGGCTCCCCATCGCTGACGGCGCCACGGACGACCTCGTCATGCTCGACCTCGACCACGAGGTCAGCCCGATCACGTGGATCATCGAACGGTCCGACGACGTCGCCACCGGCCCCGCGCCAGTAGCGCTCGACATCGGGAATGAGGACGACGCCGCCTGGCACGAGGTGGCCGACCGCGCCGAGGAGCTCGGTGCCGAGCGGGTCGCCGAGCGCGAGGAGGACGGCGTCCGCTGGATCGAGATGCGCGACCCGGACGGCAACCGGTTCCGCGTCTTCGCGGCTCGGCCCGTCTGACGAGGGACGGACGCGACATGGGGACCCGGGAGCAGGTCGCCGACATCATGGCCGCCCTCGCCCGAGGCGATCGCCGCCCGTTGATCGACGCGATGCGCGACGACGTCACCTGGCGATGGATGGGCGTCGAGCGGTGGTCGCACGAGTTCGTCGGGAAGGACGCCGTCGTCGGTGAGCTCTTCGGCGCGGTCGACGAGACCCTTGACGTCGACTCCGCCACGACCGTGCACCGGATCATGGCGGACGGCGACCATGTCGTCGTCGAGCACACCGGAACGAGCCGGACGCCCGACGGTCGCGCGTACGACAACAACTACTGCTGGGTCCTCGACCTGGACGGCGCAGGCGCGATCCGCACGGTCCGCGAGTACATGGACACCGACCTCGTCACGAGGACGTTCGGCGCCGACGACCACGTGTGACGAGAGGGCGCCCGGTCACGTCGGAAGGAGGTCGATCCTCGCGTGGTGGCCCGGGGCGCGCGCGAGTCGGGCGTCGGACGTCAGAAGCGCAACGTCGAGCAGCTCAGCCAGGGCGACGTACGTCGCGTCGTACGCAGTGAGATTGGAACGAAGCTCCCACACCCGGCGCGCACACAGCAGGTGATCGTGATAGGTCACGTCCAGCATCTCGAGGAAATCGACGGCGTCGGCGACTTCCTCGTGCGTCGACGTACCGGCCGCCTCACGTCGCCGCAGGACCTGCAGCACCTCCACGACGAGGAGGTGCGGCGCGTGCAGCTGGACGCCCGGATCGTCGAGTCGGCGCCGCACCTCGGCCCCGAGCGGAAGGTTGAGCAGCAGCTCCACCGCCGCGGAGGCATCGAGCACGATCACCGTGCGTCCCGCTCCGCACGCACGGACTCTGCGGCACTCTCCCCCCGGTAGTCACTGGGAGCGGCAGTTTCCAGTCGCTCGATGAGCTCCCGTCGCGTCGGACGCTCCACCGAACGGGCCAGCTCGGCGAGAGCGAGGTCGGACAAGGTGACCCCCTCCCGCGCCGCACGTTCCTTGAGACGGCGGTGCAGCTCCTCGGGAACATTGCGCACCTGGATAAGTGACATGCACATACGATGAACGCATCACATGTGCATGTCAATGACGTGCGGCGGCATCCGAATCAACGACGTTGAACGTCCATCGAAGACGGCCGCCCCAGACCGCACCCACCACAAGTCGGAACCTCTCGCGCGTCGCACCCGCGAGCGCTCACGCCGGGATGTCGATCGTCCCGTCCTCGGCGACGGGGAAGAACGGGTTGTGCGCGACCTCCCACAGGTGGCCGTCCGGGTCCGCGAAGTAGCCCGAGTAGCCGCCCCACTCCATCACCTCGGGCTCCTTGACGAGGCGGGCACCGACCCCGACGGCGTGGGCGAGCGCGGAATCGACCTCCTCGCGCGAGTTCACGTTGAGCGCCAGCGTGACGCCCCGGAACACCGGCGGCGGGTCCGGCACCAGGCCGACGTCAGCGGCGAGGTCCGCATGGCCGAACAGTCCGACCCACGTCCCGGACGTGCGGAACCACGTGATCCCCGCGTCGGCATCTCCGCGCTGCTCCCACCCGAGCGCGCGGTAGAAGTCGATGCTCCGCGCGAGGTCGCCGACTCCGAGCGTGACGATGACAAGATTGGCAGGCGTACTCATACCCCCAGTCTTCACGCATGCGGTCCCGGACGGAACGCCGGATGACCATCCGGCGAACAGCAAGAGAACTTGCACAGATTCGCTTCTCAGCAATGTTTCTTGCGGATACGGTGGATCCGTGAGCTTCCAGGACCACGTCGACGCGCATCGGGACGACCTCACCCCGTCGGACCGCATCCTCGTCGACGAGCTGCTCTCGTACCCGGTCGAGGCACCCCTGTGGAGCGGCGAGGAGCTGGCCCGCCGGGCCGGCGTCCACCCCGCCGCCGCCACCCGCCTCGCCCAGCGCCTCGGGTACGACGGCTACCTCCGGCTGCGGGACGACCTCCGGCAGTCGCACGCGTCCGCGAACGCCGGGGCGGGAGACCGCTTCCGGATCGAGCTGCAGGAGACCGGCGAGCAGTCGGTCCTCGAGCAGCTGCTCACCACGGAGCTGGAGACGTTGGCCCAGCTGTGCCGGCACGTGCGGCAGCCCCAGCTGGACGCGCTCGCCGACCGGATCGTCGGCTCGCGCACCACCTACCTCTTCGCCCGCGGCAACGCCTCCGTCCTCGCCGAGCTCATGGAACGGCGCCTGCGCCGGTTCGGCATCCGCACCGTCGTCGTCGAGGGCACCGGCCGCGACGTCGCCGAGCGGGTCCTCACCATGGGCGCCGACGACACCGTCCTGACCTTCGCCTTCCGTCGCCCGCCCCGGCACCTGGTCGAGCTCCTCGCCCACGCCGAGCGGGTCGGTGCCACCACCGCGCTGGTCACCGACACCCTGCACACCCTGACACCGGCCCCATCGACCGTCCTGTCCGCGCCCCGCGGCCACCAGGAGGGCTTCGCCTCCCTCAGCGTGCCGATGGCCATCGCCAACGCGCTCGTCCTCACGATCGCCCGACGCCACGACGCCGCCCTGCTCCCGACCCTCGACGCCCTCGACGGGCTCATGTCCGACTTCGACTGAGCCTCACCCCGCCGTCGTCCCGTCCCCGGCGACGCCCGCGCCGACGCCCTCGACGCCGGCAAAGCCCGGCTCCACGCACCTCCCACCGCACCCGTCCCTGCCCCGCCCTGCCCGAAAACTCCCCGAAGGACTCCTCATGCGCACGAAGAAGCTGGTCCCGATCGCCCTGTCCCTGCCCGTCCTGCTCACCCTGGCCGCCTGCGGCGGGGGCACCACCGAGGCCGCCGAGGACTCCGGCGAGGCCGACACCTCCGCCGCCGACGAGCTCGACTCGCTCAGCCACGACGAGCTCGTCGAGCAGGCGATCGAGGAGGGTGAGGTCACCGTCTACTCGTTCACGTCCCGCATCGCCCAGGTCGAGGAGGCGTTCGAGGCCGAGTACCCCGAGATCGACTTCGTCGGTCACGACATCTCCTCGACCGAGCAGATCACCCGCCTCCAGGCCGAGGCTCAGGCGGGCTCCCCCTCGGCCGACGTCGCCTACATCTCCGACGCGCCCGTCGTCCTCACGGAGCTCCTCGAGGACGGCATCCTCACGAACTACGTCCCCGAGCGCGTGGCGGACTCGGTCCCCGAGGAGTACGCCGCCCCGCTGCTCGCCAACCGGCTGTCCACGAAGGTGCTCATGTACAACGAGGAGGCCTTCCCGGACGGCAGCCCGATCACCAACCTGTGGCAGCTGACCGAGCCGGAGTGGAACGGGCGCGTCGTCATGGTCGACCCGGCCGTGCGCGGCGACTACCTCGACCTCATGACGGAGATCGTCGCGCAGTCCGACGCGATGGCCGAGGCCTACGAGGCCCACACCGGCGAGGCCCTCACCCTCGACGACGGGATCGAGAACGCCGGCCAGCAGTTCATCTCCGACCTCTACGGCAACGGTCTCGTCCTCGTCGACGACACGGACAACGTCAACGCCGCCGTCGGGGCGACCGGCCAGGAGGACCCGCCCGTCGGTTTCACCTCCTACTCGGACCGCCGCGACAACGAGGAGGAGGGCTGGGCGCTCCAGGTCTCCACCGGCACCGAGCCCGCCACCGGCATCACGTTCCCCGCCTACCTCGGCGTCGTCGAGGAAGCGGAGAACCCCGCGGCGGCGCGGCTCGCGATCGACTTCCTCATGGGCGACGACTCCGCGACCGGCGGCCCCGGCTACGAGCCGTTCTACGTGGCCGGCGACTACCCGGTCCGCGAGGACATGGACGCACCCGAGGGCGCGGTCTCGATGGAGGAGCTCGCCGCCTGGGACATCGACCCGGAGGCCACCGCCGAGATCCGTTCCGACGTCGCCGACTTCCTCATCACCCTCGGCTGACGATCGACCTCGAGGGGACCACCATGACGACGGCGAACCCCGTCCCGGACCGGACCGACCCGCGGACGACGCAGGACGGCCGAGGCCGCCGGGCCACCGCCCGGCTCCGGCTCGCGCTGCGCCGCCCCACCGTGGTGCTCGGCCTGGGCACGCTGCTCGTCCTCGTCGTCCTCGTGGTGGCCCCGCTCGTCGGGCTCGTCAACACGACGCTCATGCCCGGCAACCGGGAGGCGTGGACCGACGTCCTCGCCTCCCCGCTCTCGGAGAATCTGCTGTGGCGGCCCCTGGGGCACTCGCTGCTCATGGGGGCCGCCACGGCGGTGCTCTCGACCGTCGTCGGCGGGTTCCTGGCCTGGGTGGTCGTCATGACGCGCCTGCCGGGGCGCTCGATCCTCGGAGTGCTCGCCACGATCCCGTTCGCGCTCCCGAGCTTCGCGCTCGCCCTGGCCTGGGAGTCGGTGTTCCGCAACGACCTCGTCGGCGGCTCGACGGGCCTGCTGTGGAACCTCGGGATCGCCGTGCCCGACTGGCTCGCCTGGGGCCCGGTCCCCGTCGCCCTCACGCTGACCGGCCACTACTTCTCGCTGTCCTTCATGCTCATCGCCGCCGCCCTCGCGTCCGTGGGCGGGGACCTCGTCGAGGCCGCCGAGATGACCGGTGCCTCCACTCTGCGGGTCGCGAAGGACATCGCCCTGCCCGCCGTCGCCCCGGCCATGGTCTCGGGCGCGCTGCTCGCGTTCGCCGAGGGGGTCTCGAACTTCGTCACCCCCGCCCTGCTCGGGCTGCCCGTCCGCTTCCACACGCTGTCGACCCGGCTGTACGGGTCGATCACGACCGGCGAGACCGCGCGCGGCTACGTGCTCGCGCTCGTCCTCATCGTCGTCGCGGCGATGATCATGTACGCCTCCTCGCAGGTGACCCGCCGCCGCAGCTTCGCGACCATCACGGGCAAGGGCGCCCGGCGCCGGGGCGTCGTGCTCGGCCGGTTCGCCGGCCCGGTGGGCGCTCTCGCCTGGCTCGTCGTCGCCTGCACGACCGTGCTTCCGGGACTCGTCCTCGTGCTCAGCTCCCTGACCCGGCGGACCAACGACTTCACGTCCGGCTTCACGCTGCACTACTGGGTCGGTGGGTCGGACCCGTCGATGGCGCAGGGCCAGCCGGGGATCCTCAACAACCCCCAGATCATCGACGCGACGGGCAACACCGTGGCGCTCGGGGTGTGCGTGGCGATCGGCGCGGGCGTCCTCGGCCTGCTGATCAGCTACGTCGTCACGCGCTCGAGCCGGCCGAGATGGCTCGTCGGCTCCCTCGACGTCGTCTCCTTCCTCCCGTTCCTCATCCCCGGCATCGCCCTCGGGGCCGCGTTCATCGCCCAGTTCGGCGCGCCGATCGGGCCGCTGCCGAGCCTGTACGGCACGTTCGCGCTCCTCGTGCTCGCGGGCATCGCGGCGACGATCCCGTTCGCCGTCCGCTCGGGCACCGCGGCGATGAGCCAGGTCTCCACCGACATCGAGGAGTCCGCGACGATGGCGGGAGCCGGCCTGTTCCGTCGGCTCGGCTCCGTCATCGCCCCGCTCACGGCGCGCGGCCTGTTCACCGGCGGCGTGCTGGTGTTCGTCCAGATGGTCCGCGACCTCTCGCTCGTCGTGCTCCTCGCCACCCCCGCACTGCCGGTGCTGGCCGTGCTCACCTACCAGTACTCGTCGGAGAACTTCACCCAGCTCGCGAACGCCGTGACCGTGGTGATCGCCGCCCTCTCCGTCGGGGCCACCCTCCTCGCCCGCCGGCTCGAGGGAACTACCCAGCCCTGGTCCGCCCGGACCACGGACTCATGACACCGCCGCCCGCCCCGGGCCGACCGCTCCCCCGACCGACCGAAGGACCCCGCGTGCCGGACACCGCCACCGACCACTCACCCGCCACCGACGAGGCAGCCTCCACCGAGGGGGCGCCGACGGGCACGACGCCGACCACCGGCACCTCTTCCCGCGAGGGCGCCGCGGGGACACCCGGCTCGGGGACGCTCAGCGTCACCGGGCTGCGCAAGGACTTCGGGCCCACCGCCGCCGTCGACGGCATCTCGTTCGAGGTGCCGGCCGGCTCCTTCCTCGTGCTGCTCGGCCCGTCCGGGTGCGGCAAGACGACGACCCTGCGGATGCTCGCCGGGCTCGAGGACCCCACCGGCGGCGAGATCGCGTTCGGCGGACGGGTGGTCGCCCGCGGCGACGGGACCGTCGACGTCCCGGCCTCGCGCCGCGGGGCCGGGCTCGTCTTCCAGTCCTACGCGCTGTGGCCGCACCGCACGGTCCGCGGCAACGTCGACTGGCCGCTCAAGGTGGCGAAGTGGGGAGCCGACCGGCGCCGCGCCCGGGTCGCCGAGGTCCTCGCCCTGCTCGGCATCACCGAGCTCGCCGACCGGTACCCCGGCGAGATCAGCGGCGGCCAGCAGCAGCGCGTGGCGATCGCGCGGATGATCGCCCCCGAGCCGGAGATCCTCCTCTTCGACGAGCCGCTGTCCAACCTCGACGCCAGGCTGCGCGTCGACACCCGTAGCGAGCTCATGCGGATCCACCGCGCGACCGGCGCCACGAGCGTGTACGTCACCCACGACCAGGTCGAGGCGATGACGATGGCCACCCACGTGGTGCTCATGAAGGACGGCCGGATCGAGCAGTTCGGCACGCCGCTCGAGCTGCTCCGCACCCCGCGCACCGCCTTCACCTCGACCTTCATCGGCACTCCCCCGGCCAACGTCGTCGCCTGCAGCGTCTCCGCCGGGCGGATCGTCCACGGCGCGAGCGGCATCGACCTCGGCCCGGCGCCGGCGGGGCCGGCCGACGGCGAGCGCGTTCACGCGATGTACCGCGCGACCTCGGTGGCGCTGGAGACCCCGGAGCCCGACGACGACGCCCACGCCCGGTCGCTCTCCCTGTCCGGCGTCCTCGCCGACCAGGCGCCGCTGGCCGACCGGTGGGTCGTGGGTGTCGACGTGCCGGGCGCTGGCCGGATGAGCGTCGTCCGCGCGGCGCCCGCACCGATGCTCCCCGGCGACGACGTGCGCCTCGTCCTCCCCGACTCGCCGGACGCCGTGTTCAGCCCCGACGGCGTGGTCGTCGGCGCACCCGCGACGACCGGGAACGCCTGATGCGGCTGCTCCTCGTCCGGCACGGCGAGACGGCCTGGAACCTCGAGCGGCGCCTCCAGGGACAGCGCGACATCGGGCTCTCCCCCACCGGTCGCGAGCAGGCCCGCGCGCTCGCGGGCGCCGTGCGGCGGATGGCACCGGAGCACGTCGTCTCGGCCGCGCTCCTGCGGGCGCGCGAGACCGCCGAGCTGCTGGGGACGACGCCGGACGCCGTCGACGAACGCCTCAACGAGGCGCACCTGGGCGAGTGGGAGGGCTGCCGGTCGGCCGACGTCCGCGAGGCGGACCCCGACCGGTACGCCGGGTGGCGTGCGGGCAGCTACCGGCCTCCGGGGGCCGAGGCCTTCGAGGCGCTCACCGGGCGGGTGGTAGCCGGCGTCGACGACGCCGTACGCGCAGCCCATGCGCGCGGCGCGACCTCGGTCCTCGTCGTCACGCACGGCGGGCCGATGCGTGCCTACCTGCGGGC
The DNA here is from genome assembly GCF_049856295.1 of Georgenia sp. Z1344. Taxonomy (GTDB): domain Bacteria; phylum Actinomycetota; class Actinomycetes; order Actinomycetales; family Actinomycetaceae; genus JB111. The sequence continues at coordinate 62,982 of NZ_JBNDMZ010000002.1, read as the reverse complement.
CGCCGTCGGGCTCGACCCCGACCGGACGGTGCACAGCCTCCCGGCGAGCCTGACGACGATCGACCTGGATCCCGCTGCGGGCTCACCCAGCTGCTGCGGCACCGCGCGGCTGCGGCTGTTCAACTACTCGCCCACGCTGTCACCGCTCGAGCCGCCGGACTGAGCGGCGCCGACGAACGCGGGAGCGACGGTTAGTGTGAAGCGACCGCACATCCACTGAACGGGAGATCGGCAGACCCATGGCATTCAACGCACTCGCGAACATCGCCCTGCGCGCAATCCCCGGCGCCTTCATCCTCAACTCGGGGATCGGGAAGCTCGGGATGGACGAGCAGACCGCCGGGTACGTGCAGGCCGAGGCGGCGAAGGGGATCCCGCCGCTGGGGTCGATGGAGCCCGAGCAGTTCGGCAAGCTCCTCAGCTACGGGGAGATCGGCGTCGGTGGCGCGCTGCTCGCTCCGTTCGTCCCCAACCGGCTCGCCGGGCTCGCGCTCGCCGGCTTCTCGGCCGGCCTGCTCAGCATCTACTTCCGCGACCCGGAGAAGACGGTCGCCGACGGCGTGCGACCCTCCGGCGAGGGCACGTCGCTGGCGAAGGACTCCTGGATGATGGCGATCGCGATCGCGCTCATCGCCGGAGGCTCGCGCAAGCAGTCCTGACCGGCCTCGCGGGTGCGCCGCGTGCCTGCGTCCACTCCGCGGACGGGAGCAACCGGCAAGTGGTGGGCCCGGCCGGGTTCGAACCGGCGACCTACGCGGTGTAAACGCGGCGCTCTGACCAGCTGAGCTACGGGCCCAGGCGAAGCCTAACCGCCCGGGCTCGGCGAACCCGCCGACCGGGCCGTGCCGGACATCCGCGCGTCATCGGCTCCCCGCGTCCTTCCCCGCCGCCGCGATCAGTTCCGAGAAGCTCGCCACCCGCTCCGCGCCGACGACGTCCTCCGGCAGGAGCGGCAGCTCGACGAACGGAAGGTGCGGCAGCGCCTCACGCACGGTGTCGAGGTGCAGCTCCTCCTGCGCGCGCCGCCGCGCGAGCAGTCCCGACGCGTCGCCCGGCGAACGCTTGTTGACCACCAGCCCACCGATGTGGACACCGGATCGCAGGAGCTGGCCGTAGAGCTCGATCGTCTCGAGGACGGGAAGTCGCTCTGCTGCCAGCACGATGACGAACGCGGTCCGGTCGGCGTCGGTGAGCAGGTCGCGCAACCGGGCGAACCGGGTGCGCCGCCGCAGCAGGATGCGCCGCACCTCATGGTCGCGCTCGGCCCGCCGATCACGCCGGGTACCCGTGCCGACGATGCTCTCGGACGCACCGTCGTCGTCGAAGCCGCGCAGGGCCGCACCGAACCGCGCGGACCGATCCTGCCTGCGCAGCAGTCCGTCGGTCCACGCGGTCATCATCTCGGGCAGTGCCATGAGCCGGGAGGTGTGACCGGAGGGCGCGGTGTCGAGGACGACGAGGTCGTGGTCGGTGTCCTCGAGCACCTCGGCGACGCGCTCGAGCACGGCGGCCTCGTGGGTGCCAGGGGCGTCGCGGGCAAGGGCCAGGTGCTTGTCGACCTCGCCGGAGAGGTGCTCCGGCATGAGGCGGCGCATCGTGTGTCCCACCGCCGTCAGGTGCTCGTCGGTCGTGCGGCCGGGATCGATCTCGAGCCCGTCGAGCCCGGGCGCGAGCTCCACGGTCCGGTCGCCCACCGGCACCTGCCAGAGGTGGCCGAGGTTGTGGGCCGGGTCGGTGGACACGACGAGGACACGACGGCCGGCACGCGCCTGTGCCAGTGCGACACCGGAGGCGACAACGGTCTTGCCGACGCCGCCCTTGCCGCCGACGAACAGCACGCGTCGCCCGGCGGCGAGCTCTAGCAGCACGAGAGGTGGTCCAGCGGTGAGCGATCCATGCCCATGCGGCGGTGCCAGTCGTGGAACCGTTCGTACATCACGGGCACCAGCTCGATCGTGTAGTAGCTCGCCGGGTTGGGCACGCCGAGCATCTCGCCCAGCACGATCATCATGAACAGGTCGTCCTCGTCGCGCTGCGCGCGGGCGAAGGTCCGGCGGTAGGGCGCCACGTAGAACTCGCGCAGGCCCGCTGCGAGCCGGGACCGCGCGGCGCCGCGTCCCGAGGAGGCGTCGGTCATCGGCCGGCGTCACTCCCCGCGGCGACCGACGGCTCGTCCTCGTCGACCTCGGCGGGACTCCGGCGGGCACTGCTCATCGCGAGCGTGGCCTCGAGGATCACCCAGAGCGCGGCGACGATGATGATGAGGTCGAGGACCAGCAGCAGCCAGTTGCCGGAGCTGTAGAACGTGCCCACCTGCACGATCGCGGCGTACAGCGACATGACGAACACGAAGACGAGCGGGATGAGGACAGGGAGGACCGGGCGCCGCTTGCGCAGCAGCATGACGGCGATGATGGACAGCGTGAGCCCGGCGAGCAGCTGGTTCGTCGTGCCGAACAGGGGCCAGATGACCATGCCACCGGTGCCGTCCGCGCCCGCGCCGAACGCGAGGCCCATGCCCACGGCGAGCACGACGACCGTCGCGATCGCCTTGCCGAGGCGGAGACCGGCGAGCTCGAGCGACTCCTGGACGACGAATCGCTGCAGCCGGATCCCGGTGTCCATGGTCGTGGCCGCGAACAGCACAGCCATGGTGGCGAGGATCGTCGCGCTGAGTCCCGACGGGATGCCCAGGCCGGCGTTCATGATGCCGCTGCCGCCCTCGACGAACGCGGCCACGCCGCCCTCGTTGAAGGCGGAGTAGACGGCCTCCCAGTCGGCGAGCGTCCGGTAGCCGGCGGTGGTGGCGATGATCGCACCGAGCGCGAGCAGGCCCTCCCCGACGGCACCGAAGTACCCGACGAACCGTCCGTCCGTCTCCTTGTCGAGCTGCTTGGCACTCGTGCCCGACGAGACGATCCCGTGGAAGCCGGAGATGGCACCGCACGCGATCGTGACGAAGAGCAGCGGGACGATGCTCGGGGTGCCGTCGGGGACGTCGTTGTTGAAGGCCGGGGCGACCAGCTCCGGCGAGGCGATGAGCACCGACGTGTAGAGGATGCCGAGGCCGATGAAGAGCTGCAGTCCGTTGATGTAGTCGCGCGGCTGGAGGAGCACCCACACCGGCAGGACCGAGGCCACACCGGCGTAGAGGAAGAGCACGACCACCCAGAAGGCCTCCGGCGAGAGGCCGAGGATGCTGTCGGGCAGGACGATCGGGAAGTTGTCACCGAGGATGATGAGCGAGTAGAGCGCGACGACGCCGATGATCGACACGACGACGAGGTTGAGCTTCCAGCGGTAGATCGCCTGGCCGACGACCAGCGCGACGAGGATCGCCCCCCAGACCGGGATGACCGCCGTCGGCGTGGCGACGAGCAGATCGGAGATGACGACGGCGAAGGCCGCGTTGACCATGAGCAGCAGCAGGAAGATGACGACGAGGAACAGGTTGCGGCCGCGGGCACCGATGTACCTGCCGGACAGCGTCCCGATCGACTGGCCCTTGTTCCGGACCGACGCCCAGAGCGCGCCGAGATCGTGCATGCCCGCGAAGAAGACGGTGCCGAGCGTGACCCAGAGGAAGGCCGGCAGCCAGCCCCAGATCACTGCGACCGCCGGGCCGACGATCGGCGCCGCGCCGGCGACCGAGGTGAAGTGGTGCCCCCACAGCACGAACTTGTTCGTCGGGACGAAGTCGACCCCGTCCTCCATCTCGTGCGCCGGCGTGACGAAGCTGCGCCGGAGCCGGTAGACACGGCTCCCCAGGAACCGGGAGTAGAGGACGTAGCCGGCCAGCACCATGGCGATGCCGATCACCGCAAGGATCACCGAGTTCACGAGTACTCCGATCGTCGCCGTCGACGTCGGGAGGCGGGACCCCCGCTCCCGTCATGCAGTCGGCACACCGTATCGGATCCGGTCCCGGGCGGCGCCGAACCGCACGGGCGCCGCGCGGCGCCGGGCCGTCCTGCGGTCGACCGGCCACGAGCCGCGCCACGCCGACGACGCCCGCCCACCGCGCGCCGGGCGTCGTCGTCGGGCGTTCGACCCCGTTACTTCCCGCGCGAGCGGGAGACGACCTGCGTGCCGGACCACTCGGCGCCGGCGGAGACGGCCGAGGTGGCGTTCATGCCGGCGATCTGCGCGGCCTCGGAGATGTCCGCCGGGCCCACGTGCTCGGGCGAGGTCGGCTTCGGGGTCAGCACCCAGATCGTGCCGCCGTCGTCGAGGTTGGCCTGGGCGTCGACGAGCATGTCGGTGAGGTCGCCCTCCTCCGCGTCTGATTTGCGCCACCAGATGATCGCGCCGTCGCACACGTCGGAGTGGTTCTCGTCGACGAGCTCGGTGCCCGTCTGCTTCTCGACGGCCTGCCTCAGCCCGTCGTCGGCGTCGTCGTCCCACCAGAACTCCTGGACGACCTGGCCGGGCGCGAACGCTCCGGCGACTGCCTCGTACGCACTGGCGTGCACAGCCCGACTGCTCCTCCCCGGGCTCGCGCCCGACCGATGCGCCCCCGGGGTCCCGGGGGCCGCGTCGACGAACCGGCTCGGCGACTCGTCACCCCGCACGGTATCGGGCATCTCACCTCCTCGGGTGCAGGCGAAGCGGTGGGCCGCGACTCACGGGGCGGCCTACGATGGTCGGGCCCATATGCAGGCGCCGGACGTTCTCGGCGCACACACCCGGGAAGTGAGATGACGTGACTGCCACTGATCACGGTCGGCCGCTGATCGACGGCCTGCTGAGCCAGGTACCGGACATCGACAAGGACGAGACCGCCGAATGGCTCGAGTCCCTGGACGGCCTCATCGACGACCGGGGCGGTCCGCGGGCCCGGTACATCCTGCTCAACCTGCTGCGTCACGCGCGGCGCCGGGACATCGCGGTCCCCGGCAACCTCACCACCCCGCACGTCAACACCATCGGCGTCGAGAACGAGCCCTACTTCCCCGGCGACGAGCAGGTCGAACGGACCTACCGCGGCTGGATCCGCTGGAACGCCGCCGTCATGGTGGCGCGGGCCCAGAAGCCGGACGTCGCCGTCGGCGGGCACCTGTCCTCCTACGCGTCGGTCGCCACCCTGTACGAGGTGGGCCTCAACCACTTCTTCCGCGGCAAGGACCACCCGGGCGGCGGTGACCAGATCTTCTGGCAGGGCCACGCCTCGCCGGGCAACTACGCCCGCGCCTACGTCGAGGGCCGCCTGTCCGAGGCCGACATGGACGGCTTCCGCCAGGAGTACAGCCACCGCGAGGACGGGCGGGGCCTGCCCAGCTACCCGCACCCGCACCAGATGCCGGACTTCTGGGAGTTCCCCACCGTGTCGATGGGCCTGGGCCCCTCGGGCGCGATCTACCAGGCGTGGTTCAACAGGTACCTCGCCGAGCGCGGCATCAAGGACACCTCCGACCAGCGCGTGTGGGCCTTCCTCGGCGACGGCGAGATGGACGAGCCCGAGTCGCGCGGCATGCTCCAGCTCGCCGCCCACCAGGGGCTCGACAACCTCACGTTCGTCGTCAACTGCAACCTGCAGCGCCTCGACGGGCCGGTCCGCGGCAACAGCCAGATCATCCGTGAGCTCGAGTCGTTCTTCCGCGGCGCGGGCTGGAACGTCATCAAGGTCGTGTGGGGCCGCGAGTGGGACGCGCTGCTGCAGGCGGACAAGGACCGCGCGCTCGTCAACCTCATGGACTCCACCAACGACGGCGACTACCAGACGTTCAAGGCCAACGACGGCGCCTACGTCCGCGAGCACTTCTTCGGCCGCGACCCGCGCACGAAGGCCCTCGTCAAGGACATGACGGACGACCAGATCTGGGCGCTCAAGCGCGGCGGGCACGACTACCGCAAGATCTTCGCCGCCTACACGGCCGCCACGAAGCACACCGGCCAGCCGACGGTCATCCTCGCGCACACCGTCAAGGGCTACGGCCTGGGCCCGCACTTCGCCGGGCGCAACGCGACGCACCAGATGAAGAAGATGCAGGTCGCGGACCTCAAGATGCTGCGCGACTCGATGCGGATCCCGATCAGCGACGAGCAGCTCGAGGACCCCTACGACGCGCCGTACTACCGGCCCGCCGACGACGACCCGACCCTGCAGTACATGCTCGAGCGCCGCCGCCAGCTCGGCGGCTACCTGCCCGAGCGGCGCGAGCCGAAGCCCTCCCTCGAGATGCCGGGCGACAAGCCGTTCGAGGTCCTCGCCAAGGGCTCGGGCAAGCAGGAGGTCGCCACGACGATGGCGTTCGTCCGCCTGCTCAAGGAGCTCATCAAGGACAAGGGCATGGGCCGGCACGTGGTGCCGATCATCCCGGACGAGGCCCGCACCTTCGGCCTGGACTCCATCTTCCCGACGGCGAAGATCTTCAACACCTACGGCCAGAACTACACGCCGGTCGACGCCGAGCTCATGCTCTCCTACAAGGAGTCCGAGCAGGGGCAGATCATGCACACCGGCATCAACGAGGCCGGCTCGGCGTCGCTGCTGCAGGCCGTCGGAACCTCGCACGCCACCCACGGCGTGCCGATGATCCCCGTCTACATCTTCTACTCGATGTTCGGGTTCCAGCGCACCGGCGACCAGTTCTGGGCCGCCGGCGACCAGCTCGCGCGCGGGTTCGTCATCGGCGCCACCGCGGGCCGCACGACGCTCGCGGGCGAGGGCACCCAGCACATGGACGGCCACTCCCCCGTGCTGGCCTCGACCAACCCGGCGTTCGTCCACTACGACCCGGCGTACGGCTACGAGATCCGGCACATCGTCCGCGACGGCCTGCAGCGCATGTACGGCGAGGACGACCGCGACCCGAACGTGCTGTACTACCTCACGGTGTACAACGAGCCGCTGCAGCAGCCGGCCGAGCCCGAGGACGTCGACGTGGAGGGCATCCTCAAGGGGATCCACCGCATCTCGGCGGCCGAGGGCGACGGCCCGTGGGTGCAGCTGCTCGCCTCCGGCGTCGGTGTGCCGTGGGCCGAGCACGCCAAGGAGATCCTCGCGCAGGACTGGGGCGTGCGGGCCGGAGTCTGGTCCGTCACCAGCTGGTACGAGCTGCGCCGCGAGGCCCTCGAGGTCGAGAAGCACAACTTCCTCAACCCCGAGGACCAGCGCGTCCCGTACGTGACGACGAAGCTCGACGGCGCCGGTGGCCCGTTCATCGCGACGTCCGACTACGAGCACCAGGTGCAGGACTCGATCCGCCAGTGGGTGCCGGGCGACTACCACACGCTCGGCGCGGACGGCTTCGGCTACTCCGACACCCGCCCGGCGGCCCGCCGGCAGTTCCTCATCGACTCCCACTCGATGGTGGTCAAGGCGCTGCAGGCCCTCGTCAAGCAGGGCTCGATGGACGCCTCGGTCGTCCGCGAGGCGATCGAGAAGTACGACCTGCTCAACCCGAAGGCCGGCCAGTCCGGCACCGCGGGCGGCGACGCCTGACCCAGATCCTTCGACGTGAAGGGGCGCTCGGCTTCGGCCGGGCGCCCCTTCGCCGTCGCGTCGTCGAGATTGCGGTTCGTCGTCGTCGAGATTGCGGTTGGTGCGCGCCCCAAGTTGGTCGAGAGTGCGGTTCAGCGCCACCCGCGTCATCGAAACTGCGGTTCGTGCACGCCGAGACTGCGGTTGGTGCACGCCGCGCGTCGGTCGAGAGTGCGGCTGAGGCGCGCCTCCTGGCACGGTCGCTCGAGAGCGCAGGCGGGGTTCGTCGTCGTCGGCCGGGTGAGGCAGCCTCAGATCTGGACGCCCGATTCCCAGACCCACCCCTGTCCGTCCCACCGCATCCCGATGGCGAGCATGGACGAGTAGGGCCTCACAGTCTCCACGAAGCCACCGACGCTGTCCACGATCGTCCGCTCGGGCTCGGTCAGCTCAAGGATGACGCCCCACTCCGAGTCGGTGTCCCCAGGTTCGGGCACGATGGAGTGCACCTCGGCCTCGAAGTCCTCGTCATAGGTTCCGCGGATCGACCAGGTCGTCCATGCGTCGATGCGGCCCGAGCAGTAGGTGCAGTCGGGGCCGGAGAGGGCGGCCAGCGTGTCGGGGACGAGCGTCTCGTACCCGTGCTCGAGGACCTCCATGAAGTACTCGGCGGCGGCGATCGCTCCCGCCTCGGAGTTTTCGTCGTACGCGGCGGGAGGCGTCGGGGCGGGGCGGCCACGGCGCTCGAGCTCCCAGGCCGTCCACTCGACCTCGTCGACGGACACGGAGGCGGGGTCGTCGGACCGGGGCTCGGAATCGGTGGGCGTGTCCTCGGTCGGGGGTGATTCGGTCGTCGGGGACTCGGTCGTGGGCGTGTCGGTCGTCGGCGTGTCCGTGGCCGGCGCCTCGGCGGTCGGGGGCGCCTCGACCCCCTCGACGGGTGGGACGACTTCTCCTCCCTCGCAGGCGGCGAGCGCGGCGGATCCGAGGAGCAGTACGGGGACGATGGCGAGCAGGCGTGGGGCGGGCGTGCGGGGGGACAGCGTGCGGGACATGGCGACCTCGTGGTGTGTGCATGCGGGTGCAGGGAGCGTCGACGGGTGCGACGGAGGTCGGTGCGGCCGGCGGGGGCGGGTCGCAACGGCGGACGAACGAGCGCGACGCCGAACGTCCCGGGCAGTCGTTGATCAGGAGGCTCGGCAGCACGCAATCAACCAGATGTCGCGCGTCCGCGGAAGGGGCAGTCGTGCCCACTCGGACCGCGACCGGACGAGACCTGCCCGACGACGACGATCCTCCGGCGCACCTGTCAGGGCTGCTCCGACCGCGCTTGTGGAGAACCGGTACGGCGCGTCGCCGTCATTCATACGCTGAACGCGCCGGCGACCCCCGACCGGTCCGGACGTCCCCCCGACGCCGAACGATCGAGGAGACCGACGTGACCGTCGAGCAGCACCCGTCTGTCCCAACCGCGCCACGGCCGTCCCGGCGACGGCGCCGTGCTGCCACGTCCGCAGTTGTGCCGGCGGTCGCGCTTCTGCTCGGTGCCTGCGGCGGTGCGCCGGGAGGCGACGACGATTCCGGGTCCGGTGTCGTGATGGGTGTCGACGCGTCGACGACAATCGGTGCCGAGGCAGACTCCATCGTGAGGTTCGAAGGGCAGACCGCCGCAGTCGAGGTCGGTCGGGAGTGGACACAACCGAAGGACACCCTCAGCCGCACCCAGCGGCAGGCCGCACAACTACGGCTTCCCGACGGTCACACGTCAGAGCTGGGTCCGAGCTTTGCTCGCGGGCCGGTCGACGAGGACGACGTTGGCCCCTACGTCTCGATCGAGATCGCGGAGGACTCGCCACTCATGCACGTGCCCGACGGACTCACTGTTGAGGGAGCCGACACAGACGAGTTGCTCGCCCTGGCCGACGGCGCCGTGGCTCACGCATCGCAGTTCGTCGTCGAGGAAGCGGTCGACTCCGAGGTGAGACGTAGTGATCGGCCTCGCGACCTGCGTGACTGGATCAGCCGGAACAGATGGCGCTTCTCCCCAGGATTCTCCGACCAGGTCGCAGACGGCCTCGAGGCCTACGGTCTGCTGCCGATCCACCATTACATTTCGCCGAGCATGGAGGGCATCGATCATCCGCATTTGATACCCGATCTCGACGAGGTTGTGGGCTTTCCTGACGAGCCCCGGGTCACCGACCTCAGGGTCGAAGTCACCGACGTGTCCGTCTATACGGAACCGGGATTCGAACCGACCTTCATGGTCGAGCACGAGATCACCTACGGGACCCCGCGGTGTGCGACGCCAACCTGCACCGCACTCGCCATCACGTCCTGGGCCGACACGCGCAGGACCCAGCTTCTATCGGACGGGGACACGTGGCACATCACGGGGTACAACACAGCAATCAACTGGTCAGTACAGGACGTAGCCGAGCAACCTGAGCTCGAACCATTCGCCTGGGTCAGCTGACCGGTCCGACCCACACCGGGCGTTCTCCTCGCGAGGAATTCCTGTCGCCCCTGACGGTTGACCCTGAGGGAGCGCGATCCGCGCCCGCCCGCCCGTCGACGAGGAGCACGACATCGCATGAGCACGCCACCGGCCGGGACGACCGTCCTCACCGCCGAGCTGCTCGGCATCCGCGGACGGCTCGGGACGCGCGCCACGCTCCTGCAGTTCTCGTCGAACTTCTGCGCTCCGTGCCGGTCGACGCGGGGCCTGCTCTCCTGGGTGGCCGACAGGGAGCCCGGCGTGCGGCACGTCGAGCTCGAGGTCACGCAGCACCTCGACCTCGGTGAGGCTCTCGGCGTCACGCAGACGCCGACGTTCTTCCTTCTCGGGCCCGACGGCGCCGTGCTTGCCCGTGAGGACGACGTTCCGCGGCTCGCAAAGGTACGCGACCTCCTCGAGCGGCTCGTTCCTGCGAGCACGTAGCGCGGGCAGCGGGCAGCGGGCAGCGGGCAGCGGGCAGCAGGCAGCAGGCCGACCCCACCGGCGGAACCGAGCGCGAGACACTGGAACGGCTGCCCGACTGCAGGGCGGCCGACCCCATCGCCAGAGGGACGGAGACCGGATTGAACGACGTCGTCGTGGGTGCGCTCGCCCTCGTCATCGGCCTGCTGCTGTGCTTCCGCGGGCGCGGAGCCATGCGGATCCTGCTTGCGCTGTGGGGTGCGCTGATCGGATTCGGGCTCGGCACGGTCGTGGTGGCCGAGATGTCCGGCGACGGGTACCTCGCGACCACAACGGCCTGGGTGGTCGCCGTCGTCCTCGCACTGGTCTTCTCCTGGCTCACGTTCGCCTTCTTCTCGATCGCCGTCGTCCTCGGGTTCGCCTCGATGGGATTCGTGGTCGGGCGGAGCGTCGCGGGCGCCCTGGGCGTCGACGAGCCGTGGATGGTCATGGCCGTGGGCGTGGCCGGCGGCATCGTCCTCGGGCTCATCGCCGTCGTCACCGACATGCCCGATCTTGTGCTCGTCGTCGTCAGCGCGCTCGCCGGCTCGAGCGCCGCGGTCGGCGGGCTCATGCTGCTGCTCGGCACGGTCGACCTCGACCGGTACGGCGACACCCAGTTCGCGGTCGTCGACCAACCGCTCTGGTACGTCGGTCAGCTGGCCCTGGCCGTTGTCGGCATCATCGTCCAGGTCCGCCGCACGCGTCGCGCGCGCTCGATGCGCCAGGCCTGGGGATAGGGCCGAGACACGTTGTGCGTGTGGCGTCATGTCGCCCTGGCATGACGACGCGGCTCGCCGCCGACGTCACAATCCTTCCGGGGCGCAGCCCGGACCACCACCGCCGGCCGGCGCAGCCCCACCCCCGGCCCCCGACAGAGCCGCGACTAGCTACGTAGACGTGAGCACGAGGAACCGTTCGACCGCACTCTCGGCCGTCGCCCCGATCTGCGCAGGAGTCGGCCGGTCCTCCCCGAGGAGCACACGGATCTGGGTGTCCTGGACCGCGAGTCCGTACAGGAGCCGGAACGCGTCCGCCGGGTCGCTCACCCGGAGGACGCCCGCTGCGCCCAGCCGCGCGAGGTACGACTCGACGATCGGGCCGACCCGGTGGCGACCACCGGCGAGCAAGACCTCGGCCAACGACGACGACGCCATGGCCGCCCGGTTGAGCGCCACCGACTCCGCCCCGGTCAGGAGCGTGAGCTGCGCACGCACGTACCCGGTGAGCGTGGCACGAGCGGACGTAGGCGTGGGGGCGGCGTCCGCGGCGAGGACGTCGGACACGGCTGCCGCCGCGGCGTCGGCATTGGCCTCGACGACTCGGGCGAGCAGCTGCTCGACGCCGCCGAACCACGAGTAGATCGTCTCTTTCGACGCACCCGCACGCGTGGCGATCGCCTGGACCGTCAGTCGTTCGTAGCCGATCTCGACGAGGACCGCGCGTGCGGCGTCGAGGATCTCCACCTCGCGGCCCGCGCGGGCGGCGGCGGGTAATCGGCCCACGCGTCGGTTCGTCGTCGTCGGCATGTTGACAACCGTACTACCCGGTTCCATTATTGGAACCGAACTCGTGCGTTCCGATCTTGGAGTCGACATGTCTGCTCAGGTCCCGTCCGACGCCCGTACCGACCACGTCTCCCTCATGTCCCACGACTCAGGTGCCGGGGCGGTGCCACCAGGTCGCATGCGCACCGCGATGATCTGCGCCGTCGCCGCGGTCGTCCTCGGCGCCGCGATCTTCGGATTCTTCTTCGCCTGGGTGTGCTCGACGATGTGGGGCCTCGACGCCGCAGATCCTCGCGTGGCGATCGCCGCGATGCAGGCGATGAACGACTCGGTCCAGAACGCGGTCTTCTTCCCGGCGTTCTTCCTCACCCCGGTGGTCATGGCGGCGGCCGCCCTCCTCGCGCGCCGATCCCGACGTCCGCGGGCCGCGGCGTACCTCCTCGCCGCCGGGCTCGTCTACCTGGCCGGCGGACTGCTCCTCACGATGCTGGTCAACGTGCCGATGAACGAGGAGCTGGCGGGGGTATCGGTCCCGCAGGACATCGCGGAGGCCGCGCGAGTCTGGTCGGACTACTCCGGCAGCTGGCAGTCGTGGAACGTCACGCGCACCGTGTTCAGCGGGATCGCCGTCGCACTGGCGACGATCGGCGTGCATGCACTCGGTCGCGGTCCGCGGGCAGCGTCGGGGGTCGCTGCCACGCAGTAGTTCCCGCGACCTCAGCAGCGGTCGTGGACCGCACACTCCGGCACGAGTCGGACCTGGCGTTCCCGCACCTCGAAGGCCTGCGTCCGGGTGGTGATCGGGATGGTCCCGTCAATCGCTTCCCAGTCGCCGCCACCCACTCGGAACTCCGCCTCCCACAGCGTCGTCAGCTCGACGTGAATGGACTCGTGCCCGTCGGGATACGGGTAGGAGACCGTGTGCTCGGGGTACGGGGCGCCCGGGTCCGAGGTGACGAACGGGTGCGATCCGTCCGTCGGGTCCCACTCGAACTCGAGAGGGCTGAACCGCACGTCCACCTGCTGGCCGAGGAGGTCGGCGCTCACCGTGTGCTCAGACGCGGTCGTCCACAGCAGGACCGGCATGTTCGCCAGCTGCCACCGGCCGTCCATCATCGCCTCCCCGGTGTTGACCAGCAGGCTCGCCGCCTCCGAGCGCGTGAGAGTGACCTCGACGGGGTCCGCGCCGGCCGGGACTTCCTGTGGGACTGCCGCCGGGCTGTTCGCCCCCAAGGGCAACCTGTACGGGCACGTGCTACCCGTTTCAGCCTCGATGATCACGCATTGCCCGAGGAACCGCCCTGTTTGCCCGACCTGCGTCTTTCCGTCACCTGTCCTCACATGTCGGCGCACAGCTTCTCGCAAGGGCCCACGGGCCGCGATACTGCCGACATCTTCTTCGATGTTCTGACCTCGCTCCGCCACCGGAGTAGACGACCGCAGCTGCTCAAGGGCAGCAAGATCGACTCCGTCATCGGAGGTACCTGCACTGATACCTCGATCATCGCCATCGACAGCACTTGCGGAGCCCACTCCCAACGTCAGCATGACCACCATTCCAACGAACCCAAGCCTCGTGGATTTCCTCATCACGACGCGGACTCTTCGGATCCTGGCGTGTATGCACCGGCTTGCAGCACCCATTTACCGTCGGTGTGGCTGAGAATGATGTGCATGGTGAATGATTCCGGTTCCACATGCTCGATCTCATCACCATTGAAATCTACGACCGAATAAGCCTCTTCTTCGCCTCGAAACTCGACGATCCAATCAGGGTGGTCCTCGGTCGGCGCACCAACCTGCGACTCATCAACCCGAATAACGTACTGGTCGACATAACTACCCTCGATAGCGTTTTGTATGCTCGAGTCCACGAGCGAGGAGCAGTATCCGCAGTCCGCACCAGAAACAGCTTCGAACGATTCAGAAACTCCCGTCTCGACCATGTGCTCGATGAGTTCCACGAAGTAGTGGGCCGCCGCGAGCGCACCGGCCTCGCCGTCGTCGTCCATCTCAGGTGGTGGCTCCGGCTCCGGACGCTCACGCCGCTCGAGCTCCCACTCGGTCCACTCGATGTCGTCGGTGCTCGCCTCGGCGCCGTCGGTCCCGGACTCACGTCCACTCGCGGACTCGGACGGGGTCTCGTCGTCGGACGCGGTCTCCCCCGACTCGGACTCGTCATCGGGCCCCACGTACACCGGTGGTCGCTGGGTCTCGCTCGCGTTGTCGTCGTCGCCGCCGCATCCGGTCAGCCCGAGCGCACCGACGAGCAGCAGCGCAGCGAACCGACACGGATGGCGCCCCCCTGGTCGCGTCATGTCGCCGAGGCTAGCGTCCGCCGTCACCGGTCGGGCGGCTACCGCTCCTCCTGTGCATAGCTCGGACTGTCCACCCCGGTCAGTACTCGCAGCCCCATCCGCGCGTCGCTCGCGGTTCCACTACGCCGAGCCATCGATGTGCTTGCACCGCACTCTCGACATCAGCAGGGCGAGCAACGGGCGCGCCTACACCGCACTCTCGACCAGATGGTCGGTCGTGCGAGATCTCCCAACCGCAATCTCGACGTGCACCAACCGCAATCTCGACGAACGGGGTGCTACCTCTGAGGGCGGGCGTCGCCGAGCACCGACCGGAGCTCGGTCACCGCGGCGGCGCTCTCCTCGTCCTCGCGCGCGCCGATGAGCTCGAGGTACCGCTCGGCGTCCTCGTACCGCTCGGACTCGATGGCGGCCAGCACGATCTGCCGGCCCGCGGCGGGCACGTGCCGCTCGGCGTCCCAGTGGGCGGTCGCCAGGGCGTGCGCGTGCGTCGGGTGACCGGACTCCCGGAGCACCCACAGCGACTCGGCCAGCGCGAGCCCCGTCTCCTCGCGGGCGCACGCCGCACCGAGCCGGCGGTTGGCCCCGTCGAGGTCGTCCTCGACCGAGAGTCGGGCGAGCTCGATGAGCGGGTACCACGCGTTCGGGCGACCGGCGAGCTCCTCGGCCAGCGCCCACACGGCGAGGTCGGCGGACCGCGGGTCGGACTGGGGCACGTCCGCGGTCAGCGGGTCGGCGGCCCGCACCTGGGAGCCGTGGCGGCGCACGATCTCGGCGAGCTCGTTGAAGGCGACGGTGTCGTTCGGGTCCTCCTCGAGCCGCGCGCGCAGCTCCTCCTCACGGGGGTCGGAGTCCTGGTCGGCGGCGTGCCGGTGGGATCCGTGGTCGGTCGTGGCGAGCAGGAGTGCAAGCAGGAGAGCAGGGCGGCGCACGAGGGACATGTCCGCCAGGATAGCGGCCGGGCCCGATCCCGCCCGCTGGGAGCCGGACCGCGCACGACGACGCGCAGCCGGTCTCGTCTGCCGGGACGCACGCACGCGCATCCTCCCCCGACGACGACGGACCCGCGCTCCCGTCCGACACGCAGCCGCCGCTCCGGCCGCCCGGTGGCGCGGCGGTAGATTGGCCGAATGATTGCTGTGCTAGCCCCGGGACAGGGGGCCCAGACGCCGGGCATGCTCGCGCCCTGGCTCGACGACCGGGCCTCCGCCGCCCTGCTCTCCGACCTCTCGGCCGCGGCCGACCTCGACCTCGCCGACCTCGGGACGAACGCGGACGCCGAGACCATCAAGGACACGGCCCTCGCGCAGCCGCTCATCGTCGCCTCGTCGATCCTCGCCTTCCGGGCTCTCGAGGCCCGCTCCCCCGGCCTCGCCCCGTCGGTCGCCGCCGGCCACTCCGTCGGCGAGCTCGCCGCCCTCGCCGTCGCCGGGGTCCTGTCCGACGTCGACGCCGTCCGCCTCGTCGCCGCCCGTGGCCGCGCGATGGCCGACGCCTCCGCCGTCACGCCGACGGGCATGTCCGCCGTCGTGGGCGGGGACGCCGCCGAGGTGACCGCGGCGATCGAGGCGGCCGGTCTGACCGCCGCCAACGTCAACGGGGGTGGCCAGATCGTCGCCGCCGGCACGCTCGAGCAGCTCGCCGCGTTCGCCGAGCAGCCCCCCGCCAAGGCACGGGTCGTGCCGCTCGCCGTCGCCGGCGCGTTCCACACCGAGCACATGCGGCCGGCGCTCGACGCCGTGGCCGCCGCCGCGTCCGGGCTGACCACGGCGGACCCGCGCACGGCGCTGCTCTCCAACCGGGACGGCGCCGAGGTCTCCGCCGGCACCGAGGCGCTCGCCCGCGTCGTCGCGCAGGTCGCCAACCCCGTGCGCTGGGACCTGTGCTGCGAGACGATCCTCGCGCGCGGGGTGACAGCCGCCGTCGAGCTCGCCCCCGCCGGCGTGCTCACGCGCCTCGCCAAGCGCACGCTCCCGGGCGTGACCGTCCGCCCCCTGTCCACCCCGGACGACCTCCTGGCGGCCGCCGAGCTCGCCGATTCGGACACCGAAGGAGCCTCATGAGCCGCCCCGTCCTCACCACCGCTGCGCCGAACGCCCACGCGCGGATCCTCGGCGTCGGCGGGTTCCGCGGCGAGAGAACGGTGCCCAACGACGACATCGTCGAGCCCATCAACTCCTCCGACGAGTGGATCCAGCAGCGCACCGGGATCGTCACCCGCCGGTACGCGAACGCCGGGACCACGGTGGTGGACATGGCCAGCGCCGCAGCCGAGGCTGCGCTGACCGCCGCCGGGGTCGAGGCGGCACAGGTCGACGCCGTCATCGTCGGCACCGTCACCTGGTTCACCCAGACACCGTCGCTGGCCGGCATCGTCGCGGACCGTATCGGTGCCAACCCGGCGGCGAGCTTCGACATCTCCGCGGCCTGCGCCGGCTACGCCTACGGGATCGCCCAGGCGGACGCCCTCGTACGCTCGGGGACCGCCGACCACGTGCTGGTCGTCGGCGTGGAGAAGATGAGCGAGTACATCGACCCCACGGACCGCTCCATCAGCTTCATCCTCGGCGACGGTGCCGGCGCCGCCCTCGTGGGCCCCTCCGAGACCCCCGGCATCGGCCCGACCGTGTGGGGCTCGGACGGCTCCAAGGCGGACGTCATCTCCCAGACCCACCCGTGGTCGACCTTCCGCTCGGACGACCCGGAGGCCGACCGGTCCTGGCCCACCCTGCGCCAGGAGGGCCCCACCGTCTTCAAGTGGGCGAGCTTCGAGATGACCAAGGTCGCCGCACGGGCGATCGAGGCCGCCGGACTCACCCCCGACCAGATCGACGTCTTCGTCCCGCACCAGGCGAACATGCGGATCATCGACCACATGGTGAAGTACCTGGGGCTGCGCGAGGACGTGGTGGTGGGCCGGGACATCGCCGACACGGGCAACACCTCGGCCGCCTCGATCCCGCTCGCGCTCGAGCGCCTCATCCGCGAGGGGCAGGCCACGAGCGGGGACATCGCGCTCCAGATCGGCTTCGGCGCGGGCCTCGCCTACGCCGCGCAGGTGGTCGTCGTACCGTGACCCCCGCGCGGGGCCTGACACACTGACCCCCGTCCAGTTTCAACCACACCAGGAGAAGCACATGGCACACACGGAGGAGGAGGTCCTCACGGGCCTCGCCGAGATCGTCAACGAGGAGACCGGCCTGCCGGTCGAGGACGTCAAGCCGGAGGCGTCGTTCACCGACGACCTCGACGTCGACTCCCTGTCGATGATGACGATCGCGACCCTCGCCGAGGAGCGCTTCAGCGTCACCATCCCGGACGACGAGGTCGCGAACCTCAAGACCGTCCAGGACGCCGTGAAGTACATCGTCGGGGCCCAGGCCTGACACCCCGGTCGGGGGCTCCGGTCCGGTGCCCCCGACCTCCCCGCTGCACTCGGCACGCCGCAGCGGGGAAAGATCCGCCGCGCCGCACCGGCGCGCACCCGAGGAGGAACCCGTGTCCGAGCAGTCCACCCAGCGCCGCCGGGTCGTCGTCACCGGCATGGGGACGACGAACCCCATCGGCGGGGACGTCGCCAGCACCTGGACGGCCGCGCTCGCCGGAACCTCCGGTATCGCGACGCTCGACAACGACTGGGCCGAGCAGTACGGGATCACCGTGGACTTCGCCGGCGAGGCCGCCGTCGACCCGGAGACCGTGCTCACCCGCCAGGAGGCCCGCCGCCTCGATCCGTCCGGGAAGCTCGCCGTCGTCGCCGCGCTCGAGGCCTGGGCGGATGCTGGAGAGCCCGAGGTCGTGCCCGAGCGCCTCGGCGCCGTCGTCTCGACGGGCATCGGCGGCATCCACACCCTGCTCGACGCCTGGGACACCGTCCGCGAGAAGGGCGCCCGCCGCGTCCTCCCGCTCACCGTGCCGATGCTCATGGCCAACTCGCCGGTCGCCAACATCTCCGTCCGGTTCGGCGCGCGCGCCGGCGCGCACGCACCCGTCTCCGCCTGCGCGTCGGGCGCCGAGGCGATCGCCCAGGGCGTCCAGATGATCCGCACCGGCGTCGCCGACGTGGTCGTCGCCGGCGGTACCGAGTCCGCGATCCACCCGGTGACCATGGCGTCGTTCGGCAAGATGCAGGCCCTCTCGAGGCGGACCGACGACCCGCAGCGCGCCTCGCGCCCCTACGACGTCGACCGCGACGGCTTCGTCATGGGCGAGGGCGCCGGCATCGTCGTCCTCGAGTCTGCCGAGCACGCCGCCGCCCGCGGAGCCACCGTCCACGCCGAGGTCCTCGGCACCGGCATGACGGCCGACGCCTTCGACGTCGCTCCCCCCGACCCCTCCGGCCAGGGCCAGGAGCGCGCGATGCGCATCGCGCTGGAGGACTCGGGGCTCGCCGCCGCCGACGTCGTGCACGTCAACGCCCACGCGACGTCGACCCCGGTCGGCGACACGATCGAGGCCGAGGCGATCCGCCGCCTGTTCGGCGAGCAGGTCACGGTCTCGGGGACGAAGTCGATGACCGGTCACCTGCTCGGCGGTGCGGGCGCGCTCGAGACGATCTTCGCCGTGCTGGCCGTCCGCGAGCGCACCGCTCCCCCGACGATCAACATCGAGAACCTCGACCCGGCCGTCCAGGTCGACGTCGTCCGCGACACCCCTCGCGAGCTGAGCGCCACCGGGCAGGTCGCCGCGCTCAACAACGCCTTCGGGTTCGGCGGCCACAACGCCGCCATCCTCGTCGGCAGCGTCTGACCGACGCCCTCGGACGTCCGTCCGTACGGACGCACCCCGCACCCCGTGCACGACGGCGGGTGGGCCGGACTCGCTACCGGTCCACCCGCCGTCGTGACCTCGTCCCCGACTCCCGGGCGGCTGCTCAGCCCTGGCGCGCCCCGGCGTCGAGAACGTGCTCGATGCCGGTGACGTAGCGGCCGCTGTCCGAGACGAGGTAGAGGATCGCCTCGGAGGTGTCGTCCGGCTCGAGCGCCGCCGTCGGCATGAGGTTCATCTGCCGCGCCGCCTCCTCGAAGTCCTCGCGCGTGGGGCTCTCGAGGTCCGGCCGGAACAGCTTGTACGTGGGGTCGTTGAGGATCATCGGGCTGGCGAGCGTGGTCGGGTGGATGGTGTTGACGCGGATGCTCTGGGGGGCGAGCTCCTTCGCGAGGACCCGCATGAGCCCGACGACGCCGGACTTCGCCGCCGTGTAGTGCGCGATGTTGGCGTTCGTCTTCATGGAGGCGAGCGAGGAGGTGATGACGATCGCTCCGCCGTTGCCGCCGGCCACGATGTGCGGGGCCGCGGCGCGCACGGTCTTCCACACGCCGGTGAGGTTGACGTCGATCATCGTCTGCCACATCTCCTCGTCCATCTCGAGGGTGGGCGACATCGTGTTGATGCCTGCGTTGGCGAGGATGATGTCGAGCCGGCCGAGCTCGGCCACGCCCTCGTCGGCCACGGCGGTCAGCGCGGCGAGGTCCCGGACGTCCGCCTCGCGGGCGACGATGCGGCGGTCGAGCGCCTCGACCTGACGCACGGTCTCGGCGAGGTCCTCGGCGCGTGCCGTGTCGTAGGGGACGGTCGCGACCTGGTCGGACACGTCGACCGCGATGATGTCCGCGCCCTCCTGGGCGAGGCGGATCGCGTGGTTACGACCCTGCCCGCGTGCGGCTCCGGTGATGAAGGCGACCTTGCCCTCGAGACGGCCTGCCATGGCGTGCTCCCTTCGTCGGGTACCCCGGGCGCCGGTGCCCGGGGACGGTCCGACCAGGCTATGGCACCGAGTGCCGGAACCGAAGGGTGCCGTCGCCGGCCCTCGACGACGGGCCGGGAGGACCCGGAGGGCCGTCATCCCCCGACGAAGGAGGTCCCGCGACGAACCGCCTCAGCCCACGCGGTGCAGCCAGCGCACGGGCGCCCCGGCGCCCGCGTAGCGGAAGGGCTCGAGCTCGTCGTCCCAGGCCTGACCGAGCGCGAGATCGAGCTCGTGCCGCATCCGGACGGGGTCGCCGGCGTGCTCGAGGGCCGCCCGCAGTCGGTTCTCCGGCACCACGACGTTGCCGTGCGCATCCGTCTGGGCGTGGAAGATCCCGAGCTCGGGCGTGTGCGACCAGCGGCCGCCGTCGGAGCCGGGTGCGGCTTCCTCGGTGATCTCGTAGCGCAGGTGCTGCCAGCCGCGCAGCGCGGAGGCGAGGCGGGCGCCGCTGCCGACGGGACCGACCCAGGAGCGCTCGGCGCGCAGCAGTCCGGGCGCGGCCGGCTGATCGGTCCACTCGAGCGAGAGCCGCGCGTCGAGGACCTGGCCGGCGGCCCACTCGACGTGGGGGCACAGCGCACGGGTCGCGGAGTGCACGAAGACAACGCCGCGGGTGTAGGCACCACTCATGTCGAGCCTCCTGGTTCGGTTGCGAGGGACGTCTTCCCCAACGGCCTCGCGAGAACCGGGCTGAGCATGATCCACGGCGGAACGGCACCAGGATGCCTGAATGTCGGCGATCGCGCCAGGAACGGGACGTGTGCCTGTGGCGGGTGGGACGGGTGGTGCCGGTGTGAACGATTCGGGTCGCCGGCGACCGGGGATCGTCGTCGTCGGTCCCGTCGGTCAGCCTGCGGGGCGCCCGGTTCCGAGTGCGATGATCCGCTCGACCGCCCGCTCTCGCACGGCGGCCGGCAGCGCGTTGCCCGTCAGCGCCTCGAACACCCACAGGCCGTCGGCCGCGAGGCGCGCGACGAAGGCATCGAGCTCGGCCGCCCCGTCCGCACCATCGCCTCCGGCATCTCCCGACGGTTCCCCGTCCGGGTCGACCTCGGCAGGCACGGGCGGCGCCCAGTCCTCGATGACCCGGTTCCACGCCCCGACGAGGCCGGGGACGTCGACGGACTCGAGCAGGAGGAGCAGCTCGGCACGGGTCGGCGTGCTGGCGGTGCTGCGGACGTAGGCGGCCAGGCGCGCCTCCGCGTCCGCCTCGGCCGGGTCACCGTCGACGAACGAGGCGATGTCCGCGTCCCACCGCGCGGCGAGGTGGTCGTGCATCGCGACGACCAGGGCGTCGCGGGAGGGGAAGTGGTAGAGAAGTCCGCCCTTGGTCAGCCCGGTCTCGGCGGCCAGCGACTCATAGGTCAATGCCCGCAGTCCGTCGCGCCCGACGATCGTGGCGGCGGCGTCGAGGGCACGGATGCGGCTGCTCGGGCGTGCCATCACTCGTTCCCCTCGAAGCTGCTGGCTGCGGTTCCAGGGCCGTGGTGCCGCAGCAGCAGTGCCGCTGCCGTGGCCGCCACGACGAGGGCGAAGGCCACGACGGAGAGGATCACGAGGTACGCCTCGTCGAAGGCGGCGGACGCGGCCTCCATCAGGCCGGGCACGACGTCGGCGACCTCGCGGGCCTCCCCGATGCTCTCGCCGGCGGCCACCGGCGCACCGTCGGGCAGGACCACCCTCGCCGCGTACAGCAAGGACGACAGGCTGCCGAGCACGGCGACGGCGATCAGCCCGCCGAACTCGTAGCTCACCTCCTCGACGGAGGCGGCCATGCCGGCCCGGCGGGGCGGTGCGTTGCCGAGGATCGCCGTCGAGGCGACGGACATCGAGGCGCCGAGCCCGAGGCCGGTGAGAACGAGTCCGACGACGAAGATCGCGAGCCCCATCTCCGTCCCCATGATCGACACGACGATCCCGAGACCGGCGACGGCAAGGCCGCCGGAGACCAGCACCCGGAGGCCGAGGCGATGAAGGAGGAGGCCCCCGAGGAGCCCGCTCGGCAGCGATCCGACGGCGATCGCGGTGACCAGGAGCCCGGCCTCGAGCGGGGTGTACCCGGCGACGAGCTGGAATCGCTGTGTGGTGAGGAGCTGGACGCCCCCGATGGCGAACATCGCGGTGACGGCCGCGAGCACGCCGGCGGAGAAGGCGCGGTTGCGGAAGACCGAGAAGTCGAGCAGCGGGTCGGCGAGGCTGCGCTGCCGGCGGACGAAGAGCACCCCGGCGACGACGGCGACCACGGCCGCCGCCCCGACGGTCCCCCATGCCTGCGGCTGGTGGAAGGCCTCCTTGATCGCGAGCACGGCGCCGCTGAGCATCGCGAGCGCGAGGACCGAGGACAGGACGTCGAAGGACCTCGACGAGTCCCGAGGTGCACGCGGCGCAACGAACGGGGTGACGACGAGGGCGAGGACGACGATCGGCACATTGACGAGGAAGACCGACCCCCACCAGAAGTGCTCGAGCAGCAGACCGCCGATGATCGGGCCGATCGCGAAGCCGATGAGCGAGATGCTCCCCCACACGGCGATGGCGAAGTTGCGTTCGCGGACGTCGTCAAAACCGAGGCGCACGAGCGCGAGCGTCGCCGGCATCATCGCCGCTGCGCCGACCGCGAGGAAGGCCCGGGCAGCGATGAGGGCGCCCGCCGTCGGGGCGAAGGCCGCCGCGAGCGAGGCGAGGCCGAAGACGACGAGCCCGCCGAGGAACATGGTCCGGTGGCCGATCCGGTCCCCCAGTGCGCCGGAGCCGAGGAGCAGGCCCGCGATGACGAGCGGGTAGGCGTTGATGATCCACAGCGACTGGGACGCGGAGGCGTCGAGCTCGGCCGTGAGGGTCGGCAGCGCGGTGTAGAGCACCGAGTTGTCGAGCGTGATGAGGAGCAGGCCAAAGCCGACCGTGGCGAGCAGGAGCCAGCGGCGGGAGCCGGTGGCGGGTCTCGAATTGTCGGTGGGGCGTGGATCGGTCGCGGTCACGCCGAGTTACTATACCGTACGTACGGTATAGTAACTAGCGTCAGGCCATCATCTCGCGCACGGCCTTCATGGCCTTCTTCTTCACGGAACGCTCGAGTCGGTCGAGGTAGAGCATGCCGTCGAGGTGGTCGAGCTCGTGGAGGATGCAGCGGGCCATCAGCTCCTCCCCCTCGACGACGACCTTCTTGCCGTCGAGGTCGGTCCCCTCGGCGCGTGCGTACCAGGCGCGCTCGGTGGGGAACCAGAGCTCGGGGACCGAGAGGCAGCCCTCGTCGCCGTCCTGGTAGTGCTCCTCGTCGACCGCGACCAGGGTGGGATTGAGGATGTAGCCGATCTCGTCGTCGATGTTCCAGGAGAACGCGCGCAGGGAGACGCCGATCTGGTTGGCGGCCAGCCCGGCCCGCCCGTCGTGGTCGACCGTCTCGAGCAGGTCCTCGACGAGCTGCTTGACGGTGTGGTCGACGTCCGTCACCGGGTCGCACACGGTGCGCAGCACGGGGTCACCGACGGTCCTGATCTCACGCATGGCCATGGCGCTCATTGTTCCACCGGGTCGGGGCGCCTCCGGCTCGCGTCGCAGCGGTGCCGGGCACCCGTCGGTGAGTCTGCCCACAGGTCGCGTCCCGGGCCGGATTCGGGGCCCGGAGCGCCGCGGCTGTTTGTTAGAGTCGGTCGTCGCACGATCCCGCGTAGCTCAATGGCAGAGCATTCGACTGTTAATCGAACGGTTGTTGGTTCGAGTCCAACCGCGGGAGCACCCGGGCCCGGGATCCGATCGGATCCCGGGCCCTTCTCGTCCCTCGGGCACGCGTCCGGAATGTTCTCGCGCCCGTCTCGGTTCGGTCGTAGGGTCGCTCGCGGCCCACCGGATCCGTGCCGGCCGCCAGCCGGACTCCTCCGGCCGCCATTACCGGCTGACGCACCGCGTCGGCCCCGGACGACCCGCCGCCCGGCACCACCGCGGCCCGTCGCCACCCGCACCACCCGCACTCCGACCGGAGACCTCATGTCATCCCGCACCACCACCTCCACCCGCGCGGAGGAGTTCGTCGATCCCCGCGCCATGAAGGTCATCTGGCTGCTCCTCGTCGCCGCCTTCGTCGCGATCCTCAACGAGACGACGATGGGCATCGCGGTCCCCGACCTCAACCGGGACCTCGGCCTCGACCCCGAGCTCGGGCAGTGGCTGACCAGCGCGTTCATGCTGACCATGGCCGTCGTCATCCCCACCACCGGGTTCGTGCTCCAGCGCTTTACCACCCGCCAGGTGTTCCTCGCCGCGTCGAGCCTGTTCACGTTCGGCACACTGGTCTGCCTCGTGGCGCCCGGCTTCCCTCTCCTGCTCACCGGGCGCGTCGTGCAGGCCACGGGAACCGGCATCATGCTGCCGCTGCTGATGACGACGATCATGAACGTCGTCCCGCCCGGCTCCCGGGGCCGGATGATGGGCCTGGTCGGCATGGTCATCTCGCTGGCCCCCGCGATCGGCCCCACCCTCTCCGGCGCCGTGCTCGAGACGCTGAGCTGGCGCTGGCTCTTCGCCATCGTCCTGCCGATCGCCGTCGTCTCCCTGCTCCTGGGCGCCCGCTGGATGACGAACCTCGGCGAGACCACCCGCCCCTCCTTCGACCCCGTGTCGGTCGTCCTCACGGCGCTCGGCTTCGGCGGCACCGTGTTCGCGCTCAGCCAGTTCGCGGCGGAGGGCGAGGGCGGGCTCGCCGGGCAGCTCGGCATGTCGACCGTCGCGTTCGCGTCCTCGGTCCTCGGTGTCGCGCTCGTCATGCTCGGCCTGTTCGTGTGGCGCCAGCTCGTGCTCCAGCGCACCGACCGGGCGCTGCTCGACCTCCGCGTCTTCACCTCGCGCAACTTCACGATCGCCGTAGGCATCATGGCGATCGTCGCGCTCGCGATGTTCGGCACGCTCAACCTGCTGCCACTGTTCCTCCGGGACGTCGCCGAGCTCGACGCCCTCCAGTCCGGCCTCATCCTCCTGCCCGGTTCGCTGGTCATGGGTCTGCTCGCCCCGGTCATCGGCCGGATCTACGACGCGCGCGGCCCCCGGGCGCTCCTCGTCCCGGGCACCACCCTGCTGACGGGCGGGCTGCTGTTCTACGGGACGATCGGCCAGGGCACGCCCATCTGGCTCATCGTCGTGGTCCAGACCGGCATCTCGCTCGGGCTCGCGATGTCATTCACGCCGCTGTTCTCGGCGTCCCTCGGGTCGCTCCCCCGCCCGCTGTACTCGCACGGGTCGGCGGTCCTCAACACCCTGCAGCAGGTGGCCGGCGCCGCGGGCGTGGCGGTGCTCGTCGGGCTGTACTCCGCCGTGCTCGGCGCCAACCTCGACGACGGTCTGCCCAGGGCCGCCGCCGGCGAGCCGGGCGCCCGCACGGGCTTCCTCGTGGCCGCGGGCTTCGCGCTCGTCGCCGCGGTCCTCGCGTGGTTCATCCGCACGCCGGAGGACCAGGAGGAGCACGACGACGCCGAACCCCCGTTGGGATCCGCGCTCCCGGACGAGGCCCATGCCCCGACGACGGACCCCGGCGGTCGGCCCACCGTCTCCCGGGACCCGGCCGGTCAGGGTCGCGCCGACGATCGCGAGGTGCCGGTCGACGTCGTCGGCTGACCGCCTGGCGCCACGACACGTGAACGGCCCTCGGCCACCCGGGTACCGCCGGGCGGCCGAGGGCCGTCGTCGTTGTCCGCAGCGTCCTATGCGAGGGCGTCGAGCCGCTCGCGGATGTCGGCCTTGACAGCCGGCGGGGCCCAGCTGATGTCGACCGCGTTGCGCTCGAGCCGGATCAGCTCCTCCGCGGTGAACCCGGACTCGTTCGCGAGGACCGCGAGGTTCTCCTGGACGTACCCGCCGAAGTAGGCCGGGTCGTCGGAGTTGATGGTGATCCGGATGCCGGCCTCGAGGCAGCGGCGGATCTCGTCGGCCTTCGTGCCGTCGCCGCAGAACGTGTTGGAGATCGGGCAGGAGGTGAGCCCGATGCCACGCGTGACGAGCTCGGCCGTGAGAGCCTCGTCCTCGAGGACGTTGGTGCCGTGGTCGATGCGCTCGACCCCGATCTCGTGCAGCACCTGGCGGATGTGCTCGATCGAGTTCTCCTGGTCCACGTCGCAGTGCATCGTCAGCCGGTAGCCCTCGCGGCGGGCCCGGGCGAACACGTCGGTGAACTTGCTCGGCGGGTTCCCCTTCTCGTCGGAGTCGAGCCCGACGCCGACGATCCACTCCTTGTACGGGAGCGACTCGAGCAGCGTGGCCATGGCGTAGCCGGCCTCGAAGTCGCGCAGGAAGCACATGATGAGGGCGCTGCGGACACCGAGGCGGTTCTCGGCGTCCTGCTGGGCGCGGCGCAGGCCGCGGACGACGACGTCGAACGGCACCCCGCGCGAGGTGTGCGCCTGCGGGTCGAAGAACATCTCGACGTAGGCGACGTTCTGGGCCGCCGCGCGCTCGAGGTACTCCCGGGCGAGGTCGTAGAAGTCCTCCTCGGTGAGCAGGACGTTCATGCCTGCGTAGTAGATCGCGAGGAACGACGGCAGGTCGTCGAAGTCGTAGGAGGCGCGCAGCTCCTCGACCGTGTCGTACGGCTTGTCGAGGTTGTTGCGCTCGGCGAGCCGGAAGCGCAGCTCGGGCTCGAGCGTGCCCTCGATGTGCAGGTGGAGCTCCACCTTGGGCAGGGCGGTGAGGAAGTCGTCGTCGACGGTCATGACGCTACTGTCGCCGGTGCCGGGCCGCGGTGTCGAGTCGGGCGAGCCTCTTACTCCCCCAGCCCGACGGCGCCGCGCGCCTCGGCCTCCGCTGCGAGGATGACCTGGGCCTCCTCGGTGTCGCCCGCGAGCGGCCCGGTGGTCGTCGTCTGGGAGAGCAGCTCCCCGTCCTCGCCGCGGCGGATGTGGACGTGCACCTCGGACCCGTTCGGCAGCTCCCGGCGCAGGGTGTGGACGAGCGAGGAGGTCACTCGCTCACGGACGACGTCGGCGAGCGCCTGGACGTCGTCGTCCTTGGTGCGCAGCTCGAGGACCGGTTCGCTCGTGTCGACGTAGGTGACGGAGAAGAGCCGCGACTCGCCGTCCCAGCGCGCGTGGAGGATCTCGTGCCAGGGCCGGCGCAGGCGCTGCTCGCCCGCGGTCGCGATGACGAGCGCGACGGGCGAGGCGAGGGCCCAGGACCCGTCCGCGAGCTCGGAGGCGGCGAGGAGCGGGTCCTTGGCGAGGTGGGCGCGGACATCGGCGGGCGGGAGGGGGCGACGACGACGCATGGTCTCACGCTATCCGGGGACGGCACCGGACATGGGGCCGGTCCGAGGTGCACCCCTGGTCCGGCGGTGGCGTCAGTCCCCCGGCGCGGCCTCGGCTGCGGCCGCGATGTCGGCGAGGTCCTGCGTCATCATCTTCTTCGACATCGCCATGCCGATGCGCTCGGTGACGGCGCCCAGCAGCTTGCGCAGCCCGCCGGCCGAGGTGTCCTCGCCGCCGAAGGTCATGGTCAACCGGGTGCCCGTGGGGATCGGTTCGAGGACGAAGGTAGTCCCGTAGGTGGCGCCGCGGGCGTTGGCGGCGAGGGTGGTCGAGCGGGGCTCGTCGACGGCCGTCACCCACATCTCCTCGGTCTCGGAGCCGCCCATGAACGTGCGGGTCTCCTTCCAGCGAGTGCCCACGCGGTACGGGCCGTCGGTGAGCATCTCGATCGAGCTGACGCCGCTGAGGACCTGCTCGCTGCCGGCGGGGTCGGTGAGGATCCGCCAGACAGCCTCGGGGGCGCGGCGATCTCGCGGGTGAGCGTGAGCGTGCGAACGGCCATGTCGGTCTCCGTCCGGGTCGCGGGCGCGGTCAGGTGCGCGCCCTGGGGCTCAGGCTAGGGGCTCCGTGGGCGGACGGGACCGGGTCCACGCGGCCGTGCACGCACGTGGGTCCGTGGGTCCAGGGCCGCGCGCCACGGTGGCGACGTGCGCGTCCGCGCGTCCCCCGCCGAACTAGGATGGGACGCCGTGGCCGACGCCCCCGCGCGAGCGGGAGGCGGCGTGGCCGCGCGCCCCTGTAGCTCAGCCGGTCAGAGCAGCGAACTCATAATTCGTCGGTCGCGGGTTCAAGCCCCGCCGGGGGCACCGTTCTCCCATCACCCGGGCTCCGTGACCGTCGCCGCGTCAGCCCGCGAGGATGCGCTCGAGGTCCGCGCCCCGCGCGTAGGAGGCCTGCGTGCCACGACGCGTGACCGAGTCCGACGCAAGCGCGATGCCGAGGCGGGTCGCGTCGGCCGGCGCAGCGCCGCCGGCCAGGGCGAACGCGAACCCGCCGCAGAACGCGTCGCCCGCGCCGGTGGTGTCGACCGCCTCCACGGCGGGCGCCTCGAGGCGGGTGAGGTCGCCGTCGTGCACGAGGAGGGCGCCGCGCTCTCCCAGGGTGACCACGAGCGAGGCCCCGATCCGTTCGCCGAGGGCGACGGCGTCGGCCTCGAGGTCCTCGACGCCACGCCCGAGCTCTGCCTCGAGCAGGATGGCGAACTCGGTCTCGTTGGGGATCACCCAGTCGGTCACCGCGAGCACCCCGGGGTCGACCGCCGCGGCCGGTGCGGGGTTGAGGACGGTGATGCCACCGGCCCCCTTGGCGCGCTCGAACCCACGGCGGATCGTCTCCTGCGGCACCTCGAGCTGGCTGAGCACGAGGTCGGGGCCCCCGGCGTCGTCGAACGCGTCGTCGACGTGCTGCGGGGTCAGCCGCTCGTTCGCGCCGGGGGCCAGGACGATCCGGTTGTCGCCGTCGGGGTCCACGAGGATCATCGCGATCCCGCTGTGCGCGTCGTCGATCTCCACGACGTGGGTCGCGTCGATGCCGAGACCGCGGAGGTTCTCCACCGTGTCGCGCCCGAACGAGTCCCCGCCGACGGCGCCGACCATCGACACCTCGGCCCCGAGGAGCGCGGCCATGGCGGCCTGGTTGGCACCCTTGCCACCGAAGCCCTGGGCGAAGTCCTTCCCGAAGACGGTCTCGCCCCGCTCTGGCATGCGCCCGAGGTAGGAGACGAGGTCGGTCATCGAGCTGCCGACGATCATAATTCTGGGTCCGGTCACGGTGGTCTCCTCGTCGTCGATCGGTGTCCTCGCACGGTATCCGCGCCCGGGGCACATGCAGGTCAGGCGACCGACGCGGCGGTCTGTGGCACTCGCGCGTCCGTGCGCGCTCGTGGCGACCTGCGCATATCGTGGCCCGGTACCCGTTGCCGACGAACGCCGACCGAAGGCGTGGTCTCGGGTGCCGGACACGACCGAGGACGATCGAGGAGGGCACGATGTCGAACGACGGGACGTGGGGACAGCCCGGCGGCACCCCGCAGCAGGGCGGCTGGGACCAGAGCCAGGGCGCCGGCAATCCGGCGCAGGGCGGCTGGGACCAGTCGCAGGGTGCGGGAACGCCGGCGCAGGCCGGCTGGGACCAGGGTCAGGGCGCGGGTGCTCCCGCGGCGGGCGGCTACGGGCAGGGGGCGGCCGGCGGCCAGCCACCCGCCTACGGGGCTGCGGGCGCCTACCCGGCCCAGGGCGGGTACGGCCAGGGAGCCGGCTACGGGCAGGCCGGCTACGGCCAGCCCGGTTACGGCCAGGGCGCCGGTGGCCCGAACGATCCCGGGAACGGCGACGGCGGTGGCTCGGGCGGCGGCAAGGGCTGGCTGTGGGCGATCATCGGCGTCCTCGTCGCCGCAGCCCTGGCGGTCGGCGCCTACTTCCTGTTCTTCACGGGTGATGACGACGAGTCGTCCGGCGACGCCACCGACGAGGCAACGACGAGCGCGCCGCCGGAGGAGGACACGACAGAGGAGTCCGAGGAGCCCACGAGCGAGGACTCGGAGGAACCCACCACCGAGGAGTCCGAGGAGCCGACCACCGAGGAGTCCGAGGAACCCACCACGGAGGAGTCCGAGGAACCGACGACCGAGGACTCCGAGGAACCCACCACGGAGGAGTCGAGCCCGCCGTCCGGCGGCACGGCCACCGTCCAGCAGTTCACGGTCGGCGAGTGCCTCGACATGGAGGGGGCCACCGGTCAGGTCTCCGAGCTGCCCGTGATCGACTGCGCGGAGGAGCACGACGGTGAGGTCTACGTCGTCCACACGTTCGAGGGCGACGAGTACCCGGGCGACGAGCAGGTCTCCAGCGAGCTCGAGTCCGTCTGCGCTGACGCGTTCGAGGGGTACGTCGGCACGGACTACGCCTCGAGCGTGTACTTCGTCCAGCTCCTCACGCCGACCCAGAGCACCTGGGACCAGGCGAACGACCGCGAGGGCATCTGCATCCTCACCACCCCGGCGGACACGACCGGTTCGGCCGAGGGAAGCGGCAACTGACCTGACGCGTCGGGGCCCCGCAGGTCCCGCGCGGCGCCAACGCAGTCACGGCGCCCCAGTCGGGGAA
>NZ_JBNDMZ010000002.1:0-32625 GCF_049856295.1 Georgenia sp. Z1344 | reverse complement strand
GAGAGGAGAACCGAAAACCAACGGAACGCCGATCCCCTCCGTGGCCCACCCCCCCCCCCGACGCGGTCATGGCGCCCAGGTCGGGGACGGACCGTTTGGGTCCGGTAACGTTCGCCCGTGGCGTCAGCCGCCCTGACCGGCGGGGGCGTTCCGCCCGTGGACCGGCGGTGCGGCGGGTGACGAGGTGGAGAACAGACGTGTCGAACGACGGCCAGTGGGGCAACCCGAGCGGCTATCCGCAGCACGGGGCACACGGCCCGCAGCCCGATCATTCCCAGCAGCACGGCCGTCCGCAGCCGCCCGACCACGATGGGCACGGGCCGGGTGTCGGACCTGGACGCCCCGGCGGTGACAGGGGCTGGCTGTGGGCGCTCATCGCCGTCGTCGTGACGGCCGCGCTCTGCACCGGGGTGTACTTCCTGTTCCTCGACGGTGACGACGACGAGAGCACCTCCGCGGAGGGGCAGCGGGAATCGGACACTGTCACCGCAGTGGCCCCGCCGACCCCATCGGCCCCAGCTCCCACCGCTGCTCCCGCACCCACCCCCGGCAGCGAGGAGCCCAGTACCACCGAGAGCGACGGGTCCGGCGGTCCGACGGTGGTCGACGTGCCGATCGGTACGCCGTTCATGACACACAACGGCGGGGTCGTCACGCTCGACTCCGTCGAGGAGGACTTCACCTGCGGCAGCGACGTGCGCGGCCTCAGCGGGGCCTACGCCCTCGAGTTCACCGTCGTCGGCAGCTCGACCGCGGGCACGTCGGCGCCGGTGCCCGGCACCACCCTCGAGTCGTCCTCGGGGAGCATCGGAGGGTCCTTCAACACCCTCGCGTGCCTGGCGGACTCCTCCCGCGCCCTGCCCGGGTTCGTCGACGCCGGCGAGACCGCCACGGGCCTCGTCATCGTCACCCCACCCACCAACGGAGCGTTCACGCTCGAGTACGACCCGTCGATGGGGGTCGACCGGCAGGACACCGAGATCTCCATCGCCCGCTGGTCGATCAACTGATCCCTACCCGGGCGGTCGGCGCCGGCGAGGGCTGCACGGGGGACGACGCCGGAGGTGGCCCGGAGGACGCCGGCGAGCCGACCGGTTGCGACCACCTCGCCCGGGTTCTCGACGTCGCCCCACCTCAGCCGGGGTCCACGGCACGGGTGAGGACTCCCCATCGGGGAGCGGTTGCCCGGCTCGGACACCGTTCTACGGTGGCGCTGCCCGCCGGGACCGGCGGGCGGCGCGGCAGGTCCTCGACCGGCCACGTGGCGGGCGCAGCGGTGGAGGTCAGACGTGTCGTACGACGGCCAGTGGGGTCAGCAGGGCGGGTTCGGCCAGCAGGGCGGCTACCCGCAGGGCGACTTCGGACAACAGGGCGGGTTCGGCCAGCAGGGCGGCTACCCGCAGCAGGGCGGATTCGGCCAGCCCGGCGGCTATCCCCAACAGGGCGGGTTCCCCCAGCAGGGTGGCTACGGCCAGCAGCCCGGCTACGGCGGCCCTGGTCAGTCCGGCGGCTCCGGCGGAGGCAAGGGCTGGATCTGGGCGATCGTCGCCGTCGTCGTGGTGGCCGCCCTCGGTGCCGGGGCCTACTTCCTCTTCGTCGACGGGGACGACGACGAGACAGCCTCCGGCGGTGACCAGCAGGGCGGGGTGACGGCGCCGTCGATCCCGGGTGGCGACATCCCGTCGATCCCGGGTGGCGACATCCCGTCGATCCCGGGCGGTGACATCCCGTCGGTCCCCGGTGGCGACGTCCCCTCGATCCCCGGTGGCGACGGATCCGGCAGCGTCACCGTCGTCGACGTCCCGATGGGCACCCCGCACCAGACCTACGACGGCGCGACTGTCACGCTGAACTCGGTCGAGCGCAACATCACCTGCGACGGGTACGCCAGCGTCTCCGGCGAGGTCGTCGCGCTCGAGTACACGGTGACCGCGAGCCCGAGTGCCAGTGCATCGGCGCCGATGCCGGGCATCACCCTCGAGTCGCCCGAGGGAACGATCGACTCCTTCTCCACCATCGGCTGCCTCGCCGACACCTCCCGCGAGCTGCCCTCGTACATCGAGCCCGGGCAGACGGCCACAGGACTCATCCTCGTCGAGGCACCCACGAGCGGCCCGTTCACGCTCGAGTACGACCCGATGTTCGGCATCGCCATGCCCGGCACCGAACTGACGGTGGCTCGCTGGTCGGTCGACTGACCCGCCACCTCAGGCCCTCCTCGGCGCCCCGTCCGCACGTGCGGCCGGGGCGCCGTCGCGTCGGGCGACGCCGGGGCCGCACCACCGCGTCCGTCGGCCCACGGCCGAGCCGAAGGACCTCCTGCGTCCAGCGGCGTCGAGGTCCGTCGAGATCTGTGCGGATCGCCCGCGGCGACGACCACGCACATCGCCGCGGGGCTAGCGTGACGAGCGTCCGCCCCACCGGCGGGCCCGGGGGCGGACGGACCGTGCCGGCCCCGGTGGTCGACGCGGAGGTCGGCATGGCGGACGACGACGGGCCCGTCGGTACCGGGTACCTCGCCCACTTCTTCGACGACGACGAACCACCCACCGCCGCGACCGGTGAGCTGCCGGCCGATCTCGCCGACCCTCGCTCGACCGACTACGCGGCGCGAACCGGCTACCCCTCGAAGCCTGTTCCTCGACTCAACGCGTTCGGGCACTCGGGATCGCCGGGCGACGCGCCCTCGACCGCCGCCGGGAACGGAGCTCCGGGGTCCGAGACGTCCGACCAGCACGAGAGCGTCCGGCCATGGCTCCTCGCCGGAGCGGCGTCCGTCATCGCGGCCGCCCTCCTGGGCTACTGGTTCGTGGCCGCCACCGACCGGGGACCGAGCGACGCCCTGCTCCGCGCGCCCGCCGCCACCGCGGGTCCCACCACGACTGTCCCGGGCGCTCCCCCGCCCACCTCGCCTCCGGCCACACCCTCGCCCTCGCCCGAGACCGAGCCCGAGCCCGACGCCGGACCCCCGACGTGGACCGTCCCGGTTCCCGCGGTCCCGCCCGGGACGTCGATCCCGCTTCCACCGGCCACGCCCGGGTCACCTGGCACGCCGGGGTCACCGGGCGCCTCCTCGGGCGACCCTGCCCAGGACCTCGCATGGCTCCTGCAGCTCCTCCAGGGCTCCGCCGCGGGCGCGGACACGGGCGGCGGCACCGGTACCGACGCGGAGGTCGTCGACGTCGCCGTCGGGGAGACATGGACCGCGGACGACGGCACGACCTACGCGCTGACGGCCGCCGAACGGGACGTGACCTGCGCGGTCGACGGCGCCGTGGCCGGCGAGCTGGTGGCCCTCGAGGTGACGGTCACCGTGCCGGCGGACGCCCCGGCACCGGTCCTCACCCCGATTCCCGGTCTCGGCCTGTCCTCACCGGACGGGCCGCTGCTCCCCGCCCCGGCCTCGTGCCTCGCCGATCCGTCGGACGTGCTGCCGCCGACCGCCTCGCCCGCGCAGACGGTCACGGGGACGGTGCTCATGGTCGCTCCCACGCAGGGGCGTCTCGTCCTCGAGCTCGACCCGGACGTGCTCAGGCACGGCTCCCCCGACCGCACGCTCGCGCGCTGGACGATCGACTGACACGAACCGGGCCCCGCGTCCCGCGCCCCCGGGCGGGGCGGGCAGCACTCCCCGGCGACGTCGACGCGCCCGGGGTGTGCCCCGGTCGTAGGCTGACGGGCGTCGTCCGGCCGGGCGGCAGACCTGGGAGGACACGATGAGCAACGACTCACGCTGGCGGCGCGAGGGCAACGCCTTCGAGCAGCCCGACGGCGACGCCACGAGGCCGATCCCGGCGGACTCCGCCGCGGCGCAGGGCGCGAGCCGGTACGACGCGGCTCGGGGTGCCGGCGGGTACGGCGCGGCGTCGCAGTCCGGCGGCGCGTCCGCCCCGGGCGCGTCGGGTTCGCACGCGGCGACCGGCGGCGAGGGAGCCTCGGGCTACCCCTCGTCCGGCGCCGCCCCGACCTACGCACCCTCGTACGGCGGCGGGTCGGGCGGCGGCGGCGACTACCCGCCCGGCGACGACCGCCCGCAGCGCGGAGGCGGCTTCCCCTGGCTGGCGGTGATCCTCGGCGTCCTCGCGGTCGCCGTCGCCGCAGCCGCGGTGTGGTTCTTCCTCCTGCGCGACGGCGACGAGAACGGTGGCGAGGAGCCCACGCCGGACGACTCCGGGATCGAGGCACCGAGCGGCGAGGCCGGTTCCGACGGGACCGACGGCGAGGAGGAGAGCTCCGACGACGAGGCCCCGAGCGACGACGAGGACGAGACCGAGGACGAGACCGACGAGAACTCCGAGACCGAGTCGGGGCCCGACTCCGAGAGCCCGTCCGACGACGCCGACACCGACGAGGACGACGAGTCCCCGTCCGACGACGGCTCCGGCGGCGCGGACGACGCCACGGTCCTCGAGATCGGCGAGACCCACACGTTCGACAACGGCATGGAGATCACGCTCGACGAGGCCGAGCGCGACGCGCAGTGCCTCACCTCCCCCGGCACGCCGCACACGGCCCTGACCTTCACCGTGTCCGCCGGCGAGGACGAGGTGGTTCCCACCGTCCCGCCGCTGCCCGGCATCACTCTGTCGACCTCCGAGGGCGACCTCAGCCCCACGGACGGCATGGGCTGCAGCACCGGCGACTCGATGCCCCCGGTCGTCGACGGGGGCGAGGAGGTCACGGCGACGATCTACGTTCCCGAGCCGTCCGACGACTCGTTCGACGTCCTCTTCCGCCCGGCCGCCGGCATCGTCACCGGCGAGTCCGAGTCCCTCGCCTGGACGATCGACTGACCCACCCGCCGCGACACCTGCGGACGCGCCGGCGTCCGCCCACCACGGCGCTCGTTGGGCCCGCTACGGCGAGCCGAGCGAGCGCCGTCGTGACTCCAGCTCCATGAGAGCGGCGAACCGCTCGGCGTAGGCGGGATCGTCCGGGTCCGTGCGCTGCAGCGTCCCCTTCGCGTCACCGATGAGCCGGGTCAGCCCCATGCGGACGAGCGCGACGACGACGCCGCGGGCGTAGTCGGTCAGCGCGTCCGGGCGGTCCTGGGGAAGCGGGGCGACCGCCATGCCGGTCACGGAGTCCGCGACGGGACCGACGGCGTTCTCCCGCACCGCCTCGACCCAGTGGGCAGCGGCCTCCCGCTGGGCGGCCTCCTCCCCTGCGCCCGCGCGGCGGCGCTCGGCCAGGTGCGCCGCGAAGGTCGCCACGCCACCGGCCGCCCGGATCGCGTCGTGTGCCGCGCGGTACGAGGGCACGGTGAACGTGTCGGCCGCGAGCGAGTCGAACCCGGCGGCCGCCGCCTCGGCCGGGAGCTGGAGTGCCACCTCGAGGACCTGCCGCTCGAGGCGCGCCACGGGATCCTCGGGGCCGCGTCCACCGCCGGCTCCTGCGGAGGTCTCCCAGGCACCGCCCGAGGGACCGGATCCGCCCGGCTGCCCGCCCGGCCGTCCGTTCTGCCCGCCCGGGCGACCAGTCTCACCGGGTGCGCCGCCCGCCCGGCCCGGCCCACCGGCGTCGGGCACGGACGACCCTCCGGGGGCGCCGGCGCGCCGCGCCGAGCTCTCGGCGCTACGGACCGCCTGGCGGACACTCACGTCGTCCATGCCGAGCCAGCCCGCGAGCTGGCGGGCGTACTCCCCGCGCAGGGCGCGGTCACGGATCGCTGCCACGACCGGCGCCGCCGCCCGCAGCCCCGCCACACGCCCCTCCGCGGTCCCGAGGTCGAGCGTGGCCAGGGCGGAGCGGATGACGAACTCGAACAGCGGCTCGCGCCCGGCGACGAGGTCGCGGACGGCCGCGTCGCCGCGCTCGAGGCGCAGGTCGCAGGGGTCCATCCCACCGGGCGTGACCGCGACGAACGTCTGGGCCGCGAAGCGCTGGTCCTCGTCGAACGCGCGCAGGGCGGCCTTCTGACCGGCGGCGTCGCCGTCGAACGTGAAGACGACCTCGCCGCCTCGCGCGGAGCCCGCCGTCATGACGCCGGAGGCGGCGTCGCCGACGTCCCCGAGCAGGCGCCGGACGATGCGGACGTGGTCGTCGCCGAAGGCCGTGCCGCACGTGGCGACCGCGGTGGTGACGCCGGCGAGGTGCGCGGCCATGACGTCCGTGTACCCCTCGACGACGACGACCTGCCGCCCGCGGCCGATCTCCTTGCGAGCGAGGTCGATCCCGTAGAGGACGTGCGACTTGCGGTACAGCGGGGTCTCGGGGGTGTTGAGGTACTTCGGACCCTGGTCGGACTCGAGCAGGCGTCGCGCGCCGAACCCCAGCGTCTCGCCGGAGGTGGAGCGGATCGGCCAGACGAGTCGCCCGCGGAACCGGTCGTAGACGCCGCGCTGCCCCTGCGAGACGAGCCCGGCCGCGAGGATCTCCTGGTCGGTGAGCCCCTTGGAACGCAGGTGGCGCAGCAAGTGGTCCCAGCCCTCGGGCGCGAACCCCACGCCGAAGTGCGCGGCAGCAGCCTGGTCGAACCCGCGCTCGGCGAGGAACGCGCGGGCGGGAGCGGCGCCGGGCGAGGCGAGCTGCGCGACGAAGTACTCGGCGGCGATCCGGTTGGCCTCGACGAGCCGACGACGCCGGCCGGGCTCCCCCTGGGACCGCTCCCGGGGTCGGCCGTCCTCGTCCTCGCGGCGGAGCTCGACCCCG
Organism: Georgenia sp. Z1344; assembly: GCF_049856295.1. Classification (GTDB taxonomy): domain Bacteria; phylum Actinomycetota; class Actinomycetes; order Actinomycetales; family Actinomycetaceae; genus JB111. Next base: position 25,974 of record NZ_JBNDMZ010000002.1, on the reverse strand, counting down.
ACCCGGTCGGCCAGCATCTCGATCGCCTCGGCGAACGAGAGTCCTTCGATGCGCTGGACGAAGCTGACGACGTCGCCGCCCTCGCCGCACCCGAAGCAGTGCCACACGCCCACCTGCGGGCGGACGTGGAAGGACGGCGTGCGCTCGTCGTGGAAGGGGCACAGGCCCTTCATCGACCCGACGCCGGCGGTGCGCAGCGTGACGTGCGCGCCGACGACCTCCTCGATCCGGACCTTCTCCTTGACCGCCTCGATGTCCTCGCGGCGGATCATCCCCGCCACTCAGTACACCTCGGAGAGCATCCCGCACAACCGGGCGTGCCACTGCTGGGCGGATGTGTCGGTGAGGGAGGCGATCTGGTCGACGACGACGCGCAGCCGTTCGTCGTCGGACCCGACGCCGTGCCAGCGCTGGGCGAGGTGCGGCTCGAGCTGGTCCGGGCCGCCCGCGGCGAGGGCGTCGGCCAGGTCGAAGATGATCGTGCGCTGGGCGAGGTAGAGCGGCTCGGTCTCGCGCGGCGCCATGACGTAGTGGGCGGCGACGCCCTTGAGCGCGAGGATCTCGGCCTCCGTCTCCCGGGGCACCACGAGGTCGGCCGCGTAGCGCGCGAGGGGATCCTCGCCGTGCCGCTCACGGGTGGCGTCCTCGGCGGCGGCGCAGAACCGGCCGATGAGCTGGCTCGCCATGTCCTTGAGCGCGGCGAGCGAGGCCCACGTGTGGTCGAAGACCCGCGGGACGACGGGCAGGGCGAGGACGCGGTCGAGGGCGGCGCCGATCTCGTCGTCGCTCAGCTCGGGGTCGTACCAGGCTCGCACCTGCTCGACGACGCCGTTCTGCGCCCGGTCGGCCCGCACGACGCCGAGGTCGACGCGACCGCCGGCCACCGCGTCCTCGACGTCGTGCACCGAGTACGCGACGTCGTCGGCCAGGTCCATGACCTGGGCCTCTAGGCAGCGGCGCCTGTCGGGGGCGCCCTCGCGCAGCCAGGCGAACGTCTCGGCGTCGTCGGCGTAGACGCCGAACTTGCCCGTGGGCCGGCCGTCGGCGCGCACCGGTCCCGCGCCGGCGGCCCACGGGTACTTGACCGAGGCATCCAGCGTGGCGCGCGTGAGGTTGAGGCCGGCTCCGGTGCCGGAGTCGGTCATGATCTTGGGCTCGAGCGAGGTGAGCAGCCGCAGCGTCTGGGCGTTGCCCTCGAAGCCGCCGATGCCGGCCGCGACCTCGTGCAGCGCACGCTCGCCGTTGTGGCCGAACGGCGGGTGGCCGAGGTCGTGGGAGAGGCAGGCCGCGTCCACGACGTCCGGGTCGCAGCCGAGGGCCTGGCCGAGCTCGCGGCCGACCTGCGCGACCTCGAGGGAGTGCGTGAGCCGGGTGCGGACGAAGTCGTCCGAGCTCGGGCCGAGCACCTGCGTCTTCGCTCCGAGGCGACGCAGGGCCGAGGAGTGCAGGACGCGGGCGCGGTCGCGCTGGAACGGGGAGCGCCGCGGGTTCTTGCCTTCCTCGGGCCACCAGCGGTCCGCGTCCGCCGCGACGTACGGGGCCGGGACGGACCTCGCCCGTGCCACCTGCTCCGCCGATGCGCTCACCGCTCGAGTCTATGCGGCCGCGCCGATCTGGACGCTCGCCCCTCCACACCCCACGAGTGAGGGGACTTCTCCCGGCGAGTGCGGTCACCCCTTGTCGAGTGAGCGGCTTTCCTCCTGACGAGTGAGCCGAGTCCCGCTTCACCACCACCCCCTCCGACGACGACGGAGCGGGCCCCGCACCCATCAGGGTGCGGGGCCCGCTCACTGGTCGGACCGACATCCGCTCACTCGTCGCTCACGGACGAGCAAACGGCGGTCAGCGGCGGATACCCAGGGTGTCGGAGCCGTCGGCGTTCCAGTCGCCGACGAACACCTCGTCGCCCGAGCGGCCGTAGCGGACCTCGCGGTCCGCCCAACCACCGGTCAGGGTGTTCGACATCAGGTACAGGTTCCCGCGACGCGAGGCGAACGTGTCGCTGCCGTCGCCGTCCCAGTCACCCACGAGCACCTGGTCGGCCGAGCGGCCGTAGGTGAACTCCTCGTCCGCCCAGCCGGAGCTGAGCGAGTTCGACACGAAGTAGCGGGCCCCACGACGCACGGCAAAGGTGTCGGTGCCGTTGCCGTCGTAGTCGCCCACGAGGACCTGGTCGTTCGCACGGCCGTAGTCCAGCTCGGTCTCCGCGTCCCCACCGACCAGCTCGTTGGTGAGGAAGTAGGAGTTCCCACGACGCACCGCGAAGGAGTCCACGCCGTCGCCGTCCCAGTCACCCACGAGCACGGTGTCGCCGGAGCGGCCGAAGGTCAGCTCGACATCCGCGTCGCCCCCGTACAGGGAGTTGGACAGGAAGTAGGCGTTCCCACGACGCACCGCGAGCGTGTCGGACCCGTCGCCGTCCCAGTCACCCACGAGGACCTCGTCACCCGGGCGACCGAAGGAGAACTCGTGGTCCGCCCAGGCGTCCCAGCCGTCGTTGAGGTAGAACCCACGACCCGGCGTCGGCGGAACCGGCTCACCCGGATCCACCGGCGGCTCCTCGTCGTCGGGCACCGTGATCTGACCGAGCTGGTCGCCGGAGCGACGCTCACCGAAGCCGTGCGAGACGGCGAACTCGCGGGTGCCCGCTGCCTCGTCGACGAGTGTCGGCTCGACCGACCAGGTCCCGTCCTCGGCCACGACGGCCTCGCCGGTGAGCGCACCGTCCAGCACCACGGTCGCGCCGGACGCGCCGGTGCCGGTGAGCGCCGGGACCGATCCGTCCGGCCCGACCTCGAGCTCGCCGTTCTCGATCTCGAAGGCCTCGACGTCGGGCCGGTCGATGAGCCACTCCCCCGGCTCGGTGGCGCGGTCGATGACGCGGACCTCGCCGACACCGCCGTGCCAGCCGGAGCCGATCGCGTCGTCCGTCATGGCGGCGCCGATCATCCAGGGGTAGCCCTCCTCGAAGGACATCCCGTTGCCGTCGCTGATGTTGCGCAGGATCGGCATGCCGTCGACGTACATCGTCACCGAGCCGTCGGCGGGGTCGTTGACCATCGCGAGGTGGTACCAGTCGTCGGACGTGATCTCGCCGGACCAGGCGCTGCGGTCACCGGTCGTCGGGTCGCCGGGGACGACCGACCACTGGAACTCCCGGAGGTTGGAGAACCCGATCGACGCGGGCGAGTGGGTGTAGTCCCAGATCTGCGCCATGCCCGGGATGCGGGACCGGTTGCCGGAGCGGGCGAGCGCGCGGGTCCACGCGTTGTCCTCGGCCGTCCAGTCCTCGGCGATGTTGACGAACGCCTCGATCGTGTAGCCGTTCTCGAAGGTCGCGTTCGTCACCGGGACGCCGTGCTCGGTGGTGAAGTAGCTGAACCGGTTGTCCGCGTTGGACGAGTTGTCGAAGCAGATGCCGGCGTCGGACGACGAGAAGGCGTGCGCCTCGCACAGCCGCACGTCCTCCTCCTGGGCGGTCGGCGAGGTGTCGACCGGGCCGCGCGCCATCGCCTGCTCCTCGAGCACGACGTCGGGAAGCTCCGTCCCCTCGGGCAGGACGTCCCCGATCGCGGCGTCGACGAGGTTCGGTCGCCAGTGGGCGAGCGTCCCGTCCACGCGCACGTAGTCCTCGGTGGAACCCGGCTCCGCGCGGTCGACGGCGGGGACGCCCTCGAAGCCGTCGAGGATGAGGGCGCGGGCGCGCTCGCGCAGGGAGGTCTCCTGGCCGTCGCCGGGCTCCCACTCGGCGTTGAAACCGGCGAAGCGCTCGTCGAAGTCGATGTCGACGCTGAACTCCTCGTTCGGCGCGTCGAGCAGCGGTCGGTCGTGGACGGTGAGGTCGGCTGCGTCCTTACCGACCACCCACGGCGACGGCGCGAGCACGTCGATCGAGTCGTTCTCGAGGTTGAACTCGAGCAGGCCGAGGTAGCCGTTGCCACCCTCGTAGGCCATCTGCCAGTCCTGCAGGATCTGGATGACGTCGTTGCCGGCGTCGTTCTGCACGACCCGGTGCGCCGAGCCGTGGTTGTGGCCCGAGAGCGTGAGGAAGATCTGGTCGTTGTCCCGGATCAGGCCCTCCCACAGCCGCTCGCCGTTGCCACCCGTGACGGCGGTGACGCCGTCGGAGTCGACGCCGAGGATCTCGTGCGAGGTGAGGATCGTCGGCAGGGTCGGGTGGTCGGCCATGACCTGGTCGGCCCAGGCCAGGGTCTCGTCCGACGTCCGCCAGGCGAGCGCGAGCACGAGGTACTCCTGGCCCTCGGCCTCGAACACGTGGTACTCGCTGAAGCCCGACGGGTCGCGCCCCGAGTCCGGCGACTGCGCCGCCGAGCGCTCGGGGGAGAACCAGCGCAGGAACGGCTCGTCGTCGGCGAGCTCGGTGTCGTTCGCCGAGCTGTTGAGCAGGTCGTGGTTGCCGGGCAGGACCGAGTACGGCAGTCCCGCGTCCTCGAGCACCTGGTGGGCGGCGTCGGCGATCTCCCACTCGGCCTCGACGCCGGCGCGGTCGACCAGGTCGCCGAGGTGGGTGACGAACGGGATGTTGAGCTCGTCGTGCACCTCGGCGAGCCACTCGGCCTGCGCCTGGTACGGGTTGGTCCCGTAGCGGGGCTCGAACTGGCTGGCGCCGTACCGGGAGTAGAACTGCGTGTCGGGCAGGGTGGCCAGGGTCCAGCGGGAGCCGTCGGGGACGGCGTCCTCCTCGGGCGCCGCGTCACCCTCGGTGGCCGGCTCGGCCTCCGGCGTGGGTGGGGTGTCGGGGGCGGGCTCCGACATCGCCGGGGGCACGACGGCCCCGGCGAGCATGGTGGTCAGCAGGGCGGTGGCGGCGACGGCCGCCGTTCGTCGAGCTCGTGCGTGCACGACTCTCCTTGAGTGTCTCGATCAGGGGTTGGGAACGCCGGCGGCGCTCCTGCGCCGAGGCAACCACCGCCCGCTGAACGTCAGGGAGCCACCCGGTGAACCTGACGCGGGCGCCGGACTCTCGCACATCCGAGCGGCGGCGCTTGGTCACGAACGAGACCGGGGCCACAATGGTCGGCGATGCCCCTCGCGACGATCACGACCGACGCCGCCACCACCGGGTCGCGCGCCACGCGGATGCTCCACCGCCGGCCGAAGACCCCGATGCCGTGGTGGTCGACGGCCGCGGTCTACGAGACCGCCGAGCTGCGCACGGTGGCCGCGATCGACGACGTCGCCGCCCACGTCCCGCACGTCGCCTCGCTCGGGTGCGACACGCTCCTGCTGACGGCACCGGAGCTCGACCCGCGTCATCGCCAGGTGGCCGACGCCGTCGGCGCCGTCGTCCGCAGGGCCCATCGGCGGGCGCTCCGGGTCGTCGCCTCGGTGCTCCCGATCCACCCGTCCGACACCGACGCCGCGCACCTGTCCCGCGTGGGCCGCTGGCTCGCCCTCGGGGTGGACGGGATCGACCTGGGCATCGCCCGGGGCACGAGCGACCCCGGAGCGCTCGGCCTCGATCAGGCCGACGCCGCCGCGCCGGGCACGACGACGCCGACCCTCGTGCGCCACCCCCGTGGCGCGGACCCCGGCGCCCTGCAGGCGCGCCTCGCCGAGCGCGGTTCCGGGGACCGCCCCGACGCCGAGGCGGCGCTCACCGGTGCCGTGCGCGGGCTCGACCTCGCGGCCTACACCGAGGTGCTCCACGAGGACTGGCTGCACGCCACCCGCGACGACCGCCTCGCCCGCACCAGCTGGGACGCACCCGCCGTGGGTGAGACCCTCGCCCAGGTCTTCGGCGTCCACGAGCCCCTCGGCGCCCGCCCTGCCTGGGCCCTCGCGACCGGCCGGCACCCGGTCCCGACGCCGACCTGGGCGCACCGCCCCTCCCCCGAGGAGAACGCCCGACGGGTGCGCGCGATGACGGCGCTGTCGATCATGCTGCCCGGCGCGGTCTATCTCCGGCAGGGGATCGAGCTCGGCGGCCAGATCGCCCCCGAGGCCGGCGCCACCGGCGGGGGCACGAGCGGCACCCACTCCGACGACGACGCCGCCACCGGCTCCCTCGCCGCCCTCGTCGCGGCCCTGGCCCCCGACCGCCACCGGGACGACTCCCCCTACGAACGGCTGCGGGCGTGGCTGCGCCTGCGCCGCGAGCTCGGCACGGCCTCCGGCTACCTGGGCGTGCTCGACGTCGACGTCGACGCGCTCGTGCTCGCCCTCGACACCCGTCACCTCGTCCTCACGCTCGGCCCGGACCCGGTGGCGGTGCCGCTGAACGCGCTCGTCACCCACTCCTCCGCCGGCGTGCTCGAGGAGGACGGTGCGACGGTGCTCGAGCCGGGCACCGCCGCGCTCCTCCGGATCACCTGAGCCGGACGCGCCCCTGCGCAGCCGGGCCCCGGACCTCCTCGACACCACCGCATCTCCTCGGCGGGCACCGACACAGGTTCCGCTGCGCTCACATGAGCATCTGTCCGCGGCGGCGCGGACCCGGCCTTCGCACCCCGGCGGCCCGCGCCTAGGATGAGACTGCAGCGCTCGACGCTGAGAACTTCTCACATCGCGGTGAGCACGCGGCCCGGGACCACCGACTCCCCCGCCGCCGGGCCCACCGCCCGAGACCCACGAGGTACGTCATGTCCAAGGCGAAGAAGATCATCAACGACCCCGAGCACCTCGTCGACGAGGTGCTCGACGGTCTCGTACTGGCCTCGCACGGCTCCCTCACGCGCGCGCCGGGCTCGCGCGTGCTCGTCCGCGACTCGATCGAGGCCGGCAAGGTCGGTCTCGTCGTCGGCGGCGGCTCCGGCCACGAGCCCATGTACACGGCCTACGTCGGCCAGGGCCTCGCCGACGCGAGCGTGGCCGGCAACGTGTTCGCCGCCCCGGCGCCGCAGCACGTCCAGGAGGCGATCGTCGCCGCCGACCAGGGCAAGGGCGTCATCCTCCTCTACGGGAACTACGCGGGCGACGTCCTCAACTTCGACATGGGCGCCGAGCTCGCGGAGGACGACGACGACATCGCCACCCGCACCGTGCTCGTCAACGACGACGTCGCGACCGACGACCCGGACACCCGACGCGGCATCGGCGGCGCCTTCTACGTCGTCAAGATCGCCGGCGCGGCGTGCGCCGAGGCGGGCTCCCTGGAGGAGGCCGAGGCGCTGATCGTCAAGGCGCAGCAGGCCACCCGCACGCTCGGCGTCGCGGTCCGCGCGGGCTCCCTCCCGGAGACCGGCGAGCCGACGTTCGAGCTCGGCGACGACGAGATCGAGATCGGCCTGGGCATGCACGGCGAGATGGGCGTCGAGCGCTCCGCGATGATGACCGCCGACGAGCTGACCGAGAAGATGGTCGACAAGCTGATCGCCGACCTGCCCTACTCCTCCGGCGACCGGGTCGCCCTGCTCGTCAACAACCTCGGCGCCACCACGCTCATGGAGCTGTTCGTCGTCAACCGCAAGGCCCGCGAGCTGCTCGAGGCCCGGGGCATCGAGGTGGTGCGCACCGACGTCGGCTCGTACTTCACGTCCCAGGAGATGGCGGGCTTCTCCCTCACCCTGCTCCGGCTCGACGACGACCTCGAGCGACTCCTGGCCGCCCCCTGCCGCTCGCTGCCCTACTCGCAGGCCTGAGCGATGGCGGACCAGCTGACGGCGGCCCAGACCGCCACCGCGCTCACCGCGGCGTGCGACGCGATCGTCGCCGCCAAGGAGCGGCTCACCCGCGCCGACCAGGCCATCGGCGACGGCGACCACGGCGTCGGCATGGCCCGCGGGTTCACCGCCGCGAAGGAGGCCCTCGCCGAGGCGTCGCCCGCGACGCCCGGGGAGGCGTTCAAGGCCGTGGGCTCCGCGGTCCTCGCGACGAGCGGCGGTGCCTCGGGCGCCATCTTCGGCACGATGTTCCGGGCACCCGCCAAGGTGCTGACCGGGGACACGCTCGACGCCGACGGGTTCGCGACCGCGCTCGAGGCCGGCGCCGAGCAGGTCATGCGGCGCGGCAAGGCCGAGGTCGGGCAGAAGACGATGCTCGACGCGCTCGTCCCTGCCGCGGAGGCCGCCCGAGCCGCCGTGGGCCAGGGCCTCGCCGCCACGGCACGCGCGGCGGCGGTCGCGTCGGCCGATGGCGTCGAGCGCTCGGCCGAGCTCGTCTCCGGGTTCGGCAAGTCGCGCTCGCTCGGGGAGCGCAGCGTCGGTCATCCCGACCCCGGCGCGATCTCGGTGTCGGTCCTGCTCGGGGCGATCGCGGACGTCGTCGACACGCTCTGACGGAAGCGGCACGACGCCGGAGGGCGGGTTCCGTACGGAACCCGCCCTCCGGCGTCGTGCAGGGTCGTGGCCCCGCCCTCAGGGCAGGGTGAGGATCTGGACGCCGTCCTCGGTGACGGCGATCGTGTGCTCGGTGTGGGCGGTGCGACAGCCGGTCGCGCTGCGCAGGGTCCAGCCGTCCTCGTCCATCGTCAGCTCGTCGGTGTCCACCATGACCCACGGCTCGATCGCGAGCATGAGACCGGGACGGAGCGGGAAGCCCCTGCCCGGGCGGCCGGTGTTCGGCACGTGCGGGTCCTGGTGCATGGTCGAGCCGATGCCGTGGCCGCCGAACTGGGTGTTGACCGGGTAGCCGGCGTCCGAGAGCACGGTGCCGATCGCGTGGGAGAGGTCGCCGATGCGCGCGCCGGGGCCGGCCGCCGCGATGCCGGCGTCGAGCGCGCGGCGGGTGGCGTCGATGAGGCGGTCGCTCTCCTCGTGCGCCACCTCGCCGACCACGAAGCTGATCGCCGCGTCGGCGGCGACGCCGTCCTTGGCCACCGCGAGGTCGAGGGTGAGAAGGTCGCCCTCGGCCAGCTCGGCGTCGTGCGGCAGCCCGTGCAGCACGGCGTCGTTGACGGCGGTGCAGATGTGGTGCCCGAACGGGCCGCGCCCGAACGACGGCGCGTAGTCGACGTAGCAGGACGTGGCACCGGCCCGCTCGATCAGCTCGCGGGCCCAGCCGTCGATCTCGAGGAGGTTCGTCCCCGGGACCGTCTGCTCACGGACGGTGGCGAGGATGTTGGCGACGACGGCCCCGGTGATCCGCCCGCGGGCGATCTCGGCCGGACTGAGGATCTCGATCATGCGGTCATTGTCGCGCGCTACGGCTCGAGGACGAGTTTGAGGGTCTCCCCCGCGGCGGCGCGGGCAAACCCCGCCGGGGCGTCGGCGAGCGGGACCCGGTCGGTGACGAGGCGGCGGAAGCGCTGCGGGTCGGAGGAGACGATCGCGAGGGCCTCCGCGTTGTCCTCGGGGGTGTTCGCGGTGGAGCCGGTGACCATGAGCTCGCGGTAGTGGACGAGGTTGGCGTCGAGGGGGATCTCCCCCTTCCCCGAGGGCAGGCCGGCGAAGAAGTTGACCCGCCCGCCGAGGGCGGCGGCGCGCAGGGCGTCGGCGAACACGGCGGCCACCGGCGTGGCGACGACGACGCAGTCCGCCCCGCGCCCGTTCGTCAGCTCCAGGACCCGATCGGTGAGGTCCTCGGCCCGAGGGTTGATCGTGTGGTCCGCGCCGAGCCGGGCGGCGAGCTCGCGCCGCGGCGCGGAGGTCTGGCTGACGATCACCTGGTCGACCCCGCGCATCCGCGCGAGGAGGAGGGCGGTGAGGCCGATCGGGCCCGCGCCGCAGACGAGCACGGTGTCGCCCGGCCCGGGGTCGAGGGGGCGCAGGCCCCGCACGACCGCCGCCACCGGCTCGGTCATGACGACGTCGAGCGCCTCGAGCCCGTCGGCGACGGGCAGGACGTTGCCGGCCGCCACGCCCCGCGCCGGCACGCGCACGACCTCGGCGAACCCGCCGTCGAAGGTGAGGCCGACGCCGGCGTAGTCGGTGCACAGGTTGCTGCGGCCGGCCGTGCAGGCGTGGCAGGTGCCGCACCCGACGTTGGGCGCGAGGGCGACGAGCGTGCCGGGAGCGAGCCGCGGGTCCTCCGACCGGTTCTCCCGGACGTGGCCGACGACCTCGTGGCCAGGCACGCGCACGGTCCCCGCGGGGTACATGCGGTGCTCGCCGCGGGCGATCTTGAGGTCGGTCCCGCACACGCCGGTGGCGGCGACGTCGATCGTCACCTCGCCCTCGGCCGCGACCGGGACGGGCCGCTCGACGAGAGCCATCGCGCCGTCGGCCTGGTGCTCGTACGCCAGCATGCGCACATCCTCTCGCGGTGGCCGGTGCGGCCGGTGGGTATCGACGACGTCGCGCGCCGTCCGTGGGAAGGCCGTCCGGCCGCCGCGCCTCACGCAGCAGCCGGACAGCCCGTCGGGGGACGGGGCTCAGCCCGTCAGGGGATGGACGTCAGGGGGCGGACGTCAGCCTGCGAGGCCGTCGAGGACGGCGGCCGTGCCGGACAGCCCGAGGCGGGTGGCCCCGGCCTCGATCATCGCGAGGGCCTTCTCGGTGTCGCGGATGCCGCCCGACGCCTTGACGCCGAGGCGGCCGCCGACGGTCCGGGCCATGAGGGCGACGGCCTCGACCGTGGCGCCGCCGGCCTTGTGGAACCCGGTCGAGGTCTTGACGAAGTCGGCGCCCGCGCGCTCGGCGGCCTCGCACACGGCGACTATCTGCTCGTCGGTCAGTGCGGCGGACTCGATGATGACCTTGAGGACGACGCCCGGGGCGGCGTCGCGCACGGCGCGGATCTCGGCCTCGGTCTCGTCGTAGCGGCCGGTCAGCGCGAGGGCCAGGTTGATGACCATGTCGATCTCGTCGACCCCGTCGGCCGCGGAGCGCGCGGCCTCCGCCGCCTTGACCTCGGCGGCGTGCGCACCGGACGGGAAGCCGCACACGACGGCGAGCTTCACGCTCTCGGGCACGTCGAGCGGGACGAGGTTGGGCGAGACGCACACGGAGTAGGCGCCGAGCTCGGCGGCCTCGCGCACGAGGGCGGCGACGTCGTCGGGCGTGGACTCCGGCTTGAGCAGGGTGTGGTCGACGAGCTGGGCGACCTCGGTGCGGGTACGAGCGGTCATGACGTGCTCCTTGTCGTTCGGGGTGGTCGTGCGTGGGTGTCCGGGAGTGAGTCGAGCAGGCCGGCGGCGAGCTCCTCGTCGGTGACGAGGATGTCGCACAGCCCGTGGGTGACGGCGGCGAGCGCGGCCGGGGTCTTCGCCACGCCCGCGGCGACGGCGATCGGCAGCCGCGCGGAGCGGACCTCGTCAAGCGTGAGGCCCACGGTGCGCGCGTCGATCGAGGGGTCCGCCGGGCGCCCCTCCGCGTCGATGTAGCGGCCGAGGACGTCGCCGACCGCGCCCCGGGTGACGAGGCGGTCGACCTCAGCGTGGCTGAGGTAGCCGGCCTCGACGAGGACCGACGTGCCGACCGGCTCGCCGAGCGAGAACAGCAGGGCGTCCGCCTCGCGGGCCTGGTCGAGGACGCGGCGGACCGACCCGTCGCTCATGAGCGTGGCGGCCAGGTCCGGCGAGTCGACGATCGCCGGGGCCTGGAGGAAGACCGCGGTGCCCCGCGCCTGTCGGGCCAGCTCGGCGACCACCTGGCCGGGGTTGCTCGCCCCGGGCAGGGGCAGGCCGGCGTTCGCCTGCACCACCACGGTGCCGTCCGCCCAGGACGGCGGGATCTGCTCGACGAGGTCGACCATCGTGCGGCCCCAGGAGACCGCCAGCGTGGCCGGCGACTCCTTGAGGTCGGCGAGCAGCTCGCCGGCGGCCGCCGCGACCCGGCGGCGGGTGGCCACCGGCTCGCGCTCGGCCGGGACGACGACGGCCGCGGTGAGGCCGGTGCGGGCGACGAGCTCGGCCTCCAGCGCGTGCGAGCGCGCGCGGGGGTGGACGATCTCGATGCGGACGATGCCGGTGCGGCGCGCCTCCTGGAGGAGGCGGCCGACCTGCCAGCGGGTGAGGTGCAGCCGCTCGGCCACCTCCTGCTGCGTCAGCTCCTGCTCGTGGTAGAGCGTGGCCACCCGCAGCAGGAGGAGGTCGCGCTCCTCGTCGTCACCGCGCACGGTCGCCGTCCCGGTCGGTTCTCACCGTCACCTCCGCGTCGTCCCTGCCGGCTCAGGCGCCGTGGGGAAGGAAGAGGACCTTCGAGCTGTGGATCGTGCGCTTGTACATCGCCTCGATCGTCTCGCCCACCTTCTCCAGCGGCAGCTCGTGCGTGATCATGAACTCCCACTTGAGCAGGCCCTGGTGCATGGCCTCGACCGTGGTCGTCCACTCGGTGCCGGGAAACGGCGCCGAGAACGAGTTCCACGAGCCCTTGATGTCGATCTCGAGCCGCATCATCCGGGCCCAGTTCTTGTCGCTGATCGTCACGTCGGCGTTGGGGATTCCGATGAGCACGACCTCGCCGTGGCGGGCGGCGAGCCCGACGGCCTGGTTCTCGGCGATCGGGTTGCCGGAGCACTCGACCACGATGTCGTAGCCGAGCCCGGCCGCCTCGGCGGCCGCCTCCGGCGTCGTCGCGGTGGTGGTGGCGCCCGCCTCGCGGGCCAGCTCCGCCTTCTCGGGCGAGACGTCGACCGCGAGGACGTCGAGCGCGCCGCCGAGGCGCGCCCACTGGATCGCGAACAGGCCGATGGGGCCACCCGCGCCGACGACCGCGACGCGCTTGCCCGGGGCGAGCTTCGTGCGCAGCAGGGCGTGCAGGGCGATCGCCGAGGGGTCGACCATGGCGGCCGCCCGAGGGTCGAGGTCGGCGGGCACCTTGAGGAGCAGCTTCGCCGGGCCGGCGACGTACTCGGCGTAGGCGCCGTGGCGGCGGGAGCCGTAGTAGTCGTAGTCCTCGCACAGGCTGTAGTGCCCGGCCACACAGGGGCCGCACTCGAAGCACGGGAGCATCGGGGGGACGGTGACGAGGTCACCGACGGCCACCTCGGTGACGCCCTCGCCGATCTCCTCGACCCAGGCGGAGAACTCGTGACCGCAGATGAGCGGGAGCTTGTGCGCGCCCTTCTTGAACATGCGGTCCAGGTCGGACCCGCACACGCCGCACGCGGCGACCTTGAGCAGCGCCTCGCCGGGACCCGGCGTGGGCTTCTCGACCTCCTCCAGCCGAACGTCCCCGACGGCGTGGAGCTGGACGGCCTTCATCTTCTCGGTCATGTGGAGCTCGTGATCCCTTCTGGTGCTCGGGCGGGGCCGCGGGTGCGGCGCCGCCGTGTAGTGCGTGGCGGTCGGTGGTGCGTGGCGGTCCCAGGCGCGAGTCGGTTGCTTGCGCGTGACAGGTTCCTGGCGCGTACCGCCCGGCCGGCGGGTGGCGCGCCGCCCCTCCCGGGAGGCGCGCCACCCGGCGGGTCAGGCCTCGTCGACGTGCCGGGACATGGCGTTGGTCAGGTCCCGCATCGCGTCGTAGGTCTGGACGTATGCGTCGAAGTTGTACTGGTACGCCTCGTGCGCCTCGGCGTCGGGCTCGATGACCTCGACGGTGCGCACCATCTCCCGTGCGGCCGTGGGCAGGTCGGCGTGGACGCCCGCGCCGACGGCGGCCATCATCGCCGAGCCCAGCAGCGGGCCCTCGCTCACGTCGGTGAACGTGATCGGGAGGTTGGAGACGTCGGCGTGCATCTGCATCCAGAACCGGCTCTTCGTCGGGCCGCCGGAGACGACGACCTCCTTCGGCGGGAAGCCGTTGTCCCGCATCGTGCGGAAGATATTCTCGGTGCCGAAGCAGATGCCCTCGAGGATTGCGCGGAACATGTGGCCCTCGGTGTGGCCGAGCGTGAGGCCCCAGAAGACGCCGCGCGAGCGCGGGTCGGAGTACGGCGAGCGGTTGCCCTGGAAGTGGTCGAGGAGCACGAGACCGTCGGACCCGATCGGGACCTCGGCGGCGAGCTCGTCGAGGATCTCGTAGGCCGGGCGGTTCTCCTTCGCCGCGCGCTCGTTCGCGCTGCGCGCGAGGTGGTCGCGGAACCACGCGACGACGGAGCCGGTCGAGACCTGCCCGGCCTCGACCGTCCACTCGCCCGGGATGACGGCGTCGGTGTACGAGCCCCACAGGCCCTTGGCGTGCAACGGGACCGGGGACTGGCCGATCATCACGTGGCTCGACCCGGTGATGAGCGCCATCTTGCCGGGCTCGACGACGCCGAGCCCGATCGCTCCCGCGTAGGCGTCGATCGCACCCTCGGCGACCGGGGTACCGGCGGCGAGGCCCAGCTCCTCGGCGATCTGCGGGCGCAGCCCGCCCACCGTGGTGCCGACCGGGAGCACGCGCTCGGGGAACTTCTCGAGGATGTCCGCGCCGCCGACCTTCTCGTACAGCGAGGTGGGCCAGCCGCCGACGGAGGTGTCGTAGAAGTACTTGCCGGCCGCGTGGTTGAGGGACATCGTCCACTCGCCGGTGAGCCGGTGGACGAGCCAGTCGGTGCAGTCGACGAGGAGGTCGGCCTTCGCGAAGATCTCGGGCTCGTTCTTCTTCAGCCACATCGACTTCGGCGTGCCCCACTCGGCGGATACGGCGCCGTGGCCGGAGTACTTGAGCGCCGGGTCCTCGGCGCGGGCGAGCGCCTCGGACTCGTCGGCGGCGCGGACGTCCATCCACAGCAGCGCCGGGCGCAGGTGCTGGCCGTCCTTGGTCGTGGCGACGACGGTGGCGCTCGTCGCATCCACCGAGATGCCCGCGATCGCGTCGGCCGGCACCTTCGCCTGCTCGAGCGCGCCGCGCACGGACGTGACGATCGCCGACCACCAGGCGTCGGGGTCCTGCTCGGCGCGGCCGGGCCGCGGGAACGAGGTCTTCCACTCGGTGGAGGCGACGCCCTTGAGGCCTCCGGCGGCGTCGAAGATGCCGGCGCGGGCGCCGCCGGTGCCCATGTCGATGCCCAGCAGGAACGGACCGTCAGTCATCGGGAACTCCCATGTTCTCGGGGGTGTGCGCACGCTGCGGGACGCCTGCGGGCGACCGGTGCGCTGGTCCGATCAGACTGCCAAGACAGCGCGCATGCGCGCAACGCGCTCGCCGGTTTCGCTCACATGAGCACCACGTCTCGCCCTCGCGCGGGCGGGAGCTCGGTCCGCACCTCGAGCCCGCCGTCGGCTCGCGGGGCCAGGACGAGCGTGCCGGCGTGCGCGTCGACGATCCGTTCCACGATCGACAGACCCAGGCCGTTGCCGGTGCGCTCGTCCAGGCGGGTCCGGCCCGCGCCCTTGAGGAACGGTTCGGTGAGTCGGTGCACGGTCCCGGGACCGACCGCGCCCCCGGTGTTGGCGATCGTCACGGTCGCGCGGTCGGCGGCGCCCACGGTGGTCGCCCAGACGCGGCCTCCGTCCGCGACGTTGTGCACCACGGCGTTGTGCAGGAGGTTCGTCATCATCTGCCGCAGCAGCGGCTCGGAGCCCTCGGCGAGAGACGGCGACGCGTCGATCTCGATCGTCACGCCGTGCTGCTCCGCCAGGGGCAGCAGGCTCTCGACGGCCTCGTCGAGGAGCAGCGAGAGGTCGACCTCCTCATGTCGGGTGAGGGGGTGTCCGGACCGGTCGAGCAGGAGGAGAGCCTCGACGAGCTCGACGGCGCGCGCATTGGTCGCCCTCAGCCGGGCAAGTGTGGCGGCGGGGTTCTTGTCGGGTGCTTTCGCTGCGACGTCGATGATCGTCTGCATGACGGCGAGCGGGGTACGAAGCTCGTGGGAGGCGTTGGCGGCGAAGCGCCTCTGCTCCTCGACCCGGGCCTCGACCCGTTCGAGCATGTGGTCGAACGAGTCAGCGAGCTCGCCGAACTCGTCGGTCCGGTCCGACATGTCGACGCGGTGGTCGAGCGCGCCCGTGGACGCGATCCTCGTGGCCCGCGTGATCCGCTCGAGCGGCGAGAGCATGCGGCCGGCGAGCAGCCATCCCCCGGCCGGACCCAGGGTGAGGAGGAGGACGAGCACGACGACCGTCGGGGGGACGAAGGCCTCGAGCAGGTCGGACCGGTTCGGGACGAATCCGCCCCGGGTGTCGATCGTCGAGTCCGGGACGTACCGCAGGAGGAACACCCACACGACGGCGAGCAGCAGGACGCCGGCCACCATGAGGAACCCGGCGTAGCTGAGGGTCAGCTTCCAGCGTGAGCTCACACCCCGGTCCTCAGCTCGGGCCGTCCGGGATGGCGCCGATCCGGTAACCGACGCCCGGCACGGTATGGATCGGCGATGGTTCGCCGAGACGCTTGCGCAGGCCCGAGACCGTGATCCGCACCGCGTTGGTGAACGGGTCGGCGTGCTGGTCCCACGCGCGCTCGAGCAGATCCTCGGCACTGACCACCCCGCCGTCCGCCGCGACCAGGACGTCGAGCACGGCGAACTGTTTCCTGGTCAGAGCGATGTAGCGACCGTCCCGGTACACCTCACGCCGGAACGGGTCGACCGTGAGGCCGGCCAGCTCCCGGACCGGTGGCCGCCTCCGCGCCCGCCGCCGGTCGAGCGCCCGGATCCTCAGCACGAGCTCCTCGAACGCGAACGGTTTCGTCAGATAGTCGTCCGCGCCCAGCCGGAAGCCCGACGCCTTGTCGTCGATCCGGTCCGCGGCCGTGAGCATGAGGATCGGGACGTCCGCCCCGGACCGGATGATCCGCTCGGCGACCTCGTCGCCCGACGCTCCCGGGACGTCCCGGTCGAGGATCGCCAGGTCGTACTCGTTGACACCCAGCAGGTCCAGCGCGGCATGGCCGTCGTTCGCGATGTCGGCGGCGATCGACTCGAGGCGCAACCCGTCGCGGACCGCCTCCGCCAGCAACGGCTCGTCCTCCAGCACCAGCACCCGCATGCCTGGAGGCTACGCGCCGACGGATATCGACGACGTATCGAGAAACGCAGACGGCCCGGCAACACGCCCTCGCCTGCACTGGGGGCATGAACGATCACACCACGCCAGTTCATGCCCGGCTGCTCCGCGGCGGAGCCGTGGCGCTGCTGCTCGTCGGTGCTCTCGGCGTCGTCGCCTCCCTGCTGCTCTCGTCGTCCCCGCTGGTCGGCGGGCAGCCGTCGCCGTTCGACGTCGACGACTCGGCGCACGGCGTTCTCCCCGACGGCACGACCGCGTTCGACGAGGAGCTCCCCGGAATCAGCCGCCTCGACCCCGCGCTGCGGGCGGCCGTGCAGGAGGCGACGGAGGACGCTCGGGGTGACGACGTCTCGATCGTCGTCACGAGCGGGTGGCGGTCAGCCCAGATCCAGACCCGGCTGCTCGACGACGCCGTGGCCGAGTACGGGTCGCGCGCGGAGGCCGCCCGATGGGTCGCCGGCCCGGACACGTCCGCGCACGTCTCCGGGAACGCGGTCGACATCGGCGGCATGGCCGCCTATCTCTGGCTCGCCGACCACGACCGGGGCGCCGCCTACGGCCTCTGCCAGACCTATGCGAACGAGCCGTGGCACATCGAGTACCTCCCCGAGGCGATCGACGACGGCTGCCCGGCGCAGTACCTCGACCCGACGCACGACCCCCGGCTACGGCCCTGATCGTCTGCGACCTCGCTCGCCGCGCTACCCCTTGACGGAACCGGCCGTGAGGCCGCCGACGATGTAGCGCTGGAGGAAGAGGAACAGCAGCAGGACCGGGACCGCGGCGATGACGGCGCCGGCGGCGAACATGCCCCAGTTCTGGTTCGTCAGCGAGGAGACCATCTGGTACAGCCCGAGCGCCAGGGTCCAGTTCTGCTCGGACTGCAGCACCACGCGAGCGATAACGAAGTCGGAGAAGGTCGAGACGAAGGAGAGCAGCCCGACCACCGCGAGCACCGGCGCGACCATGCGCAGGATGATCGTCCAGTAGATGCGGGCGTGGCTGGCGCCGTCGATCTTCGCGGCCTCGTCGAGCTCCTTGGGCACGGTGTTGAAGAACCCGTACATGAGGAAGGTGTTCGTCCCCAGGGCCCCGCCGAGGTAGACGCAGATGAGTCCGATCCGGGAGTTGAGCCCGAGCGAGGGCACGACCTCCCCGATCGAGAGCAGCAGCAGGAAGATCGCGACGAAGGCGAGCAGCTGGGGGAACATCTGCAGCACGAGGAGCGTGTTGAGACCGAACGCGTGCCCCTTGAACCGGAACCGGGAGAAGGCGTAGGCGGCCGCAGCGGCCATGACCACGGTGCCGATCGCCGTCGAGAGCCCGATGAACATGGTGTTGCGGAACCAGGTCCAGTACAGGGTGGTGTCGCTGAGCTGGGAGTAGCTGCCGACGTCGAACGACGTGAACAGCGAGTTCGACCCGGTGAGCGTGGCCCCCTGCCCGGCCAGCGACGCCGAGATGACGTAGACGATGGGGAACGCGGCGTAGATGACGAACACGATCCCGATGACGTGGCGGATGCCCAGCTCGGCGAACCAGCGGCCGAACGCCATCCTCGGCTGGGGCGGGAGCTCCTGCCCCTTCCGGTCGGTGGCCCGGCCGGCGCCGGTGGTCGTCGCGGCATCGCGGCCCGCGCCGTCGGCGGGGCTGGAGGGGGTGGCGGACATCAGTTGTACTCCTCCAGCTTGCGCGCCTGACGGAAGCCGATGACGGAGACCGCGGCGACGATGATGAAGATGAGGATCGACAGCGCCGAGGCCAGCCCGTAGTCCTTCTGCGAGCTGCCGTCGATGCCGGCGATGTTGTAGACCATCGAGATGAGGATGTCGGTGTGCCCGACGGGGACGCTGGCCGAGTCCATCCGCGGCCCGCCGCCGGTGAGCATGTAGATGAGGTTGAAGTTGTTGAAGTTGAAGGCGAAGGACGCGATGAGCAGCGGCGCGGTGGCCACCAGCACCAGCGGCATCGTGATCGAGCGGAACTGCTGGAGCACGCCGGCGCCGTCGATGCGCGCGGCCTCCTTGACGTCTCCGGGGATCGACTGCAGCGCCGAGGTGCAGATGAGGAACATGTAGGGGAAGCCCAGCCAGAGGTTGACCAGCAGGACGGAGAGCTTGGCCAGCCACGGGTCGGTCAACCACGGGATGTCGGCCCCGAAGAACACGACGTTGTTGATGAACCCGAACCGCTCGTTGAGCAGGCCCGCCCACAGCAGGGCGGCAAGGAACCCAGGGAACGCGTACGGGAGGATGAGCAGGGTCCGGTAGATCTTCTGGCCCTTGAGCCGGGCGTCGTTGAAGACGACGGCGAGGAACAGGCCCAGCAGGAAGGTCGTCACGACCGAGAGGAATGCGAACGCCATCGTCCACAGGAGCACCTGCAGCAGCGGGCCGGAGTAGCGCGAGTCGGCGAAGGCGTCGACGTAGTTCTCCGGCCCGACGAACACCCGCCAGCCCACGTTGAGCGCCTCGCCGTCCTCGGAGACGAAGCTGCCGCGGTCGTTCGGCCGGTACTCGACGCCGGTCTCGACGTTCGTCATCACGTCCGCGTCCTCGTCGTAGACGAGCCGGGAGGTGGCCTGGGCGGCCGAGCGGCCGTCGGTGGTGCGCAGGGAGCCGTCGTTGGGGTCCTCGGAGAAGGGCACCCGCAGCTCCGCGACCTCCTGGGGACGCTGGTAGATGTCGGCCTGCTGGAGCACGGTGACGTCCGGCACGGAGGTGATCCGGCCGTCCTCGACCACCGCGTCCGGCGCGTCGACGAGCGGCTCCTCGGCGTAGCCGACTCGCACGGTGCCGTCGGACTCGTCGAGGATCGCCAGGCCGAGCTCGGCGCCGTCGACCCCCTCGCGCTCGACGACGACGACGGGGTAGCGCGTGGCGTCGGGCAGCGTGCGCTCGTTCTGGGCGAGCAGCTGCTCGACAGCCTCGGGCTTGGTGAGGTTGTGGCCGTCGCCGTAGTTGGTGAAGGAGACGTAGCCCGTGTAGACGATCGTGAAGATCTGGTACACGGCCAGGAAGATCAGGCCCGGCAGCAGGTACTTCATCGGCACCGTGCGCCGCGAGAAGTAGACCCAGTTGACGGCGGCGAGGATGACGAGGGTCCCGCCGAAGAGCCACCACGAGTCGTTGTTCCAGGCCTGGAAGAGGATCGTCACGCCGAGGGCGTCGACCAGCGCGACGAGCACGAGCTTGACGAAGAACCAGCCGTTGACGTCACCCCCGCGGGCGGGGCGCGTCCGGCCGCCGCTGGATGCCGGCGGCTGCGTCGCCGGCGGCATGTCGGTCGTGGTCATGGACGTCCTTTCTCGGAACGTGGCACGTCGTCGTGTGGCGCCGGGTGGGATCGGGTGCTCTCACGACCGCCCGGCGGGGGGCCTGCGGGGTTGGATGTGCTGCGGCACCTGGTGGTCCTGCGGGACCGGGGTGTGCCGGCGGTGCTGCGGGTCCTGCCGCTCGCGCTCCCCCGAGGTCGGCGGGCCCGACCGTCGAGGGCGCGAGGCCCGGGGCGACCGCCTCGGCAGGCGGCCGCCCCGGGCGGGTGGCTGGACGTCAGCCGGCGTCGATGGCGCCCTGGATGTCGGCGACCATGGCTTCCCAGGCACCGGCCGGGTCGTCCTCGGCGCCGGAGATGATGCCGCCCTCGGTCACGCCCCAGAACTGCCAGACCTGACCCATGGCGGGCAGCGCGGGCATCGGCGCGGCCTCGGCGCCGACCTCGCGGAAGCCGGCCACGATCTCGTCCTCCGCGGCCGCGTCGGCCGCCACGGTCAGCGCCGGGACGCGGTCGCCGGTCTCGAACAGCGAGGTCTGCGCCTCCTCGGTGGACATGAAGTTGACGAGGAAGTCGTTGGCGATGAGCGCGTCGGGCGACTGCGCGTTGACGAAGAAGGCCTGCACGCCGGCGAAGGGCACCGCCGCCTCGGGGCCGGGCGCCGGGATCGGGTCGATGGCGACATCGATGTCCTCGAAGGAGGCGAGCATCCAGGGGCCACCGATGATGAACGGCGACTCGCCGTTGGCGAAGGCCTCCACCGCGATGTCGTACGTGATGTTGGTGTCCAGGGCGCCGGTGCCGTTCTCGCCCTGCTCGGCCAGCCACTGGGCGAAGGCCGCCCCACCCTCGCCGCCCAGGCCCAGCTCCTCGGTGTACGCACCCTCCTCGTCGGTGACGAAGACCGGCGCACCGAAGGAGGTCTGCAGCGGGTAGAAGGTGTACGGGTCGCCGTTCTCGCCGTCGGACTGGATGAGGATCGGGAACTCGGTGCCCGCCTCCTCGCCGGCGGCCAGGGCGTCGTCCCAGGTGGCCGGGGCCTCGGGGGCGAGCTCGGTGTTGCGGATGAGGGCGATGTTCTCGATGGCGAAGGGCAGGCCGTAGATCTGGCCGTCGTAGGTGACGGCGTCGATCGCGACCTGCTCGAAGTCGTCGGCGTTGGTCAGCTCGAGCGGGGCGACGACGCCGTTGACGGTGAGCTCGCCGAGCCAGTCGTGCGCGCCGACGGTGATGTCCGGGCCCTCCCCGGTGGGGACCTGGGTGACGAAGTCGGTGCGGATGTCCTCGAAGTTGCGCAGCACGGTCTGCACCTCGACGCCGGTCTCCTCCTCGAAGGCCACGGCAGCCTCCTCGACGGCGGCCTGGCGGGTCTCGTCGACCCACACCACGAGGGTGCCCTCCTCGTTGGGGGTGACGGCGCCGGCCTCGGCGACCTCGTCCTCGCCAGCGGCGCCGGACTCGCTCTCGCCGGACTCGGCCTCGTCCGACCCGGACTCGGCGTCGTCGGAGCCGGTCTCCTCCGAGGTCTCCTCGGAGGTCTCCTCCTCGGTGTCGCTCGACTCGTCGTCGCCCCCGCCGCAGGCGGCAAGGGTGAGGGCCACGGCTGCGGTCGCGGCAAGGGTGGTGATGCTCCGTCGCATCTGTGTCTCCAGGTGTTCGAAGGTGACGGGGACGTTCCCGCGGACGTGCTCATCGCTGTGCACCTCGCGGGACGAGGCAGACAGTACGCAGCCGACTGGCAATCTGCAAGCACTTGCAGTAACTTTCAGATCTCATGACGGAGCTGTTGCACCACAGCCACCACGACCGTGCGAGCGGGACGCTCGACGAGGAGCGCACGATGCCCTTCCCCATCAGCCGGCGGACCCACGTACCGGGACCACCGACTCTCTCCACGACGACGACGGACGCACCGTGAGCGGGCGGACCCGGCTGACCGACCTGGCCGACCAGGCGGGGGTCTCCACCGCCACCGTCTCCCGGGTGCTCAACGGCCGCCCGGGGGTGGCCGAGCCGACCCGCCGCGAGGTCCTCGCCGCGCTCGACGTGCTCGGGTACGAGCGGCCCTCGAGCCTGCGCCAGCGTGCGGCCGGGCTCGTCGGCCTCATCGTCCCCGAGCTGTCGAACCCGATCTTCCCGGCGTTCGCCCAGCAGATCGAGACCCTGCTGAGCAGCTCGGACCTCACCCCGCTGCTGTGCACCCAGTCCCCCGGCGGGACCACCGAGGACGACTACGTCGAGATGCTCCTCGAGCACGACGTCGACGGCATCATCTTCGTCTCGGGCCTGCACGCCGACACGTCCGCGGACCCGTCGCGCTACCACCGGCTCATCGACCGTCGCATCCCGTTCGTCCTCGTCAACGGCACGAACCCGGACATCGCCGCACCCGCGTTCGCCGCCGACGACGCCGACGCGATGGACCTCGCCGTGCGCCACCTGGCCGCGCAGGGGCACCGCCGGATCGGACTCGCCGTCGGACCCACCCGGTTCGTGCCCGTGGCCCGCAAGGTCGAGGCGTTCGGGGCCGCGACGTCGCGCTACCTCGAGGACGCCGAGCCACCCACGGTCTCGACCCTGTTCACGGTGGAGGGCGGCCGGGCGGCCGGGTTCGAGCTCCTCGAGGCAGGGTGCACCGGGATCGTCACCGCGTCGGACCTCATGGCGCTCGGCGTCGTGCGGGCGGTCCGGGCGGCCGGCCTGGGCGTCCCGGAGGACGTCTCGGTCGTCGGGTACGACGACTCGCCGCTCATGGCGTTCAGCGACCCGCCGCTGACGACCGTCCGTCAGCCCGTGCCGGCGATGTGCCAGGCCGCGGTGTCCACCCTCGTCGCCATGATCAGGGGCGGCTCGCCGAGCCCCGCCGAGCTGACCTTCGTGCCCGAGCTCGTCGTGCGCCGCTCGACCGGTGCGGCGCGGCTCGAGGCGGCCGAGTGACCGCCGAGGACTGGTGGCGCGACGCCGTCGTCTACCAGGTCTACCCGCGCTCGTTCGCGGACGCGAGCGGGGACGGCGTGGGCGACCTGCCGGGCATCACGGCGCGGCTGGGGCACCTCGCCGACCTCGGCGTCGACGCGCTGTGGCTCTCCCCGTTCTACCGCTCGCCCCAGAAGGACGCGGGGTACGACGTCGCCGACTACCGGGACGTCGACCCGCTCCTCGGGACGCTCGCCGACGCCGAGGCGCTCGTCGCGCGGGCCCACGAGCTCGGGCTGCGGGTGGTCGTCGATCTCGTCCCCAACCACACCTCCGACCAGCACGTCTGGTTCCGCGAGGCCCTCGCCGCCGGGCCCGGATCGCCGGAGCGGGCGCGGTACCTGTTCCGTCCGGGTTCTGGCGAGGGCGGCGAGCTGCCGCCGAACGACTGGACCTCGGTGTTCGGCGGGATCGCGTGGACCCGCGTGCGTGACCGGGCGGACGCGCCGGGCTCCGCCTGGTCGGACGACCCCGACTGGTACCTCCACCTGTTCGACTCGAGCCAGCCCGACCTCGACTGGGAGAACACCGAGGTCAGGGAGGAGTTCGAGTCGATCCTGCGGTTCTGGCTCGACCGCGGGGTCGACGGCTTCCGCGTCGACGTCGCCCACGGCCTCGTCAAGCAGGAGGGCCTGCCCGACTGGCCGTGGCACCTGCGGATGGTCTCGGGGTCCGACGTCGATCCCGCCGACGTGCCGCCCGCCCCGATGTGGGACCGGGACGGCGTCCACGAGGTCTACCGGTCCTGGCGTCGCGTCCTCGATGAGTACTCCCCCGCGCGGATCCTCGTGGCCGAGGCCTGGGTCGACGACGACGAACGGCTCGCCCGGTACGTCCGCCCCGACGAGATGCACCAGGCGTTCAACTTCCACTTCCTGTCCACCCGGTACGACGCCGGCCTGTACGCGGACGCGATCCGGGACTCGCTCGCGGCGGCGGACCTGGTCGGAGCACCGTCCACGTGGGTGCTGTCCAACCACGACGTCGTGCGGCACGCCAGCCGTCTCGGCCTGGCCCACGCGGACACCGGGAAGGGCCCGAACGGGATCGGCGCCGACGAGCCGCAGCCGGACGCCGCACTCGGCCTGCGCCGGGCCCGCGCCGTCTCGACGCTCATGCTCGCGCTGCCCGGTTCGGCGTACGTCTACCAGGGCGAGGAGCTCGGGCTGCCCGAGCACACGAGCCTGCCCGACGAGCTGCGGCAGGACCCGGCGTTCGCCCGCACGGGCGGCGAGGAGACGGGGCGCGACGGGTGCCGCGTGCCGCTGCCGTGGGAGGCCGACGCGCCGGCGTACGGCTTCTCGCCGTCGGGGAGGTCGTGGCTCCCGCAGCCGGCGGCGTTCGGCGAGCTCGCGGCCGATCGCCAGGAGGGCGTGGCGGGGTCGACGCTCGAGCTGTACCGCGAGGCGTTGCGCCTGCGCCGGGAGCTCGGCCTCGGCCGGGCCTCGCTCGCGATCGTTCGCGGCGACGACGTGGGCACGAACGGCGTGTCGGCAGTCGACGGCGCGGTGGCACCGGCCGAGGATCTCGGCGAGCTCGGTGCCGACGGCGTCCTTGCACTGATCTCCCGCCCTTCCTCCGGATCCGAAGTCCTCGTCGTGCTCGTCACCGGCGGGGCTCCGGCCCGTCTGCCCGAGGGCTGGCGGGTGGTCCTGTCCTCGCAGCCGGGGGCGGGCGAGGACGGGACGGTCCCGGTCGACACCGCGGTCTGGGCGGTCCGCGAGGGCTGACCTCGCCCGGGGCGTCGGCCCACCCGTGCGCGTCCTTCCCGCGCGGAGAACGCGCACGCACCAGGCCGATTCGTCGAGATTGCGGTTGGGGCCCAACCGCAATCGGCGGTTTCAATCGGTTGTTGCAACGTGCGCCTTGGGAGGGTGTACGGATGGCTGGGAAGAGATTGACACTTGAGGAGCGGGCGAAGATCGAGGCGCTGTTCGGTCAGCGATTGACGTTCCCGCAGATCGCTGAGCGGATCGGTCGTCACCGGACCACGGTGTGGCGCGAGGTCACTCGCAATAACTCCTACCGGGGCGCTCACCTGGACACACCCGGGACGCGTTCCCCGGCGGGACGCCGGCAGGCCAATCCCGCCGGTCGTGGTGGCGCCTACCGGTGGGCGTACTCGTGCCGGAACGCGCAGCGCAGGGCCGACAAGCGGGCCCGCAGGCCCAGGCCCGGCAAGTTGACCGGCGATCGCCGCCGCGGGGTGACCTCGGGTCGCGGCCGGCTATGGCCCCTGGTGCGGGACAAGCTCGAACAGCGGTGGTCTCCGCAGCAGATCGCACACTGGCTTCGTCAGGAGTATCCCGACCGGCCGGAGCGATGGGTGTCCCACGAGACGATCTACCAAGCGATCTACTACCAAGCTCGTGGCGGGCTGCGCAGCGAGATCGCACGCCAGGTCGCACTCCGTACCGGGCGGACCAGGCGGCGCCCCCAGTCCCGCCTCGCGCGGGCGGCACACTCGGGCAAGGCCTGGACCCATGGCCTGAACATCAGCACCCGGCCGGCCGAGGTCGAAGACCGGGCCGTGCCCGGGCACTGGGAAGGTGACCTGATCATCGGTGCGCGTAGCGCGTCGGCGATCATCACCCTGGTCGAGCGTTCCACGCGGTACGTCATGCTCGGCGCTCTACCGGAGAGCAGGGTCTCCGAGCAGGTGATCGACGTGCTGATCGAGACGATGGGCCGCCTGCCGGCCGAGCTGGCCGCGACTCTGACCTGGGATCAGGGCGCTGAGATGGCCAAGCACGCCCACTTCACGCTGGCGACAGACTGCCGGGTCTTCTTCTGCGACCCGCACTCGCCCTGGCAGCGAGGCTCGAACGAGAACACCAACGGCCTGCTGCGGCAGTACTTTCCCCGCTCGAGTACCGACTTCCGCACCTACGCCCAGCGCGACCTCGACGCCGTCGCCCGCGAACTCAACACACGACCACGCATGACACTGGGCTGGCAGACTCCAGCGAAACGACTCAACGACCTACTCGTTGCAACAACCACTTGAAACCGCC
>NZ_JBNDMZ010000001.1:210701-407329 GCF_049856295.1 Georgenia sp. Z1344 | reverse complement strand
AACACCACCCACCCGGCCCACCGATCGGCAGACCAGACACGATGACGCCCCCACATACATGGCATCAAAAACAATCACGCACTGTTGAGTTCTCAAACAACCCACCCACAACACACCAACCCAGAACACTCAGTCCCAAGCCAGCCGCATCAGGGCAACTTGACTATCTTAACCACAAGTTCATCCGGCCGTTGACCACTTTCGCGGTTTGTGACCCGACTTACTTCCGGTCCATCCTCCGGGAGTCAGCTGTGCCGACTTTCCTTCTGGATGTCCGCCTTGGCCCGGCGGATCTGGAGGCTGTTGCCCCGTTCGATCCGGTGCCCGGTCCGTGCGGCGAGAAGAAACATTACGCGCGCCGGATCGCGGCGGTCAAGCCAGATCGGGCCCTTTGGAGGTGACCTGCCGCACCGGCCGGTGAGCGGCCGCACGGGGCTCACGGCGCGTCGCTGGTTGCGCCGCGACGGGCCGTATGACGTGTGGCCTGGGACCCCTCCGGCCAGGTGCGACAAGGGACCCCGCCCGACCACAGCCGGTTCGGACGGGGCCCTGTCGGAGGAAGCCGGATCAGTCCCGCTGGGTCTCCACGATCGCCATCGACTTCTTGCCCTTGCGCAGCACCACCACGCCGCCGGCCAGGAGGTCGTCGGCGGTGAGGAGCCGTTCGTCGTCGTCGATCTTGTGGGCGTTGATCGATGCGCCACCGGAGGCGATGGTGCGCCGCGCGGCCCCGCGTCCGGCCTCCAGGCCGGTGGCGACGAGCAGGTCGACCACGCTGGACTCCCCCACCTCGCCCCGCGCGCGGGGCAGCTCGGCGGTGGCGTCGCGCAGGGTGTCGGCGTCGAGCTCGCGCAGGTCGCCCTTGCCGAACACGGCGGCCGAGGCCGCCTGCGCCCGCGCCGTCGCCTCGGGCCCGTGGACGAGCGTGGTGACGTCCTCGGCGAGCACCTTCTGGCCGACGCGCGCGAAGGGCCGCTCCGCCACCTCGGCCTCGAGCGCCTCGATCTCCTCACGCGTGCGGAAGGTGAAGATCTTGAGGAAGCGGACCACGTCGTCGTCGGCGGTGTTGAGCCAGAACTGGTAGAAGGCGTACGGGCTCATCATGTCCGGGGCCAGCCACACGGCGCCGCCCTCGGTCTTGCCGAACTTCGTGCCGTCGGCCTTGGTGATGAGCGGCGTCGTGAGGACGTGGACCGGGGCGCCCTCGACCTTGCGGATGAGGTCGAGGCCGGAGACGAGGTTGCCCCACTGGTCGTTGCCGCCGGTCTGCAGCGTGACGCCGTGGCGGCGGTAGAGCTCGAGGAAGTCCATGCCCTGGAGGAGCTGGTAGCTGAACTCGGTGTAGCTCAGCCCCTCGCTCGAGGCCAGGCGCGTGGCGACGGTGTCCTTCGCGAGCATGGCGGACATGCGGAAGTGCTGGCCGACGTCGCGCAGGAGCTCGATCGCCGTCAGCCCCGCGGTCCACTCCATGTTGTTGACGACGGTCGCAGCGTTGTCCCCCTCGAACGAGAGGAAGCGGGAGACCTGCTCGCGCAGCCGCTCGGTCCACTCGGCCACCGTCTCGGCGGTGTTGAGCTTGCGCTCGCCGCTCATCCGGGGGTCGCCGATCATGCCCGTCGCGCCGCCGACGAGCGCGATCGGGTGGTGCCCGGCGTTCTGCAGGTGGCGCAGGAGCAGGAGCTGGACGAGGTGGCCGTGGTGGAGGGACGCCGCCGTCGGGTCGAAGCCGCAGTAGTAGGAGACCGGTCCGTCGTCGAGGGCCGCGCGCAGCGCGCCTAAGTCGGTGTGCTGGGCGATGAGGCCCCGCCACTGCAGCTCGTCGAGGACGTCGGTCACGACGCGGACTCCTTCATGTCTGTGCGGTGCGCCTGGGCGGCGCGGGCGCCGGGGTCGGCGGCCGTGGTCCATCGTGCCACCCGCGCGCGGACGGGCCCGGTCCCTGCCCGACGCCGGAGCCTCGCCCCGCAGGTCACCCACCTCGGGTCGGGGTGTCCGGCGATGGCGCGGGCGCCTCCCGGGGCGGGCGCCCCGGGAGGTGAGGTGCCTACGCGGGTGCGGGAGTCGGCGTCGGGCGGGAATGGTCGACGAGCCCGGCGTCGGAGTTGAGGTGCTCGGTGCGGAAGCGCCGCTGGTGGTGGGCGAGCAGGACGAGGCCGGCCACGTGGGCGGCGCCGGAGACGAGCAGGACCGGGCCGTAGCCGAAGGTCTCGGCGAGCATGAGCGCGAGCGCCCCGCCCGCGAAGGAGACGAGCATGGCGAACGAGCTGACGGCGGTGAAGTCGGTGCCGGGCGACTCCGCGCGGGCGTAGTCCATGTTGATCGTCCAGATGATCGTCGAGCCCACGGCGTAGGCCGCGAAGAACACCGCGACGACGGCGACGACGTACGGCAGCGGCGCCCACCCGTAGGCCACGGGAAGGAACCCGGCGAGGCCGATGGCGGTCAGTCCCCCGACGACGACGAGACTCCGCTGCCGCCCCATCCGGCGCAGGAGGGGGCCGATGCCCATGCTGACGAGGCCGGCGACGATCCCGCCGAACATCGTCAGCACGGCGGCGACGCGCCCGACGGACCAGCCGGCGTCGATGAGTGCGGGGTTGAGCAGGCCGTACGCGGCGGTGAGCCCGCCCCAGGTGACGGGGACGGCGGCGAGGACCCAGAGCTTCGCGCCGGGCTGGCGCAGGAGGGTCCAGGTGGCCGAGAACGGCACCGGGCGGTCGGGGCGCGGGTGCACGGGCTCGCGCAGTCGCACGACGGCGAGGGTCGGCAGCAGCGTGCACGCCGCGAGGGTGAGGAGGGCGACCTGCCAGCCGGCCACCTCGTAGAGCAGGGCGGTGAGACCGCCGCCGAGGATGTTGCCGACGAAGCTGCCGGAGACCTGGATGCCGTTGACGACCTCGCGCTCGCCGGGGCGGACGAGGCGGACGGCGAGCGCGTCGACGGCGATGTCCTGGGTGGCGCTGGCGAGCACGTAGATGGCCGTGAGCGCGACGAAGAGGGAGTACTGCTCGCCGATGTCGGTGAGGAAGGACATCGCCGCGAGCACCGCCGCGCACGCGGGCTGCAGGACGAGGAGCCACGTGCGGTAGTGGCCGCCGCTCCACGTGGGCCCGATGCGGTCGATGAGCGGCGCCCAGAGGAACTTGATCGCCCACAGCATGCCGAGCGAGGTGAGTACGGCGAGGGAGTCGAGCGAGGCGCCCATCTCCCGCAGGATCGAGGCTGTCCCGTAGAAGAGGAAGCCGATCCCGAGGTACTGGGAGACGTACAGGGCGAGCAGGAGCGGGTACCGCGGGACGCGGAGGTCGTGGACGGTGCCGGTGCCTGACGTGCTGGTCGCTCCGGGGGCGGAGGTCACGGGGTCGGAGGTCACGGGGTCGGAGGTCACGGGGTCAGAGGCGCGCACGGCCGACCTTCCAGTAGCCCGTGAACATGATCGAGCGGCGGTCCATGCCGCGCTCCTTGACGAGGTGCCGGCGCCCGCCGGCGGCCGCTGCGGCCTCGGCACACACCCAGCCGTAGTCGGCGCCGTCGAGGTCGGCGCCCGGAAGGGCGGCGAGCAGGGCGGTGCCGGGGGCGTCGTCGCCACGGACGACGATGGTGATCTCGTCGGCGTCGACCTCGTCGGTCACGAGATCCATCGAGGGCACCTCGAGGATCGCGGTGAAGCGGCGGTCGGGGTCGTCGCGGTGCGCGTCGAGGATGGCGAGCATGGCGGGCAGGGCGGTCTCGTCCGCGAGGAGGACGTGGTGGCCGGCCGCTGGTGCGCTGCCGTAGGGCGCGGTCTGCACGCGCACGCCCACCTCGTCACCGGCGGCGACGCGCTCGATCCAGCGTGAGCCGGGGCCGTCGTGGCCGGTGGCGACGACGTCGACGTCGATCGTTCCCGAGCCGGGCTCCTGCGCGCGGATCGTGTACCAGCGCAGCTCGGGGCGCTCGGCCTCGGGGATCTTGCCCAGCGGGCCGCGCGGCATGAGCGCCGGGGCGGGCAGCCGCAGGGGCTTGCCGACGGGCGGCATGTAGACGCCGATGTACTCGTCCGGGCCCAGGCGCTCGACGGTCGCGAGCTCCGGCGCCGCGATCCGCACGCGCCGGAAGGACGGCGTGAGGTCGACAACCTCCGTGACCGTGGCGGGGAACTCCGGGTAGAAGTCGCGCGAGGGCGAGATCGACATCGTGCGCGAGTAGACGGCGCCGACCGCCGAGAGGGCCGTGCGCTGGAGCACGGGGTACCGCTGGTTCATGAGGTCTCCTTGAGTGAGGCGAGCCTTACCTAACTCGAAGGATGCAGGTTGGGGCAAGTCCGTCCTTGTGCTCGTTGCCGATGGGCGGCTCTCGCGCAGCGCGTGCGGGGTCAGTCCGCCGAGCTCTCGCGCAGCGCGTGCGGGGTCAGTCCGCCGAGCTCTCGCGCAGCGCGTGCGGGGTCAGTCCGCCGAGCTCTCGGTCTGCAGGCCGAACCGCTCGTTCGCCGCCCGGAGGAGCTCCACCAGCTCCCCCCGGTCGATCGCCAGCGGCTGGTCGATCGTCACCCGCTCGCCACGGATCTCGCGCGTCAGGGCCGTGCGGACCACCGGACGTCGGCCGATCCCGAACGCCGGACACGCGATGACCGACGGGTAGCTCGGAGACTCCAGCTGCTTGCCGAACCGGACCGTGGTCACCAGCACGACGTTGCGCCAGGGGACCCGGTGCAAGTCCTGCTTGTCGCCGTCGACCCACCGGAAGAGGGTGAAATCCTCCGGCGTGAGCTCGAGGAGATAGTTGTGCCGCAACCTGCGGGCGTGGACGACGGGGAACACCACGCCGAACACGACGACGAACACCAGTGCGGACATCGCGACGGTGCCTTCTGCTCCCATCAGCAGGACGACGAGGCCGAGCAGCCCGAGGAGCACGCACCCCACGATGCGAACGATGTACGCGCGGTCCCGGCCACGCGGGATCTCCAGCCACCCCTTCGTGGCGATGTGGTCGAGGCGAAGGGCGTTCCGTTCCGCCGTCGACGCGCCGGGAGGGAAGGTCGGCTCGGTCGCTCCGTCCGTGCCGGAGCTCCGCTGTCGCCCGCTCGGTGAGCTCGTCACTTCTGCCTCCCGTGCGTCACGGATCCACCGTACGTCGAGCGCTGCTCGTACCGGCCGTCCCCGGACGCACGATGGGCGGCAGGCGCCCTGAACCGCACTCTCGACACGTCGGCGATGGGCGCTCCGGTCAGCGGGAGCGCGGCTTGCCGGGGCGGTACGCGGAGACGCCCACGCCGCCGGGGACCCAGAATCGCCAGGGGTATTTCTCGCCGTCGCCGCCCTCGCCCGAGACGCCCACGCGCGGGCCGGTCCGGTACTCCGCACGCACGTCGGCGAGCTCGAGCCATAGTCGCCCCGACGGCTGAAGCGGCGCTCCCGAGTCCTCGAGGCTGAGGCCGAGGGCCTGTCCGAGGTTCCCCGGTCCGCGGGCGAGGCCGGCATCGGTCCTGGCCCCGCGGCGTCGGGCGCGTGCGAGGTCGTGGCCCCGCACCACCTCTCCCCCGCGCAGCAGCGCACCCGTGGCGCGGCCGTCCTCGCCGCAGACGAGGTTGAGGCACGTGTGCATGCCGTACGTGAAGTAGACGTACACGTGTCCGGCGGGGCCGAACATCGGGGCGGTGCGCGCCGTCGGGATGCCGGAGCGGGCGTGGGAACCGGGGTCGTCCGGCCCGAGGTAGGCCTCGACCTCGGTCAGCCGGACGGCCACCTCCCCCTCGTCCGAGCGCACGACGACGACGCTCCCCAGCAGCTCCGGCGCCACCTCCGTCGCGGGCCGGGCAAGGAACGCGCGAACCGTGTCGAGCGTGGGCTCGCTCAGGCGTCCTCCTCGTCGGCGGACTCCCCCACCAGGGCGCTGCGCAGCTGGTGGCTCAGCTCGCCCGCGCGGGCCAGCTGCTCGAGCACACGGGCGGGGGCGGTGCCGCCGTGGCCGTCGCGGGCGGCGACGGACCCCTCGGCGGACAGCACCTCGCGCACCTCCGGCGTGAGGTGCTCCGAGACCGAGGCGAGCTCGGCGTCCGTGAGGTCCCACAGCTCCTTGTCCTGCGACTCGGCCACGCGCACGCACCCGCCCGCGATCTCGTGGGCCTCACGGAACGGGACGCGCTGCCGGACGAGCCACTCGGCGATGTCCGTGGCGAGCGAGAAGCCCTGGGGCGCGAGCTCGGCCATCCGGTCGGTGTGGAAGGTCAGGGTGGCGATCTGGCCGGCGACGGCGGGCAGCAGCACCGAGAGGGTGTCGACGGCGTCGAACACCGGCTCCTTGTCCTCCTGCAGGTCCCGGTCGTAGGCCAGCGGCAGTCCCTTGAGCGTGACGAGCAGCGCCGTGAGGTCGCCGATGAGGCGGCCGGCCTTGCCGCGGGTGAGCTCGGCGACGTCGGGGTTCTTCTTCTGCGGCATGATGCTCGACCCCGTGGAGTAGGAGTCGTCGAGGGTGACGAAGCCGAACTCCTTGGTGGCCCACACGATGATCTCCTCGGAGATCCGGGACAGGTCGACGCCGACCATCGCGGTGATCCAGGCGAACTCGGCGACGACGTCACGTGCGGAGGTGGCGTCGAGTGAGTTCTCCTCGGCACCCATGAACCCGAGCTCGACGGCGACGGCGTGCGGGTCGAGGCCGAGCGTGTTGCCGGCGAGCGCCCCGGCACCGTACGGGGACAGGGCGGCACGGACGTCCCAGTCGAGGAGCCGCTCGACGTCGCGCATGATCGGCCACGCGTGGGCGAGCAGGTGGTGCGCGAGGAGGATCGGCTGGGCGTGCTGCATGTGCGTGCGGCCGGGCATGATCGCGTCCGGGTGGGCGGCGGCCTGGTCGACCAGCGCATCGACGACGTCGAGCAGCAGCGAGCCGATGTGGCGCGCCTCCTCGCGCAGGTACCGGCGCACGAGCGTGGCGATCTGGTCGTTGCGCGAACGGCCCGCCCGCAGGCGGCCGCCGAGCTCGCTGCCGGCCCGCTCGATGAGGCCGCGCTCGAGGGCGGTGTGGACGTCCTCGTCGTCGGGATGGGGGGCGAAGTCGCCGGAGACGACGTCGGCCTCGAGCCGGTCGAGGGCAGCCAGCATCCCGGTGAGCTCGTCGGCCGTGAGCAGGTCCGCGGCGGCGAGCGCCCGGGCGTGGGCGCGGGAGCCCGCGATGTCGTGCCGGGCGAGCCGCCAGTCGAAGTGCGTGGAGCGCGAGAGCTCGGTCAGCGCGTCGGCGGGCGCCACGGAGAAGCGGCCGCCCCACAGGCGGAGCTCGGCGGACTCGGGCTGCTCGGTGGACGACTGAGAGGCATCGGTCATGGGGACCATCGTCCCACCGTCGCCGACGCCTCCGCGCAACGGATCACCGCTGCGGAACCCGCGCCCGGCCCGTCATCGGTCGAAAGTGATACCAAGCGGCATCCTCGCTATCAGTTTCGCCGGAACTGAGAGCAAGGGGGTGGAGAGGCAGTGGCCCGCGCCCCCCGTGATCGCGCGATTCAGCGAACTAGCGCGACCGCCCCGCCTGCGAGCGCCGATAGGCCTGTATGACGTTCTCCCGGCGGCGTGCCTGCACGCTCCGTGGCTCCAGGCGCTCCAGGGCAGCCCGCCGATCGCTGTCCTCGCGAAGGCTCTCGATCACCGCCCGCTGGCGGGTCACTGCCTGTGCCTCGCGAGCAGAGGAATAGCCGTTACCCACCATCACGCACCTCCATGGTCCGCTCTGTCGAGGCCGCATCCGAGTCGTGTCTTTCATACCGAACCAGCAGGCTCAGCAGGAGGATCTGTTCCACGTCGACCTCCTCGATGACGTCGGACGATAGCGCCCCTGACTTGGGCACACCATCACCCTCACGGCCCGGGCGAGACCGCCGCGCCTGCGAGCGTCAACAGGCCCAGGCCTGTCACTGCTCGGCGGTGCGCTCGCCTGTTGCTTCCGCAACCGCGCGACGGTAGGCGAGCTCGGCCGTCGTGTCGATGTTGCGTGCAGCGCGCACGGCCCCGACCCCGATGACGGCCCAGCCCACGACTGCCGTGCCGAGGCCGAACACGGTCATCGGATGGAGCCCGGCGATGCGTTCGTCGAGAGCGGCTTCAGCGCCCAGCCCGAGGGCGATCAGCACTACGGCGGGGATGAACAGGACGAACCCGACCATCACGAGGCCCGCCGACGGCATGGGCGGACGCGGCTCCACCACGTACATCGACGGCAGGTCCGCGCGATCGGGAACCGGGGCACCGCCAGGGACGAACTTCCGGGGACGGCCCGAGGTGCTCTCGCTCATCCCTCTCCCCCGGCGAGCTCCCGCGCCAGCGTCTCGACGAACTCCCGCGCCTCGACCTCGGTGGAGCCGTGCGTCCGACGGTGGTGCACGGCGGCGTCGTCGAGCCACCCCATCTGGACGAGCTGGACGAGCCGGGCGTCCTCGGGCGACACGGACGGGTCGAGCACGCCCTTCGACTTCGGCGCGAAGGTCACCTGGATCGGCCCGCCCTCCCGCTCCTTCGGGTCCTCGGGCGGCAGCAGCGGGGTCAGCTTCTCGAGCGTGCGGGTGAGCCGGTCCACCTCCACGCTGAGGTCGCTCACGCTGGTCTCGAGCCGGTACACGCGGTCGAACAGCTCGCGCAGGTCACGCCGCTGGCCCCAGTCCGAGATGCTCATGGCCCGACGGTAGCGGCGCTCCCCCGGCCCACATCTGCCTCGGGGCGGGGAGTTCTCCGCCCGTCACCGCTCCCGGGTCACCGGCGCTTCCACCACCTCCGACGACGAACCCCTGACCCCTCTCGGGCCTCCGGCTTGTCGTCGTCGGGCACCGGCTCCCCGTGCACCGCCGCACCGTCAGCACTGCCTTCACCCGAGCGCCCCTGACGCGCGTCCCGCCATCCCCGGACGATCTCCTCGACGTCGGCCCGCCCGACCGGCAGCACCGGCCCGCTCGGCATGCGGATCCACTCGGCCACGCGGTGGTTGAGCTCGGCGACGCGCTCGCGCACGGCCTCCTCGGTGGGCAGGGTGCGCACGGCCCGCGGCAGCTCGGCGAGCTCCTTGCGCAGGACGAGCACGGGCGGGAGAAGGGCGTCGGAGGGGAGGTTCTCGTCGCGGAGCTTGCGGCGGATCCACCAGTCCTCGTCGGTCTGGTCGATGTCCGGCAGCGGCTTGCCGGTCCCGGGCAGGTTGTCGAACTCGCCGCGCTCCTGCGCCTCGCGGATCAGCTGGTCCACCCAGCTGCCCGTCGGCATCTCGGGCGGCTTGCGCTGCGTCATGCATCCCAGTGTCGCCGGACCCTGCGCGCCGGGTCATCAGCAATTCGACGGACCCGAGGCCCGACCGCGCGGCCACCGATGCGGCAGACTCCCCTGCCATGGACAGCACCGTGCCAGCCGCCCCACCCGTGCCGTACATCGGCTCCGAGGTCGCCCCGCTGAGGGAGGTCATCGTCCACCGCCCGGGCGCGGAGCTCGAGCGCCTGACGCCGGCGACGATGGACGAGCTCCTGTGGGACGACCTGCTGTGGGTCTCGCGCGCCCGCGACGAGCACGACGCGTTCGTCGACGTCCTCACCTCCGCCGGCGTCGTCGTGCACCAGTTGCCCGACCTGCTCACGGCCACCCTCGCCGTGCCCGAGGCCCGCGCGCACGTCCTCGACGCGACGTTCACCCGTGAGCACCTCGGTCCTGCCCTCTCGTCGGCTCTCCGGGAGCACGCGTCCACGCTCGACGACGCCGAGCTCGCCGGCATCCTCGTCGCCGGTCTCACGGGCCGCGAGGTGGCCGAGCGCCTGGGCGGAGTGGACACGCTCCCGCTGCACGTGCGCGGGCCGGAGGCGCTCATCCTCGGGCCGCTGCCCAACCACCTGTTCACGCGCGACGCGTCGTGCTGGGTCTACGACGGCGTGGCCGTCAACTCGATGCGGTACGCGGCGCGGGTGCGCGAGTCGGTGCACTACGAGGCGATCTACCGGTGGCACCCGAGGTTCGCGCCGCTCCGTGCGAACGGGTCGGATCCGGGCACGACGACGACGCCGCCCGAGCGCGGCGCCTTCCAGCGCTGGGCGGCCGGCCCGGCGGAGGGGGCGGCGAACGTCGAGGGCGGTGACGTGCTGGTCGTCGGCGACGGAGCCGTCGTGGTCGGGATGAGCGAGCGCACGACGCCGCAGGGCGTGGAGCACCTGGCCGCCCGGCTGTTCGCGGCCGGGTCGGCGGACCGGGTGCTCGCACTGTCGATGCCGAGCGCGCGCGAGCTCATGCACCTCGACACGGCGATGACGATGGTCGACGAGCGCACGTTCCTGCTCTACGGCGGGCTCGGCGATCTGCCGAGCTTCACCCTCACCTCAGATGGGGCGGGTGGCGTCCGCGTGACCGACCATGCGCCGGAGCGGATGCGCGCGACGCTCGCGGACGTGGTGGGGCGTGACCTGCGGTTCCTCACCCCGGACCTCTACGCGACGACGGCGGCCCGCGAGCAGTGGGACGACGGCTGCAACGCGCTGGCACTCTCCCCCGGCGTGGTCGTCACCTACGACCGGGCGCCCGCGTCGAACGAGCATCTGCGGGCCAACGGCATCGAGGTGATCGAGGTGCCAGGCGGTGAGCTCGGGCGCGGGCGCGGTGGACCGAGGTGCATGAGCTGTCCGGTGGTGCGGGCCGTACCACATGCCGCGCGCACCAGTTGAGCAACACCAGCGCAACATTTGCAGATAACGAGAGCCGAACGGTTTAAGGCCACAATAACCGATCATAACGCACGTCGGAATCGAATCCCTTAAGATCAAACTAGATCATCGCATGAATTGAACTCAATAAACGATTCACCACAGTTCCACCGCAATTGTCCTTGCAATGCTGCCGCACCAGACAGCACACCCGCGCAAACCGTATCAGCAGACACGAGGAGAACCCTTGAAAGTCAGGCGGCGCATAGAACCACCCGCAGATCGCGCAGGTGCCAACTCCGCCAAAATGTTCTACTACAAGAAGTTCAATAAGAGCAAGTTCCGAAAGCGAGTGCGCGAGTTCTGGGAACTCAACATTCCCGACGATTTCGACAATCCGCTTGCGCGGATTTCAGAGGTTGTAAGGTTTGGCGGGACCGCACTCTACCCATTTAGTTGGGACGAGTTCGAGCCAGGAACGACATTCTGGCGAGTCAGGCGAATGGAGTTGCAAGATATCCGAGATTCACTCAGCGCGAATGATCTATGGATGCCACCGCGCAAGTTCGCCGCCGCCGGACGCATGAACCGGCATGGAGAGCCGCTACTTTACACGACAATGGGGTCGCCGAGCGGATCGTTTGCAGAAGCAAGAGTCGCCGAGGGCGACCCGTTCCTGTTGATCCGGTACGAAATATCAAACACGGTTGAGTTGAAGCGAGTCGGAGTGTCGAACCACGACCCCGAACTGCCGAGAACATATCAGATGTTCGAACGAGAGGTAAGCGCATTCTTAAACGATGTCATGTCCATCCGAGAGGACCGATTCGGGCCAGGCGTCTACGCAATCACCGCAGACCTTCTCGAAGCATTATTCAGCCTCGAACTTCAACAGGCAGGCTGGGTTTACAATTCAACTCTCATACCTAACGCGCGAAATGCGGCATTCACTCCGGTCTTCGCGCAAGCGACACTTACACCCACAACCGTCTTTGGCGGCATTTCCGGAACTCAAGGCGACATGAGCCCTGAGATTTCAATTAGGTACGCGGCCCCGGTGACTTACTTGCACGCTAAGCGCGTGCCTATTGCCGACATGCAAGTGAAACATTGGCTACCCATCGAGTCGGCCGTGCGCGAAGCATCTGCAGTATTGGAGTCGCTCATTGATTGGGTGTTCGATTAGCCAGACGCGCGCTTACGCGAGAATCCACACGAGGGAGTCGCGACACCCGAACCGCGAACTCAAGGAAACTGACCAGTCGTTGCCGCCCTCTGCGTAAAGAACTTTGCTTCCGCTCCCGGGTGCCTTGTCCGCATCTACTGGCCTTCCACCACTAAACCGTCGACTACGATCGACGCTCAAGAACAAGAACCACCGCAGGTAGAGAGGCCACCGGATGACGATGGGCGACGACCGCTGGGTCGAGGTGTCCCCGTCGCCGTTCGATCACGAGCGCAAGGGCCTGGAGTACATCCGCGACCTCCTCCCCGACGTCTCTCCTTACCGCGCGTGGTCCAACTTCGAGTTCCGGGACTCCCGCGGCGGCTGGCACGAGGTCGATCTCCTCGTTCTGGGACGTGGCCGTCTACACCTCATCGAGCTCAAGGCCTACACGGGCGTCCTGCAGGGCAACGACCACACGTGGCTCCGTGCCGGCAAGCGGCCCGAGTCCTCCCCGGTCAAGCTCGCCCGCCGCAAGGCTCAGTACCTCGCCTCACGTCTGACCGACGAGCTGTTCGCCCTGGCACGGGAGACCAACGCCCGAGTCGACGACCCGAAGAAGATCGTCCCTTTCGTCCAGCAGTCGGTCTTCCTGCACCACCCGCACCTCGTGAGCGAGCTGAGCGGTCCCGCCGCGACTGACCTGTACGGCTTTGACGGGGCCACGAAGCGCACGAACCTTCCCGGCATCAGCGAGCGCCTGCTCGAGCCCCCGCACAAGGACGTCATCGGCCCCGACCGTGAGGGAGTCCTCGCCACGCTCATCGACCGACTCCGCCCCGCTGTGCGCGCGGAGAAGTCGGCCGGCTCTTGGGTGATCCAGGAGGCGTTGCTCAGTGAGGGTGAGGGCTGGCAGGACTGGCGTGGCTACCACCACCTCGACAAGTCCCAGGACGTGCGAATCCGTTTCCTCACGCTCCCGGCCGGTGCACCGGCTGCGGAGATCAAGCGACTTGAGGCTCTGGCAGGCCACGAGTTCAGCACGATGAGCCGCCTGCACCACGATGGCCTCCTCAGGCCCAAGGACCTCGTCCACGTGGACGGCCTGGGACCAGGTCTCGTCTACCCGTTGGACGCCCGCCTCATCCGCCTCGACCACTGGCTCGCCGCCCACCCGGAGGGTCTGCCCCTGCAGACCCAGCTGCACCTCGTCCGGCAGATCGCGGAGGCCGTCCACTACGCGCACGGCAGCGCAATCGCCCACCGCGACCTGTCACCCGAGGCCATCTGGATCAGGGAGCCGGAGGACTCGTCCGCCCTGCCCAAGGCGCTCGTGGGCGACTGGCGGAGCGCTGGCAGCACTGATCCATCCACCCCGGAGTCGGGCGTCACCCGACTGCACAGCGCCATCGAGGACACCACGACGGCGGACACCCGCCACGTGGGATTCCGCGCTCCTGAGGGGGCATGGCGGGCCGCCGCCACGGACCGCTACCGGCTCGATGTGTTCGGAATAGGCGCACTGGCGTTCTACCTCCTGACCGGCACAGGGCCGGCCACATCGGCTGCTGACTTCCGCGAGCGTCTGCGCACGCAGGGCGGACTCGACCTCAGCCTCGAGGTGCCCGAGGCGTCCGAGGAGCTCCGCAGCCTCGTGCTCGGCACCACCCGCCCGTCACCTACCGAACGCACGCCCGACCTCGCCGCCTTCCTGGCCCACCTGGCCACCGCCGAGCGCACGCCCACCGCGACGACGACGGACCCCGGAGCGGACCCGTTGGACGCGTCCCCCGGGACACTCCTCGGGGAGCGGTACGAGCTCGTCAGCCGCCTCGGCCAGGGCTCGACGGCGGTCGGTCTCCTGGTCCTCGACCGCGGAGAGGACTCCGCTCCGGAGCGGGTCCTCAAGGTGGCGCTCGACGACGCCGCAGCGGCCCGGCTGCGCGACGAGGCCGACGTGCTGCGGATGCTCAAGGACCCGCGGATCGTCGCGCTCGTCGACGGCCCGGTGGAGATCGGGGGCCGCGAGGTCCTCGTCCTGGAGTCGGCCGGGCGCCAGACTCTCGCCGAGTCGCTGCGCGAGCGCGACCGCCTCTCGCTCGACCTCCTCGAGCGGTACGGCAGCGACCTGGTCGAGGCCCTCGGCGTGCTCGACAGGGCCGGAGTCGCCCACCGCGACATCAAGCCCGCGAACCTCGGCATCCGCGCCCGCTCCGGTGGAAACCGCGCGAACCACCTCGTGCTGTTCGACTTCTCACTCACCCGCGCCGCAGCGTCGTCGGTCACCGCGGGCACCCCGCCCTACCTCGACCCGTTCCTCACGGGGGAGCGCGACACGTTCGACTCCGCCGCCGAGCGATACGCCGTCGCAGTTGTCCTCTATGAGATGGCCACCGGGCTGGCGCCGTACTACGGCGACCCCGGCGCACACCCGGGCGTCGTGCCTGACGACGTGACGATCGACCCGGCGCTGTTCGACCCGAGCATCGCCGCACCGATGGCGGCGTTCTTCGCCCGCGCACTCGCCCGTGACGCCGAGCACCGCCACCACACGGCCGGCGCGATGCTCAACGAGTGGCGGGCCGCCTTCCCGGACCGGTCGACAACGGTCCCGGACGACGCCGACGACCTCGCCGCCCGAGCCACTGCGGCCACACCCCTCGCGAAGGCGGGCCTCACCGCTCACGCCCTGTCCGCACTCGAACCGCTGGGGGTGGAGACGGTCGGCGACCTCATCTCGGTCGACGCGGTCAAGCTCAACCACCTCCCCGGCTCTGCAGACATCACGCGCCGCGAGGTCAAGAGCCGGGCGAAGGACTGGCGCGACCGTCTCCTCGAGACCGACACGTCCCCGCGGCCGCGCTCGGGCGGAGCCCTCCCGGCCCCGGTCGACGCGGGCGATGTGCTCATGGAGGCGCTCGGGCGCCGCTCCCCGTCTCGGCGAGCGATGCTGCGGCTCATCCTGGGTATCGCCTCCGACGCCGATGCGTTCGCCACGCACGCCGAGCTCGCCGCTCACCTGCCACCCGCCCACGAGGGGGCGGCGCCACCCACCCCCGCCCGGGCCACGCAGATCCTCGGCGCCATGCAAGACGCCTGGGCCGGGCACACGGCGAGCTTATCGCTCCTCGACTCGCTCGTCGGCCTGGTCCGCACCCGACTGACCGAGGTCGGCGGGGTCGCTACGGTGGACGAGCTCGTCCGCGCGATCCTCGCCGAGACGGCGCCCCGCGGGACAAGCGCACACGCCACCGACGGCGAGGAGCGGCGCCTCGCGGCCGGCCTCCTCCGCATCGCGCTCGACCGGGCACGCCAGCTCGTCCGCGCCGAGACGGGAGACGTACCCCTGCACACGCGCCGGCGCGACGGGCAGGTGATCCTCCTCGCCACGGACCCGGCTCTGCTTGACGCGGCGGAGGAGCTGGGCCGCCTCGCCGACCGGCTCGTGGCAGCCGATGCGCCGACCTCGGCAGTCGTGCCGGCCGCGACCGTCGAACGGGCGCTCGCCCCCGCCATCCAGGGGATCGATGACGTGCCCGAGGAGCTCATCGCCGCTGGCCGCCTCGCCACACTCGGGGCCGGCATCGCTCGGCGCGCCGCGGCGTCGAGTGCAGGAGAGCTCCACCATCGTGACCTCACGCCCGCCGACGCCGTGGCACTCGCACTGCGCGGGACGGCCGCACACCGCAGCCTCACCCCGCACGCCGTGCGTGAGCGCACGCGGGTCCGGTTCCCGAGCCTCCCTCCTCTGCCGGAGCGGCCCGCACTCGATGCGGTCGTCTCCGATGCCGGCCTGGGCCTCACGTACGACACCGAGGCAGGCGCGTACCGCCCCCTCGGGGCCGCGGGGGGCACGACGGGCCTGCACACGAACGCCGCTACTCAAGTCGTGGACGAGCCCGAGTCGGTCTCGGTCGACGGCGTGCCGGGTCAGCGACTGCGTGAATCCGCCGAGCGCCACTCGTTCCTCGCGCTTGCAGTTCCGGCCCACCGGCTCCCTCGCGCCACCCGGGTCCTGACCACACGGTTCGGAGCAGCCGAGCTCGATCTCACCGAGGTCCTCGTCGCCGCCGTTCGCGCCCAGGCGGCGACCGCCGGGATGTCGTGGGCGACGGTCCAGAGCGCGGACGCGGCCGCCGACGGCACCACCCCCGCGCGGGGACTTGCCGCGCTCGTGGCCCGCGCTGTCCCCGAGGTTACGGCCGCGATCGAAGCCGCGGCCTCCGCCGACGGCGACCAACCCGTCCTGCTTACCGGCGTCGCCCCCCTGGCCCGGTACGGCCACCTCGGTGTCCTCGCGCCGTGGACGGACCTGTCGAGGTCTCGTGGTCAGGCCATCTGGCTCGCGCTGCCCCAGCTGCGCGCGGACCGCGGGGCGGTTATTGACGGCCACCCCGTCCCGCTCAACTCCCCCGGCCAGCTCGTCCACCTCGACGCCGAGTGGCTCGCCGCCCACGACCCTCTCGTCCCCGACCGCACCGGAGCCCCCACGTGACCGCAACCCCCGATCTCACCCCGGCGCTGGCCGCCCAGGTCCTCACGCTCGAGGACGACCTGCGTGCACGGCTGGAGGCCGACGCTGCGCTGCTCGCACGGTGGGAGACCGAGCACCGGAACGCGCTCGAGGCGGGCCGCACCGCCGGGGCATGGGAGTCGTTCCGCGACGACCGGATCACCCAGGCCGCCGTGGCGTGGGTGCTCACCACGGTTTTCGTGCGGTTCGTCGAGGACAACGCACTCGTGTCACCGGTGTGGATCGCAGGCCCGCCTGAGCGACGCCAGGAGGCATTCGACGCCCAGCTCGCATACTTCCGCAAGCACCCGGAGCACACCGACCGGGAGTGGCTGCTCCAGGCCGTCGAACACCTCAAGGGTCTGCCGGCAACGGCCGCCCTGGCAGACCCCGAGTCGCCACTGTGGCAGGTCAGTCCTTCGGGTGCCGCCGCGGAACGGCTGCTCGCGTTCTGGCGCGAGCGCGACGACGACGGCGCGCTCGTCCGCGACCTCGCCGACCCCGAGCTATCCACCCGGTTCCTCGGTGACCTCTACCAGGATCTCTCCGCGCACGCGCGCGAGACGTACGCACTCTTGCAGACACCGACGTTCGTCGAGGAGTTCATCCTCGACCAGACGATGGAACCCGCCCTCGCCGAGCGTCCGCTCGAGGGCTTCCGGCTCATCGACCCGACGTGCGGTTCGGGGCACTTCCTGCTGGGCGCGTTCGACCGGCTCGTGGACCGATGGTCCGGTCACGACCCCACGCTCGACCGCGCGGAGGTGGTGCACCGGGCACTGGATGCCGTGCACGGGGTGGACATCAACCCATTCGCGGTAGCGATCGCCCGGTTCCGTCTCACCGTCACCGCACTGAGCAAGCTCGGGCTGTGCTCGCTCGAGAGGGCACCCGACCTCCCGCTGCACCTCGCGGTGGGCGACTCGCTCCTCCACGGCACCACTCAGGACGAGCTCAACCTCGGCCCGTACGACCCAGATGCCGCCCTCAGCGGGTTCGTCTACTCGGTAGAGGACCTCGAAGAGCTCCGCGAGATCCTGCGGCCCGGACGGTACGACGTGGTGGTCGGAAATCCGCCGTACATCACCGTGAAGGACAAGGCGCTCAACGCGGCCTATCGCGCGCGGTACACGACTTGTAAGGGCACGTACGCGATGACGGTGCCGTTCATGGAACGATTCTTCGGACTCGCCCGGCCCGGCGGAGGTGACGCTCCGGCGGGATGGACGGGACAGATCACGTCGAACTCCTTCATGAAGCGCGAGTTCGGCACGAAGGTGATCGAGGACTACCTCGTGACCAAGGACCTGCGACTCGTTGCCGACACGTCGGGCGCCTACATCCCCGGCCACGGTACTCCGACGGTGATCCTCACCGGCCGCAACCAGGCGCCACAGGGAAACACCGTTCGCGCAGTCCTCGGTATCCGCGGCGAACCCGGTCGTCCGGGTGAACCAGAGAACGGCCTCGTGTGGCGCTCCATCGCCGACCACATCGGCGATCCTGGCTACGAGGACGACTGGATCACGGTCACCGACCTCGACCGCGAGGTCCTCGTAATCCATCCCTGGAGTCTGACTGGTGGTGGGGCGGCCACCACCAGCAGCACAATCAGTGAGAAGTCAAACCGCACACTCGATGAACTTCTCGACGGCAAGATTGGATTCGCGAGCTTTCCCGGAGCGGACGACGCGTTCTTCTCCTCTATGCGCGAGCTCACGCGAACGGGAATTGACCAAGTATTTCGGCGAGCCGTCGTAACGGGCGATGTTGTTCGCAACTGGGCAATCGCCGATGGTTCGTCGGCGTTCGTGCCCTACGACAACAATCTTCAACTCATCGAACTCGACACCACGTCCACCTGGTACCGGCGCCAGTGGCCCCTACGCACTACTCTCGGATCCACAACTGGTTTCGGCGGACAGACGAAGAGCGATCTGGGTGAGCCATGGTGGGGCTGGTACCGGTGGGTCCCGGCTCGCTACCGAACACCGCTATCCATTACGTTTGCGTTTGTGGCGACGCACAATCATTTTGTGCTCGATCGCGGCGGGAAGGTGTTTAAGCAGTCCGCGCCGGTGATCAAGCTGCCCGAGGAAGACAGCGAGGACGACCACCTCGCGCTGCTCGGCGTGCTCAACTCCTCGGTCGCCTGCTTCTGGCTCAAGCAGAACAGCCAGAACAAGGCCTCGGCGTTCACACCAAGCGGCATGATGGACCAACCCTGGTCGTGGAACTACGAGTTCACC
This sequence comes from Georgenia sp. Z1344, assembly GCF_049856295.1. GTDB lineage: Bacteria > Actinomycetota > Actinomycetes > Actinomycetales > Actinomycetaceae > JB111. The sequence goes on along the minus strand of NZ_JBNDMZ010000001.1, from coordinate 388,763 downwards.
GGGACCACGCTCAAGGACTACCCACTTCCCGATGTCCTCCCACTGGAGCGCGGTCGCACCCTCGACCGTCTCGCCCAGCAGCTCGCCGTGCAGACGCCGGCCGCCGTCGCTGGACGCGGGACTCCCACGACATCCGCGCTGCAGTCCGCTCATTCTGCGTACGAGCACCTTCGCGGCCGAATGATCGCCGAGCAGGAGGAACTCGACTGGGAAACCTACGGGCTCTACGAACTCGTCGACGCGGACCTCACCTACGCCGGCGACGACCTGCCCCAGCTCAGACTTGGAGAGAGGGCATTCGAGATCGTGCTCGCCCGCCAAGTCGCCGCCGGAGAAGCCCAGACAACGTGGTTCGCGCACGAAAAACAGCGTTCGACCCCGATCACCGAGATTCCCACGCACTGGCCCGAGTCCTACCGCGATCTGGTCCAGCGCCGGATCGACCTCATCGAGTCCGACCGGTCGATCGGGCTGCTCGAGAAGCCGGAGCACAAGCGACGGTGGTCGTCGATCCCGTGGGAGAAGCAACAAGATTCCGCGCTGCAGGACTGGCTCCTCGATTGTCTCGAGGACCGTCGATACTGGTTCGATTCCCAGGGCCGTCCCGCACCGGCGTCCATCGCGCAGCTCGCGGACCGGGTGGCGCGCGACCCGGAGCTAGTCGGCGTCGTCGAGCTATGGACGGGCCGGAAGGACCCCGACCTCACGGACGCCCTGTCCTCTCTCATGGTCGACCAGGCCGTGCCCTACCTCGCTGCGCACCGGCTCAAGGACTCAGGACTCCGCAAGCGCGCAGCCTGGGAGCGAACGTGGGACCTCCAGCGCCGCGAGGACGCGGGCGAGAGCGTCGGCACGATCCCTGTGCCCCCGAAGTACACGAGCGCGGACTTCCGCAAGCAGTCGTGGTGGCAGCACCGCGGCAAGCTTGACGTGCCCAAGGAGCGCTTCATCCTCTACCCCGACGCGGGACGCCCAACCGACCCGACCGCGCTCCTCGGTTGGGCCGGCTGGGACCACGCCGAGCAGTCCCTCGCACTCAGCATCCTCCTCGGCCAGCGCGAGGCCGACGGCGTGACGGACGACAAGCTCACGCCCCTCGTCGCGGGGATCGCCGAGTTGCAACCCTGGGTCGAGCAGTGGCATGCCGATCTTGACCCCACCTACGGCATGTCGATGGCCGAGTTCACCCGCCAGCAGCTCGAGGACCGCCGTCGTCAGGTCGGTGCCACCCTCGCCGACCTCGCAGCCTGGCGTCCCGCCCCCTCCACCCGCGGCCGAAAGCGCAAGTCATGAGCACGTTCCTCTCCCACGTCATCGACATCCCCTCCCGCGCACGTGAGGAGGACTACGTCCTCCGCCTGACGGACAGCGTGGGGGGCGGGGCGTCGACGGCGCTCGACCAGTACGTCGTCACCCCTGCGCTCACCGAGTCGTTCGACCAGGCGCTCGGGCTCGTGGCGGAGGCCATCCGGTCCGACACCTCACGCGGGGCCTTCCTCGCCGGTTCGTTCGGCTCCGGCAAGTCGCACTTCATGGCCGTCCTGCACGCCCTGCTTCGACAGGACCCCGAGGCACGCACGAAGGACGGCCTCCAGCAGGTCGTCGCCCGGCACGACCCCGCGCTCCGGGACCGCAACGTGCTGCCGCTCGCATTCCACCTCCTAGGCGCCGAGTCCCTCGAGCAGGCACTCTACGACGGCTACATCCGCCAGATCCGTGCCCTGCACCCCGACGCCCCACTGCCGGCGGTGCACGAGTCCGACCAGTTGCTCGTCGACGCCGAGACGATGCGCCGCAGCCTCGGCGACGACCAGTTCTTCACCCGGCTCGGTGGTGACGCGGAGGACGCCGGCGAGTGGGGCGCCGTCCTCGGGTCCCAGTCGTGGGACGTCGACCGTTACGACCGGGCACGGGCAGCCACGCCCGACACGGCGGAGCGCCAGGAGCTCGTCTCCGCCCTCGTCTCCGCGTTCTTCTCCTCCTACACCCGGCAGGCCACGTACCTCGACCTCGACACCGGGCTCGCTGCGATCTCGTCCCACGCCGAGTCACTCGGCTACGACGCCGTCGTGCTCTTCCTCGACGAGCTCGTTCTGTGGCTCGCCTTCTCCGTCCAGGACCACGAGTTCTTCCGTCGCGAGAGCCAGAAGCTCACCAAGCTTGTCGAAGCCGGTGCGGGCAGGCGGGCGATCCCACTCGTCTCCTTCGTCGCCCGCCAGATGGACCTGCGCCGCTGGTTCGCTGACTCGGGCGCCTCCGGCGCGGAGCAGGAAGCTCTCGACCGAGCGTTCCGTCACCAGGAGGGCCGCTTCAGCACCATCCAGCTCGGTGACGACAACCTCCCGTACGTCGCCAACCGCCGGTTGCTGCGTCCCACGGATGCCGAGGCCGAGAAGGTGTTGACCGACGCCTTCGAGCGGCTCGACCGCCGCCCCGAGGTGTGGGACGTCCTCCTCGACGGCGTCAACACCGACGAGGCCCACGGTGGGGCGGACGAGGCTGCGTTCCGCCTCACCTACCCATTCTCCCCCGCTCTCGTCTCCACACTCCGGTCTCTCGCCAGCGTCATGCAGCGCGAACGCACCGCACTCAAGGTCATGCAGACCATGCTCGTTGAACGGCGCGACACCCTCACGGTCGACGACGTCATCCCCGTGGGCGACGCGTTCACCCACATCGTGAGCGGCGAGTCCCCCCTCGACCCCCAGTCCGCGGCCCTGTTCCGCTCGGCGCGCGACCTCTACCTCGAGAAGCTCCGCCCACTCATCCTGCGGAACAATCAGCTCCAGCCCAGTGATCTCGAGGCCGCCGAACGCGGCGAGACCGATCTTCCCACCGGTTACCGCGCGGACGACCGCCTTGCCCGCACACTCCTGCTGGCCGCGGTCGCCCCCAAGGTGCCTGCCCTCCGCGACCTCACCGCGTCACGGCTCGCGTCCCTCAACCACGGCTCGATCCTCTCGCCACTGCCCGGCAACGAGCGCAACGTCGTCGCGAGCAAGGTCCGGAACTGGGCGACCACCATCCCCGAGATCAGGGTGAGCGACGACTCTCGGGACCCGGTCGTCACCGTCCAGCTCGTCGACGTCGACTACGAGTCGATCGTGGACAAGGCCAAGGGCGAGGACAACGTCGGTCGTCGTCGGGAGATGGTCAAGGAGCTCCTCACCGAGCTCCTGGGGATCGAGCTCGGCGACGAGGACATGTTCGGTGGCTACCGGCAAGCTGTGACCTGGCGCGGTTCGCGGCGCGAGGTCGACCTCGTCTTCGGCAACGTGCGTGACAGCTCGTGGCTCACCGACCAGAACTTCGTCAATCGCCCCGGTACCTGGCGGCTCGTCATCGACCACCCGTTCGACGAGGAGGGGCGTTCCAGCGCAGAGGACATCGCCCGGCTCGACCGTCTCATGGCCGCCGGTCAGGCACGCCAGACGATCGTCTGGTTGCCCCGGTTCCTCTCCGCGGAGAGGATGCGGGACCTGCGCCGTCTCGTTGTCCTCGACTGGCTGCTCGGTGGCACCACCTCAGAACGGTGGGACAGTCACTCCAACCACCTGTCCGAGACCGAACGCGCCACGTCGAAGGCCATCCTCCAGGGGCAGCACTCCTCCCTCCGGGCAAGTGTCAGCCAAGCACTGCAGGTCGCCTACGGCATCGGTGCGCCCTCTGCAAGCCTGGTGATCGACGACGACGCGCACCAGCGCCTCCTCACCAGCCTTGACCGGTCGTTCGACCCGGGGATGCCGGACGGGGTGACCCTGGCCGACGTGTTTGCCAAGCTGACCGATCAGGCATACACGACGACGTATCCGGCCCACCCTCGGTTCGAGCCTGGCGACAAGGCGGTGACACTGGCTGAGCTGCGCCGCGTTGCCGACTACCTTGCCCGCGCCTCGGCCGACTCCGAGCATCGCGTGCCGCTCGAGGGTGACGTCAGCGGCGTGCGCCGCATCGCCGGCACGCTCGGTGTAGGCACAGCGGCCGAAACGCATTTCCTGTTCGACGACTCACGATTCAGCCCGTGGGGCTCGGAGATCTCCCGCGCCGGCGGTCGTGACGGTGTGTCCGACGACGCCCCGGTCACCGTGGGCACACTCCGCCGGTGGATCGGCGCCGTCACGCCTGCCTACGGGCTTCTCCCCGAAGTCGGGGACGTCGTCATCATCGGATGGGCGCTGCTTCGCCAGCGCGCCTGGTACCAGCACGGAGGCGCGATCGAGCGGCCCCAACCAGGAAAGCTCACCGACTCGATGGAACTCCGCAGTCAGCCCATGCCGACCCCGGAGGCGTGGGCCGGTGCGACACGCGCTGCGGGGTCGCTCCTGGGCATCTCCTCATCGCCTTACCTCACTCCTGACGCGATGGCCCGACTGTCCAGTGCCGTTCGATCCCGTGCACAGGAACTGGCCGAGCCCGCAGCGCGGCTCGCTGATGCACTGTCAGACGCCTACACCAGGCTGAACCTCAGCGGTGAGCGCACGACCGACCGGCTGCGCACCGCCCGCGAAGCAGCTGAGCTCGTGAACGCTCTCAAGGTTCTCAACGGCGTCCCGCTTGTCGAGCGCCTCGCCACGGAGGACAAGAGCGGGAGGGCCGTCATTCTCGGAGCCTCACTGTCCTCCGCGGCCGAGGTCGCCGAAGAGCTCGAGGACTTCCAGTGGTCGGTGACTGAAGGCCTACACGAGGCAACGGATCCGACCGGAGTAGGTATCTGGCAGCACTTCTTGACTGCCCTTGTCGACGACGAGCACGCCATCCGGCTACGGCCGGTCCTCACGGACACTGTCAAGAAGTCCATCAGGTGGCTCGCGTCCCTGGTGCGGAGAACTCCTGCCTCCCAACCGGCTCCTACGCCCTCGCCGGAAGACGTCCCAAAGGGCCCGGGAGACATTGAGCTGCCGCCGATAGACAGAGCGACACGGGACAACTCGGGCGCCGTCGTCGTGCGACGTACTGGAATCAACAAAGATGTGGTTGCCGAACTAACCGCCTTCCTCGAGGCCCACCCGGGGCAGGACGTCGAGATCACCTGGCAGGTTGTCGAGTGACAGCTTCGACCACACCACGGGCGGAGGCACTGCCTGTCGGACGCTCCCTCGTCGTGTCGCTGGTCGAGGACTCCGAGAGTCACGGCTACGGGCCGGACCGGCCCGATTCAGCCTCGGCGATCGGCATCTACGGTGACCCCGCGACAACCGAGGCGATCGACCTCGAGCACCGCGGCACGACCGTGCGTGTCCGGCCGTGCGTATCGACACTCGCCGCATGGGAGGAGCTCCTCGCTCACGACGGCACCGGGTGGCTCGTCCTCGTCACCGACCGGCCCGAGTCCGACCTCGGCTCCGGGGTGCTCTCGCACCTCGTTGGCCACAAGCTACGAACTCCGGATCCGTGGGACGCCGTACGGCAACAGTTCGCCGCCACCGGCATCGACCCGGCGCTCTATGCCGGCGAGCACCAGGCCGATCTCGCACGCGGACTGCTCGAGATCCGTCCCGAGTCCGGGTGGCCCCCCGCGCCGGCCGGCGCGCTCACCCGCTCGCACGTCCTCCACAGCGTCGCACGCATCCACCTTGGGCTACGCCCCCGTGATCTTGACGCGCTCGGCGTCCTCGACTGGTCCACGACGAAGGGACTGACGGCCCAGATCGCCGATCTCCGTGCCAGAGCCGGTGACATCGTCGCTGAAGCGACGCTGCGGTGGATCTCGGCTGGTGCTGGAGCAGCAGCGCCGCTGCTCGATGCGCTGGTTCGGCGCGGCGAGATCTCTGACGCAGTGCCGCTGGGGCTCGTGCTCGACGTGTTGCTCGCTGCCGGCCACGACGGTCGCGCCGGCGTTGCGAAGCTCGAGGAGATGTGGAGCAATGGACGTGCGTCGACGCCCGCAGGCGCCTTGGAGTCACTTGCCGAGACGTCGACGACACTGATGGAGGGCATGGCCAGCCCGGGCGTCACTGACTCTGGTGGCGACGTGGTGCGACGCGCGGAACAGCTCCTCGCCGTGGCGGATAAGCAGCATCTGGCTGGTCATTCGGGCATCCTCCCGAGCGGGCTAAGCGTTCGTGTCGCTGCGCTGGCGGGTGCGATGCGACGTGTGGTGGCAGATCTGTCAGGTCCGACACCCGCCGTCGCCAGCACGTCAAAAGTCTCCGAGGCTATGGAAGCGGCGTGGGAGCTCGTCCGTGCACATCGACTCGCTCGCCGAGGAACAACGCAATCCTCGCGCATGCGGCCGATCGAAGGAGCTGTTCGCCTGGTGCGGTGGCTCGGCCTCGAACGCTCCGACAGAGGTCAGCTGACGGGCGGGTCGAATGCCGCTCTCGCCACGCTGACAAAGCGACAGGCATCAACTGACGCATGGGTGGACTCCGCCGTCAACGACGTTCACGAGGGCACCGCTGACAACGACCTCGGCACGGCATTCAACGAGGTGCTCTCGGCCGTCCGTCAAGTGCGCGACGCACATGACCGAGAGTTTGGAACCGCGGTCGCCGGGGCACACGGAGCAGAAGACCTGCGCGGGTTGGGCGATCCTGAGGTGCAGTTGCTCGAGAACGTCGTCGCGGACGTCGTCGCGCCGATCGCTCGGCAGCACAATGTCCTCCTCCTGGTGCTCGACGGCCTCAGCACCGGGGTGTCGACAGAGATTGTCGGCGACCTGCTGCAGTCCCGGACGTGGATCGAGTTCCTTGTCCCTGGCGCCTCGGCACGGGCATCAGCGCTCGCCGCGCTGCCGTCGCTCACTGAGGTGAGCCGGACGTCGCTCCTGAGCGGGAAGCTCACGCGTGGCGACCAGTCGAACGAGAGGCAGAACTTCGCGCAGTTAGTGGACGCACTGGCTCTCGGGACGACGAGTTTGTTCCACAAGAAGCCGCTCGACACCACACGCGCGGGCTTCGCTGTCGCCGACGACGTTGCATCCGCGATCGACGATCCCGACCAGCGACTCGTAGCGTGCGTTCTCAACACGATCGACGACGCGCTGGACCGCAGCGACCCGGCGGGCACTGCTTGGACCGCAGACGCGGTCAAGCATTTGCAGCCCTTGCTCGACCGGGCGCGTGCGGCAGACCGGATAGTCGTCATCACGGCGGACCACGGGCACGTGGTGGAGCGGCGCGAAGGACGGCAGGTCGCGGCACCGGACTCCTCAAGCTCTCGGTCGCGCGGCACCACGACGGCGGCCGCTGATGGCGAAGTCCTCGTCACCGGGGCGCGGGTGCTGCTGCACGACAGAAGCACAGTGCTCCCGTTCGACGAGCGGCTGCGGTACGGCCCGCTCAAGGCCGGCTACCACGGCGGCGCCAGCCCCGCCGAGGTGGTGGTTCCCCTGGTGGTCCTTGCGCCGGACGAGACCGTCGGCGAGGCGTTCGGTCTGGAGGCAGCACCCGCTCAGGAGCCCGACTGGTGGATGGGACCCGTCGTCGAGAAGACCGTCGAACCTGGGGTGGTGCGAACAGCCAGGAAGTCGCCCGTCCAGGACGGGCCAGATCTGTTCGGCAACGTGCCGGAGCCTGCACCAATGGCACGGCTCGAGCCGCGTCGTCCCGCAGGCAAGGGCTCGCTCGGGACGGCGGTGGTGAAGTCGAAGACGTTCGCCTCGCAGCGTGCTCTCAGTGCGCGGGCCTCCCTGAGTGATGAGCAGGTGTCGGCGGCGATTGATGCCTTGGCGGCAGCTCCGTCGACCCGTACGTCGAGCGACATCCTCGCTCGCGAGATGGCACTGTCACCGGTCCGTGCCCGTGGTGCTGTCTCTCAGCTGCAGAACTTGATTAACGTTGAGGGGTTCCCTGTTCTCCGGACAGAGGGTGCAACGGTGATCCTCGACGTCGACCTCCTGAGAGAACAATTCTCACTGAGTGCTCACCACACAAACCTCCAAATGGGTCAGAATAATGCGCATTAGATCCTTTGAGATTGAGAACTATCGCGGAATCAGGCACGCACATGCCAGCGATCTCGACACAAGACCACTCACGCTTATAACCGGGAAGAACGGCACCGGCAAGAGCCTCATACTCGAGGCGCTTACTGCTGCCTGGTCTGGAAACATCAATCTCCCGGATTTCGTTGGCCCTTACGGGAATCAACTTCGCATCGCTATCGAGTTGACTCTCGACGAACATGAATATGAACTGGTCAATTCGTGGCGAACTGCGCGCGAATTGCCTGAAGTCTCAGCAGCTATATCGCACACCCTCGAAGCAGTCTCCACGAATCGCGAAAGTACGGGCACCTACAGTCCTCGAGACGAAATGGTGACCACGCTCCAGAATCCGCAGTTCTCCAAATCACATCCATTTGCCTCTATTGACCTCCTATCGGCACGCCGGCAACTTTCCACTACCAGCGTAAACACAGTTGACATGTCAATGCTCGATCGCGCGGCAGCAGCCGCTGCACGACGAGACATGTACGACCAAGAAATACGATGGAAGGCGGGTATGCACATGCCTGACATCGGCACCTATCTCACGTCACTCGACTATCGAAACTATGTAGCCGGCCGCTCAGGAATAGAAGTCGAGGACGAGTATTCAAGGTTGAGCGAGATATTTCATGCGGCCACAAGCAAGGAGATTCTTCGCCCCGCCTATGACCCCGACACAACCAAGACCGCCATTAATGTCCGACTCCCCTCCGGCATCACACATGAACTCGAAGATCTCTCGAACGGCGAACGAGAGATGCTCGGAATGCTCTACTATGTCGCGCAGCTATCGGCCCACGGCGGAGTGCTCCTTCTCGATGAACCTGAAAAGCACCTACATCCCTCACTCCAGTCTTCAGTTCTAACTGCCATGTTGTCGGTGGCCAGCCGTGGACAGGCCCTAACTGTCACGCACTCACCGAATCTAATATCCGCAGCACCGTCGGATGCCGTCATCATCGTCCACCCCGCCTGGGGTTCAGCGACGAATCAGGTGCAATCCACAAATAGCGACGACACGAGTGCAGGAGCCCTCGCCGACCTTGGAATTCCGCGACGAGATCTCTTTCAATCATCTTTCCTCCTGGTAGTCGAAGGTCAAGATGACCAACAACGGCTGAAGATGCTACTTCCCGACGTGCTTGCAGACGCAAAGGTTCTGATTGCAGGCGGCAGAAGGGAAGCGCTAAACGTCGCGACATCTCTTCGCAAGCTGGAACCAGGGATCCCTTGGCTGTGCGTGGTCGATCGAGATTATCTAACGGATCAAGAGGTCGCACGGATCGAAGAATCTGGCAATACATTCGTCTGGGGCGCAAGAATGCTCGAGAATCTGCTTCTTGACACCGAACTGCTTGGCCTGGCATTCAAGAGTTCACCCTACTTTACCGCAGATGCTCTCGAAAAGGATCTCCGCTCGTCGGTCAACTCCACGAAAGAAGCAAGCATTACGCAGTTTGTGAGCGCTCGGGTGAATGGCACTGAATATCATGCAGGCGAATCAACTTTCTCTCAAAACTCCGACAAGATTCTGGGCTCGTTAGAGTTCGAGCTCGCTCGGATCCAACATCAGATCAAGCAGTACGAAACAGTGCGGGACTCAGTAGTTGAAGAGATCGCCGAGCGCTGGGACAGGGACTGGAAACTATTTGCCGAGGGAAAGCGCGTACTGAAATCGCTCAACGAGAAATACAAGGTCTACAAGAACGCGCAATCTCTCATCGATAAGCTTATGGTTGAAGCGCGAGAAGACAGTGCACTGATGCCGGCCGAGATTCGACGACTCAAGGAGGAGATTGACGCTACTAAAGCGTCGGTGTCCGCCGCGCAGATAGGGCACGCGCACCCATTGGTCAACCACAAATCGGTAGATTCAATCATTAGGACGTCGAATCCTGAACCAAATCTTAACCGTGCCATGGATGCAGACCCATACATGTGACATGCGTACCCAGACCTGGGTGAGACTCAAATGGCGCTAGCACGAACGGCTTCAACCAGGAGTGCTTTCAGTTTGCAAGCATTAGCAGATCACTGCATCACCAACTCATGATCTCAACCAACTCCATTAGAGTGGGCTCGTGTCCGAGTCACATCTGCTGAGCTCACGGCGTCGCCGCTTGGTCGTCGATGCTCTGCGCCGCGGGACGGTGCCACAGGCGGGGCTGGATGTGCTGGCGGTGGGTCTGGACCACTTCTCAGACGCCCTCAACTCCGAGTTGGATACCGCCGCTGGCGGTGGGGCCGTCTTCAAGGCTGTGCGGGGCGAGTACGGCACGGGCAAGACGTTCTTCGTCCGGCACCTTGCCGAAAGGGCGATCGGACGTGGTTTCGCAGCGGCCGAGGTCCAGATCTCCGAGACCGAGACGCCCCTCCACAAGCTCGAGACCGTCTACCGGCGGGTGACGGAGTCCCTCCGAACCGCCTCCGTCCCGCCAAGCGCCTTCCGGTCGGTTCTCGACTCATGGTTGTTCACCGTGGAGTCCGACGCCTTGGACGCCGACCCGGCGCTTGAGACTGCCGGAGAAGGGGCACTCGCCGAGGCTGTCGACGAGCTGCTCTCTCGCCGACTGGCCGAGGTGTCCACGAAGGCGCCCACATTCGCGATGGCGTTAAGGGGGTATCGCCGCGCAGGATCCGTGGGCGACACCGAGACCGCCGACGGGCTCGCCGCCTGGCTCGGAGGACAACCACACGTGGCAGCCGCAGCCAAACGCTCAGCCGGTGTGCGTCAGGACCTCGACCACTTCGGCGCCATGGGATTCCTCCAGGGACTGCTCACCGTCCTGCGCGACGCCGGCCACCCCGGCCTGCTCCTTGTCCTCGACGAGGTCGAGACGCTGCAGCGCATGCGGTCCGACGTCCGCGACAAGGCACTCAACGCCCTGCGCCAGCTCATCGACGAGGTCGACTCCGGACGCTACCCCGGCCTCTACCTCGTCATCACCGGAACGCCCGCGTTCTACGACGGCCCATCCGGTGTCTCCCGCCTCGCACCCCTCGCCGGGCGTCTGGCCACCGACTTCCAGACCGACGCCCGGTTCGACAACCCGCGAGCCGTTCAGGTGCGCCTGACCGGCTTCGACCGGACGAAGCTCATCGAGCTCGGACTCAGGGTGCGCGACATCTATGCCGAGGGCAGTGGCTCTGCCGACCGCATTGAGGCCCGCGTGGACGAGTCCTACGTGGGCGACCTGGCTGACGCCGTCGCCGGGTCTCTTGGTGGCAAGGTGGGAATCGCGCCCCGCCTGTACCTCAAGAAGCTCGTCGGTGACATTCTCGATCGGGTCGACCAGTTCGAGGACTTCGACCCTCGCCGCGACTACTCGCTCACGGTCGGTGCCGGGGAACTAACCGACGTCGAGGACAACGCCGCACGGCGCGGGCAAGCACCCGCCCCTTCGACGGCGGGCGACATCGAGCTCGACCTGTGAGCGCACGGTGAGTGGTGGGCCGGCACCGGACGGTTTCTCCGCACTGCACCCGGTGATCCAACACCACGTGGTCAACACGCTGGGTTGGCCGTCCCTGCGACCGCTCCAGGAACAGTCGATCGGTCCTCTCATGCGCGGGCACGACGCCCTGCTGCTTGCTCCGACAGCGGGGGGCAAGACCGAGGCTGCCATGTTCCCGTTGCTCAGCCGGGCCGAGCAGGAGAGCTGGCGCGGGGTCTCGGTGCTCTACGTGACGCCGCTGAAGGCACTGATCAACAACCTCGAGCCCCGGCTGGACGGGTACGCCTCGTGGCTTGGCCGGTCGGCCCAGGTCCGCCATGGCGACACCACGCAGGGGGCACGCAAGCGCCAGCTCACCGCACCGCCCGACATCCTGCTGACGACCCCTGAATCGGTAGAGTCGATGCTCGTGTCCGTCTCGGTCGACGCTCACCAGGTGTTCTCCGAGCTGCGTGCCGTGATCGTCGACGAGGTGCACGCCTTCGCAGGCGACGATCGCGGGTGGCACCTCCTGGCCGTCCTCGAACGACTCTCCAGGGTCGCAGGTCGTCCACTCCAGAGAGTCGGGTTGTCTGCCACCGTTGGAAACGCCCCCGAGCTGCTCGCCTGGCTTCAGGGGAGCAACGCGCGCCGAGGGGTCGAGGCATCGGTGGTGGCGCCGTCGTCGGGCATTGCCAACCACTCACACAGTGCCCGCCCCTCCGCTCCCCCGAGCGCCGATCTCGAGCTCGACTACGTGGGAACGGTCGACAACGCGGCAACCGTCGTGGCTGCTTTGCACCACGGCGAGAAGCGGCTGGTATTCACAGACTCGAGGCGCACCGTCGAGGAGATGTCACTGGCACTTCGCGAGCGCAACGTGGAGACGTACGTGTCGCACTCGTCGCTGTCCGTGGACGAACGTCGACGTGCCGAGGAGGCATTCACCGTCGCCCGGGACTGCGTGATCGTCTCGACGTCGACGCTCGAGCTGGGGATCGACGTCGGCGACCTCGACCGCGTGATCCAGGTCGGCGCACCCAGCACCGTCGCCTCCCTCCTCCAGCGGCTCGGGAGAACCGGGCGACGGGCCGGGACCAGCAGGAACATGATCTTCCTCGAGACCGACGATCAGGCGTTCCTGCGGGCCGCCGGTCTCCTGCTGCTGTGGTCGGAGGGGTTCGTCGAGCCGGTCGTCGCGCCGCCCGTGCCGCGCCACATCCTGGCGCAGCAGCTGATCGGTATCGCGCTGCAGGAGGGCCGTGTCGGTGAGGAGGTGTGGCCGGAGTGGCTCGGAAAGCTCCGGCTCGCACCCGCGGACGATGTGTCGGAGATCGTCCAGTGGCTGCTCGACGAGGAGCACCTGGACCTCGACGGCGGGATGCTGTTCGTCGGACCCGAGGCGGAGCGCCGGTACGGGAAAGTGCACTTCCGTGACCTCATGGCCGTGTTCACGGCCGACCCCGAGTTCCTCGTGCTCCACGGCCGGAACGAGATCGGTTCCGTCGACCCCACGGTGCTCACACGGAAGGTGGAGGGACCGCGCCGAGTGACCCTGGGAGGCCGCGCCTGGCTCATCTCGCACATCGACTGGACGCGGCGCGTCGCCTTCGTCGAGCCGTCGGATCACGGAGCAGATCCGCGATGGCTCGGAACCTCGCAGCCGTACTCATTCGAGCTGGCACAGGCCATCCGGCGCATCCTGCTGGGAAATGAACCCGAGGGGGTGTCACTCACGGGCCGCGCCCGACGGCGACTCGACGCGCTGCGCGCCGAGTACTCGGGGCGCGTCGATCTGGAACGGACAGTGGTTCGCAAGGGTGAGACTCGCACGCGATGGTGGACCTGGGCGGGCTCACGGGCGAATGCCGTCCTGGCCGCGTGTCTCGACGCGATCGACGGCGAGATCCTCGGCGACACGATGTCGTTCGACAACTTCCAGATCGCTCTTCGCAGTGACGTGACGGCATTTCGGGTGTCGGAGGCGATGGTGGAAGCCCGTCGGGAGTTCGGCGACGACCTCCGCGGTGCGTTGCCGATCGTCGACGAGCGGGCGGTTCGCCAGCTGAAGTTCGCCGAGATGCTGCCGCCGAGCCTTGCCACGGCGACACTCGCTGCGCGCGGAGCTGATCATGTGGGTGCAGCGCAAGTTCAATCCGCCATCCAGGGCGACTCAATGACGGAAGGGCATCGATGACGAGCCATACGGAAACTGCTGAGGTGACCCCAGATCGAGAGACGCCCGCCTACCTGCTGACGAACAATCCCAAGTACCAGCAGCTCTTGGATGAGGAGATCGATCAGTACCTCTCGGAAATCAGTGCTGGTCGCCGCGTCGTTGACAGATGGTCAACCGGCTTGAGCAAGAAGATCCGCAAGGGAGACCGCGTCTACCTTCTCCGCCAGGGAGTCGAACCGCGGGGCATCATCGCCAGCGGCACAGCCGAGCGGGACGTGTATCAGGACAAGGACTGGCGGGGCGGACGGAAGCTCATCAACTACGTCGACGTCGTCTGGGACACGTTCCTCGACCAGCTGCATCCTCTCCCGACCAAGGAACTCATTCGCATTGCCCCTCACACGTCCTGGAGGCCACAGGCGTCCGGCACCTCGATCAACGCAGCGGACATCGAGGCCGTCGATGTCACGTGGCAGACGCATGTCGCCAAGGTTCTTTCACCGGGAAGCGGCATCCGTGGAGCGCAGGACCCGCGAATCCGCTCGGGGAAAGAGAGCGACCACGGCAAGGACGGCGGGGCGGAGAAGCGGAACGACGACACCACGAAGCGGGGCACCTCCCAAGGCCGTCGTGTTGACCCAGTGAAGAAGAAGCTGACGGAGGACCTCGCGCAGCAACGATTGACCGAGCACTTCAAGAACGAGGGTTGGACGGTCGAGGACGTTCGCACGACGAAGCCCTATGACGCGTTAGCCACGAAAGACGGGCGCAAGCTGTATCTCGAGGCCAAGGGCACCGTGACCGCCGGCCAATCGGTAGATGTCACGCCGAACGAGGTCAAGTTCGCCCGCAACCACCCCGGCCAGTGCGTGTTGGGCATCCTCTCCGGAGTCACCTTCGCCACGGACGATTCCATCGATCCGGGTAGCGGGAAGTTGGAGATCTTCGACTGGAATCCCGACGCGGGAACGCTGATCCCCACGGGATATTCATTCACTCCCCACCGTGTGACTCACACAGCACACCCCGACCTCCGGCCGTAGGCTCCCACCACCTGCCGTCGACCTCTCGAAGGGCGTCATCGATGACCGAGACCAGACAGACCAAGGTGTTCGAGTGGAGCGAGGTCGAGCCCGCACTCGTCCGGGAGATGCTCCGAGCCGCCTACACGGAACTCGCAGACCCTGGCGACGTCTCGAAGCTCGGCACGCTGGCCGACGACAAGCTCCACAAGCAGGCGCACAGGACCTTCGGCCGGCCACCCGCCACGCGGTTCCGAGCCAACACCTCCCCCGTCACGCGCGTGCTGCGCGACGTCTGGCTGCCCACCGCGGACGAGCACATCCTCGAAAAGCTGACCGAGGCCCTCAACAACTACGACCCACTGTCCACACGAGCGCAGCGACTGGACCTGCTGCTCAAGCGCAGGTTCACGACCTCGTACACGAAGCTCCTGTGGGGGCAGTTCATCTCCGCGCACAAGGCGAGCCGCACGACGCCGAAAAAGGGGAGGAAGTCGCCGAAGCTCACCTTCGGCCCGCCCGCCAAGCTCCAGGGCAAGGGCCTCCCGCCTCGCTACTCCACCCCATACCCGCACCAGACCGAGGCCATGGCGGCGCTCGACCGCCTGCGTGACTCCGAGGGCGAGCGATCGGGACTCATGGTGATCCCCACGGGCGGCGGGAAGACGGCCACGATGGTGAAGTGGCTGATGACGGAGATGCGCCGGCGACCCGATCTGCGGGTGCTCTGGATCGCGGACCAGCGCGAGCTCATCGGTCAAGCGGTTCGTGAGTTCCAGGCACTGGCCGCCGAGGAGCCGACGGACTTCACCCGCGTGATCCGCAACGTGCACGGGCAGGCCGGGATCGAGGCGGGCTTCGCCGACGCGAGCACGGACGTCATCTGCACCACCCGGCAGACCCTCGTAACCGGTTCGTTCGACACGAAGATGCGGATCGTCGACCACTTCCTCACCCGTCCGGTGGTTGTCGTCGTCGACGAGGCGCATCACGCGGTCTCCCCCACCTACCAGCGCGTCCTCGCGCACGTGCGCGAGACGAGCACGGACATGATGCTCGTCGGGCTCACCGCCACCCCGTGGCCGGCCGGCGCCGGGCAAGCGAAGCTCCTTCGGGAGACGTTCGCGGAGGGACTCGTCGAGGTCACCACGGGCGAGCTGGTCGACAAGGGGCTTCTTGCCCGACCCGTCATGCACGACGTGGCAACACCTGACCAGATCGACGTGAGCCCCGAGGACGTCGACCGCATCGTCAAGGGTGCCGAGCTCCCGCCGCACGTCCTCCGCCAGCTCAACCGCGAGTCACGCAACGCGCTCATCGTCCGCACGTGGCTCGATCGACGACTCGAGTGGGGCAAGACCCTCGTCTTCGCCTGCGACATCGCCCACGCGGAGTCCCTGGCGGCCACCTTCCGCGCCGCCCACGTCCGCACCCACATGGTGCACAGCGGGATCGACGACGACTCACGCGAGGTCATCGAGGACTTCCGCACGTCTCCGGACCCCGGTGTCCTCATCTCGGTCGGCATGCTCCTCGAGGGTGTCGACATCCCGTCGGCCCGCACCGCGTTCCTCTGTCGTCCGACGGCGAGCCACGTCGTCATGCGCCAGATGATCGGGCGGATCCTGCGTGGCCCGAGCGCCGGCGGTGACCCGGACGCCCACGTCGTCGACTTCGTCGACGACTGGTCGATCCCGTTCGGTGTCGTCGGCCCAGTCAACATCCCCGACGTCGCCGGACGGGTTGCACAGGACGAGCTCGACGGGAGCGAGACCACCCTGCCCCCGATCCTCGACGACGACGGGGTGGAGATCGGCGAGGACCTCATCCGTCGCATCGCCCTCGTCATGACCGAACGGGTCCAGGAGTACGGTCTGACGGCGACCCTGACGGGTGCTCGTCTCGTGGGGTACTACCACCTCGACATCCGGCGGATCGCCGTGTTCGACCACGCCAGGTACGTGTGGGAGGACGCCGCCGACTGGTCGCTGACCACCGGGACGAAGGCGGTCGCCAGTGTCCAGGCCCTGTTCGAGGACGTACCGCCGCCGAGTCCGTCGACCGACGAGGTGCAGGCATTCGTCGGCTACTGCCGCTCGCACGGTGCTCCCCCTCCTCTCGTTCCGCTCGACGCCGACGTCGACGTCCGCATGACGGCGCGCGCCCTTATCGACGCACCACCGATGTCCGAGCACGACCGGATCGAGTTCCTGCGCACGAGGTACGACAGCTCGCTCGCCCGCGCGATCTACCCGACGTTCCAGACGTTCTACGAGGCCGTCACGCAGGCGAATCTCGAGCTGCTCGACGTGGTTCCGGGAGGCGCGACGCCGGAGTCGGTCGACCTGCCCAGGACGACGGCTGGCACGCCGATCGCTCGCGATCCCGACCGTGATCTCCAGGCGTTGTTCGAGGCGACGGTCGAGACGGGCCGCGAGCTCCTCGCCCATGAGCGGGGCTACGAGGGACGGCTCGACAAGCAGGCCCTGCCCTCCATCCGATGGACGACGTCAGTGGCGTCGACGTTCTGGGGCACGTGGAACTGGCGACGGTCGACCAAGGCGAAGGGAAAGCCGGTGATCAACATCAACCAGTCGCTGCAGGCGCCGGTCGAGCAGGTCTCCGACGGTGTCCTCATGGATCTCATCTGGCACGAGCTGTGCCACCACCTCACGCCCGGCCGGGGGCACGACGCCGAGTTCCGCCGCCTCGAGCACCTGTGGCCCGAGCACATCGAGCGCAGCCACGAGCTCCAGACCCTTCCCGAGCACTACTCAGGACTGTTCCGGAACGCCTGACAAACCCCCGTCGGCCGCCGGTCGTAGAGCGCTCGGCGGCCGACTGATCGCGGGCGGATCCGCGGTTGCTAAGTCCCGATCCAACACTCTCAGAACAGTGTCCGCGATCACCCGGATCCGCACGATTCCGCGCCTGATCCACCCATCTCGATGTCAGTGGTCGTCGATAGATTTGGGGTCATCGGGACGGCGCGCTGGACGCCTCCCGAGACCCTCGAGACTCGGAGGCCACGAGTGCTGCCCACATCCACTTCCACGCGCGTGAGGCGCGTGTGCACCGACGGGCCGTCGGCATGACCGGCAAGCTCCTCACGTCCGCCGGGGCGTCCTTCTCGCTCATCCCCGTCCCGGACCTCACGCTCGTCAATTCGCCGACACCACCGGACTCCCTGCTCGTCGACGTCGAGCTGGTGTCGCCCGACCGCTTCGTCCGCTACCTCGGACGCCGCATCGACACGACCTTCCTTCTCGAGCTGGCCGACATGTACCTCTCCGCGGCCGAGGTCGAGAACCCCGAGGAGCTCGACCACAACGTCGGCGACGAGGACTGCCGACTGGTGGTCGAGGTCGAGGACTCGAGCCCGTTCGACGTGACGCTCAAGATCAGCATCGACCCCGACATCGAGGGCGACGCCTACGAGTTCGACGCGGTCATGTTCGACGTCACCCGGGCCGCCCTCATCACCGCCGCCCACGAGTACGAGAACTGGCACAAGATCGTCACCCAGAGGAGCACCCGATGAGCTATCTCGGCACACACCTCGACCTGGAGCCCGGCGCCCGCGTCACCGGCATCTCCGTCGGCCCGTCGAGCGACGCCCTGTACGAGCACCAGGCCCGGTTCTTCCTCCACCGGATCCGGATCCCCGGTGGGCGCGACGGGGCCGACGTCGCGGGAGCGCTCGCCCGGTTCCTGCCCTCGGCCGTCGCCACCATGTCCGGCGTCGAGCCCGACGGCGGTGCGTGGTGCGCCGTCGTCCAGTACGTGCCCGAGGTCGGCCTCGCCCGCCTCGCTCGCCAGTCCCCGACAACTCCACGCGTCCGGGTTGCGCGGAACATCGCGCGCGCCGGTCTCGAGCGGGCCCAGGACCTCACCGGAACCCGGGGCGAGGTCCTCGAGCACGTCTTCACGGACATCGAGGCCCGCAAGGCGTTCCGTGCCGAGGGGGCCGAGGACGACGACTGGGACGCGATCTCCCTCCTGATCGCCCTCCTCTACGAGCTCCCCACCGAGGTCGACCTCAACTGGCTCGACGACGAGATCTCGGACCCGGCGCTCGACGGCCGCGAGCTCCACGCGCACCGCCTCACCGAGCTCTCGCGGTTGCTCGGTGACTGGGCCGTCACCAACCACGGGACGGTCGCCTGACCCTCGGTCGCGCCTCAGCGACCCCCCGCCGGCGGGCCCGACCCGTCGGCACCACGCACCACCCACCCCACATGAAAGGGACGGACATGGCAGTCATCAATGTCGACGGTCTCGCTGCGCGCAGCATCGAGCCCGAGCGAGCGACCGTGCACCTGACGGTGTCGGTCGACGGCAAGGACCGCGCGGAGGTCGTCAGCGACGCCGGCAAGGCGCACGCCTCGGTGGTCTCCGCCGTCGAGACCCTCGTCGGAACCGGTGAGGTCACGACCTGGTCCGCGGACAACCTCCGCATCGACACCACGGTCGACTGGGTCGAGAAGGGCACCGGCAAGAACCGCGAGAGCCTGCCGGTGGAGCGACACCGTGCGCGCAGCTCCGTCCGTGTGAGCTTCCAGGACCTCACCGCCCTCGGAACGTTCGCGGCCGAGGTCGGCGCCGTGCAGCACGTGCGCCTGAACGACATCAGCTGGTCGCTGACGAAGGAGACGCGGCTCGCCGTCATGCGGGAGATCCGCACCGAGGCCGCGATCGACGCGCGCGAGCGGGCCGTCGCCTTCGCCGACGCTCTCGAGCTCGGGCCGGTCACGCTCTCGGAGCTGACCGAGGGCACGTTCCGCTACGAGGGCGGCCGGCGCCGGCAGCGCCCCCGCGGCATGAGCATGGACCTCATGATGTCCCAGCCGTCCGGTGACACCGACGAGCCGGACGACGACCGGTTCGACCTCCGTCCTTCGACAATCACCGTCTCGACCGAGGTCAGCGCGGTCTTCGCCACCGACTGAGGCGCTTCTCCCCCACTGGCGCCGTCGAGCGCCCGGCCGGCTTCGCGCATGCGACCCATCCCTGTGCTCGACGGCGGTCAACGAGCCGCTGCACGCCGCGACCCATGGACGCACGGCACGCCGAGTTCCACAACGCTCTGCTTGCGCAAGTCGCCCCCTCACTGGCACGATCACCTCACGTGCTGACACCTCGTCAGCAACAGATCGCCGATCCTCCGAAGGGGCCCTGCCCATGAGCGTCGCCCTGTCCGAGCTGCTGCGCTCCGCCACCGCCGAGGAGCACACGCACGCCGAGACGCGCACCTTCGTCACCGACCTCATGGGCGGCGCGCTCGGACGCGACGCCTACATCGACCTCGCGCGCCAGCACCACGCGATCTACACCGCCCTCGAGGCGGCCGGCCGGCGGCTCGCAGACCACCCCGTCGCCGGGGAGTTCGTGCGCGACGAGCTGCTCCGCGTCCCCTCGATCGCCGCCGACCTGCACCTCCTCGCGGGTCCCGACTGGGCCGACCTCGACGTCCTCCCCGTGACCCACGAGTACGTGGCCCGCCTCGAGGCGATCGACGACGCCCCCACCTACCTCGCCCACGCCTACACCCGCTACCTCGGCGACCTCTCCGGCGGCCAGGTCATCGCGCGCATGCTCCAGCGCCACTACGGCATGACGCCCGACGAGCTGACCTTCTACACGTTCACCGACATCCCCAAGCCGAAGCCCTACAAGGACGCCTGGCGCGCGGCCATGGACGCGGCCGACCTCACCGAGGCCGAGCGCGAGCGCTGCGCCGCCGAGGCCAAGTACGCCTTCGACCTCAACGCCGCGGTGTTCGTCGCCCTCGGAGAACGACCGCGGGCTCAGACCGTCGCCGAAGCGACCGCCTGAGCCCGGGATCGTCCCGATGCCAGCCGACTACTCGGCCGGCTCGACGAAGATCTCGTCGTAGTTCGGCTCCTCCGAGATCATCCCCTGCTCCACGGCGGCCGCGGCGAACGCCCGCACGCTGTCCTGGTCGAGCCCCGGCACGTAGGTCGCGAGGTTCGCGCCGGCCACGAGCTCGGGGTCGAGGTCGAGCTGCTCGGCGATGACGCGACGCACCTCGTCGGGGTTGTCGGTCGCGTACTGGTTGGCCTGATCCATCGCCCGCTGGAAACCGGCAACCACCTCGGGGTTGGCCTCGGCGAACGCGCCGGAGGTGATGTAGTACCCGAGCTGGGTCTCCGGGAACGACTCGACGAAGTTCGAGCTGAGGTTGACGAAGTCGTGGCTCTCGGAGATCGAGCGGTGCGGCTCGACCGACCAGATCGCGTCGACGTCCCCGCGCTCGAGTGCCGCCGGCATGTCGGAGTAGTTCATCGGCGTGAACTCGAGCGACGCCCCGTCCACGCCCTGCTGCTCGAGGGCGGTGATGATCGTCAGGTCACCGAGGTTGTTGACGGAGTTGACGGCGATGTTCGCGCCCTCGAGGTCCGCCGCGGTCTCGAACCCGCTGTCCGGCAGCACGAAGATCCCCGAGGTGTCCGCCTCCGGGTCCGAGCCCGTGCCGCAGCAGTTGGACACGAACTGGACGTCGAGGCCCTGGTCGATCGCCTGGAGGTCGCTGACCACGTTGGCGTAGCCGATCGGGCTCTCCTGGTTGACCACCGAGGGGACGATGGCCGAGCCGGCCTCCGCGATCTGCACGGTGACGTCGAGGCCCTCCTCCTCGAAGAAGCCCTCCTCCACACCGAGGTGCAGCGGGCCGGCGTCCATCGTCGTGATCTGCATGACCGTCAGCTCGACGAGGCCCTCCTCGTTCTCGGCCACCTCCTCTCCCCCGCCACCACACGCGGCGAGGGTGAGGGCGGAGGCGGCGAACGCTGCGGCGGCGACGAGGCGCCGGGGGGTACTGGTCATCAGGGGTCCTTCGTCTGGATGGGTCGTGCAACAGGTCGTGCGGGTCGAACAGTCAGGTCGTGCAGTCGGGTCGCGCGACGGGCTGGTCGCCCGCCGCGGCGCGGATCAGATCGTGTACTCGGGATCCGGCTGCG
Organism: Georgenia sp. Z1344; assembly: GCF_049856295.1. Taxonomy (GTDB): domain Bacteria; phylum Actinomycetota; class Actinomycetes; order Actinomycetales; family Actinomycetaceae; genus JB111. Next base: position 367,218 of record NZ_JBNDMZ010000001.1, on the reverse strand, counting down.
GGGCGGTGACGAGCTCGCGGATCTCGGAGAACACGCGCGCCCGCAGCTCGGCGAACCGCGGCAGCGCCTTGGTGCGGATCTGGTCGCGGTCGGCCGGCAGGTCGATGTCGACGATCGTCCCGATGCGGCTCGGCGACTTCGTCATCACCGCCACGCGGTCGGAGAGGTAGACGGACTCGTCCACGTCGTGGGTGACGAAGACGACCGTCATCTCGGACTCGGCCCGCAGCGTGAGGACGAGGTCCTCGAGGTCGGCGCGGGTCTGGGCGTCCACGGACGCGAACGGCTCGTCCATGATGAGCACCTTCGGCCGGTAGGCGAGAGCGCGGGCGATGGCCACGCGCTGCTGCATGCCGCCGGAGAGCTGCCAGGGGTGCTTCCTGCCCACGCCCTCGAGCCCCACCTCGGCCAGTGCCCGCTCCACCCGCTCGGCGCGCTCCGCCTTGCCCACGCCGCGCGCCTTGAGCGGCAGCCCCACGTTGGACGCCACCGTGAACCACGGGAACAGCGAGCGGGAGTAGTCCTGGAGGACCACGGCGAACTCGTCGGGCACGGAGGTGACGGCCCGGCCGTCGAACTCCACGGTCCCCGAGGTGGCGGGCTGGAGGCCGGCGAGGCAGCGCAGGAGCGTCGTCTTGCCGGCGCCGGACGGGCCGACGATCGACAGGAACTCGCCGTCGGCCACGTCGAGCGTGATGTCGGCGAGCGCCTGGAACGCGGTCGGGCCGTCGCCGTAGGTCTTGGTGAGCTTCTCGATGCGGAGCATGTCGGCTTTCTGGGGGTCGGGAGGTGGGGCGGACGGGGACGGGATCGGGTGCCGGGTCGGTGGTGGCCGTTCGTCGTCGTGCGTCAGTCGGCCTGGTCGTAGTGCCAGCGCAGGGAACGACGCTCGAGCGCCGCGAACGCCAGGTTGAGGAGCACCCCGAGCGTGCCGAGGATGACGATCGCGCCCCACACGGCGGCGAGGTTGAACGAGCTCTGGGCGGTCATGAGGATGTGGCCGATCCCCAGGTTCGTCCCCGTCATCTCGCTGGTCACCACGAGGATGAGGCCGAGCGGGATCGCCACGCGGATCCCGGACGCGGCCCGGGGTGCGATCGCGGGCACGACGACGAAGAGCTGCCGGAACGGACCGCGGATGTTGAAGCTGCGGGTCGTGTCGTGCAGCTGGGACGGCAGGGCGCGGCAGGCGTCGACCACGTTGAGCAGGATCGGGAAGAAGCAGCCGAGCGCGATGATGAAGATCTTCATCTCGGTGCCGATGCCGAACAGGACCATGGCGAACGGGACGAGCGCGGTGGCCGGGATGGCGCGGACGAACTCGAACGTGGGCGAGATGGCCCGGTCGACGATCCGCACCTGCCCCACGAGCAGCCCGATCCCGATGCCGGCCACGATGGCGATGCCGAGCCCGGCGAACAGGTTGATGAGCGAGGACACGAGGTGCTCGGTGCCCGGGCCGGTCAGCCAGTAGTCCACGACGCCGGTGAGGACGTCGGGCATCGGCGGGTAGTAGATGTTCGTCGACGAGGCGGAGGTGGCCCACCAGATCGCGAGGGCGAGGACGGCGCCGAGCACCTTGAGCAGGTTGAGGCGGGTCGCGCGGCTCATCGGGTCCCCTTCCGCACGGACGGGTGCCAGGAGATCGCGCGGTCCCCCACCCACCGGATGGCGGCGTTGAGGACGAGCCCCACGATGCCGATGACGACGATGTAGGCGTACATGCGCGCGAGCTCGCCGCCGGAGCGGGCGAGGTTGAGGCCCTGCCCGAGCCCGGGCACGCCGATGAGGATCTCGGTGGTCACCACGATGACGAGCGCCATCGCCGACGCGATCCGCACGCCCGTGATGAGCTGCGGCAGCATCGAGGGCAGGTAGACCCAGGCGATGCGCTGCCGGCCGTTGAGTCCGAACGCGGCCGCGGTCTCCCGCGCGACCGGGTCGACGGAGCGGGCCGAGTCGATCGCCGCGACGAGCATCTGCCAGAACGCGGCGAACGAGGCGAGGAAGACCTCCCCGGTGCGGCCGCCGCCGATGAGGAGGATGACGAGCGGGATGAGCGCGATCGACGGCAGGGGGCGCAGGAACTCCACCAGCGGCGTGGTGAGCGCCCGGAGCGACTCGACGGAGCCGAGGAGGATACCGACCAGCGTGCCGAGCACCGCGGCGATCCCGAGGGACATCGCCCACCCGGTGACGGTGGAGCCGATGTGCCCCCACAGGGTGGCGCCGCCGAGGAGCGTGACGAGCTCGCCCCCGATCTCGGTGGGCGGGGGCAGGTAGTCGGACGGGATCGCCCCGGTCACCGCGAGGACCTGCAGGAGGGCGAGAAGGAGCACGACGACGCCGAGCGGCAGCAGCACGTCGCCCGCTCGGCGGACGCGCAGCCGGCTCCGGACCCGGGCGGGGGCGACGCTCACGAGGCCGCTCCGTCCGCGCGCGGCGACGTGCTCGCTCGCGCACTCGGCGCGAACCGCTCGGCCGCCGGGTCGTCCGGGCTCCCCGCCTGGTCGTCCAGGGCTGCCGCGAGCTCGAGGGCGCGGCGCTCGAGGAGGTGGCGGTCCACCTTGTTCGTGCCGGACAGCGGGAGCTCGTCGACCACGTGGACGCGCCGCGGGTGGGCGAAGGGCTCGAGGTGGTCGAGCGTGTGGCGGCGCAGCTCGTCCTCGCCGGTGGTGGCGCCGTCGGTGAGTACGACGAACGCGACCGGCTTGGCGCCCTTGATCTCGTCGGGCACGGGCACGACGGCGGCGTGCAGCACGGCCGGGTGCGCCTCGAGGACCTGCTCGACGGCGCGCGGGTATACGTTCTCGCCGCCCGAGGAGAACATGTCGTCCTCGCGGCCGGCGAAGAAGTAGTAGCCGTCGTCGTCGACCTCGAAGACGTCCTTCGAGTGGTAGAAGCCGTCCGCGGTCAGCGGGCTGGGGACGTCGGGGCGCTCGTGGTAGCCGCTCATGAGGGCCGGGCAGCGGATCTCGAGGACGCCGCGGCGCGGGTCGACGCTCCCGTCGGCTCCGACGAGCCGCAGCTCGACGTGCGGGGAGGCGAGGCCGACGCTGCCTGTCGGCGTCGGGCGGCCCGGGTCCTCCGTGAAGGCGACCGGGCCGGACTCGGTGGTCCCGTAGCCGAAGCGGACGTGGGCGCGCGGGAAGAGGGTGGCGATGGCGGACAGGAGGTCGTCGCTCGCGGGCGCGGAGCCGACGAACACGAAGGCGACGGAGGTGAGGTCGAGGGAGTCGACGAGGTCGTGCTCGCGCAGGAGGAGGGCGAACATCGGGGGCACGCCGGTCACGCGGGTCACGCGCTCGTCGGCGCTGACCTGGAGGAACGCGCGGGCGTCGAAGGCCTCGAGGAGGACCACGGTAGAGCCGGCGGCGAGGACGCCCTGGACGTTGGCGAGCGCGTTCATGTGGTACAGCGGCGCGGCCACGAGGGCGCGGTCGCCGACCGCTCCCCCGCCGGACCCCATCCCGACGGCGATGACCCACAGGTGGCTGGCGTGCGAGAGGACGACGCCCTTGGGGCGGCCCGTCGAGCCGGAGGTGTAGAGGATCATGCCGGGCTCGGCGGTGTCGACTGTGCGGCGCGGGGCGCGGGCGATGGGCTCGGTGCGACCCGTAGGGGCGGCGCCGTCGAGGACGGAGTCGAGCGGGGCGATCGTCACGCCGGCGGGGACGTCGGTGACGGACGCCGGGTCGTCGGCCAGCAGGAGGTCGGCGCCGGAGTTGTCGAGGACGTAGCGCACGCCGTCGGCGGGCAGGCGGTGGCTGACCGGTACGGGGACGAGGCCGGCGCGCTGGGCGGCGTAGAAGGCCACGAGCCAGGCGCCGGAGTTGAGGCCGAGGATCGCGATGCGCGCGCCGGGGGCGTGGCCGGCGGCGAGGCGGTCGGCCTGGGCCTCGATCGCCCGCTCGAGGTCGGCGTACGTCCACCGCGTGGTGACGCCGGCGCGGACCTCGACGAGGGCCTCGGCCTCCGGGTGGTCGGTCGCGACGGCGGCCCCGAGGTTGTCGTACTGGGCGGTCATGCGGGGGTGTGCTCCTGGTGGGAGGTGTCGGGCCCGGTGGGCTCGGAGGTGGTGCCGGACCGGCCGGCCTCCTGCTGGTCGGCCTGCTGGTGCGCGGCGGCGCGGCGGGCGTCGGCGGCGGCGCGGCCCTGCTCGGCCACGGCCGAGAGGAATGACCCGCGGCCGACGGCGAGGAGGCGCCCGTCGGCGTCGTGGACCTCGGCCTCGGCGTGGCTGACCTGCCGGCCGGGGCGGATCGCGCGGCCGGTCACCCGCAGGAGCCCGGGCTGGGCGGCGCGGAGGTAGTTGACGGAGAGGTCGATGGTGGGCACGCCGGTGCCCAGCGCCCCGACGAGCGCCCAGTCCGCCGCGAGGTCGAGCAGCGTGGCGAGGATGCCGCCGTGGACGTACCCGGCGTCGACGTCCGCGATGAACTCCTCGCGGGCCTCGACCTCGATGACGACGCTGCTGCGCGTCACGTCGACCACGCGCAGACCGAGCCAGCGGTGGTACGGGCTGCGCAGGAGCTCGGCCTCGACCTCGGCGGCCGTGAGGAGGGGCAGCTGCTCGCGGGGGCTCATGCGGTCGCCGGCGTGGTCGCGGCCGCGGGCTCCTGGTTGGCCTGCGTGCCGGCGGCGGACTCCTGGCCGCTCTCGAGCCACGGGTCGACGACGACCTTCCCGACCACCCCGCGGTCCCGCACCTTCGCGAGGCCCTCGGCGGCGCGGTCGAGCGGCAGCACCTCGTCGACGACGGGGGCGAGCTTCCCGGCGGCGACGTCGTCGAGGAGGGCGACGAAGTCCTCCCGGCCGAACCCGTTGGAGCCGATGATCTGGAGCTCGAAGGTCCAGATGTAGCGCAGGTCCTCGACCGGGTCGAAGCCGGCGGTGGCGCCGCAGACGAGGATCCGGCCGCCGAGCGCCGTGCTCTTGAGCGTGGGCTTCCAGGTGTCGCCGCCGGTGAAGTTGACGATGACGTCGAAGCCGGTGTCGGAGGTGAAGCGGTTCGGCTTGCCGAGGTGCTCCTTGGTCCAGGCGTAGAAGTCCTGCTCCTTGTAGTTGATGACGTCGTCGGCGCCGAGCTCGCGCATGCGCTGCGCCTTCTCCTCGGACCCGACGGCGGCCACCACCCAGGCGCCGAGCTGCTTGGCGAGGAGGACGGCGGCGGTGCCGACGCCGCCCGACGCCCCGAGGACGAGCACGCGGTCGCCGGCGCTCACCTTGCCCTTGCCGACGACCATGCGGTGGGCGGTGCCGTAGGCGACGGGCAGGGCGGCGGCCTGCTCGAACGTCACGGCGTCGGGGATCGCGATGAGCTGCTCGGCGGCGACGAGGGCGTACTGGGCGAGGCCGCCGTCGACCATCTCGCCCATGAGCTCGCCGGTCTCGCGCAGCGGGTTGACGAGCACGCGGTCGCCGACGTTCCAGCCGGTCACTCCCTCGCCGAGCTCGGAGACCTCACCCACGACGTCGAGACCCGGCACGATCGGCATCGGCACGGTAATCCCGGGCATGCCCTTGACCGTGAAGATGTCGTGGTAGTTGAGCGAGGTGGCGCGGACCTTGACGACCGCGAAGCCGGGCGTCGCCTGGGGGCGGGGGTGGTTCTCCTCCAGGGTGAGGCCGTCGATCTCGCCGTGCTCGTGCAGGACGACTGCCCGCATGGTCTCCGTCATGGTCCTCTTCTCGTGGGTCGTGCTGGTGGTGGTGCTGGTTCGCGTGGTGCTGGTGGTCAGAACGTGAGCTCGCCGGCCGGGCCGCGGACGGTGAGGCCGAGGGCTCGCGCCGCTCCGCCTGGCGCTGCCGGCTCCCCCGCCGCGACCTCGAGGTCGGTGCCGAGGGCCGCGAGGACGCGTCGGTAGGTCTCCGGCTCCGGGTGGCTCGCGGTGAAGGAGACGAGCTCGAGCCGGGCGGCGGTGCTGGCCGCGGGCGAGGTGGTGCTCCCCCAGTCGATGAGGAACGGCACGATGCCGGTCGGCTCGGAGACGGGCCGCGTGAGTCGCCACTCGAGGAGCTCGCCGGACTCGGTGCGGCGGGAGCCGTCGTACGGGGCGCCGGGGTCGATGCCGACGTCGGCCGCGCGGGTCCGGGCGGCGTCGAGATCGCCGGGGTGGATCGCCCAGGTGGAGACGGAGGTGGTGGTGACGTCGTCGAGCCCGAAGGGTCGCCCCGAGGTGACGTCGGTGTTGGCCTCGTCGACGCCGAGCAGCTCGAGGTAGGTGTCGCCGCCGAAGGAGACGAGGTAGTTGCGCGTGCCGAACCGGGGGTGTGCGCCGCCAGGCTCCGGGGCGACTCCGGTGGTGCGCTCGACGAGCCCGACCGCGGCGGCGAGGTCAGGCGTCGTGACGACGACGTGGTCGAGGTCGCGTGGCGCGCTCAACGAGATCCCTCCGGGGGCGTGTGGGTCGTTCGCACGCCGAGGGGACCTCGGGTGCTCATCGACGCTAACGCCGCCGACGGCCCGGTCCATTCCACGACCGCCGTTGGCTCACACCGTGAGACAGCCGACCTCCCGGGCTTTCCCCTCGTCGTCGAGATTGCGGTTTGTCGTCGTCGAGATTGCGGTTGGGGCCCTAACCGCAATCTCGACGAACGCGACGTGCGGCCCTCACCCGCACGATCGACACCCAATGCAGGGTCAGGAGAAGGCGATGCCGCCGTCGACGACCAGGCTCTGCCCCGTGATGAAGCCCGCCGACTCGGAGGCGAGGAACAGCGCCGCCCCGACGAGGTCCTCGGGAACCTCCGCCCGCTTGATCGCGCGCTGCGCGACGACCTTGGGGAGGTAGGCGGGGTCATTGACGGCGAGGGTCGCCTCGGACTCGACAAGACCGGGGACGACGACGTTGACGGTGATGCCGTCGTCGCCGAGCTCCTTGGCCAGCGAACGGGTGATGGCGTGGACGGCGCCCTTGGAGGCCACGTAGTGGGCGTTGAAGGGGACGCCGTGGACGGTGGTGGAGCCGATGTTGATGATCCGGCCGCGGCCGCTCGCGCGCAGGAGCGGGTGGAGGGCCTTGATGGTCAGCCAGGTGCCGGTGGCGTTGACCCGCAGGACGCGGTCCCACTCCTCCAGCGTGATGTCGTCGAACGACTTCTTCGAGCCGATGCCCATGTAGTAGCTCGCGTTGTTGAGCAGGACGTCGACGTGGCCGAGGTGGTGCTCGCAGTGCGCGGCGAGGTCGGCGACGGAGTCCGGGTCGCCGACGTCAGTCGGGTGGAACGTGACGTCGTGGCCGTCGGCGCGGAGGCGCTCGGCGAGCTCTGGGCCCGGCTCGCGGTGGCCCGCGATGACGACGCGCGCCCCCGCTCGGGCGAACGCCTCGACGAAGGTGGCGCCGATGCCGCGGGCGCCGCCGGTGATGACGGCGGTGGTGCCGGGAGTGACCGTCGGGCTCGGGAAGGATGCGGTGTCGCGGGTCTGCGCGGACTCGTGCGCCGGGGGTGGGGTCTGGGAGGTCACCGGAGCGAGGGTACGTGAGGCCTTGGCGCGTGCCCGGCCTCTGCCGTTGCACGCGATTTCGTCGTACGGTTCGTCCTATGAGAACTCTGACGATCCGCACTGACTCGGAGGTTGAACGAGCGCTCGAGGCGCTCACCCGCGACGGAGCCTCCCGATCCGACGCTGCGCGCTCAGCGATCCTGGCCGCGGAGCGGGCCGACCGGCGAGCCCGGCTCCGTGCGGAGGCCGAGTCTCTGCGCAACGATCCCGACGACGTGGCCGAGTCGCGCGCGCTCGCCGCCGACATGGACGCGCTCCGTGCGTGGTGACATCTACCGGCTCAGGGCGCCGAAGGACTCACGCGGTCATGAGCAGGGCGGCGCACGGCTCGCCGTCGTCGTGCAGTCCGACGACCTCCCGCTGTCGACGTGGCTGGTCGCACCCACATCGACGGGCCGACGACCGGCCTCGTTCCGCCCGGAGGTCAGGGTTCTCGGCTCCACGACCCGAGTGATGCTGGAGCAGATGACCGTCGTCGACCCGGAGGTACGGCTCGGCGAATTCGTCGGAAGGCTCGACACAGCCGAGCTGCACGCCGTCGACGAGGCGCTGCTCCTGGTGCTCGGCCTGGACTGAATGCCGCGATGCCGGCCCTACGACCGCGCCCGCCCTGGTCACTCAGTCAACGTTCCACACCTCACCCACGCCCGACCGCCTTACTCGCTCCGCGCCCGTAGCACCGTCGCCGCGACACCCAGCACGGCGGCGATCCCGAGCCCGATCGCGAACAACGTCAGGAAGTCTCCCCGGTCCGCGAAGACCGCTCCGAGCGCCGTTCCGGCCGCGCTCCCGAGGAACAGCGACGAGGCGAAGAGGCTGACGGTCGTCGCCCGCGCGTCCGGGGCGACCTCGGTGGCCCACTTCTGCAACGTGGAGTGCATGAACGCCCACGCGCCCGCGATGAGGACGCACGCGACGAGCACACCTCCCGTGCCAGGGTCGAGGACGAGCCCGACGAACGCGCCGACGCCGCAGGTCCCCCCGACAGCGACGAGCCGCGCCTGCGACAGCCTGCCGGAGACCGCCTTGACGATCCGCGTAGCCACGATGACGGCGAGCCCGTAGGCCGCGGTGACGATCCCGGACAGGGTGGCGCTCATCCCCTGGCTCTGCAGCACCGTCGGCAGGAAGTTGAGGACGCCGAGCAGCACGACCCCTTCGACGAACGCGAGGGCGAAGACGACGAGCGCCCACCGGTTGCCGATCACCCGCACCAGCGCCGACCCGATCGAGAGTCGCTCGCCCTGCACAGGAACCTCCGGCAGACGTGCCATGAGCACGACGACGACGAGCACCACCACCGCCGGTATCCCGAATGCCAGCCGCCAGCTCGCGAGATCGGCCAGGGCGGCACCCCCGAGCGTGGCCGCGGCCATCCCGACGGCCGTCATCATCATGATGTCCGTCAGCGGGCCGTGGCGTCGGGCCACAGGGACGGTGTCCCCCACGTAGATCAGAGCGCCAGGGACGATGGCCGCGTAGGCACCACCGGCCACGAGCCTCGTCACCGTCAACGTGATCACGCCCGGCGCGAGAGCCGTGGCGATACCCGCCGCCGCGGCGATGAGCAGCGCGAGGCGCATGGTGCGCACGCGCCCGAGCCGATCGGAGACCATGCCCCACACGATCTGCATGAGCCCGTAGCCCACGAGGTACACAGACGCGATGACCCCGGCATCCGTCAACGAGATGCCGAGGTCATCGGCGATCGCCAGCAGCAGCGGCGCGATCACGAGCCGGTCGAACGAGCTGCAGAAGACGGCGAGGTGCAGGAGCCGCAACGACGGCTCCCTGGTCATGGCACTCACCTTGCCAGGTCGGATCTCGACAGGTCCGTCAGGACCGAGCACGACGACGACGGAGCACGCGTCCAGGCCGACGCCTCGCCTCCCGCGGGTCGCCGCATGCCGGAGGACGACACCGTGGAGTGCTCGGGGCCGACCGGACGCATCCTGCTGGGCGGGCCCTGCGGCCGGAGCCGTGTCCAGCCGCAGGCACTCGCGCTAGAGCACCCGGAGGAAGACCGGGGTGCCCGCGACCCAGCGGTTCGGGCCCTCGCGGGTGCCCATGCCGGGGTTCCAGGCGCCGATGTTCTGGCCGTTGCCCGTGTAGATCGCCACGTGGCCGGGCCACCAGATGAGGTCGCCCGGACGCGCCTGGCTCGCCGGCACCTGCTCGAAGTGGGCGAACGCGCCCCACGCCGTGGTGCGCGGCAGGGTGACGCCGAACTGCCCGTAGACGTACCCGGCGAAGCCGATGCAGTCCCAGCCACCCGGCGTGGTCCCGCCCCAGACGTACGGCGACCCGGTGTACTGGCGTGCCACCGAGACGACGGCGTCGCCGCGCCACGCTGGAGCGGCCGCCGGGGGCGGGGTGGGCTCGGGCGCAGGAGCGGGGGCCGGCGGAGCAGGTGCAGGAGCCGGCACGGGCGCCGGGGCCGGCGCGGGAGCAGGCTCAGGTGCCGGCGCAGGCCGCGGGGCGGGAGCGGGCTCCGGCTCAGGGGCGGGAGCTGGTGCAGGGCGCGGGGCGGGCTCCGGCTCGGGCTCGGGCTCGGGCTCGGGCTCGGGCTCGGGCTCGGGCTCGGGCTCGGGTGCAGGCTCCGGCGCGGGAACCGGCTCCGCCGCAGGCTCTGCCGCGGGAGTCGGCTCAGGCTCGGGCTCCGGAGCGGGTTCCGGCTCCGGGGTCGGCTCAGGCTCAGGCTCGGGGGTCGGCTCGGGCTCCGGCGTCGGCTCGGGCTCCGGCGTCGGCTCGGGAGTCGGCTCAGGCTCGACCACCGGCTCGGGCTCAGGTGCAGGCTCAACCACCGGCTCGGGCTCCGGCGCAGGCTCGGGAGTCGGCTCAGGCTCCACGACCGGCTCGGGCTCCGCCACCTGCACGGGCTCGGGCTCGACGACCGGCTCCGGCTCCGGCTCTGCGAGCGGGCCCCGGTCGATCGCAAACGTGCTGCGTCCGTCGGCGCGGATCCCGACGACGATCGGGTCGCCCGCCTGCCCGTAGTGGAAGACGTGGTCGGCGGCACCGTGGTCGCGGGCGTTACGCACGTACATGGCGTTGCCGCGGCGGACGGTCACGGAGACGGAGCCGTCGCCGTCCCAGTCGCCGACGAACAGGGCGTCGCCCTGGGCACCCGGCTCCATCGTCGTCGTGCGCGTCTCGTCGGCACCGGACAGCGGAGCGGCCGGCTCGTTCGAGGGCCAGGCGGCCATCGCGCGGGTCGGCGTGAGCGGCCGCGTGGACTCGGGGCCGAAGGTGAAGGCACTCGTCGTCGTCGATCCGAAGGTGAAGGCGCTCGACGCCGCGATCGGCCCGTGCATGGCGATCCGCGCGAACTGCTCCCCCTGGGGCGTCGTTCCCACGTTGCCGTCCGTGCCGTACGCGGCCGAGCTGGCCACGCACGCGATCGCCAGGCCCATGCCCGCACCTGCGGGCAGCCATCTCGTCAGACGCACAGTTCTCTCCTCGTTCGCGCTCAGGCCCCCCAGCCCCGTCCCACCTGCGTCGCTGCACGCGAGTTGTGGTGGCTGTCCCCGGCACGATGGCCGTGTTACTCGTGAGACTAGAGATAAAAAGAGTGCATTAGAGTGACTCGAGTGAAATGAGACGTACATCTCATCGAGACACGGTCGCCACCGAACCGTGACTCGGTCACGACGGTGCTACCAACACGGCCGCCGTTCGTCGTCGTGGGCCGTTCATCGCCTCGTCACCGGCGATTGAGCCGGTGTTCGACCTGGTCAGACATGGTGCGTGCGATCACGCCAGATCACGGCTGATCACACATCCATCCCAGGGGGACCACCATGCGCACGACCACTCGTCGGATCTCGACCGCCGTCGCCACCGCCGCCCTCGCGGCAGCCGTCACGGCTCCCGCCTTCGCGGCCCAGACCGACTCGCTCGAGTCGATCGCCCACCGCGGCGACAAGGAGCACCACCCGGACAACAGCGTCGCGGGCATCCGGAGCGCCGTGGACAAGGGCGCCGACCTCGTCGAGATCGACGTCATCTACAACCCGGACGGCGACACGTTCTTCCTCAACCACGACAACAGGTGCAGCGGCCCCGGCGGCTCGGCCACCATCGACCGGGACGCCTACGAGGTCGTGACCGAGCGGTGCGCGCTACCCGAGCTCGACGACGTCCTGGCCACGTACGGGAGCGAGGGCTACCTGTCGTTCGTCGTCGAGTACAAGTCGACGTCGCGGACCACCACGGAGTCGGCCGACGACCTCGTCGAGACGATCGAGGCGGCCGGCGCGATCGACGACATGTGGGTCTCGTCCCTCGACGACGACCTCCTCGCCGCCGTCCGGGACACCGGCACCGACATCTCGCTCATGCGGGTGCGTGGCTACAGCGGGCCGATCAACGTGGGCGACGCCTGGCTGCGCGAGACCGCCGAGCTCGGCTACGACGCCGCGAACGTCAACATCGGCGCCTGGACCCGCGCGAAGGCCGACCTCGCCGAGTCCCTCGGGCTGGAGACGGTCGGCTGGGCGTGGCCGACCGCGAGCGAGGGCGACAACACCACCGCGATCGAGTACGACCTCGACATGTTCATGACCGACCGGCTCGACGACCTGCACGCCCAGCTCGGCCGCTGAGCGATCGCGGGCTGGCCGGCCCGCCGAGCTCATCCGCACGAACCACCCATCCCCGACACCGCCCTGACTAGCACCAACGGGTGAACGGCCGCGTCGTCGGCCGTTCACCCGCGGGGCGGTCGACGGCCATCGGCCGGTCACTCGCGTTCCGCACGATGTCGGTCGGCGTCACGCCGGTCCCCCAGGCGCCGGTCCCGAGCCGCCGGTCCCTCCGACCGCCTTTCCCCTCCCCTGTGTTCTCCCCACCACCTCGTCAAGGAGCTTCATCTTGCGAACCACCCTGCGTGTCAGCGCCGTTGCGGGCGCCCTCCTCCTCACCGCCGCGTGCGGAGGTGGCGGGTCCGACGACGGGTCGGGCGGCGACGGCGGGTCCTCGGACGACATCGTCATCAGCTACAACACCCCCGCCGAGTGGGCGAACTGGGGCGGCGTGCTCGAGGCGTTCACCGAGGAGACCGGCATCGAGGCGCCGAACGACCCGAAGAACTCGGGCCAGACGCTTGCCGCGCTCGAGGCCGAGGCCGCCGCGCCGGCCGCCGACGTCGCCTACTACGGCATCGTCTTCGGCTACCAGGCCTCCGACGCCGGCCTCGTGACGAGCTACGAGCCCGAGGGGTTCGACGAGATCCCCGAGAACCTCCGCGACGAGGACGGCGAGTGGTTCACCGTCCACCAGGGCGCCGTGGCGTTCATCGTCAACACCGACGAGCTCGGCGACGTGCCCGTGCCGCAGAGCTGGGAGGACCTGACCGACCCGCAGTACGAGGGCATGGTCGGCTACCTCGACCCGACCCAGGCGGCCGTCGGCTACTCGGTCCTCACGGCGGCCAACCTCGCCCTCGGCGGCACGCTCGACGACCCGACCCCGGGCCTCGAGTGGGCGTCCGCGATGGCGGACAACGGAGTCGTCAACCCGGCCCAGACGGCCACGGCCTCCGTGCAGCAGGGCGAGATCCCCATCCTCATCGACGCCGACTTCAACGGCCACCAGCTCGCGGCGGCCGGCGACCCGATCGAGGTCGTCTACCCCGAGGAGGGCTCGCTCGCGATCCCCTACGTCATGAGCCTCGTGGCCGAGGCCCCGCACGAGTCCGCCGGCCAGGCCCTGCTCGACTACTCCCTCAGCGACGAGGCCCAGGCACTGTTCGCTGAGAGCTACCTGCGCCCGGTGCGCGACGTCGAGATCCCCGAGGAGATCGCCGAGGTCTTCCCCGAGAACTACGACGAGCTCGTGACGATCCCGGACTTCGAGGAGATGCAGACCGTCCAGGAGGACGTCCTCGCGCAGTTCGAGTCCGAGGTTCAGTGATCTCTCGGTCCATCGACGGGAGCCGCCGCAGCCCGGCGGCGGCCCTCGTCGCACCGATCGTCCTCGTCCTGCTCGTCCTCCTCGTCTGGCCGATGATCCTGCTCGTCGTGCGCAGCACGGGGGCGGAGGCGGGCGGCTGGAGCCTCGACCGGTACGGCGAGGTGCTGACGAGCAGCCGCTACCTCGAGTCGCTCCTGTTCACCGCCGGGATCGCCGTGGCCTCCACCGTGCTGGCCCTGGTCATCTGCGTGCCGGCGGCCCTGTACCTCGAGCGCGACCGCTCCCGCGCGGGCCGGCTCCTCGCGACGGCGATGACCATCCCCCTCAGCTTGCCCGGGATCGTCATCGGCTTCTTCGTCATCCTGCTCGTGGGCAACACCGGCGTGATCCCCAAGCTCTTCGAGGCGGCGACCGGGGAGCGGGCGCTCCAGATCGCCTACACGTGGGTGGGACTGCTCATCGCCTACCTCTACTTCCAGATCCCGCGCGTGGTGCTCGTGGTGCGCGGCGCGGCCGGGGCCGTCCGTCCGGAGACGATCGAGGCCGCCCGCTCGCTCGGGGCGTCCACCGCGACCATCTACCTCCGCGTCATCCTGCCCGCGCTCCGGCCGGCGATGGCGAGCTCGGCCGCGCTGGCCCTCGCGACCGGGTTCGGCGCGTTCGGCACGGCCGCCACCCTGAGCCGCGACCTCAACGTGCTGCCCGTCGAGATCGCCTCGGCGTTCACGGACGGCTTCCAGCCCGAGCTCGCGGCCACCCTGTCCGTGCTCCTCGCGCTCCTGACCACGGTGATCCTCGTCGGCGTCGGGAACCTCGGGGACGTCAAGGTGAGGAGGAGCGCGCCATGAGCGAGGCGACCACCCCTGCCGGGGTCACGACGACGAACGGCGCACCCGGGCTCTCCGCGGCACCGGACGCTCAGGGAACCCCGGACACCCCCGGGCCGACGACGACGAGCCGGCGCGCGCGGTCCGCCACCCCGCTCCGGCACGACGGCGTCACCCGGGTCGGCCAGGTCCTCGCGATCGTCGCCGCCCTGGTCACCACGCTGCCGATCCCCCTCGTCCTGCTCGTCGCGCTGAGCCGCAGCTGGCGCGAGGGTCCGCTCGGGGGCCTCACCCTCGAGTGGATCGTCGAGGCGTGGGACGACATGGCCGGCAACATCGGCGTGAGCGTGAGCGTGGCGCTGCTCGTGCTCGTCATCGACATGGCCATCGGCCTGCCGGCGGCCTGGGCCATCGCCCGCTACCGGTTCCCGGGCCGGTCGCTGCTCCGGGCCGTGACCAACGTGCCGATCGCCGTGCCGGGCATCGCGCTCGGCCTCGGCCTCATCCTCGCCTACCCGCTGCTGCGCCCCTCGGGAGTGCTGATGATCGGCGGGCACGTGCTCTACACACTGCCGTTCCTCCTCAGCGCGCTCACCCCCGCGATGGCCAGCCCCGCCCTGCGCCTGCAGGAGTCGGTCGCCGAGTCGCTCGGCGCCGGCCCCGTCCGCCGCTTCCTCACGGTGACCCTGCCCGCGTCCCGGGGCGCGCTGCTGGCGGCCACCCTGCTCGTCCTCACCCTGTCCTTCGGAGAGTTCAACGTGTCGTTCTTCCTGTTCACGCCGCTGCAGCAGCCGGTCCCGGTCGTGCTGTACGACGGCTACCTCACCGGCCGCCTCGAGGCCGCCGCCGCCGCGACGGTCCTCTTCCTCGTGCTCGTGGTCCCCGCGGCCCTCGCGCTCGAGCGGCTCGGCGGCGCGAAGATGGGCCAGGCATGAGCGTGACGACGACACCCACGACACCCGGCACGACGTCGACACCCACCGCCCAGGACGCCGCCGCCCTCACCTGCCGCGGCCTCGGCTTCCGCTACCACGGAGCCGAGGGCAACGCCCTGACGAACCTCGACCTCGACGCCGCGCCCGGATCGATCACCGCGCTCGTCGGCCCCTCGGGCTGCGGGAAGACGACGCTCCTCAAGCTCGTCGGCGGGCTCCTGCGTCCCACCGCGGGCACGATCCACGTCGACGACGTCGACACCACCACCGTGCCGCTGGCCAAGCGCCGGGTGGGGTGGGTGCCGCAGCAGTACGCCCTCTTCGACCACCTCGACGTCACAGGCAACGTGACGTTCGGCCTGAAGGCCCAGGGCGTTCCGGCCCAGAAGCGGGCCGAGCGAGTGACGGAGATGCTCGAGCTGTGCCAGATCGCGGACCTCGCCCACCGGCCGGTCACCGAGCTCTCGGGCGGTCAGCGCCAGCGCGTGGCCATCGCCCGCGCGCTCGCGCCCTCGCCCCGGCTGCTCCTCCTCGACGAGCCGCTCGCCGCCCTCGACCCCCAGCTGCGGGTCCTGCTCCGCTCCGAGCTCGCCGCGCTCGTGCGGGCCTCCGGCGTGACCACGCTGCTGGTGACCCACGACCAGGACGAGGCGTTCGCGCTCGGCGACCAGCTCGTGCTGCTGCGCGCGGGGAACCTCGTGCAGTCCGGGGAGCCCGCCGAGCTCTGGGACCGGCCGGCGACCTCGTGGGCGGCGGAGTTCCTCGGCCACGCCGTGGTCGTCCCCGCCACACGGGACGGCGAGCACCACGCGCGTCTCGCCGGCGGCCTCCGCCTCCCGGCGGGAACATCCCCCGACGACGACACCACCAACAGCCTGGAGGACACAGACATGCACGTCGCACTGCGCTGGACCGACCTGACCGCGTATCCCACCGACGCAGAAACCGCCGCGCTCACGAACGGGGCCGCCACCGGCACCGTCGTGACGTCCGAGTTCGCCGGCGACCGGTACCGCCTCACGGTGGCCCTGACCGACGGCCCCACCGTCCCGGCACACAGCGTCTACGCCAGCGAGGTCGACTCGGCCGTCGCCGTGCGGCCCAGCGGCTCGCGCGCGGTCCCGGTGGTGACCCGATGAGCGCGACCCTCACCGTCCTCGGCGCCTCAGCGACCGCGCCGTCCAGCCTCGGCGCCGCCGTCGGCTACCTCCTCCACCACGAGGGCGGGGCCACGCTCGTCGACTGCGGGCCCGGCGTCGTCGCGGAGCTCGCCACGCGCGGCCACCTCGGCGAGCTGAGCTCGATCGTCATCTCCCACGAGCACGCCGACCACTGCGCGGACCTCACGGCCCTCGCCTACCGGCGCGGCTTCCCCGAGCGGCTGCCCGCTGTGCCGATGTGGGCGCCGACGGGCTTCGGGAAGAAGCTCGTCGGGCTCGACGGCGTCTACGGGATCCCCTCGCTGCCGGCACTCGCGGCGCCCCTGAGCGACGGGTTCGACCTCACCGAGATCGAGCCGGGCGCCACCGTGACGGTGGACGGCACGACGCTGACCACGATCCCGGCCTTCCACCCGGTACCGACGCTGGCCATGCGGTTCGACGACCTCGGCCTCGCCTACACCGCCGACACGGGGCTGACGGACGAGCTCGTCGAGCAGTGCCGGAACGTGCCCGTCCTGCTGGCGGAGGCGACGTACCGGCACAGCGCCGGGATCGACGTGTCCAACCACGGCCACCTCACGGGCCGGACGGTTGGCGAGCTCGCCGCGGCCGCCAACGCCGGGCGGCTCGTCATCACGCACCTGGCCGACCCGGCGGACGGCGAGGAGATCCTCGCCGAGGCGCGCGCCGTCTACGACGGCCCGGTCGAGCTCGCGGCCCCCGGCCTCGTGATGCAGCTGGGCTGACCGGCCGGAAGGCCGACTCACACGCGGTCGTGACCGCGCGATGCCCAGATCAGGTGCACGAGCTCGGCCCGGCTGTGCACACCGGTCTTGGCGAAGATCCGCTTGATGTGCTGCTTGACCGTGTTCTGGCTGACGAACGCGATGTCGGCGATCTCCTTGGTCGTCATGCCCTTGCTGACGTACTCGGCGATCTCCTGCTCACGAGGGGAGAGCACCTCCCACGCGGGGAGCGCGCAGTCCTCCTCGTCGGGCGCCTCGAAGACGACGGCGATGATGGCGTCGTAGGTCGGCGCGATCGAGCACTTGATGATGAGGCGCTCCCCCGAGGCGTCGTCGCGCACGTTCGCCGTGAGTGCGCGCCGCCCTTCCGCGACGAAGTCGGCGACGACCGAGTCGATGAGCCCGTGCGCCGACTCCGGGAACCGGACCTCCAGGTTGCGCGAGGCGAACACGCGCTCACCGCTCGTGGCGTCGGCGACGACGACCATCTGGGAGAGGTGATCGAGCGCTCCGCCGAGAAGTGCGGCCCGGTCGCCGGCCTGCTCGAAGCGCCGCGCCCGTTCGAGCGCGAGGCTGAGGTGCTCGCTGACGAACCTGGCGGTCGTGAGGTCGACCAGCGTGAACGGTTCGGCGTCGGTCGCGCGGGCGAAGTTCACGGTTCCGGCGACCTCGCCGGCAATGAGGATCGGTGCCTCGAGGGAGTGCGCCAGGTTCTCCCGCAGCAGCACGGCACGGGCGCCGGACTCGAGCCATCTCTGTTCGCGCACGACGTTCGTCGAGTCCGCGGGCAGCACGTTGTCGGTGACGGCGTCGAGAACGGGATCGTCGTTGCGACCCTCGGCCTCGTACGCGGCCATGAACTCGTCGCTGAGGTTGGAGGCGAAGAGCGCAGGCACGCCGGGACTGGCGAACCGGTACATCCCGATCCCGTCCGCGGGGATGATGAGACTGACCGCCTCGTGATACGCACGACGGACCTCGTCCACGCTCACGGCGCTCTGGATCGCACGTACGTACTCGAACCGGCTCTCGAGCTGCCTGTTCTCACCTGTGACCATCAGTCCGTCCACCCCTTCGTCAGACCCCCTCGCCGGTCACCGGCTGCCTCGTCCTCGCGTCGCCGTCGACGCCTGGTGGTACCGCCCGCCGGGCGGCACCGGGTGATCGTGCCCGATGCCGCCCCGGTCGCGCATCGGCCGATCAGATCCGGTCGGCCATCCAGTCCGTCAGCCGGGACGCCGCAACCGCGAGGTGGTCGTAGTTGCAGTGCAGCGAGCCCGCGCCGTCGTAGATGTCGAAGGTGACGTCCTCGACGGTCAGTGCGTCGACGAACTTCTTCGCGCCCTCGATGTCCATGATGATGTCCTTCGTCCCGTGCATGACGTAGACCGGGACGTCGATCTTCTCGGCCACGCCGTCGAGCGTGAACTTCGCCAGCTTCTCGCGCGCCTCGGCATCGTCCTTCGAACCCGAGAGCCACTGCAGCTGCTCGTGGAGCGGGGGGTAGTACTCGTAGAAGTCCGTGAGGATGCTCCACGTGCCGCACCAGGCCGCCACGGCCTTGACCCGCGGCTCGAACGCGGCGGCGCGCGGCGCGTAGTAGCCGCCGAAGCTCACCCCGGCCAGACCGATGCGGTCCTTGTCGACGTCGTCCCGCTGCTCGAGGAAGTCGAGGATCGCCGCGACCGGGACCTCGTAGTCAGGTCGGCTGTAGAGCTCCTTGAAGCGCAGCGACGAGCCGCGGCCCGGGGTGTCGACCATGACGACGTTCATCCCGCGGGCGGGGAACTCCGTCCCGCCGAGGAAGTACAGCTCCTCGGCCCACGAATCGGCACCACCGAGGAAGAGCACGGTGGGACGCTTGGCACCCGAGTTGTCGGGACGCACGATGTAGCCGTCCATGGTGATGCCCTCGAAGGGCACGTGGATGCGCTCGATGAGTCCGTCGGTGAGCTCGGCGGCACGCTGGAAGTTCTTGGTCCCCTCCGTGTAGGCCTCGGTACGCCGCGGGTCGGACGAGTTGAGGAAGAACTCGCTGTGGCGCCAGTAGCTCATCGAACGGAAGAGTGCGCGCCGGCCGGTGGCGATGTGCCCCTCGGCGATGGCCTTCTCCCCCGCCGCCGCGGTGGCCTTGGCGGTGTTGCTCCACTCCTGCTGCCACAGCTCGGGGTCGGTCGAGTCGCCGATGCGCGCGGCGGTGCGGGCGCACTCGAACAGGTCGGATCCGCCTACCGCGACCTGTGCAAGCAGACGCATGGTCTGCAGGGACCAGTCCTCGTCCTGCGGGAACAGCTCGATGACGGACAGGGAGTCGTCCTGGGTCGGCGTCTCGGTCATAACTTCTCCTTGGGTGGTGTCGGACTGCTTGGTCAGGTTCGGTCGATCAGCGCACGGCCGAGATCGCGGCGGGTGCGATCTCCTGCCACGGCACCTGGTCGCGGATGGCCGTGCGGTACTTGACGAGCTGGCGGGGTGCGTTGACCGCCACGGCGCCACGGATGACGCCGTCCCGCCCGTACAGGGCGGTCAGGCGCGTGTCGGTCGCGTCCTCGACGACGACGTCGGTGGCAGCGATACCGGTCCCGACGAAGCGCATCTTGGCGGTGAACTGGTCGGACCAGAAGTAGGGGACGCTGCTGTACGCCTCGCTGGTACCGAGCAGCGTGTGCGCGGCGTGCCGGCCCTGCTCCACGGCGTTGGTCCAGTGCTCGACACGCATCTCCTCGTCGAAGAGCGGGTTGTACCAGCGGGCGATGTCACCGGCTGCGACCACACCGGGGACACCGGTCGACAGGTCGGCACCGGTGAGCACGCCGTTGGCGACACTCAGACCAGAGCCCTCGAGCCACTCGACGTTCGGTGTAGCCCCGATCCCGCCCACGACGATGTCCGCATCGAGCACGTCGCCCGTGCTGAGCTCAGCACGCACGCCGCCCCTGGTCGCCTCGAACCGCTCGACCGAGCACGTGCACACGATGTCGATGCCGTTGCGCGTATGAAGGTCGCGGAACCACGCACCGACCTCGTCCCCCAGCGCGCGGGCCAGCGGTGCTCGACCGACCTCGATGACGGACACGTCGACGCCCATCTGGCGGGCGGTCGCAGCGATCTCAAGGCCGATGAAACCGGCACCGACGAGCAGGAGGCGCTTGCCCGGACGCAGCTTCTCACGCAGCTCCGCCGCATCACCGATGTCGCGCACGACGTGTGCGTCCGGCAGCCCGGAGACGACGGGCAGCCGGCGGGCCCGCGACCCGGTCGCGAGCACGAGGCCCTCGTAGGGCACCTCGGTTCCGTCGGCGAGGTGGACGACGGTGTTCGTGACGTCGAGGCCGGCCGCCGCGGCCCCGAGCCGCACGTCGATCGCGTGGTCCTCGTACCACTGCGGCGAGCGCAGGTAGAGCTTCTCGACGTCGACGCCGCTCGAGAGTGCTTCCTTCGACAGCGGCGGGCGGTCGTAGGGCAGGTGCTGCTCCGCCGAGATGATGGTGATCTCTCCGTCGAAGTCGCGCTCGCGCAGGGCTTCGGCGGCGTGCACGGCGGCGAGCGACCCACCGACGACGACGACCCGTCTCATCTCAGTCTTCCTCGAGCGCGATGGCGCGCGCCGGGCAGCCACGCACCGCGTTCTCCGCGAGTGCACGATCGCTGTCCGGGACGTCCTCCTTGAGGAGGATCGCCTTCTCCGCCTCGTCGTCGAAGTCGAAGTAGCCCGGTCCCTCGATCAGGCAGTTGGCATAGCCCTGGCAGAGGTCGAGGTCGAGCGTGAGCTTGAGTGCCATGAGTAGTCGTCTCCTTCGTGATCCGGGCGGGTGCCCGGCGGTGCTCAGTGGCCGGAGGACGCCAGGTGCGCGAGCGCCGGCGTCGGCGTGACGGAACGAGCGGATGCGGGTGTGTTGCGGGAGCGCAGGGCGCGCACCTCTCCCCCGGTGACGACGGCGGCGATGCCGGGGATGTCACCGGTGGCCAGGGCGCCGTGCGCGTCTCCGGCGAGCGAGCCCCAGGGGGCGTCCATCAGGACGAGGTCGGCCGTACGGCCCACCTGGAGGAAGCCGGCCGGCAGGTCCCACGTGCGGGCGTTGTTGCCTGAGGCGGCGGCCCACAGCACGGCGGGATCGACGTCGGTCCACGAGGACAGCTCGGCGACCGTCTTGATGACACCGAGCGGCATGACGCCGGTCCCGGTGGGCGTGTCGGAACCGATGACGATCCGGGCCAGCATGCCCTTCGCGGCGGCCCGCTCGAGGATGCGCACCGAGGAGCGGAAGTTGCCGGCCTGGACCAGCTGGAGAGCCATGTCGGTCTCGTCCATGATCCGGTCGACCCCCGCGGGGTCCAGCGCGGTCGGCCCACCGTTGATGTGGCCGCAGATGTCCGGGGACAGGGCGAGCAGGTGGTCCGGGGTGATCGGCTGGCTCCCCGGGATCGACGCACCACCGGAGTGGCACATGACGCGGATGCCGTGCTGCTGCGCCCAGCGCACCTGGTCGGCGCCGTCGGCGGGGTCCTCGTAGAGGCCGAACCCGAACTTGGCGAGGTTGACCCCGGCCTCCTGCAGGTCGGCGAAGTCCTGCTCGGTGAGCGTGGGCTCGAGGACGACGGCGCCGGCGTGCACGGTCATGCCGCCGGGGCTGAAGTTCCGGAAGGTCGAGCGCGCCGCGATGGCGAGCGCCTTGACGCCGATCGCGTCGTGCGGTCGGCCCGGCGCGTGGATCTCGCCCGGCGACACCACGGACGTGATGCCGCCGTGGACGTAGCTGGCGAGGAAGTCGACCGTCTTCTGCCGTGGCGTGTAGTCGCCGAGCACGACGTGGCAGTGCGAGTCGATGAGGCCGGGGGCGAGCGTCATCCCGTCGGCGTCGAGGACCTGGTCGGCGGACTCGACCTCTGCGGCGAGCGACGCACGGGTCCCGAGGGCCGTGATCGTGCCGTCGGTGGCGATCAGCGTGTCGATCCCGTCGAGGACCGGAGAGTCGATGTCCCCGGAGAAGACGGCTCCCGCGCCGACGACAGCCAGGCTGGTCACGCCGTCGCCCCCTTCTCCTTCGCCTCGGCGAGCGACATGCCGCCGACGCGGGCGTTGATCCGGCCACGGTTGGTGACGGCGCCGATGATGAGCAGCTCGTCGGGACGGGGCGCGTCCGGGACGCGGACCTCGGTCGCGTCGTAGTGGCTGCGCACCCAGACGTCGTCCTTGAAGGCGGTCGGCACGTCGATCGTGTCGCCGGCCAGCCCGACCTTGGTCACCGAGGTGATCCACGCCTTCCCGCCGCCGATGGCGTCGCGGAACGCGTTGCCGTAGACGGAGGTCAGTGCCGCGTTCACGTGCTCCTGCTCGCCGTTGATGCCGGCGATCCCCGCCTTGCCGTAGCTCTCGACCGGCGCGCCGAGGAGTTTCGCCGCCTCGGTCCCCAGTAGCGTGCCGAGCTCGGCGGAGGCGTCGATGATCGGCTGGAGGTCCTCGATGAAGCCCTTCCCGGCGTAGGGGTTGGCCACGACGGCGGCGACGACGACCTTGCGCAGCGGCTCACCGTCGTCGGTCGCGCCGGCAGCGGTGTAGGTCACGTCGACCTGTGAGAAGAGCTTGCGGATCTCGAGCACGTGGTCCTCCGGTGGAGTAGTGGTGGCGGTGCGGGCGATCGGCCCGGCGACGGTGGATCGGACGATGGTCGGAACGCCGTCGCTACGCTGGTACGGCTCCTGTGATGCGTTCGATGCTAGGTCGGCGACGAGAAGCGGCCCATTACCCAGCCGGGTCAATTCGGCCCGTTCCGCACCGCCGGATCACCCGCTCAGGACCCGGTGCGGCCGGAACCGGCGGTGCCCGCGGCGCGCTCGCGCAGGTCCTTCTTGACGACCTTGCCGGACGCGTTCCGCGGCAGACGATCGAGCACCTCGTACGTTCTCGGCACCTTGTAGGCGGCAAGCCTGTCCCGCAGGTAATCCTTGAGCTGCTCACCGTCGACGCTCCCGCCGTCGACGAGCACGACGTACGCGTGCCCGACCTCCCCCCAGCGTTCGTCGGGAACGCCGACGACGGCGCAGTCGGCAACGGCGGGATGGCGGAACAGAGCATCCTCCACCTCGGCCGGGTAGATGTTCTCGCCGCCCGAGATGATCATGTTCTTCAGCCTGTCGACGATGTAGACGAACCCTTCCTCGTCCTGGATCGCCACGTCGCCGGATCGCAGCCAGCCGTCGGCGTCGACCGTCTCGGCGGAGGCTTCCGGCATCTCCCAGTACCCCCGCATGACGTTGGGACCGGAGAGGATGACCTCGCCCTTCTCGCCCTGACGTACGTCGTTGCCGAGCGGATCGACGATGCGGAGGTCGCTGAAGAAGCAGGGCGTCCCCGCGGAGCCGACCTTCTCGAGCGCCCGGTCCGCACGCAGGAAGGTCGCGTTGGGCGAGGACTCGGTCATCCCGTACCCCTGGAGGAAGGTCAGGCCCCTGTCGGCGTAGGTCTCGATGAGCGCGCGCGGCAGGGGCGCCGATCCGCACGGGAGCGTGCGCAACGACGAGAAGTCGGCGCCCGCCCAGCGGTGAGACTGCGCGAGAACCTGGAACATCGTCGGCACGCCGAGGAACATCGTCACTCGGTGGCGCTCGATGAGGTCGACGGCGAGATCGACCTCCCACGAGCGCATCATCACGGTGGTACCGCCCTTGAGGACGGTGGTGAGGAAGCAGTTGTTCATCCCCGCGGTGTGGAACAACGGGGCGACGAGCAGGCTGATCTCATCGGTACGGATGTCGATGTCGATCATCATGTTGATCGAGTTCCACGTGATGTTGCCGTGCGTCATCATCACGCCCTTGGGGTGTCCGGTGGTCCCCGATGTGTACTGGATCATGGCGACGTCCTCGAGCGTGACGGGTTCGTCGATCGGGGTCTCGGCACCTCCCGCGAGGACCTCCTCGAACTGCTCTGCACCATCGACCGGCAGGTCCCCGACGGCGATCCGGTGCTCGATCGGCAGGTCGTCGTCGAGGGCGGCAACGGTCTCGCGCAGGTCGCCGTCGTGGATGATTACCTGGGCCCGCGAGTCGGACAGGACGTAGGAGTGCTCGGAGGGGGCCAGGCGGACGTTGAGCGGGACGATGACGGCCCCGAGCATCGTCACCGCGAAGAACGTCTCGGCGAGCGCCGGGTGGTTCGGACCGAGGTAGGCGACACGGTCTCCGTGGCGGACACCCCTGGCACGCAACGCATGAGCGAGCCGCACGCTGCGCCGGTGGAGCTCGCGGTAGCTGAGCTCGGCACCCTCGAAGAGGATGGCGGTCTTGTCCGGGGTGGCTCGAACCTGGCGGGCGGGCCACGAGCCCACTCCTGCGTCGCGCATGGTGCTGCCCTCTCGTTGCTAGCTCTCGGACTGGATCCGCAGGAGCTGCACGAGCAGCTCCTCGCGGCGTCGGCGGACTGCTTCCGCACCGTCCGCCACGACGGCGGCGGCTTCCTCCTCGACACGGGCGCGCAGCTCGTCGTCGAGTGTCGGCGTGGTCTGGTCGGCCCAGATGGCCTCCATGGTCGGACCCATGCGGTCGTGGATGTCGGCCAGTCCCCCCTCGCCGCCGGAGAGATGCAGGTTGACGAACGGGCCGTACTGGGCCCAGCGAAGGCCGGGTCCGGCACTGATCGCCGTGTCGACGTCGGCCACCGAGACGGCACCGGTGGCGACCAGCGAGTAGGCCTCGCGCCACAGGGCACCCTGGAGGCGGTTGGCGACGTGGCCGACCAGCTCGGCCCGCACGTGGATGGGCCGCTTGCCCAGCGCGGTGTAGGCATCGAGCGCACGCCGCACGTCGGCGGTGCTCGACGCCTCTCCTCCCACGACCTCGACGAGAGGCACGATGTGCGGCGGGTCGAACGGGTGCCCGACCACGACGCGCCCCGGGCGGTGGTCGCAGTGCGCCTGCAGGTCCGTCGGCCGCAGTGCGGAGGAGCTCGAGGCGATGACCACCTCGGCTGCCGCAGCTGCGTCGGCGTGACTCAGCACCTCCTGCTTGAGGTCGAGATGCTCCGGCAGGTTCTCCTGGACGAGCATGACGCCGTCGACGGCCTCGGTGAGGTCGCCGACCACGGAGAGCGTGCCCCGATCTCGGTCGGGCGCGAGCCGGCAGGCCGCGTCCCAGCGCTTCCCGACCCCGGCCCTCAGCCGCTCCTCGGCATCGTCTGCGACGTCGTACGCCAGGACGTCGTACCCGCGGGCCAGGAAGTGCGTGGTCCAGCTCGCGCCGATGAACCCCGTCCCGACGACGCCGACGGAACCGGCACTCACGCGTCCTCCTCGCCGCCACCCGCGGGGCGCACCCGCTCGGACCGACCGGACAGGAAGTCGCCCAGCCTCGACCGAGCCTCGGTGTCCTGCTGCGCGACGGCCACCATGAGCGACTCGGTCACCAGCGCCGCCTCCTGGCCGGCGTCGTGCATCCGCGGCAACATCTGGGTGAGCGCGAAGTTCGTCATCCGCGCGTTGCCGGCGATCCGCTCAGCGATCTTGATGGCCTTCTCGGTCGCCTGCCCCTCGCCGACGAGGTACTGGACGATGCCGGCCCGTTCCCCCTCCTCCGCAGTGAGAACGCGGCCGGTGAGCATCATGTCCGTCATCAGGGCTGTGCCCATGAGCCGCGGAAGACGGGCTGTTCCTCCGCCACCGACGTAGATCCCCCGGGCCCCTTCGGGGAGAGCGAAGTAGGTCGACGTGTCGGCCACCCGGACGTGCGTGGCTGCGGCGACCTCGAAGCCCCCACCGATGACGGCGCCGTGCAGCGCACTGACGACAGGCACCGCCCCGAACTGCACCTGGTCCATCAACCGGTGCCAACGCCTCGAGTGGGTCAGTGCCCCGACGGCGTCGGTCTCATGGAGCTCGTTGAGATCGAGACCAGCACTGAAGTGCGGACCGTTGGCCGCGAGGACGACGCACCCGATGTCGTCCGGCGCACCTCCCACCGCGTCGGCGATCGCCGAGGCAGTGGTCTGGTCGAGCGCGTTGCGCTTGGCGGGTCGGTCGATCGTCAGGACGAGCACGCGTCCGTGCTGCTCCCGGTGCAGAGTCTCGGCCATGGCGTCGTACCTCCTCAGGTCTCAGCTGACGGAGAACAGGATGATCTCGGGGAACACGAAGAAGAGCGCGATCATCAGCCCGAAGGGGATGAGGAAGGGGAACGTCCCACGGAAGACGGTGACGACGTCCAGCGTCTTGTCGAGCCCAGCCGTGATGAACACGTTGACGCCCACCGGTGGTGTGATCGCCCCGATCGTGGTCACCAGCGTGAGGACGATCGTCACCCACACGATGTCGTATCCCAGGCCGGTCATCACTGGGAACAGCAGCGGGATGCTGATGACGAGGAAACCGAGGGCGTCCATGAGGGCACCGCCGAGCAGGTAGATGCCGATGACGATGATGGCGACCACCGTCGGGGCGACGGGGAGGGCCGAGACCCACTCTGCGAGCTCGAACGGCACACGGCTCAGGGCGAGGAAGCGACCGAACACGATGGCGCTGGCGACCAGCAGGATGACCATCGCCGAGATGCGGAGCGTCTCGATCACGCACTGCCAGAACAGCTTGAGCGACATCGTGCGCGTGACCAGGCTGATGACGATCGCACCGAAAGCACCGACGGCTGCGGCCTCGGTCGGAGTGAAGAAGCCGGCGAACATTCCGACGATCGCGACGGTGAACAGGATGCCCACCTCGATGGCGCCGCCGAGGGACCGGAAGCGCTCGCCCCACGTCGCCCTGGGGCCGGCCGGGCCCATCTCCGGCTTGAGCGCCGCGATCACGAAGACGGTGATGAGCAGCGCGAGCCCCGTCAGCAACCCCGGCAGCAGCGTGGCTCCGAACAGGGTGGTGATGGACTGCTCGGACTGCACCGCGATGATGATGAGCGCGGTCGACGGTGGGATGACGATGCCGAGCGTGCCGCCGACGGCAACTGCCGCCCCGGCGAGCCGCGGGTCGTAGTCGTACTTCTTCATCTCCGGCAGCGCGACGGAGCCCATCGTCGCGGTCGCCGCAGAGTTCGACCCGGACACGGCGGAGAACGCGATGCTCGCGAGCACCGTCGTCGCAGCGACTCCCCCCTTGAAGTGGCCGACCCACTTGTACGCCGCATCGAACAGCTTCGAGCTCATCCCGGTCCGGAAGATGATCTGCCCCATGAGGATGAAGAGGGGGACCACGGCCATCGTGTAGGACGAGAACTGCCGGTACAGATCCGAGGCAAGGAGCTGGAGCGCCGCGTCCTGGCCGCTGAGCGTCACGGAACCGAAGAATCCGACGGCGAGCATGGCGAAGGCGACCGGGAGCCTGAGGAAGAGGATCCCGAGCAGGATGACGATGCCGAGAACGGCGATGACCGTGGGACTCACGAGTGGTCTCCTTGGGGAGGTACGGGGTGGGACGCGGGACCTGGCCCGCGGTTCACCAGATGTCCAGCTCGGGGCTGCGGTCGCGCCAGGCGCGAACGACGCGCCCGAGGTCGCCGAGCAGCGCGAGGACGAGCCCGCCGAAGCCGACGACGAGGATCCAGACGATCGCGCCGATCGGGAGCTTGAGGAAGTCGGTCGACGCGCCCGAGGCGGTCATGTTCGAGGAGTAGATGGTCAGGGCGAGCACGACCTGGACCATCAGCGCGATCGAGGCAACCGTCACGATCGCTCCGACGACGAGCTGCACCTTCTTGGGCAGCCGCACGGTGACGATGTCGATGGCGACGTGGGCCTTGTAGACCTGGGCCTCGCCCAGGGCCAGTGCACCGACGATGATCGAGCACAACGAGACGAGCTCGAACGTTCCCGCGAGCGGCTGGCCGAAGAGTCGGAGCACGTAGTTGCCGATGATGACGGCAAGCATCGCGACCACCCCGAGGCCGGCGCCCCAGGCGAGGACACGACTGACCCGCTCGGTGAGGAGGACGAAGGCGTTCATCGCGGTCAGCCCTCTCCGTGCTCGGCCGCGTGCTCGTCGGCCAGCTCGCGCATACGGTCGAGGACCTCCTGGGCGTCGAAGTCCGCGCCCTCGTTGGCTGCCACCCAGTCGTCGGCCAGCCCGCTCATGATCTCGTCCCACTCGGCGGCCTCGGCCTCGTCCACGTCGACGAACTCGACGCCGTGCTCCTCCTCGGCGAACGTCAGCGACTCGGCGACGTTGTCCCCGTCGTGAAGCTCGGACGCAAAGACGCTCATCTCCTCGCGCAGCTCGAGGATGGTGTCCTGGACGTCCTGAGGCAGGGCGTCGAAAGCCTCACGGTCCATGACGGCGACGAAGCTGTTGGACACGCCGAACGGGTAGTCGGTGACGTAGCTGACCATCTCAGCGAGCGAGAAGTCGCGCATGACCTCGCGCGAGGAGATGTACCCGTCGACCACACCGGTCTGCAGGTTCTCGGCGACGTCGGCCATCGACAGCCCGACCGGGTTGGCCCCGAACGCCTCGAGGGTGGGCACGGCCGCACCGGAGCTGCGCAGGCTCACCCCTTCGAAGTCGGCCGCGGTGGTGATCGGGTTCTCGGACTGGATGTAGGCCGGCTCCGTGGTGAAGGCGGTGATGATGACGTAGTCCTCGAACTCCGCGGGCTCGTACTCGAGAAGGAGATCGAGGAAGGTCGCGCTGGCGACCTGGGCGTTCTCCATGCCGATCGGCTGGTTGATGACCGAGGAGAATGCGAACCGTTCCGTGTCGTAGGCGGGAGAGTCCAGCCCGACGTCGACGACGCCCTGACTGACGCCGTCGTAGATGTCTCCGGCGCTGAGGAGGGTGCCACCGGGGAAGGTCTCGACAATGACCTGACCGTCGGTGCGCTCGTTCATCTGGGTCGCCCACTCCTCCATCTGGATCGAGGGGAACGACGCGGCGGGGGCGAAGAAGGCGTACGACAGCGTGATCGCCTCGTCCTCGCCGCCTGCGGCATCGCCGCCCCCGCCGCTACCGGTGCAGGCGGCGAGGACCAGAGCGGTGGCGCTGACGGCAAGGGTGGCGCTCAGGGTCTTGCGCTTCATGATGTGCTCCTTCGGGACGTCGAGGGACGTGACGGATGGTGGGAGGTCGAACTACTGCTGCGCGCTGTGCTCGGCCACGAGCTCGAGCGCTCGGTCGAGGACCGCCTGGGCGTCGAAGTCGGCACCCGCGTGGGCCTCGACCCATTCCTGCTGCACCTGGCTCGTGATCTCGTCGAAGGCGGCCGCGTCCTCCTCGGTGGGTTCGATGAACTGCACGTCGTACTCGGTCTCGGCGTGCTCGATCGCGCCGGCGACGCTCTCGTCGTCCTGGTAGGCGGCCGCGAACTGGGACATCTCGGCGCTGAGCTCGTCGATGACCGCCTGGTCCTGATCGGACAGCGCGTCGAAGTCCTCCTGATCCATGACGGCGACGAAGGTGCCGGCCAGGCCGAAGGGGTACTCGATGACGGTCGAGATCGACTCGGCGAGCCCGAAGTCACGGAGCACGTCTCGCGAGGAGATGTAACCGTCGACGACGTTGGTCTGGAGCGCCTCGGCGACCTCCGGGATGGGCATACCGACCGGGACGTAGCCCAGTGCCTCGGCGAGCGGGACCGTCGCCCCGGACACCCGCATCTCGGCGCCGGCCATGTCGGTGTACGACTCGATGGTCGACACGGACTGGATGAAGGACGGCTCGGCGGTGAAGGCGGTGACGACGTGGTAGCCGTCGAACTCGGTCGGCTCGAACTCCTCGATCAGGTCGTAGTAGACGGCGCTGCCGACCCGACCGTCGGGGATCCCGAGCGGGACGGTGAGGACGGAGCTGAGCGGGAAGCGCGAGGCGTCGTTGTGCGGGGAGTCGAGCCCCACGTCGACGACGCCCTCGGTGACACCGTCGTAGATGTCACCGGCGCCGAGCAGCGTGCCGCCCGGGAACGTCTCGACCTCGACACGGCCCTCGGTCCGCTCCTCGACGAGGGTGGCCCACTCCTCCATCTGCTGGCCCGCGTGCGAGCCCGCCGGACCGAAGAAGGCGTACTGGAGGGTGGTGACCCCTCCCTCGCCACCGGACCCCTCGTTCCCGCCGCCGCTACCGGTGCAGGCGCCAAGAGCTCCGGAGCCGAGCATGGCTACGGCGATCACTGTCGTTCGACGGCGAACGTTCATGCGGTGCTCCTCAGGTGGACAGCCCCGACCTCGTTGTGGGGTGCAGTTGAAGGTAGTTCGGTAAGCCAGTGGCGAATGTGCCCCGACCGGGTACTTTCTCTCGTCAAAGGTCCAACGGGACATGATTGGCCGGCACGGGCGGAGTCATCAGTCCGTGCCGAGCTCGAGACCGAGCAGCCGCGCGGCATTGCGCCGCACGATCTTGTCGAAGACGTCCTCGGGCAGTTCGTACGCCGCAAACTCGTCGAACCACCGGTCCGGGGTGATCGCCGGGTAGTCCGAGCCGAACAGGACCTTGTCCTGAAGCTGTGTGCGGGCGTACCGGACGAGCTGCGGGGGGAAGTACTTCGGCGCCCAGCCCGAGAGGTCGATGTAGACGTTGGGCTTGTGGAGGGCGACCGCGATCGCCTCGTCCTGCCACGGGAAGGAGGGGTGTGCGATGACGATGTCAAGATCCGGGTGGTCGACCGCGACGTCGTCGAGTCTCATGGGGTCGGAGTACTTCAGCCGGATCCCTCCCCCGCCCCGCTGACCACGGCCCACCGCGGTCTGCCCCGAGTGGACGATGATCGGTACGCCGAGCTCGGTGATTGTCTCGTACAGCGGGTAGAACTGGCGATCGTCGGGGTAGAAGCCCTGCTGGCTCGGGTGCAGCTTGACACCGCGGCAGCCGAGCTCACGCACGTGCCGCTCGACATCCCGCAGAGCCTCGACCCCTCGGTGCGGGTCGACCGAGGTGAACGGTATGACGACGTCGTCCAGACCGTGCTCCACCACGGCGAGCGCGATCTCCTCCGCAGACACTCCGGGGGGCTGCCCGGAACGGGTGCGGTCGTCGACGGTGAAGGCGACGAGGGCGAGGTTGCGCTGCCGGTAGTACTCGGCCATCTCCAGGAGGTCGAGGAACCTCCCGCCTCGGAAGGTCGCAGCGATCGCCTCCTCCGCGGGGTTGAGCCGGGTGTCCTCCTGCCCGATCGATCGCATGACGTGCGTGTGGATGTCGATGCCACGGACGTCTCGTCGAATGGTCACGGTGAGTTGCTCCTCGTCGTCGCGGGTGGGAGGTGCCGGTGCGTCGACCGCATGGGGTGCGGCCGGCTCCGTCGGCACCGGATCTCAGTGCCCGAGGAAGTCCTGTTCCGCCCATGGGCCGACGACGTCGGGATCGATGCGCAGGTCGAGGACGTAGGCGCCGTTCGGTTCGCCGCACCAGGAACGGAAGTCGGCGAGATCATCGGTGCCGCGCACCACGGAGCTGCGCAGGCCGAGCGTGGCAGCGACGGAGGCGAAGTCCGTCTCGGGGAACTGGACGAGGTCGAGGCCGGACCCGAGTCGGCGGAAGTGATGGACCTCGGCGCCGTAGGCCGCGTCGTTGTAGATGATGACGGCGACGGGGTGGTCGAGCCGCGACAAGGTCTCGAGCTCGGGAAGAGACATGAGCAGTCCGCCATCGCCTGCCGCGAGCACCGTGAGCCGGTCGGTGCGGGCGACGGCGGCACCGATCGCCGCACCGATCCCGAGTCCGATCGACTGGAAGCCCGCGCTGGAGAAGACGAAGCCGGCCGGGTCGGGGACTCCGATGCACCGGACCGGCCACCCGATGAAGTGCCCACCGTCGACGACCAGCGTGCGCGCGGCGGGCAGGATCTCGTCCAGTGCGCAGGTGATGTCCCCCGGATGACAGCGCCGGTCGGTCGCACGGTCCCCTGCGCCTGCGGTCTCGTCGGCATCGACCTCGCGCTCCTGAAGCCCGCGGGGTTCTGGCTCCACGACGGTCGCCGCTGCTCCCTCCGCGCGCAGAGTCTCGAGCAGCGCCGACACGGTCTCGCGGACGTCGCCGAGCACCTCGAGGTCGACGTGGTCGTTGAGCGACAGCGACACGGGGTCGTCGTCGACCTGGACGACGGTGGGAGCGTGGTCGAAGATCGTGTCCCCGCGCGTGGTCCATGTGGTGAGGGACGCGCCGAGCGCAAGGATGAGGTCGGCGCTCTCGAGCGCCTCGACGGCGGGCTGGTCCGAGAAGCCTCCTGCGATGCCGACGTCCCGGGCGTGACCGGCGAACATGCCCTTCGCGAGCGCGGTCGTCGCCAGTGCCGCGCCGATGGCTTCGGCGAGATCGGTGATCTGCTCTGTCCCGCCGGACTGCCACGCGCCGCGGCCGGCGACGATGACCGGTCGGGACGCGGCGCGCACGGCGCGGGCCAGCGCGTCGAGAGAGTCTGCTGCCGGGACCGTGCGCGGCAGCGGTGCGACGGGAGCCGAGGGCGGCAGGGGGCCCACGATCACCTCGCCCTGGACGTCGAGGGGCATGTCGAGCACGACCGGCCGCCGCTCGACCAGGGCGCGACGGTAGGCGCGGCGAACGTCCTGGGCGACGGTGGCGGCTCCGTAGATGCGCTCGGCGACCCCACCTGCGGCCTCGACGAGCCGCGCCTGGTCGATGTAGAAGTTCGACCGGGTCGCGCCGGCCGACGTGGCACCGGCGATGACGACGAGTGCCGACCGTGCCTTGGCGGCATCGGCAAGGGCCGTCAGCGTGTTGGTCAGTCCAGGACCCTGGTGGACGGTGCACACCGCGATCGCGCCGCTCGTGCGCCAGTAGGCGTCGGCCGCGCCGGTGGCGGCCGACTCGTGACGGGTGCCGACGAAGCTCGCTCCGGCACGGACGAGCGCCTCGGTCGCCTCGAAGTTGCCGCTGCCGACCACGCCGAAGACGTGTGAGACGCCGAGCTCGGCGAGCGTCTGGCCGACGACCTCGGACACCAGTGTCCTGCCGTGTGCACTCATGGTCAGTGTCTCCGTCCACCGTCGGTGTTGATGACGATCCCCGTGACGATGCCGGACTGCGCGGCATCGGCGAGGTAGGAATAGGCGCCGGCGTGGTCCGCCGGCGTGGGCGTGCGCCCCAGCAGCGTGCCGGCGGCGATCCGCGCGTCGCGGCTCGCGTCCTGGTCGGCCGTCGACGTCTGGTCGAGGGTCGATAGCCCGCCGAACCTCGTGCCGCCGGTGCCGCCCGGGGCGACGCCGTTGACGCGGACCTCGGGGGCAAGATCCGCGGCGAGGTGGGCGACGACGCCGCGCAGCGCCCACTTCGAGCTGCCGTACAGCACGCCGCCACCGACGGGGTGGAACGCGGACTCCGACAACGTGAGGGTGACGGAACCCCTGCGTGCCCTCAGCGCCGGGTAGGCGGCGTTGACCGCGAGCAGCGTCGTCAGGACGTTGAGGCGCCAGATCTCGACGGCGGCCTGCTCCAGCGCGGCAGCGTCCAGCTCACGGATCGAGGCGTACTGGTCGAACACTCCGACGCAGCAGGTGAGGTGGTCGAGACCGCCGTCCACGCCGGCTTCGTCCACGGCGCGAGAGACGGTGTCCGCGTCCGCCGCGTCACCCACCACGACGCGTACCGCGTCACCGTGGTCCTGCCGCAGCCTCGCGGCGTTGGACTCGGACCGCTCGAGCACGGTGACCCGCGCACCGTCGGCCACGAATCGGTCGGTCACCCCACGACCGATCCCGGACCCGCCGCCCGTCACGAGGACAGCGGGTCCGGTCGCGGTCTGTGTCATGCTCCCGGGTTCCGGGCCAGCAGCGACGTGATGAACTCCGGTTCCTGGTAGCTCAGGCAGTCCAGTGCCACCGCGTCGTAGCGGACGGCGGTGCCACGCTTGGGCGACCAGATCTCGAGCCGCATGCCGTTGCGGGTCTCGACCTTGCGAACCACCACGTCGGCGAACTCGTTGGCGATGATGATCGGACCGTCGTTCCCGCCGTCGCGCGGATACTCGAGCATCTCCCCGGTCTCGGGGTTCTCGGCGTCGGGCGTGCCCTGGTTCTCGCTCATGTCTCTCCTCCCCTCAGATGAAGATCGAGAGGTTGTGTGCGTTGATGACCGACTGGTCGATGACTGCCCAGCGCCGGGAGATCTCGAACGTGTCCCCGGTGCGCCGCACCGTGTCGGTGCGTGCGACCGAGTACAGGTTCGGGTCGGGGCTGTCCCCCCGGCTCCGGTAGATGAGGCAGTTCGACCGCACCAGGTACTCGCCGTCGACCTCCCCCGGGTCGACGACGATGCCCGTCACGTAGTGCCGGGTCCGAGACGGCGGCTGCTCGGCCCAGGCGAAGTCCGTCTCGAGGCGCTCGACACGGATCGTCAGGGTCTGCTTGTCGTCGTCGAAGATCCGCGCAGTCGGCGAGACCTCCCACTCCGCCAGCCCCTCCCGGGTCACCCGGAGGGGCACCTCGTACCGGATGTCCTCGGCGAGGTACTCCAGCCAGTCCCGGTACCGCCGCTCGTCGAGTGCCAGGGCCTCACGGTTGAGGAAGTCCTGGATCGCGAACACGGTGTCGGGCCCCACGCGTGTCCTGCCAGCTTCGACATCTGCGTTCACCTGGACCACGCCCGTCCGGTCAGGTAGTCCGACCACCGACTCCACAAGTTCCTGAAGTTGGTGTCGTTGACGTAGGGCGTGACGACATGGCCGGGTCCCGCGAACTCCGGGTCAGGCTCCGACTCCATCCCCATGATGTAGGGGAACTCCACGTTCCGCTGCCGCAGGATGGACGACTTCGCCGACCGGGTGACCCGCGCCCAGTTCTCGAGGTCGTCCTGCTCGAACGTGCCTGCCTGGGCGAAGGCCAGGGTGTAGCACCGGTATGCCTCGTCCTTGTACGCCTGGGGCGCGTCCTTGGGGACGAGGCACCACGAGTACATCTCGGTCCTGCCCGGACCGATGGGGTGGTAGAGCCGCATCGTCGTGAACCTGACCCCGGCCTCGCCGGGGATGAGGCTGAACGGCTGCATGAGGAAGGAGAGGTTGGGGAAGATCGTCCCTACCCCGGTGCGCACCTGGGAGAAGACCTCGATCTGCTCGTCGGTCCACGCGTTCTTCATGCTCTCCACGACCTCGTCGGGGAAGCCGGCGAAGGGCGGGAAGTTCGGCGAGTGGCCGAGCCCGATCCCGTGTCCCTTGCCAGGGATGCTGGCCGCCCACCCCTGCGAGTGGGTGGCACCCGAGGACGGAAAGTACCCAAGGTTGAAGCCGAACTGGTGGGCCACGGGCGTGTGGTAGCCGTCGCCCGCGAAGTTCTCGGCCGCGATCTTCCAGTCGGTCTCGGTGATCCAGTGGTCCGGCGGACCGTGCACCTCGCTGCCTGCGACCCCTTGCTTGAGGAAGAAGTCGAGGTAGAAGGTGAAGTCACCGAGGTAGTCCTCGAGCGGCTCGACGTCGGGGTCGAGGCATCCGAAGATCAGGCCCGCGTACGTCTCGATACGCACGGGGAGCAGCCCCCACTCCTTGCGCTTGAGCCGACCCTCGTACCCCTCCTTCATGTAGGGCACGCCGATGAGCTGACCGGAGTTCTTGTACACCCAGCCGTGGTACGAGCACCGGAAGTGGGACGCATTGCCCATCTCCGACTTGCACATCATGTTGCCGCGGTGCCGGCACATGTTGAAGCTCGCGTGGATCTCGCCCTTCTCGTCCCGCGCCACGATGATGTTGTTGTTCCCGATGTAGCGCGTGACGTAGTCACCGTTCTTCGGGATCTCGGTCTCGTGCGCGAGGAAGCACCACGACTTGGCGAAGACTCTGTCCTGCTCCAGGTCGAAGATCTGCTGGTCGTTGTACACGTAGGACGGCAGTCGTCCTTCGGGGACCCCGGTGCGGATCTGCTCCAGGACCTCCTCGATGTCCGTGCCGACCGAATCCGTCGTCATGTCATCACCTACTTGGTGGGCTGCTTGGTCAGCGGCACGCCCAGGCGCTCCTCGATCTCCTTGCCGATCTGGAGGTAGCGCTTGACGTGCTCCTGGGTGGTGCGGACGTGCTCCTCGGGGACGAAGTCGTCCGTGTAGGGCACGCGGCTCTCGCCGACGTTCATGTAGCCCGCACCGTTGACGCGGATCTTCTCGAGCTGGATGTTGTACTTCGCGAACTCGAAGAAGTCCTGTCCGACGATGAACGGCTCGTGCGCCCAGCGCAGCCGCTCGGTCAGCCAGCGGGCATCCTCCGTGCGGCCCTGCTGGAGGGCGTCGCGCAGGGCAAGGACCGGGCCGGGGCCCATGGCGGTCGTGGAGGACCAGGCGATGCCGACGAGGTCCTCGCCGTACATCTCCCAGGCCGGGAACCAGTCGGTCTCGATCGGCATGAGCGGGAAGCTCGTCCCCGTGTGCGCCATGTCGTTGTGGTAGCGGAAGCCGACCGAGGCGCCGCCGGCGTACTTCACCGCCACGACCTGGGGGAGCTCGACGAGCGTCTTGTAGACGGGGCGGGGGATGATGCCGCCGAACGCCGCCGTGTTGTCGTAGACGACCACGGCGAGCTCGGGGACCGCCTCGGTGACGTCGCGGTAGAACTTCTCCATCACGGGGCCGACCATGTTGCCCCACATCGGGCGACCGAGGAGGGTCCCGGTGGCGCCGATCTCGGCGAGGTACTTCATGCGCGAGACGGTCTCGCGGGTGCTCAGCGTGGTGGCGCCGACGAAGATCGGCACGTTGTCGTTCTCGGCCTTCGCGGTCTCGACGACGGCCTGCGCGAACGTCTTCCACTCGTCGAGGGTCAGCGTCGCCATCTCTCCGAGCGTGCCGTTGGTGGCGATCGCGTCGACGCCGTCCCTGATGAGGTTCTGGATCATCCGCTGCGTCTCGTCGACGTCGACCGTGTCGACGGCGTCCACGGCGGACGCCCCGGGCAGTGCGGGCGTCGGGGGGTAGGCCATGACTCCACGGAGGTCGGCGCCAGTCACCTTGGGAAGCTTGCTCACATGTACTCCTTGGTCGTGCGCGGGGTGCGCGGGGTGGTGCGTGCTGTCAGGTCGGATGCCCGGGTCAGACCCGGGCGGCAGCCACGGAGGTGCCGGTGAGCCACTCGGGGATCGGCTCGTAGGCCAGGACGTCGAACGGCGCGCCGCCGACGGCGCCGGCGGCGACGATCCAGGTGCGGATCTCGTGCGCGCCGTTGCCGGCCGCGTCGATGTCCTCGGGCGAATAGGACTTGAGCTGCTCCGGGTCGCCGGACTCGATGCGCTCGATGAAGTCGCGGTCGAACTCCTCGTTGACGGTGCCGGACTCCGGCAGGCCGACCCAGTGGGAGAGTCCGCCCGTGCCGACGACGACGACCGTCTGCACCTCGCTCTGCGCCTCGACGGCGGCCTTGATCATCTCGCCGAAGTGGTAGCTGCGGCGGGCGGTCGGCCACGGCGGGTTGACGCCGTTGACGATGATCGGCACGAGCGGGTACTTCGACTCGGGGTCGATGAGCTTGAAGGGCACGCAGAAGTTCTCGTCGAACGCGAGCCCGCCCTCGACGAGCGCCGGGTCGAAGTCGGCCTTGAGGGCGAACTCGTAGATGTGGCGGCCCAGCTTGCCGTTGCCCGGGTACTCGTGCTGCTCGACATTGAGGAACTCGCCCATCTCCTTGGTCACCGGGCCGAGGTAGGAGTCGGCGGTCGCGATCGCGAAGGCAGGCAGGTTGGCGAAGCTGAAGTTGGTGAAGTGCTCGACGGAGACCGCGACGATCGCGTCGGGGTTGATCTCGTCGATACGCCGGCGGACCTCGTCGTAGGCCGCGTAGACCTTCTCCTTCTTGGTCTGGTCCGGGCGCTCGGGCCAGCCGGTGATGCCGGGTGAGTGCGAGGCCGTGAACGCCCCGGCGATGCGTCCGTTGTTCGACGTCATGACAGCTCCTTCTCGCCCCGGATCTGGGCGTAGTAGTCGGCGCGGTCCACCTGGAGCTGGATCGCGCAGAAGTAGATGAGGTAGGGGTTGTAGCCGAGCTCGTGCATCGCCTTGAAGTCGAGCTCCTTGAGAGCCCGACGGGGCTCGCCTTCGACCTCGTACTCGTCGAGGACCTCGTCGGCGTCCGCGAGGAATCGCTGGTTGACCGCGGGGACATTCCGGATGTCCCACAGCAGCTTGTGCATGCTGTACATCTGCCGCTCCCTCCTTGTTCTCCGTCGAACCGGGCATCGATCCGTTCGCTCCGCGTCGGGCTCCCGGCGTGCGACGGGGCCCCGGTGCGGGCGGTGGATCGGACTGCTCCTGCGAGGCTATGGCGCGTGCGGGATCCGCCACAGTTACCCGAACGGGTCCATTCCTTCTCGACGGGTCCGGTCCCGCTGGGCGGAGCGGGCGATCGTACGGTCGCGACCGACGAGCAGACCGACGAGCAGCTGGCCGGCGCCCAGTGCGCCCATCAGCCAGAGGATGTGGGTGCCGGGGCCCGCGACGTCCCGGATCACGCTCGCCAGCACGAGCACGACGGCGACACCGCTGTAGGCGACCGTCTGCGCCATCGAGGAGAGCCTGGCGGCCGCGTCGGGATCGGCGCTGCGCAGGCTGATGAGGCTGAGCGAGAGCACCATCGACCCGCCCGAGGACAGCCCGAGGATCCCGACCCACAGCAGGTCGGCCCCCGGTGCCACGACGAGGCCCACGAGCGGCAGCGGGACCAGCAGCGGAAGGAGCACGGCGACGAACCGCTGGTCGCCCCCGACGTTCATGAGTCGGGGCACGGCGACGTTGGCCGCGATGGACACGAGCATGAGCCACGAGACCTGCCAACCGGCACGAGCCTCGGAGAATCCGAGGTCCACGGTCACGCTCGGCAGCCAGTTGATCGTCAGGTAGAAGACGCCGGACTGCAACAGGAAGTAGCCCGCGACCTGCCAACCCACGGCGGTACGCCAGGGCGAGCGCGGCACGGAACCGCCCACCGATCTCTCGCGGATCACTCTCTCCACCGGCGTGCGCAACCGCGGCAGCCAGAACAGCAGGGCGGCGATCCCGGGGATGCCCCAGGCGCCGAGCGCCACCTGCCACGACCCGGTCTGCGCGTGGAGCGGGACGACCAGGCCGGCGGCGAGCGCCGCCACGATCGTCTGGACGGCCATGTAGGCGCCGGTGACGTCGGGGGCGCGGGACGGGAAGTACCGTTTGGTGACCACGGGGACCAGGACGTTGCCGACGGCGACCCCCGCGCTGAGCACGGTGGTACCGGCCAGCAGGGTCACGGCCGAGTCCGTCGCCGAGCGGAGGACCGCTCCCCCGACGATGAGGGCCAGCCCGAGCACCACCGTCCGTTCGACGCCGAGTCGGCCGGACATCGAGTGCACGAGCGGCGACACCACCGCGAAGCCGATCACAGGCAGAGCGGTGAGGATGCCGAGGACAGCAGGTCCGACGCCCGTCTCTTCCTCGAGCGTTCCCAGGATCGGGCCGACAGGCGTGACGAGTGCCCGAAGCGTCGCCGCGACCAGGAGGATCCCGATGAAGGCGCCGAGCAGGCCGGTCGGTGACGGCCGACCTCCGTCCGTCACTCGGTCACGTCATCCACGTGGACGCCGAGGACCGCGCACGGGGCGTTCTGCATGATCTTCTGGGCGTTGGAGCCCATGAGGAGCTTGCCGACGAGCGAGCGCCGACGCAGCCCGAGCACGACGAGCCGGGCACCGCTCTCCCGTGCCACAGCCACGATGTCCTCGCCCGGATCGATCCCACGTTCCGGCAGTGAGGGATCGGTGCCGCGCACGGCCGGCTTGCCTGTGAACCTGCGCATCTCGTGCTCGATGCCGATCGTATCGAGGTGGTCGGTGATCACCTTGCGCTCGGCGGCCAGTGCGTCCTGCTCGTCCTGGTCGAACTGGCTGTCGATGGTGTCCGTGTACACGGTGATGAGCTTCCAG
Organism: Georgenia sp. Z1344; assembly: GCF_049856295.1. GTDB lineage: Bacteria > Actinomycetota > Actinomycetes > Actinomycetales > Actinomycetaceae > JB111. The sequence goes on along the minus strand of NZ_JBNDMZ010000001.1, from coordinate 327,320 downwards.
CCCCGCAGCTCGGCCTCGTGGGCTGCACGGCGAAGGGCGGCTCGCCCCACATCGGTAGGGACGTATCCGACGACGACGGTCATGGCGGGCTCCTTTGCCGTACGGCGGCGCGGTGGCCCCGCGCCGCCGTCAGTTGCGGATGGTGAGGTGTCGGCACCGTACGGCCGCTCACCGTGAGGACGTCAGTCCCCGAACAGGTACTGGTGGACGGAACGGAGATCGGGACGGCGTCGGGATCAGGACCGCCCACCGATCGGTGGCGCCAGGACCTGGTCAGTACGGGAACCGGCGCCGACCCCGGTTGACGGAGATCCACTTCATCTCGGTGAACTCGTCCAGGCTCCACTGGCCGTTGAGCCGGCCGAACCCGGACTGCTTCGAGCCGCCGAACGCAATGATCGGCTCGTCGTGGATCGAGGCGTCGTTGATGTGGATCATCCCGGTCTCGACGTTGCGGGCGATCCGCATGCCGCGCTCGATGTCGGTGGTGTGCACCGCGCCGGACAGGCCGAAGTCGGAGTCGTTGGCGATGCGCACGGCGTCCTCGTCGGCGTCGAACTCCTCGAGGACGACGACAGGGCCGAACATCTCCACGCGCGCCACCTCCATGTCGCGGGTGACGTCGGTCAGGACGGTCGGGTGGACGAGGGTGCCGTCGACCTCGCCCTTGACCAGCGGGCGGGCGCCGGCGTCGAGGGCGCGCTGCACGAGGCCCCCGAGGTTGGTGGCCTGACGCTCGTTGATGACGGGGCCGATGATCGTGTCCTGCGCACCCGGGTCTCCGACGGTGAGCGACTCGACCTTGGCGACGTACTTCTCCTCGAACGCCGGGCGGATGCCCTTCTGGACGAGCACCCGGTTCGCCGACATGCAGATCTGGCCCTGGTGGGTGAACCGGGAGAAGACGGCGGCGTCGACGGCGAGGTCGAGGTCGGCGTCGTCGAGCACGATGAACGCATTGTTGCCGCCGAGCTCGAGCAGCACCTTCTTGAGGTTGCGCCCGGCGACCTCGGCGACGTGCGCGCCCACCGCGTTGGAACCGGTGAAGACGATGGCGCGCGGGACGGGGTGCTCGACGAAGCCGTCGCCGATCGTGGAGATGTCGGTGACGACGACGTTGAGCACGCCGGCCGGCAGCCCGGCCTCCTCGAAGATCTTCGCCAGCAGGGTGCCACCGGTGACAAGAGTGTCCTCGTGCGGCTTGAGCACGACGGCGTTGCCGGCACCGAGTGCCGTGGCGACCGGTTTCATCGACAGGAAGAAGGGGAAGTTGAACGGGCTGATGACGCCGACGACGCCGAGGGGCTCGCGGAACAGGTAGTTCTCGCGGTCCGGAATCGGCGAGGGCATGATCTTGCCCTCCATGCGCAGCGGGAAGGTCGCAGCCTCCTTGAGGATGTCGGTGACCAGGCCGATCTCGAAGTTGGCCTTGAGCGCGGTGCCTCCGACCTCCTGGCGGATCATCGTCACGATCTCGTCGCGGTGGCTCTCCACGTACGTCACGGCGTTCTCGAAGATCGCGCGACGCTCGTACGCGTTCATCTCGCGCCAGCCACGTCGCGCCTCGTCCGCTGCCCGGTAGGCGGCGTCGAGATCGTCGAGCGAGGCGGCGGGGTAGCTCGCAAGGACCTCACCGCTGAAGGGGTCGGTGTTGAGCAGCTCCGTGCCGCTGCTGCCCTCACGCCACCGGCCGCCGATGAATTGAGCAGTGAGGTCAGTGATGGTCAGCGCAGGGGCGCCGATGATCGTCACGTGATGCTCCTTCGGATCGTCGTGGACACGCGTCGGTCCGCGGCGCCCGGCGCGAGTGACCGGGGTCGGTGGACGGTCGGTCATTGACCGTCGGCCGACGTCGTGCGACGTCGCGTGCGTTCTGTCACAAGGTAATGACTGGCACGCCGGCCGGACAGTCACCCGAACGGGTACCAGCGACGGATGCCCTACGACGACGGAGGGTCGGCAGCACGAGGCGGGCGCGGTCCTCGGCGCTCAGGACCGGGCCGGGGGCAGCGGGTACAGCGGCTCGCGACCCTCGAGCAGATCGACGACCTGCTCGACAGCGAGCTGGGACATCCGCGCGTAGCTCTCCTCGCTGTGGCCGACGTTGTGGCCGGTCGCGATGACGTCGGGCCGGCCCAGCAACGGGTGGTCGGGGGGCGGTGGCTCGGTCTCCCAGACATCGACGGCCGCCCCGGACAGGTGGCCGGCGTCGAGGGCGGCGGCGAGCGCGAGCTCGTCGACCACTCCCCCGCGGCCGATCGTCACCAGCGCCGACCCGGGACGCATGGCTGCCATCTCGTCCGCTCCGACGAGCCCGCGGGTGGTCTCGGTGAGAGGGACCTGGACGCTGATGACGTCGGAGGCGGCCAGCAGCTCAGGCATCGTCACCGGCTCGACGCCCGGGGTCCGACCGGCTGCCGAGCTCGTCGAGACCATTCGGCAGCCCCACGGGGCCAGCCGCTCCGCAACGCCGGAGCCGATGCGGCCCAGACCGATCAGCCCGATGGTCCGTCCACTGACCAGCCCACCGACGTGGGCCGGTGGGACCTGTGCGAGGAGCGCCGCCTCCTTGGCCTTGATCCGGTGCACGAGTGCGACGACGAGTCCGGCAGCGGCCTCCGCCATGCCGATGACGTTCTCGGGAAAGGCGCCGTGCGCAACCGGGATGCCGCGCTCGGCGAGGGCGGCCAGCGGTAGCTGGTCGGTGCCGATGACGGGGCTGACGACGGCACGCAGCCGGGGTGCTGCCGCGAGCTCGCCTGTTGTCAGCCCGCGTGCGGGCGGGAGGATGGCGCCGATCGCTCCGCTGAGTGTCTCCTCGTCCGCCGTACCGGTGGGAAGGGCTCGCCAGCCAAGGCCGGCCGACTCGAGAGCTCCGGTCACCGACGGGCTCCTGGCCAGGTGGCCGGCGAGCAGGACCCAGCCGTCGTCATCGGGTCGGGGGGCACTGCCGACGGCGCTCACATCGTCCTCCCTTGGGCACGTACACGTCACGCCAGAGACTAGGTACGAGCTCGACCGCGGGATATCGCCCCATCGGGTACACACGCGCGGACGGTCTTGTACCCCCGTGGGTGATACGCGTCTCAGGAACGCGCTCCTAATCTGGCGTTACCGCACCGACGCGGAGTCCCCAAGGAGGCGGGCATGACCGGTGACCGAGTACCGACCGAGGTAGTCGACGGGGTGGCGCTCTATCGCTCGGAACCCACCGTGGGCGAGGCTCGGGCGCCCGTCGTGTTCGTGCACGGCGGCTGCCACGGAGGCTGGCAGTGGGAGCAGACACAGACATGGTTCTCCTCGCAGGCAGGACGCACATCGGTCGCGTTGGACTGGTACTCGCACGGCTATTCGCGTCGGCTGTCCGACGAGGCATGGCTGGCACGCGGACTACCCGAGGTCGCCCATGAGGTCGGCGTGGCGGTCGACGCCTTCGAGCAACCACCGATCCTCGTCGGTCACAGCATGGGAGGCCTGGCGTCGCTCGCATACGCGGCATCGCACCCGGACCGGGTCCGAGCACTCGTACTGCTCACGCCGGTCGTACCCCGAAGCTGTGCCGGAGAACCCATCCCGCTCGAGATCGACGCTACGAGCCTCTGGGGACCGCCTCCCCCGGACGAGGCGCGGGAGCTGTTCTTCCGCGACGCACCAGCCGAGACGTGGGAGGAGATCTACGCTCGCCTCCAGCCGGAGTCACCCACGGCATGCTGGCAGGCCACCCGGTGGGAGGCCGACGTCGACGAGTCGCTGGTCTCGGTGCCGGTCCTCGTCCTGGCTGGTGAGCAGGACATGCTCACTCCCGCGGACACGGTGGTGGGGCTTGCTCGTCGGCTGGGTGCCGACCACCTCGTGCTGGAGGGGGCCGGCCACGGCCTCACATTCGATCCGAGGTGGCCGACGTGGTGCCGAACCATCGAGGACTGGCTGACCGGCACCCTGCCCACGACGACCGCGGCTTCCGCGGCTGATTGAGCGCGGAGGTATTCGCATGCAGTTCCACCACGACGGGTATGTCACGGGGGATCCCCGCATCCAGCCCGCCGCGGGGACCGGCGTCGACCGTCCCGAGAAGCTTCCGGACCGCGTCGACGTCCTCGTGGTCGGGGCCGGGCCTGCTGGTGCCGTCGTGGCCGCGCAGCTGTCGCAGTTCCCCACGATCACCACGAGGATCATCGACCAGCGGTCGGACCGGTTGGCTGTCGGCCACGCCGACGGCCTGCAGGCGCGCTCCTTCGAGATCTTCCACGCGTTCGGTTTCGCGGACCGGCTGGCCTCCGAGGCGCACCATGTCACCGAGCTGGCCTTCTGGAACCCCGACCCGGCCGACGCAGGTCGCATCGTGCGGGGGCGGGTCGCGATCGACGACGAATACGGCCTGAGCGAGTTCCCGCATGCCACGGTCAACCAGGCGCGGGTCCTCGACTACTTCACCGAGCACATGGCCAACGCCCCGACCCGCATGCAGGTCGACCGTGGCCACACCCTCGTCTCCCTCCGTGTCACCGAGGATCACGAGTACCCGGTCGAGGTCGGACTCGAGCATCCGGAGCGGGGGCACCGCATCGTCCGTGCCTGCTACCTCGTCGGTGCCGACGGTGCCCACAGCGCCGTGCGCAAGATGCTCGGCATCAGCTTCCCCGGCGACCGGTCGAACCACGCCTGGGGCGTGCTCGACCTGCTGGCCGACACCGACTTCCCCGACGTCCGCAAGCTGACGATGGTCAAGTCCGGCAGCGGCGCCAGCCTCATGGTGATCCCCCGGGAGGGCGGCCATCTGTTCCGCCTCTACGTCGACCTCGGCGAGGTGGCCGAGGGTGACAACCGCCGTGTGCGCAACACGCCGCTCGAGGTCGCCGTCGCCAAGGCGCAGGAGATCCTCCACCCCTACACGCTCGAGGTGAAGGATGTCGTGTGGTACAGCGTCTACGAGGTGGGCCACCGCCTCGCAGAACGTTTCGACGACGGCGCCGGGGGCCGCGAACCGCGCGTGTTCATCGCCGGCGACGCCTGCCACACCCACTCGGCCAAGGGCGGCCAGGGAATGAACGTCTCGATCCAGGACGGCTTCAACCTGGGATGGAAGCTCGGCCACGTCCTCGACGGGCGGGCGCCCGCGTCATTGCTCGCCACGTACGACACGGAGCGCCGGGCTGTCGCGAAGAACCTCATCGACTTCGACAAGGAGTGGGCGGCGCTGATGGCGCGCCGGTCGGCCGAACTCGCCGACCCTGCCGACATCGCCAGCTACTACATGGCCGCCGAGGAGTTCCGCACCGGTACGGCGACGCAGTACCGGAGCTCGGTCGCGATCGGCCCCGTACCCGGGTCCTCGGCCGCGCACGGTTACCTGGTGGGCAGACGGTTCACCTTCGCCACCGTTCAACGAGTCTCGAACGGGAACACCGTCCGGCTCGGTCGCAGTGCCACGGCCGATGGACGATGGCGCCTGTACGTGTTCGCCGACCGTCCCGGAGCAGGCACACGATCATCCGCTCTGACGCGGTTCGCCGCATGGCTCACCGAATCCTCCGCGTCCCCCTTCGCCATGGTTCCCGACGGCGCGACACCCCACGCGTGGTTCGATTGCCAGCTGGTGCTCCAGCAGGACCACCACGCCGTCGATCTGGCACAGGTCCCTCGCGTGTTCCTTCCCCGCGTCGGACCGTTCGGTCTCGTGGACCGCGACGGGGTCCACGCGGCACTGCCGGATCCGGACGTCTTCGACGAGAGGGGTATCGACCGGGACGGCGCGGTCGTCGTGGTACGTCCCGACCAGCATGTCGCACTCGTCAGCCCGCTGGACGACCCGGCCGCCGTGGGGCGCTTCTTCCGTGGGCTGCGCGTGGCGAGCTAGTCGCGCGACGAACCCGGACGAGAACGTTCACGAAGTCGTCGCCGCACTCCCCCTCGATCTGCGAGCCGCCGGCTCGGCCACACGGACACGCATCTCGTGGCACCGGTCGGACGGGTCAGCTCCAGTCGATGCTGAAGTACTGGACCTCCTGGTACTCCCGGATGCCCTCGTGGCCGCCCTCGCGGCCGAGGCCGGACTCCTTGACGCCGCCGAAGGGTGCGGCCGGGTCGGAGACGAGGCCGCGGTTGAGACCGACCATCCCGGTCTCGAACCGCTCTGCGATGCGCATCGCCCAGCCCAGGTCGCGCGAGAACAGGTAGGCCGAGAGTCCCAGCTCGGTGCCGTTGACCTCGGCCAGCATCTCCTCGTCGTCGGTCCAGGTGACGATGGGGGCGACCGGCCCGAAGATCTCGGTGCGCACGAGAGGGGAATCGGCAGGGACGTCCCGCACCACGGTGGGTGCGTAGAAGTAGCCCTGAAGGTCGTCGGCGAGCTCGGCACGATGCGTGACACGGGCACCGGCCTCGACCGCCGCGTCGACCAGCTCGACGACCCCATCGAGCGCCTTCGCGTTGATGAGCGGACCGATCTCGGTGGACTCCTGCTGCGCCGGACCCACGCGAAGTGCCGCGACCCGCTCCCCGAACTTCTCGGTGAACTCCTCCACGACGTCGGCGTGGACGTAGAGCCGGTTGGCGGCCGTGCACGCCTGACCTCCGTTGCGGAACTTGGCCAGCATCGCGCCCGCGACCGCCTGGTCGACGTCCGCATCTGCACCGACGACGAGCGGTGCGTTGCCACCGAGCTCCATCGACGAGCTGATGACCCGCTTCGCCGCCTGCGCGAGCAGGACCTTGCCCACGCCGGTCGAGCCGGTGAAGGAGAGCTTGGCGACGCGCTCGTCCTCGAGCCACGTCGTGACGACCGATGACGCCGACGACGTCGGGACGATCGCCAGGACCCCGTCGGGCAGTCCCGCCTCGGACAAGATCTGGCCAATGGCCAGGGCGGTCAGTGGGGTCTCCGACGCGGGCTTGAGCAGCACGGTGCAGCCGGCGCCGAGCGCCGGCGCGATCTTGCGGGTCGCCATCGCCGCCGGGAAGTTCCACGGCGTCACAAGAGCAGCCACACCGATCGGTCGGTGGGTGACGACCGTGCGCACACCACCGGCCGGGGCGACCGTGTACTCGCCGGCGCCCCGCACGGTCTCCTCGCCGTACCAGCGGAAGAACTCGGCCGCATAGGCGACCTCGGCCCGCGCATCCGTCATCGCCTTGCCGTTCTCCGCCGCGATGAGCTCGGCCAGCAGCTCACGCCGCTCCATCATCAGGTCGAAGGCCCGGCGAAGAACATCAGCCCGGGCACGCGGCGCCGTCGCGGCCCAGCCCGGCAGAGCGCCCGCCGCGGCATCGACCGCGCGCCGCGCGTCCGCCTCCCCGCCGTCGGAGATCCGGGTGATCTCGGCGGTGGTCGCCGGATCCACAACCGCGAAGGTGCTACCGCCGGAGGCCGCGCTCCCGCGCCCGCCGACCCAGATCCCAGCAGCCGGCTCCAGCTGCTCGACGAACTCGGTCACGGATGCGGGAAGGGTGGGCTGCTGAGTCATCATCGTCTCCTTGTCGACCGGGCCACCGGCGTCACGGGGCGCCAGCTGGCACTGTGCGTCGTCACACGCGTGCGCCACCAGGCCCCGGACGGGTACACCGACGATTCCTTCAGCACACATGCGACTGACAGGTGCCGATCTCGGGCGCGGTGCCGGCGCGTCTCATCGTCGTCCTGCCGTGATGCAGGCGTCACTGCATGCCCCGGTGTCGGTTACGCCCTTCGCCGATTCCACGCCGGTTCGCGAAGGCGTGCGCAGGACGTCGGAGCACGTCCACGGAGTTGAGCTCGACGACTACGAGGCGTCCCCCGTGTGTTCCTCGATCAGCTCACGCGTACGGTCCAGGACAGCCTGGGCGTCGAAGTCGGCGTCACTGTGGGCCTCGACCCACTCGTCGCCGAGCGAGCTCATGATCGCATCCCACTCCGCACGCTCAGCGTCGCTGAGCTCCGTGATCTGCAGGCTGTGCTCGGTCTGGGTCCACTCGACCGACTCGGCCACATTGACCTCGTCGTGGTATGAGCTGGCGAAGATCGACATCTCTTCGACCAACGTGTCGATCTCGGACTGCACGTCCTCGGGAAGCGCCTCGTACTCCTCCTCGCTCATGAGGGCGACAAAGGTTCCACCGATACCCAGGGGATAGTCGACCATGTAGTTCAGGAACTCTCCCAGGCTGAGGTCCTTGAGGACGTCACGCGAGGAGAGCGATCCACCGACGAGATTCGTCTGCAAGGCCTGTGCCAGTTCCGGCGCGGGCAGACTGACAGGCGTGATGCCCAGCTCCTCCGCCATGCGGATGAACGGCCCGGGCGTCCGCATCTCGAGCTGCGCGAGGTCGTCCAGCCCGGTGACCTCGGTGGTGGTGAGCACGTACGCGGGTTCCGTGGTGAACGCCGTCACAAGGTGGTAGCCGTCGAACTCGGTGGGTTCGAACTCCTCGATCAGGTCAAGGAAGATGGCGCTGGCGACCTGCGAGTTGGGGATGCCCAGCGGCAGGTTCATCACCGAGCTGAACGGGAAGCGGGCCGCGTCGTTGTGAGGGCTGTCCATACCGACGTCGACGACGCCTTCGGTGATGCCGTCATAGATGTCGCCCGTGCCGAGCAATGTGCCACCGGGGAACGTCTCGACCGTCACCATCCCGTCTGTGCGTTCCTCCATGAGAGATGCCCACTCGTTCATCTGCACTCCGGGGAAGGAGGGCTCGGGGCCGTAGAAGGCATAGCGCAGGGTGACCTGCTCGGTCGCTTCACCTCCCGATCCGTTGTCTCCGTCGTCGGAGCTGGAGCCGGTGCAGGCGGCGAGGAGAAGTGCGGTGGCGCTCGCGCATGCCAGCATCGTGGCTGCCTCGCGCTTTCGCGTGCTACCGGTCAGTCGGAACTTCATGGGTCTGCCTCCGGGTACGTCGCAACACTGCGACTGCTTTGGGTGGGGGGTGATGGTCAGCGACGTCACCAGGTCCGTGACGGCGTCTCTCGCCGCTTGGTGTGGGACGGTCAGATCAGCGCGGTGACGTCGGGCTCCGGGCCGGTTGAGATGGTCCGGACCGTCGTGAACGACTCGAGGTCGACCATCGCGACCTGGTTCGAGTCGAGCAGCGTCACGAACGCGATCGGCTTCGAGTGATGGAACGAGATTCCCGCCGGAACGGCGTCGAACTGCAGGGACTGCACCTCACGTAGATCGGCGCCGTAACGGGTGACGGTGCGGTTCTCGATATCGGTGGTCAGAAGGGTCTCCTCGCCGGGGACGACGTAGACCCGGAGGGGGTCGCCCTGCACGGCTACTCGCTTCTCCTGCCGCAGCGTCGCGGCGTCGAGCTGCACGATCTCCCTGGCGCCGCGGACCCCCACGAAGAGGCTCGTCTCGTCGTCGCTCAGGGCACAGCTCTCCGGAAGCGGCCCCACCGCCGCGACGACCGGGGGCCTCGACGCGTCGTGGGGGTCGACCGCGCTCACGGTGCCGGAGAGGAGCCCCGTGACATAGGCCCGGCTGCCCGAGCGGTTGGTCACCACCATGTGGGCCTTGATCGCGCCCGTCGCAACCGCGCCCGAGGGTGCCGAGGCATGCGCGGCGTCATCGATGCGGAGAAGGACCCCCTTCTCCTCACTGAGGACGTAGAGGCGGTCCTGGTCGTCGATGGCAATCCCGTGCAGTCGGTTGAACGGGCTCAGCTCGATGGTGCGCACGAGCTTTCGCCTCGCGAGGTCGACGACGAAGACGCTCGTTCCGCCAGGCCCGACGTTGCCGGACATGCGGACGCCGTAATGGGCGAGGTAGGCATTCTGCCGGGCGCTGTCGAGCACCATCTCGTGGGGGTACGGGCCGAGTTCGACGCGCTCGAGAAGCGAACCGTCGGAGACGTCGTGGAACGCGATCGCGCGGCCGCTCTTCTCCACGACGGCCAGAGTCTGCACCGCTGCCACGCCCCGGTCAGGATCGGCGGGGGGCGCCGGCTCGACGGCAGCGCCGCTCCCGGGATACTCGCTTGTCGTCATGCGGATCGCCTTTCGTCGGGACGAGGAACGGAGCCTTCTGTCGACACGGGACTGCCACGAGGTTCGAGATGGAACGGATCCGTCTAGCCGACGGGGTAGACGGCCTCGCGACCGGCCAGCAGTCGCGTGACCTGCTCCACCGAGAGCCGGGCCAACCTGTCGTAGGCCTCGTTGCTGTGCCCTGCGTTGTGCAATGTGGCGATCACGTCCGTCCGGCCCAGCAGGGGATGGTCCGGAGGTGGGGGTTCGTCCGCCCAGACATCGATGGCGGCGCCGGCCACATGGCCGCGGTCGAGTGCCTCGGCGAGTGCGACCTCGTCAACCACGCCTCCGCGGCCGATGTTGACGACGAACGCGCCCGGCTTGACCGTCTGGAACGCCGCGGTGTCGAGCAACGCGCGGCTGTCGTCGGTCAGCGGGACCTGGATGCTGATGACGTCGGAGACCCGGAGCAGCTCCGCGAGCGGGAGCACCTCGACACCGTGGACCTCGTCCACCTGGGGGTCTGAGCCGACGAGCCGGCAGCCGAAGGCCGTCAGGCGCTCGGCAACAGCACGCCCGATCCGGCCCAGTCCGACGAGCCCGATTGTCCGGGTGCTGAGGAGTCCACCGACATCGGTGAGACGCGCCTCGCGGTTCAGCAAGTTCGCCTCCTTCACCTTGAGGTGATGGACGATCGACAGCATGAGCCCCACCGCGGCCTCCGCCATCCCCACGTAGTTCTCCGGCGCCGCTCCGTGCGCCACCGGGACGCCCCTGTGCGCCAGCGCCTTGAGCGGCAGGTGGTTGGTCCCGATGACCGGGCTGACCACGGCGCGCAGCTCGCGTGCCCGTCCCACCTCGTCCTCGGACAGGATCCGCTCAGGTGGGACGACGAGCGCGACTGCCCGTTCGAGAAGCTGGTCGGCTCGCGCGCCCGGCTCCTCGAGCAGGGCCCATTCGAGTCCCGCCTCGTCGAGGGCGCTCTCGACGAGCGAACGACGGAACTGCTCCCTGCCGACCAGCACCAGACCGCCGGACATTAGTCCCACTGCCCAGCGACGAGGAACTGCTCGATGGCGTCGGGCAGCAGGTCGAAACCGTGGCCAACGGTGTCGGGGACACGTGCGTGCCCGTTCTCGAACTTCAACGTGTTGACGAGCCACTCGTCGGCCCAGGGGAACTGCTCGAGATAGGCAGCGTTCGGGTAGGCAGCCATGAGGTGGATATGAATCTCGGGCAGGAAGTGCGGGGCAAGTGCGGCACCCTCGGACAGCGCGACGTTGGCAATCTGGAAGAACTCCGTCGGGCCGGCGAGCTGTCCGACATCCGGTTGCAGGAGATGGGCTGCGCCGCGACGGGCGTACTCCTGGAACTCCCCGGCGCTCTGGAGGTGCTCTCCGACTGCAATGGGCACGTCGATAGCCCTGGCAAGTGCTGAGTGACCGGCGACGTCGCGCGCATCCATCGGCTCCTCGAACCAGTAGACGCCGAGGTCAGCAAGCCTGCGCCCGAGCGAGATCGCCTCGGGCAGAAGCAGGCGCTGGTTCGCATCGCACATGATGCGCAGCGACTCACCGAACTCGGAACGCAGTGCCTTGATTCGGCTGATGTCGTTCTCCGGGTCGATACCCACGCGGAGCTTGACCGCCGTCAGACTCATCTCCAGCTGCTTGTGGACGTTCTCGATGACCTTTTCCATCGGAAGCGTCGGAGCGAACTGGCCGCTCGAGTATGCGGGAACCGATGTCACGACCTTGCCGGCATGGTCTGCCAGCGAGATTCCACGCTCCACCGCGGCAAGGTCCCACAAGGCCATGTCCACGGCACCGATCGCGATCGACGCAAGTCCGCGCCGGACGCGGTCGAGCCTGAGCATGCTCTTGCGCCAGATGTCGGCCACGTCGTAGCTCCTGCGGCCGATGACAGCGGGAAGGAGCACCGAATCGATGACCGACTTGATGGCGGGGGCACCGTCCCACTCGACGGTGAAACCGAAACCGCGGCCGATGTGACCGTCCTCGGTCTTCAGCGTGACACCCGCCATGTTGTGGTCCTTCTCATCACCGACGCGGTGGTCGCCCGGCAGGGGGATCCGCAGGATCCAGCTGTGGGCCTCGACGATCCTGGACATCAGCACTCCTTGTTAACTGGCTCGTGAATCAGGTGGCGACTACTCGCCCAGGACGCCCTGCAGGAGTTCCTCCTGCTCGGCGAGGTAGTTCTCAAGCTCCTCACCCGTGAGGAACTGTGGCTGAAGCAGGGAGGACTCGATGTAGGTGTCGTAAGCCTCGGTCTCGGTGTAGGCCTCGACCATGTCTTCCCAGTAGGTCCGCTGCTCGTCGGTGATTCCGGGAGGCGCGAGCACACCTCTCAGCTGGCTGACCGCGACGTCGTATCCCTGCTCGGCGGCGGTCGGAATGTCGCCCAGGTCGGAGTCCTCCGGGTAGCGTTCGTCCGCAAACACGGCTATGGCGACAAGGTCGCCGCTCTCCAGCTGGCCCGCTACCTCGTTGGGGTTGACGATCGCCATCTCGATGTTGCCTGCCAGAATCGCGGTGACGATCTCGGCGCCCGACTGGAAGACCACGCGGTCGAACTCGGAGCCGGTCTCGTTGATGAGGACGTCGAGCGTGACGGAGTCCGGTCCGTCCTGACCGGCAACTCCCGCCCGGACGTTTGCCGCGTCCTCGACGACAGCCTCAAGCGAGTCCCACTCGGAGTCCGCCCGCACCACGGCGATGGACACGTCCGTACCGACCATGGCGATCGGGGTGAAGCTCTCCCACGTGTAGCTGACGTCCGTCGTGATCGGCAGTGACAGGGTCGAGATCGTCGCGGTCAGGAGAAAGTGCGGGTCTCCCTCCTGCTGCTGCACATAGGAGGATCCGGTCGCGCTCGAGCCACCCGGACGGTTCTCCACCACGACGGTGACCGAGTCGTCCGTCTGTGCGAACGAGTCGGCCATCGCCCGCGCGAACAAGTCCTGTCCACCGCCGGCGTTGGCCGGCACGACGTAGTTCACGTCCCGCTCCGGCGACCACGCGCCATCCCCGCCCCCCTCGCCGCCGCCGTTGTCGTCACTGCTGGAACAGGCGGCCAGGATCAACGTCGATCCGGCCAGTGCGGCGAGTGCCCGCGTCCTGCGAGTTCGGTGTGTCATGTTCTTCTCCCTACGGTCAACGTGGACGCCGAGTTCGTGCTCAAATCTGTGGACTGATGTCGTGGGGCGGCCGTTGTTTCCTCTCCGGCCCCGCCCTCCGTCAGACCTTCTCCATCCGGATGGCCGCCGCTCTCTTCTTCTTGATGAGACGGGTGACTGCGGGGACCACGAGGGCAAGCAGGGCCAGAGCAAGAAAGACCATCGCTAGTGGGCGATCGATGAAGATCCCGTAGTTTCCGCCGCCCATCTGCACGGACTGCGCCAGCCCTTGTTCGAGCATCGGGCCAAGAATGAGACCAAGAATGAGTGGGAGCAACGGGTAGTCATACTTCTGCAGGAAATAGCCCACGACGCCGAACACCAGGGCCACCCAGACCCCCGTCATGGTGTTCTCGACGGCATAGGCACCGATGATGCACACTGCGAAGATCACGGGATAGAGCCGCTTGTAAGGCACCGTGAGTACAGATGCGAAGGCCGGGGCGAGCGGCAGGTTGAGGATCAGCAGGATCGCGTTGCCGATGAGGAACGAGCACAGAACCCCCCAGACCAGAACGGGCTGCTGCTCGATGAGGAGAGGTCCGGGCTGGATACCGTGAAGTGTCAGCGCTCCGAGGAGCACCGCCGTAGTCGCTGATCCAGGAATGCCGAGCGAGAGCGTGGGGATGAACGAACCGTTGGCACCGGCGTTGTTCGCCGCCTCGGGGCCCGCAACACCCTGAATGGCACCGCGCCCAAATCCCCGGCCCCCGGCACGAACACGTTCGACGCCGTAGCTTGCGAACGAGGCGAGCGTCGACCCTGCGCCCGGCACGACTCCCATCACCGTGCCGATCGCACTTCCTCGAAGAATCGGGCCACTGCTGTCCTTGATGTCGCTCTTGGACAGCATCATCTCCTTCCACGACGGACGCGAGACCTGCCTGAAGTGGCGGGCGGAGACGTTCCGGAGGATCTCCGCGATCGCGAACACGCCGATCACGACCTCGATGAAGCCGAGTCCGCCGAGCAGCTCGATGCGGCCGAATGTGAAGCGCTCGGTCCCGAGTACCGGGTCGATGCCCACCGTCGCCACGATCAGGCCCAGACCCAGGCACAGCAGCCCCTTGATCCGGCTGCCGTCGGTGATGCCGACCGTGGCGACAAGCGCCAGCAGGATGACGGCGACCATCTCCGGGGGCCCGAACCGGAGCGCGACGTCGGCAAGCAGGGGCGACACGAACATCACGACGATGAGGCTCAGCAGGCCTGCAACGAACGAGGCGATGGCGGCAATCGCAAGAGCTTGTCCGGCGCGTCCGCGCTGGGCCATCTGATGGCCCTCCAGCACGGTCACGGCCGTGGCTGCTTCACCAGGCGCTCCGATGAGGACCGAGGAGATCGTCCCGCCGTACTGAGATCCGTAGTAGATGCCAGCCAGCATGATGATGGCGGTGACTGGTTCGAGCCCGAACGTCAAGGGAAGGAGCAAGCCCACCCCCGAGGCAGAACCGAGCCCGGGAAGCATCCCGATCACGGTGCCGAGCGTGACTCCGAGCAGGCAGTAGAGCAGGTTCGTCGCTGTGAAAGCCGTTTGCAGGCCGAGAAGAATGTCACCCATCGCGCATCAACCGAGGAATCCGGTGGGCACGGGCACGGAAAGGAGCTCTTGGAAGATGAGCCAGACCGCCCCGCCGATCGCAACGGCGAACAAGAGGCTGTAGACAATCTTCCACCGTTCGATCAAGAATGACACCAGAAAGACATAGATGCCCACGGCCGGAGCGAGCCCCACGACCGGGATCACGAGCGCCAGTGCTATCAGCCCGGCGACGTTGACCCAGCGTTTCCACATGGCATCGGTCGGTTCGCCGGTCGCATTGTCAGAGGAAGAAGCGGACGTACTCGCTGCACCCTCGGCGCCAACGCCGTCGTGCGAATCTACGGCGTTCGTGGCCGCGGAGCGACGTCGGACCTCGAGTCGCCGCTTGCCCGATATGGCGAGGAGGGTACCGGCCAGTATCGCCATCACCGAGCCGACGACTGCCGGGACCATCCCGGCCCCGAGCGAACCACGTTCGGCCGACAGTCCGATGTCGAATCCCTGACGTGCTACCAGAACTCCAACGACCAGGAAAACGACCTGCACCACAAGATCGCCCGTCTGACTGTATTTCGGCCCGATACCTTTCGAGTTCCCGTCGTCGAGCGTAGATTCATTCGTCTGATTGCCGCCGGAAAAAACGTGGGTCATACGTGGACTTCTCCGTCACGTGGGTCGATGCGTCATTGCTCGGCCGTGCGTCGAGTATGTGGTGCTCGACACTATGGGTGAGTGCATCGACCGTTAAGTACCCGTTCGGGTACATTGCCCGACCGGACACACTCCGTTGTTCTGGGTCCGCACACCGCGCGGCGGGCGCCTGGCCGGGCGATGTTCGTCGTCGGACGTGTTCCGTGACGTCCGTACGATTGGGCCATGACCAGCGCCCCCATCGACCTCACCGGCCGCCACCTGCTCAAGGAGCTCGACTTCACGCCGGCGGAGTGGCTGCACCTCGTCGACCTCGCGGAGCAGCTGAAGGCCGAGCGACGCGAGGGGCGTGAGGAGCGGCGGCTGACGGGCAAGGCGGTCGCGCTCATCTTCGAGAAGACCTCCACGCGGACGCGCGCAGCGTTCGAGGTCGCCGCCGCCCACCAGGGGGCCGCGACCACGTACCTCGACCCGTCGGGCTCGCAGATTGGGCACAAGGAGTCGATCGCGGACACCGCCGCCGTGCTTGGCCAGATGTACGACGCCATCGAGTACCGCGGCGACCACCAGGCCACCGTCGAGACCCTCGCCGAGCACGGCGGCGTCCCCGTCTACAACGGCCTGACCGACGCCTGGCACCCCACCCAGATGCTCGCCGACGCCCTGACGATCCGCGAGCATGTGGCCAAGCCGTTCTCGGACGTGGTGCACGCCTACCTCGGCGACGCCCGCTTCAACACCGGCCGCTCCCTCCTCGTCTCCTCGGCGCTGCTGGGGATGGACGTGCGGATCGTCGCGCCGGAGGCGTACCAGCCGCCGGCCGACGTGGTCGATGCCGCGCGCGGGATCGCGGAGACCACGGGCGCCCGGATCACGCTGACGTCCGACGTCGCCGAGGGGGTACGCGGCGCCGACGCCGTGTCCACCGACGTGTGGGTGTCCATGGGCGAGAAGAAGGAGGTGTGGGCGGAGCGCGTGGCCGCGCTGCGCGACTACCAGGTGACGAGCGAGGTCATGGCCGCGACGGGGAACCCGGCCGCGATCTTCCTCCACTGCCTGCCGGCGTTCCACGACCTCGGCACCGCGGTCGGCCGCGACGTCTACGAGACCACCGGCATGGACGCCCTCGAGGTCACCGACGAGGTCTTCCGCTCCCCCGCCTCGAAGGTGTTCGACCAGGCCGGCAACCGGATGCACACGATCAAGGCCGTGCTGGTCGCGACGCTCACGGGGGCCTGAGCGGAGCGAGGCGGGGTGCCGGTCGCAGTCGGCAGCTCGCAGGAACGCAGGGTCGAACTCGCAGGAACGCGGGGCTCAGCTCGCGGCGACGACTTCTCCGTTCCACACGACGCTCGTCGGCTGAAGATCGGCGTCGGTGAGGAGCACGTCTGCGCCGGCGCCAGGGACGAGCACGCCGACGTCGGACAACCCCAGCACCCTGGCCGGCCCCGCGGACGCCATGTACACCGCGTCGACGAGCGGGACGCCGGCGCGGTGGACGGTCCGCACGACGTCGATGAGGTGACTCGTGCTGCCGGCGAGCGCCCCGCCGTCCGTGAGTCTGGCGACCCCGTCGGTCACGGTCACCCGCATCCCGGCGAGCTGGTGGTCGCCGTCGGGCATGCCGGTGGCGGCGATCGAGTCGGTGATGAGGACGGCTGCGTCGCGGCCGATCGTCTCGACCACGTCGCGCACCAGCGAGACGTCGAGGTGGACGCCGTCGCCCACGAGCTCGACGACGACGAGCCCCCGCGCGGCCGCCGACACGATCGCGGGGATCGGACCCGGGTCGCGGTGGTCGAACGGGCGCATGCCGTTGAACAGGTGCGTGACCGTCGGGCGGGCGTCCCCGAGCACCCCCACCGCGTGCTCGATCGCCGCGCGCGTCGTCGCCGCATCGGCGTCGGTGTGGCCGAACGACGGCACCGCCCCACCGGCCACCAGCGCCTCCACCACTCGCTCCACCCCGGGCAGCTCCGGCGCGATCGTCATCGTCCGCACGTGCCCGCGGCCGATCTCTAGCAGCTCGGCGGTGAGCGCGGCGTCGGGCGGGCGGATCGCCGACGGGTCCTGGGCGCCGGCCCGGGCCGCCGAGAGGAACGGTCCCTCGAGGTGGATCCCGGCGATCTCCCCGGCGTCGCACAGGTCGGCGAGCACCGCGACGCGCTCCCTGAGGACCAGGGACGGAGCGGTCACCAGGGAGGCGAGCATCGTCGTCGTGCCGTGGTTCCTGTGCTCGTGGACGGCACGGAGGGTGGTGGCGGCGTCGACGTGGTCCGGGAAGCCCACTCCCCCGCCGCCGTGGTTGTGGAGGTCGACGAGGCCGGGGAGCACGAACCCGTCCGTGGCCAGCGTCTCCGCCCCGGCGAGGTCGAGCTCGCGCGCCGGTCCGACCGCCACGATGCGGCCGTGCTCGACGAGGACGGCGGCGTCGTCGAGCACGGCGTCGGGCGTGACGACGCGGCCGAGAAGGGCGAGCCGGCCGGTCGTGGTCATGGCACCAGCCTGCCGGAGGTGGCGCGGCGGATCGCCCTCCGGGACCGCGCGGCCGGTCGCGCTGCCGCGGGACTACCGTGACGCCATGCCTCGACACCTTCCCCGCACGCTGACGACTGCGCTCGCCGCCGGCCTCCTCGCCACCACCCTCGCCGCGTGCGGAGGCGACGACGAGCTGACCGAGGCCGAGGCCTGCGAGGAGTACACGACGACGTTCGAGGAGTTCGGCGAGCGCTCCGCAGAGGAGGGCGGCCCCGACGCCGGCACCGACCTCTACGAGGAGTACGAGACCGAGATGCTCGACCTCGCCGAGCGCTCGCCGGAGAACCTCACGCCGCTGTTCGAGGAGGAGGCCGCCCTCATGCGCGCGATCGTCGACGGCACCGCCGACGTCACGATGCTCGAGAGCTCGCAGGAGAACACGGCCGCGATCGAGGAGATCTGCGGCTGAGCGACGAGGCAGGGCGTCCTGGCCGCGACTTCCGTCCGGCAGTGCGCGGCGCCGCGCTTGCGCCGTCGTGGACGGGGAGCGCTCCCCCTGTCCGGCCCGCCCCGGCCGTCACTAGGTTCGACGCAGGCCCGCACGGTTCGCGAGCCGCCCACCGCGACCTCCCGGAGCCACCATGCACGCGCGCAGGACCGCCCCGCTCGTCGTCGTCGGGCTGGTCGTCGCCGCCCTTGCCGCCTGCGGGGACGAGCCCGAGCTGACCGAGGCCGAAGCCTGTGCCGAGTACGACCGCATCGTCTCCGACATCGAGGCCACCAACCCCACCTTCCTCGACCCGAACCAGGTCATGCAGCCCGACCTCATGGACGAGTACGGCAAGCAGATGGCCGACCTCGCCGACCGCGCGCCGGGCGACCTCGCCGACCTCTTCGACGACGAGGCCGAGTTCGCCGAGACCCTCCTCGACGGCAGCGAGGTCGACGAGGACACCTTCCCCGACCACCTGGCCACCGAGAACGCGATCCACGCGGCGTGCGGGACGGCCTCCGGGGCGGACGCGAGCTGAGCGCTCCCGCTGCCTCACACCCCTGCCCGACGACGAACCCCCACCCACCGAACCCATCGGAGACACCATGACCGTCCGCCGTCCCGCCGCCACGATGTTCACCGTCGGCCTCCTCGCCACCTGCCTGGCCGCATGCGGCGGCGGGGGCGAGGAGCTGTCCGAGTCCGAGGCGTGCGACGAGTTCAGCACGATCTACCAGGAGATGGAGCAGCGCACGCTTGAGCTGACCGACCTGTCCGACGTCGGCGCCGTGCAGGAGATCTTCGCCGACTACGGGGAGCAGTCGGCCGACCTCGCGGAGCGGTCCCCGGACAACCTGCGGCCGCTGTTCGAGGAGGAGGCCGCGTTCGGCGAGGCCGCGGGCGGCGGAACGCCGGACCCCGACCTCATCGCGAGCAACGCCGAGAACGAGGCCGCGATCCGGGAGATCTGCGGGGAGTTCAGCGGGTACGGCACCGGCGGAGGCTCGGTCGGCTGATCCCATCGCACGGGGTGACCGTGACGACCTCGCAGCACGCAGGAGGGCGGGCGCCGACCAGTGATCCGGTCGGCGCCCGCCCTCTTAGCGCATCTCGGGCGATGGGCAGCCGCGTCGGCCGCCCACCGCACCTGCTCAGTCGGTGAAGAAGTCCACCCCGTTGCCGAACTTCTCGTCGCGCGCGGCGGACAGCTTCGAGGTGAGGCCGTAGATGTCGATGAACCCGACCGAGCTCGACTGGTCGAACGTGTCCCCGGCGTCGTAGGTCGCGAGGTTGAAGTCGTACAGCGACGACTCCGACCGGCGCCCGGTGACGACCGCGCGGCCGCCGTGCAGCGTCATCCGGATCTCGCCGGAGACGTAGCGCTGGGTCTCGGCGACGAACACGTCGAGCGCCTTCTTCAGGGGCGAGAACCACTGGCCGTCGTAGACGAGCTCGGCCCACCGCTCGGAGACCCGGCGCTTGTAGCGCGCGAGCTCCCGCTCGATGGTGACGTTCTCGAGCTCCTTGTGCGCGGCGAGCAGGGCCATCGCGCCGGGGGCCTCGTAGACCTCGCGGGACTTGATGCCGACGAGCCGGTCCTCGACCACGTCGATCCGCCCGATGCCCTGGGCGCCGGCGCGGCGGTTCATCTCCTGGATGGCCTGGAGCGGGGTGACGGCCACGCCGTCGATCTCCACCGGGACGCCCTGCTCGAAGCGGATGACGACCTCGTCCGGCAGCGGCGGGTACGTCGGGTCGTCGGTGTAGCTGAAGATGTCCTTGGTCGGGGCGTTCCAGATGTCCTCGAGGAAGCCGGTCTCGATGGCGCGGCCCCACACGTTCTGGTCGATGGAGAACGGGTTGTTCTTCGTCGTCTCGATCGGGAGGTTGTGCTTCTCGGCGTACTCGATGGCGACGTCGCGGGTCAGGGCGAGGTCGCGGACCGGCGCGATGCACCTGAGCTCCGGCGCGAGCGAGGTGATGCCGACCTCGAAGCGGACCTGGTCGTTGCCCTTGCCCGTGCAGCCGTGGGCCACGGTCGTCGCGCCGAACCGCTTGGCCGCGCGCACGAGGTGCTTGACGATGACCGGCCGCGAGATCGCGGACACGAGCGGGTAGGCGTCCTGGTAGAGGCCCTGCGCCTGGAGCGCCGGCATGCAGTACTCGGCGGCGAACTCGTCCTTGGCGTCGGCCACGTAGGCGTCGACGGCGCCGCAGTCGAGCGCACGCTGACGGATGACCTCGAGGTCCTCACCACCCTGCCCGACGTCGACGGCCACCGCGATGACCTCCGCCCCCGTCTGCTCGCCGATCCAGCCGATGGCGACGGAGGTGTCGAGCCCGCCGGAGTACGCGAGGACCACGCGCTCCTTGCCGCTCGCGGATCCGCCGGCGTTCCCGGCCTGGGGCGCCGGGGTGGTCTGGGAGGTCTCGGTGGTCATGCGTCCATCCTTTCGCCCTGGTCAGGGCTGGTCGTCTCCGTGCGGGAGGTGGAACGGGGCCCGCCGCGGCGAGCCAGATCGAGGAGCCGGGTGACGAGCCCGGCGGCGGTCTCGTCGTCGCGCGTGATGACGAGGACCGTGTCGTCGCCGGCCACGCAACCGAGCACCCCCGGGAACCGGGACTGGTCGACGGCGGAGGCCAGCAGCTGGGCCGCTCCCGGCGGGGTGCGCAGGACGGCGAGGTTCTGGGCGTGGTCGGCGTCGACGAGGACCTCGACGCACCACCGCTCGAGGCGCGCGTGCACCTGGGTGGCGTCCGTGGCCGGAGCCGGCGAGACGAGGGCGGGCAGCGCGTAGACCTGCGAGCCGTCGGTGCCGCGGACCTTGACGGCGCGCAGCTCGTCGAGGTCGCGGGAGACCGTGGTCTGGGTGACGCTCACCCCGCGATCCGCGAGGAGGCCCTGGAGCTCGGACTGCGAGTGGACCTCGCCCGCCCCGATGAGCTCCTCGACGATCGCGTGCCGCGCGGCCCGGGTGGTCGGGGCGCTCATCGGCGGCCGTCCTCGGCGGCAGAAGTCCCCTCACTCGTCAGGTTCTGCTCGACGCGGTCGAGGGCGAGGGCGAGCTTCTCGGCCGCCTCGGCCACGTCGTCCTCAGAGAGGATGAGCGCGGGCGCGAGCCGCACGGTGTCCGGGGCGACGGGGTTGACGATGAGGCCGGCGTCCTGGGCGGCGGCGGTGACCGCGGCGGAGTGCTCACCCGTCAGCTCGACGCCGACGAGCAGCCCCGCGCCCCGCGTGCCCGCCACGAGCGGCGACCCGATGGACTCGATCGCCGCGCGCAGGGACTTCCCCACCTGCTCGACGCCGTCGAGGAAGCCCGGGGCGCCGACGACGTCGAGGACCGCGAGCGCCGCGGCCGCCGAGGTCGGGTTGCCGCCGAACGTCGTGCCGTGGGCGCCGGGGCCGAGCTGCGTGGCCGCGTGCTCGCCGATCGCGATGGTCGCGCCGATCGGCATGCCGCCGCCGAGGCCCTTGGCGAGCGTGACGACGTCGGGGACGAACCCGCCGCCGAGCTCTCGGCGGTGGTGCCCGAGCCAGGTGCCGGTGCGGCCGATGCCGGTCTGGATCTCGTCGACCACGACGAGTGCGCCGGCGTCGCGGGCGGCCTGCCCGGCCTCCGCGAGGAACCCCTCGGGAAGCGGCACGACGCCGGCCTCCCCCTGGATGGGCTCGACGATCAGTCCGGCGACGTCGCCGACCGCCAGCTCGCGGCGGACCGCCTCGATGTCCCCCGGCGCGACGAACGTGACGTCCGGGCCGAGCGGCGCGAACGGCTCGCGGTAGGCGGCCTTGTGGGTGAGCGCGAGGGCACCGAGGGTGCGGCCGTGGAAGGCGTGCTCGAGCGCGAGGATCCGCCCCGGCCGGCCGGTGCCGAACCGCTCGGTGCCGTGCCGGCGCACGATCTTCAGCGCCGCCTCGTTGGCCTCGGTGCCCGAGTTCGAGAGGAAGACGCGCGAGCCCTCGGGCGCACCGCCGGGCACGACGATCTCGAGCAGCCGCTCGGCGAGCCGCACCTGGGGGTTGGTCGTGAAGAAGTTCGAGACGTGCCCGAGGCGCGCGACCTGGTCCGCGACGGCGCCCACGAGCGCCGGGTGACCGTGGCCGAGCGAGAGCACCGCGATGCCGCCGAGCAGGTCGAGGTACGTGCGGCCCTCGGAGTCGGTGACATGCGTGCCAGAGCCGGAGACGAGCTCGAGGCGCGGCGTCCCGAACGTGTTCATCACGGCGCCGGTGTAGCGGTCCTGCCAGGTCGTGGGCTCGGCGGGCTCGGCCGGCTGGTCCGGTGCAGCGGCCGGCTCACCGGTCGGCGCGGCCGACGTCACCCCGTCCGCCCCGTCCGCCGCGGCGTCCACGGCCGGATCGCGGTCGTCACCGGGCTGCGGCGTCGTCGTGCTCATGAGTGCTCCCCCTTGCTCTCGGCGACCATCGGGTCGCCGGCCTGGTCGGCGGCCCGCTGGGCGGGCGCCTCGTCGTCGTGCCCCTCGTCGTCTGGCAGGACGAGCGTCCCCACCCCCTCGTCCGTGAAGATCTCCAGCAGCATCGAGTGCGGCGTGCGGCCGTCGATGACGTGCGCCTGCGGGACCCCGGCGCGCACCGCCCGGAGGCAGGCCTCCATCTTCGGCACCATGCCGGACTGCAGGCTCGGCAGCATCGCGGCCAGCCGGCTTGCGGAGACCTGCGACAGCAGCGAGGAGCGGTCGGGCCAGCGCTCGTACAGCCCCTCGACGTCGGTGAGGACCACGAGCTTGCGCGCCCCCACGGCGGCGGCGACGGCGGCGGCCGCGGTGTCGGCGTTGACGTTGAGCACCTCGGCGGGGTCGTCGACGTCGACGGCGATGGTCGAGACCACCGGGATGCGCCCGGCGTCGAGCAGCTGGGTGATCGCGTCCGGGTTGACGGTGACGACGTCCCCCACGTGCCCGACGTCGACACTCTCGCCGTCGACCGTGGCCGTGCGCCTGCGGGCGAGGAGGAGTCGGCCGTCCTCGCCGGACAGGCCCACCGCGTGCGCGACGTCGTGGTTGAGCAGCGTGACGAGCTCGCGCTGGACCTGGCCGGTGAGCACCATGCGGACGACGTCCATCGCCTCGCCCGACGTGTAGCGCAGCCCGCCGCGGAACTCGGAGTCGATGCCGAGGCGACCCAGCATCGAGGAGATCTGCGGGCCGCCGCCGTGCACGACGACCGGGCGGAGCCCCACCTGGTGGAGGAAGAGGATGTCGGAGGCGAAGGCGCGCTTGAGCTCGTCGTCGACCATCGCGTTGCCGCCGTACTTGACGACCACCGTGGCGCCCGCGAACCGTTGCAGCCACGGCAGCGCCTGGACGAGCACCTCCGCCTTCTGGTGCGGGAAGAGGTCGCGCTCGGTGTCGAAGCGGAACTCGGGGGTGGTGGACGGGGGGTTCGTCGTCGTGGGCTCGCTCATGTGGAGTACGCGCTGTTCTCGTGGACGTAGTCGTGCGTGAGGTCGTTGGTCCAGACGGTGACGGTCGCGTCGCCGGCCTTGAGGTCGACGAGGACGCTCACCTCGCGCTCCGCGGCGAGGT
Organism: Georgenia sp. Z1344; assembly: GCF_049856295.1. Lineage (GTDB taxonomy): Bacteria > Actinomycetota > Actinomycetes > Actinomycetales > Actinomycetaceae > JB111. The sequence goes on along the minus strand of NZ_JBNDMZ010000001.1, from coordinate 303,460 downwards.
CGACGAGGTCGCGCGGCTCCCCCACCCCGGCGTTGCGGCACACCTGGACGCCGTTGACGGAGACGTCGATCGTCGTGGGGTCGAAGGGCGCGACGTCGACGGGCACCGTGCCGGCCGCGGCGATCACCCGGCCCCAGTTCGGGTCGTTGCCGAACACCGCCGCCTTGAAGAGGTTGGACCGGGTGATCGCGCGGGCGACGGCAAGGGCGGCGGGCTCGTCGGACGCCTTCGTCACGGTCACGGCGATGTCGTGGGACGCGCCCTCGGCGTCGGCGACGAGCTTGCGGGCGAGGTCCGCGCTCGCGGCAGTGACGGCGTCGGCGAGCTCGTCCTCGGTCGGGGTGACCCCGGAGGCGCCGGACGCGAGGAGGATGACCGTGTCGTTGGTCGACATGCAGCCGTCGGAGTCGACGCGGTCGAAGGTCGTGGCCGTGGCGGCGCGCAGGACGCGGTCGGCGGTGGCGGCATCGACGACGGCGTCCGTGGTGAGGACGACGAGCATCGTGGCCAGGCCGGGCGCGAGCATCCCGGCGCCCTTGGCCATACCGCCGACGGACCAGCCGGCGCCGGGGACGTGCACCTGTTTGGCGACGGTGTCGGTGGTCATGATGGCGTGAGCCGCGTCGTCGCCGCCGGTCGTCGACAGGGTGATGGCCGCGGTGTCGACGCCGCCGAGGAGGCGCGGCATGTCGAGCCGCTCGCCGATGAGGCCGGTCGAGCAGACGGCGACGTCGCCGGCAGAGACGCCGAGGGTCGCGGCCACGTGCTCGGCCGTGCGGTGGGTGTCGGCGAAGCCCTCGGGGCCGGTACACGCGTTGGCGCCGCCGGAGTTGAGGACGACGGCGTCGAGGCGGCCGTCCGCGACCACCTGGCGCGACCAGGTCACCGGTGCGGCCTCGATGCGGTTGGTCGTGAAGACGGCGGCGGCGACGCGCTCGGGACCGTCGTTGACGACGAGCGCGATGTCGGGGGCGCCGGAGGGCTTGAGGCCCGCCGTGACGCCGGCGGCACGGAAGCCCTTCGGCGCGGTGATGCCGGGGGTGGTGGCGGGCGTGTTCTCAGGCTCGGGCGTGTTCGTGTCGGTCACGGGGCGACTCCCGTCGTCGGCAGCCCGGCGGTCTCGTCGAGGCCGAGGGCGAGGTTGAGGGACTGGATGGCGCCGCCGGCGGTGCCCTTGACGAGGTTGTCGATGGCACACAGGGCGACGACGCGGCCGGCGCGGTGGTCGACGGCGACCTGCACGGTGGCGAGGTTGGAGCCGGCGACCTGGCTCGCGGTGGGCCATGTGCCCTCGGGCAGGAGGCGGACGAAGGGCTCGTCGTCGTAGGCGGCGTGCCAGGCGGCGGCGACGTCCTCGGCCGTGGCGCCCTCGGCCAGCGGCGCGGTGACCGTGGCGAGGATCCCGCGCGAGATCGGCGCGAGGACGGGGGTGAAGGAGATCTTGGGGGTGGCGGCGCCGGCGACGGTGAGGTTCTGCTCGATCTCCGGGACGTGCCGGTGCGTGCCCGCGAGGCCGTAGGGCTGGAGGTTGCCGGCGGCCTCGGCGGCGGTGAGGTGCGGCTTGAGCGACTTGCCCGCGCCGGAGTACCCGACGGCGAGGACCGCGACGACGTCGGAGGAGTCGACGACGTCCGCCGCGACGCCGGGCTGCAGCGCGAGCGTGACCGCCGTGACGTTGCAGCCGGGGACGGCGATGCGGCGCGAGGTGGTCAGCGCGGTGCGCTGGGCCGCGGGCGCGGTCTCGTCGGCGTGCAGGAGCTCGGGCAGTCCGTACGGCCAGGCGCCGGCGTGCGGGGTGCCGTAGAAGTCGTCCCACGCGGTGGGGTCGGTGAGGCGGTGGTCGGCGCCGGCGTCGACGACGAGGCCCGCGTACCCGAGCTCGTCAAGAGCGGCCGTGACCTCGCCGGAGGCGCCGTGCGGCAGGGCGAGGACGACGACGTCGTGCTCCGCGAGGCGCGTCGGGTCCGTGGGCTCGAGGACGAGGTCCGCGAGTGGGAGCAGGTGCGGCTGGTGGCGGAGCAGCGGGTCGCCGGCGGAGCTGTTGGCGGTGAGGGCGCCGACGGTGAGGTCGGGGTGCGTGAGGGCCAGGCGGAGGACCTCGCCGCCCGCGTACCCGGAGGCGCCGGCAACGGCTATCGAGAAAGACACCGCATCATCATACATGGGCTTGCATATCCATGCGGGCTGGGTGGTGAGGTGCGGCTGCGCCCCGGCACGAGATCAGGTGATCGGCGCGAGACCAGGGGATGCACCCTCACTCGATCCGGCGAGATCAGGTGAAGTGAGCCAGATCAGGGGATCCCCACTCCCCCATTCCGTGAGATCAGGTGATCGGCGCGAGACCAGGTGTCATGCCCCCTGCTCTCACCACCTTTTCCCTTCTCTCGTGAAGAGGCCGGGGCACCTCGGGCCGTCACCCAGCCGCAGCGCCGCCGAGGGCACACTTCCGACGGCCGCTCTCCAACTGCGCAGCTCCACAGCAACCTGCGGACGAGGCCCACGCAGCCGCCTGCCGACGAGGTCGACACTTCCGCCCGCGCACGCCGTCCCCACAACCGCCCATCTCACACGCTCGCCCACAGCCTGCCGCCCCTGACGAGCAGGCTGTTGCAGGATCCGGGCACCGTCGCCGCATGGATCCGTCGTCGGTCAAGGAGCCCGTCCACCTCACGGTCGCGCCGTCGAGCATGCTCAGGAACGCCAGGGCGTCACTCGCCGACGGGGAAGAGATCGTGCGACTCAGGCGCGGGAGCTTCGCCGTCGTGCCTGCGGGTCTTGACCGCTGGCAGCGCACGACCAGCCTGCACCTCGCACTGTGCACCGCGATCAGCCGCGACCTTCGGGCCGAGCACGCGCTGTGCCTGACGTCGGCGGCGCGCATGCACGGGCTGCGTGTGTGGAAGGTGCAGGAGAGTCCGCACCTTGTAGTCGCCGCCAAGGCGAGCACTCGGGACGACCTCGACCACCACAGGCACCTGCTGGCCCTGCCGGAGGAGGACGTCACCGTCGTCGCGGGGATACGGGTGGTGCGGCTCGAACGGGTGGCGCTGGACTGTGCGCGATTCCTGCATCCGCGGGACGGGCTCGTCGTCGTCGACCATGTGATTGCCGTGCTCGCCAAGGCCACCTTTACGGAGCGCGAGCGCACCGAGCGGGCGGCGGCTGACGTGAGAGCAGCGCTTGAGGAACGGATCGAACGTCTGCCGAGAGGTAGTCGAGGGCGGGCCCGCGCGCGGGCGGTCGTGGCGTGGTCGACGCCGTGGTCGGAGTCGGCGTGGGAGTCGCACATCAGGTGGGTGGTGCTGACGTGGGGGCGGCGCGACGTCGTGGTTCAGCAGCCGGTGCCCACGCGGCGCGGGACGTATCGCACGGACCTGTCGATCCCGCTCGAGATCCGCGCCGACGGAAGCATCCGTTGGCTGCACATCGAGTTCGACGGCCTCGTGAAGTACGGCGCCGGCGACCCTGAGGCGAATGCGCAGACGATCGTCGACGAGCGGGACAGGGAACGCGCGATCGAGGCGACGGGCGACGTCGTCGTGCGGTTCGTGTCGAAGGAGGCACGGCGCGAGGTCGACGTGATCCGGGTGCTCGAGCCGCACCTCGCCGGGACTGTGCTCCACCGTCTTCGGCCCATACGCGAGCTGATGGCGTAGGGCTCGGGCATCGCCCCGACCAGCACGGGAGAGAAGTCCCCTCCACTCCCCCTGCAGGGCTCTGGCCTGCCCCATACCTTCGTAGGTAACAGCACGGCAACGGTCATGACGGAGGGGGAACGATGACCAGCGACGACGAATGGGTGATCACGAAGGACAGCCCGACTGCGGGCGCGGTGTCGGGGGATTCCCCCCGGATGCAGTCGCCTACCGACTCCGAACCCGGCCACGGTCCGGTGCGCAGAGGTGATAGCGAAACCACTGAAGCCCTTGTGCTCGGAGTCATTCCGATACCCCCCTTCGTATACGTGCCCGTGACCGACGAGTCAGCGGAGGAGGGCTCTCGACTTCTCCTCGCCGACGACGAGAAGGGGCGGCGGGCACTCCCTGTCTTTACTTCACATGACAGGTTCGTGGCGGGGCTCGGCATCGACGCCCGATGGGCGCTGCAGTCGGCTGCTCAGGTTCAGGAGATCGTTCGAGCCGGGCACGCCACCTACGTGGCCGTAGATATCGGAATCGATGCACATTACGCGACAACGTCAACCGACGAAGGGGGTCCGAGATGAGTGGGCAGATTGAGGTCGATGAACACTCGATCAGGGTGATCACCAGTTCTCACGACACAAAGGCAGACCGGCACGGCGAGACGACGCTTCCACCGGAGGGCGATTGGGGGTGGGGTGCCACGCACGTCACGACCATCTCATCCAAAGCGACGAAGTGGACAGCTGACGTCATCTTGATGCACGCGGGCGCGTCCGCCGCTGTTCAACATGCGTGGGAGACGCTTCGCGCCAACGATGAGGCCGCCGCCGAGTACTTCGAGTCCCTTGGAGGGGTCTGATGCCAATCAATACCCACGTTCCTGGAAACGTTGCGCAAGTGACGGCGATCGGCGATTGGCTTCAAGGCGTGACGGACGACTTTCACGAGTCGGCAACGTACTCACGGTCTGGGTCGACAGTCGCTGAAATGCACTGGACCGGCGATGCCGGTCAGGCCTATGTCGCGATTGCGGCAAACATGGCCAACGCCCAGTGGGATAATTACAACCACCTGAAGGAGGCCACCGAAGCTGTCAAGGCCTACGGGGTCAAGCTCGATCTCCTCATACGGAAGTTCGCCGAGTACCGGAACGAGGCGGTGGGAGCCGGGCTCGAGGTCAACGGGTACACCATTGAGACTCCCGACCCCGTTCCGCCGTACAGGTCCGGCGCCGAAAGGGGAGGGGGTGGCTCCACAGAGGACACCCCGGACACAGAAGAAGAAGATATGGCACGCATCGGCACGTACAACGCCATCTTTCGCGCCGTCGACGGGGAGAAGCAGGAGTTCATGCGGTGGATTCAAGCCGATTTCGCCCAGGCAGCATCAGCAATCAGCGGTGCAACCGGCACAAGCGACATCGTCTTCAAGCAGCTCACCGGGGCTGCGCCGGGGTGGCAGGGCAAGGCGGCTCTGGAGAAGGCGAAGAATCTCAATTCAACGGCTGACGCGATCGAAGCATCTGCCGACCAGCCGGCCAACCGAATGCACCCGGACGACCGTGAAGCCTGGGATGACGCACGAAGGGCAGCGCAAGCCGATGTCAATCAGGCCCGAGGCACCGGACGAGTCGTCAAGGGAATCGGTCAGGCCTTGACGGGGCCGCTTCTCCCTGCGGCAGATCTGATGCTCGGTGACGCTGACTCGACAAGTTTGGTAGCGACCACGGTCGGGATGATCCCAGTGGTCGGTGGAGTTGCGAGCCTCGCCGCCGGTCCGCTCTACGACCACGCAGTGCCGGATCAAGTCCGGGCTCGGGCAGACGACGCGATCGATGATGCGGTCGATTACTTGCAGCCTGGGCGCTGGGGGGGAAAGGCTCGGCAACCCATCGACTGATCCAGCCTGTCGTTCAGGGCTGGCCTGTCACGCAGCGCATGTTGGGTCGCTCCCAAGCGAGAAGCGTCTTCCTCGGATCGATTGATCCGCTGACTCGGCACCGCACCATTCCTCGTCCATCAGCTCTGAGTGCGGCACCATGACTCCATGCGCGCCATCGTCCAGACCGAGCACGGCTCCCCCGACGTCCTCAAGCTGACCGAGGTCCCCGACCCGGTCCCGGGCGCGGGGGAGCTGCTCGTCGAGGTCGCCCACGTGGGCGTCAACTTCATCGACACCTACCGTCGGACGGGCCAGTACCCGATCGACCTCCCCCACACCCCGGGCACCGAGAGTGCGGGAACGGTCGCCGCTGTCGGTTCCGGTGTGACGGGCTGGTCGGTCGGCGACCGGGTCGCGTACGCCGCCGCACCGGGCGCCTACGCCGAGAAGGTACTCGTGCCGGCCGCTACCGCTCTCGGAGTCCCCGCCGGCCTCGACCTCGACGTCGCCGCCGCACTCCCCCTCCAGGGCATGACGGCGCACTACCTGCTCGACGGCGCATCGCACGTAGGCGACGGCTCAACCGTTCTCCTTACGGGCGCGGCAGGAGGCGTCGGCCTGCTCGTCACGCAGCTCGCGAGCGCCCGCGGAGCACGCGTCATCGCCCTCGTCGGGAACCCGGGGAAGGAGGAGCTTGCCCGCACCGCGGGAGCGCAGGACGTCATCCGCTACCGCGAGCTCGACGACCTCACGACCGACCTCCCGCGCGCCGTCCGAGAGTTGACCGGCGGCACGGGTGTCGACGTCGCGCTCGACGGCGTCGGGAAGGACACCTTCGACGCCTCCCTCGCCTCGCTGCGCACCCGCGGAACACTCGTCCTCTTCGGCGCCGCGTCCGGCCCGGTCCCGCCGTTCGACCTCCAGCGGCTCAACTCTGCCGGCTCCGTGTTCGTCACCCGCCCGACGCTCGTGCACTACACCGCCGAGCGCGAGGAGCTCGAGTGGCGCTGGCTCGCCGTCGCGTCGCCCGCGGCCGAGGGCACGCTCGACGTCCGGATCGGCCACCGCTTCCCCCTCGCGGACGCAGCCGACGCCCACCACGCGATCGAGTCCGGCACGACGACGGGGAAGATCCTGCTCGACGTGTGACGCGAGCCGGAACGATCGCCGACACCCCTATGTATCCGTTGCGCGAGGCGGATCAACGGTTGATTCACCCTGCTCATCCGCGCCATCCCGGATGCCCGGATGCCCGGACGCCCGGACGCGACATTCGCTTCGCTCCCACGCGCGTCGGTCGCTGGCGCGGAAGGATGCGCGGCAATGTCCGGAGACGGGCACCACTCCCCCGCCGGCCCCCTCCCGCCGCGAGCTGGCGGCCACTACCCTCCGTCGACATCGCAGCAACCGGACAGAGACGTCGACGAGGACGGGGACCGATCATGCGCCACGAGTACGACGGGCATCCCGTCGAGCCAGCATCCACGGACACGGCGTCGACACCCGGCCGTCGAGGCCTGCCCGTGATGGGCGCTGCCACTCTCCCACCCGTCGTCTACGTCCCGGTGGTCGAGCGCGAGGAAGGGCTTCGGGTGCTGCTGCTCGAGGACGACGAGGGACGCATCGGTGTCCCCGCCTACACCGCCCTCGACCGGTTCATCCTCGCTCTCGGCGAGGAGGAGGGGTGGGCCGTCCGGTGGCGTGAGGACATCGCGTGGCTCATCGACGAGGGACACGCGGACCACGTCGTCGTCGACCCGGGCGTGCCTCGGAGTGCCGCCACGCGCGGTGAGGGCCGAGAAGGAGGCCCACGTGAGTGACGATCTCGAGGTAGACGAGGCCGCGATCAAGAACTACGAGCGCTGGCACGCCACAACCGTGGATCGGCACAACGAGGTCCCCCTGCCGCCGGAGGGCGACTGGGGCTGGGTGATGGGAGAGCTGACGACGATCGCGGCTCGCGGAGCATCGTTGAACGCGGCTGCCATCACCGCCAACGGCGGCCTCGCCCACGCGCTCGACCAGGCCTGGGAACGATTTCGGCACGAGGACGACGAGGCCGCAGCGCTGTTCAACCAGCTCGGGGAGCCGTGATGGGTATCGACACCAGGGTGAAGGGCACCCCGGCAGACGTATACGCGCTCGCCGACTGGCTGAAGGCCCTCGATGACGTCTTCTTCGAGACTGCCCGCACGGGATGGGCGGTCATCGGTGGCGGCACCGAGAGCACTGCCCCCACAAGGTTCAGAGGAGACGCCGGGCAGGCGTACTTCGTCGTGGCGGAGCGCCTCGGCGAGTCGCAGCAGGTCGTACAATCGATGCTCTCCGCCTGCGAGTCCAAGGTCCGCACCTACGGCATCAAGCTGACCATGCTGGAGGAGAAGTTCGAGGCCTGCCGTCGTGATGCGCGCGAGGGCGGCCTCGTCGTCAACGGAGCCACCATCGAGGCTCCACCCGCCGCCCGCGAGGTGCCCGGGGTCTCCGTGTCCGGCGAACGCGGCCTCGCCGAGTACCGGAACGATATGGCGCACCGCCGGGCCGAGCTCGAGAAGATCGCGCTCTACAACCGTCTCCGGGAACACGTCCACCGCGAGACCGCCGAGCTGGTCCGATGGACGGTCGACGAGCTGGCGCCCACGGTCCAGTCGGCGCGCGAACGGCAGGCGATCGAGGACCTGGGCGCCACTGTCATCGGACTCGGTGTCGAAGAGGCCACCGGCGCGATGGCGAATCGATGGGAACGGGTGGCTCGGGAGTTCGAGGCGGCCGCGGAGCAGCCCGAACCGCGGCGGATGCACGACCCCGATCTCGAGCGCTGGCGTGCTCTCCAGGAGGAGTACCGGAGCGGCAATCGCATCGCCGTCCCCGGCGCGCGTGTCCTTCGCACCCTGTCACGGGTCATCGGCCCGGTCATGGTCGCGGCCGACGTCATTCACGGCGACGAGGACTCCACCGCGCTCGCCGACATCTTTCCGGGCGGCGGGTGGCTCTACGAGCAGGTCGTGCCCGAGCACGCACGCGCGGTGGCGGACGACCGCATCGACACCGTCTTCGATCATCTCGACCAGCTGACCAACAAGGGACGCTGGGCCACCGACGCGCCATTACCCTGAGGCGGTGGACGAGCAGCGGACGTACCGGCGCACCTCCGAGACCGCTCCCCGTCCGCCCGAGTGGGACCGCCCGGTCACCCGCTTCTGGCTGGAGGCACTGCTGGGGGTTCTCGCCGTCGGGCTCGCGTACGCCGCTGTGACGATGCCGGGCAGCGGCTCGCTGCTCGGCACGATCGGAGTCTTCCTCCTCCCCCTCTCCGCCCTCCTCGGCCTCGCGGCGCTCGTCGGACCACGCGCCCGACGCCGACCGGGCACCCTGGTCGCGGCACGCTCGCCCGGGGGGTTCCTCCGGCTGGAGGCGGACCCGTCCGTCGCTCGCCTCGCGTTCGCGGCCTTCCTCGCGGCGGGGCTCACGGGGCCGTTCCTCGCCGTCGACGTCCTTCTTCAGGGCGCGAACCCGGTGCTGCCCCCGCCGTGGCTGACGATGCCGATGTTCGTCGCCACGCTCGTCGGCCTGCCGATGGCGTGGGAGCTCGGCCGCGGCCGCCTGCGCGCCGCCGAGATGACGCTGATGCCGGAGACGTTCGCCGTCGACGCCGTGATGACGACGCGCACCGTCATGTGGTCGCGGATCCGCTCGATCGAGCCGGTCCCCGGCCGCGGCGCGCGCGTCACGGTCTCGAGCTCGGCCCCCATCGACCGGAAGCGCCGGGGCAGCACGGGACGCGGGCGGGCCACGACCGTCGTCGAGGACCCCCAGCTGACCGAGACGTTCTCGCTGGCCGCCTACCCCGGCGACCCCGCCGTCCTGCTGTCGATCCTGCACGCGCTCGCGGACTCCCCCGACGCCGCCACCCGCCTCCTCGCCGAGTCCGACCCGGCGGGGACCGCCGTCGACCTGTGACGAACGGCGAACCGGCTCCGCGCGTCTCCGCCCCTACGCCTCCGCGTGCTCCGCGAGCTGGGCGCTGATCTCGCCGGCGAACTCCTCGATCGCCGCCCAGTCCCGGAAGTCGCCCTCCATGCCGCCGGCCATGCGGATGACGCTGCGCTCGCGCAGGCCGAGCAGGCTCGGGTCGAGGCGGCCGCGGAACGTGCGGTAGTCGATGGGGTCGAGCGCGGTGATGAACCGGGCGGCCCGCATCGGGTCCTGCACCTCACCGTGCGGCACCCCGGCGAGCCCCACGGAGAACACCCACACCGGCAGGGCGCGCAGCACCTCGGCGCGCTCGGAGACGAACGTCCGCATCGCCTCCATCCACTGGGTCATGTAGACGGCCGACCCGACGACGACGGCGTCCACGCCGTCCAGGGATACCGCGGACGACGGCGACACCCGCCGCGACAGGTGGCCGGCCGCGCGGAGCACCTCGACGATGCGGTCGCCCACCTCGTCGGTGGCGCCGTGCTTCGAGCTGGTGACGACGAGGATCTTCATGACAGCACGATGCCTGACGCTCCCGCTCGACCACCAGGGACCATCGTCCTTCGGTGAGGTCGGGGGCGACGAAGGGCTGATGGCCGCACAGGACGTCGACCGACGTCGTCGGACGTGCCCCATCTCTCACGGGCACCCCTGACCAGGGCGAACTCCCCGCCGATCTCCCCGCCAGCCCACATGCGTACGCATACGCTGGTCGAGTCACCCACGAACGAGAAGGACCCCCGTGAGAATCCCCGTGATGGGCTCCGCCCCGCTCCCCCCGATCGTCTACGTGCCCGTGGTCGCGCAACCGGGCGAGAACGACCCCCGCTATGTCCTCCTCGAGCTCGAGGGCGGTCAGGTGGGGGTTCCCATCTATACGGCGCTGGACCGGCTCCAGTCGGTCTTCGGCCTCGAGCACGGCTGGCGCGTCACCCCGCTCCCGGTCATCGAGGACCTCATCGCCCGCGGCCACGCAACGGTCGCCGCGATCGACCACGGCGCACCGAACCCGGCGCCCGGCCCCGACCTGGAGGCGCTGCGACGCGCGCCCGAGGGTGACGGAGAGACACTCGGCGGGATGCGTCTGCGCCCCGTCGACCGCTACGACGTGCTCGGGAGGCAGACGCGATGACCGACGAGATCGAGATCGACGAGACCACGATGACGACGCTCAAGGATCGTCACGTGGGCATCGTCGACGACCACGCGGCGATCGAGGACCCGGTCGAGGGCGACTTCGGCTGGGGTGCGGAGCACGTGTCGGGCATCGTCGCCCGCACGTCCGACTGGCTGGGCAGGTCGACGTCGCACAACGGCAAGGTCGCGCTGCTGCTGCAGGACGTCTGGGACCGGTTCCAGAACGACGACGACGGCGCCGCGGCGCTGTTCGACCAGGCGATCTGACATGGCCGACGCGATCAACACCGAGGTCCCGGGCGACCCCGACCAGGTCCTCGACGTCGCCGACTGGCTCCGCAAGGCCTACCAGTCCTTGGAGCAGGCCTTCGTCGATCTCGACCTCAACGTCACCCGCGCCTACGAGAGCTTCCACGGCGATGCCGGCGCCGCCTACGCCTTGTACGCCGAGGCCCTGCGGGAGGTGATCACCGAGTCCTACAACCGCACCAACGAGGCCGAGACCGAGGTCCGCGTCTACAACACCAAGATGCGCCTCATCCAGGGGACGATGGAGACCTACCGGGGCTACGCGTCGACGATCGGGCTCGAGGTGGCGGGCTTCCTCATCCACCCGCCGCCCGCGCCACGAGCGGTCCCCGCCTGGAACCCGCTCGACCCGACGTACACGCTGGCCGAGTACGGCGTCCAGATGGGGGCCCGTGCGGCCGAGGAGTTCAAGGTCGGCGAGTACGACCGGCTGGCCGAGGCGGTCGACGGCGAGATGGTCGAGTACCTCGACTTCATCGACTACCAGCTCGCCCCGGTCCTCACCGAGATGAACGAGGCGACCGGTCTGGACGAGCTCGTCGAGGTCGAGCGGCTGGGCAACAGCAAGGCCTCAGACGCGCTCGCGGACTACGTCGACCAGCAGGTCGAGCGGCACGGACGGCACGCGGCGGACTGGGAGGACAAGGCCAAGACCGCTCGTCACCGGACGCACGACCTCGGCCTCGAGCGGTGGGACCGCGCGCGTTACGACGCCGACGAGGTCGAGGCCCAGGGGCACGACCGCGAGGCCGAGGACGCGCGGAACAAGCAGCGCGGGTGGGGCAAGGTGGGGAAGGCCGTGCCGGTCCTCGGCATCCCCCTCACGGCGATCGACCTGGCGTCCACCGAGGAGGACTCGACCGTGCTCGTCGAGTCGCTCCCGTGGGTGGGGCCGATCCTCGGGCCCGCCTACGAGGCGTGGGTACCGGAGCACTGGCAGGCCCGCGCGGACGACCTCGTCGACAACGTGACGGACCCGATCTTCCGGCTCTTCACCTGACGGGTCAGGGACTCACCAACCGCAATCTCGACGACGACGAACCGCAGTCTCGACGAAAGGGCGGAGGTGCGGGGCGTCGGCCGGGGTCGTCAGGCGCGGAGGGTCGCCCCGAAGCGCTCGCCCACCCCGGCGACGATCCGCTCGCGCACGCCCGCGATGTCCTCGGCCGTGAGTGTGCGGTCCGGCGCGCGCAGCCGCACGGCCACCGCGTAGCTCACGCGCCCCTCGCCCACCTGGTCGCCCGCGTACACGTCGAAGAGGCGGACCTCCTCGGCGAGCTCGCCGGCGGCCGCGCCCACGGCGGACACGACGTCGGCGGCCGGAACCTCCGAGTCGACGACGAACGCAAAGTCCTCCTTCGCCGACGGGAACGTCGACACCGCGCGCACCTGCACGGGCTCGGTCGGGGCGGCCGTGAGCAGGTCGAGGTCGAGCTCGAACGCGGCCGTGCGGGCGGGCAGGCCGAACGCCGCGACGACGTCCGGGTGCAGCTCGCCGGCGTGCCCGAGCACGGCGTCCTCACCGTCCGCGACGCCCACGCCCACGACGCGCGCGCTGCGGCCCGGGTGGAACGGGGCGATCGCCTCCGCCTCGACCCGCACCTCGACGCCGACGACCGCGGCGGCGGTGCGAGCGAGCTCGATCGCGTCGGCCCAGTCGGCGGAGCGCCCGGGGGTGAGCGGACCGGCGGGCACCTGGACGCCGCCGAGCACGCCGGCCACGTGGCGCGGCTGGGCAGGGACGGCGACGGCCAGGGCGGACAGCTCGGCGTCGGACGGGCGCTGCGCGGCGCTCGGGGTGATCGCCGCCACGACGCCCGCGGGCCGCGTGACGACCCCGGTCTCGAGCAGGGCGAGCGCCCCGGAGGCGCGCGAGACGTTCCGGCGGGCCGCCTCGAGCAGCGTGTCGAGGATCGACGTGCGCAGCGCACCGGAGTCGTCGGCGAGCGGGTTGCTCAGGCGGACGACGGCGCGCCGTTCGTCGTCGGGCGCGTACCCGAGGCGGTCGTGGACGTCGCCGATGAACGGGTAGGTGAGCACCTCGGTGAGGCCGGCCTCGGCGAGGGTGCGCGAGACGTCCCGACGCCGCACCTGCGCCCGGGTGAGTCCGCCGCCCTGCGGGGAGGACGGCAGGATCGACGGGATCGCGTCGTAGCCGTCGAGGCGGGCGATCTCCTCGACGAGGTGGGCGGGGCCGACGAGGTCGGGGCGCCACGACGGCGGCGTCACGTCAAGCGTGCCGGACCGCCCGGCGCCGGCCGCGCCGTCTGCACCAACCGCAGTCTCGACGGAATCGGTCATGCCGTCTGCACCAACCGCAGTCTCGGCGGATTCGGCCGGGCCGCCCGCGCCCTGAACCGCACTCTCGGCAGATGTGTCGCCGACCGTGCAGCCGATCGCGGTGAGCAGCTCGACGACGCGCTCACGTGAGTAGTCGACACCCACGAGCCGGCGGGCCTCGGCGGGGTCGAACGCGATCGCGCCGGGCAGGGCGGGCTCGCCGACGTCGCCGACCATCACCTCGTCCGCCGTGCCGCCGCCGAGCTCGACGAGCAGGTCGACGACGCGCTGCGCGGCCACCGGCGCGAGCAGCGGGTCGACGCCTCGCTCGAACCGCTTGGCGGCCTCGGACGGGAGTCGGTGGCGGCGCGCGGTGCGGGCCACGGAGATCTGGTCGAAGTGGGCGGCCTCGACGAGCACGTCGGTCGTCGACGCGGACACCTCGGTCGACTGCCCGCCCATGACGCCGGCGAGGCCGAGCACCCGGGAGCCACGGCCACCGGTCTCCCCGGCCGCGTCACCGTCACCGGCCGGCGCACTCGCACTCGGCCCACTCGCACCCGCCTCGCCCGCGCCCACCGGCGAGTCCGTGATGAGCAGGTCCTCGGGGTGGAGCGTTCGTTCGACGTCGTCGAGGGTGGTGAGACGCTCCCCCGACCGGGCGCGACGCACGACGATCGGGGCCGCCACCCGCGCGAGGTCGTAGGCGTGGATCGGCTGGCCGAGGTCGAGCATGACGTAGTTGGTGACGTCGACGGTCAGCGAGATCGGGCGCATCCCGGCCGCGCGGAGGCGGGCGGCGAGCCACGGCGGGGTGGGGCGCGCGGGGTCGATGCCGCGGACCACGCGGGTGACGAACCGGTCGGCGCCGGGCACGCCGTGGATGGGGTTCTCGTCGACGATCTCGACCCCGAAGGCACCGGGCGTGGCCGCGGGGATCGCGCCGCCGGGCAGGTTCTCGGGCAGGCCGGGGTCGGTGAAGGCCGCGCCCGTCGAGTGGTGGTACTCGCGGGCGACGCCGCGCATCGAGAAGCAGTACCCGCGGTCCGGGGTCACGTTGATCTCGAGGATCTCCTCGCCGAGGCCGAGGACGCCGGTGAGGTCGGAGCCGAGCTCGAGGGCGCCGGCCGCGTCGGCGCCGAGCAGGTCGGACAGGTCGATGATCCCGTCGTGCTCGTCGGACAGGCCGAGCTCGGCGGCGGAGCAGATCATGCCGTCGGAGGTGTGGCCGTAGGTCGTTCGCGGCGAGATCCGGAAGTCGCCCGGCAGGACGGCGCCCGGGAGCGCGACGACGACGAGCTGGCCGGCGTAGACGTTCGGCGCGCCGCAGACGATGCCGCGGGACGGGACGTCGGCGGGCTCGGCGCCGGTGCCGGGGGCGTCGTTGAGCTCGCCCACGTCCACGCGGCAGTAGCCGATCGTCTTGCCGTTGCCGTGCGTCTCCTCCTCGCGGGAGAGCACGCGCCCGACGACGAGGGGACCCGTCACCGGCGCCGGCGCGATCCCCTCCTCCTCCAGTCCGACGCGGACGAGGTCCTCGGCGAGGCGCTCGGCGGTGGTGCCGGCGGGGACGACCGTGTGCTCGGCGAGCCAGGTGATCGGGACGTACGGCATGTCAGTTGCCCCTTCCGGTGGTGCCGAACTGCTGGGTGAAGCGGACGTCGCCCTCGACGATGTCGTGCATGTCCGCGATGCCGTGGCGCAGCATGAGCGCGCGCTCGACGCCGACGCCGAACGCGAAGCCCGTGTAGCGGTCCGGGTCGATGCCGACCGCGCGGAGCACGGCGGGGTTGACCATCCCGCAGCCGCCCCACTCGATCCAGCCGGCGCCGCCCTTCTTCTGCGGGAACCACAGGTCCATCTCGGCGCTGGGCTCAGTGAACGGGAAGAAGCTCGGGCGCAGGCGCGTGCGGGCCTCGGGGCCGAACATCGCGCGGGCGAAGTGGTCGAGCGTGCCCTTGAGGTGCGCCATCGTCAGGCCCTCGTCGACGGCGAGGCCCTCGACCTGGTGGAACACCGGGGTGTGCGTGGCGTCGAGGGCGTCGGTGCGGAAGACCTTGCCGGGGCAGGCGATGTAGATCGGGGGCTCGCCGTCGAGGAGCTCGCGGGCCTGGACCGGCGAGGTGTGGGTGCGCATGACGAGGCCCTCGGCGGCGCCCTCGATCGCGGCGCCGGACGGGTCGGTGACCTCGCCGACGTAGAACGTGTCCTGCATCTGCCGCGCCGGGTGGTCGACCCCGAAGTTGAGGGCGTCGAAGTTGAACCACTCGTGCTCGAGCTCGGGGCCCTCGGCGATCCGCCAGCCGAGCGAGGAGAAGTGGTCGGAGACGTCGTCGATGAGCCCGGTCAGCGGGTGGCGGGCGCCGGTCGCGCGCGGGCGCCGGACGGTGACGTCGACGGTCTCCTCGCGCAGGACGCGCTCGGCCTCGGCGGCCTTGAGCTCGGCCTCGCGGGCGGCGAGCGCCTGCTGGATGCGGCCCTTGGCCTGGCCAAGAATCTTGCCGGCGGCCGGCTTGTCCGCCTTGTCGAGGTGGCGGATCTGCTGGTTGGCGCCCGAGATCGGCGAGGCGTCCCCGACGTGCGCGAGTCGCGCCGCCTTGAGGTCCTCGAGCGACGTGGCCGCCGCGAACGCCTCGGTCGCGGCGGTGACGGCGGCGGAGACGCCGGCCTCGTCGAGCGGGCTCAGGGGCTGCGGGTCGTCGGTGGGCACGGTGCCCGATCCTACCGAGGTCGGCGTCGCGCCCCGCCCCCGTCCGCCGAGACTGCGGTTGGTGGCCATTCCCACTCGCCGTGATCGCCACGGCAGTTCTACGGTTGAGACATGACCGATTCGACCGAGTCCGACGTCCCTGGCCTCAAGCGGCTCGAGCCCAGCCCCAACCGCCGTGGCGTGCGCGAGCACGTCGTCATCGTCGGCGGCGGCTTCGGCGGACTCGCCGCCGCCCGCGCGCTCAAGAACGCGGAGGTCGACGTCACGCTCGTCGACAAGAACCTCTACAACACGTTCCAGCCGCTGCTCTACCAGGTGGCCACGGCGACGCTGAACCCCGGCGACATCTCCTACTTCCTCCGCTCGGCGCGCGGGAAGCAGAAGAACCTGCGCGTCGTGCGCGGGGAGATCACGGGGGTCGACGCCGACGCGCACCGCGTGCAGCTCGCCGACGGTCGGCGGATGCGCTACGACCGGCTGGTCCTCGCCGTCGGCGTGACCGCGAACTTCTTCGGCACGCCCGGCGCCGACGAGCTCGCCTACCCCCTCTACACGCGCAGCCAGGCGATCCGCCTGCGTGACACCCTCTTCGCGCGCCTCGAGGCCGCCGCTCAGCACCCGGACCCGGGCGACGTGCGCGTCGTCGTCGTCGGAGGTGGCGCGACCGGCGTCGAGACGGCCGGCGCGCTCGCGGAGCTGCGCAACAAGGACTTCCCCATCGCCTACCCGGACATCGACAAGTCGCGGATGCACGTGACGCTGGTCGACATGGCGCCGAACCTGCTCATGCCGTTCTCCGAGCACAGCCAGCGGTACACCGCGGAGGCCCTGCGCGAGCGCGGCGTGGACCTGCGGCTCGGCAGCGGCGTCAAGGAGGTGCGGTCGGACGGCGTCGAGCTCGCCGACGGCACCTTCCTGCCGGCGATGGTCGTCATCTGGGCGGGCGGTGTGACGGCCTACAAGCAGGTCGGCGACTGGGGCCTGCCGCAGGGCAAGGGCGGCCGGTTCGAGACGGACGAGTACCTCAAGGTCGTCGGCGTCGAGGACATCTACGCCGTGGGCGACGCCGCCGTGAGCCCGGCCGGCCTCCCCCAGCTCGCGCAGCCCGCGATCCAGGGCGGCGAGTACGTGGGCGCCGTCATCGCCGAGGAGACCGGTGCCGCGCGCGACCACCGTCCCGCGCGCCGGGCGCTGCCCTTCCAGTACGACGACCAGGGGATCCTCGCGACGATCGGCCGCAGCTCCGCGGTCGCCGAGGTACGCGGCCTGCCCAACCTCACCGGGTTCCCCGCGTGGACGATCTGGACGGGCGTGCACCTCATCTCGCTGCTCGGCCAGCGCAACCGCGTGGCCACGATGGTCAACCTCGGCTCGCGCTACCTCACGTGGCGCGGCGGGCACAACATCATCGTCGGCGACGCGCCGCCCGAGGCCCGCTTCCCCCGCACGCACGTGTCCGGCGGGAAGCCCGAGGTCAAGGCGGCTCCCGGGAAGTAGGCCATTGCCGGAAGGTGCCGGCGGGACGTGGCGGGGCGGAAGAACCGCGCACGACGACGAACGACGCGGTGGCGTGGCCGCGCGGTGTCACGTGCGGTCGTGGCGGCGCGGGGTCACGTGCGGTCGCGCCGTCGCGCGGGTGACAGCAGGACGAGGGGCCGGCAGGGAGACTGCCGGCCCCTCGTCGCGTCCGCCGTTCGTCGTCGTGCGGGGTGATCGTGTGGCACCCCGGCGCCACCGCTACTCCGAGATGTCGGCGAGGGTGGCGCCCACGGCGGAGACGACGTCGTCGGCCTGCGCAGTGATCCCGACCCCGGGCGCTCCCCCGCCGATCGAGATCCGGCGGCCGGCGACGGACTCGTCGACGTAGACGGGCCAGGCGGTGGTCGAGCCGAAGGGCGTGATGGTGCCGCGCTCGTAGCCGGTGACCTCGCGGGCGCGGTCGGCGTCGGGCATGGAGAGGCGGGAGACGCCGAGGAGCGCGCGGAGCTTGGGCCACGAGATCTGGCGGTCGCCGGGGACGAGGGCGAAGACGTAGTGCTCGTCGTCGATGCGGACGACCATCGACTTCACGAGGTCGCGGGGCTCGACGCCGCGCGCGGCCGCCGCCTCCTCGAGCGACGAGACCCGGCCGTGACGCGTGACCTCGTGCGCGATGCCTGAGGCGCGGACGGCCTCGATCGCGGGGGTGGTGGGGTGGTCGGCGTCGCGGGTGTTGGGGGTGCCGGGCGTGGTCTCCGCGTGCTCGTCGGTCATGGGGCGAGCGTACGGGCCCGGCAGTCCATGCCCCCTCCGGGCCCCGCGGTCCGGGCCCCCTCCGGGCCCAGCAGTCCATGCCCACTCGCCGATCGGCCGCTCACGCGAGTCCACATTGCGCCGTGCTGTCCATCTATCCACAGATTTCGTGAAGTCAGGTGGGTGTGGGGCGTTGACCCGCTAGCGTCTCGGACATGACGCGATCAGGGGGGCGTCGCGCAGCGGCGTGGTCGACGGGGGTGCTCATCGCAGCACTCGGGCTCGCCGCGTGCGGCGACGGGGACGACGACGAGAGCAGCACCGGGCCCGGGACAGGTGGTGACGGGCCCACGAGCGAGCCGACGTCGGAGAGCGGGACGTCCGAGACGGGCTCCGAGGGCGGGTCGGAGACCGGGTCGGACGGCGGGTCGAACGGCGGCGAGTCCCCGACCGAGGCGCCGAGCGGTGGCGAGGAGTCGCCGTCGGAGGTCTCGACCGACGACATCGACTTCACCGAGTGGGAGCTCGAGCGGCGCGGCCGGCCCGCTCCCGAGCAGCCGCCCGAGATGAGTGAAGACGGCGAAGCAGGGGCAGTCGCGACGGCGGAGTACGTGGTTGAACTACTCGACTACGCGTCCGTCACCGGCAATGTCGCTGAGCTCGAGGAGATTGCATCTCCAGATTGCGGCACCTGCCGTGATGCCACTGACCAGATTCGCACGAATGTCCGGGAAGGCATCTACATCGATAGCGAGTCGTTTGTTCTGTACGACTCACTTGCGGGCCAATCTGAAACCGATCCATCAACCTGGAGTGTGGCAGTCCAAGGGCTCCATGAAGCGGGAACCGAGGCCGACCATCATGGCGAACTCATCGGCGAGTTCGCAGCACAATCCGTGACCTACTTCGTGGACACATCGTGGGACGGTAACCGGTGGACCGTTTCCGGCCTCAGCACCTGGTATGGCGATGAGGAAGCAAACCAATGAGATCTGGAATCACTAGGGCGATCATCGCCATCGCGATACTGAGCCTGGTGCCATTTGCTGTTCCTCACCACGCATTCGCCAACCCCTGCGCAGGAGTCGGCGCAGGCAGTTCCTCCAACGCCAGAGTGGACGTTGGCAACACCGAAGTCGGGTCAAACATCACGGGCACTGGCACGTGCACCGATATAGATCCGAACGCCAACCCACTCATCGACGATCACCGGCCCGCGCCTACCCCGACAGGCACACGGGCCGACAACCCCATTCTCGGTATCGACGCCGGGGCCAACACCGGCACCTGGCGCGCACTCATCCACGGCCCCCGCCTGGACTGCACCTCGGAATACCGCCGACAAGGCGCCGCCGAGATCATTCTCGACGACAACCTCTTCTGCAACCGCGGCAGACCCCAACCCACCACGCCCACCGCCACGCCAGCTACTCCCGGGGCTCCCCCACCGCCGGTCCAGGCCGCAGCACCCGTCGTCATCACCGTCAGCTACCAGGAAGCCGTCGACCTGCTGGTCGAACCCGGCGAAGCGATGATGGACGGCCGGTGGCAGCTCGCCCAGATGCCCGTCCTGCTCTGGACCACCGCCCGCGAACACATCGCCACCACCGAGATCCTCGGCACCCAGGTCTTCGTCCGCTTCACCCCCACAGAACACACCTGGGACCCCAACGACGGCACCGAACCCTTCACCACCACCGGCCCCGGCGCCCCCTACCCGAACCACACCATCTCCCACCCCTACACCCAGGGCTACGACGCCATCCACGTCACCCTCACCACCGAATGGACCGCCGAGTTCCTCGTCCAGGGCGAGACCGACTGGCAACCCATCCCCGGCACCATCCCCATCACCACCCGCACCGACCCCTTCGAGGTCCGCACCCGAGAAGTCCGCCTCGTCCCCGAATGCGCCATCCACAACCACTGCTGACTCACCCACCCAGCAGCACTCTCGACGACGACGAACCACAACCCCGACGGATGACGGCGCACTGAACCGCACTCTCGACCACGAACACGGCGCCCAACCACAACCCCGACGACGCCCCCTCAGCACGCCCCAACAAGCTCACCCGTGACCCACGCCATATCGAGGACTAGCATCGCGACATGCGTATCGACGAGGTGGTCCGCCGCAAGGGACACGAGGTCGTCACCATCCGCTCCGACGCCACCGTCGGGGAGCTCCTCGACCTGCTCGAGCAGCACCGCATCGGCGCGGTCGTCGTCTCGGACTCCGACGGCCACGTCGACGGGATCGTCGCCGAGCGCGACCTCCTGCCCCTGGTCCGGGAGGACGGCGCCACCTCGCGGCTCGTCAGCGACATCATGGTCCGCGAGGTCGTCACATGCGGACCCAAGGACGAGCTCGAATCCCTCGCCCGGACGATGACGGAGCACCGCGTGCGACACCTGCCCGTCGTCGACGAGGAGAAGATGGTGGCCATCGTGTCCATCGGGGACGTCGTCAAGAACCGCCTCGACGAGCTTCAGGCCGAACGCGACCACCTCGAGGGATACGTGCATGGCTGACGGCACGACCGACGGCGGAGCCCTCCAGCGCGCTGTCGTCGACCAGCTCAACCGCTACGAGTTCTACGCCTCACTCACGCAGGACCCGTCCGGGACCCGGTGGCTCGACACGGGCTGGGACGTCGACGGCGGCGCCGACGAGGCCTGGCGCTGGTTCGTCGAGCCCGCGCTGCTCGCACGCTGGTCGCCGATGGTGCCCGACCGCGTGCTCGACTTTCCGGGCCCCGCAACCGTGCGCGAGAACCCGGGCGACGATCCCGTCGACGCCGAGGTCCTCGTGGTCGATCCGAGCCGCAGGCTGATCGAGCTGCGCTGGGGCCCGTCGACGGTGCGTTGGTGGGTCCGGCACATCACGGACACGGAGTCGAACATCGAGCTCCGGCAGTCTGTCGCCGACCCGCAGGAGGCCGCGATGATGGCGGCCGGCTGGGCGATCTGCCTCAGCACGCTCTCCGCACTTCTTTCGGGGCACGACGTCGATCGCGTCGTCGGTGCGGACGCCCTCGGCTACGGCTGGGAGTCGATCCGGGATACGTACAGCAGGAACTTCAACGCCGACCGCTGAGGTCGCGGTGCCGCGGCCCACCCGCACGACCAGCGCGGAGGCACTCCGGGGCCCACCCGCGCGCCCCGAGCGGTTGCCTTCCACCTCCCCCGCACAGCCCGCGCGGACGCCTTCCCGAACCACCCACGCGCCCACGCGGGCCCTCCTCACGATCCACCCACGCGCCCACGCGGGCTCTCCTCCCGATCCACTCGCGCGACCCGCGTGGGCTCTCCGCACTCAACTGCCGTCGAACGGATTGCCGGCTCACACCCCTTGCACTCGAACACCTGTTCGAGTAGAGTGGTCTCATCAGGTCGAGGAGGTGACTGCGATGGTGCTCTCTGCACTCGGTGCACGGGAATTCGATGCCCGTACCCTCATGGCCAATCTCGACGACTGGTGGGAGCGCCAGCCGTCCCGGGACTGGGCGGCCGAGGACCCGATGTCCGCGGACAACCTCGAGGCGCAGCCTCTCAGCGATGTCGACCTCGACGAGTGGTTCACCTCTGAGCTTGGCCTGGACGGCGAGCACGAGTACGCGGAGCTGCACCCGCACTTCCCCTGCTACGACGAGATGGTCGACTCCGCTGAACCCCACTTCTGGTGGCCCGGGGCGGACAGTGCGAGCGAATCGGCTGGTCCGAAGGGTGCGAACGGCTCGGGCGACGACGCCGAGTACCGGGACCCGGTCGAGTCGCTGCGGGCGGTCGTCGCGGAGTTCGACCGAGCCGTCGAGACGAACTGGCATGCGCAGACCGGATCGACCGTGCACGAGGCTCACCGGCTGATCGAGATGGCGGAGCGCCAGATCGCCTCCGCCAAGGCCGGCGTCCTCACCGCGGCCGAGGCGAACGGACTGTGGGCGATCGAGGGATGGCGCACCTTCAAGGCCTTCGTACGGCACACCACGGGAACGACGTCGGGTGCCGCCGGGAGACAGGTCACTCGTTCGCGAGCGCTGCGTGAGCACCTGCCGCACACCCATACGGCGCTCGGCAAGGGCCTCATCGGCATCGAGCACGTCAACATCCTCGTCCGCGAGGCCCTGCGGACCTCGAACCTCAAGAAGCAGCTCCTGGACGAGGAGCTCGGCGAGGAGTTCCTCGTCGCGCAGGCGCAGTTGATGACCGCCGACGAGTTCAGCAAGGTCGTGCGGACGTGGGCCATGATGGCCGACCCCGAGGCAGCCGACGAGGCGTGGCGCGAGGCGGAGACCAAGGAGGAGCTGACGATCGCTCCCACCCTCGACGGCTACCACGTTGCCGGGTGGCTCGACGAGCTGTCGGGCCGCGTCGTCCACGAGGCACTGGACGCCCACATGGGGACGAAGAGTGCCGAGGACACCCGCACGCCGGCACAGCGCCGGGCCGCCGCCCTCGTCTCCCTCGCGCACCAGTCCCTCGACGTCGGGCTGCAGGGCGCCCACGCCCGGGTCCGGCCGCACGTGACCGTCACCGTCGAGATCGAGACGCTGCGTGCTCTCGCGGCAGCGACCGGCTCGGTGGTGCCACCGGTCGACGAGGCATCTGCGGACGACAGGCCGATCGACGGTCCGGACGTCGGATCGAGCGCGTTCTTCCCGCCCCACTCCGATCTCGCAGCGCTGCGTCGGCTCGGAGGCCCGCGCGAGGCAGGTACCGACGAGCCGCTGTTCGAGCTCTCCGATGACGCCCGGGAGTGGCTGCAGGCCTGGAGCCCGGGCGACGCCCACGTGATCTCGACCGCGATCGACCCCCGTGCGATGGCCGGGGTCGCTCCGGCCACGCTCGAGGACGGCACCCCGATCCCGCCGGCGCTGCTGTCCCGGCTCACCTGCGAGAGCTCGCTGTCCCGGGTGATCTTCGGGCCCGACTCGACGGTGCTCGACGTCGGCCGGGAACAACGGATCTTCCCCGCCCACATGGTGCGGGCCATCCATGCCCGCGACCGACATTGTCAGTTCCCGGGCTGCGACGAACCACCGGGCTTCGGGGAGATCCACCACTCGCTCCAATGGGCCCGGGACAACGGCCCCACGAGCGTCGAGCACGGAATCCTCCTGTGCTGGCACCACCATGACTGGGTGCATGCGAACACCGTCTCCATCGTGCGCGACGACGGCGAGTGGCGCTTCTACGACCGCAACGGTCGACTGCTCAAGGCGCAGAGGACCGTCTCGAGCCTCGCGAGCGGGTTCAGCGACGCCGGCGAGCGTGAGAACGACTACGGCAGCCGTGCCAGCGGCGGCACCGGCAATCCCCTCGCGCCGACCGAGCAGCCTGGCCGATGATCGACGCATGGCCCACCTGGACGTCTCCGGCATCACGTACGCGCTCCCGGACGGGCGGCCGCTGCTCGACGAGGTGAGCTTCGGCGTCGGGGACGGTGCGCGGGTCGCTCTCGTCGGGCCGAACGGCACCGGCAAGACCACCCTCGTCCGACTCATCACCGGCGACCTCGACATGCAGGACGGCGCGATCACGCGGCAGGGAGCCATCGCGCACATGAGCCAGCTCGTCGGCCGGACCGGCGGGGAGGCGACCGTCCGGGACCTGCTGCTCGGCGTGGCACCGGAACGGATCCGACAGGCCTCCGAGGCACTTGATGCCGCCGAGCTCGCCGTCATGGAGGTCGACGACGAACCCGCCCAGATGGCGTATGCCCAGGCACTGTCCGACTGGGGCGACGCCGGCGGCTACGAGTTCGAGACCACCGTCTGGGACGCCGTGTGCACCGACGCCCTCGGGCTCCCGTTCGAGCGCGCCCGCTGGCGTGACGCCTCGACCCTCTCCGGCGGCGAGCAGAAGCGACTGGTCCTCGAGGCGATGCTGGCCGGCCCGGCCGACATCCTCGTCCTCGACGAGCCGGACAACTTCCTCGACGTCCCCGCCAAGATCTGGCTCGAGGAGCGCCTGCGCGCGTCGTCGAAGTCGGTCCTCCTCGTCAGCCACGACCGTGAGCTGCTCTCGGCGACCACCACCGCCGTCGTCACGCTGGAGCCGGGCGCCGCCGGGGCGGTCGCGTGGACACACCCGGCGTCGTTCGCCACCTGGCACGACGCGCGTGAGGCACGGAACGCCGACCTCGCCGAGCAGCTCAAGCGGTGGGAGGAGGAACGGCTCAAGCTCAAGCGACTCGTCCAGATGTACAAGCAGAAGGCGGCATACAACTCGGACATGTCGTCCCGTTACTCGGCCGCCGTCACGCGCCTCGAGCGGTTCGAGAAGGCCGGCCCACCGGAGAAGGTCTCGATCGAGCAGGACGTGCGGATGCGACTCGTCGGCGGGCGCACGGCCAAGCGCGCGATCGTCGCCGAGGGCCTCACCTTGCTCGATCCCGGAGACGCCACCGGCGGTCGCCGACTGATGGACCCCTTCGACGCCGAGATCTGGTTCGGGGAGCGCGTGGCCGTCCTCGGTTCGAACGGGTCGGGGAAGTCGCACCTGCTCCGCCTCCTCGCCGGCGGCGGGACCACCCCGGAGAAGGAGCACCTACCCGTCGGGGACACCGTGGTGCCGTCGGTCCCCCACACGGGCGTCGCACGGCTGGGCTCGCGTGTCCGACCGGGCTGGTTCGCCCAGACGCACGAGCAGCCGGCACTGCACGGCCGCACACTCGTTGAGATCCTCCACCGTGGCGACGAGCACCGGGTCGGGCGCCCGCGAGACCTCGCCGCCCGCGCACTCGACCGATACGGCCTCGCCAGGTCGGCCGAGCAGACCTTCGACTCGTTGTCCGGCGGACAGCAGGCGCGCTTCCAGATCCTCCTGCTCGAGCTGTCCGGCGCAACGCTCCTCCTGCTCGACGAGCCGACCGACAACCTCGACCTCCACTCCGCCGAGGCGCTGCAGGAGGCGCTCGCCGCGTTCGAGGGCACCGTCGTGGCGGTCACCCACGACCGGTGGTTCGCCCGGAGCTTCGACCGGTTCCTCGTGCTCGGATCGGACGGCACGGTGCGGGAGACCTCCGAGCCCGTGTGGGACGAGGCACGCGTGGCGCGGCAGCGATGAGCCCGGGTCGACTGCTCGACGTCGGGCGCTTGACTGCCCCCGCGCTGCGACGCGTCAGAAGCTGCCTCGTCACCTTCAACGATCGCCACCCGCGGAGCCACAACGACCACTTCCACCCGTGGATCGTGCGCCGCATCCCCCGCACCCCCGCGCGGGCACTCGGCGTCGGGTGCGGCCGGGGGTGCCTCGTCGTGGAGCTCGCGGCGCGCGTCGGCACGTCGCGAGGCATCGTCGCCCGAGCACCTGGTGAAGGACCCGACGATGTCCTTCGACGAGCTGCACGCCGTCGTCGACCGGGCGATGCCGGGGGCGCGCGCATGCGGCGCCGGATCGGGTTCCGCCACACCGTCGAACGGGAGCGGGGCGCCTGACTCGACGGGCGCCCGCACCACCACCGTGCCTACGCTGACAGGATGACCACGGTGCTGACCGTCGGGCACGGCCGCCAGGAGGCCGAGGAGCTGCTCGAGCTGTTGAACGGCGCCGGCGTCGCACGCCTCATCGACATACGCTCGTTTCCCGGTAGCCGTCGCAACCCGCAGTTCGGTCAGGGCGAGATGGAGCGATGGGTGCCGAACGGCGGGATCGAGTACCGGTGGGCGAAGCCTCTTGGCGGGCGGCGACGCCCGGTGCCGGGCAGCCGGCACGTGGCGCTGCGGCACGAGTCGTTCCGCGCCTACGCGGACCACATGGAGACTCCGGAGTTCCTCGACGTCGTCGACGAGCTCCTCACGATCGCCGACGAGGCCACTGTCGCCGTCATGTGCAGCGAGTCCGTCTGGTGGCGCTGCCATCGCCGTCTGCTCGCCGACCACCTCGTGCTCGTGCGCGGGGTCGAGGTCACTCACCTCATGCCGGGCGGGCGGCGCGCCGAGCACCGACCGACCGAGGGGGTCCGGGTCGAGCTGGACGCGGTGGACGCGGGTGACCGCACCCTGGGCGGAGTCCCACGCCCTGACGCCACGGGCGAGTTCGACGACGTCGGCGCACCCGAGGGGGCGACGCACACCGACCAGCCCCGCACGGGCCGTGCATGCAAGGACCGGACGCACACACGTCGGACGCACACATGTCGGACGCGCCCGGGCCGGCATCTCGTCTACGACGTCGGAGTCACGCCCCCGCTCGTATGACCTGCCGGCTCAGACCACGTGCCCTCTTAGACCCCGTGTCCTCAGACCACGTGCCCTCTTAGACCCCGTGCCGTCAGACCCCGTGCCCGCATACCACGTGCCCTCTTAGACCCCGCGCCCTCAGACCTCGCGGCGCTGGGCCCGGGCGCTGGCGTAGAGGCACAGCGCGGCGGCGGTGGCGAGATTGAGCGACTCGGCGGCGCCGTGGACGGGCACGCGCACGACCGCGTCCGCGAGCGAACGCTGAGCCGCCGTCAGACCGTGCGCCTCGTTGCCGACGAGCCAGACGGTCGGTGCTGCCAGGTCAGGGGCGAGCAGGTCGGTCGCTGCGAGCTCGCCCTCGACCGAGAGCTGCAGCCCGTGCGCCTGGGCCAGCGCGCGGTCGGCGAGCTCGTCGAGATCCCAGTCGCCGGCGCCGTCGGCGGCGAGGACCTGCATCCCCGCGGCGCGCAGCTCGGACACGGCGGCCTCGACCTCCACCCCGCCGACGACGGGCAGGTGGAACAGCGAGCCGGCCGTCGCGCGGACGACCTTGGGATTGGTGACCTCGACGCTGCCCGTGCCCATGAGCACGGCGTCGGCCCCTGCGGCGTCGGCGGAGCGGATGACCGTCCCGGCGTTTCCGGGGTCGCCGGCGGCGACGAGAAGGGCGACCAATCTCGGACCGGACGCGACCACGGAGGCGAGGTCCGGCGTCGGGGAGGGGGTGTCGTCGTGACCGGCACTCCCGACCGAGGAGGCCTCGTGACCGGAGTCTCCACCGCCCCGGCGGGCAGCCCCGGCGGCCGCCCCGGCACCGGCACGACGCCCGGTGCGCTCGATGTTCGCCACCGCGAGCACGCCCTGCGCGTCCGGGCTCATCGCGCGCACGACCTCGGCGGTCGCCTCGTGCAGGTAGACCCCGGCCTCGAGCGCGGCCTCGACGACGTCGTGATGCTGAAGCGCGGCGTCCTCGGCGACGTAGACGTCCCGGACCCGCTCGGGCGCGAAGCGCATGAGCTCGCGCACGGCCTGCGGTCCCTCGACGAGGAACTGGCCGTGCCTGGAACGCGCCGAGCGCCCGGACAGCGCCGCCACCCTCCGCACCCGCTCGGAGCGGGGGTTGGTCAGCGGTGCGTCCGGGCGCTCGGAGCGACCCGCACGGTCCGGGGCCAGGTCAGGCCGCCGGCGCGTTGACGTCGGTCGGCAGGGCCTTCTTCGCCACCTCGACGAGGGCCGAGAAGGCGGCCGGGTCGGAGACCGCGAGCTCGGCGAGCATGCGGCGGTCGACCTCGACCTCGGCGGCCTTGAGGCCCTGGATGAACCGGTTGTAGGTCAGGCCGTCGGCGCGGACCGCGGCGTTGATGCGCTGGATCCACAGACGACGGAAGTCGCCCTTGCGAGCCTTGCGGTCGCGGAAGGCGTAGGTCTCCGAGTGGAGGACCTGCTCCTTCGCCTTGCGGTAGAGACGCGAGCGCTGCCCGCGGTAGCCCGACGCCTTCTCGAGCGTCGAACGGCGCTTCTTGTGGGCGTTGACCGCCCTCTTCACACGTGCCATGTCAGGTGCTCCTCAACCTCTGCTCAGGCCTTACAGGCCGAGCATCTTCTTGACGTTCTTGGCGTCGCCGCCGGTGATCTCGCCGTCGTTGGACAGACGACGGACCTGCCGGCGCGACCGCTCGGCGAACTTGTGCACCTTGCGCGTGCGCTCGTGCATGATCTTCCCGGAGCCGGTGACCCGGAACCGCTTCTTGGCACCGGAGTGCGTCTTGTTCTTCGGCATGCTTCCCTCTCGGTCGCGCCCTCGCGCGACGTCTGCGTTCGTGACCTGTCGGCCGTCGGACGTTCCTTGCTGGCCGCTAGGCCGAGGCCTTGGGGGCTCCCGGCTTGGGGGCGGCGGGCCGGGGCGTCGCCGACGGCTTCGGCGCTCCCGGCTTCGGTGCAGCAGCCGGCTTGGCGGCGGTGGCCGGCGTGGCTGCAGGCTTGGGTGCCGACGGCGTGGCGCCGCCGGAGGATGTGGTCGACCGCGCCGGCGACGGCGTGCCCGAGGCGGCCGGACGCGCCGACCCCGCGGACGAGCCGGAGCCGGAGCCCGAGCCCGACGGCCGGGGCGAACCGGAGCCCGACGACGCCGGACGCGGCGCACCCGAGCCCGACGGACGCGGCGAACCGCTCCCCGACGACGCGGGCCGCGGGGCCCCCGAGCCGGACGACGCCGGACGGGCGGACCCGGACGACGCCGGACGCGGCGCACCCGAGCTCGACGGACGCGACGCACCCGAGGACGCGGGACGCGACGGGCCGGACGACGCCGGACGACCAGAGCTCGCGGGCCGCGACGACCCCGAGGACGGACGCGAGGGGCCCGACGACGAGCCCGACGTGCGCGGGGCGCCGGAGGACGCGGGGCGCGCCGGGGCGGACGTGCGCTCCGACGGCGGCGCCTTGGCGAAGACGGGCGCCTCGATGACGGGCGCGTCGGGCGCGGCGACGGGCGCCTGGGCCGCGGGCTTCGCGGCGTCGGCCTGCTTCTTCTCGTCCTTGTGCTCCTCGGAGGACGCCTTGCGGGCCTCCTTCTCGGCGGCACGCTTCTTCAGCTGCTCGGTGTGCGCCTCGGACTTCTTCTTGTACGGCCCGATGACCATGGTCATGTTGCGGCCGTCCTGGCGCGGCGCGGACTCGACGGACCCCAGGTCCGCGACGTCGTCCGCGAGGCGCTGCAGCAGACGGATACCCATCTCCGGGCGCGACTGCTCGCGGCCGCGGAACATGATCATGACCTTGACCTTGTCGCCGCCCTCGAGGAACCGCACGACGTGACCCTTCTTGGTCTCGTAGTCGTGCGCGTCGATCTTCAGGCGGAAGCGGATCTCCTTGAGCATCGTGTTCGCCTGCTTGCGGCGGGCGTCACGGGCCTTCACGTCCGACTCGTACTTGAACTTGCCGTAGTCCATGAGCTTCGCGACCGGCGGTCGCGCGTCGGGGGCCACCTCGACGAGGTCGAGGTCCGCCTCCTGGGCAAGCCGAAGGGCGTCCTCCACGCGGACGACGCCGACCTGCTCTCCGCCAGGGCCCACGAGTCGAACCTCGGGGACGCGGATACGGTCGTTGATACGGGTCTCGCTGATGCTGAGCTCCTTGCTCCGTCGGGAATATCGCCGACCGACCGCCGGGAGCCATGACAAAGGCCTCCGACGCAAGAGCGCGGAGGCCTGGGCGTACGCCGGAGCGCACATGGACGAGACGGTCCGCCTCGCCCGACCAGATACCCGGTGCCCCAGGGGCGCCAAGGTGGGATCTCTCCGCTTGCTCGCCGGTCACGCGGACGCGACCGGCCGGTCAGCCATCCATGTTACCAGGCGGCGGCGTCGGCTCCCAGAGGTCACGCACGTGCCGTGCGTCTCGGCGGGGACACATGCCCGACGACGACGAACCGCGCCCTTGTCAGCCGGTCTGATCGTCCGCGACGAGCGCCGGGTACAGCTCGAGGGAGTCGACCCGGTGGCGCAGCTCCTCGAGCTCGCCGAGGCGCTCCGAGACGCGCGCGAGCTCGGCCTCGAGGCCCGCCCGGTCGAACCCCGGCCGCACCGCGAGGACCACCCGCAGCTCGGCGCGCACGCCGGCCTCGAGCCGGACCCCGAGGATGTTCGACGACCCGCGCAGGGCGGAGGTCACCGCCGTCGGGAGGTCCTCGTCCTCCCACGGCGGCACCCACTCCTCCCCCGCCGCGACGGCTCCGACCGCCGGCCGGCCCACGAGCACCGGCCGCTCCGAGCCGGGGTCGACGACGAGGATCTGGTCCTCGGTCTGCGTGGCCGACGCGGCGGCGCGCGTGCCCTCGACCGGCACCGGCCGGGCGCTCGGGTCCCAGGCCCGCATGGCGTCGTAGCTCGAGAAGGCCGGCAGGGCGGCTCGCCCGTCCGGCGTGGCCACGGTGACGGAGGCGGCGGAGGCCACGGCGTCGGCCTGGGCGTCGCCGGAGATCTGCTTCTCGTGCCGCGCGACCTCTCCGTCCTCGGTGCCGGGGTGCGAGTGTGCGACGACGGGCACGAGGACGCGGCCGGTGCGCAGCTCGGCGACGACGTCGAGCAGGCGCCGCGCCGGGTCCGTCTGCGCGAGGGCGGCGGCCATCGACTCGGTGACCGAGCCGTCGTCGCCGGCGAACGGGTTGGCCTTGAGCATCCGCCCGGCCCACGGCTGGCCGGCGGAGTCGGAGAGCTCGGAGGGCCGGCGGCCGGAGCCGGGGACGAGCTCGCTCATGCGCGTCCCGCCACGTCGAGCGCCTCGGGCAGCGTGAACGCGCCGGCGTACAGGGCCTTGCCGACGATCGCCCCCTCGATCCCGGCCGGGACGAGCTCGCGCAGGGCGGCGAGGTCGGCGAGGCTCGAGATCCCGCCGGAGGCGACGACGGGCGCGGACGTCCGCGCGGCGACCTCGGCGAGCAGCTCGAGGTTGGGGCCCTGCAGGGTGCCGTCCTTCGTCACGTCGGTGAGCACGTAGCGCGCGCAGCCGTCGGCCTCGAGGCGGGCCAAAACGTCCCACAGGTCGCCGCCGTCCTCGGTCCAGCCGCGCGCGGCGAGCGTGGTGCCACGGACGTCGAGCCCGACGGCGATCCGGTCCCCGTGCTCCGCAATCACCCTGCTCGTCCACTCCGGCTGCTCGAGCGCGGCGGTGCCGAGGTTGACGCGGGTCGCGCCCGCGTCGAGGGCGCGGGCGAGCGAGGCGTCGTCGCGGATGCCGCCCGAGAGCTCGACCGAGATGCCGAGCTCGCCGGCGATGCGGGCGAGCAGCTCGTGGTTGGAGCCGCGGCCGAAGGCGGCGTCGAGGTCGACGAGGTGGATCCACGTGGCGCCGTCGGCGGCGAAGCGGGCGGCGACCTCGGCGGGCTCGCCGTACTCGGTCTCCGAGCCGGCCTCGCCCTGGACGAGGCGGACGGCGCGGCCGTCGACGACGTCGACGGCGGGCAGCAGGACGAGCGGGGGTGCGTCGCCACCGCTGGCGGCGGCGGTGGGGGCTGCGGCGGCGGTGGGGGCTGCGGCGGCTGGGACCGAGGCATCCCCGGGGGCAGCAGCGGTCGGAGCGTCGTGGGCTGCGGCGGCGGCAGTCGGGTCGGGCGCGGTCATGCGGATCCTCCGAGATCGGCCACCCAGGTGCGCAGGAGGTGCGCGCCGGCGTCGCCGGACTTCTCGGGGTGGAACTGGGTGGCGGTGAGCGGCCCGTTCTCGACGGCGGCCACGAAGGGGGCGCCGTGCTCGGACCAGGTGACCTGGGGCGGGGTGGTGCGGCCGTCGGTGAACTCGGCGGCCGGATCGGTCAGCACCCCGTAGGAGTGGACGAAGTAGAAGCGCTCGTGCTCGACGCCGGCGAACAGGCGGCTGCCGGCGGGCGGCGTGACGGTCGCCCAGCCCATGTGCGGCACGACCTCGGCGGGCAGGCGGGTGACCTCGCCGGGCCACTGGCCCAGGCCGTCGGCGCGGACGCCGTGCTCGGTGCCCGAGTCGAACAGGACCTGGAGCCCGACGCAGATGCCGAGGACCGGGCGCCCGCCCGCGAGGCGGCGGTCGATGAGCCGCGGCGCGTCGACGGCGCGGAGCTGCTCCATGACCGCGGCGAACGCACCGACGCCGGGGACGACGACGCCGTCCGCCGCCTCGACCAGGGCGGGCTCGGCGGTGAGGGTGACGTCCGCGCCGGCGCGCTCGAGCGCGCGCACGGCGGAGCGCACGTTCCCGGAGCCGTAGTCGAGGACGACGACGCTCGGGCGGCGTGTCGCGTCGGCGGGCAGCGAGCCGGCGCGCACCGAGTCGGTGCTCGCAGGGTCGGTGCGCGGCACGTCGGTGTGCGGCGCGTCCGTGCGCGCCGAGTCGGTGCCCGCCTCGTCGGTGCGCGCCGAGTCTGTCCTCGCCCCGTCCGTGCTCGCAGGGTCGGTGCGCAACTCGTCGCTACCCGTCCTGTCGCCGGGCGTCGGGTTGCCGGTGGTCCCCACTCAGTCGCCCCGTCCGAACAGGCGGCGCTTGGGGCCGCGGCCGGTGACGTCGATCGCGCGGACCGCACCCTTGATCTCGTCGGGCGCGCGGCGGCCGAGCACGATGTCCTCGACCACGTCGTCGGCGTTGGCGAGCAGCAGGCCCGGCGGGACCTCCTTGCCCGGCTCGCCGGCGGTCCACTCGCGCGCGACGAGGTGCCCGGCGAGACCGCTCTCGAGTCCGGTGTCGACGCCGAGGTCGGCCAGGACGAGGACGACGCCGCGGCGCGTGATCGTCGACATCGCCGTCGCGAGCTCCTCGCCGGCGTTCTCGCTCGGCTCGGGGAGCGCGACCTCGGCGGCGTCGGCGGCGGTGAGCTCGGCGGTGCCACCGCTCTGGTCGTCGCCCGGGTCGACACTTCCCCGGTCGGCGCCCGTGTCGTTGCTCGGGTCCGCAGCGCCGGCGTCCGCGGCGCCGGCGTCCGCGGCGCTGACGTCCGCGGCGCCGCCCGCACTCCTCGCGTCGCGCGCCGTTCCGGCCAGCGGGTTCCGCCCGGCGGGAGCGTCACGACGAGCGTCCGCGCCGCCGAGCGGGTCCGCACCGGGCGCGGCGGCGTCGTCGTCGGGCATGGACGTTCCCGGCCCGGCGGGAGCGGAGGGGGCCTCGCCGAACAGCTCGGCGATGTCCCAGTCCGTGTGCTCGGCCTTGGCCGGCAGCGGGCGCGTGACGACGACCCCGGAGCGCGAGGGCACGGCCACGGCGTCCGTCATGCCGAGCTGCTTGCAGGCGGCGGCGACGACGTCGGGGCGCGCGAACGGCGTGAGCACGATCGCGAGCCGGTCGGGCGTGGCGGGCACGCTCACAGCGCGCCCTTGGTCGACGGGACGCCCGTGACGCGCGGGTCGATCGTCACCGCCTCGCGGAGCGCCCGGGCGAAGGCCTTGAACTGGGCCTCCACGACGTGGTGCGGGTCGCGGCCGGCGAGGACGCGCACGTGCAGGCAGATCGCCGCGTGGTGGGCGATCGACTCGAACACGTGCCGCGTGAGAGAACCGGTGAAGTGGCCGCCGATGAGGTGGAGGGCCTGCGCCTCGGACTCACCGGTGTGCACGCAGTAGGGCCGGCCCGAGACGTCGACGACGACGTGGGCGAGCGCCTCGTCGAGCGGGACGGTGGCGTCGGCGAACCGCGTGAGACCCACCTTGTCGCCGAGGGCCTGGCGCAGCGCCTGGCCGAGGCTGATCGCCACATCCTCGACGGTGTGGTGGACGTCGATCTCGATGTCGCCCGTGGCGCGCACCGTGAGGTTCATGCCCGAGTGCTTGCCCAGGGCGGTGAGCATGTGGTCGTAGAACGGCACCGAGGTGGAGATCTCGGTCCGCCCCTCGCCGTCGAGATCGAGCTCGACGAGCACCTGCGACTCGGACGTCGTGCGCTCGACGCGTCCCGTCCTGCTCATGACAGCACCTCTTCCAACGCCGCCCGGAAGCGGTCGTTCTCCTCGGGCGTGCCGACCGACACGCGCAGCATCCCCTGCGGGCCGACCTCGCGGATGAGGACGCCCCTCGACACCAGAGAGTCCCACACCGCGTGCCGGTCCTCGAAGCGGCCGAACATGACGAAGTTCGCGTCCGAGTCGGCGACCTCGAGCCCGCGGCCGCGCAGGTGGTCGACGAGGGCGTCGCGCTCGTCGCGCAGCAGCTTCACCTGGCCCATGAGGGAGTCGCGGTGGGACAGGGCCGCGAGCGCCGCGGCCTGCGTGATCGCGGACAGGTGGTACGGCAGGCGCACGACGCGCAGGTGGTCGACGAGCTCGCGCGCCGCCGCGAGGTAGCCCAGGCGCAGGCCCGCCATGCCGAAGGCCTTCGACATCGTGCGCGCGACGGCGAGGTGCGGGTGGTCCGCGAGCAGCTCGAGCGCCGACGGCGTGCCCTCGCGGCGGAACTCGCCGTAGGCCTCGTCGATGACGACGACGGTCGCGGTGGGGGTGTCGGCGTCGTCGGGGCCCGTGGGCGTGTCCGCGGGGCCCGTGGTCCGCGCGTGCTCGAGGAGCGCGAGGAGGTCCTCGGTGGCGAGCGCCGTCCCGGTGGGGTTGTTGGGGCTGGCGAGGACGAGGACCGCCGGGCGGTGCTCGGTCATCGCGGCGCGGGTGGCGTCGAGGTCGACCGTGAAGTCGTCCGCGCGGTCGACGGTGACGAAGGCCGTCTGGGTGTCGCGCGCGTACTCGGGGTACATCGAGTAACTCGGCGTGGCCGTCAGCATGGTGCGGCCGGCGCCGCCGTAGGCCTGGAGCACGTGGAGGAGGACCTCGTTCGACCCGTTGCCCGCCCAGATCTGCTCCGGACCGAGCTCGACGCCGGACTCGACGGCGAGATAGGCCGCCAGCTGCTCGCGCAGCTCGGGGAAGTCGCGGTCCGGGTAGCGGTTGAGGCCGGTCGCGGCGGCCTGGACGGCGCGGGCGATGTCCTCGGCGACCTCGGGGGCAGGCGCGAACGGGTTCTCGTTGACGTTGAGGATCACCGGCACGTCGATCCGGGGGGCGCCGTACGGGCTCAGGCCCGCGAGGTCGGGGCGCAGCGGGAGCCGGGCGGCGGGCGTGGTCGGCTCCGCGGCTGGCTCGGGGGTCGGCTCCGCGGTCGGCTGCCCGTCGTCGCCGGAGGTCGTGCTCTGGTTCGTTCTCACCACCCGATGGTAGGAACTCCGGGGCCCCGGTGGCACGCGGTCTCAGCGGCGGGCGGCCCTGGCGAGGTGGCCCCGACCACATGGGGTGGCGCCGACCACGCTCGGATCGAGACGTGGCACATCCTTTGCCCGCTAGCGGTGTCCGGTCTCACGAATCAGAGCCGCCGTGACCCCTCAAAAGGCGCTCGTCCCGCGGCTAGCCTGGCACTCGTGGAGCACATCTGGCACCTGGCGTACGCGGCGGACCTCGCTGACGCGCGTGAGACAGGGATGTATCGGATCTCTACGCGCGGCGCGACGCTGGAGTCGGTCGGATTCATCCACGGGTCCTACCCCGAGCAGCTCCCCGGCGTGGCGGCATCGGTGTACGCCGACGACCCCGAGCCGCTCGTCGTGCTCGTGCTCGACCCCCACGTGCTGCGCTCGTGCGGCCTGGACGTCCGCGACGAGCCGGACCCCGCCGATCCCACCGGCCCCGTCTACCCGCACATCTACGGTCCGATCCCGATGGACGCGGTCGTCGCCGTGCGGCCCGCGAGCCTCGACGCCGGCCAGCTCGTCGTCGGCGCGCCCGCCTGACGCGGGTCCCTTCCGGAGAATCCGCTCGAGCCACGCGTCCGACGTCGGACATCCCGCCGCGCCCCCGTCCGGCCATCGGTCCGGCGCCCGGTGCGCAGCCGCGGACCCACCTCGCCCGCGCCCGGCCTGCATCCCGGCGCACCGTCGTCCACAGCCCTCCCGAGCGACGCGCGCCCGTGTCCCACCGCGCACGTAGCGTGGCCGCATGACCTCGATCGACCCGGCCGGATCCGCGAGCCAGCTCGAGCATCCCGGCCCTCTCGACCACCCCGGTCCCCCGGACGCACCTGAGAATCCCGAGCTCCGCGACCAGGCGGAAGGTGTCCTCCGCGCGCTCGTCGGGCGCGAGGACGCACGCCTACGTGACGACCAGTGGCGGGCGATCGAGGCGCTCGTCGGGGGGTCGCGTCGGGTGCTCGTCGTCCAGCGCACCGGATGGGGCAAGTCGGCGGTCTACTTCGTGGCGACCGCGCTGCGCCGCCGCTCCGGCGCCGGGCCCACGGTCATCGTCTCCCCGCTGCTGGCCCTCATGCGCGACCAGATCGCCGCGGCCTCCCGCGCCGGCATCACGGCCGTCACCCTCAACTCCACCAACGTCCAGGAGTGGGACGAGGTCCACGCCGACATCGCGCGCGGCGCCGTCGACGTCCTGCTCGTCAGTCCCGAGCGGCTCAACAACCCGGCGTTCCGCGACCAGGTCCTCCCCCGGCTCGCCGCCGACGCGGGCCTCGTGGTGGTCGACGAGGCCCACTGCATCTCCGACTGGGGCCACGACTTCCGGCCCGACTACCGGCGCATCCGCACCCTCCTCGCCGACCTCCCGGGCGGGGTGCCCGTCCTCGCCACGACCGCGACGGCGAACGAGCGCGTGACCCGCGACGTCGCCGAGCAGCTCGGCGGCGCCGGCGAGGTGCTCGTGCTCCGGGGCAGCCTCGACCGGCCGGCGCTGCACCTGGGCGTCGTCGAGCTGGCGGACGACGCGGCGCGGATCGCGTGGCTCGCCGGCCAACTCCCTCGCTGGGACGGCTCGGGCATCATCTACGCACTCACCGTGTCCGCCGCGCACACCGTGGCCGAGCAGCTGCGCGCCGCCGGGCTCGAGGTCCGCGCCTACACCGGCCGGACCGAGCCCGCCGAGCGGGAGGAGCTCGAGGCCGACCTCAAGGCCAACCGGGTCAAGGCCCTCGTCGCGACGTCCGCGCTCGGCATGGGGTTCGACAAGCCGGACCTCGCGTTCGTCGTCCACCTCGGCTCCCCGTCCTCGCCGGTGGCGTACTACCAGCAGGTCGGGCGCGCGGGCCGCGGGGTCGACCGGGCCGACGTCGTCCTGCTGCCGGGTCGCGAGGACCGGGCGATCTGGCAGTACTTCGCCTCCCTCGCGTTCCCGCCCGAGGAGTCCGTCCGCACGGTGCTCGACGTCCTCGGCGACGGCCAGGTCCGGTCGACCCCGGTCCTCGAGACGGCCGTCGACCTGCGCCGGACCCGCCTGGAGACGATGCTCAAGGTTCTCGACGTCGACGGGGCGGTCCGGCGCGTGCGCGGCGGTTGGGAGAGCACGGGGCAGCCGTGGACCTACGACGCCGCGCGCTACGAGCGGGTCGAGGACGCCCGCCGCCGCGAGGCCGACGCGATGCTCGCCTATGCCCGGCTCGAGCCGCCCGAGTGCCGGATGGCGGTCCTGCGCACCCACCTCGACGACCCCGACCTCGAGCAGGGGTGGCGGTGCGGGCGCTGCGACCTGTGCGGCGGCATGGAGCTCGCCGCGACCGTGGACGCCGAGGCGGCGCAGCAGGCCCGCTCCGGTCTCGACCGCCCCGGCCTCGAGATCGAGGCGCGCCGGCAGTGGCCCTCGGGCATGGACCGCCTCGGCATCGACCTGTCCGGCAAGATCCCGCCGGCCGAGCGGGCCGAGACCGGGCTCGCCGTGGGCCGGCTCGACGGCGTCGGCCTCGCGGGGGCGCTGCGCGGCACGCTCGGGACGGGGGCGGCGGACGGCCCGGTCCCGCCCGAGCTCGTCGGGCCGCTGCGGCAGACCCTCACCGCGTGGGCGGCGGGGGCCGAGCCGGTCGCCGGGATCGTCGCGGTCGACTCGACGACCAGGCCCCAGCTCGTCCGCGACCTCGCCGTGCACGTCTCCCAGGTCCTCGGCGTCCCGGTGGTCGGCGCGCTCGTCCCGGAGCCCGGCAGCGAACCGGGCCGGCACGACGTCAACTCCGCCAGCCGCCTCGCCTCCGTCTCACGACGGCTGCGGATGGGGCTGTCCGAGGCCGCGCTCGCCGGGCTGCCCGGCCGCCGGGTCCTGCTCGTGGACGACTCGACGGACTCCGGCTGGACGCTGACCGTGGCCGCCCGGATGCTGCGGCTCGCGGGGGCGGACGCGGTGGTCCCGTTCGTGCTCGGGGTCGTCTAGCGCGCCACGGTCCCGGGCCGGCACAGCCCGCCCGGACCGTTAACCTGGCCGGCATGGCCCCCTCCCCATTGACGAGCTACGTCGAGCCCGACGCCGAGGTCACGGGGGCGAGCGAGGCGGACCTCGACCGGGTGGCCCGTGAGTACGGCCGCGCCCTGCCCGCCGACTACGTCGCGCTCATCACCACGCTCGGCGGCTACAACGGCGACCTCCTCGCGGCCGACGGCGCCCCGCTCCTGCAGTTCCCCGTCAACGACGCGGACGGCGTGCTCTCGGACTCCGGCTACGCGAGCATCGACGACCTCGACGGCATCTCGGTGGCCGGCACCGACGACTGGCGGATCGTCCTCGTCCAGCACGGCGACCAGGACCGCTACGCCCGGGTGGGGCTCGGCAGCGGCGACGTCGAGATCGTGTGGTCCGGGCGGTTCACCGACGTGCTCGACACGTACCGCGAGCGGGCTGCGGGCAAAAGGGAGGCATAGCCGCGGGGCGCGCCTCCCCTACTCCCCCGCCGGCCGCGCGGGGCAGACCAGCAAGCGTCGTGACCGGGTGAGCCCGACGGGCGTAGGCCGGGCCGCACCTCCCCTGCTCCGTGCTACTCCCCCGCCGGCCGTGAGGAGAAGCGCCGCACGTTGACGGCGTCCGCGTGCGCGGGCAGGTCCTCCGCCTCGGCGAGCGCGCGCAGGTGCGGCGCCTCGGCCGCGAGCGCGTCCTTCGTGTACTCGATGAGCTGGACCGGCCGGAGGTAGGCCATGACGGACAGGCCGGACGTGAACCGCGCGGTCCCGCCGGTGGGCAGGACGTGGTTCGAGCCCGCGAGGTAGTCCCCCAGCGGGACCGGCGAGTAGCCGCCGACGAAGATCGCGCCCGCGTTGCGGATGCGCGCGGCGACGGCCGGGGCGTCCGTCGTCTGGATCTCGAGGTGCTCGGCCGCGTAGGCGTCCGCCACCTCGATCGCCCGGTCGAGATCCTCGACGACGACGGTCGCCGACTGCGGCCCGCCCAGCGCCGTGGCCACCCGCTCGGCGTGCCTCGTGCCGGCCGCCAGCTGCGTCAGGTGCTCGTCGACGGCGTCGGCCAGGGCCTCGTCGTCGGTGATGAGGACGCTCGCGGCGGCCGGGTCGTGCTCGGCCTGGCTCAGCAGGTCGGCGGCGACGTGCAGGGGGTCGGCGCTCGAGTCGGCCACGACGGCGATCTCCGTGGTCCCGGCCTCGGCGTCGATGCCGACGAGCCCGCGGACGAGGCGCTTCGCAGCGGCGACGTAGACGTTCCCGGGGCCGGTGACGACGTCGACGGGCTCGGCGAGCACGTCCGCATCAGGAGTCCCGTCCTCCCCTGCCGCGCCGTGGGCGAGCAGAGCGATCGCCTGGGCGCCGCCGGCCGCGTACACCTCGGTGACGCCGAGGAGGGCGCACGCGGCGAGGATCGTCGGGTGCGGGAGCCCGCCGCGGTCGGCCTGCGGCGGGGAGGCGACGACGAGCTCCTCGACGCCCGCGGCCTGCGCGGCGACGACGTTCATGACGACGCTCGACGGGTAGACCGCGAGCCCGCCCGGCACGTAGAGGCCGACGCGGCGCACCGGCAGCCACCGCTGGTGGACGAGGCCGCCGGGGGTGATCTCGGTGGTGACGTCGGGCGGGACCTGCGCGGCGTGACCCGCGCGCAGGTGCTCGGCCGCGCGGGACAGAGCGGTGCGGACCGCGGGGTCGAGGGCGTCGAGCGCGTCGGTCAGTGCCTCGGCGGGGACACGCAGGTGCTCGGGGCGAACGCCGTCGAACCGTTCGGCGGCGTCCCGCACGGCGGCGGCGCCACGGGCGCGCACGTCGTCGAGCACGGGGGCGACGGCGGCGGCCGCGGCCTCGACGTCGAGCGCGGCGCGCGGCAGCGTGTCCGCCAGCTCGGCGCGCGAGAGGGTGCGGCCCCTGAGGTCGATTCGACGCAACATGGCGTCACTGTAGATCCGCGGGCAGCGCGGGGGCCGGGGCGATCGGGAGGCGGACCGTCGTGGTCGCGGGCCATCGTGAGTGTGGGCCGGCCTCGGGGGCGGATGCGGATGCGGATGCGGATGCGGATGCGGATGCGGATGCGGATGCGGGACGGTGCCGCCCCCACCCGTCCTGCGACAATGTCCGGCATGTCGCCCGTACCCATCGACGTCGTGGTCCGCGTGCCCGTCCGTCTCGGCCAGCTCCTCCAGCTCTCCGGCATCGCCGACACGGGCTCCGACGCCCGCACCCTCGTGGCCGACGGCGACGTCCTCGTCGACGGCACCGCCGAGATGCGTCGCGGCCGGCAGCTGACCGGCGGTGAGGTCGTCGAGGTGCGCCGGTCCAGAGGCGTCGAGGCGGTCCGTGTCGTGGCGGAGGACTGATCGCCCTCCCCTCAGGCCACCGGCAGCATCCGCCCGAGCTCGACCGCCGCCGCGAGGCGCTGGATCGCCCGCAGCGCGGGAGAGCGCACCTCGGAGGCCGGCAGCTCGTCGAACATCTCCGCGAGCTGGTCGAGGAACCCGAACCAACCGCCGAGGGCCGAGCGCACCTGGTCCTCGTCGGCGGCCGCATAGGTGAGGGTGAGCGCGACGCGGGGTTCGTCGTCGGAGGGGGTGGGCTCGTCGTCGGACGGGGTGGACCCGTCGTCGGAGGGGTGCGAGCTGTCGTCGGAGACGTCCGTCTCGTCGTCGGAGGTGATCGCCGGGTCCACGGAAGCAGCCCGCTCGACCTCCGTGATCTCGAGGCGGATCTCCGCCGGTCCCTCGCCCGCCGCGCGCCACTCGAGGTCGCACGACCGGCCGGGCTCGACCGCCACGACCGTCACCTCGGACGGGTCGCCCCTGCCGTGGTCGACGCGCACGGTGCCGGGCTCGCTCAGCGGGCCGTCGAGCTCGCCGAGCCACGTGGCCGTGTAGCGCGGATCGGTGAGCGCGGCCCACAGGGTGACCGGGTCGACCGACCACTCGCGTCGCTGGGTGAGAACGATCCGGGAGTCGGCGCCTTCGGCTCCGTCGACGCCACCAGCACCCCCGCCCTCCCGGCGCAGCGTCCCGAGCTCGCGCAGGTCCAGCCCGCCGAGCGGCTCACTCGCCGCCCCGCCCAGCGCGCCGCCCATGTCCCCGCCGGTCGACCCATCGGCCGCCCCGCTCGTCGCCGCGCTCACTGCGCCGCCACGCTTCCCAGGCAGCCCGGCCCGAGCAGGGCCTTGAGGTCGCCGTACAGCGCGGGCGAGGAGGAGACCCGGAAGCGGTCGGACAGCGACAGCACGGTGTGCACGGCGGCCCCCTCGACCACGACCCGGACCTCGGTGGACCCCGGGTGCTCGCCGAGCACCCGTCCGAGCCGGTCGATCATCGCCCCGTGGACGCGGTGCTCCGGCAGGTAGATCGTCAGCGGCCCGGTCCCGTCCTGCAGGGTGGGGATAGTCATCGAGTCGGCGACGACCTGGACGTTCTCATCGCGCACCGAGGCGCGCCCCTTGATCGAGACGATCGTGTCCTCCGACAGCGCGTGTGAGACGCCGATGTAGGACTGCGGGAAGAACATGACGTCGATCTCGCCCGAGAGATCCTCGAGCGTGGCGATCGCCCACGGGTTGCCCTGCTTGGTCAGCTTGCGCTGGACGCTCGTCACCAGCCCGGCGATCGTCACGCGCCTCCCGTCCACCGGGTTGTCCTCCGACGCGCTCACGAGGTCCGAGACGTCGGTGTCGGCGTGCTGACCGAGCGACCCCTCGAGACCGGCGAGCGGGTGGTCGGAGACGTACATGCCGAGCATGTGCCGCTCGAACGCGAGCTTCTCCCGCTTGTCCCACTCGGGCAGGTCGGGGATCTCGATGTCGAAGCCGACCTCGGCCCCCTCGACGGCCGCGAACAGGTCGAACTGGCCCACGGCCTCGTTCCGCTTGACGTCGACGACCGCGTCGACCGCCTCCTCGTGCCGCGCCACCAGCGCGCGCCGCGTGTTCCCGAGGGTGTCGAAGGCGCCGGCCTTGATGAGCGACTCGATGGTCCGCTTGTTGCACACCACGGCGGGCACCTTGTCGAGGAAGTCCTGGAAGCTCGTGAACGCGCCCTTCTCCTCGCGCGCCTCGATGATCCCCTTGACGACGTTCGCGCCGACGTTGCGGATCGCCCCGAGCCCGACCTTGATCTCGTCGCCGACCGGCGTGAAGTCGGCGGCGGAGGAGTTGACGTCGGGCGCCTGGACGGTGATGTTCATGTGCCGGCACTCGGACAGGTAGAGACCGAGGCGGTCCTTGTTCTCCTGCGAGTTCGTCAGCAGCGCGGCCATGTACTCGACCGGGTAGTGCGCCTTGAGGTAGGCGGTCCAGTACGACACGAGCCCGTACGCCGCGGAGTGCGCCTTGTTGAACGCGTAGTCCGAGAACGGCAGGAGCACGTCCCACAGGGCCTTGACGGCCGCCGCCGAGAAGCCGCGCTCGAGCATGCCCGCCTCGAAGGTGACGAACTGCTTGTCCAGCTCGGCCTTCTTCTTCTTGCCCATCGCGCGGCGCAGGAGGTCCGCCTGTCCGAGGCTGTACCCGGCGACCTTCTGCGCGATCGCCATCACCTGCTCCTGGTAGACGATGAGGCCGTACGTGGTGCCGAGGATCTCGGCGAGCGGCTCCTCGAGCTCGGGGTGGATCGGCGTGATCGGCTGCTGGCCGTTCTTGCGCAGCGCGTAGTTCGTGTGCGAGTTCGCGCCCATCGGGCCCGGCCGGTACAGGGCGCCGACGGCGGAGATGTCCTCGAAGTTGTCCGGCTTCATCTGGCGGAGCAGGGTGCGCATGCCGCCGCCGTCGAGCTGGAAGACGCCGAGGCTGTCGCCGCGCGCGAGCAGCTGGTACGTGCCTTCGTCGTCGAGCCCGAGGTGCTCGAGGTCGACCGGCTCCTTGCCGTTGCGCCCGATGTTCGTCATCGCGTCGTCGAGCACCGTGAGGTTGCGCAGGCCGAGGAAGTCCATCTTCAGCAGTCCGAGCCCCTCGCACGTGGGGTAGTCGAACTGCGTGAGGATGAAGCCGTCGCGCGGGTGGCGCATGACCGGGATGACGTCGGTGAGCGTGTGGCTCGACATGATGACGGCGCAGGCGTGGACGCCCCACTGCCGGGTCATGCCCTCGAGGCCGGTCGCCATGTCGTAGACCCGCTTGGACTCGGGGTCCGCGCTCAGCACGTTCCGGAACTCGCCGGCCTCGGCGTACCGCTTCGAGCTCGGGTCCTCGATGTCCTTGAGCGGGATGTCCTTGGCCATGATCGCCGGCGGCATCGCCTTGGTCAGCTTCTCCCCCATGGCGAACGGGTAGCCGAGCACCCGGGCGGAGTCCTTGAGGGCCTGCTTGGACTTGATGACGCCGTAGGTGACGACCTGGGCGACCCGGTCGTCGCCGTACTTCTCGACGACGTAGTCGATGACCTCGCCGCGCCGGCGCTCGTCGAAGTCGACGTCGAAGTCCGGCATCGAGACGCGGTCCGGGTTGAGGAAACGCTCGAAGATGAGGCCGTGGACGAGCGGGTCGAGATCGGTGATCCGCATGGCGTAGGCGACCATCGAGCCGGCGCCGGAGCCACGCCCCGGCCCCAC
Source organism: Georgenia sp. Z1344 (assembly GCF_049856295.1). GTDB lineage: Bacteria > Actinomycetota > Actinomycetes > Actinomycetales > Actinomycetaceae > JB111. The sequence goes on along the minus strand of NZ_JBNDMZ010000001.1, from coordinate 259,893 downwards.
GCGGATGCCGTTCTCCTTGGCCCAGTTGATGAAGTCGGCGACGACGAGGAAGTACCCCGGGAAACCCATCTGGGTGATGACGCCGACCTCGTACTCCGCCTGCTTGCGCACGTGGTCCGGGATGCCGTCCGGGTAGCGGTAGCGCAGCCCGCGCTCGACCTCCTTGACGAACCACGAGTGCTCGTCCTCGCCCGCCGGGACGTCGAACCGCGGCATGAAGTTCGCGCCGTCGGCGGCGGTCGTGAAGGAGACGTCGCACTGCTCGGCGACGAGCAGGGTGTTCCGCACGGCGTCCGGGTGGTCGGCGAACAGGTTCCACATGTCCTTGCTCGAGCGCAGGTGGTAGCCGGTGCCGTCGAACTTGAAGCGGTTGGGGTCGTCGAGCGTCGAGCCGGAGTTGAGGCAGAGCATCGCGTCCTGCACGGACTTCTGCTCGGCGGTGACGTAGTGCGAGTCGTTGGTCGCGAGCAGCGGCGCGTCGATCCGCTTGGCGAGCTCGAACAGCTGCGGCATCGTCCTCTTCTCGAAGTCGTTGCCGTGGTCCATGATCTCGACGTAGAAGTTCTCGCGGCCGAAGATCTCCTGGAGCTCTCCGGCGGCGCGGACGGCCTCCTCGGTCTGGCCAAGCCGCAGCCGGGTCTGGACCTCGCCCGAGGGGCAGCCGGTCGACGCGATCATCCCGTTGGCGTACTGCTGGAGCAGGTCGCGGTCCATGCGCGGCCACTTGCCCATCTGGCCGTCGAGGGAGGCGTGCGAGGCCATCCGGAAGAGGTTGTGCATGCCCTCGGTCGTGCGCGCGAGCATCGTCAGGTGCGTGTACGCGCCCGACGCCGACACGTCGTCACCCTTCTGCCAGTCCTCGCCCCAGCGCACGCGCGTCTTCTTGTCGAACCGGGAGGTCCCGGGGGTCACGTAGGCCTCGACGCCGATGATCGGCTTGATGCCCTTCGCCGTCGCCGCCCGGTAGAGCTCGAACGCGCCGAACACGTAGCCGTGGTCGGTGATCGCGACGGCCTTCTGCCCCTGCCGCTCGACCTCGTCGACGAGGGCCGAGATCTTCGCCGCGCCGTCGAGCATCGAGTAGTCGGTGTGGACGTGGAGGTGGGCGAAGTCCTGCTGCGCGGGGGTCGAGGGCATACCCACGATCGTAGGTTCGACCTCCGACGACGAGGGCACCGGTCCGCCGCCCCCGCGAGGTCCGCGGCGTGTCCCGGCGTGTCCCGGCGTGTCGTTCGCTGCCGCCGCTGGTTACTTCCGGTCAGCCGCCGCATGACCGGCTCCGTCGCCGGGATGCCGCTCAGCCGCTCAGCCGCTCCGTCGCCGGGATGCCGCTCAGCCGCTCCGTCGCCGGGATGCCGCTCAGCCGCCGAGCGTGAGCGCCATGTCCTTGTGCCAGATGCCGGCGTCGAGGTAGCGGCGCTCGGACACCAGCGCGTACCCGAGGCCGGAGTAGAAGCCGATCGCGTGCTCCTGGGCCTCGATGTCGACGCGGACGCTGCCGTCGGGCCCCAGGTGCTCCGCCTCGGCGACCGCGTGGAGCGCCTGCATGACGGCGCGGCCCGCGCCCGTCCCCCGCGCCGCGCGGAGCACGGCGACCCGGCCGATCCGCACCACGCCCGGGCCCTCGGGCAGGAGCCGGGCGGTCGCGACAGGGAGCTCCACGCCGTCCGCGCCGGTCGTCACGCCGAGGACGTGGACCGTGCCCGGGTCGGTGTCGAGGTCGTCGATCTCCTCCTCGCCGGGGACCTTCTGCTCCTCGACGAAGACCTCCCACCGCACCCGCCAGCAGGCCTCGAGGTCGGCGCGGTCGGTCACGCGTCGGACGGTGGTGGGCGCGTGGCCGGCCGGCTCGTGCGCCGCCGGTCCGGTCGCGGCCGGCTCGCTCCCGGCCTGCTCGCTTGCCGCCGCTCCGCTCACCGTCCCGCCTCGCGGAGGACCTCCAGGGCGGCCGCGAGGTCGTCCGGGTAGGGCGAGGCGACCTCGACGCGCGCGTCGGTCACCGGGTGCGCGAACGCCAGCCCGACGGCGTGCAGCCACTGCCTCGTCAGCCCGACCCGGGCGCCGAGCGTGGGGTCGGCGCCGTAGGTCGTGTCGCCCACGCACGGGTGCCCCACCGCGGAGGTGTGGACGCGGATCTGATGCGTGCGGCCGGTCTCGAGCCGGATCTCGAGCAGGGACGCGCCGGGCATCGACTCGAGCGTCTCGTAGTGCGTGATCGCGTCCTTGCCGCCCGTGACGACGGCCATCTTGTAGCTGTGCCGCGGGTCCCGGCCGACGGGCGCGTCGACGGTTCCCGCGCTCGGGTCCATCTGGCCCTGGACGAGGGCGTGGTACGTCTTGTCGACGGTGCGCTCCTTGAACGCCCGCTTGAGCACCGTGTACGCGCGCTCCGACTTCGCGACGACCATGAGGCCGGACGTGCCGACGTCCAGCCGGTGGACGACCCCCTGCCGTTCCGGCGCTCCCGAGGTGGACACGCGCCGGCCGGAGGCCGCCAGGGCGCCGACGACCGTGGGTCCGTCCCAGCCCGGTGAGGGGTGGGCGGCGACGCCCACGGGCTTGTCGACGACGACGATGTCGTCGTCCTCCAGCGCGATCGCCATGCCCTCGACGGCGGTGGGCGTCGGCGGACCGGGCGGTCGCTCGGGCTCGGGCAGCGTGACCTCGAGCCACGCCCCCGCGGTGAGCCGGTCGGACTTGCCGACGGGGGCGCCGTCGAGGAGCACGTCGCCGCCTGCCGCGAGCTCGGCTGCGCGCGTGCGGGAGAGGCCGAGCAGGCGCGCGATGGCGGCGTCGACCCGTTCGCCGGCGAGCCCGTCGGGCACCGGCAGCGACCTGACCTCAGGCACCGGGGCGCTCCGTGCCGTCCGCGGCACTGGCGTCATCGACCTGAGCGTCCGGCGCGCCCTCGGCCCGCTGGGCGGCCTCCGCCGCCTCCCGACGACGACGCAGCTCCCGTCGCGTGATCCGCTCGCCCGGGGCGGCGGTCACCGTCGGCGGGGCCGTGGGCGTGGGGGTGGGCGCCGTCGCGGCGGCGGCCGGGGTCGTCGCGCCGGGTGTCGAGCCCGACGACGACGTGGCACCGGCAGGGCCCGACGACCGTGCCGCCGTCGCAGCCGCTCGGTCGGACGCCGGGGCGCCGGTCGCCGCCGCGTCGTTCGTCGTCGTGCTGGTCGTCGTCGTGCTGGTCGCCGTCGTGCCCGAGGTGGCCGCGCCCACGTCGGTCGCGCCCGAACCGTTCGTGCCCGATCCGGTCGCGCTCGCCGCGCTGGCTCCGGCTCCTGTGCTGCCGGCGTTGCTCCCGGTACTGCCGGAGCTGCTCCCCGCGCTGCCGGTGGTTCCGGCCCCGAGGCGGCGCTCCCACCAGGCCTCGGGATCCTCGTCGTCGGAGGCCTGGGCGGTCTGTCCCGCCGTCGCGGCGACCAGCCAGTCGGGGTCGGAGTCGCCGTCGGCCGAGGAGTCGGTGGAGCCCGCCCCTGCCGACCCCGCGGCGCCCGCGCCGGTACCGGCGCTCGTCCCGGTCCCCGAGCCTCGGGCCGCGCGCGAGCCCCCGGCTGCACCGGCGGCCACGGTCGCGGTGTCGTCGTCGTGGCCGTCGCCCGAGTCGGCGTCGGAGGTCTCCCCCTCCTTCGCGTCCGACAGTCGCGTCCCGTCGATCTCCCGGCCCGTGAGGGCGAGCACGCAGATCATCAGCGCCGCCACGACGATCCCGATGTCCGCGACGTTGCCGACGAACCAGTCGTAGTAGGCGAGGAAGTCGATGACGTGGCCCTCGAACGGCCCCGGGTCGCGGAAGAGACGGTCGATGAAGTTGCCGACCGCGCCGCCGAGCAGGAGCCCCAGCGCGATCGCCCACGGCATCGAACGGAGCCGCCGCGCGTAGAAGAGGATGACCACGACCACCACGGCGATGATGAGTGTGAACAGCCAGGTCGTACCGCTGCCCAGCCCGAAGGCCGCACCGGGGTTGAAGACGAGGCGCAGGCCGAAGTATTCGCCGAGGAGCTCGATGCGGCGTCCGTCGGCGAGTTGGTCGAGCGCGATGGCCTTCGTCACCTGGTCGATGACGGCGACGGCGGCCGCCAGCCCCAGAAGGAGGGACAGCAGCCGCCGTGACGCGCCGGGTGCGGCGGTGCTCATGGGGCGGTCAGATTCCGCTCTCGCGGCTGCCGGTGCCACCCTCGACGGTGCTGAGGAGCTGGTTGAGGTAGCTCTTCAGACGCGTGCGGTAGTCGCGCTCGAACGTGCGCAGCTCGTCGATCTTCCGCTCGAGGAGCGAGCGCTCCTGCTCGAGCTGGGACAGCGTGCGGTTCGAGTGGGCCTCGGCCTCGCTGACGATCCGCTCGGACTCCGCCTGGGCCTCGGAGACGAGCCGCGCGGACTCGGCCTGGCCGTCGGCGACGTACTCGTCGTGCACCCGCTGGGCCATGGCGAGCATCCCGGCGGCCGAGTCGGGCGTGGTCGAGGCGGTGGCCGGCGCGGCAGCGGCTGCGGCCGGGGCGGCGGTGTCCGTGGCCTCGGGCTGCTCGGCGGGCGCCTGCGGCTCGGCGGTGGCGGCCGCGGCGTAGGGCTGCGGCGTGGCCGGCGGGGTGTCGTGCACGGAACGGCGGGTGGGCGCCGCGGCGACGACCGGCGTCTCCGCGGTGTCGTGGGTGGCGGGCTGCTCCTCGGCGTCTGCCTGGTCCGCGGCCGACGTGTCGGCCGGAGCCCCGGACGAGAGCTCCGCGACGCGAGCCTCGGAGGCCTCCAGGCGCGCCTTGAGCTCCTCGTTCTCCGCGTAGACGGAGCGGAGGGTGTCCACCACCTCGTCGAGGAAGTCGTCAACCTCGTCCTGGTTGTATCCCTCGCGGAACTTGGTCGCCTCAAACTTCTTGTTGAGGACGTCGTCGGCGCTGAGCAGTGCCATCTCGTCTCACCTCGATCTTGGTCGGTCGTGGCTGGACGCCACGCGCGTCCGCGCCCCAGATTACTCAGAGGTCGGCGGAAGCATCGGACGCCGGGCCGGAGCAGCCCGTGCGGGCGCGCCGGATCGGCGTGGTCGTTGCGCCGGTCGCGGACCGGCTCGGGGCCGGTCGCGGTCCGTTCGCCTCCCACTCTCGGGCCGCTCCACCGGCGCCGGCGTGGTCGACCTGCCCTCCGGGTCGACCTGCCCTCAGAGCAGGGCGACGGCGAGCAGCGGCAGCACGAAGCCTCGGAGCAGCTGGACGCCGAGGAACAGGATGATGAAGCCGAGGTCGAGGGAGACCTGGCCGATGCGCAACGGCGGGATGAACCGCCGGATGAACCGCAGCGGCGGGTCGGTCAGCCCGTAGACCAGGTTGGCGACGACGAGCACGAACCCCGTCGGCCGCCACGTCCGCGAGAAGATCTGCACGAGGTCGAGGACGACCCGGGCGAGCAGGACCAGCAGATAGAGGAAGAGGACGAGGCTCAGCGCGTCGAGGACGATCCGCACGTCGTCAGGCGCGGGCGAAGTCGAACCCCGAGCGGGGCGACTCCTCCTCGGCGTGCGTCACGGCCACGCTGCGGGGCGCGAGGATGAACGCGCCGGGCGAGACCTTCTCGAGCACGCCGCCGAGAGCCATGGCGAGGCCGGCGGAGAAGTCGATGAGCCGGCGCGCGTCGGCCTCCGAGATGCCCTCCATGTTGAGGATCACGGGGGTGCCGGAACGGTAGGCGTCACCGACCGCCGGCGCGTCGTTGTAGCTCGTGGGACGCATGGTGACGATGCGGGAGAGCTCGACGTCCACGGGGGCCTCCTGGCGGGCGGGTGCGAGGCGGGTGATGTGGGTGACCTCGGCGTGCCGCTCGTACGGCTCGGCCGGATGCTCGCGGGTCTCGTCGGCCTCGCGGCGGTAGTCGTCGGAGCGGCGCTCCTCGGCGGGGCGACGGTCCTCACGACGGCGGTCGGCCGGCTCGTCGTAGCCGCCCTCGCCCTCGTACAGGTCGTCCTGCGGCTCGGCGAAGGAGAGGTACTCCATGAACTTGCGCATGGTGCCGGGCATGGGGACTACTCCTCGATCGAGACGGCCGGCGGAGAGGTCGCTCCCGCCACGTCACAGACGCTAACTGCTGGAGGTCGGCGTGGCAGGTTCGACGCGCCGGGCGAGTCCCGCTCCGACCGTGACGATCCCCGCGAACCGCCCCGTGCGCCGCTCCCCCGCGTGGGTCGCGCGGCGGTAGGAGTACAGCGCCTCGTCCTCATAGGTGCAGGCGTGCTCGCGGGTCACGCGCGTGACACCGAGGGCGTCGAGCTGGGCGTGCACCGCGGCGGCGACGTCGAGCCCCGGCGTCCCGTCGCGGGTGGTCGACCCGGCCGCGGGGTGGACGGCCGCGACCTCGTCGCGCAGCGGCGCGGGCACCTCGTAGCAGCGCCCGCAGATCGAGGGACCGAGGTGGGCGGACAGGTCCGAGGGTGCGACGCCGGCGTCGGCGAGCGCCTCGAGGGCGGCCGGGACGGCCCCGGCGACGAGGCCCGCGCGGCCCACGTGGACCGCGGCGGCGGCGCGGCCGGCACCGTCGGCGAGCAGCAGCGGGACGCAGTCGGCGACCATGACGCCGACCGACACGGTCTCGCCCGCGCGCGGGAGCGCGACGAGCACGTCGGCCTCCCCGACCGTCTCGCCGAACGCCTCACCGGCGGTGGGGGCGGGCGTGTCACCGGCGGCCGTGGCACCGGCGCCCGCTCCGGCGACGATCCGCACGGCCGTGCCGTGCACCTGGGTCATCCACGCGACGGGCCCGCCGACGAGCTCCGTGACGCGCTCGCGGTTGGCCCGCACGTGACCGGGGTCGTCCCCGACGTGCGGGCCGAGGTTGAGGCCGCCGGACGCGGCCGCGGCCCACGGCGGCGTCGAGACGCCGCCGTGGGCCGTGGTGAACACGCCGTGCGCCGCCGGGCCGAGGTCGGCGGCGCGGACAGGGACAGACATGCGACTCGGTCTACTTGAGGAAGTCGGGGATGTCGAGGTCGTCGTCCCGGGTGTCGGTGTCCGGGAACACGCGCGGGACCCGGTTGCCGTTCGGGGCGGGACGCTGCGGACCTGCCGGGGCCGGGCGGCCCTGGTAGCCCTGCTGCCCCGGCTGTCCCTGGCCGCCCTGGTAGGCGTCCTCGGCCTGCCGCTGCTCGCCGCGGGCCTCCGCGAACCGGGGGTCGCCGTAGCCCTGCTGGGCCGGGGCGTCGCCGCGCTGCGCCTCGACCGGCTGGTCGGGCGCCTGGCCGGCGGCCTGGGCGGGCACCGGTGCGGGACGCTGCTCGGCCGGCGCCTGCTGCTCGAAGACCGGGCGGGACCCGGCCTGGGCGCTCTCGCGACCACGCTGGGCGCCCGCGTCGGCGTCGGCGGCGGGACGCACGGCGGCGAGCGGCCGGCGGTTGACGGTGGACTGGGCACCCGTGGGGCCCACGCCCTCGTCGAAGCCGGCGGCGATGACCGTGACCCGCACCTCGTCGCCGAGGGCGTCGTCGATGACCGTTCCGAAGATGACGTTCGCCTCGGGGTGCGCGGCCTCCTGGACGAGGCGCGCGGCCTCGTGGATCTCGAACAGGCCGAGGTCGGAGCCACCCTGGATGGAGAAGAGCACGCCGTGCGCGCCGTCGATGGACGCCTCGAGCAGCGGCGAGGAGATCGCCCCCTCCGCGGCGTCGACCGCGCGGTCGTCGCCCCGGGCCGAGCCGATGCCCATGAGCGCCGAGCCCGCCCCCTGCATGACGGACTTGACGTCCGCGAAGTCGAGGTTGATGAGGCCCGGGGTCGTGATGAGGTCCGTGATGCCCTGGACACCGGACAGCAGCACCTCGTCCGCCGCGTTGAACGCGTCGAGGATCGAGACGTTCTTGTCCGAGATCGAGAGCAGCCGGTCGTTCGGGATGACGATGAGCGTGTCGACCTCGTCGCGCAGCGCCTCGATCCCGGTCTCGGCCTGGAGCCCGCGGCGCCGGCCCTCGAAGCCGAACGGGCGGGTGACGACACCGATGGTCAGGGCGCCGAGCGAGCGGGCGATGCGCGCGACGACCGGCGCGCCGCCGGTGCCGGTGCCGCCGCCCTCGCCGGCGGTGACGAAGACCATGTCGGCCCCGCGCAGGACCTCCTCGATCTCCTCCTCGTGGTCCTCGGCCGCCTTCTTGCCGACCTCAGGGTCGGCGCCGGCGCCGAGCCCGCGCGTGAGGTCGCGACCGACGTCGAGCTTGACGTCCGCGTCCGACATGAGCAGGGCCTGCGCGTCGGTGTTGATGGCGATGAACTCGACGCCCTTGAGGCCCGCGTCGATCATGCGGTTGACGGCGTTGACGCCACCGCCGCCGATGCCGACGACCTTGATGACCGCCAGGTAGTTCTGCGGTGCTGCCACGTTGTTCCCCTCGTCCGTGCCTGACCTTCAACCTCGACTTGAAGGTGAGACTTCTGTCCTTGTCTGGCGCAGGGAAGGTAGTCGCGACGCGAGGGTTCATGGGGAGCGACGCGCCACGAGAATGACAACGGTGTCGTTCGACGTGCGGTGCGCGGGGCGTGGGGGTCGGAACCGCGCCCGGCACGACGTCGCGCCGGGAGGCGCGGTCGGCCCCGGCCGGTTCGCGCCGGCTCAGCCGCCCGTCGTCGGGCGCGTGGGGATCGACACGTCGTAGCGCGAGGACGGCGACTGCTCGATGAGCACGAGGAGCACCTCGGACTTCAGGGTCGACTCCTCCGAGCTCCCCCACAGCACCTCGGCGCCGTCGGTGAGGGTGAGCGTGATGACGCCCTGCGCGGAGACCGCGGCCGACGCCACCTGGGAGCGCAGCTCGGTCGGCATCTCGCCGAGCGCCTCGAGCAGGGAGGTGAGCGCGCGCGTGCCGTCCTCGGGGTCGTCGGGGACGTCGACCTGGGGCAGCGTGCCGTCGGGCTCGTCGACCTGGGCGACCTCGGTGCCCGTGTCGTCGAGCAGCGCCCACCCGCCGTCGACCTGCGTGACCGCGACCGGCACGCGCGGGGTCACCTCGATCTCGAGCCCGGTCGGCCAGGCGCGTACGACCTCGGCGTCGGCCACGCCCGGGAGCGCCCGCACGGCCTCGTCGACGGCCTCGGTGTCGACGCGCGCGAGCGGCGTGCCGACCTGCGGGTCCGCGGCCGCGGAGACCTCCGCGAGGTCGACGTACGGGGACTCGGCCGTCGTCGTCGCCTCGACGTCCTCGAGCGCGGTGAGCGGGGAGAACAGGAGGGCCCAGGCGGCGCCGAGCAGCACGACGAGCGCCACCACGCCGATGATGATCCGGCGGCGCGTGAGCCGGCGCGCGGCGGTCTCCTTCTCTGCGCGGCGCTCCGTCAGCGACGCGGTGGGTCGCGCGGGACCGCGGCGGCCCCCGCGCGCATGGACGGGCGGGGCGGCCGGCGTCGAGGAGCCGCTCGAGGTCCTGGTCGCCGAGGAGCCGCTCGGGCTCGTGGTCGTCGCAGTGGCGCGGGACTTCCCCCTCGCGCCCGACGACGACGCCGCGCCCCCCGATCCGCCGGCCGCCGTGGCGGAGGAACCGCCCGACCTCCCGGAGGCACGCCGGGCCACCGACGTGCCGGACGAGCCCGTCGCCCTGGCCTTCCCGTTCTTCCCCGACGCCCCCTTCGTCCCAGGCTCCCCGGTCGTCCCGGACGCCGACGCCGGTCCGGCCTTCCCGGACGCCGCGGCCCTCCCGGCCTTCCCGGACGCACCGGCCTTCCCAGCCGTCCCGGAACCGTCGCCGGACGTCGCAGCGCCGTCGTCGCCCGCCTGCGGGCGCGACCCTGTGCGCCGGGGCGGAGTCGGCTCACCCCGCCGCGGCGGTCGGGGCGCCCTCACGTCCGTGCGCCCAGGTGGTCGAGGACGACCGGGCCGAGCTCGGTGACGTCACCGGCCCCCATGGTGAGCACGAGGTCCCCCGGGCGTGCGGCGGCCGCGATCTCGCGGGCGGCCTCGTGCCGGTCGGCGACGAACCGACCGTCGGACATCCGCGCGGTGACGAGCGAGCCGTCGACCCCGGGCTCGGGGTCCTCCCGCGAGGCGAACACGTCGGTGACGACCGCGAGGTCGGCGGCGGACAGCGCGGCCGCGAACTCGGCGGCGAACGCGCGCGTGCGGGAGAACAGGTGCGGCTGGAAGAGGACGAGGACCCGCCCGCCGTCGGCGGCCACCCGGGCGGCGGCGAGCGTCGCGGCGACCTCGGTGGGGTGGTGCGCGTAGTCGTCGACCACACGCACTCCCCCGGCCTCGCCGCGGGGCTCGAACCGGCGGCCGGTCCCGCGGAACTCCCCCAGGGCCGCGGCGGCGTCCGCCAGGTCCACCCCGAGCTCGACCGCGACGGCGACGCAGGCGGCCGCGTTGCGCAGGTTGTGCACCCCGCCCACGGCGAGCTCGAGGGCGGCCGAGCGACCGGCCACCTCCACGCCGCCGCGGGCGCCGTCGACGCTCGGCTCCCCCACCCTCAGCGCGACGTGGGCCTCGGCACCCTCGACCGCACCCGTCGTGCCGTACGTGACCACCCGGGCCCCGCGCGCCGCGGCGGTGGTGGCGAGGCGGCGGGCGCCGTCGTCGTCGGCGCAGGCCACGAGAAGCCCACCGGGGCGGATCCGGTCCGCGAACTCCTCGAAGGCGGCGTGGAACGCCTCGGCGCTGCCCCAGTGGTCGATGTGGTCGACCTCGATGTTGGTGACCACCGAGATCCGCGGGGCGTAGTTGAGGAAGGAGCCGTCGGACTCGTCGGCCTCCGCCACGAACGTGGTGCCGCCACCGAGGTGCGCGCCGGGGCCGACGCCGACGACCGAGCCGCCGATGGCGTAGGACGGGTCGAGGCCGGCGCCGCGCAGGGCGACCGCGAGCATCGCGGAGGTCGTCGTCTTGCCGTGCGCGCCGGCGACGGCGACGAGGTCGAGATCCTCGGCGACCAGCTGCAGCGCCTCGCTGCGGTGGAGGACCGGCAGTCCGGTCGCGCGCGCGTGGGCGAGCTCGGGGTTGGTCTCGCGCACGGCCGTGGAGACGACGACGGTCGCGCCGTCGGGCACGTGCGCGGCGTCGTGGCCGACGTGGACGTCCGCCCCCGCGTCCGCGAGGGCGGCGAGCACGGCGGAGTCCTTGGCGTCGGAGCCGCTCACGCGGGCTCCGCGGGCGAGGAGCAGGTGGGCGACGACGGACATGCCCGCGCCACCGATGCCGACGAGGTGGAAGGCGCGGGTCTCAGCCACGTGCCACCGCCGAGACGAGCGCGGCCAGGGGCCCGGCGCCGTCCCCGGGGCCGGCGGACGCGGCGGCGTCGCCCATCTCCCGCAGGCGGTCCGGGTCCGCCAGGAGCGGGGTCACGGTCTCGCGCACGGCTGCGGGCGAGAGGTCGGCGTCCTCGACGACGATCCCCCCGCCGGCGGCGACGACGTCCGCGGCGTTGAGACGCTGCTCCCCGTTGCCGTGGGGCAGCGGGACGTAGATCGCGGGCAGGCCGAGGGCGGAGAGCTCGGCGACGGTCCCGGCGCCGGAGCGGCAGACGACGAGGTCGGCGCAGGCGAGCGCGTGCTCCATCTCGCCGAGGTAGTCGAGCACGTGGTAGTCGTCGTGGCCCTCGACGGCCGCGCGGACCGGGGCGTCCTTGTCGCGTCCCGTGAGGTGGAGGACCTGGGCGTCGGCGAGGTCTCCCGCGCTCGCCGCGAGGGTCTCGTTGATCCGCTGGGCGCCCAGCGAGCCGCCGGTGACGAGCAGGACGGGTCGGTCGGGGTCGAGTCCGAGTGCGCGGGCGCCGGTCTCCCGTGCAGCGAGGCGTCCGGCCTCGTCCGCCCGGGCGGCGACGAGGTCGGCGACGGCGCGGCGCAGCGGGAGGCCGGTGACCTCGGTGCGCCCGCGGCGTGCGGCCAGCGGGGTCGAGGCGAAGGTGAGGGCGACGGCGGCCGCGGTGCGCGCGCCGACCTTGTTGGCCAGGCCCGGCCGCGCGTTCTGCTCGTGGACGACGACCGGGATCCCGGCGCGGCGGGCGGCGAGGTAGGCGGGCGTCGCGACGTAGCCACCGAACCCGACGACGACGTCGGCCGAGGTGGCCTCGATCGCGGCGCGGGCGGCGCGCACGGCCGCGCGCAGGTTCGTCGGCAGCCTTAGGAGGTCGGCCGTGGGTCGCCGGGGCAGCGGGACGCGCGGGACCGGGTGGAGGTCGAGTCCGGCGGCGGGGACGAGACGGGACTCCAGCCCGTCGGCGGTGCCGAGCGCCGCGCAGCTCGCGCCGTCCTCGGCCAGCGCCGCGGCGGTGGCGAGCATGGGGTTGACGTGGCCCGCGGTACCGCCGCCCGCGAGCAGGACGCGCAGGGGCTCAGCCACGGCGGGCCTTCCGAGGGGTGGCCGTCACCGCGCCCGTGCGCCGGGCGTGCCGGGAGCGCACGCGCAGTGCCTCGCGCGCGCCGGGCTCGGTGCGGGCGAAGCCCAGGAGGATCCCGATGCCGAGCAGGGTGGCGATGAGCGCCGAGCCGCCGGCGGAGACGAGCGGCAGGGGCACGCCGAGCACGGGCAGCAGGCCGATGACGACGAGCATGTTGACGATCGCCTGCCCGAAGATCCACGCGCCGAGCCCGGCAGCGGCGATCTGGACGAACGGGTCGTCGTGCCGGCGCACGATGCGGTAGATCCCGGCGGCGAGCACGGCGAACAGGACGAGCACGACGAGGGTGCCGATGAGGCCGAGCTCCTCGCCGATGATCGCGAAGATGAAGTCGTTGTGGGCCTCGGGCAGGTACTCCCACTTCTCGCGTGACGCGCCGAGGCCGACCCCGGAGATGCCGCCCGAGCCGAGCGCCCACAGCCCGTGCAGGGGCTGGAGGCCGGCGCCGAGGGGGTCGGACTCCGTGAGGCCGAAGAACTGGCCGACCCGCGCGCGACGCGAGGCCGAGGACATGACGAGGAAGGCAGCGAGGCCCGCGCCGACGACGCCGACGAGCGCGAACCACCGCAGGCGCAGGCCGGCCACGTAGTAGGCGCCCGCCACGAGGATCACCATGATCGCCGCGGTGCCCATGTCGTGCCCCGCGAGGACGAGGGTGATCGCCGCGCCGGCCCCGATCACCCCGGGGATCGCGGCGTGCAGGAGATTGTCCATCACCTTGACCTTGCGGGCGAGGACGGCGCCGAGCCAGATCGCGAGGGCCAGCTTGAGGAACTCCGCGGGCTGGATGACCTGGCCGGTGCCGGGCAGGACGATCCAGTTGAGGTTGCCGCCCTGGCCGCGCGCGAAGCCGGTGAAGATGAGGGACTGCAGGGCCAGGCCGAGGACGAGCAGGACCCATGCGGACCTCCGGTAGAAGCCCGGCGGCACGAGGGCGGCGACGAACGCGCCCGCCACGCCGACCGCGAGGAAGAGCAGCTGGCCCACCCACTCCTGGTACGGCGAGCCGGTGTCCGAGATGGCGGTGACCGTCGACGCCGACAGGCGCATGACGGCCCCGACGGCGACGAGCAGCGCCGAGGAGGCCGCGATGAGGTAGAAGCTGAGCGCCGGGTTCTCCTCCCGGCGGGGCTGCGCGGGTGCCTGGGTGACGACGCGGCGGGAAGCGGTGGCGGTCATCTCTCCTCCTGCGTCGCGAGGGCGGCGACCGCGTCGGCGAACACGCGCCCGCGGTGGTCGTAGCTGCGGAACTGGTCCATGGAGGCGCTGGCGGGGGCCAGCAGCACGGTCTGCCCGGGCAGCGCCCGGGACGCGGCCAGCCCGACGGCGCGTTCCATCACCGTCTCATCGTCGTCCGGAACGACCTCGACGAGCGGGACGTCGGGTGCGTGTCGCCCCAGAGCGCTGAGCATCGGCTCGCGGTCGCGCCCGATGAGGACGACGTGCGCGAGCCGGTGGGCGTGCGCGGCGACGAGCTCGTCGAAGCGGGCGCCCTTGGCGAGCCCGCCGGCGATCCACACGACCGAGCGGTCGCCGTGGGCGGCGAGGGCGGCGTCGGCCGCGTGGGCGTTCGTGGCCTTGGAGTCGTCGACGAACCGGACCCCGCCGTGGGTCGCGACGTGGGTGGCCCGGTGGTCCTCGGCACGGTAGGCGCGCAGGGCGTCGCGGACGTGGTGGGGCTCGGCGCCCGCGGCGCGGGCGAGCGTCGCGGCGGCGAGGGCGTCGAGCACGAGGTGGTCGGGCACGTCCTCCGCGCCCGCCCCGGCACCGAGCAGGTGCGCGAGGTCGGCGACCTCGCCGAGCTCGGTCGCCGCCGTCCACCGGTCCGCGCCCACGCGCTCGGCGAGGACCCCCTCGACGACGCCGACCTGCGACACGGCGGGCGGCCCGAGCGTGAGGCCGACCGCGCGGGCACCCTCGGCGACGTCGGCCTCCTCGACCATCTCGCGCGTGACGGGGTCCGCCTCGGAGTAGACGCACAGCCCGGTGACGCCGCGGTACACGCGCGCCTTGTCGGCCCGGTAGGCCGCGAACGAGCCGTGCCAGTCGAGGTGGTCGGGCGCCACGTTGAGGCAGGTCGCGGCCAGCGGGGCGAGCGAGTGGGTCGAGTGCAGCTGGAAGCTCGACAGCTCGGCGGGCAGGACGTCCGGCCCCTCGCCGCCCGCGGTGACGATCTCGACCGGCGGGGTGCCGACGTTGCCGACCGCCGGCGCGTCGAGCCCGGCGGCGGCGAGGATCGCGGCGGTCATCGTCACGGTCGTCGTCTTGCCGTTCGTTCCGGTGACGGCGAGCCAGGGCGCGTACCGGCCGTCGCGGCGCGGGCGCTGGAGACGCCAGGCGAGCTCGATCTCGCTCCACACCGGGATCCCGGCGGCCGCCGCCCGGGTGAGCAGCGGCGAGGTGGCGGGGACGCCGGGCGAGACGACGAGGACGTCGGGCGCGAGGTCGAGCGTGGCCTCGGCGAGCTGCTCCGGGGTGGCGCCGGCGGCGAGCCGCGCGCCGGGGGCGTCGGACCGGGCCGCCTCGAGCGCCTCGTCTCGCGAGTCGGTGGCCACGAGCTCGCCCACGCGGCCGGCCAGCGCGCGCAGCGCGGCCCGGCCGGACGTGCCGAGGCCGACGACGCCGACCCTCGCCGAGGCGAGCTCGGCCGCCGACCGCTCGGCCCACGCCGCGCGGGCCTCGTCCGGGGGGACGGTCATGAGACCGCGACCCACTCACCGTAGAAGATCGCGAGGCCCGCGGCGGCGCACAGCAGCGCGACGAGCCAGAACCGCACGACGATCGTCACCTCGCCCCAGCCGGAGAGCTCGAAGTGGTGGTGCAGCGGGGCCATCTTGAACACCCGCTTGCCGGTGGCCTTGTAGACCCCGATCTGGATGACGTCGGAGATGACGACGGCGACGAACAGTCCGCCGATGACGACCCCGAGGAACTCGGTGCGGGTGAGGATCGTCATCCCGGCCAGGGCGCCGCCGAGGGCGAGGGAGCCCGTGTCCCCCATGAAGATCTTCGCGGGGTTGGTGTTCCACCACAGGAACCCGAGGCACGCGCCGACGATGCAGGCAGCGATGATCGTCAGGTCCCGCGGGTCGCGGATCTCGTAGCAGCCGGCGCCGGGCTCGGCGAGCACCTGGCAGGACTGGTTCGACTGCCAGAACGCGATGCCCGTGTACGCGGCGAAGACGATCGCGGACGTGCCCGTGGCCAGCCCGTCGAGGCCGTCGGTGAGGTTGACGGCGTTCGTCCAGGCCGTGATGAGGAAGTTCGCCCAGATGATGAAGAGCACGAGCCCGATGGCGGCACCCGCGAAGGCGAGGTCGAGGGGCAGGTCGCGGACCCACGAGATCGCCGTCGAGGCGGGCGTGCGGTTGTTCTCCGACGGGAACTGGAGGGCGAGCACGGCGAAGGAGATGCCGATGAACGCCTGCCCGATGATCTTCGCCCGCGCGTCGAGCCCGAGGGACCGGGCCCGGGAGATCTTGATGTAGTCGTCGAGGAACCCGATGACCCCCATGCCGACCATGAGGTAGAGCAGGAGCAGGCCCGACACGTGCGGAAGCCGCCCGGCCGAGAGGTTGGCGACCGCGTAGCCGATGACGGTGGCGGCGATGATGATGACGCCGCCCATCGTCGGCGTGCCGCGCTTGGTCTGGTGACTCGTCGGCCCGTCCTGGCGGATGAACTGGCCGTACTCGCGGCGCACGAGGAGCCGGATGAACGCGGGTGTGCCGAGCAGCGTGACGACGAGCGCCACGCCGGCACCTACGAGGACGGCTGTCATGGGCGCATCTTCTCGTCCCCGGGCGCGTCAGGCGCCGAGGCGAGGCCGTCGGTCGATGTGAGAAGGTCCGCGACCTCCCACACGCCGGACCCGCGCGAGCCCTTGAGCAGGACCGCGTCGCCGGGGTGGGCGACCTCCCGCACGCGCGCCGCGATGACCTCCGGGGTCGACCCGGTCAGGTCGTCCACCTGGATTCCCGCGTCGCGTGCGGCGGCCGCCAACGGCGCCGCCTCCTCGCCGACGACGACGACCGCCTCGATCCCCCGCGCGAGCAGGACCTCGGCGAGACCCGCGTGCTCGGCGGCGGACTCCTCGCCGAGCTCGAGCATGTGGCCGAGCACGGCGACCCGGCGCCGACCGGGCGCGATCGCCTCGAGCGTCGCGAGCCCGGCGCGCATCGAGTCGGGGTTGGCGTTGTACGAGTCGTCGAGGAGGAGGACGTCGCCGGCGAGCGTCGACACCGCGGTGCGGTGGGCGGAGCGCGGACCGGCCACGGCGAGGCGGGCGGCGAGGGCGTCGAGGTCCTCCCCCAGCGCGAGGCCGGCGGCGGTCGCGGCGAGCGCGTTGGCCACGTGGTGGGGACCGACGAGCGCGAGGCGCACCTGCGCGCTGCCCGACGGGGTGCGCACGGTGAAGCTCGCCCGTCCGGCGTCGTCGGCGCGCACGTCGGTCGCGGCGAGGTCGGCGGCCGGGTCGCCCGCGGCGGAGAACGTGAGGACGTCGCCGGGCGCGAGGGAGGCCATCGCGGCGACCCGGTGGTCGTCGGCGTTGAGGACGGCGGTGCCGGTGGGGACGAGGCCGGCCACGAGCTCGGACTTCGTGCGGGCGACGTTGTCGATCCCGCCGAAGTGGCCGAGGTGGGCGCGGCCGACGGCAAGCACGATCGCCACGTCGGGCGGCGCCACCGAGGTGAGGTACTCGAGGTTGCCGACGCGGTCGGCGCCCATCTCGAGGACGAGGGTCGTCGTCGCCTCGTCCGCGCGCAGCACGGTCAGCGGCAGGCCGACCTCGTTGTTGAGCGAGCCGGGCGGCGCGACGAGCGGGCCGCGGGGGGTGAGGAGGTCGACGAGGAGGTCCTTCGTCGTCGTCTTGCCGACCGAGCCGGTGACGGCGACGACGCCGGGGCGCTCACCTGCGGGCCGCACGGCCCCGCGCAGCTCGGCGAGCGAGTGGCGGGCGAGGTCGCCGAGGGCGGCGACGGTGTCCGGGACGACGACGAGGCGGGACGCGTCGACGCCGTCGGCGAGCGGGCGGGCCGGGTCCGTGACGAGGGCCCCGACACCGCCGGCGGCGAGCGCGGAGGCGACGTGCGCGTGCCCGTCGGTGCGCTCGCCGACGATGGCGACGAACAGGTCCCCGGGGCCGACCTCGCGGGAGTCCTGGAGGACGCCGCCGGTGACGAGGAGGTCTCCGACCTGCGAGGACGAGCCGGTGGCGCGGGCGACCGCGTCGAGTCCGATGGTGATCACGCCTCATCCTCCCCCGACGCGCGACGCGCGAGGGCCGCCCGGGCCTCCTCGCGGTCGTCGAGGTGGTGGGCGACGTCCCCGACCTCCTGGACCGTCTCGTGCCCGCGACCGGCGAGCAGGACCGTGTCCTCGGGCGCCGCGGCGAGGATCGCGTGGGCGATCGCGGTGCGCCGGTCGCCGACCTCGGTCACGGACGCGCCCTCGACCGCGTGGGCGCCGGCGAGGATCTCGGCGCGGATGGCGGCGGGGTCCTCGGAGTGCGGGTCGTCGTCGGTGACGACGACCTCGTCGGCGAGGCGGGCCGCGACGGCCCCCATGAGCGGGCGCTTGACGGCGTCGCGGTCCCCGGCGGATCCGGTCACGCACCACAGGCGTCCGCGGGTGGTCGGCCGCAGCTCGGTGAGCACGGTCTCGAGGGCCTCGGTGTTGTGGGCGAAGTCGACGACGACCCGGGGCGCCTCGGCGAGGACCTCCATCCGTCCGGGCACGGCGGGGCTCACGCCGCCGGCACCGGCGAGGGCCCGCTCGATCTCGGCCGGGTCGTGCCCCGCGCGCCAGACCATGCCGACGGCGAGCGCCGCGTTGGCCACGTTGAACGCGCCCGGCATGTCCGTGGAGGTCGCCACCCGGCCGTCCTCCCCCACCAGGGTGAGCTCGCCGGGAGCGCCGGACCGGACGCCCAGCTGCGCGTCGGCGTCGTGCCCGAGGCTCCACACGTCCCCGGGGCGGGCCTCCTCGGCAGACGCGGCCAGGCGCCGGCCCCACT
Source organism: Georgenia sp. Z1344 (assembly GCF_049856295.1). Classification (GTDB taxonomy): domain Bacteria; phylum Actinomycetota; class Actinomycetes; order Actinomycetales; family Actinomycetaceae; genus JB111. Next base: position 241,525 of record NZ_JBNDMZ010000001.1, on the reverse strand, counting down.
CGTCGTCGACCGTGACGACCCCGGCGCGCGAGCGCTCGGGCGCGAACAGGCGGGCCTTCGCCGCGAAGTACTCCTCGACGGAGCCGTGCAGGTCGAGGTGGTCGGGCGTGAGGTGGGTGAAGCCGGCGACGTCGAACGTCACGCCGTCGACCCGGCCGAGCATGAGCGCGTGCGAGGAGACCTCCATGACGAGGTCGGTGACGCCCGCCTCGACCATGGCGGCGAGCACGGCGTGCAGCTCGTCGGCCTGCGGCGTGGTGAGCGCGGCGGGCACGGAGGTCCCGGCGATCCGGATCTCGACCGTGCCGATGAGGCCGGTCGTGCGCCCGAGCGCGGTGAGCACGTGGTCGACCATGAACGCCGTCGTCGTCTTGCCGTTCGTGCCGGTCAGTGCGTACGTGCGCAGCCGGTCCGCGGGGTTGCCCCAGGCCAGCGCGGCGAGCGGACCGACCACGGCGGCGACGTCGTCGACGACGAGGACCGGGACGCCCGGCTCCCCGTCGGCGCGCGCGAGGTCGGCGCCCGCGGCGTCCGTGAGGACCGCGGCCGCACTCCGTGCGACGGCGTCGGACGTGAACCGCGCGGCGTGGTGGCGGGCGCCGGGCCGGGCGACGAAGAGCTCTCCTCCGGTGACCCGCCGGTTGTCCGCGACGACCCCGGACACCGCCGTCCCGGGTTCCGGAGGCGCACCGACGAGGTGCGCGCCGGCAGCCCGCGCGAGGTCGGCGAGGTCGACGGGCGCGACGGCGGTCGGCCGCAGCGCGGGGGTCACTGCGGCCCCCACTCCACCCCGGGCTCGAGCGGCAGGTACGGAGCGGGCTCGGTCGACGGCGGGACGCCCAGGTGCGCCATCGTGAACTCGGCGACCTCGGCGAAGACGGGAGCGGCCACGCGCGAACCGTAGGACGCCCCGGCGGCGTTGTACATGACGACGCCGATCGCGACCTCGGGGGCCTCGGCCGGGATCGCGCCGATGAAGGTGCCGACGCGGCCCGTGAGCCCCCCGTTCTCGTCGGGGACCTGGGCGGTGCCGGTCTTCCCGGCCACGCGGTAGCCGTCGACGGCGGCGAGCTGGGCGGTGCCCTCCTCGGTCACGGCGCCCTCCATCATGGCGAGGGTGTCCGCGGCGCTCTCCTCGCTGACGACCCGCTGCCCGTCGAGCAGCGGGGTCGGCGTCATCGTGCCGTCGGTCTCCTCGACGGCCTCGACGATGTGCGGCTCCATGCGCACGCCGCCGTTGGCGATCGTGGCGGCGGTCGAGGTCGACTGCAGGACGGTGAGCGCGAGGCCCTGGCCGAACATCGAGGTGTAGTACTGCCGGTCGTCCCACTGCTCGTAGGGCGCGAGGATGCCGGAGGACTCGCCGGGCAGCTCGATGCCGGTGCGCTGGCCGAGGCCGAAGCGCTGGAGGTAGTCGTACCGGACGTCCGCGGGGACGGTGTCGCCGATCTGGACGAGGCCGGTGTTGTACGAGCGGGCGAGCACGCCGGCGGTCGTCAGGGTGATCGGGGCGTGGGAGTCGTTGTCGCGGAACTCCTGCCCGTTGGGCATCGTGATCGTGTCCGGGGTCAGCCACTCGTCGTCGACCTCGACACCGCCCGCGTCGAGCGCCGTGGCGAAGGTCGGGATCTTCCCGGTCGAGCCGGGCATGTACGGGGTGGTCACGGCGCGTGAGCCGCGGTCCTCGGCGGCCCACTCCTGGTAGTTGCCGGGGTCGACGGTGTTGTTGTCGCACAGCGCGAGGATCCGGCCCGTGCCGACCTCCTCGACGACGACGGCGCCCCAGGCGGCCGAGTGGCGCTCGACGGCCTCGTCGATGATCCGCTGGCACTCGTACTGGAGGTCGCGGTCGATCGTGGTCTGGACGTCGCGCCCCTGGACCGCGGGGACGTCCTCGCGGGTGGCGCCGGGGATGACCTGGCCGTCGCGGCCGATCTCGACCGTGGTCGAGCCGTCGGTGCCGGCGAGGACCTCCTCGTAGGACTGCTCGAGCCCGGCGAGGCCGGTGCCGTCGCGGCCGACGAACCCGGTGATGTTGCCGCCCGTGGTGCCGTTCGGGTAGAGCCGGTCGACCGTGGCCTCGGGCTCGATGCCGATGATCCCGAGCTCGCGGATCTGGCGCCACTGCGCGGGAGTGACGTCGCGGGCGATGTAGGCGAAGGTCGAGTCGCCGACCATGAGGGCGCCGAGCTCGGCGGGGTCGACGTCGAGGATCGGGGCCAGGCGCTCGGCGGCGGCCGAGATGCCCGTGCCGACGACCTCGCCGTCCTCGTCGCGCGCCTCGTAGCTCGTGATGAGCTGCTGGTTGACGCCGAGGTTGTAGGTCTGCACCGAGGTGGCCAGCACCTCACCGTTCGCGTCGAGGATCTCGCCGCGCTGCGCCTGGACGGCGTAGGTGCGGATGCGGTTGTCCCGCGCGTCGCTCGCGAGCTGCGGGCCCTCGAGGGCCTGGACCCAGATGAGCCGGCCGGCGACCACGAGGAGGATCGCGAGGAGGAGGACGAGGAGGATCCGCGTGCGTCGGATCCAGTCGCGCGGGGCGGTCGTCACCAGCGGCGAGCGTGGCATCAGTTCGTTCCCTCCTCGGTGGGTCCGCCGGTGATCTCACCGGACTCGAGCTCGATGAAGTAGGTGGTCTGCGGGCGGGTCATGCCGAGCTCCTGCGCGCGCTCGTCGAGGACCGAGGAGGCGCCGGCGGCGTCGATCTCGACCTCGAGCGCCGCGACCGACTCCTCGACGAGCGCGAGGTCCATCTGCCGGTCGTGGAGGGCGTAGGCGGCCTCAGCCATGCGGATGTTGAGCACGAGCACGGTGGCGAGGGCCGCGAGCAGGATGGCCGCGAGTAGCGCGACGAACGGCGCCCGCGAGCGCGCCGGGACCGGGCTGGGGACGACCGTGAGCCGGGATCGCTGCCGTCGGGTGGTGACCGGGGCCGGCGCGGCCGTCGTGCGGCGTGGCGCGCGGGCCGGCGCGGGAACGGGCTGGGCGCTCATCGGGTGCTCCTCGGGCGCGCTGCGGGGGCGCTGGTGGGTCGTGCGGCGGTCGGGCGGTCGGTGCTGGCCGTGCGGTTCGTGCGTACGTCGCGGTCCGTGCGGGCGGCGCGGGCCGTGCGAGCCGCGCGGTCCGTGCGTGCGTCGCGGTCGGTGCGGGCCAGGTGGTCGGGCGTCGGGCGCAGGCGCTCGGCGGCCCTCAGGCGGACGGCGCGGGAGCGGCTGTTGCCGGCGAGCTCGACCTCGTCCGCCTCCTCCGCCCCGCGGGTGAGCAGGCGGAGGTAGGGCTGGTGGGTCTCGGGGACCACCGGCAAGTCGGGCGGAGCGGAGGTGACGGCACCCCGGGCGAGCTCGGCCTTGACGAGGCGGTCCTCGAGCGACTGGTAGGACTCGACGACGATCCGGCCCCCGACGGCGAGCGCCTCGACGGCGCGCGGCAGGGCGTCGGCGAGGATGTCGAGCTCGCCGTTGACGGCGATGCGCAGCGCCTGGAAGGTCCGCTTGGCGGGGTTGCCGCCGGTGCGGCGACCGGCGGCGGGCATCGCGGTGTCGACGACGTCGACGAGGTCTGCGGTCGTGCGCAGCGGCGCGGTCTCCCGGCGGCGGACGATCTCGGCGGCGAGGCGGGGGGCGAACTTCTCCTCGCCGTAGGTGCGGAGGATCCGGCGCAGCTCGCGCTCGTCGAGCGTGGCGAGGAGGTCGGCCGCGGTCGGGCCGGTCGTGGCGTCCATCCGCATGTCGAGCGGGGCGTCGTGCGCGTAGGAGAAGCCGCGGTCCGTCTCGTCGAGCTGGAGCGAGGAGACGCCGAGGTCCATGAGGACGCCCGCGACCTCGCCGCCCGCGTGCTCGGCCACGACCTCGTCGATCTCGTCGTAGGTCGCGTGCACGCCCGTGAAGCGGTCCGCGTACGGGGCGAGCCGGGCGGTCGCCAGCGCGAGCGCCTCGGTGTCGCGGTCGATCCCGATCACCCGCAGGCCCGGGAAGCGCGCGAGCGCCCCCTCGCTGTGGCCACCGAGGCCGAGGGTGGCGTCGACGAGCACAGCGCCGGGGGCCTCGAGGGCCGGTGCGAGCAGGTCGAGGCAGCGCTCGAGCAGGACCGGGAGGTGGCGGTCCTGCGTGGGGCGGTCCTGGCTGTGCTCGGGAGTGGTGCTCATCGGTCCTCCTCTCGGGCGGTCGTGGGGTGTGCGGGGCGGGGATGACGGGCGGGTCGGCGGTGGTGCGTCGTGGTCGTTCGTCGTCGTGGATCCGGTCGGTCGTGCTCGTCGCGGGCGACGATCGGGCTCTGAGGCTGGCGGCACGACCTCGGGGTGCGATCCGGCTCGTACCGCCAGGACTCCCACCTCCGCTCCGGCGCCGGGGAAGTGCGCCGGGGGCGGGGGCACCGGCGCCGGGGAAGTGCGTCGGTGCGGTGGGAGACCTCGCGTGGCGAGCTCCGGTGTGCCGTGCAGCTGTGGAGTTGTCAGGGACGTGCGGTGATCGGGCGGGGACGTGCGGAGGTCGGCGGGTCAGAAGAGGCCCGGGACCACCTCCTCCGCCGTGTCCGCGAACGACTCCTCCTGGGCGGCGAGGTACTCGGCCCACGCGGTGGCGTCCCAGATCTCGATCCGGCTGCCCGCGCCGATGACGGCGGTCTCGCGCTCGAGGCCCGCGTAGCGGCGCAGGTTCGCCGGGATCGTCAGGCGGCCCTGCTTGTCCGGCACCTCGTCCGAGGCGCCGGAGAGGAACACGCGCAGGTAGTCGCGGGCCTGCTTGGAGGTCACCGGCGCCTGCCGGAGCCGCTCGTGCATGGACTCGAACTCCGCGGCGGGGAAGGCGAAGAGGCAGCGGTCCTGACCCCGGGTGAGGACGAGGCCGTCGGCGAGGTCGGCGCGGAACTTGGCCGGCAGGATCAGCCGGCCCTTGTCGTCCAGGCGCGGCTCGTAGGTACCGAGGAACATCGCGGCACCTCCCTCGCTCGTCGCCCTGCCGCTCCCGTGACCCCCACGTTACTCCACTTCACTCCACCGCGATAGCAGATCGGGCCGACATCGAGCGTGTGTCGCGCGATATCCCAGGTAATCACTGGTGGTGCGCGGTGGAGGGGATCGGGGCGGCCGGCGGGCACGGCGGGCCGACGCTGATCGGCTCGTCGAGGTCGGTGCGGTGAGCTCGTGGGCGCGGGGCTGTCTCGGGCGCGGCGTCGGTGCGGCGTCGGTGCGGCGCGAGTGTGGAACCGATGCCGCTCCGGCGCAGCTCCAACGACAGCAGATCGGCATGATTCCGCGGGTCCCGCCGGCTCACGCACGATCAGGTCGTGCACACGGCTCCGCGGCGTCGTCGGCGGGGAGCGGTGTGGGGGAACTCCCGGGGCGGGACGTGGAGGAGCTCCGGGGCGGGACGTGGAGGAGCTCCGGGGAGGGAAGTGGGGGAACCTCGGGGAGGGAAGTGGGGGAACCTCGGGGAGGGAAGAGGGGGCCTCGTCGGACGAGGCGGAGAGATCCCGGAGATCGAGGTGGAGCACCTTGGTGGAGCGACGTGGAGGGACCGGCGGACGGAGGCGGAGCACGCCTCGTGGAGCGACGTGGAGAGCCCCTCGTGGAGCAACCTGGAAAACCCGCCAGACACCCGGCCGGGCAAGACGACGGCCCCCGGTCCGCATCGCTGCGGGCCGGGGGCCGTTCTCTCAAGCGCTCAGATTGGGAGACGCCCGGTCGTCAGGACCGGGCGCCGGGGTGGGTCAGACGCCGCGTCCCTCGCCGCGCTGCTCCCACTTCTCCTGCTGACGCTCCATGAAGCTCTTGCTGGTCGCGGTCCGGCCGCCGGACGGGCCGGAACCGCCGGAGGACGGGCCTCCGCGTCCGCCCCTGCCGCCTCGCCCGCCGGGGCCGGCGCCGGGCGAACCCTGGCCGGTGCGGGCGGGGCGCGTCGACGGGGTCATCGCGAGGAGCACGCCGCCGACCATCGCGAGGAAACCGAGGACGCCGAGCCAGATCCAGCCGGTCGCGACGCCGCCGACGAGGCCGCCGATGCCCACGACCGCGACGAGCGCGCCGAGGGCGACCTTGCGCAGGTCGGGACCGGAGGTGTCGCCGAGCGTCTCCGCCAGGCGCGGATCGTCGGCGTGCAGCTGCGCTTCCATCTGGGCGAGCATGCGCTGCTCGTAGTCGGAGAGTGGCATCCTGCCCCCTTCCTCAGCACCGGTCGGACCTCGGCTCGCGTCCGGACGGAGCGCGACTCCCCCTCAGGATAGGTCCTGGCGGGCTCCCTCGTCACGCCGGGGGACGCCGTCATGACCGGGGTCATCTCCCCCACCCTCCCGGGCACGCCCCGACCGGCGACCGAGCAGCGCCGCCGGGGCGAGCGCGGACCGGCCGAACCGCTCCCGCACGGCGTCGAGCGCCTCCTCGGCGAGCGCCGCGCCGGGATCGTCGTCGAGGGCGAGCTGAAGGCCGTGACCTGCGGGTTCGAGGGCCTCCAGGCGCACGCCGAGCAGCCGCAACCCGTCCCGGGGGAGGTCGACCGCGCCGAGCAGGGCGCGCGCGGCCGCCACGACGTCCCGGGCGAGCGAGGTCGCGGCGGGCAGGCTGCGCGACCGGGTGATGGTCGTGAAGTCGGGGAACCGGACCTTGATGCTCACCGTGCGCGCGAGCAGCCCGGCAGCCCTCAGCCTCGCCGCGGCCGCGTGGGACTGCTCGAGCAGCACCCGGTCGAGCGCCCCCCGGTCCGCCACCGGGTCGAAGAACGTGTGCTCGGACCCGATCGACTTCTCCGCCGCCCGCTCCGAGCGGACCTCCCGTGCGTCCACGCCCATCGCGAGGGCGTGCAGGCGCGTCCCGGCCGCGCGCCCGAGCGCCCGCTCGAGGTCGACGGTCCGCGCGGCGGCGACGTCACCGACCGTCTCCCAGCCGTGCCGGCGCAGCACCTCGGCCGACTTCTCCCCCACGCCCCACAGCGCCCCCACGGGAAGCGGATGGAGGAAGTCGAGCGTGGCGGCGGCGGGGACGAGCAGCAGCCCGTCCGGCTTGGCCGCGCCCGAGGCGATCTTGGCCACGTGCTTGGTGCTCGCGATGCCCACGGACGCCGCGAGCCCCGTCTCCTCCCGCACCCGCGCGCGGACGTGCGCGCCGATCGTCAGCGGCGGACCGAGCCGGCGCACGGCCCCGCGCACGTCGAGGAAGGCCTCGTCCACGCTCAGCTGCTCGACCCGGTCGGTGACCGTGCCGAGCACCTCCATGACGACGCGGGAGATCTCCCGGTAGCGCCCGTGCCTCCCCGGCACGACCACGGCCTGCGGGCACAGCGCCCGCGCCTGCGCGACCGGCATGGCCGAGCGCACGCCGTACGCGCGGGCCTCGTAGGTCGCCGCCGACACCACGCCGCGCTCCGGCCCGCCCACGATCACCGGGCGCCCGGCGAGCTCGGGGTTGTCGAGGACCTCGACGGCGGCGAAGAACGCGTCCATGTCGACGTGCAGGAGGAACGTCCCCGAGTCGTCGGTCCCGAACGGCGTGGGTCCGCGCCTCGGGGTCCCGCTCGCGCGGACGGGCTTGCGGCTCACAGCCCGACGCTAGCGCGCACGTCCGACACCGCGGGCTAGCGTGACCCCGTGACTCCGCGACGCCGGTCCGACCTGGACCGCTGGCCCGAGCACCCGGTGCCCACCTCGTTCTCCGTGGCCGAGGTCGTGCCCGAGCCGGGCGCCCCGCACCGGGTCATGCTCCTCCTGGGCGGCTCGGAGTCCTCGTTCCTCGACCTCGAGGACCCCGCCTATCTCGAGTTCGAGTACATGCAGCACGTGCGGGCCGTCGTCGACGCCGCCCTCGGCCCCCCGGGTACCACCCCGCCCGACGACGCCACCCGCGATCCCCGCACGGCCCGGTTCGTCCACCTCGGCGGGGCGGCCTGCGCGCTGCCGCGGGCGCTGCTCGCCGACCGTCCGCACTCGCGGCACCTCGTCGTCGAGCTCGACACGGAGCTCGCGCGCCTCGTGCGGGCCTGGTTCGACCTGCCGCGCGCCCCCGCCCTGCGGATCCGCAACGCGGAGGCGCGCGAGTCGGTCGAGCACCTCCACCCGGGCTCGGTCGACGTCCTCGTCCGGGACGTCTTCGTCGACGCCGAGGTGCCCGAGCACGTGCGGACCGTGCAGTTCGTCCGGGCCGCGGCGGAGGCGCTCGCGCCCGGCGGCATCTACGTCCTCAACCTCACCGACTCCCCCGGCCTGCGCCGCGTGCGCGAGGAGGCGGCCGCCCTGACGTCGGTCTTCGGCGAGGTGCTCGGCGTCGTCGACCCCGCGGTGTGGAAGGGGCGGCGGTACGGCAACGTCGTGCTCGTCGCGTCGCACCACCGTCTCGACGCCGCGGCGGTCGACCGGGGCCTGCGCCGCCTGCCGTTCCCGGCGATCGTCGTCGGCGGGGCCGAGCTCGCCCACATGGGGGCGGGCACCGCGGCGCCGCTCGACCCGCCGGCCATCGCCTGAACGGACACGTGGCTGCGGCTGCGGCTGCGGGAGGGCGGTACGCCGCCGGGCGGGTCCGTCGTCGTCGGGCGGGTCCGTCGTCGTCGGGCGTGGGTCGTGCCGCCGGCCGGGCACCCGTGCCCGGACATGGCGACGGGGCCCGCACCATGAAGGTGCGGGCCCCGCGAAGACTTAGGGTCGAACGCTCAGATCAGAGCGGGACGACGTTCTCCGCCTGCGGGCCCTTCGGGCCCTGGGTGATCTCGAACTCGACGCGCTGGGCGTCCTCGAGCGACTTGTAGCCGTCCGACTGGATGGCCGAGAAGTGAACGAAGACGTCAGGCGCGTTGCCACCGTCCTGCTCGATGAAGCCGTAGCCCTTCTCGGAGTTGAACCACTTGACGGTTCCCTGTGCCATGTAACTGATGTCCTTCCGGGACGTCGGGGCCCGACCCTGTGCCGGTCCCCACTTGCCGCACTGAATTCGTCCCACGTCCTTGCCGGAACCATGCCTCCCGCCGAACGGGCCGGCGGGCGACACAACAGGGAAACGCAGATGCAACACGGTAAGCATGCCACGTCCGGGCGCCCCGTGCGCGCTTCTCGTGGGGAGAACCACCCGGGCCGTCTCCTGGACGTGCCGGATCTCAGCTCCGGGGAGGACGCGCCTCGGATCCCGGGCCGAGCCGGCGCACCGCGAGAGCAAGCCCCACGAGCCCGACGACGACGACCACGACCTGCGACGCCATCGCGATCCGGAAGGCGTCGGGTCCCGGTGACGACCCGCCGACGGCGTCGAGCACGAGCCCGATGACGAGCACCGCGAGCAACGAGGCGATGAAGCCGCCCGTGTTCGCCAGGCCGGTGGCGGTGCCCAGCCGGGACCGCGGGACATGCGACCGCACGACGTCGAAGGACACGTTGCTCACCGCGCCGCCGCAGCTGAGGATCATCATCAGCACGACGAGCAGCCACGCGGGCACCGGCGGCGGGAGCAGGAGCACGACGGTCCAGCTCGTCACCGCGAGCGCGCAGCCCGTGAGGATGATCCGGAAGCGGCGGTGCGGGAAGCGACCGGACAGGGCGCCGACGACCGGGGCGGCGAACACCATCATCACGACCCCGAGCACGAGCACGGTCGACGCCGTGGCGGCGCTGTGCCCGTTGCCCGCACGCATGTAGGGCACGCCCCACATGAGCGCGAACGTCGTGACGAAGAACATCGTCGACCAGTGCGCGAACAGACCCGCCCACACGCCGGGCTCGCGCACGAGCGCCGCGAGGGTGGCACCCGTGCTCTCCCGCTGCGCGCCCCGTGGCGCGGTGGCAGGGGGTGGTCCGGTCGCGGGTGCAGCCGCGGCGCCCGGGGCCGGCTCGGCGTCCGGGGCCGGCTCGGCGTCCGGCGCGGACCCGGTGTCCGGTACGGATCCAGGGTCCGGCGCCGGACGGTCGCGCACGACGACGAGCACGGCGATCGCCACGAGCACGCCCGTCGCCGCGAGCGAGAGGTAGGCGGCCGTCCAGCCGCGCACCGACAGCACGGCGTAGAAGGGGACGGCCGAGAGGACCTGGCCGAGCTGCCCGAGCGCGCCGGTCGACTGGTTGACGATCGGGACGTGCCGCAGCGGGAACCACTCCGGCACGAGGCGCAGCACCGAGATGAAGGCGGTCGCGTCGCCGAGCCCGACCGCCACGCGGGCGGCCAGCGTGAGCGGCAGCGAGGTCGACAGCGCCATCACCGTCTGGGCGGCGGCCAGCAGCAGCGCGCCGGCGACGAGCACCCGGCGCGAGCCCCAGCGGTCGATCGCGAGGCCCACGGGGATCTGCGCGGCGGCGTACGTGCCGAGCTGGATGACGACGAAGGTCGAGAGGATCGCCGGGCCGACCTCGAACCGCTCGAGTGCGGCGAGCGAGGCGACGCCGAACGAGCTGCGGCCCGCGATGGCCAGGACGTAGCACAGCACGGCGACGCCCCACACCGCGAAGGCGGTGCGGGGCGATGCGGGAGGGGTCAGGCGGGCCATGGCCCGCCTCTCCTCCGCGGCGCTGCGGGTCCTCCGGGGCGGCTCACGCCTCCTCGGACGGGTCGGCGTCGGGCGCGTCGTCGTCGGACCGCTGGTGGTCGGACCGGTCGTCGGCGAGGTCCCCGCCGTCGGGCGCGTCGTCGCCGGGGCGCTCGTCGGCGGGTCGGTCGTCGGCGAGGTCCCCGCCGTCGTGCCCGGCGTCGTCGGACCGGCCGTCGTCGGACGTGCCGTCCGGACCGCGGTCGACGCCGCCGATCTCCGGGAGGCCCTCGTCGCGCCAGCCCTCGATCGGGGGCGCGCTCGCGAGGAACGCCTCCAGCTCGGCGCCGATCTCGTCGGCCGTGGGCAGCTCCGCGGCGGGCGCGTCGTCGCTCGTGCGTGCGACCGGGCTGCGGTCGTACCGCTCCTCGAGCGCGCGCACGACCTGCGCGATCTCGGGGTTCGCCTCGACCTGGGAGTCGATCTGGGCGAGCACCTGGGCGGTGAGCGACTCGAGGTCGCCGACCGGCAGGGAGACTCCGCTGGCCGTGGACAGCGTCCGGATGAGGGACGCCGACGCCACGGGGTACTCCGAGCCCGAGAGGTAGTGCGGGACGTGCACGGCCAGGCCGAGGACGTTCATCCCCTGCTCGGACAGGCGCAGGTCGAGGAGGGCCTCGGCGCTGCCGGGCGCCTGGAACTCGCCGACGAAGAGGTTCGGTCCCGGCTCGAGACGCCCCCCGGCGTCGCGATCCGTGCCGTGCGTCGTGATGGCCGCCGGGCGCGTGTGCGGGACGCCGGCCGGGACGCCCTGCAGCCCGACGACGAGCTCGACCCCGTGCTCGCGGACGATCGTCGACACCGCGCGGGCGAAGCCCTCCCACGCGTGGTCCGGCTCGTGGCCGTGGAGGACGAGGAGCGCCCGCCCCTCGTGGTCGCGCACGGCGTCGACGGCGAGGACCGGCTCGTCGTAGTCCACCCACCGGCCGTCGGCGAAGGTCATCGCCGGGCGGCGCGAGCGCAGGTCGAGGAGCTGCTCCGTGTCGAAGGTCGCCACCCGCTGGACGGGCATGCTCGACAGGAGCTGGCGCACGGCGAGCTCGCCCGCGCTGCCCGCGTCCATCGCGCCCTGCAGGGCGTGCACGAGCACGGGCACGTCGCCGATCTGGTCGGCGGCCGGGCCGCTGGTGTAGAGGGTCTCGTCGTTCATGGCGCCACCATCCTTCCGCTGGTCTCTGACCGGCTCAACGCGGTCCCATCCTGCGGCATTCCCGCCGTGCGGCGCGGGACGCGCCACACCGCACGCCGGTCCGCCGTGGACGAACAGATGGTGCGCGCACCCGCGTGGATGCACCAGAATGGACGGCCGCGCGCGCCGACCCCGGGGCCGCGACCTGGAGGTGGTCCGATGGCGTTGCACGACGCGCGCGAGCGCGAGCCCGCGACCGGCGGCGACGAGCTCCCCCGCGAGCAGGCCCGGGTGGACACCGTCTACGCGCGACTCGACGAGCTGCGCGCCCAGTACCGCGCCCGGCTGGCCGACGTGCGCCGCGGCGGGTCGGTGGGCACGCACCAGATGCGCTCGGAGCGCGACGCGTTCGCCGCTCACTACTCCGAGGCCGTCGCCCGGCTCGATCAGGTCGAGGAACGGCTCGTGTTCGGGCGGCTCGACCTGCGGGAGGGGCCGCCGCGCTACGTGGGCCGGATCGGCATCCAGGACGCGTCGCGCACCCAGCTGCTCCTCGACTGGCGCGCCCCGTCGGCCCGCCCCTTCTACCAGGCCACCGCCGTGCGCCCCGACGGCGCCGTGCGACGCCGGCACCTGCTCACCCGGCGCCGGCGCGTCATCGGGGTCGAGGACGAGCTGCTCGACGCGGACAACCTGCCCGAGGACCTGCGCCTCGAGCTGCGCGGCGAGGGCGCCCTGTTCGCGGCGATGAACGCGGCCCGCACGGGGCGGATGAGCGACATCGTCGCCACGATCCAGGCCGAGCAGGACGCCGTCATCCGCTCCGACCTCGACGGCGTGCACGTGGTCCAGGGCGGGCCCGGCACGGGCAAGACCGCCGTCGCGCTCCACCGGATCGCCTACCTGCTCTACGCCCACCGGGAGCGGCTCGCCCGGTCCGGCGTCCTCCTCGTCGGCCCCTCCGACGTCTTCCTCTCCTACGTCGAGAAGGTCCTGCCCTCGCTCGGCGAGACCGACGTGGTCGCGACGACGATCGCCGACCTGCTGCCCGGCGTCCGTGCGCGCGGGACGGAGAGCCCGACTGCCGCACGGATCAAGGGCCGCACCATGATGGTGGAGGCGATGGGACGCCTCGTCCGACTCTTCCAACGGGTGCCGGAAGGCACGAAGATGCTCGACGTCGAGGGATCGACGATCCGCCTCGAGCCCGCCGACGTCCGCTCGGCGATCGGCCGGGCCCGGCGCGCCCACCGCACCCACAACGCCGGCCGCGAGACGTTCGTCCGCTCGCTGCTCCCCGTGCTCACCGACCGCTACGCCGCCGCGCGCGGCATCGACGACCCGGAGGAGCGCTCCGCCCTCATGGAGGACGTGCGCTCGGCGCGTGACGTCCGGGTCGCCCTCAACCTCGCGTGGATGCCGCGCACCCCCACCGAGCTGCTCGACAAGCTGCTCTCCTCCCCCGCACTTCTCGGGGCGTGCCTTCCCGACCTCGACGACGACGAGCGCGCCGCCCTGCTGCGCCCCCGCGGCTCCGCGCCGACCGAGGCGGACGTGCCGCTGCTCGACGAGCTCGCCGAGCTGCTCGGCCCCCACGAGGAGGCGGAGGACCGGGCCGCCCGGGCCCGCGCGACGGCCGAGCGCGCGCAGGCGGTCGAGCTCGCGCGGGAGGCGATCGAGTCGCAGGACCTCGGCGACGGGATCGTCAGCGCCGAGATGCTCGCCGACCGGTTCACCGCCGGCGGCCCGTCGCTGACGACCGCCGAGCGGGCGGCCGCGGACCGGACGTGGACCTACGGGCACGTCGTGGTCGACGAGGCCCAGGAGCTGAGCCCGATGGCCTGGCGGATGCTCGCCCGGCGCGTGCCGGTGCGGTCGATGACCGTGGTCGGCGACCTCGACCAGCGCCGCGGCGTCGAGCGCCCGAGCAGCTGGGCGGACCTCCTCGGCCCTGCGGCCGGTCACGCCCTGCGCGAGTCCGTCCTCACCGTCTCCTACCGCACGCCGGCCACCGTGCTCGAGGCGGCCACGGAGATGCTCGCGCGCGCCGGCACCCCGCCCGTGCATCCGGTGACCGCGGCGCGGGACCTCCCGGACGCACTGGTCGTCCGCCCCGTGGCGGCGGGCGGGCTCGTCACCGGGGCACTCGACGCCGCGGAGCGTGAGCTCGGCGCGCTCGCGGGCGAGGAGGACGGCGCCGGACGGGTGGCCGTCGTCGCGCCGTCAGGTCTGCTGGGCGAGTTCCGCTCAGCCGCGCTCGACCGGCCGGCGACAGCCGAGGCGCTCGAGGGGCCGGACCTCCTCGGGGCGCGGCTCGTCCTCACCGACGCGGCGGGGGCCAAGGGGCTGGAGTTCGACGTCGTCGTGCTCGTCGAGCCGGCCGCCCTGACGGGCGACGGCACCGGTGACCTCTACGTGGCGATGACCCGGCCGACCCGGCGGCTCGTCGTCGTCCACCACGAGGCGCTGCCGGCGGGCGTCTCGCCCGCGGGCTGACCGCACGGCCGGCGGGACGTGCGTCGGGCACCCGGGCGCCGCCGTTCTCATGCCCAGGCTCGCGGGGCCCCGCCCCGGGGCTAGCTCCCCGGTCGTCCTGCCCTGTCGACGAGGTCCTTGGCGGCCTTGAGGCCGAGCCCCGTGCGCCCCCGCACCTCCTTGATCGCCTCGATCTTCTTCCCCTGCTGCACGAGCATCTGCTCGGACGCCGTCAGCTCGAGCGCCGTCGAGGGGCTGATGTCGGCGGGCCGGATACCGGCCCTCTCGCAGAGCCGGCGGATGATCTCGTCCTGGGCGGCGACGCGCGCCTCGAGCTGGTCGATGGGGGCGGTCAGGGCGGCGCTCGATCCGAACATGCCCGCATGCTCCCACGGCGGCACCTCACCCTCGGACCCGACCGAGCGGTGGAACGGGTTTGCCGAGCGCGGACGCCGGGGCGACCATGTCCCGGTGACTCGAGCCCTCCTCCTGGAAAACCCGCACTCCAACGCCGACCCCGTGCTCAGAGGTGCCGGCCTCGACATCGTCCGGCACCCGCACGCGATGTCGGAGGACGAGCTGGACGAGGCCCTCGACGGCATCGAGATCCTCGGCATCCGGTCGCAGACGCAGGTCACCGGCCGCGTGCTCGCCAACCACCCGCAGCTCCTCGCCGTCGGCGCGTTCAGCATCGGGACCAACCAGATCGACACCCGCGCCGCGACCCGGCACGGCATCGCCGTGTTCAACGCGCCGTTCTCCAACACGCGCTCCGTGGTCGAGCTCGCCGTCGCGGAGATCATCGCCCTCACGCGGCGCCTGACCGAGCGGGACAAGTCGCTGCACGACGGCGTCTGGGCGAAGTCCGCCGCCGGCTCCCACGAGGTGCGGGGCCGCACGCTCGGCATCGTCGGCTACGGGAACATCGGGTCGCAGCTCTCCGTCATCGCCGAGGCGCTCGGCATGCACGTGATCTTCTACGACACGTCCGAGAAGCTCGCGCTCGGCAACGCCCGCGGCACCGCCTCGCTCGAGGAGCTCCTCGCCGAGGCCGACGTCGTCACGCTGCACGTGGACGGCCGCGAGGGCAACGCCGGGATGTTCGGCGCCGCGCAGTTCGCGGCGATGAAGCAGGGTGCCGCGTTCCTCAACCTCTCGCGCGGTTTCCTCGTGGACTACGCCGCCCTGCGCGAGCACATCCTCGACGGCTCCATCACCGGTGCGGCGGTCGACGTCTTCCCGGACGAGCCGAAGAGCAACGGCGCGGACTTCAGCTCCGAGCTGCGCGGGCTGCCCAACGTCATCCTCACCCCGCACGTCGGCGGGTCCACCGAGGAGGCGCAGGAGAACATCGGCCACTTCGTCTCCGGCAAGCTCGCCTCGTACTACCGGCTCGGGACCACGGACCTCTCGGTCAACCTGCCCCGCCTCACGCTCGAGACGACCGGCGCCACCCGGCACCGGCTCGCCTACGTGCACCGGAACACGCCCGGCGTCCTCGCGCTCGTCAACCAGACCTTCGCGGAGGCCGGGGCGAACATCGAGGGGCAGATCCTCGGGACCTCCGGCGAGACCGGATACGTCATCACCGACATCTCCTCCGAGATCCCGGTGGCGGCCCTGTCCGCGATGCAGTCGATGGAGGACACGATCCGCCTCCGGGTGCTCTCGCGGCCGGGCGTCTGACCGCGCTGCTCCCAGGCAGGCCAAGCGTCGTGAGTGCGCCGCTCCCGGGGTGGCTCGACCGCTGACGGCCCGGTAGCTCACGGGCCGAGGAGGCACCGCTGTCTGCGCCGAGCCGCCGGTGACGTCGGCTTCCCCTCCGACGTCACCGACGGCGGTCGGCGCCGACGTCGGCGGGCCGCGCTCGACCACCGTGGTGCGGGTGCTCGGGGGCCCGGCTCGTCGCCGGTGCACCAGAGCCTAGCGGCTCCGCGAGGGTCGCGTGAACGTCGTTGTGGACGGAACGCGGAGCAGCCCCGGCAGCCTTTGCGAGCGGCCCGTTCAGTCCTCAGGACCGGGCACGGCGATGTCAGTTCTCGCGACCCGGCACAGCCGCCTCGCCCGAGCTGTCAGCCGCGCCGTCGATTGAGTCCGACGCCGCGGGGTCACCCCCGTCCCCGTCCCCGGCGCCGACCGCCGCGGCACCCACTCCCGCCGCACGGTCCGCGCGCAGGGCCGCGATCGCTGCCTCGAAGTCCTCGAGCGAGTCGTATGCGGAGTAGACCGAGGCGAAGCGCAGGTAGGCCACCTCGTCGAGGGAGCGCAGCGGCGCGAGGATCGCCGTGCCGACGTCGTGGGCGTCGACCTGGGCGGCGCCGGACGCACGGACCGTCTCCTCGACCTGCTGAGCGAGACGCGCGAGGTCGTCGTCGGAGACCGGCCGGCCCTGGCTCGCCTTCCGCAGCCCGCCGACCACCTTGTCGCGGCTGAACGGCTCGACGACGCCGGACCGCTTGACCACCTGCAGCGACGACGTCTCCAGGGTGCTGAACCGCCGGTTGCAGTCCGGGCACAGTCGACGGCGCCGGATCGACGTGCCGTCGTCGGAGGTGCGCGAGTCGATCACCCGGGAGTCCGGGAAGCGGCAGAAGGGGCAGTGCATCGGGCCATCATTCCAGCCCGCCACGCCCCGGCGCGCGGAGGGCACCACGCGGCAGACCCGCGGCCGCTCCGCACCGGCGGGCGCGGGCCGGCGCACGTGCCGCTGCCGGCGCCGCATCGCCGCGGTCAGCGCGGCAGCTGCAGCGTCTGCCCGGCGGCGACCGACTCGCCCCGGAGCCCGTTCAGCTCGGCGATCTGCGCGACGACGTCCCGGACGTCCTCGCCCGGGGCGGCGGCCGCGGAGGCGACTGCCCACAGCGACTCGCCGGGGGCCACGACGACCGTGGCGCCGGACGCCTCGACGCTCGGCGCGGCGATCGCGCCGATGCCGGCGCCCAGGCCGACGACGACGAGCAGCGCGATACCGAGGACGAGCGCCCGCAGGGCGAGCACGCCGCGAGCGGTGAGCCGCAGCGGCGCCGCGGCTGTCGCCCGGAGGGAGTCCCCCCGCACGGCCGGGGCGGCGACCGACGGACGTGCGGAGGGACGGCTGGGGGCGGCGACGGGCGCCGCGGGGCGGGCATGCGGCACGGCGGCCGGGCCCGGGACGAGCGCGGTCCTCGCGGACCGGTCCTCCGGCGCGCCGAGCGGAGGCTGCGGCACGAACTCCGGGCCGACGACCTGGAGCCGCGGCCGGGTACGGCGCGGGACGACGGGGACCGCCTCCAGGGGAAGTGCGCTCATCTCAACTCTCCTCGAACGTGCGTTCGTCGAACAACTGTTCGCCAGAGTAGAGCATCCGGGACGGGAAGTCGACACTCCGATCGAACACATGTTTGAGATGCGCCCGACACCGGCCTACCCTTGGCGTCGTCCGCAGTTCATCGCAGACCACCGACATCGACGCTCCGGCACCGACCGGACGAGGACCTGGAGGCCCGTCATGGGCGAGAACGCCGCACCCGCACCACCCGCGCTGACCGTGCGCCAGCGGGAGGTCCTCGACTGCCTGCGCACGGCGGTCGCCGAGCGCGGCTACCCGCCGTCGCTGCGGGAGATCGGCATCGCCGTGGGGCTCGGCTCGCCGTCGTCGGTCAAGCACCAGCTCGACACGCTCGAGCGCAAGGGCTACATCCGTCGCGACCCCAAGCGCCCGCGCGCGATCGAGATCGTCGAGCTCGAGCCGGCCGTCGCGGACCCGGGTGCACCGGACCGCGACGCGGAGCCCGGCCCGGCGGAGGACGACCACCCCGTGCTCACGCTGCACGACGGCGAGGGGCTCGGTGGCGAGGCCCCCGCCTACGTGCCGCTCGTCGGCCGGATCGCGGCCGGCGGACCGATCCTCGCCGAGCAGGAGATCACGGCCTCGCTCCCGCTCCCCCGCGAGCTCGTGGGCTCGGGCGAGCTGTTCATGCTCGACGTCGTCGGCGACTCGATGATCGAGGCGGCGATCTGCGACGGCGACCGGGTGGTGGTGCGGCGGCAGAACGTGGCGGAGAACGGGGAGATCGTGGCGGCGATGCTCGACGGCGAGGCGACGGTCAAGGCGCTCTCCCGCCGGGACGGCCACGTGTGGCTGCTGCCGCGGAACTCGAGCTACGCCCCGATCCCGGCGGACGAGTCGACGATCCTCGGCAAGGTCGTCGCGGTCCTGCGCGCCCTCTGAGGCGGCGCCCCCGGCGGCGGTCGACGCCCGGACGGCGTGGTCCGGGCGTCGTCCGCCTCAGCGTGCGTGAGTTGCGTCTGCGCCCGTGATCCGCCTCAGCGTCCGTGATCCGCGCCGGCGCCCGTGATCCGCGTCAGAACCCGAACTGCGCGGCCACCGAGCGGATCGACGCCGCCGAGGCCAGCAGCGCCTCCTGCTCCGCCTCCGAGGCGGGCAGCATGAGGGTCCGGGCGGCGCCGTCGCGACCGATGACCGTCGGCATCGACATCGTCACCGGCCCGCTCCCGTAGACGTCGGGCAGCATGCGCGAGACCGACAGCACGCGGTCCTCGTCGCGCAGGAGAGCCTCGACGATGCGCGCGGTCGACAGGCCGATCGCGTAGTTCGTCGCCCCCTTGCCCCGGATGATCGTGTCGGCGGCGTGGACGACCTCGTGGCGGATCCGCTCGCGGTCGGCCGCGTCGAGGTTGCTCGTCCCGGTGGCGGCGGGCCAGTCCTCGACCGGGATCCCGCCGATGGTTGCCGAGCTCCACATCGGCACCTCGGAGTCGCCGTGCTCGCCCGCGATGTAGCCGTGCACCGACTGGACGGCGACGCCGGCGCGTCGGGCCACGAGGTAGCGCATCCGCGAGGTGTCGAGCACCGTGCCGGAGCCGAAGAACTGGGTGGGCGGGAGGCCCGAGATCGCGAGGCCGGCCTGGGTGACGACGTCGACCGGGTTGGCCACCATGAGGTGGATCGCGTGCGGTGCCACCTCGACGAGCTGCGGCACGAGGGTGCGCATGATGTCGATCGTCGCGCCGGCGAGGTCGAGGCGGGACTGGCCGGGCTTCTGCTTGGCGCCGGCGGTGATGACGACGACGTCGGCGTCCGCGCACACGGAGATGTCGTTCCCGCCGCCGACGCTGTTCATCGGGGTGAACGAGATGCCGTGGGCGAGGTCGAGGACCTCGGCGTTGACCTTGTCCGCGTTGATGTCGTAGAGCACGACCTCGCGGGCGGAGCCCCGCAGGAGCATGGCGTAGGCGATCGCGGAACCCACGGCACCCGCACCGACGACGGCGACGCGCGTGGCCCGTCGCGGCTGGTCCGCGGCGCGGCGCGGCGGCGGCGCCGTGACCTGGGGATCCGCGGCGTGTGCGCCGTCGGTGTGCCCGTGCCCCGCGTGGGGGTCGACGGTGTCGGCGGGCCGTGCGGCCTCGGGGACGTCGCGGTGCTCGGTCACGGATCCTCCTGGGCGGGGCTGCTTGCGCGGGTGCGGTCACCAGGCTACGTGGCGCGCCCGCCGAGGACCACGGACGTCCGGCCCGGGCTGCTCCCCCGCGGCCGGCCGGCACCGCGGCGGCGACCGTTCCCGGCTACTCCCCCCGCGATCGGCCGTCGCCGCACCGGCGACCATGGCCGGCGACTCCCCCACCGCCGGCGGGAGCTGCGCCGACGACCGTTCCCGGCTACTCCGCCGCGGCGAGCCGGCGCAGCGCCGCGCGCGCGACCTCGCCGTCCCGGGTCGGCCACATCGGCGGCAGGGACGCCCGCAGGTACCCGCCGTAGCGGGCGGTGACGAGGCGCGGGTCGAGGACGGCGACGACGCCCCGGTCGGTCGTCGACCGGATGAGCCGCCCGACCCCCTGGGCCAGCAGCAGGGCGGCGTGGGTGGCGGAGACCGCCATGAAGCCGCTCGCGCCCCGGGACTGGGCCACCTCGGACCTCGCCTGCGCGACCGGGTCGTCGGGCCGCGGGAACGGGATGCGGTCGATGACGACGAGCCGGTTGGCGCGCCCGGGCACGTCGACGCCCTGCCACAACGAGATGGTCCCGAACAGGCAGGCGTCGTCGTCGGCGGCGAAGGCCTCCACGAGCGCGGGCAGGGAGTCGTCGCCCTGGCAGAGCACGCGCAGCCCCGTGCGGTCGCGGACGACCTCGGCCGCCTCCTCGGCGGCCCGCCGGGAGGAGAACAGGCCGAGCGCTCCCCCGCCGGAGGCCTCGACGAGGTCGACGAGCTCGGTCCGCGCGGCCTCGGCCGTGCCGTCGCGGCCGGGGGCGGGCAGGTGGGCCGGCGTGTAGAGGATCGCCTGGCTCCCGTAGGAGAACGGGGACCCGACGTCGGCGCCCTGCCACTGGGCCCCCCGCGAGAGACCGAGCTGGACGGCGAGGGGCGCCAGCTCGCCGCCGAGGGTGAGGGTGGCCGAGGTCGCGACGACGGCCCGGTCGGCCCACAGGTGGGTGGCCGCGCGGTCCGCGACCTCGACCGGGGCGAGCTGGAGGCGCGGCGGGTCGAGGTCCTCACGCCCCCGGTCGCACCACATGACGTCGGCGCGCGCCGCCACTCCCCCGGACACGAGCCGCTCACAGACCTCCGCGAGGACGACGGCGGCCGAGCGGGCAGCGACGCGCCCGCCCGCCTTGTCGGGCGAGCCGGCCTCCCCCGCGAGCGAGCGGGCGGCCTCGGTGGCGGCGGAGCCGACGAGCGAGATCACCCCGCCGAGCAGCTCGCCCGGACCGTCGGCCATCCGGCCGGCGGGAAGCACCTCGAGGGCGCCCCTGAGGTCCCCGGCCGCGCGCGTGAGGTCCTCGGCGGCGCCGTTCTCGGCGCGCACCACCCGGGCGACCCGCTCGACGACGCCGACGCTCAGCTCGACCGTGCCCTGGCTGCGCAGGCGGCCGGCCAGCTCGTGGGCCTCGTCGACCACGAGCACGTCGTGCTCGGGCAGCACGCCGGGCGAGCCGGTGGCGGCGATCCCGAGCATCGCGTGGTTGGTGACGACGACGTCCGCCTGTGCCGCGCGCTCGCGGGCCTGGACGGCGAAGCAGTCGGTCCACTGCGGGCACGACCGGCCGATGCACTCGAGCCGCGTGACGGAGACCTGGCGCCAGGCCCGGTCGGACACGCCGGGGACGAGCTCGTCACGGTCCCCGGTCTCGCTGCTCGCCGCGAACTCGCGGGCGCGCACGACCTGCTCGCCGAGCGGTCCACGCGCGCCCTGGCCGGTCGACGCGGTCGTGGCCGGTGCGGCCAGCAGCGTGGGCTCCTCCTCGGCCGGGTAGCCGCCGTCGACCTTGTGGCGGCACACGTAGTTGTGCCAGCCCTTGAGGAGGGCGACGTCGGGCCGGGTCCCGGTGCTCCCCTGGATCGCGTCGGCCACCGCGGGGGCATCCTTGACGAGGACCTGCCGCTGGAGGGCGAGGGTGGCGGTCGAGACGACCGCGCGCTCGCCGGACGCCACGGCGTGACTCATCACCGGGGCGAGGTAGCCGAACGACTTGCCCGTGCCCGTGCCCGCCTGGACGAGGAGCCGCTCCCCGCCGGCGACCGCCCCGGCCACCCGCCGGGTCATCTCCCGCTGCCCGTCCCGCGGCGTCCCGCCGGCACGCTCGACGACGGCGTCGAGCACGGACAGGGCGCGCTCCTCGTCGTCGGACCCGCTCGCGTCGCCGGTACGCCCGGGCCTGGCCTCGTCGGCCCCGCCGTCGTCGGACCCGCCGTCGTCGGTCGTGGTCGTCGCGGACCGGGCGCGCCCGGTCCCCTCGCGGTCCGTCCCGGCCTCCTCCTCGGTGACGCTCACGCGCCGGTGGCCGCGCGCAGGTCGGCCGCGAGCGCCGGGTCGACGAGCGCCCGCAGCTCGGTGCCCTCGGCGGTCCACCGCTCGTCGAGCACCTCGCCGTCGGCGTGGGCGCGGGCCACGAGGTCGCCCCGCGCGAACGGCACGGTCAGCTCGATCTCCTCGCCGATCGGCGCCGCCTCGGCGAGCTCGCGGGCGATCGTCGCGGTGAGCTCCTCGATGCCCTCGCCCGTGTAGGCGGAGACCGTCACGGAACCCGGGAACCGGGTGCGCAGGGCCATGAGCTCGGCCTCGCCCGCGCGGTCGGCCTTGTTGAGCACGATGATCTCCCGCACGTCGCCCGCTCCCTCGATGTCGGCGAGCACGGCGTGGACCGCCTCGACCTGACCGACGGGATCCGGGTGGGAGGCGTCGACCACGTGCAGCAGGAGGTCCGCCTCCGCGATCTCCTCCAGGGTGGAGCGGAACGCCTCGACGAGCTGGGTGGGGAGACGACGGACGAACCCGACCGTGTCGGTGAGCGTGTACTCGCGCCCCTCGGGGGTGGCCGCGCGGCGCACGGTCGTGTCGAGCGTGGCGAAGAGCTGGTTCTGGACGAGCGCGCCCGCGCCCGTGAGCCGGTTGAGCAGGGACGACTTGCCGGCGTTCGTGTAGCCGGCGATGGCCACCCCCGGGGTGCGGTTGCGGCGGCGGCTCGAGCGCCGCGTGCCGCGGGAGGGCGCCATGTCGCGCAGCTGGCGGCGCAGGCGGGACATGCGGGTGCGGATGCGCCGCCGGTCGAGCTCGATCTTCGTCTCACCGGGGCCGCGGGACCCGATGCCCTCACCGCCGGCGACCCGGCCACCGGCCTGCCGGGACATCGACTCACCCCAGCCGCGCAGACGCGGGAGCAGGTACTCGAGCTGGGCGAGCTCGACCTGGGCCTTGCCCTCCCGGGACTTCGCGTGCTGGGCGAAGATGTCGAGGATGAGGGCGGTCCGGTCGACGACCTTGACCTTGACGACGTCCTCGAGCGCACGCCGCTGCGAGGGGGCGAGCTCGGAGTCGACGACGACCGTGTCCGCGCCGGTCGAGGCCACGATCTCCCGCAGCTCCGCCGCCTTGCCCGAGCCGAGGAACGTGGCCGGGTCCGGGTGGGCGCGGCGCTGGAGGATCCCGTCGAGGACCACGGAGCCGGCGGTCTCGGCGAGCGCCGCGAGCTCGCGCAGCGAGACCTCGGCCTCGGCCGGGGAGCCGGAGGTGACGAGCCCGACGAGCACGACCCGCTCGAGGCGCAGCTGCCGGTACTCGACCTCGGTGACGTCCTCGAGCTCGGTGGACAGCCCGGCGACGCGGGACAGCGCCTGCCGCTCGGTGCGGTCGAGCTGGTCGCCGTCGTGGTCGGTGCCCTCGTCCGCGCCGTCCTGCAGCGCGGTCCCGGCCCGGGCGAGGATGCGGGCGACGACGTCGTCGGCCTGCGCGTCGGGCGTGGCACCGGGGGTTCTCAGATCGGTCATGGGGTCCTTCGTCTCGGGGGTCCCCATGGTCCCACGGCCCGCCTCGCGGCCCAAGGACTTTCGCCCTCGGCTGTGGACGCGGTGGGTACCGTGACGCCTGTGGACACCGCGCACTACTTCGCCCCGGACCCCGCGGCGCCCGCCGACCTGCGCGAGCGCGAGGTCGTCCTGCGGGGGCGCGCGCGCACGGTGACGACGGGCGGCTCGGTGTTCTCCGCCGGCGGCCTCGACAAGGCCACGGCGATCCTCCTCGACGAGGTGCCCGACCCGCCGACGACGGGCACGCTCCTCGACCTCGGGTGCGGCTGGGGCCCGATCACCCTCGCCCTCGCGGACGCGTCCCCGGGAGCCGACGTGCTCGCCGTCGACGTCAGCGAGCGCGCCCTCGACCTCACGGCCCGTAACGCCGCCGCGGCCGGCGCCCCCCGGGTCGCCGCGCTCACCCCGGAGGCTGCGCTCGAGCGGCTCGGCGCGGACGGCCGGGTGGACGCGATCTGGTCCAACCCGCCGGTCAGGGTGGGCAAGCAGGCCCTGCACGACCTGCTCGACCTGTGGCTGCCCCGCCTCGCGCCGGGTGCCCTCGCCCACCTCGTGGTCGGGAAGAACCTCGGGGCGGACTCGCTGCACCGGTGGCTTCAGGACGAGCGCGGGTGGGCGGTCGAGCGGGTCGGCAGCTCGAAGGGCTTCCGGGTCCTCGCGGTCACCGGCTCCTGAGAAGCCCGCTCGGCGCAGCGTGTCGTCGGCGGCCGGCGCGGCGACGCGCATCCACGCGTCGAGGCAGCGCGACGCCGTCGCTCGGCGCGGCCCGCCGCCGCGCTCAGCGCAGCCTGACGTCCGCGACCAGGGCGGCCGGCCCGGTGAGGGTGACCTCGCCGTCCGCGTCGACGTCGACGAGCACGGTGCCGCCCGGCACCTGCACGCGCCACCGGTCGGGGGCTCCCGCGCCGGCCCACGCGCGCACCGCGACGGCGGCGGCGCAGCAGCCCGTCCCGCACGAACGGGTCTCCCCCACGCCGCGCTCGAGGACGCGCATCGTCAGCGTGCCGACGCGGCCGTCCGGCCCGACCTCCTCCACGCCCGGGACGACGAGCTCGAGGTTGGTCCCCTCGGGCGGCTCGGGGGCGTAGTCGACCGTCCCGAGCTCGAGGCGCGCGGCGGCGAGGTCCTCCAGGCTCGGCACCGCGACCACGGTGTGCGGGTTGGGCATCGTCACCCGCAGGCCGCCGCGGGTCCCGGACAGGCCGGGCACGACGACGGCGACGTCGGTCCCGTCGGCCAGCGCCGCCGGGCCGCCGGGGAGGCCGAAGCGGCCCATCGACACGGCGTACTCGTCCCCGACGATCCGCACCTGCCGCACCCCGCCGCGCGTCCCGACGCGGACCGTCTCCCCGTCCCCGAGCGAGACATGGCCGCGGTCGCGCAGGTGGGCGACGAACACGCGCACCCCGTTGCCGCACATCTCGGCGAGGGAGCCGTCGGCGTTGCGGTAGTCCATGAACCACACGGCCCCGGCGTCCTCGGCGGCCACGCGGGCGGCGTCCGGGTCGGTGCGCGCGAGCGCCTCGGTGCGCACGGCGCGGATGATGCCGTCCCCGCCGAGCCCGCCGCGGCGGTCGGCGAGCGCCGCCACGTCCTGCGGGGTGAGGTCGAGCGCGGCGTCCGGGTCGTCGACGAGCACGAAGTCGTTCTCGGTGCCGTGGCCGAGGGCGAGCGTCGTCCCGGCGAGTCGGGCCAGGGCGGTGCGACGGTCCTCGGGGGTCATGCACCCAGCGTAGGTCGGGGCCGACGACGCACGCAGCGACGCCTGCCACCCACCCCTCAGGGCTGCCCGAGCTCCCGCCAGCCCTGCCCGACCGCGGTGGCGGCCGCGAGCACGAGATTCTCGTCGGCCGGCACCCACGTGATGCGCTCGTCGCGGCGGAACCAGGTCTCCTGGCGTCGGGCGAGCCGACGCGTGGCGCGGGCGATCGCCTCGGGGAGCTCGCCCAGGGGGATCTCCCCGCGCAGGTGCGCGAGCGCCTCGACGTAGCCGACGGCCCGCTCGGCCGTCCGGCCCAGCCCGGCCTCGGCCAGGGCGGTGACCTCGTCGACGAGCCCGCCGGCGACCATCGCGTCCGCCCGCGCCTCGATCCGCGCGTCGAGCAGCGGGCGCGGGACGTCGATCGCCACCTGCACGGCGGGCCGGCGGTACCGGGGCGGGCGCGCCCGGGCGGAGAAGGCCTCCCCCGTCAGCTCGATGACCTCGAGGGCCCGCACGGTGCGGCGCACGTTGGCCGGGTCCATCGCGGCGGCGGCCTCGGGGTCGGCGGCGGCGAGCTCGTCGAACAGGGCGGTGGCGCCGATCCGCTCGGCGCGCTCCTCGATCGCCGCGCGCACCTCCGGGTCGGTGGGCGGCAGGTCGACGTCGTCGAGCAGGGCGCGCACGTACAGGCCGGACCCGCCGACGACGATCGGCCGGTGCCCGCGCGCGAGGATCGCCTGCACGTCCGCCTCGGCGGACCGCTGGTAGGCGGCGACGGAGGCGACGTCGGCGGGGTCGAGGACGTCGATCTGGTGGTGGGCGATGCCCCGCCGCTCGGCGACGGAGAGCTTCGCGGTACCGATGTCCATCCCACGGTAGAGCTGGGCGGCGTCGGCGGAGACGACCTCGTAGAGCTCGGGCGCCGTGAGCGCGAGCTCGGTGGCGAACTGCTCGGCGAGGTCGAGGGCGAGCTCGGACTTGCCCGTCGCCGTCGGGCCCACGACGGCGACGACGAACCCCTCGTCGGCCGGACGCTCCCCCGACGCGCCCCTGCCTTCCCCCGCGCCACCCCGGGGTCGGGCCGCGTCCTGCTCGCCGGTCGAGGCACCGGTCATGGTCAGGCCCGCCGCAGGGTCGGCATGCCGAGCGAGACGGGCTCGCCGAGCGCGGTCGCGCCGCCGTGGTCGTGACCGCCGGACTCCCGCGCCGCCCACGCGTCGCCGGCCCGGGTCCGCCGCACGGCGAACGTGCCGCCGCTCAGCGCGGAGTCGGCCACGAGGTGGTGGGGCGCCCCGTGCGTGACGGTGGCGGTGACCATGTCCCCCGGCCGCGGCCGGTCGGCCTCGGCGAGGCCCTCCGGAAGCGCGACGTGCACGAGGCGGTTGTCGGCGGCGCGCCCGGTCACGCGCCCGGTGGCGGCGTCCTTCGCGCCCTCGCCCTCGGCCACGAGCACCTCGACGGTCCGGCCCTCCTGCTCCTCGTTGAGCTCGGTGGAGATCCGGCGCTGGAGCTCGACGAGCCGGTTGTACCGCTCGGTGACGACCTCGGCGGGCACCTGGTCCTCGTAGTCCGCGGCGGGGGTGCCGGGGCGGCGCGAGTACTGGAAGGTGAAGGCGGAGGAGAAGCGGGAGGCCTCGACCACGTCGAGCGTCGCCTGGAAGTCCTCCTCCGTCTCGCCGGGGAAGCCGACGATAAGATCGGTGGTGATGGCCGCGTCGGGCATCGCGGCCCGCACGCGGTCGATGATGCCGAGGAACTTCGCCGACCGGTACGAGCGGCGCATCCGCCGCAGCACGGCGTCCGAGCCGGACTGGAGGGGCATGTGCAGGCTCGGCATGACGTTCGGGGTCTGCGCCATCGCCTCGATGACGTCGTCGGTGAAGGACGCCGGGTGCGGCGAGGTGAACCGCACGCGCTCGAGACCGTCGACCCGCCCCGTCGCGCGCAGGAGGTCGGCGAACGCACGGCGCTCGCCGAAGGAGACGCCGTAGGAGTTGACGTTCTGGCCGAGGAGGGTGACCTCGACGGCCCCGCTCGCCACGACGGCCTCGACCTCGGCGAGGATCTCGCCCGGGCGGCGGTCCCGCTCCTTGCCGCGTAGCGAGGGGACGATGCAGAACGTGCACGTGTTGTTGCAGCCCACCGAGATCGACACCCAGGCGGCGTAGGCCGACTCGCGCCGCGTCGGCAGCGTGGAGGGGAAGACCTTGAGGGACTCCTCGATCTCGACGGCGGCGCGGCCGTTGTGCGCGGCGCGCTCGAGCAGGGCGGGGAGCACGTCGAGGTTGTGGGTGCCGAGGACGACGTCGACCCACGGCGCCTTCTCGACGATCTCCTCGCGCATCTGCTGGGCGAGGCACCCGCCGACGGCGATCTGCATGCCGGGCCGGTCGCGCTTGACCTCGGCGAGCTGGCCGAGGTTGCCGAACAGCTTGGTCGCCGCGTTCTCGCGCACCGAGCAGGTGTTGAGCACGACGACGTCGGCGCCCTCGTCGCCGGCCCGCGTCGCACGCGCGGCGGCCTCGGGCACGCCGTGCACCGGGAGGTAGCCGGCGTCGTCGAGCATGCCGGAGAGCCGCTCGGAGTCGTGGACGTTCATCTGGCAGCCGAGCGTGCGCACGTGGTACGTGCGCTGCGGGGCCGGGGCGGTGGTGCTCATCGCCCTCATCCTAAGAGCGCGCTCCCCCGGCGGGCCCTGGGTAGCGTGCCGATGTGGTCGACATCCCGCCCGGTCTGACGGAGCGCGTGGCCGGCCGGGCTCCCGACCCGGCGCTCGGCGCCGAGGGCATCGACGGCGACGCCTGGCTCGCCGCGCTGGGCCGGGCGGTCGACGGCGCCCTCGAGCGGTGGGGGCTGACGGCCGACGGCGCGGCGATGCACGGCGAGAACGCCCTGGTGGTCCCCGTCGTCGGGCCGTCCGGACCGGCCGCCCTCAAGGTGACCTGGCCGCACGAGGAGGCCCGGCACGAGCACCTCGCGCTGCGACTGTGGGCCGGCGAGGGGGCGGTCCGCCTCCTCGCAGCCGACCCGGCCGCCCACGTCCTCCTGCTCGAGCGGCTCGACGCGGCCCGCCCGCTGACTGCCGAGCCGGTGCTCGACGCCTGCGAGGTGGTCGGGGACCTGCTGCGAAGGCTCGACCGCCCCGCGCACCCCCGGCTCGCCACGGTCGCGGACCGCGCCGAGAGGTGGCGCGCGGACCTCGAGGCGGGCTCCCCGCTCGTCCCCCACCGGCTCGCCGTGCAGGGCCGCGCCGAGCTGGACGGCCTGCTCGCCGGCGCCCCCGAGCCCCGCACCGTCCACGAGGACCTGCACGACGCGAACGTCCTCGCCCCGCTCGACCCGGCCCGCGGGGACTGGCTCGCCATCGACCCCAAGCCCGTCGCCGCCGAACTCGCGTACGGGGTCGCGCCGATCGTGTGGAACCGCCCCGAGGTCACGGCGCGCGCCACGTCGGCGCGCCTGCACGTCCGGCTGCGGGCCGACGTGGTGGCGGACGCGGCGGGACTCGACCCCGAGCGGGTCCGGGCCTGGACGCACGTGCGCCTCGTGCTCAACGCGCTCGAGGCCGCCCGGCACGCCCCGGCCTCCGACGGCTTCCGCGACCGGATGATCACCCTCGCCAAGGCGTTCGCGGACTGACGCGGGGCGCGTCGTCGTCGGCGGGTCGCGGGGTCCTCGGCGCTCGCGGCGACGCGGTACGCGCGTGGCGACGGCACGCCCGGCTCGCCCCGCACCCGGCCGCGCCCGACTACCCCGAACGCGCACCGCGCCGCGCCGTGCCGATGGGGGTGACCTGCATCGTTGCCGTCTCGTGACCTTCGTGTCACATGCCGGACCCACCGGTGCACGTAGTGTGCACCGCATGACCGAGACCACACCTCGGGGCCGCAGCGAGGCGGTACCCGGCTCCGGCGTCCCCCTCGTCTCGATGAGCGGCGTCAACAAGTACTTCGGCGACCTCCACGTGCTCAAGGACATCGACCTCGGGGTCGCGCGCGGAGAGGTCGTCGTCGTCATCGGCCCCTCGGGCTCGGGCAAGTCCACGCTGTGCCGCACGATCAACCGGCTCGAGCCCATCGACTCCGGCGAGATCCGCGTGGACGGCGACCTCCTCCCCGAGGAGGGCAAGGCGCTGGCCCGGCACCGCGCCCAGGTGGGCATGGTGTTCCAGTCCTTCAACCTCTTCGCCCACAAGTCGATCCTCGACAACGTCACGCTCGGCCCGATCAAGGTCAAGGGCATGAAGGCGAAGGACGCCAAGGCGCGGGCGATGGAGCTCCTCGAGCGCGTGGGCGTGGCCAACCAGGCGCAGAAGCGGCCCGTCCAGCTCTCGGGCGGGCAGCAGCAGCGCGTGGCGATCGCACGGGCGCTCGCCATGGAGCCGAAGGTCATGCTCTTCGACGAGCCGACCTCGGCGCTGGACCCCGAGATGATCAACGAGGTCCTCGACGTCATGACCGGTCTCGCGAAGTCCGGCATGACGATGATCGTCGTCACCCACGAGATGGGCTTCGCCCGCAAGGCTGCGGACCGGGTCGTCTTCATGGACGACGGGCGGATCGTCGAGCAGGCCGAGCCGAACGAGTTCTTCACGAACCCGAGCTCGAACCGGGCGAAGGACTTCCTGTCCAAGCTCATCACCCACTGATCCACCGGCCGTGGCCGGTCGACCGACCGGCCACGCGGACCTACACCCCCTGGAGAAGTTCATGCGACGCACCAGATACGCCACGGCTGCCGTCCTCCTGGCCGCCGCGACCGTGCTCGCCGCCTGCGGCGGCGACGAGGAGGACACCGGCTCCGACGACGGAGACACCGGCAGCAGCGAGGACGGCGGCGACTCCGGAGACTCCGGCAGCGAGGCCGGGTCCGAGGGCGGCGGAGGTGCCGAGGGCGGCGCCGAGGGCACCCTCACCGTCGGCATCAAGTTCGACCAGCCCGGCATCGGCCTGCAGGAGGGCTCGGAGTACACGGGGCTCGACGTCGACGTCGCGCACTACGTGGCCGAGGCCCTGGGCTATTCCGAGGACCAGGTCGAGTTCGTCCAGTCCGTGTCCGCGCAGCGCGAGGACATGATCGAGAACGGCCAGGTCGACATGATCGTGGCCAGCTACTCCATCACCGAGGAGCGCATGGAGCGCGTGGCCTTCGCGGGCCCGTACTTCGTGGCCGGCCAGGACCTGCTCGTCCGGTCCGGCGAGTCGGACATCGGTGGGCCCGAGGACCTCGACGGCTCCGTCCTGTGCTCGGTCGAGGGTTCGACCTCGGCCCAGCGCATCCAGGACGAGTACTCCGAGGGTGTCGAGCTGTTCCCGGCGCAGACGTACTCCGAGTGCGTCGAGTTCCTCTCCGCCGGCACGGTCGACGCCGTCACCACCGACGACGTCATCCTCGCCGGGTTCGCCAACCAGGAGCAGTACCAGGGCCAGTTCGAGGTCGTCGGCGCCCCGTTCTCCGAGGAGAACTACGGCATCGGCGTGGCCCAGGGCTCGGAGATGTGCGAGGAGATCAACGCCGCCATCGAGACGATGCTCGAGGACGGCTCGTGGGAGACCTTCCTCAGCGACAACGCCGGTGAGTTCACCTACAACGAGGAGCTCAACCCCCCGACGCCGGGCGGTTCCTGCGTCTGACCATCTGCCGGGCCGACCCGGCAGGCGCGGGGGGGGGGGGGGTTCCCTGTTCCCTTCCTTACGACACAACAAACAAGGAAGGAGATGGGGGGG
>NZ_JBNDMZ010000001.1:161112-210691 GCF_049856295.1 Georgenia sp. Z1344 | reverse complement strand
CCTTTCCCTCCCCCCCCTCCCCCCCCCCCCCCCCCCCCTCCCCTCCCCCCCCCCCCCCCCCCCCCCCCCCCGCGACCGACACGACACCGAGGGGAGCTCCGGGTGGGGGCCATCATCGACGGGTTTCGCGACCTGATCGACACCTACGGCGCGGACATCCTGCAGGGCTACTGGATGAACGTGCAGCTGACGTTCTGGGCGGCCGTGCTGTCCTTCGTCCTCGGCACGATCCTCGTGGTCATGCGCGTGAGCCCCGCGCCGTCCCTGCGCTGGGCGGGCACCGCGTACGTCAACGTCGTGCGGAACATCCCGCTCACCCTCATCATCCTCGCCTGCTCGCAGGTGCTGTTCGGG
Source organism: Georgenia sp. Z1344 (assembly GCF_049856295.1). Classification (GTDB taxonomy): domain Bacteria; phylum Actinomycetota; class Actinomycetes; order Actinomycetales; family Actinomycetaceae; genus JB111. The sequence goes on along the minus strand of NZ_JBNDMZ010000001.1, from coordinate 210,337 downwards.
CAGCTGCAGATCATCCTCGTCGACCGCGAGGTCGACGGCTGGCTCGCCCGGAACAACATGTACCTGGCGGTCCTCGGCCTCTCGCTGTACACCGCGTGCTTCGTCTGCGAGTCCCTGCGCTCCGGCATCAACACCGTGCCCACGGGTCAGGCCGAGGCCTCCCGGGCCGTCGGCCTCGGGTTCGCGCAGACGATGACCATCGTCATCCTGCCCCAGGCCCTGCGCGGCGCGATCGCCCCGCTCGGCTCCACCCTCGTGGCCCTGACGAAGAACTCGACCGTCGCCCAGGCCGCCGGCGTGACGACGGCCGCCGGGATGATGTCGACGGCCATCGAGTTCCGGCCGGACATCATGGTCGCGATCTTCCTGCTGTTCGCCATCGGCTGGGTCGCCCTCGTCCTGCCGATCGGCCTGCTGGCCACGTTCCTCTCGCGCAAGCTGGCGGTGAAGCGATGAGCAAGCAGCCCGGCCTCCTCTTCGACGCCCCCGGCCCCAAGGCACGCCGGAACATCTGGATCGTCAACATCGTCGGCCTCGTCGTCATCCTCGGCATCGCCTGGTTCATCATCGACGCCCTCAACGAGAAGGGGCAGTTCACCAGCGAGAAGTGGGCGCCGCTCGCCGAGTGGTCGACCTGGGAGAACAACTACCTGCCCGGCATCATGGCGACCATCCGGGCCGCCGCGGTCGCCATCGTGCTCGCGAACATCGTCGGCCTCGTGCTCGGCCTGGGCCGCCTCGCGCAGAACCCGATCGTCCGCGGCATCGCGGGCACGATCGTCGAGTTCTTCCGCGCGGTCCCCGTGCTCGTCCTCATGCTGTTCTTCAACATCCTCTTCTCCCGCACGCTCGCGCCGGACGGCGCCCTGTTCGACCAGCGCGACGCGCCGTTCCTCGCCGTCGTCGTGGGGCTCACGCTCTACAACTCGGCGGTCATCGCTGAGCTCGTGCGCTCCGGCGTGCACACCCTGCCGGGCGGTCAGCGGGAGGCCGCGCTGGCGATCGGCATGCCGCGCGGGAAGTCGCTGCGGATCGTCGAGCTGCCGCAGGCGCTGGTGGCGATGATGCCGGCGATGGTCTCCCAGCTCGTCGTCATCCTCAAGGACTCCTCGCTCGGCTACCTCGTCAGCTACTCCGAGCTGCTTCTCAACGGCCGGCTCGTGGGAACGACGAACGCCAACCTGCTGCCGTCGCTGTTCGTCGTCGCGTGCATCTTCATCATCCTCAACCTCACGCTGACGACGATCGCCGGGGCGCTCGCGAAGTTCCTCGACCCGCACACCGCGGCCCGCGCCAAGAAGCACGACCCGGCGCTCACGGTCGAGGCCGACTAGCTCGCTGGTCGGCCGGCTGGCCAGTCGGCTGGCCCGCTGGTCGGCTGGCCCGCTGGTCGGCTGGCCCGCTGGTCGGCTAGCTCGCCGACTCGCTCCCCGGCTCACCCTCGCCCGAGGCGCCGCCCACCATCGTCAGCGGGACCTCGGCGACGGCGATGTCGTGCATCTCGCCGCCGAGCCCGATGACGATCGAGACCTCGACGACGGCCTCCGCGGCGTCGACCGGCAGCTGGAACCAGACCCGCCGCGTGAACGGGCCGTCCGAACCGTTGGTGTTCGTCTCGGGCTCGACCGTGGAGCCGTCCGCGAGCCGGAGCCGGATCGTCGACTCGTCGTAGTGCGGGCTCGGGGGCTCCTGGGTCGTCACGTCGACGCCGAGGAACACGTGGCCCGGGTTCGCCCAGCCGACCTCGGGGACGAACGGGGTGAGGACGCCACCGGTCAGCTGGCCCGTCTGGGTCATGCCGCCGTACCGGGTCTCGTAGTCGTGGCTCCACTCCGCGCCCTCACCGACCTCGACGTCGGTCGGCCGCGCATAGATCTCCTCGACGCCGGAGGCGGTCCGGGTCCCGTCGAGCAGGCTGATCTCCTGGCTGACGTCGAACGCGACGCTCTCGAGGACGACGTCCTCGGGTGCCGCGTCGTCGGGCACCGACAGCACGACGGTGACCTGCTCACCGGGCGTGAGCTCGAGGTCGAGGTCGACCTCGCTCCCCTCGACCCGCACGACGTTCTCCGTGGCCTCGTACGACTCGATCTCGTCGTCGACCGGTTCCCAGCGCGGGTCGTCGACCTGGACGATCGCCACGACGAAAGTCTCCCCCTCCGCGGCCGCGACCTCCTCGGCGTCGCCGAACTCGGTCTCGTCGCTCGGGTCCTCCGCGAGGATCTGCTCGGCGACGTCGACCGGCAGGGTGTCGACGGTGCCCGCCTGCGGTACGGAGATCTCCTGGTCGAACGCAGAGATGACGGTCGAGCGATCCTGCTCGACCTCGGTGAGCTCGACGTCCGGCGTCTGCGTGAGCACCGCCGCGGCGCCCGACGGCATGCTGGTGGCGCCATCCGCACCGTCCGTTGCGCCGCCGTCGCCGTCGTCGCTGCTCGAGTCGTCCGCTCCGTCAGTCGCGCTGCCCTCGCCGGGCACGTCCTCCGGTGCCGCGGGAGCGGCGGGCGGGGGCTGGGGCGCGCCGGTGGGCTCGTCGGACCCGCCGCAGGCGGCGAGCACGGTGGCGAGGAGCACGGCTCCGGTCGTCGTCGGGAGCAGGCGGGCGCGGACGGGCATGGGGACCTTTCACGAGGAGCGACGGGGCGACGTGCAGCGGCACGACGTGCGCGGGGCGGCCGGCGTCCCGCGCAGGCGCGAGTCCCGAACGGGTGCATGTCCCGAACGGGCGCGTGTCCCGAGCGGAAGTGCCTCCCGGACAGGCCGCGCGCCGGCGGACGACCGTACCCAACCGGACGCACACGGGCCAATTCAGCCGGTGTGACCGAGATCAGTCGGCGTCAAGGTCCCCCGCGCCGGCCCCGTCCTCGATGTCGATCTCCTCCTCGTCGAGCGCGGTGCGCATCGCCCGCCGCGCGACGTCGCCGGAGAATCCCTTACGCCCGAGCGCGGCGGCGGTGCGGCGGTACCGGACCGCCGGGTCGAGCCGCCGGGTCGCGCGCAACCGGGCGCGGGCCACCTCGAGGGCGGCGCTCTCCTCGTCCTCGTCGCCGAGCTGGTCGAGCGCACGCGCCGCCACCTCGTCCTCGATGCCCTTGCGGCGCAGCTCGAGCGCGATCGCCCGCCGCCCTTGGTGTCGCTCGGCGTGCCGGGTGCGGACGAACCGGTCGGCCAGCTCCGCGTCGTCGATCAGCCCGACGGCGGCGAGCCGGTCGAGCAGCGTCTCCGCGACGTCGCCGGCCACGCCCTTGTCCGCCAGCTTCTCGGCGAGCTGCGCGCGCGTGCGCGGGGCCGCAGCGAGCGAGCGCAGGGCGATCGCGCGGGCCGCCTCGAGCGGGTCCTCGTCGTCGTACCCCGCCGCATCCTCGCGCGCGTTCCTCCCCGCCGTCTCGCGCGCCTTCTGTCCCCTCTGCTCGCGCGCCTTCTGTCCCCTCTGCTCGCTCGTCACGTGAGCTCCCTCCACACTCGCCGACGCCGGCCCCCGAGCGGTCGCCGATGCCCGAGCCGGCCCGCCACCGCGCCGCCTGCCACCGCGGGGGGCGTCACCACGCGGCCTGCCACCGCGCGGGCCGTCACCGCGCCGCCTGCCACCGCGGGATCCGTCCCCACGCAGCCCCGCCCCCGGACCGTCGGTCGCGGGGGCGGGGCGTCGTCCTGCCTGACGATCAGAAGGAGACCGGGACCTCGGCGCGGTCGGCGGCCGCGCCCTTGCGCCCGGCGGCCGGGGCCTTGACGGGCGCCATCGGCTCGTCGGTGCCGAGCGGCTCGACGGGGGCCGCCGGCTCCTCGGGCGCCTCGCCGATGCCGAGCTTGACGAGGATCTTCTTCTCGATCTCCTCGGCGAGCTCGGGGTTGTCCTTGAGGAACTGGCGCGAGTTCTCCTTGCCCTGGCCGAGCTGGTCCCCCTCGTAGGTGAACCAGGAGCCGGACTTGCGCACGATGCCGTTCTCGACGCCGAGGTCGATGAGCCCGCCCTCGCGGGAGATGCCCTGGCCGTAGAGGATGTCGAACTCGGCCTGCTTGAACGGCGGCGCCATCTTGTTCTTGACGACCTTGACGCGCGTGCGGTTGCCGACCGCGTCGGTGCCGTCCTTGAGGGTCTCGATCCGGCGGACGTCGAGCCGCACGGACGAGTAGAACTTCAGCGCCTTGCCACCCGTGGTGGTCTCGGGCGAGCCGAAGAACACGCCGATCTTCTCGCGCAGCTGGTTGATGAAGATCGCGGTGGTGCCGGACGCGGACAGGGCGCCGGTGATCTTGCGCAGCGCCTGGGACATGAGGCGGGCCTGGAGGCCGACGTGGCTGTCGCCCATCTCGCCCTCGATCTCGGCCTTCGGCACGAGCGCGGCGACCGAGTCGACCACGACGATGTCGAGCGCGCCGGAGCGGATGAGCATGTCGGTGATCTCGAGCGCCTGCTCACCGGTGTCCGGCTGCGAGACGAGGAGCGCGTCCGTGTCGACGCCGAGCTTCTTCGCGTACTCCGGGTCGAGTGCGTGCTCCGCGTCGATGAACCCGGCAATGCCACCGTTGCGCTGGGCGTTGGCCACGGCGTGCAGGGCGACGGTCGTCTTTCCCGAGGACTCCGGGCCGTAGATCTCGACGATCCGGCCGCGCGGGAGCCCGCCGATCCCGAGCGCGACGTCCAGCGCCACGGACCCGGTGGGGATCGTCTGGACCTTGGGCCGCGTCTCGTCGCCGAGGCGCATGACGGACCCCTTGCCGAACTGGCGGTCGATCTGGCTGAGCGCGGCCTCGAGGGCCTTGCTGCGGTCTGCTGCGGGAGCGGGCATGTCTCTCACCTCTGTGCTGGGGACGCTGGGCGCCCCGTCTGGACGGTCACGGGCTGGCCTTGTCAGGGCGGGTCCCTCTCCGGGTCGCTGCCTGGGATGACGCTATGTCCGACCACCGACATCCGTTCCCGCCCGCCACCGGTCTGTGGACGAGCAGGAGTCGTCGTCACCTGTGAGCACGCTACGCCGAACAGATGTTCGAGCGCGACAGGCGGACCCGGCGTGTCGCGGATGCCGACGAGGCGCCCGTGCGCGTCGGGTGCCCGGGGCGGAGGCGTGCCCCCGCTACTCGTCGATCTCGCGGCGGTGGTGCCAGCGCGCGGAGTCGGGCAGGCCGAGCTCGTCGACCATCGCGTCCCACACGTCCTGGGGGCGGACGCCCTGCTCGAGCGCCTCGTTCGCCGTGCGGTAGCCGACGCCCGCGAGGGTGAGGTCGGCGAGGTAGGACGACGCCGTCGCCTCGCCGAGGACCTCGCGCGCGACGGCGGTGAACTGGGAGCGCTTCACGGGGCCAGCGTCCCACCGCCCGGCGCCCCGGGCCCCGCGGGGCGCGCCGGTGAGACGGACGCCGCACGGTCAACGGCCCCACCCGTCCCCGTCCACCGCTGTCGGCCCCTGCTGCGACGATGTCCCGGTGACCTTCGGACCCGCGACCCGCGCGTGGTTCGACGCCGCCTTCGACTCACCCACCCCGGCGCAGACCGGCGCGTGGGAGGCGATCGCCTCCGGGGAGCACGCGCTCGTCGTCGCGCCCACGGGCTCGGGCAAGACCCTCGCCGCGTTCCTCTGGGCGATCGACGAGATGCTCGCCGAGCCCGTCCCCGACCAGGCCGCACGCACGCGGATCCTCTACGTCTCGCCGCTCAAGGCCCTGGCGGTCGACGTCGAGCGGAACCTCGAGCGCCCGCTGAGCGGGATCCGGGCCGAGGCACAGCGCCTCGGGATCGAGCTTCCCGAGCTGCGCACCGGGGTCCGCAGCGGGGACACCTCGCCCGCCGACCGGCGCCGCCTCGTCTCCCGCCCGCCGGACATCCTCATCACCACCCCCGAGTCGCTGTTCCTCATGCTGACGTCCGCCGCGCGGGAGGCGCTCGCGCACGTGCGGACCGTCGTCGTCGACGAGGTGCACGCGATCGCCGGCACCAAGCGCGGCGCGCACCTCTTCCTCAGCCTCGAACGCCTCGACGCCCTCACCCCGGTCCCGGTCCAGCGGGTCGGCCTCTCGGCCACGGTCCGCCCGGCGCAGGAGGTCGCCCGCGCGCTCGCCGGCGTGCGCAGCGAGGACGACGGAGGCCGCCCCGTCCGGGTCGTCGCCCCGCCGTCCCCGCGGCGGCTCCGGCTCGACATCCAGCTCCCGGTCGCCGACCTCGCGGCACCCGGCCCCGCACCCGGAAACATCCCGCCCGACGGCGAACCCCCCGTCCCCGACCGCCCGGACGACGCGGCCGGCCTCGCCGGCCGCCCCGAACCGCCATTGATCTGGCCGCACGTCGCCGCCCGCGTCGTCGACCTCGTCGAGGCCCACCGGTCGACGATCGTGTTCGTCGGCTCGCGCCGCCTCGCCGAGCGCCTGGCCGCCCAGGTCAACGAGGAGCACGACCGCCGCCGGGGCGGACCCGGCGTGTCGGGCGAGGGCGAGGCGTGGCCGGCCGCCGTCCCCGGCCAGTCCGGCACGTCGCTCGGCCTCGACCCGGTCCTCGCCCGAGCCCACCACGGCTCGATGAGCCGGTCCGAGCGCGCGATCGCCGAGGAGGCGCTGAAGTCGGGCGCGCTCCGCTGCGTCGTCGCCACGTCCACCCTCGAGCTCGGCATCGACATGGGCGAGGTCGACCTCGTCGTCCAGATCGGCGCCCCGCCGACGGTCGCCTCCACCGTCCAGCGCGTGGGCCGGGCGGGTCACCAGGTCGGCGGCACGTCGCGCGGCGTGCTCCTCCCGGTCCACCGCGCCGAGCTGCTCCCCACCCTCGTCGCGGCCCGCAGCGCGCTCGCCGGCGAGGTCGAGGCGACGACGCTGCCGCGCACGCCGCTCGACGTGCTGGCCCAGCAGCTGCTCGCGATGGTCGCCGTCGAGGACCTCTCGCCCGCCGAGGCGCTTACCCGCGTGCGGCGCGCGGCAAGCTATGCGGACCTCACGCAGGCGACGTTCGACGGCGTCGTCGACATGCTCTCGGGGCGCTACCCCGCCGAGGAGTTCGCCGAGCTGCGGCCCCGGATCGTCCACGACCGCGCGGCCGGTCTCCTGCGCGCCCGCCCGGGGGCCGCCCGCCTCGCCGTCACGTCCGGCGGCACGATCCCCGACCGCGGCCTGTTCGGCGTCTACCTCTCCGGCGGCGAGTCCGCGGGCGCCCGCCGGGTGGGCGAGCTCGACGAGGAGATGGTCTTCGAGTCCCGGCTCGGCGACACGTTCACCCTCGGCAACTCGACCTGGCGCATCGATCAGATCACCGCCGACCGCGTCCTCGTCTCCCCCGCCCCCGGCCGCCCGGGCCGGCTGCCGTTCTGGCTCGGCGACACGCTCGGCCGCCCGGCCACGCTCGGGGCCGCGATCGGAGCCGCCGCCCGCACCTGGGGCACGCAGTCGGGCACGCGCGGCCCTGACGACACGCTGCTCCCCGACGACGAGCGACGCACCGACGACCCCCGCGGCGGCGCCGACGGCCTCGTCCTCGCCCCCGAGACGGCCGCGGGCATCAGCGCGTGGATCGCCGACCAGCGCGCGGCGACGGGCGCGGTGCCGGACGACGAGACGATCATCGTCGAGCGGTTTCGCGACGAGCTGGGCGACTGGCGCGTCGTCGTCCACTCCCTCGCCGGCCGGCGCGTCAACGCCCCGTGGGCCCTCCTGCTCGCCGCAGCGCTGCGCGAGCGCACCGGCGTGGACGCACAGGCGCAGGCCGCAGACGACGGCATCGTCCTGCGCCTCCCGCCCGGCGCCCAGGAGGAGCTCGGCCCCGACGACCTCCTGGTCGACCCGGACGACGTGCGGCCCCGCGTCGTCGCCGCACTCGCCGGGTCCCCGCTCATCGCCGCCCGGTTCCGGGAGGCCGCCTCCCGCGCGCTCCTCCTGCCCCGCCGGTTCCCGGGCAAGCGGCAGCCGCTGTGGCAGCAGCGGCACCGGGCGGCCGCGCTGTTCGCCGTCGCCTCGAAGTTCCCCGAGTTCCCTATCACCCTCGAGGCCGTCCGCGAGGCGCTCCAGGACGACTACGACGTCCCCGCGCTCACCGCCCTCATGGCGGCCGTCGCCGCGCGCCGCGTCCGGGTCGTCGAGGTGACGACGCCGCGCCCGTCGCCCTGGGCGCGCTCGCTGCTCATGGGCTACACCGCGCGGTTCCTCTACGGCGAGGACGTCCCGCCCGGGGAGCGCCGGGCGGCGGCCCTCGCGCTCGACACGTCCCTGCTCGCCGAGCTGATCGGCGGCGACACCGCCGACCTCGTCGACGTGCTCGACCCGCGCGCCGTCACCGAGGTCGCCGCGGAGGTCGGCCTCCTCACGGAGGCGAGCCGGGCGCACGACGCCGAGGCGGCCATCGATCTCGTCCGCCGCCTCGGCCCCCTGCCGCGCAGCGAGCTCGCGGAACGGCTCGCGGACCCGGACGACGTCGACGCCCTCGTCGCCGAGCTGGCGCGGGCCGGACGCGTGCTCGAGGTCGAGGTCGGCGGCGAGCCGCACCTCGTGGTGGTCGAGGACGCCGGCCGGGTGCGCGGGGCGCTCGGCGTCGTGCTTCCCGCCGGCGTCCCGGCCGAGCTCGCCGACGACGTGCCGGACCCGCTGGGCGACCTCCTGCGCCGCTACGCCCGCACGCACGGACCGTTCACCCCCGCGGACGTCGCGGCCCGGTACGACCTGCCGGTCGGTGTGCTGCGGGCGCCGCTCGACCGGCTCGTGGGCGCCGAGGTGCTCGTCGCCGGGCGCGTGACCGGGCACGCCGACGGGCTCGAGCTCGTCGACGCCGAGGTGCTGCGCCGGATCCGCCGCCGCTCGCTCGCGCTGCTGCGCGGCGAGGTGGACGCGATCGAACCCGAGGTGCTCGCCCGCGCGACGCTGCGGTGGCACGGGATTGCGCCGGAGCCGGTTAGCACGGCCCCCGTCCCCGCGGCATCCGTCCCCGCGGCATCCGTCCCCGCGGCATCCGGCGACACGGCATCCGACGACACCACCGCGGCCGCGCTGCTCGACGTCGTCGACCGACTCGCCGGGCAGCCCCTCCCGCTCGCGGGCCTCGAGACGCACGTGCTGCCCTCCCGCGTGCCGGGGTACCGACCCGGTCTGCTCGACGAGCTCGTCGCCGACGGCGAGGTCGTGTGGGTCGGCCGCGGCCCGCGCACGTCGCCGGCCGCGCCGGACCAGGTCATCCTCCTGCCGTCGGACGCCGTGGCCGACCTCGCCCCGCCGACCGACTCGTGGTCGGCGCCGGCGGGCGGGGACGGGTCGGGCTCCGGGGTCGCGGCCGACGAGCGGGTCCCCTCCGAGGCGCTGCTCGGCGCCGTCGTCCGGGCCCTGTCGGACGGCGCATCCCGCACGCTCGCGGACCTCGTCGCCGCGGTCCGGGCGCCGGACCCGGACGACCCGTGGGACCTCGGGGAGCCCGACGACGAGCACGCCCGGACGACCGGCCCCTCCGCCGCCTCGTCACATGGCACGCTGCCCGCCGACCGGCCCGGCGACGCGGTCCCGGACGGCAGCGACTGTCGGTCTCCAGCCGTCGACGCCCCGGCCGCCGTCGACGCCCCGGCCGTCGGCGAGGCACTGTGGTGGCTGGCCACCGCCGGCATCGTCACCTCGGACACGTTTGCCGCCGCGCGCAGCCGTGCGACGCAGGCGTCCGGCCCGGTCCGCTCCCGCACCGCGCCGCGGCCGCCGCGCCCTGTCCGCGGGGGCCTCAGGCGCCGCGCGACGGCCGCCGTCCGCCCCCGCTCCGCGCTCGCCGCCACGCCCGCCGACCTCGCGGGCCGCTGGTCGCTCGTCCGCCGGTCCGCACCGGCCGCCCCCGACCCGACCGTCGCGCTCGCGGCCCGAGTCGCCCAGCTCGTCGAGACGCACGGAGTGCTCACCCGGGACTCGTCGGGAGTGAGTGAGCTCGCGGGCGGGTTCTCGGCGGCCTACGAGGTGCTGCGCCGGCTCGAGGACGCGGCGCAGGTCCGGCGCGGCTACGTGGTGGACGGCCTCGGCGGCGCGCAGTTCGCGCTGCCCGCGATGCTCGAGGTGCTTCGCGAGGCGGGGCGTGAGACACGGCCCGACGCGGGGCGCCACGAGGACCTGCGCGCCGCAGGCCACGGCGCCGCCGGTCACGACGCCGATGGCACTGGCACCGCCGCCGGCACCCCGGTGGTCCACGTGCTCGCCGCCGCGGACCCCGCGAACCCGTACGGGGCGGCGCTGCCGTGGCCGGGCCCGGCCGAGGGGCCGCGGCCGTCGCGGCGGGCGGGTGCGTTCGTCGTGCTGGTCGACGCGGCGCCGGCGCTGTTCGTCGAGCGCGGCGGTCGGTCGGTGCTCGGGCTCACGGACGACGAGGCGTTCCTCACGGCCGCGGCGTCGGCGGCCGCGGTCCAGGTGCGGGACGGCCGCCTCCCGCGCGCCACAGTCCGGCAGGTCGACGGCGGCTCACCGGCCGGCAGCCACCGGGCCGGGCCCACGGAGCGCGCCCTCACGGCGGCCGGCTGGGTCCGCGGCCCCGGGGGCCTCCACCCGCCGGCGTAGCCCCACGAACAGCACGACGCCCCCGCCGCGAGGGCGAGGGCGTCGTCGAGGAGTGCAGCCGGCCGACCGGCCTCAGCGGATCACGGCGCGGCGGGCGCGAGCTCGTCGAGGAACTCGTCCGGCACGGTGTCCGGGACGCGCACGGGCTCGTGGGCCGCGAGGCGGCCGGAGACCACGCGCATGATGTGGCTCAGCGGGGTGTTGAGAGCCTCGGAGATCGAGGCGAGCAGCTCGGAGGAGGCCTCCTTCTGCCCGCGCTCCACCTCGGAGAGGTAGCCGAGCGAGACCTTGGCGTCCGAGGACACCTCGCGCAGGGTGCGGCCCTGACGCTGACGGACCTCGCGGAGCACGTCGCCGATCACGTTGCGCAGCAGCACGGGGGTCCCCCTCTCGTCGGGCTCGGTCGTCGTCTCGTCGACGACGGGTGTGGAGATACGGTACCTGGCGCGGGGCGCCTGGCGGGAACCGGGGCGGGGGTCGTCCCGCCTGTCGGGCGGACCGATGGGTCGGGCGATGTTCGTCGAGGGCATCATCACCGGGCACAACACCGTCCGGGTCGGATCTGTTCCCGCCCACCGGACACGTATGCGGCCCGCCCCCGGACGCGCATGTGGACGGCCGTCGAGCGCGGACGCGGCCCGCAGTCGAGCACGGACCGACCGGGCCCGGCCGACGTCCGGATCTCCGCCTAGGGCTCGACCTCGGCGACGACGTCCGCCAGCAGCGCGAGCGCCGCGTCGACCGCAGCCGCGCGAACAGCTGGGCGCGTCCCGGCGACCAGCCACGAGCGCGTCCGCACGCCCGCCGGCCCGGCGCAGGCCACGTGGAAGGTGCCGGCCGGGTTCCCGTCGGCGGGTCCGGGTCCCGCCACGCCGGTGGTGGCGAGCCCGATCTCGGCCCCCAGCACCCGTGCCGCACCGCGGGCCATCTGCGCCGCGACCTCGGCCTGGACGGGTCCGCCGGCGGCGAGGAGGTCGCCGTCGACGTCGAGCAGGGCGATCTTGAGGTCGCTCGCGTAGGCGACCACTCCCCCGCGGAGCACCGCGGACACGCCGGGCACGGCGGCGAGCCGGGCGGCAAGTGCGCCCGCCGTCAGGGACTCGGCCACGCCGATCCGCAGCCCGCGCCCGGCGAGCGCCGCGACGAGCGGGCCGAGCGGGTCGGGTGCCGCGGGCAGCACGAGAGGTCCGCTCGGGTCGGGAGCAACGCCCGGCACGAGAGGTCCGGTCGGGTCGGCCACGGAGCCGGCCCGGGGCGAACCGGGCGCCGAGTCCGGCACCGGTCTGTCACGCGCCGGCACGAGGTCCGGCTCCCGCGCCCGTGTCCCGCGCCTCGCGGATCGCCCGCGCGGCGGCCACGAAGTACTGGACGCCGGTCACGAGCGCCACGCCCATGGCGGCCCAGGCGATGACGAGGGCGACGGTGACGATCGAGTCGGCCGCGGACTCCGGGAGGAACGACACCCAGGGCACGAGCATCATCGACAGGAACACGAGCTGGAGGACGGTCTTCAGCTTCCCGCCCTGGGAGGCCGGCATGACGACCTCGCGGCGCCGCATGACGTCCCGCAGCACGGTGACGGCCAGCTCGCGCACGAGGATGACGATCGTGATGACCCACGGCAGGTCGCCCGCCCACGACAGCAGGATGAGCGCCGCCCCCACCAGGGTCTTGTCGGCGATCGGGTCGGCGAGCTTGCCGAAGTCGGTGACGAGGTTGCGCGAGCGCGCGAGGTAGCCGTCGAGCTTGTCCGTGATCGCGGCGAGGATGAACACCGCGGCGGCGGCCCAGCGCATCGCGTCGCCGTCCTTCAGGAACAGCACGACGAACACCGGCACGAGGACGATCCGGAGCATCGTGAGGATGTTCGCGATGTTCCACAGGGGCGCCTGCGCGGCACCGGGGGCAGGCGTCGTCATGCGCCCAGGGTAGGTCCCCACCGCCCGTCTCTCCCGCCCGGGCGGCTCGGCGTGGCACCCTTCGGACATGCCTCGTCTGTCCCGGACCGCCGAGCTCGTGCTCGTCGTCGTGCTCGTGATCGCCCTCGCCGTGGGCCTGGTCGTCCTCGCGATGCGCCTCGCGTCCGGCTCCGAGTCCGAGGAGCCTGCCGCCGACGACCCGCCCGGCGCGCCGGCGGAGGACGGCGACGGCTCGGGCGACGACGCCCCGGGCGGTTCCGGCGGCGAGAGCGCGTCGGGCGGCGAGACCCCGTCCGACGACGCCGCGCAGGCGGGCGACGACGTCACCTTCACGCTCGCCGCAGCCGGCGACGTCATCACCTACCCCCTGATGAACGCCGAGGCGATCCAGGACGACGGCTCCTACGACTACTGGCCGATGATCGAGCCGGTCGCCCCCTACATCGAGGGTGCCGACCTCGCGCTGTGCAACCTCGAGGTGCCGATCGCCCAGGAGGGTGCCGAGCCGGCGGGCTACCCCGTCTTCGCCGCGCCGGAGGACATCGTCCCGCTGCTCGGACGCGCCGGGTACGACGGCTGCTCGACGGCGACGAACCACTCCGTGGACCAGCAGACCGACGGCGTCATCCGCACCATCGAGGTGATGGAGGAGCACGGCCTCGGCTACGCCGGCACGGCCCGCACCCCCGAGGAGCAGGCCACGCCCCAGATGTACGTGCTCGAGCGCGACGGCCGCGAGGTCACGGTCGCCCACCTCGCGGCGACGTACTCGACGAACGGCATCCCCGTGGCCGAGCCGCACCTCGTCGACCTCATCGACGACGAGCCGATCGTCGACCAGGCGATCGCCGCGCGGGAGGCGGGAGCCGACGTCGTCGTCGCCTCGATGCACTGGGGCGACGAGTACACGTTCGCCCCGAGCGCCTACCAGCAGGACGCCGCCCAGCGCCTCGCGGACTCCGGCGAGATCGACCTCGTCCTCGGCTCGCACCCCCACACGCCGCAGCCGATCGAGCAGCTCGAGGGCGGCGTCGACGGGCAGGGCATGTGGGTCGTCTGGTCGATGGGCAACTCGCTGGCCAGCCAGCAGCCGGGCAGCTCGACGATCATGGAGACCGCCGTGGGCCTCATGACGCAGGCGACGATCACGGTGCCCGCCGAGGGGCCGGCCCGCGTGGACTCCGTCGAGTGGATGGGCACGGTGATGGACTCCAACGGCGACTACGGCCTCGTGCCGCTGCACGCCGCGCTGGAGGACCCGACGACGACCGCCTGGGACCCCGCCCAGATCGAGTCGTACAACTCGTGGCTCGACGAGCTCATGGGCGACGAGCCGGCCTCGTTCGACACCCCGGCCGAGCCGACCGGCGAGCCCCCGCGGGTCGAGCCCCGCAGCTGACCTTGACCACGCGCCTCGTGCTCGTCGCCGATACCCACGTGCCCGCCCGGGCGCGCCGGATCCCCGGTGACGTGTGGCGCGAGGTCGAGCGGGCCGACGTCGTCGTCCACGCCGGCGACTGGGTCGACGCCGCCACGCTGGACGCGTTCGAGGAGCGCTCCGCCCGGCTGCTGGCCGTCCACGGCAACAACGACGGCGACGAGCTCCGCGCCCGGCTCCCCGAGGTCGCGCGCGCCGACGTCGAGGGGCTGCGCCTCGCCGTCGTCCACGAGACGGGCGCCGCCCAGGGCCGCGAGCGCCGCGCGGACGCCGCGTTCGCGGACGACCCCCCGGACGTCCTCGTGTTTGGGCACAGCCACATCCCCTGGGACACGACGACGCCGGGCGGCATCCGCCTCCTCAACCCCGGCTCGCCCACCGACCGCCGGCGTCAGCCGGACTGCACGCTGATGACGGCCGTCGTCGAGGGCGGCATCCTGCACGACGTGCGGATCGTCGTCGTCGACCGCGAGTCCTGAGCAGGTCAGGCACCGAGCAGGGCGAGCGGCACGACGGCGACACCGTCCCGGCGGCGGTACGCCTGCCGTCCCGTCGTCAGCACGACGAGGTCCACGACGTCCTCCGGCAGCTGGTCCCGCAGCCAGAGGAGGTGCCGGACGTCGGTGTCCGCCACCGAGGAGGACAGCTTGACCTCGATCCCGACGACCTGCCCGTCCGTCCCTTCGACGACAAGGTCGACCTCCCGGTCCCCGTTCCGGGTGCGCAGGTGCCCGACACGAGCCTCGGCAGCCTGCGCCGCGACCCGCACGCCGAGCGTGGCGAGCGACTCGAACAGCGGCCCGGCCATGCTCGCGCCGGCACCACTCCCGAGCGAGCTGGCGGTCAGCCCGAGCAGTCGGGCAGCGAGAGCCGGGTCGGCGAGCTGATGCTTCGGCGCCTGCTGGACACGACTCAGCGGCCGACGGCTGTGCGTCCAGCCCGAAACCGGGTCGAGCAGCCACAGCCGCGTCAGCATCTCGCGGTACGCGATGGTTGTGGTCTTCGCGGGTTGACTCCCGTCGCCCGCCGTCACCGCGTCGAGGATCGCGGAGTAGCTGCTGGTCGTCGACGACGCAGCGGCATACGCGGAGAGCCAGCGTCGCAGGGTCGCCGGCCGCCGCACCGTATGGCCGAGCTCCGGCAGGTCACGTTCGACGACGAGGTCGAGATACTCCTCGAGCCGGGCCCGCCGCAGTCGCTCCGCGCCTCGACGAATTCCAGGGAATCCACTCTCGACGATGGCACCGAGGTAGTCGGGCAGTACGCGATCGGTCGCGCCGGAGAGGACGCCCGCCGTACCCGAGAGGAGTGCGCGCAGGCTCACCGTCGGAGCATCCGACCAACGCTCGTGCAGAGCCATCGGTCGCATGCGCAAGGAGATGAACCGGCCCGCGCCACTGTGCACGGACGAGGCAGGATCGAGTGACGCGCTGCCCGTGAGAAGGAAACGCCCGGGCGGAGCACCACCGTCGACCTTTCGCCGCACCGAGTCCCAGACCGCAGGGAGTCGCTGCCACTCGTCGAGCAGCAACGTGCCCGACGGAGCTCCGTCCAACCCGAGATCAGCCGCCACGAGCTCGCGCTGGTCGGGGTCGTCGAGGAACCAGCTGTGATCGGCCCGCCTGGTCGCGGTTGCCGACTTGCCGACCGCTTTCGGCCCGTCGATGGCGATCGCCGGAGCGAGCGTCATCAACTCGTCCAGCTCGGCATCGACCGTCCGTCGCGTGTACTCCACGCACCTACGCTACCTTGAGCAGGACTTCTACGCTACCTTGAGCAGGACTCCTACGCTACCTTGAGCAGCCGCTCCGGGCACCGCCCGGCAGCCGCTCAGCGCCGGTCGGTCAGCTCCCAGGCGTCCTCGCCGGACCCCTCGTCGTCGCCGTAGTCGTCCCACCGCGGAGGCGCCACGACCTCGGTCTGCCCCTCGCCCGCCGCAGCGGCCGCGTCGAACGGGACGTCACCGCCGCCGGCCACGCCGACCTCGCCGGCACCCCCACCCTGCGGGGCGGGCGCGTCCTCCCCGCGGAGCATGGCAAGAGTCCCGGGCAGGTCGTCGGGCTGGACGAGGACGTCGCGGGCCTTGGACCCCTCGGAGGGGCCGACGATCTCGCGCGACTCGAGCAGGTCCATGAGGCGCCCGGCCTTGGCGAACCCGACGCGCAGCTTGCGCTGGAGCATCGAGGTCGACCCGAACTGGCTGGTCACCACGAGCTCGGCGGCCTGGAGGAGCAGGTCGAGGTCGTCGCCGATGTCCTCGTCGACCTGCTTCTTGGCCACCGGCGCGGTGACGTCCTCGCGGAAGACGGGGTCCGCCTGGGACTTCACGTGCTCGACGACCTGGTGGATCTCGCTCTCGCCCACCCACGACCCCTGGACGCGCATCGTCTTGCTCGCGCCCATGGGCAGGAACAGGGCGTCGCCCTGGCCGATGAGCTTCTCGGCGCCCGGCTGGTCGAGGACCACGCGGGAGTCGGCGAGCGAGGACGTGGCGAACGCGAGGCGGCTGGGCACGTTGGCCTTGATGAGTCCGGTGACGACGTCGACGCTCGGCCGCTGCGTGGCGAGCACGAGGTGGATGCCGGCGGCGCGCGCGAGCTGGGTGATCCGCTGGATCGAGGCCTCGACGTCGCGCGGGGCGACCATCATGAGGTCCGCCAGCTCGTCGACGACGACCAGCAGGTACGGGTAGGGCGAGACGACCCGCTCGCTCCCGGGCGGCGGGTTCACCTTGCCGGCGCGCACGGCCGCGTTGAAGTCGTCGATGTGCTTGTACCCGTATGTCGAGAGGTCGTCGTAGCGCATGTCCATCTCGCGCACGACCCACTCGAG
The DNA here is from genome assembly GCF_049856295.1 of Georgenia sp. Z1344. Classification (GTDB taxonomy): domain Bacteria; phylum Actinomycetota; class Actinomycetes; order Actinomycetales; family Actinomycetaceae; genus JB111. The sequence continues at coordinate 193,660 of NZ_JBNDMZ010000001.1, read as the reverse complement.
GGCCTCGGCGGCCTTCTTCGGGTTGGTGATGATCGGGGTGACGAGGTGCGGGATGCCCTCGTAGATCGTCAGCTCGACCCGCTTGGGGTCCACCAGGACGAGGCGGACCTGCTCCGGCGTCGCGCGCATCATCACCGAGGTGATCATCGAGTTGATGAAGCTCGACTTGCCGGACCCGGTGGCACCGGCCACGAGCATGTGCGGCATCTTCGCGAGGTTCGCGACCACGTAGCCGCCCTCGACGTCCTTGCCGACGCCGACGATCAGCGGGTGGTCGCTCGCCCGCGCGACCGCGGAACGGAGCACGTCGCCCAGGGCGACGGACTCACGGTCGGTGTTGGGGATCTCGACGCCGATCGCGGACTTGCCGGGGATCGGCGAGAGGATCCGGACGTCGGCGCTGGCCACGGCGTAGGCGATGTTGCGGGACAGCGCGGTGATGCGCTCGACCTTGACGCCGGGGCCGAGCTCGAGCACGTACCGCGTGACCGTCGGCCCCCGGGAGAACCCGGTGACGGAGGCGTCGACGCCGAACTCGTCGAGCACCTGCGTGAGCGCGTCGACGACCTGATCGTTGGCCGCGGAGCGGACCTTGTGGGGCGGGCCCTGCTCGAGGAGGGACTCCTCGGGGAGCTCGTAGTCGCCGTCGGGCAGGGTGAGCTGCTCGCCGCTCGCGGGCAGGGTGCGGGTCGGCGGTGCCTCGGGGCCGTCGGCGTCCGCACCGTCGCCGCCCGCTCCGGCGGCACCGGCCGCACCCGCGCCGCCGCGCGCCGCGAGCCCGGCGGCGGTCGTCACGCCCTCGGCGTCGGCGGCGGGGTCCGCGGCGCCGGTCGGCTCGGAGGCGGCCACGGCCACGTCGTGCGGGCTGGGCCGGCGCACGCGGCGGGCGTTCGCGCGGCGGGGTGCGGTGTCTGCCTCGTCGTCGTACCCGGCGTCGCTCCCTGCCGCAGCCCCGGAACCTCGCCCGGCAGCCGTCCCCCGGCCGCGACCGGCGGCGGGACCGGGCCCGACCTCGGCCGCCTGGTCGAAGGCGTCGTCACCGGCGTACCGGTCGAGCATCTCGGTGCGGTCGGCGCCGCGCCCCTTGCGACGTCCGCGCGGTCCGGAGCCGGGTTCCTCGTCGTCGTCCCCGTCCTCGGCGCCGCGGCGGACCGCCGGGGTGTGGCCCGAGATCCAGGCGCCGGCGCGCCGGGCCTTCTCGGGCAGCGCGCGGATCGGCGTCCCGGTGAGCACGAGCGCCCCGAACAGGCCGAACAGCACGAGGACAGGGATCGCGCCCCACGGGGAGAGCAGCGCGTTGAGCGGCGTGCCGAGCACCCAGCCCACGAGCCCCCCGGCGTCCTCGACGTCGGAGAACGCGTCCATCGGGGACGGCGAGCCGGCGAAGATGTGGATGCAGGCAGCCACGGCGAGCCCGAGGATCGTCACGCCGATGATGACGTGGGGTCGCACGTCGTCGTCGGGATCCTCGGGGTCCTCCCGCCACAGCTGCACGGCGAGGACGACGAGGACGATCGGCACGAGCCGGCCGAGCACCCCGACCAGGCCGGCCACCGCGTGGTGGATGAGGACGCCCGCGAGGCCGGAGAGGCCGAACCACTCGCGCAGGGCGATGACGATCGCGAGCGCCAGCAGGCCGAGGGCGATGGCGTCGTTGCGGAACCCCGACGGGATGCTGCCGCGCGAGCCGCGTCCGCCCGACGAGCCGTCGTCGGTGCCTCGCACGCCGCCTCCCTTGCCGGTCGGTCTCTTGTCGTTGCCGCCGCCGCGCGACGAGCTCGCCGACCCCTTCGAGCCGGATGCACCGCCGCGCGGGCGCGTGGGACGCGCCGGCGAGGAGGACGCACCGCGTGCCGCCGGGGCCGGCCGTGAGGGGGAAGTCGCACGGGTAGCCATCGGGGGCCACGATAGCCGCCGGAACGCGCGGGGCCCGAGAGATGCGCGCCGGGCCGCCCCGGATCACACCGTTCCTGCTCCCGGCGCCCGCGTGCACGGATCGACCTCCCCGCCCGGTCGGCCCGCGCGCCGGCGCCCACCGACCTACCCTGCGTCCATGCCTCGGCCACGCCCCTACGACGACGCGCTCCGGAACGACCTGCTCGAGGCCGCCGGGCGAGCGTTGTCGGAGGGCGGCGAGCTCGCGGTCTCGATCCGCGCGGTGGCGGCCCAGGCGGGCACGACGACGGCGGGCGTGTACGCCCTGTTCGGCTCGCGCGACAGCCTCATCGAGGAGGTGGCGGCGCGGGGGCTCGAGGAGTTCCGGGCGCACATCGAGGCCCGGCCCGTCCACGACGACCCCCGCGAGGACATCCGGGAGCTCTTTCTCGCCTACCGGCGCGCGGCCCTCGACATGCCGCACATGTACCGGGCGTTCGGCGTGGTGGCGGCCCGGCGCGGCGACCTCGACCTGTCCGGCGTCAACGGTCTGCGCTCGACCCTGCGTGCCGTGCGCCGGCTCAGCCCGCCGGACGCGCCGAAGGACGAGGTCTTCGAGACCGCGGTCACCGTCTGCGCGTTCGTCCACGGTCTGGTCATGTTCGAGATCGACCGGGTGATCATCGGCAGCGAGGAGGACAATGTGGCGAGGTTCGAGCGTGCGCTCGACACCATCGCACCGTTGGCCGACCGATGAGGAGTGACGCGTGACTGTGGGACGGACGACCGCCGGGACGAGCCCGACGACGACGAACGACGCGGCCACCGCCGGGCACGCCGCCGAGGTCGCCGCGCTGCGGGCGCTGCGCGGACGCGTCTCGTGGCAGCCGGACGCCGAGGCGTACGGCTCGTTCATCGCCGAGTCCGACCTCGGCACGGCCCCGGCGGTCGTCGAGGCCCTGCACCGGGCGGTGGACGCCCAGCTGTTCGGCTACCTCTCGCCCGGGCTCATCGCCGACTGCGTCGAGGCGACCGCGGCCTTCCGCACGCGCCAGCACGGCGTCGAGATCGACCCCGACCAGGTCCGCCTGCTGCCCGACGTCCTGTCCGCGATGCACGAGCTCATCCGGCGCCTGCCCGCCGGCGCCCGCGTCGTGCTGCCCACGCCCGCCTACCCGATGTTCTTCGCCGTCGCCGAGCGGCGGGACGTCGAGCTGGTCGAGGTCCCGATGACCCGCGACGGGGCGAGCCACGTCCTCGACCTCGACGCGATCTGGGCCACGCTCAGGCCCGGCGACCTGTTCGTCCTGTGCAACCCCCAGAACCCGACCGGCCGCGTGCACACGCGCGCCGAGCTCGAGGCGCTGGCCGAGGTCGTCGACAGGAGCGGCGCGACGGTGTTCGCGGACGAGATCCACGCCTCGCTCGTGCGCCCCGGTCACGTGCACGTCCCGTACGCGAGCCTCTCCCCCGTGGCGGCGGCGCACTCGGTGACGGCCACCTCGGCGTCGAAGTCGTTCAACCTGCCGGGGCTGAGGTGCGCCCAGCTGATCGCCTCGACCCCCGAGGCGGCGCGCGGATGGGACACCCACGCGGCGCACCTGCCCAAGGAGTGCTCGACGCCGGGCGTCCTCGCGGTGACCGCGGCCTACACCGACGCCGACGACTGGCTCGCCGGCCTCAACGCGACGATCGACTCGCGGCACGACCTGCTCGCCCGGCTCGTCGCCGAGCGGCTGCCCGAGGCCGTCGTCGCCCCGGCCGAGGGCACCTACCTCGGGTGGGTCGACCTGCGCGCCTACGGCCTCGGCGACTCCCCCGCCCTCCGGCTGCGCGAGCACGGAGTGCTGCCGGGCGACGGTCCGAGCTTCGGCGTCGCCGCGGCCGGCCACGTCCGGCTCACCCTGGCCACCAGCGAGGCGATCCTCACCGAGATCGTCGACCGCATCGCGACGGCCTGCCTGCCGCGCTGACAGCCCCGCTCGTCGTCGAGATTGCGGTTGGTGCTCGTCGAGATTGCGGTTGGTGCTCGTCGAGATTGCGGTTGGGGCCCCAACCGCAATCTCGATGAACCCGGCCCTTCGTCGTCGGGGCCCGAGACGGGCCCCGACGCGGCGGCTCAGACCTCGACGACCGTCGGCAGGATCATCGGCGAGCGGCGCAGGCGGCGCGACGCCCAGCGGCCCACCACGCGGCGCATGGCCTGCTGCATCTGGTGCGTGTCGGCGTTCCCGCGGCCGGCGACCTCCTCGAGGGCGGCCGTGACGTCGGGGAGGATGTCGTCGAACACGCCGGCGTCCTCGGCCATGCCGCGCGCCTCGATGTCCGGCCCGGCGACCACGGTGCCGTGCTGGCGGTCGACGACGGCGAAGATCGAGATGAAGCCCTCCTCGCCGAGGATGCGCCGGTCCTTGAGCTCGGTCTCGGTGACCTCACCGACCGAGCTGCCGTCGACGTAGACGTACCCACACTCGACGGCGCCGGCGATCCGCGCGCGCCCGTCGGCGAGGTCGACCACGACGCCGTCCTCGGCGAGCACGACCCGCTCGGCGGGCAGCCCGGTGCGGACGGCGAGCGCCCCGTTGGCCACGAGGTGGCGGATCTCGCCGTGCACGGGCATGACGTTCTTCGGCCGCACGATGTTGTAGCAGTACAGGAGCTCGCCGGCGGAGGCGTGCCCGGAGACGTGCACCTTGGCGTTGGACTGGTGGACGACCTTCGCTCCGAGGCGCATGAGCCCGTTGATCACCCGGAACACGGAGTTCTCGTTGCCCGGGATGAGGGAGGACGCGAAGATCACGGTGTCGCCGGGACCGACGTCGACCTTGTGGTTGCGGTTGGCGATCCGGGACAGGGCCGCCATCGGCTCGCCCTGCGACCCCGTGGCCATGAGCACGCGGTCCTGCGGCGGGATCGAGTCGATGTTCTTCTGGTCGATGAGCACCCCGGGCGGGACCGTGAGGTAGCCGAGGTCGGCGGCGATGCCCATGTTGCGCACCATCGAGCGGCCGATGAGGGCGACCTTGCGGCGGTGGAGGGCGGCGGCGTCGAGGACCTGCTGGACGCGGTGGACGTGGCTGGCGAACGAGGCCACGACGATCTGGCCCTCGGCCTGCCCGAACACCTGGTCGAGCACGCCGCCGATGTCCCGCTCGTTGGCGGTGAACCCAGGGACCTCGGCGTTCGTCGAGTCCGTCATGAACAGGTCGACGCCCTCGGTCCCGAGCCGCGCGAAGGCGCGCAGGTCGGTGATCCGACCGTCGAGCGGGAGCTGGTCCATCTTGAAGTCGCCGGTGTGCAGGACGGAGCCGGCGCCGGTGCGGATCATCACGGCCAGCGCGTCGGGGATCGAGTGGTTGACGGCGACGAACTCGAGGTCGAACGGGCCCTTGGTCACCCGCTCGTCCTCGGCGACGACCTCGAGGACCGGCGTGAGGCGGTGCTCGCGCAGCTTGGCCTCGATGAAGGCCAGCGTGAGGCGCGAGCCGAGCAGCGGGATGTCCTTGCGCAGGCGCAGGAGGTAGGGCACGGCGCCGATGTGGTCCTCGTGGCCGTGCGTGAGGACCACGCCCACGACGTCGTCCATCCGGTCCTCGATGTAGCCGAAGTCCGGGAGGATGACGTCGACGCCGGGCTGGTGCTCCTCGGGGAACAGGACGCCGCAGTCGACGATCAGCAGCTTGCCGTCGTACTCGAAGACGGTCATGTTGCGGCCGACCTCGCCGAGCCCGCCCAGGGGCACGATGCGCATGGTGCCCTTCGCGAGGGCGGGGGGCGTGGACAGCTCAGGATGGGGATTGCTCACGGGGTCATCCTCCCACTCTCCGCGCCCGACCTCAGTCCGTTCGCCTGCGGAGCGTCAGCGTGCCGAGCAGGAGGACGACGACGGCGAAGCCCCCGACCACCGCGAGGTCGGCCCACGTGCCCTCGGCGACCGCGCCCGACGTGCCCGAACGCACCCCGTTCATCGCGTCCACCGCGTAGGACATCGGCAGGACGTCGGAGACCAGCTCCGCGGCCCGCGGCATCGCGTCGCGCGGCACGAACAGCCCGCACAGCAGCATCTGCGGGAAGATGAGCGCCGGCATGAACTGGACGGCCTGGAACTCGGTGCGCGCGAACGCGGAGACGGACAGCCCGAGCGCGGTGCCGAGAAAGGCGTCGACGAGCGCGACGACGACGAGCGCCCAGAGCGGTCCGCCGACGTCGAGCCCGAGGAGCCCCACCGACAGCGCGATGACGAGCCCGGCCTGGACGACGCAGACGGTGAGGAACGCGACCGCGTAACCGAGGAGGAGGTCGCCGCGGCCCGTGGGCATGGCGAGAAGGCGTTCGAGGGTGCCGGCGGTGCGCTCGCGCAGCATCGTCACCGACGTGACGACGAACATGACGACGAACGGCATGATCGCGATGAGGGCCGGACCGAGGCGCTGGAAGGTGGTCCCGTCCCCGACCTCGCCGAACACCCACCACAGGAGGGTGAGCAGGAGGCACGGGACGAGCAGCATGAGGGCGACCGTGCGCGGGTCGCGCCGCAGCTGGGCGAGCACCCGGCGGGCGACGGCGAACGTGGTCCTCGGTGTCATGCCGCCGCCTCCTCGACGAGCGCGAGGAAGGCGTCCTCGACCGACCGGGTGCCCGTGCGCTCGAGGAGGTCGGCGGGGGTCCCGGTCGCGAGCAGGCGACCCTCGCGGACGAGGGCGATACGGTCGCACCGCTCCGCCTCGTCCATCACGTGGCTCGAGACGAGGACGCCGGCGCCCACGGCCGCGAGCTCCCGGAAGGTTCCCCACAGCGAGCGGCGCAGCACGGGGTCCAGCCCGACGGTCGGTTCGTCGAGGACGAGGACCGGTGGGTCGGCGAGCAGCGCCGTGGCGAGTGAGACCCGGCCGCGCTGGCCGCCGGACATCGAACCGACGACCTGCTCGGCCGCGCCGGTGAGGTCGACGGCCGCGAGCGCCCGCTCGACGGCGCCCTGGCCCACGCCCAGCACCGACGCGAAGAACGCGAGGTTCTCCCCCGCCGTGATGTCGTCGTAGACGGACGGCGCCTGGGTGACGTAGCCGACCCGCCCCCGCACGGCGGCGCTCCCGGCGGGCCGGCCGAGCACGGTCAGGTGCCCCGCGACTCGCCGCTGGACCCCGACGACCGCCCGCATGAGGGTGGACTTCCCGCCGCCCGAGGGGCCGAGCAGGCCGAGAATCTCGCCGGCGCGCAGCTCGAGGTCGATCCCGCGCAGCACCTCGCGGCCGCCCCTGGTCACCGAGACGCCTCGGGCCTCGACGACGACGTCGCCCGGCGCCGGCCGCCCGTGTCTTGATCCTGCGGGAGCTCCCGGACCGCGCGCCGCTCCCGCGTCCGCCGCTCTCTCGTCCGCAGGCCCGTCGTCCGCCGCACCTCCGCGCGGCGGCCCCGCGTCCCCGCGTTCCACGTGCCTGCCCATCGCGCACCTCCCATTGATCAACACTTGTTGATCCGAACGTACTCGCGGGGCCGCGTTCGGTCAACACGCGTTGACGTACGATCGGGGCATGGCCCGCCGCACCGCCGAGGAGAACCGCGAGAGGATCCGCGCCGCCGCGCGGGAGCTCTTCGCCGAGCAGGGGTACGACCGCGCGACGATCCGGGCGATCGCCACGCGCGCCGGGGTCGACCCCGCCGTCGTCATCCGCAGCTTCGGGTCGAAGGAGGACCTGTTCGCGGCGACCGTCGACGTCGAGCTGGGCATCGGCGCCGACGACCTGCCGGCGGACCTCGACGGGGTCGGGGAGTTCATCACCCGCAACGTCCTGCGGCGGTGGGAGGCCGACGACGTCCTCGTCGTCCTCGTGCGCTCCGCCGTGGCCCACGAGCCGGCCCGCGCGCGGCTCGTCGACGTGATGTCCGCCCAGGTCGTGCCGCTGCTCGTCCGGCTCGGAGCACCGGAGGAGGAGGCTCGGCTGCGGGCGAGCCTCGTGGCCACCCAGGTGATCGGTCTCGCCATGGTCCGGCTCGTGGCCCGGGTGGAGCCGCTCGCGTCGGCCGACCGCGACGACGTCGTGCGCTGGCTCGCCCCCACCTTCCAGCGCTACGTCACCGCCGAGCTCTGAGCCGAGGACGAAACGGCACCCCGTGCCTCAATACCCGGGCTAGCGTGTGAGACACCTTCCGGGTGGCTCGCACCCGGTCGACGACGACATCGGAGGAACGCCATGGGCATGCTGGACGGCAAGGTCGCGGTCATCACGGGCGGAGGACGGGGTCAGGGCCGCTCCCACGCGATCGAGCTCGCGAAGGAGGGGGCGGACATCGTCATCGCCGACATCGGCGCGCCGATCGAGGGGCTGACCTACGGCCTCGCGACCGAGGAGGACATCGCGGAGACCGTCCGGCAGGTCGAGGCGCTCGACCGCCGCATCGTCGGCGTGACCGCGGACGTCCGCAGCACCGAGGACATGCAGCGCGTCGCCGACGCGGCGATCGAGACCTTCGGCCGGATCGACATCGTGCTCGCCAACGCCGCCGTCCACCAGGTCCTGCCCGACACCTACACGATCGCCGACGACGACTGGCACCGGATGATCGACGTCAACCTCACCGGCGTCTTCAAGACCGTGCGGGCGATGATCCCGCACCTCGTCGACGGCGGCGGGGGCTCGATCGTCATCACGTCGTCGACGGACGGCCTGCGGGCCTCGCCGTCGTGGGGCCACTACGGCGCGGCCAAGGCCGGCATCATCTCGCTGGCGAAGACGCTCGCGGTCGAGCTCGCGCCGGAGCACGTGCGCGTCAACGTCGTCGTCCCGACCGGGGTCAACTCGCCGATGGCGGAGGCGCTGATGGACAGCGTGCCCAAGACGCTCGAGCGGTGGGGCTTCGCCACCGACCGCGCGAACCTCATGCGGGAGGTCGGCGTCATCGAGCCGGTCGACGTCTCGAACGCCATCGTCTACCTCGTGTCCGACAAGGCGCGGTACGTCACCGGGATCACGCTCCCAGTCGACGCCGGGTACACGGTCAAGCACTGACCACGGCTCCCCGGGCGAGCGGCCGGGGCACAGTCAGCGGGGCCGGGGAGCGCCCTCCCGCGCGCGGGGGCAAATCCGGCGGGGCGGGGGCGCGTCTTCTCGCTTTCCCCGGCCCCGTCGCCTCGATCAGGAGCCGAGGTACCCCTCGGCCTCGAGCACGGCGCGGAGCTCGGCGACCTCGTCCTCGGTGGCGGCCACGAGCGGGAGGCGCACCGTGGGGTCGGGGATGCGGCCGAGCAGGTGGCTCGCGTGCTTCGACATCACGGCGCCCTGTCCCGTACCCATGAGCGCGGCGACGACCGGCTTGAGCCTGGCGGCGACGGCGCGGGCACCGGGCAGGTCCCCGGCGTCGACCTCCCGGACCATCTCGACGTAGCTGGCGGCGGCGACGTGGCCGACCACCGAGACGACCCCGGACGCGCCGTGGGCGAGCCAGGCGAAGTTGAGCGCGTCGTCGCCGGAGTAGTACTCGAGCCCGGTGCGGGACATCGTCTCGAAGCCCGCCGGGACGTCGCCCGTGGCGTCCTTGACGGCGAGGATCTGCGGGTGCTCCGCGAGGCGGTCGAGCGTGGCCTCCTCGAGGCGGACCCCCGTGCGGCCGGGGATGTCGTAGACCATGACCGGCAGGTCGGTCGCCTCGGTGACGGCCACGATGTGCTGGTAGACGCCCTCCTGCGAGGGGCGGTTGTAGTACGGCGCCACGACGAGCAGGCCCTGCGCACCGGAGCGGGCCGCCCCCTCCGCGATCCGCACCGCGTGGGCGGTGTCGTTCGACCCGGCGCCGCCGATGATCATCACGCGGTCCCCCACGGCGTCGACCACCGCGGACACGAGGGCGTCCTTCTCGGGCTGGTGCGTCGTCGGGGACTCGCCCGTCGTGCCGTTGAGGACGAGGGCGTCGCAGCCGTCGTCGACGAGGGCGGTGGCGAGGGCGACGGCTGAGTCGACGTCGATCTCTCCGTCCGCGGTGAACGGCGTCGCCATCGCGACGGACACGGAGCCGAAGCTGCGCGAGGGGTGGTACGGCATCGTCATGCTGGCACGGTACCCGCGCCGTCCGGCGCGCGGCGGGAGCGCTCGACGGCGGGGCGCTACCGTGCCGGGGTGGACGAGGAGGTTCCGCTCACGGGCGGCGACGTGTCGGTAGGCGTCGTGCGCGTCGGGAGGACGGTAAGACGCCCGGTCGGCCCCCACTCACCGCTCGTCCACGCCGCACTCACCCACCTCGAGGCCGTCGGGTTCGACGGTGCCCCGCGGCTGCACGGCGTCGACGACCGTGGGCGCGAGATCCTCGACTTCGTCGACGGCGAGGTGGCGGGACGACCGTGGCCGGCGTGGGTGGCGGACGAGGAGCGGGGCGTGAGCGTGGCCCGCCTCGTGCGGCGGCTCGACGACGCGATGCTCCCCCTCGGCCTCCCGGACCTGGCTCCGGCGCCGGTCCTCCCGGGGCCGGACCTCCGCCCCGCGACGTTCCTCGGGCACCGGGACGTCACCCCGGAGAACGTCGTCTTCACGGACGGGCGGGCGTCCGCGCTCATCGACTTCGACCTCGTCGCGCCGGTACGGCCGGTCGACGAGGTGGTCAACCTGCTCCTGTGGTGGGCGGCATGGATGCCGGTCGACGACCGCGCGGAGGCCGTGCGGGAGGTCGACGCCGCGCAGCGGGGACGGGTGCTCGTCGACGCGTACGGCCTCGGCGAGGAACGAGCGGGGCTCGTCGAGGTGGCGATCGCAACGGCGGAGCGATCGCACGTGGTGATGCACGACCGCGCCGTGCGGCTCGGGGGCGGCTGGGCGCGGATGTGGTTCGAGGAGGACGTCGGATCGAAGATCCTGCGGCGCGCCGACTGGCTCCGGGCGCACGCGGACGAGCTGTCGGCGGCACTCACGCGCTGATCCGGCGCGGAGGCCCGGGGGTGCGGGACGGAGGCCCGGGGGTGCGGGACGGAGGCCCGGGGGTGCGGGACGGAGGCGCGGTGGTGCGGCGCTCGGGTGCCGGCACCGCCCCCTCGTCTGCCTAGGCTGGTCGGGTGAGCGACCACCACGACGACGTCCTGTCCTCCCTCGCGGCCGGCCGCACGCCCGAGGGCCTGCCGACGACGTCCCGCGGGGGTCCCGACGTCTCCGTGCGCCCCACGCTGGCGGGCGACGCCGACGCGCTCGGCGCGATCCACGCCACCACCATGCGCGCCGCCCTGGCCGTGGGCGCCGGGATCGACGCCGACGACGACGCGCTCGCCGTCATCGCCGCGGGCGACCTCGGCCTGGCCTGGGCCGACGCCGCCGCCGTGACCGAGCCGGGGCACCACGTGCTCACGGCGCTCGACGGCACGGACATCGTGGGGCTCGCGGCGATCGCCCCGGTCGCGCCCGCCACCGACGAGGAGGCCGAGCAGCTGGCGCCCCCCGCATCCGCCGAGAGTGCGGCTCAGGCGCGTGCCGCGGACGACTCTCCCGCCGAGAGTGCGGCTCAGGTCGGCGACGCGGCGCCGGCTGCACCCTCCGGCCACGCCACGCCCGCCGACCACGCCGCTCCTACCGACGACGCCGCGCCCTCCGAGGCTCTCGAGGCGGCCCGGCGCGGGACGCTGCTGGAGATCCTCGCCCTCGAGATCCGCCCGGGCGACGAGCGCGTGGGGCACGGCTCCCGGCTGCTCGCCGCCTGCGCCGACCTCGCGCGCGACTCGGGCGCGACGGCGCTCGCGACCTGGGTGGTGCGCGGCGACGAGCCGCGTCAGCGCTTCCTCGACACGGCGGGCTTCGCGCCGACCGGTCGTCGTCGGGAGATCCCCGTCGGCAGCGCCGAGGCCGTCCAGGACGAGTGGTGGGCCTCGCTCGGCGAGCAGCCGACCACCCCGCGAACCATGCCGCCGGCCGACCCTCGAGGCCTGACGCCCCGCGCGGGCCGACCGCCGCCGGCAGACCGGTAGCCCCGACGAGCCCGACCTCTCAGAGGTCGAGCAGCGCGTCCAGGCCGCGGGTGAGCCCGGGCCGTCCACCGATCTGGCGCACGGCCAGCAGCACGCCGGGCATGAAGCTCGCACGGTCGAACGAGTCGGTCCGGATGGTCAGCTGCTCGCCGGGGTTGCCGAGGAGGACCTCCTCGTGCGCGACGAGACCGCGCAGCCGCACCGCGTGGACGTGCACGCCGTCGACGTCGGCACCCCGCGCGCCGTCCGGGTCGGTCTCGGTGGCGTCCGGGGAGTCGGCGACCCCCGCCTCGCGACGGGCGGCGGCGATGCCGCGTGCCGTCGTCAGCGCGGTGCCCGAGGGTGCGTCGACCTTGTCCGGGTGGTGCAGCTCGACCACCTCGACGGACTCGAAGAACGGCGCCGCCTGACGGGCGAACGACATCGCGAGCACCGCCGAGAGCGCGAAGTTCGGCGCCACGAGCACGCCGAGGGGCTCCTCGCCCGCCGCGGCCCGGGAGTCGTTGACCTCGTCCACGTGCGTCGCGAGCTCGGCCAGCGCCTCGTCCGTCCAGCCGGTGGTCCCGACGACAGCGTGGGCGCCGCCCGCGAGGATCGAGCGGACGTTGTCGCGGCTCACGCTCGGCACCGCGAACTCCACCGCGACGTCGGCGTCGGCCTCGCGAACCCCGGCCGTCACGTCGTCCCCGGCGTCGAGCTCGGCCACGACCTCGAGGTCGGCCGCGGCGCCGACGGCGCCCACGACGTTCTGTCCCATGCGTCCCGCGGCCCCGACGACCGCCACCCTGATCGACTCAGTCATGCCAGGCACGATACGAGGCCGGCGGACGTCGGGGGTCGCTCGCTCACGCAGCGGTGACGAACCAGTCCTCGTTGATCGTGAGGTTCGCGGCGCGGAACAGCCCGAGCGCCGGGCAGCGCCGGCTCGCAGCGGCCTTGAGCTCGGCCACCTGCTCCTCGGTCGCGGACGTCGTCAGGCGGACCGTGACGTCGACGACCTGGATGTTCGGCGCCACGTCCGCGGTGCCGAGGAAGCCGCGGGTGTCGAGGTGGCCGTCGACGTCGATCTCGAGCGCGTCGAAGCTGATGCCGAGCTCGCCCGCGACGACCTCGACGACGACGGACAGGCAGCCGGCCGTGCCGCCGACGAACAGGTCCATCGGCGACGGCGCGAGGTCCGTACCGCCGATCGCCTCCGGCTCACCGGTGGCGTACTCGAAGTGGCGCGACGTGAGGTCGGTGTGCAGCTTGCCGCGCCAGATGCCGCGCGCGGCCGGCACGGACTCGTGCTTCGCCGGGATGCCGGTGGTGGTGGCTGCGTCGATCGTCGTCGTCATGTCGTCTCCCTCGTGGATGCCTCCGGGCCGTCCGGCCCGGCTGCTGCCCACTCTCGCCAGAGCCGACGATCGCCCGCCCGCCCGACGCCGGACATCCCACCATCCGGACATCGGGCGGTACGGACGGGCCGGGGCGCCGCATCGTCGAGCCCCGCAGTCGACCCGTGCGGTCGACCCGCGCGGCCCCCGGGTCCGCCCTACCCGAGCAGGCCGTCCGCGGCGTCCGGGGCCACCGGTCCGACCACGGTGGCGGCGCGGTCGCCGGCGGCGATGAACGCGCACATGTCCGCCACCTCCTGCGCGGTCACGGCGTCGATGAGCTCGATCGTCGCGTCGACGCTCGTCAGCTCGCCACGGACGATCTCGGCGGAACCGAGGCGCGACATCCGCGCCCCGTTGTCCTCGAGCCCGAGCACGAGGCCGCCCCGCAGCTGCCCCTTGGCGCGGGCCAGCTCGGCCGCGGTCGGCCCGTCGCCCGCGAGGTCCGCGAGGGTGCCGGCGAGCAGGGTCGCGACCTCCGGCACCGCGTCGGGCGCGCAGCCCGCGTACAGCCCCGCATACCCGGCCTCGGCGTAGGAGGTGGACCAGGCGTAGGTGCTGTAGGCGAGTCCCCGGCGCTCCCGGACCTCCTGGAACAGCCGCGAGCTCATGCCGCCGCCGAGGATGGTCGTGGCCAGGGCAAGGGCCCAGCGTCGCGGGTCGCCGGCCCGCAGCGCGGGGGCCCCGATGACGACGTGCGCCTGCTCGGTGGCGCGCACGACGGTGACGGCGCGGCTCACGGCGGCGCTCCCGGGCTCGGCCTCGGTCCCGGCCGCCGATCCCGCCCCGGCCGCCGATCCCGCCCCGGTCACGGCACCGGCACCCGTCCCGGCGTCGGCCACCCCGGGCCGCCCGCGCATCGGGTCGTGCGCGCTCCGGCGGGGGGCCGGAGCGGCCGCGGGGTCGAGCTCCCAGCCGCCGCGCTCGAGCAGGTCGGTCAGCCGCTCGCACAGCTCGTCGTGGTCGAGCGAACCGGCGGCGGTCAGGACGAGCTCGTCGGGGCGGTAGTACGAGCGGTAGTGCTCGGCGACGACGTCGCGCGGCAGCGCGCGCACCGACTCGGGCGTGCCGCCGACGGGCCGACCGAGCGGGTGCGTCCCGAGGACCGCGGTGGCGAAGCGCTCGTGCGCGACGTCCTGGGCGTCGTCCTCCGCCGCGGCGAGCTCGTCGAGGATGACGCCCCGCTCGTTCTCCAACTCGGCCGGGTCGAGGGTGGCGGAGGTGATCATGTCGGTGATGACGTCGAGCGCGAGCGGGGCGTCCGTGTCGAGCACCCGCGCGTGGTAGCAGGTCGACTCCTGGCCGGTCGCCGCGTTGGACTCCCCACCGACGGCATCGAACGCCTCGGCGATGTCGAACGCGCTGCGTCGCTCCGTTCCCTTGAACAGCAGGTGCTCGAGGACGTGGGTGGAGCCGAAGTGCCCGCCGGTCTCGTCGCGGGCGCCGACGGCGATCCACGCCCCGAGCGCCACCGACCGCTGGCCCGGGACCTGCTCGGTGAGCACCCGCACGCCGCCGGGCAGGACCGAGCGGCGGGCGAGCGTGCCACCGGCCTCCCAGGTCAGCTCGGTGCCGGGCGAGCCGGCGGGGGCGACGACGAGGGGCCGCGCCCCGGACTCCGCCGTGGACGGTCCGGCACCCCGTCGTCCGCCTCGGGCGTCACCGGCTCGGCCGTCGCTCCCCCGCGAGCCCGACGAACGAGGGCCCCGGCCGTGGTCGGACCGGGTGTCGGTGGGACGAGAGTTGGCGGGACCAGAGTCGGTCGGGCGGGAGCCGCGACCGGAGCGGTCGGCCGTCGGTCCGCCGTCGTTCGGTCGGGCGTCGGAAGTTCGGGCGTCGGAGCCGGCACGCGGGGCGTGGCCGGCGGAGATGCGAGGGTCGCTGGGCATCGATCAATCCTAGGTCGGCGGCCGCGGAACGGGGCCCCGGCCCACCCGCGAGCCGGGTCGGTCCGTGCACCGGGTGTCGCCGTCGTGCCGGGTTCCGACTTTCCCGCCGCCGCTCCCTGACATCTGGTCCCCGGCACGACGACGGGGGCCGGGCCCCGTAGGGCCCGACCCCCGGTCGGTACTCACGTCGTGCTCACTCGTCGAGCGGATATCCGCTCACTCGCCAGGCATCGCCCGGCTCGTGGCGAACACTCCACTCCCCGCACTCGTGAGGAACGCTCCCCTCCTTCGTGCGGGGCAGTCCCCTCACTCGTCGGAGGAGTCGTTCTCCGAGCTGCGGGTCCGCGTGCGCGGGCGACGCTCGCGCGGCGCGCGCTCACGACGGGCCGGCTTCTCGGCGTCGTCCTGGGCACCGCCGTCGGAGTCGGACGAGGCGGAGGCGCCGTCGCCGGCCTGACCACCCTCGTCACCCTCGACCACGGCGTGCAGCGAGAGCTTGCCGCGCGGGTCGATCTCGGCGAGCTCGACCTGCACCTTGGCCCCGACCTGCAGGACCTCCTCGACGGAGTCGATGCGGCGGCCGCCGACGAGGCGCTTGACCTGCGAGATGTGCAGCAGGCCGTCCTTGCCGGGGGTCAGCGAGACGAACGCGCCGAACGACGTGGTCTTGACGACCGTGCCGACGAACCGCTCGCCGATCTCCGGCATCTGCGGGTTGGCGATCGAGTTGATGGCCTGGCGCGCCGCCTCGGCGGACGGGCCGTCGACCGCACCGATGAATACGGTGCCGTCGTCCTCGATCGAGATGTCCGCGCCGGTGTCCTCCTGGATCTGGTTGATCATCTTGCCCTTGGGGCCGATGACCTCGCCGATCTTGTCGACCGGGACCTGGACGGTGATGATGCGCGGCGCCGTCGGGGCCATCTCGTCCGGGGCGTCGATGGCCTCGTTCATCACGTCGAGGATGTAGAGGCGGGCGTCGCGGGCCTGGGTCAGCGCGCCGGTGAGCACGGAGGCCGGGAGGCCGTCGAGCTTCGTGTCGAGCTGGATGGCGGTGACGAGCTCGCGCGTGCCGGCGACCTTGAAGTCCATGTCGCCGTAGGCGTCCTCGGCGCCGAGGATGTCGGTCAGGGCCGCGAAGCGGGTCTCGCCGTCGACCTCGTCGGACATCAGGCCCATGGCGATGCCGGCGACCGGGGCGCGCAGCGGCACACCGGCGTTGAGCATGGCGAGGGTCGAGGCGCAGACCGAGCCCATCGACGTCGAGCCGTTGGACCCGAGGGCCTCGGAGACCTGACGGATCGCGTAGGGGAACTCGGTGCGGTTCGGCAGCACCGGCACGAGCGCGCGCTCGGCGAGGGCGCCGTGCCCGATCTCGCGACGCTTCGGCGACCCCACGCGTCCGGTCTCACCGGTCGAGTAGGGCGGGAAGTTGTAGTGGTGCAAGTAGCGCTTCTTGGTGACGGGCGACAGCGAGTCGATCTGCTGCTCCATCTTGAGCATGTTGAGCGTGGTGACCCCGAGGATCTGGGTCTCGCCGCGCTCGAACAGCGCCGAGCCGTGGACGCGGGGCAGGACCTCGACCTCGGCGGACAGGGTGCGGATGTCCTTGAGCCCGCGGCCGTCCATGCGGACGCCCTCGGTGAGCACGCGCGCACGCACGGCCTGCTTCGTGACGGACCGGTACGCGGCGGAGAGCTCCTTCTCGCGGCCCTCGAACTGCTCGCCGAGCGCCTCGAGCATCGTGTGGCGGATCTCTTCCTGGCGCGACTCGCGGTCGGCCTTGCCGGGGATCTGGATCGCCTGCGCGACGTCCTCGCGGACGTGGGCCTCGACGGCGGTGAAGGCGTCGTCGGCGTAGTCCGGGAAGAGCGGGAAGTCGCCGGTCGGCTTCGACGTGGTGGCGGCGAGCTCGGACTGGGCGTCGCACAGCGCGCCGATGAAGGTCTTCGCGGCCTCGAGGCCCTGCGAGACGACCTCCTCGGTCGGCTTCGTGGCGCCGGCGGCGACGAGGTCGAACACGTTGTCCGATGCCTCGGCCTCGACCATCATGACGGCGATGTCGGCGCCGTCCTTGGTCTCCACGCGACGGCCGGCGACGACCATCGAGAAGACGGCGCGCTCGAGCTCGGAGTAGCGCGGGAACGCGACCCACGTGTCCTCCACCAGCGCGATGCGCACGGAGCCGATCGGGCCGGAGAAGGGCAGGCCGGCGATCTGGGTCGACATCGACGCGGCGTTCATCGCCACGACGTCGTAGGCGTCGTCCGGGTGGACGGCGAAGACGGTGCCGACGACCTGGATCTCGTTGCGCAGGCCCTTGACGAACGAGGGGCGCAGCGGGCGGTCGATGAGGCGGCAGGCGAGGATCGCGTCGGTCGACGGGCGGCCCTCGCGGCGGAAGAACGCGCCGGGGATCTTGCCGGCGGCGTACTGGCGCTCCTCGATGTCGACGGTGAGCGGGAAGAAGTCGAAGTGGTCCTTGGGGTGCTTGCTCGCCGTCGTGGCGGACAGCACCATCGTCTCCTCGTCGAGGTAGGCGACGGCGGAGCCGGCGGCCTGGCGCGCGAGACGGCCGGTCTCGAAGCGGACGGTGCGCGTACCGAAGCGGCCGTTGTCGATGACGGCCTCGGCCGCGGTGATCTCGGGTCCCTCCATGGGGGCCTCCTTTGTCGGTCGTGCCGCGCCGACCTCCGACGGTCATCGATCGAGGCCCACGGACGGCGCTCGTGCGCTTCCGGAGGCCACTACCGAGGACCGGACGAACGGCCTGGTGCGGCGGTGTGCTGCGGTGGATTCAGTTGTCTCGCAGATCGGGTGGGTCGCAGATCGGCCCCGGTCCCCGTGAGGGGCCCGGGGCCGGTGACGTCAGCGGCGCAGGCCGATACGCGCGATGAGCGCGCGGTAGCGCTCGATGTCCTCCTCGGCGAGGTACGCGAGCAGACGCTTGCGCTGGCCGATGAGGAGCATGAGCCCACGACGCGAGTGGTGGTCGTGCTTGTGGCCCTTGAAGTGCTCGGTGAGGTCCTTGATCCGGCGCGAGAGCATCGCGACCTGGACCTCGGGGGAACCGGTGTCGCCCTCATGGGTCGCGTACTCGGCGATGATCTGCTGCTTGACGTCCTTCGAGAGGGCCATGTGTCTCCAGTTCGGTTCGTTGCACGGAGCTCCGGGGCATGTTCTCCCGGGCATGACGCGTCCGTGGCCGGCTTGACGGCAACGACCATCCTAGCAAGGAGGCCGCGCACAGCCGGGCCGGTCGGCGTGAGCCCGGCCACCAGCAGTCACTCCCGCAGCAGCCCCGGACCACCGGCGGCCGGGCCCGTCGGGCCCGCCGCACCATGTCTCACCCCCGCAGCAGCCCGCGCTCCCGGGCCCGCGCGACGGCCGCCGTCCGGCTCTCCACCCCGAGCTTGGCGTACACGTGCGCGAGGTGGGACTTCACGGTGGCGCGCGAGAGGAACAGCGCGGCGGCGATCTGGTCGTTCGACTCCCCCCGCGCGAGCCGGTCGACCACCTCGAGCTCGCGGGGCGTGAGCGCGGTGCCCGGCGAACGCATCCGGCCGACCAGCCGGTCCTGCACGGACGGGTCGAGGGCGGTGCGGCCCTGCGCGGCGGCGCGCACACCGGCCACGAGCTGCTCGGTCGGCGCGTCCTTGAGCAGATAGCCGACGGCACCCGCGTCGAGCGCGGCGAGGATGTCGGCCTCCGTGTCGTAGGTCGTCACCACGAGCACGGGCGGGCCGCCGGACGCGACCACCCGGCGCGTGACGGCGGCGCCGTCGGGCCGTCCCGCCCCGAGCTGAAGATCCATGAGCACGACGTCGACGCTCCGCCCGGCGGCCAGCACCTCGTCGAGCGCGTCCCCGTCCGGCACGTCGGCGAGGACGTCGAGGTCCGGTTCGGCCTCGAGGACCGCGCGCAGGCCGGCGCGCACGACCGGATGGTCGTCGACGAGGACGATCCGGACCACCTGGTCGGTCACAGCGGCACCGCCGCCCCGATCGCGGTGCCGGAACCGGGCGCCGACTCCACGGTGAGCGACCCGCCGACGGCGCGCAACCGGTCCGCCATCCCGGCGAGGCCCGTCCCCCGGCCGTCGGCGTCCTCGTGGTCGTGGTCGTGGTCGTGATTGTGGTCGACGGAGTCTGCCTTGGTGTCGGCGTCGGGCACCCGGCCGAGTTCCCCGGCGTCGAACGCGCGAGGCGGATCTGCGGCCCTGAGCACGCGCGTGGGGTCGAACCCGGAGCCGTCGTCGACCACGTCGAGCGCGACGGAGTCGCCGAGGTAGGTGAGCGTGACGTGCGCCCGAGTCGCCTCCGCGTGCTCGACGGCGTTGGCGAGCGCCTGCTGGGCCACGCGCCACAGGGCCTGCTCGACCACCCCCGGCAGGGGCCGCTCGTCGCCGGTGACGGTGACGTCGACCCGGACCCCGCTGCCGCGCGAGGTCTGCTCACCGAGGCGCGTGACGGCGTCGTGCAGGCCGGTGTCCACGAGCGGGGACGGGAGGTCACGGACGAAGGCGCGGGCCTCGGCGAGGTTGTCGCGGGCGGCGGTCCGGGCGGTGTCGACGAGATCGGTGGCCCGGTTGGTGTCTCCGGCGGCGAGCGCGCCGTCGGCGGCGCGCAGGACGAGCTCGATCGAGGCCAGGCCCTGGGCGAGGCTGTCATGGATCTCGCGCGCCAGGCGCTGCCGCTCGGCGGTCACCGCGGCGGCACGCTCGCGCTCGGCGAGCACCTGCCGGGCGGCCACGAGGTCCTCGAGGAGCTCGCGACGCTGCTCGGCCTCCGCGAGGACCGCCCGGACGCCGAGGACCACGCCGACGCACACCGCGGCGCCGAGCACCGGCCCGAGCACGCCGCCGACCCCGGACCCATGGCGTAGAACGCCGATGGTCACGGTGACCACCGTGGTGAGCGCGACCGCGACGATGCCGGCCGCGGCGGGCAGGACGTGCAGCTGGAGGAGGAAGACGGGGAACGCGAGCCAGATGCCCTCGACGCTCAGCACGCCCGCGGCGATCGCGAGCGCGGTGAGGACGCCCACCCAGGCGAGCTGGGCCCACGGCCGGGGCGTCCGCGGTGGCCGATCGGTCCCGGCGGCGCGGTGGTTCTCTGTGGCTTGGGCGTGCCCACCGACGGTGACGACCGGGCCCAGCGCGAGCCGACCCACGACGTGGACGAGGGCGAACGCGATGCCGAGGGGCGCGGCGCCCTCGCCCCGCCACACGACGAGCGCGGCGAGCATGAGCGCGAGCAGGTCGAGCCCAACCTGCATGGTGCGCGCGGCTCGCCGTCCGGGTGCGGGCGTGGCGGTCACCGGCCCACAGTACGGAGCGGGCGTGCCGTCCGGATCGGCCAAAGGGTGGAGGTCGGCGTGCACCTCGCGGCACCCGGAAGCGTCCACCACGGCCGATGTGGGACCGGGGCGGTCGGCGCGAGCCTGGGGTCCTCACCGACCCGGTGCCCCGCGCACCGCCCCACCATCCAAGGAGTCCCCGTGTTCGTCGCCTGGCGCGACCTTCGATTCGCCTCGGGACGCTTCGCCCTCATGACGGGCGTCGTCGTCCTCATCACCTTCCTCGTCACCTTCCTGTCCGCGCTCACCTCCGGGCTCGCCCGCGAGTCGACGTCCGCGATCGCCGACCTGCCGGCCGACCACCTCGCGTTCGGCTCCGGCGAGGAGCCGAGCTTCACGTCCTCGCAGGTCGACGCCGCGCAGCGGGAGGCGTTCGCCGGCGCGGACGGCGTCGAGGCGGTCGACCCCCTCGGGGTCGCCACCACGCGGTCGGCGGTCGGCGGCACCACCGCGAGCGTCACGGTCCTCGGTGCCGAGCCCGGTGCGTCGGTCCTGCCCGAGGGTGTCGACCTCGCCGACGGCTCGACCTGGCTCTCGGGCGGCGCGGCCGAGGAGCTCGACGCCGCAGCCGGCGACACCCTCGCCGTCGCGGGCCAGGAGCTCGTCGTGGCCGGGGTGGCGGACGTGGACGCAAGCTTCTCCCACACGCCGGTCGTGTGGACGACGCTCGCGGACTGGCAGGCCGTCGGCTCGCCGTCGCGCGGAGGCGACGGCGGTGCGGACGGCGGCGACGGCGGTGCGGGCGGCGGGACCGGCGGTCCCGCCGCCGGCCGAGACGTCGCCACCGTCCTCGCCCTGACGACCTCGGGCGCCGACCTCGCGGCCCTCGACGCCGAGGCCGGGACCATGACGGTCTCGCGCGGCGACTCGCTCCAGGCCATCGGCTCGTACTCCTCGGAGAACGGCTCGCTGATGATGATGCAGGGCTTCCTCTACGCGATCTCGGCCCTCGTCGTCGGTTCGTTCTTCACCGTGTGGACGATCAGCCGGTCCGACGACGTCGCGGTCCTCAAGGCCCTCGGCGCCTCGACGGGCTACCTCATGCGCGACGCCCTCGGTCAGGCCACCGTCGTCCTGCTCGCCGGGACCGTCCTCGGCTCCGGCCTCGCCACGGCGACGGCGTGGGCGATCTCCGGGGTCATGCCGGTCGCCGTCGGATGGACGACCACCGTGCTGCCCGTCGCGATCCTCGTCGGCCTCGGCCTGCTCGGCGCCGGGCTCGCGCTGCGCCGCCTCGCGTCCGTCGATCCCCACGCGGCACTCAGCGCCTCCTGACGACCGAGTCTCCGCCACA
This sequence comes from Georgenia sp. Z1344, assembly GCF_049856295.1. Classification (GTDB taxonomy): domain Bacteria; phylum Actinomycetota; class Actinomycetes; order Actinomycetales; family Actinomycetaceae; genus JB111. Next base: position 171,931 of record NZ_JBNDMZ010000001.1, on the reverse strand, counting down.
CGCGATCTCGCCCGCCGCCTCACTCCCCACCCGCCGCCCGACTCCCCGTCCGCCGCGCTGACGGCGTCGACGACCGACCTTCCGCCACCCACCAGAAGGGTTCCCGCCGTGACCACCATGCCCACTCGGCCCACCACGCCAGCCGTCGACTCCGCCTCCAACTCCAGCGCCGCCCGCAGCGCCGCCCCCGACCCAAGCCGAGCCTCGGCCTCCGCCGCCGGCCTCACGCTCGAGCACGTCACGCTCACCTACCCCGACGGGGGCGGCCGGCTCACCGCAGTCGACGACGTCTCGCTCTCGGTCCCCGCCGGCACGACGACGGCGCTGCTCGGCCCGTCTGGCTCCGGCAAGTCCAGCCTCCTCGCCGTCGCCGCGACCCTCACGCTCCCCGACGCCGGTCTCGTCCGGATCGGCGACCGCGTCGTCACGGGTGGTGGCCGGTCGCTTGGCGAGCGCGAGCGCGCCGAGCTGCGCCGGACGAGCATCGGCATCGTCTTCCAGCAGCCGCGACTCCTGCCGAGCCTCACCGCGATCGAGCAGCTCACCGTCCGGACGCACATGCGCGGCGGCGACATGACGGCGGCGCGGGAGCGGGCCGCCCGGATGCTCACGCGCGTCGGCCTCGGCAGCGAGCTGGGTCGACGGCCGCACCAGCTCTCCGGCGGCCAGCGTCAGCGGGTCAACATCGCCCGGGCGCTCGTCGGGGATCCCGCCGTCCTCCTCGTCGACGAGCCGACCTCGGCCCTCGACCACGAGCGGGGCACGCAGATCGTCGACCTCGTCACCGAGCTCACGCGCGCGGCCGGCGCCGCGACGCTGCTCGTCAGCCACGACGAGTCCACCCTCGGGGGCGTCGACGCCGTCGCACGCATCGCCGACGGTCGCCTCCTCGAGCCGGCTCTCGCGGCAGCCTGACGACCCGACGGCGAACCGCCGCGAGCAGCGGTCCGGCGTCGGCGTGGGGACCGGGCGACGAGGCAGCGGAGGATCGTCGCCGGCCGTTCGTCGTCGTCGGCCCGTCGTCCCACCTCTCCCCCACGTCGCGAGCCGTGCGCCGTCGGACCCGCGACTCAGGTCGCGGTGACCGAGCCCGGCGCGAGGTCCGGCGGGACCGGGACTCCGAGGATGCCGGCCGCGTCCTCGACGTCGGCGCGCATCTGCACGAGCAGCGGCTCGATGCCGTCGAACGCGACCATCGGCCGCAGGTGCGCGACGAACTCGACGACGACCTCCTCGTCGTACAGGTCGAGGTCGGTGCGGCCGAGGACGTGGGCCTCGACGGTGCGCTCGGTGCCGTCGAACGTGGGGTTGGTGCCCACCGAGATGGCGGCGGGCAGGCGGGTCGCCCCGGCGTCGGCCGCGCCCGGGGACTCGAACGGCCCCGGGAGCAGCCAGCCTGCGTACACGCCGTCGGCGGGCACCACACCGAGGTCGTCGGGGGCGAGGTTCGCCGTCGGGTAGCCGAGCTCCCGACCACGGCGGAATCCCCGCACGACGACGCCGCGGAGGCGATGGGGCCGACCGAGGATGCGGGCGGCCTGGTGGACGTCGCCCTCGGCGAGCGACTGGCGGATCCAGGTCGAGGACCAGCGGCGGCCCGTGAGGTCGCACGCGACCTCGGCCACGAGCACGAGGCCCATGCCCAGGCGGTCGCTCAGCTCGCGCAGCACCTCGGCGTCGCCGGCGTTGTCCTTGCCGAACCGGACGTCCTCGCCCACCACGAGGCACGCGACGTCGAGGTCGCGCCTGAGGTACTCGGTGACGAACTCCTCGGGGCCGGCCGACGCGAAGTCGAGGTCGTAGTGCTGGACGAGGACGCCGTCGAGGCCGAGCGCCGAGAGGCGTGCGATCCGGTCGGCGGCGTTGGCCACGAGGACGAGGTCGTCCTCCGGCCGGTGCACCTGGGCCGGGTGCGGGTCGAACGTCAGCGCGACGGCGGGCAGCCCGCGCCGCTCGGCCTCGGCGACCGTCGCAGCGAGCAACGCGCGGTGCCCCCGGTGGACGCCGTCGAAGACTCCGACGGTGAGGACGATCGGCCCCAGGTTCTCGGGGATCTCGTCCGTGCCGTGCCAGACCTGCACCGTCGGCCTCTCCGTGTGCGTGCCCCTGCCGGGGGCGACGCGTCGCGCCGCAGGGTCACTGTAGTTCTCCTGCGGGGGCGGCCCGTCGGGTGGTCGGTGCCGGGGCGGCGTCGGCGTGGGCGACGGAGTCGTCGCCGGGAGGCGCGTCGGCGGCGGGCACGCCGGCAGACCCGCCGGCCGAATCCTCGCGGCCTCCCCCCTCGGCATTCCCTGCCTCGGACCTCACCTCGACCGGCACGCGGATCCGACGCGGGTGGCCCGAGCTCCCGCCCGCGATCACCCAACGCCATGCGGGCTCGGCCGGCTCGGCGTGAACCGCGGGCTCAGCGGCCCCGGCGGGCTCGGCAGGCTCGGCGTGAACCGCGGGCTCAGCGGCCCCGGCGGGCTCGGCAGGCTCGGCAGGCCTAGCGGCCCCGGCGTGATGGGCGTGCTGGACAGGCTGGGCGGGTTCAGCCGGCTCCACGAGCGCGTCGCGCACCACGCGGCGCGGGTCGTAGCGCCGTGCGGCGTCGCGCCACTGGTCGACCGCGAGCGGCACGCCGAGCTCGTCCTCAGTCCGGGTGCGCGTCGCCTCGACGTAGGCGCGCACGCCCCGCACGATCTCGGCCAGCCGTGCGACATATCCCGGCAGTCGCGCCGGCCCGATGACGAAACTCGTCAGCGCCAGCACGACGACCAGCTTCTCCAGGCTGAGCCCGATGGTCATGATCCACCTCCCGAGATCGAGTGCTGTGCACGATCAGCGTCGTCCGCCGCGTCCGCACCGAGCACCCGGTCCGCAACGAGCACCCGGTCCGCACCGAGCACCCGGTCCGCAACGAGCACCCGGTCCGCAACGAGCACCCGGTCCGCACCGAGCACCCGGTCCGCAGCATCCACCCCGCCCGCAGCGGGCACCCCACTCGCGGCATGCACCTCGTTGGCGCCGGTGCCCCCGCCCTTGGCGAGCGCCCGCCGCGCGGCGATCCGGTCGTGCACGAGCGCGATCACGTACGCGGCCCCGAACAGCGCGGACATCGTCACTGCCACGAGCGCCATCGACAGCAGGTCGGCGGCGGGGGCGACGAGGGCGCTGAACACGACGATCACCACGACGACCACCCGCCACGTCCGCGCGAGGAGACGCGCCGGGAGGACGCCGAGCGCGTTGAGCACGACGACCGCCACGGGCAGGGTGAACGCGACACCGGTCGTCAGGACCACCTTGAGCACGAAGCTCACGTACCCGGAGGCATCGAGCAGGGTGAGGTCCTCCGTCGACGAGATCTCGACCAGCAGCTGCACCATGTGCGGGAAGAGCAGCAGGCCGGCGAGGCAGCCGGCGAGAAACAGCGGCAGGGCGCCCGCGAGCGAGGCGAGGACGAACCGACGCTCGCGCCTCGTGAGGCCCGGGAGCAGGAAGGCGAGCGCCTCGTAGATCCACACCGGCGCCGCCAGGACGAGGCCGGAGACGATGGCGAGCCGGACCGTCAGGTCGAACGCCCCGGTGAGGCTGGAGTGGTTGAGCGCGGTCACGTGCGACTCGGTGAGCTCGGCGAGCGGCGCCCGCATGAGGTCGAGCAGCGGGTCCGCCAGGACGAAGCCGCCGCACGTGCCGACCGCGAGCGCCACCACCGAGCGGAGCATCCGGTCGCGCGCCTCGCGGGCGTGCCCCGCGAGCGGCATCCGGTTCCCCGTCGCGGCGGGGGCTGCGGTCACGACGCGATCCGCCCAGTCCCGCCCGCGACCTCGGGGGACGGAGTCACGTTCTCGCGTGGCATACCCGCCGACGACGCCGGACCTGCGTCGTTCGCCGCGACCAGCACGGTCGGCGCGCGGGACATACCTGGGTCTCCGACGTCAGGCACTGCCGTGCCGTCGAACGCCGTGCCCGCCGCGGAGCCTGCGCGGGACGCACCGGGGTGTCCGACGTCGGGCAGGGCCGTCACGTTGCCCGTATCACCGGACGACTCGTCGGTCCCGGCCTCCTTCTTGAGGATGCGCACGGACTGGCCGACGCTGCGGGCGAGCGCCGGCAGCTTCGAGGCGCCGAACAGCAGGAGGATCGTGGCGAGGATGATGAGGGCGTGCCAGCCCGTGAGGTTGCGGAGCATGTCGGTCTCTCTTTCGGTGGGTCGAGCGGGAGGAAGAAGGTCGGGGGGCGTGCCGGTTCAGGACCCGTCGGTCGAGGTGTCACCGGGCGTGCCGCCGGGGCCGCCCTCGGGCGGGGTACCGCCACCGGGCGGAGTGCCGCCACCGGGCATGCCACCGCCAGGCATGTCACCGCCGCCCATGCCGCCGGTCGGCTCGGTGGTCGTGTCCACGCGGGCGACGATCGTCGCGATGAACCCGGTGTCGAGGTCGCCGGTGACCACGGGCATCTGGAGGTCCTCGGTGTCGTCGCCGAAGATGCCGTCCGTCGAGAGCGTGACCCCGGCGAGGTTCTGGCCCGAGCCCGAGTAGGCGTCGAGCGCGTAGATGTCGCCGAGGATCGCCTCCGGGATCGCGAGCTGCGACGTGGCGATCGCGTTCTCGGCGTCCGTGATCGAGTCGACGTCCGGGTAGACCTCGAAGTGGATGTGCGGCCAGCGACCGGCGTAGCAGCCCGGCACGATCGACGTGAAGGTCACGTCCCCCTTGGCGTCGGCCACCTGCACGCCGCGGAGCCAGGTGTCCTCCTCGACGCCGGAGGAGTACATCGAGTACTCGCCGAGGCCGTTGCAGTGCCAGGCGTACACGGCGGCGCCCTCGAACGGCGCGTCGTTGTTCGCCATGTCGGTGACGCGGATCGTGAAGGTGAGCGCGACGCCATCGACCGTGGTGGTCTCGCCGATGTTGGGTCGGATGTCCGAGCGGACGATGCCGGACTCCTCGAGGACGTCGGGGCCGTTGGAGCCGTCGCCGGGGTAGGGGCCGGCGGTCTCGTCGGGGATCTCGGCGGCGGGCAGGACCGTGCTCGTGGAGGAGGTGCCCGTGCCGGCGGAGGCGGTGCCCGTGCCGGCGGAGGCGGTGCGCGTGCCGGCGGAGGCGCTGTCGGTCGCGCTCTCGCCACCCACCGTGACGGAGTCGCCGGCGGTCGAGGAGTCCGAGCCCGATGGCGAGCACGCCGCCAGCAAGGTCGCCCCCGCGCCTGCCCCCACGAGGGCGAGGACGTTGCGGCGGCTGAGCAGGGTGCCGACGTCGAAGCCGACGCCCTGGTCGACGACCTCGTCGTCGGGGCGGACGAGGAGACGGCCCTCGTAGGCGGGGCCGTCGGGGGTGGTGGTCGGTTCGGGGGCTCCGGTGGCCATGGCGTTCTCCTTCTCGCAGCGGGCCCGTTGTGGGTCCCGGTGTGAGGCAGAGAGTGCATGGCCACTCTGGGAGGGATCCCGTGGTGCGCTGCCAGATCTCTGGGAGGTGGCCGATAGCTGCGTGGGAGTCGTCTGGGCGTTTCCTGGAAGCGATGTCGAGCGGCGAGTGGCGAGCGGCGAGCGGCGAGTGGCGAGCGGCGAGCGGCGAGTGCGAGTAGCGAGTGGCGAGTGGCGAGTGGCCAATGACGACGTGTGAGTGCGAGCGGCGATCGTGAACGTGGGTGTGAGCGTGAGCGTGACGGCAGTCGGCGTGCCCAGGAGCGCAGCGCGCCCCGCCGGGCCGGCCGCTAGCGTGAGGCCATGCGCGCCACCTCGCCCGGTCACGCCGACGCCCCAAAGTCCCTCGAGTCCCAGGAATCCCCCGTCGACGCCGCGGGGTCCGCCCCGTCACCCGCGGATCTGCTCGCCGCCGTCCGTGACGCGGCGGACCGGATCTGCGACTACCTCGTCGGCGTCACGGGCGCGGCGGCGGAGCGCGAGCTCAAGCGCGACGCCCACGACATCGTCACCGTCCACGACCGGCGCAGCGAGGAGATCGCCATCGAGGTGCTGCGCCGGCACGTGCCGGACGCTCGCGTGCTGGGCGAGGAGGGGGGCCTCAACGTTCCGGCAGGCATCTCGACGACGCACGACGGCGGCTCCGCGACCGACAGCTCCCCCACCCCTTCCCTCTACCCGACGCCGCCGGGCGTCGTGACGTTCGTCGTCGACCCGATCGACGGCACGTCGAACTTCGCGGCCGGGGTGCCCGTCTACTGCACGTCGATCGCGGCACAGGTGGGCGACGAGACGGTGGCCGCCGTCGTGCGCATGCCCGAGCTGGGGCTCGAGGTCTTCGCCGGCGACGACGGCTGCCACGTCCTCACCCATCCCCTCGACGGGAGCCCGACGACGGACGAGCACACCCGCGTGCCCGGCCCCGTCCAGCGGACCGACATCGAGTCCGTGCTGTCCACCGGGTACCCGGGCGTGCGGGACCTCGACCACCCGGCCACGCTCACGCACCTCGCCCAGCTCCTCACCACGGTCGGCGCGGTGCGCTCGCTCGGGGCCGGCGCCGCGGAGCTCGCCCTCGTCGCCGCCGGGCGCCTCGACGCGACGTTCGGCCTGCGCACGACGCCGTGGGACGTCTCCGCCGGCGCCCACCTCGTGCGGTCGGCCGGGGGCACGGTCGACCACCTCGTCATCGACGGCGATCCCGACGCGCCGGAGATCCACCGGCCCGGCTATCTCGCCACCGGCCCCGGGCGCGCACTGCCCGGCGTGAAGGCGATCCTCGACCTCGTCAGCGCCGAGCGGGTCGCCGTGGCGAGCACGACCGGGACGCACGGGTAGGCGCTCCCCCGCCACCCGGGTCGGGCGATGAGTCGTCGCACTCCGTCACGCACGCGGCCAACCTAGGGATCCAGTTCGCCCTGTGGTTCGCCGTCGGAGGGCGGTTCAACTCCCGCACGCTCGGCTTCGAGCGCCGCCTCCGAGAGCTCGTCGAAGCGGCGGACGCGCGCGGCCACCCGGTCCTTCAGCTGCTCGTGGCGTTCCTTGGTCATCAGCGGTGGTAGCGGTCTGAGCCGGTAGGGGAACGGCGATCTCGGGACCCGGTACCGGTGGCCGGTGGGAGTCCAGACGTCGAGCTGCTCACCGTCCATGGCCTGTCGCCACCCGGGGTTCTGCTTGGCGTAGTTGTGCGTGGCGCACAGGCCGGAGGCGTTGTCGGCGCGCGTCCTGCCGCCCTGGGCGTGCGGGTCGGCGTGGTCGACGTGCTCCGCGGGGGCGTCGCAGAACGGCTCGGTGCACGAGTCGTCCCGCAGGAGCACGAACTTGCGCAGCTGGCCGTCGAAGGTGCGCCTGCGCGACTCCATGCGGACGGCGCCGCCCGTCTCCGGGTCGGTCCACAGGCGCCGGAACCAGACGTTCCTCGCCTCCCGCACCTGGTCCCGCGCCACCGACGCGGACAGCGGACCCTGACCGGGCAGCCACGCGGGCTCGTCCGCGCCCGCCAGGGTCTTGTCCGTCAAGACGACCGTGAGATCGATGTCCCGCGGCTCGCTCGCGGACGCACCGGTGACGTGCTCGACGAGGAGGTCCGCCGCCACCTGGTTCGCGGTCCGCTCGCCGGACTCACCGGCGGTGACGATCGACGCCGCCTGCTCGGTGAGCGAGGCGTAGACCCGCACGGCCTCGGTCATGGGGAGGTAGGCCGACAGGTAGGCCATCGAGCCGTTGGCGGGCCGCACGCTGACGCGGCGGCTGGTCCGCTCACGGCGGTGCCGGAGCAGGGCGGCCTCGTCGTCGAGCTCCTGCGTCTTCTTCCGCGCATGGTCCCGGATCTGCTTGTCGCCCCAGTTCGGAAGGTCGTCCGCGAGTGCCAGGTCGACCCGCTGCCGATCCTCGACGGACAGGCCCACCGTCTCGCGGGCGAGGATCGTCGCGCGCCACTCGGAGACGAGACCCTGACGCATGAGCTCGAGGGTGCACGGCAGCTCGTCGACAAGCGTCTTCGCGAGCCCGAGGTGCTGGGAACCACGCCGCGCCGGCTCCTTACGGGCCAGCGCCACCTCGGCCGCCAGGCCCCTGCCGCGATCCTCGAAGGGCACCCCCCTCTCCTCCTCGGCCTCGGCCCGCATCCGCGCAAGGTCCGATGCCGCCATCGCCTGCCCCGCCGACGCCACCGCCTTGAGCCGCTCGAAGAGCTGGATGTGGTCGATCGCCTCCTGCTCGGAGGCACGCGTCATGCGCGTGAGTGCAGGCAGGAGCGCCCGCACGTCAGCGGCATCGATCGTGGGAGTGAGGACGGTTGCCACGTCCTGGGGCTCGTTCTCAGCCTCGACCAGGTGATCAACCAGAGGGTCGACCGAGGGCGTATCCAGGTGATCAACCAGGGGGTCGACCGGGGGCGCGTCGAGGTGCTCCACCCGGGACTTGCTCAGCTGCTCGACCAGAGGCTCGTCCTGGATCGCGACGTGGAGGTCCTCCAGCGGGTCGCTCGGGAAGGCGCCCACACCGCGCACGTCCGCCTCATCCAACGTCATCGTCGACACCTCCCCCACATGATCGTGGACCCACCGCGATGATCGCGGCCAGTCACCCATCGCTCGAACTTGTGTTCGATCAACGGCCACGTTACGGGGTACCACCGACAACGGCAAGGGCTCGAGGCACATCTGTGGATGGCCGTGACCTGGGCAAACATGTGGACTCGCGTGCATCAGCCGGTCGCTCGGTCCCGGTCGAGAATCGGCCGGCATCCCTCGTGCGTGCCGTATGAGCAGCTCGCGCGGAGTCACGCTCAGGCCCCGTCGGGCAAGCGACGAATCCCCGCGCACTCACCGCACGGCGAGGCCGCTCGATACCTCTATCAGGCCGGATCCAGCACGAGGACCGGACGGGCCTTCCGTCGCTCGTCGGAGAGGAGGGCCACGAGGTGCCCGGCGGGCGCGAAGGCGGCGACGACGCCGGAACCACCCGACCCACCCGCGTCCGTGTCCGCAGCGGCAACGCGGGACAACGCACCGGACGACGCCCCGCTCGACTCGCCATCCGACGCACCAGCCGCGCCGTCGTCCGTGAGACCGCTCGCCTCGATGCGCTGCCCGTACCGCACGGCCGTGGTCTCGGCGTCGGTGAGATCACGGACAGGGAAGAGACGGCGGGCGAGGAGCCCGGCCGGCAGCGTCTCGAGGACGCCGTCACCCGTCGTTGCGGACCGTGCCGTCCCTCCGGCGCCGACACCATCAGCCCCGACCCCGACAGTCCCGGCTTCGGCACCACCACCACCGCCGTCACCAGTCACCTCACCGGCGACGACCCCGGACTCGGCCGCCCGCGCCTCGCCGAGCGACTCTGCCATCTCCTCGAGCGTGCGCCCCTCGCCGACGTCGAAGGGCCCGACCGCCGTGCGCCGCAGCGCCGTCAGGTGCCCGCCGGTGCCGAGCGCCGCCCCGAGGTCGCGCGCGACCGCCCGCACGTAGGTGCCCGAGGAGCACCGGACACGCACGTCGACGTCGACGACCGCGGTCCCCTCGCCAGGTTCACCCGGGGGCACGACGCCGGAGCGCACCTTGCGCACGACGTCCAGCTCGTGGACGGTCACCTCGCGCGCCTCGAGCTCGACGTCCTCCCCGTCGCGGACCCGCGCGTAGGCGCGCTTCCCGTCGACCTTGATCGCCGAGACCGCCGACGGGACCTGGGCGATCACCCCGGTCAGCTTCGCAAGAGCGGCGGGCAGCCCTTCCCCCACGACGTCGGCACTGGCCCCCGGAGAGGCCGTCGCCTCTCCCTCGGCGTCGTCGGTGGTCGTCGCGACGCCGAGGCGGATCGTCGCCTCGTACGTCTTGTCCGCCCCGACCACATAGGTGAGCAGCCGCGTGGCGCGGCCGACGCCGAGGACGAGCAGGCCCGTCGCCATCGGGTCGAGGGTCCCGGCGTGCCCCACCTTGCGGGTGGCGGCCATGCGCCTCACCCGGGCGACGACGTCGTGGCTCGTCAGCCCCTGGGGCTTGTCGACGAGCAGGACGCCGTCCGCGGCCGTCGCGCTCCCGCGCGGGAACTGCACGCGGCCCTCAGTCGCGGCCGGTGCCGGGCGCGTCAGGGCTGCCGGGCGCGTCCGTGGCGTCGGGAGAGCCGGCACCGTCGGTCGAGCCGGCACCGTCGCCGGGCGCGGACTCCGCCGCGGCGTCGAAGGGGTGCGCGGCAGGGCCGTCGACGTCCGGGCTCCGGTAGACGTCCTCGTCGCCGTCGATCTCACCGACGACCTCGAGGTCCTCGCCCGAGCGCGCAGGAGCGGCGGGGGTGTCGTCGTCGTGCGCGTTGTCGTCCTCGCCAACACCGGCCGAGACGTCGTCCCGCCCGTCACCGATCGCCTCGTCGTCGAGCTCGTCGTCGTCGGACTCCTCGCGGGACGCCTTGTACGGGTCGGCTTCCCCGGCGTACGTGGCGCCGGCGGCTGCAGCGGCGATCTGCTCGTCGCGCAGCTTGACCTCGGCCAGGCGGTCGGCGAGATCCTGGGCGGTGGCCGGCAGGGCGTCGAGGACGAACTCGAGCGTGGGCGTGAGGCGCACGCCCGTCTGCTTGCCGACCTCGGAGCGGATGATGCCCGTCGCGGACCGCAGCGCCGCCGCGGTGCCGGCCCGGTCCTCGTCGGAGCCGTAGACGGTGTAGAAGACGGTGGCGTGCTGGAGGTCACCCGTCACCCGGACGTCGGTGACCGTGACGAACCCGAGGCGCGGGTCCTTGATCCGCGTGTCGAGCATGCGGGCGACGATCTGCTGGATGCGCTCGGCGAGCCGGCGCGCGCGGCCGGAGTCGGCCATGGGGACCTCCACGGGTCGATGGTTGTGCTGCTACCGCGGGGTGGGGGACCAAAACACCACCTCCTGGGCTGGCCCCCCCCCGTAAAGAGCGTCTACGACG
>NZ_JBNDMZ010000001.1:50427-161102 GCF_049856295.1 Georgenia sp. Z1344 | reverse complement strand
TTCCTTTTTCTTGTTTTTTTTCTCCCACCCTTTCCCCCCCCCCCCCCCCTTTCCCCCCCCCCCCCCCCCCGCGGCGGAAGGATCGTCGGACACGATCAGGCGCGGGGCTTCTCCCGCATCTCGAACGTCTCGATGACGTCGCCCTCCTCGATGTCGCGGTAGCCGAGGTTGATACCGCACTCGAAGCCCTCGCGGACCTCGGTGACGTCGTCCTTCTCCCGGCGCAGCGAGTCGATCTTGAGGTCGCCCGCCACCACGACGCCGTCGCGGACGAGCCGCGCGGAGGCGTTGCGACGGATGAGGCCCGACCGGACGATCGAACCGGCGATGTTGCCGAACTTCGAGGAGCGGAACACCTGGCGGATCTCGGCGGTACCGAGCTCCACCTCCTCGTACTCCGGCTTGAGCATGCCCTTGAGCGCGCTCTCGACGTCCTCGATCGCGTCGTAGATGACCGAGTAGAACTTCATCTCGACGCCCTCGCGGTCGGCCAGCTCCGTGACCCGCTCGGCGGGACGCACGTTGAAGCCGACGATGACCGCGTTGTCGACGGTCGCGAGGTTGACGTCGTTCTGCGTGATCGCACCGACGCCGCGGTGGATGATGCGCAGCGCGACCTCGTCGCCGACGTCGATCTTGAGCAGCGAGTCCTCGAGCGCCTCGACGGCACCGGACACGTCGCCCTTGAGGATGAGGTTGAGGTGGTCGACCTTCCCCTCCTCGAGCGCCTTGGTGAAGTCCTCCAGCGAGATGCGCTTGCGGCGCTTCGCCAGGGTCGCGGCGCGCTCGGCGGCCTCACGCTTGTCGGCGATCTGCCGGGCGGTGCGGTCGTCGGGCGCGACGATGAACGTGTCACCGGCCCGCGGCACGGAGGCCAGGCCGAGGACCTGGACCGGCCGCGAGGGGCCGGCCTCCTTGACGTTCGCGCCGTGCTCGTCCTGCATCGCGCGGACGCGGCCGTGGGCCGTACCCGCGACGATCGAGTCGCCGACCTTGAGCGTGCCCGACTGGACGAGCACGGTCGCGACCGAGCCGCGCCCCTTGTCGAGGTTGGCCTCGATGGCCACGCCGCGCGCGTCCTTGTCCGGGTTCGCCGTCAGCTCGAGGGCGGCGTCCGCGGTGAGCAGGACCGCCTCGAGCAGGTCGTCGATGCCGGTGCGGTTCTTGGCCGAGACGTCGACGAACATCGTGTCGCCGCCGTACTCCTCCGCCACCAGGTTGTACTCGGTGAGCTGCTGCCGGATCTTCGCGGGGTTCGCCCCCTCGACGTCGATCTTGTTGACCGCCACCACGATCGGCACGCTGGCCGCCTGCGCGTGGTTGAGCGCCTCGATCGTCTGCGGCATGACGCCGTCGTCCGCGGCCACCACGAGGATCGCGATGTCCGTGACGTCGGCACCACGGGCACGCATGGCCGTGAAGGCCTCGTGACCCGGGGTGTCGATGAACGTCAGCGCGCGCTCCACGTCCTCGTGCTCGACGGAGACCTGGTACGCACCGATGTGCTGCGTGATGCCGCCGTGCTCGCCGGCGACCACGTCCGTGGACCGCACCGCGTCGAGCAGCTTGGTCTTTCCGTGGTCGACGTGACCCATGACGGTGACGACCGGCGGACGGGGGAACAGCTCCTCGTCGGTCTCGGCCTCGAGCTCGGCATCGAGGTCGATATCGAACTGCTCGAGCAGCTCGCGGTCCTCGTCCTCCGGCGACACGATCTCGATGACGTACCCGAGCTCCTCGCCGAGGACCTTGAACGTGTCCTCGTCGAGCGACTGGGTCGCCGTGGCCATCTCGCCCAGGTGGAACAGGACGGTGACGAGCGACGCCGGGTTGACGTCGATCTTGTCGGCGAAGTCGGACAGCGAGGCGCCGGCCCGGATGCGGACGACGGTCGAGCCGTCGCCGCGCGGGACCTGGACGCCGCCGAGCGACGGCGCGCTCTGCTGCTCGAACTCCTGGCGCTTCGCGCGCTTCGACTTCCGTCCGCGCACGGGACGGCCGCCGGAGCGACCGAACGCACCCTGGGTCGCCCCACGACCGCCACGACCGCGGAACGCACCGCCGCCGGGACCGCCGCCGGAGCCACCGGGACCACCCGGGCCGCCGCCCGGTCGACCGCCGCCGCCGGGACGACCGCGACCGCCGGGACGCTGGTTCGCCCCCGGACGGCCGACGCTCGACTGGCCGGGCATCATGTTCGGGTTCGGGCGCGGGCCGCCGCCGGGCCGCGGGCCGGGCGTGGCACCCGGGCGAGGACCGCCGGAGCCGCCCGGGCGGGGCATTCCCTGCGACGACGCGAACGGGTTGTTGCCCGGACGCGGCGCACCGGGGCGCGGACCGCCCGAGCCGCCGGAGCCGCCCGACCGGGGCATGCCCTGCGACGACGCGAACGGGTTGTTGCCCGGACGCGGGGTCGACTCACGACCGCCGGAGCGGCCCTGGTCACGACCGCCACGGCCGGAGTCGCCGCGACCCGAGTCGCCGCGCGAGCCCTGGCCGGGACGTGCGCTCGCCGGGGTCGGCGCGGCCGACCTCGGGGTGGGCGCTGCCGCCTTCGGGGTCGGGGCCGCGGGCGTGGGTGCCGCCGGGGTCGGTGCCGCTGATGCCGGGGTCGGCGTGGCGGCGGGAGCCTCGGAGGCGGCGGAGCCCTGGTCGGACGACGCCGGGGCGTCACCCGCGGGGGCGGTCGGCGCCGGCGGCGCAGGGGCGGGCGTCGGGGCCGGGGTCGCCGCGGCGGCGGGAGCCGCCGGGGTCGCCTCGGTCGCCGGCGCGGCCGGGGTCGCCCCGGGGGTCGGAGCCTGCTCCGACCACGACGCCGGGGCGTCGCTCGTGGCCGGCTGCTCGGCGGGCGCGGCCGGGCGCGGGCCCGGCGTCGGGGCCTTGCCCGACGACGAGCCGCCCGAGCGGGCCGGGGACTTCGAGGCTGCCGGCGCCTTCTTCTTGGTCGCCGGCGGGTTGGCGTCGTAGTGCTCCTTCAGACGCCTGATGACTGGGGCCTCCACAGTGGAGGAGGCGGACTTGACGAACTCTCCCTGCTCTCGCAGCGTCGCCATGACCGTCTTGCTGTCGACGCCGAGCTCCTTCGCGAGCTCGTGAACGCGGACCTTGGCCACATCTCTCCTGTCTCGGACCGTCCCGGGACAGGGCGGACCGTGGTTATTGCTGGCAGCTCATCGCTGGGTACTCATCGGGTGCCCATCGGCTTCCAACCCGCTTTCATCTCGATCTGACCTCGACGACGGTGTGTCGTCGATCGTCGCGGCCGCGAACCAGCGCGTCACGTCACCGGTGTCCACCGGCCCCGCTGCACGCAGGGCCCGCGCGAACGCACGGCGGCGAACCGCCTGGTCCAGGCAGGCAGGCTCCGGATGGAGCCACGCCCCCCTGCCGGGTGCGGATGCCGACTCGTCCACCACCGCACGGGCGGGAGGGGCGAGCACGATCCGCACGAGGTGCGACCGGCCGGCGACGGCCCGGCAGCCGATGCAGGTGCGCATCGGGCCGTTCGGTCCGGCCCCGTCGGGGGCAGGGGTGCCGACGCCGTCGACCATCGTACCCTTTCCGCCGCTCGGCTCCGGGGCGAACCTCGTGGCGCCCCTCACCCGGCCTGCGTGCCGTCGTCCGGCACGGCGGACGTGCCGCCGGCGTCCGGGCTGGTAGGAGCGGCGGCAGAGGACGCGCCGGCGGGGCCGGTGGCGGGGTCCGTTGCGCTCGGCTCGCCGGCGCTGGTCGTGGGCTCGGCGGGGGCGGCGTCGGAGCGGATGTCGATGCGCCAGCCCGTCAGGCGCGCGGCGAGGCGGGCGTTCTGGCCCTCCTTGCCGATCGCGAGGGAGAGCTGGTAGTCCGGCACCACGACGCGGGCGGCGCGCGCGTCCGGATCGACCACCGTCACGCTCGCGACCTTGGCCGGCGAGAGCGCGAACCCGACGAACGTGGCCGGGTCCTCGGAGTAGTCGACGATGTCGATCTTCTCGCCGTGCAGCTCGCTCATCACGGCCCGCACGCGCGCGCCCATCGGGCCGATGCAGGCTCCCTTGGCGTTGAGCCCGGGCACGGTGGAGCGGACGGCGAGCTTCGTGCGGTGCCCGGCCTCGCGCGCGATCGACTCGATGACGACCGACCCGTCCGCGACCTCGGGGACCTCGAGCGCGAAGAGCTGACGCACGAGCTCGGGGTGCGTGCGCGAGAGCGTGATCTGCGGGCCACGCGCCCCGCGCGAGACGTCGACGACGTAGGCGCGCAGGCGGTCGTTGTGCTTGTAGGACTCCGTCGGCACCTGCTCGTGCTGCGGCAGCTCGGCCTCGACCTTGTCGGGCAGCTGGACGAGCACCTTCCGCGGGTCGCGGCCCTGCTGGACGATGCCCGAGAGCAGGCCGCCCGCCTTGTCCCGGTAGGACCCCATCACCTGGTCGTCCTCCGCGTCCCGCAGGCGCTGGACGATGACCGAGCGAGCGGTGGCGGTGGCGATGCGGCCGAAGCCCGACGGCGTGTCGTCGAACTCGCCCATCGCGTTGCCCTCCTCGTCCGTCTCGGTCGCGAGCACCGTGACGGTGCCCGTGCGGCGGTCGAGGTCGATCCGGGCCGGGCTCACCGCGCCGGGCGTGCGCTCGTAGGCACCGAGCAGCGCCTCCTCGATCGCGGCGACGAGGGTGTCGAGCGGGATGCCCCGGTCGGCCTCGACCATGCGCAGGGCCTGCATGTCGATGTCCATGGTGTCCTCTTCCTTCGGGCAGGTCGGCTCGCGGGCGGGGTCGGCTCGCGGTCAGGGCCGCGTGAGCTCGACCTCGACGCGGGCGCGGGTGACGTCGGCGAGCGGGACCTCGTGAGTCCCCTGCTCGTCGGTGAGCTGCAGGGTGTCGCCCTCGACGCCGGTGAGGCGCGCGGTGCGGCGCCCGTCGGCGGTCGTGAGGTCGAGCAGCCGCCCGACGGCGCGGCGGAAGTGCCGCGGCTCGGTCAGGGGGCGGTCGGTCCCGGGCGTGGAGACCTCGAGGGTGTAGGTGCCGTCGACGGCGTCGTGCTCGTCCATGGCGGCCGACACGGCGCGGGAGACGTCACCGATCTGGTCGGAGGTCACTCCCCCGGGCCCGTCGGGGAGGTCGACGGTGAGTCGGACGACCTTCCGGGTGCCGGTGCCGGCGACCTCGACGTCCTCGACGACGAGACCCGCCTGCTCGACGGCGCCCGAGGCCGCGGCGCGGACCCGGTCGGACGGTGTGCTGCTCGATGGGGTGGTCACGCGATCCTCCTCGTCGTCCCGGTTGGCTCCCCGGGGCAGTCCCCCAGACTACCGCCCGGGCCGCGCGGCCACGAGCCGGGTGGAGGCGTCGTGGAGCACACGCGCGGGTCGTGGCGGGTGCGGACGGCGCGTCGCTCGCGGCTGGTGGTTGGTGCGGGCAGCGCGTCGCTCGCGGCTGGTGGTTGGTGCGGGCGGTACGTCGCTCGCGGCTGGTGGTGGGTGCGGGCGGTGAGGCGCGAGTGGGTGGCGCGGGCCGTGCGTCGTTCGCGGGTGGCGCGGGCCGCTCGACGGAGACCGGCACGCCCCCTGAAAGCCGCCCGGCGCGCCGGCCACCTGACATGATGCGTCGCGATGACCACCTCGACCGTCGGCCACCGCCGCCTCCCCCGCCGCCGCTCCGTACGAGCGCTCGCGGCGATCGCCGTGGCCGGGGTCGCGCTCGCCGGCTGCAGCATCCGCATCGACTCCGACCCGGAGCCGCCGCCCGCCGCCACGGCGACGCAGCAGTGGCGCCAGGACGTGGCCGTCGAGACCGCCGGCCTCGCCGAGGCCGCGCGGACGCTCGCGGCCGACCCCTCGACGGACCCGGCCGTGGCCGAGGCCGTCGAGGGCGTGGCGGCCGACCTCGACGCCCAGGTCGAGGCGCTCGGCGGCGTGTGGGTGGCGTGGCCGGACGGGCCGCCCGAGGGGCAGACGAACGCGCCGCTGCCGGAGGCACCGGTGGTGGCCGACGTCACCGAGCTCCGCGGGCTCCTCAGCGCATCGGCGGACTCGACGATCGCCATCTTGGCCGACGTGCCCGCCGCCGAGCGCGACCTCGCGTCCGTGCTCGCCGCGACCGCCACCGGCCGCATCCTCGCCGCGCTCGAGCTCGAGCAGCACTCCGACGGCGGGACCCCCGTCGAGGTGACGCCGATGACGCCCGAGGTGGTCGCCGCCGTCGCCGACGGACCCACCGTTCTTGTCCTCGACCAGGCCCGCTACCTCGAGGAGATCCTCGCGGCGCGCGGGATGGCCGAGTCGGCGCCCGAGCGAGCCGACCAGCTGCAGGTGCTCGTCGACACCGCGATCGAGGCCGGTGCGCAGGACACCCGCGAGCCCGCCTACCCCTGGCCCGACGGCGACGCCGACGCCTTCCGTGCCGTCACCGAGGCGGACCTGCTCGACCAGTGGATCTTCCTCGCCGGCACCGCGCCGGCCGAGCAGCGCGGGGCACTCGTCGACGCCGCCGCCGACGCTGCGGTGCGACTGCAGGCCGCCGGGGTCGACCCGGGCGCGCTCCCCGGCCTGCCGGGCTCGGCGGGCGCGGAGTCGGCGAGCGAGTCCGCCACCTGATCGACGGGTGAGCCGCGCCTCGGTCAGGCGCGGCAGCGCGCCTCAGGCGACGACGCCGGCCGCACGGAGGCGGGCGAGCAGCTCGTCGGCGGCGGCCTCGGGCGCCAGCTCGACCCGCTCGCCGGTCGCGCGGTCCCGAACCTCGACCACGCCGTTCGCAAGCCCCCGGCCGACGACGAGCGCGTACGGCACCCCGATGAGCTCGGCATCGGCGAACTTCACCCCCGCCGAGACCTTCGGCCGGTCGTCGTAGAGCACCTCGGCGCCGGCCGCGTCGAGCCGGTCCGCCAGGTCGCGGGCGGCCTCGAAGATCTCCTCGCCCTTGCCCGTGGCGAGGACGTGGACGTGGAACGGTGCGACGTGCACGGGCCAGGCGAGTCCCTGCTCGTCGCTCGTCGACTCGGCGATGGCCGCGAGCGCGCGCGTGACACCGATGCCGTAGCTGCCCATCGTCGGCGTGACGGCCTTGCCGTTCTGGTCGAGCACGGTCAGCCCGAGCGCGTCCGCGTACTTCCGGCCGAGCGCGAAGATGTGCCCCATCTCCATCCCGCGGGCGAGCTCGAGCGGCCCGGTCCCGTCGGGTGCGGGGTCACCGGCGCGGACCTCGGCGATCTCGACGGTCCCGTCGGAGACGAAGTCCCGGCCGGCCACGAGCCCGACGACGTGGCGCCCGTCGACGTCGGCGCCCGTCGCCCACACCGAGCCGTCGACGACCCGCGGGTCGAGCAGGTAGCGCACGGCCGTCTCGTCGCCGCGCGCGTGCTCCGAGCGCGGCCCGATGTAGCCGCGGACGAGCTCGGGGTGTGCCTTGAGGTCGGCCTCGGTCGCCGTCTCCACCTCGGCCGGCGCGAACGCCACCTCCGCGCGGGCCGGGTCCATGGCCCGGTCCCCGGGCAGGCCGACGACGACGATCTCCCGCTCGCCGTCGGGGTGCGTGAGGGCCAGGACGAGGTTCTTCAGGGTGTCCGACGCCGCCCAGCCGCGGCCCTCCGCGTGCGGCACCTCGGCGTCGAGCGCGGCGACGAGGGTCTCGATCGTGTCGGCGCCCGGGGTGTCGACCGTGACCGGCGCGGGCGGCTCCTCGGCATGCTGAGGCAGCTCGGGGACCGGCGTCGTCACCGCCTCGACGTTGGCCGCGTACCCGCCGGGCGAGCGGACGAACGTGTCCTCGCCGACCGGCGTCGGGTGGAGGAACTCCTCCGAGCGCGAGCCGCCCATGGCCCCGGCGTCCGCGGCGACGACGACGACCTCGAGGCCGAGCCGCTCGAAGATCCTCAGGTAGGCCGCCCGGTAGAGGTCGTAGCTGGCGACCTGCGCGTCGTCGTCGAGGTCGAAGGAGTAGGCGTCCTTCATGACGAACTCGCGCCCGCGGACGATGCCGGCACGCGGGCGGGCCTCGTCGCGGTACTTCGTCTGGACCTGGAAGAGCTGCAGCGGCAGGTCCTTGTAGGACGAGACGAGGTCCTTGACCAGGAGGGTGAACATCTCCTCGTGGGTCGGCGCGAGCAGGTAGTCGTTCTCGCGGCGGTCCTTGAGGCGGAAGAGATTGTCCCCGTACTCGGTCCAGCGGCCCGAGGCCTCGTAGGGCTCCTTGGGAAGCAGAGCCGGGAAGTGCACCTCCTGGGCGCCGATCGCCAGCATCTCCTCGCGCACGACCGCCTCGACCTTCGCGAGGACGCGCAGGCCGACCGGCAGCCACGTGTAGATGCCCGGGGCGGCACGGCGGATGTAGCCGGCGCGGACGAGCAGCCTGTGGGACGCGATCTCGGCGTCGGCGGGGTCCTCGCGCAGCGTGCGCAGGAAGAGGGAGGACATCGTGGAGAGCATGGTGGACAGGTTAGGCGGTCGCGGTCGGGCACGATGTCCCCCATGCGTACAGCGATCACCGACCTCCTCGGCATCGAGCACCCGGTCGTCCAGGGCGGGATGCAGTGGGTCTCGGTCGCCGAGCTCACCGCCGCCGTGTCGAACGCCGGCGGCCTCGGCGTCCTCGGGGCCCTCACGCAGCCGACCCCGGAGGACCTGCGCGCCGAGATCGCCCGCACGCGCGAGCTGACGGACAAGCCGTTCGGCGTCAACCTCACGTTCCTGCCGGCGATGACGCCGCCGCCGTACGCGGAGTACGTCAAGGTGATCATCGAGTCGGGCGTGCGCATCGTCGAGACCGCGGGCGCGAACCCGGGCGAGGCCGCGGCCGCCTTCAAGGCCGCGGGGATCACGCTCATCCACAAGTGCACGTCCGTCCGGCACGCGCTGTCCGCGCAGCGGTTCGGCGCCGACGTCATCACGATCGACGGCTTCGAGTGCGCCGGCCACCCCGGGGAGGACGACGTCGGCGGGCTCGTGCTCGTGCCCTCCGCCGTCGCCGCCCTCGACGTGCCGGTCCTCGCCTGCGGGGGCATCGCCGACGGGCGGGGGCTCGCCGCCGCCCGCGCGCTCGGTGCGGTCGGGGTGTCGATGGGGACGCGGTTCGTCGCGACCGCCGAGTCCCGCGTGCACGACGGGATCAAGCAGGCGATCGTCGACGGGACCGAGACCGGCACGCGCCTCGTGCTGCGCGAGCTGCGCAACACCTCGCGGATCGCGGACAACTCCGTGGCCCGCGAGGCGGCGGAGATCCTCGCCGGCGGCGGATCGTTCGAGGACGTCGCCCACCTCGTGTCCGGGGCCCGCGGGCGCGGGGCGCTCGAGTCCGGCGACCCCGAGGCCGGGGTGTGGACCGCCGGGCAGTCGATGGGGCTCATCCACGACGTGCCGACCTGCGGGGAGCTCGTGCCGAGGATCGTCGCCGAGGCCGAGGAGATCCTCGCGGGGCTCGCGCGGGGGTAGGCACGGCACGCGCGCGGTCGGGCATCGGGGGCTCGGCCCGGCAGTGACGCGCGGGTAGCCGCGGGTCGGGTGACACGGGCTGGGAGAGTCAGGGCGCGGTTCACCGGGACGTCGGCGATCCGTCACGTCCCGTTCGCCTCCGCCTGACAGCGTTCCGGTGATCGTTCCGGGCCCCCGGGTGATCGTCCTGCGCCCCCGGAGGAACCTCATGACCCCGCGCCGTCGTCACCTCGCCGCCGCTGCCGGCCTCGCCGCCGCACTGTCCCTCGGCCCGGCCCTCGCGGCGGGCGCCGCCGAGCCGACGCCCGACGCCGTCGAGAACGTGACGATGCTGGTCGGTGAGAGCGAGACCCAGCGCAACTTCTCGTGGCACTCCCGCGGCCTCGACCTCTCCCCCCAGTCGATCGTCATCGCACCGACGGCCGAGATGGACGAGACCGAGTTCCCGGCGGGAGCGCGGACGATCGAGCAGTCCACCGGCGGGCTCGCGGTCAACAAGCCCGGCTACACCTACCACCACGCCACCGTCGACGGGCTCGCCCCCTCGACCGGCTACACGTACCAGGTCGGCACCGAGGACGGCTGGTCCGAGCTGTACACGTTCACCACGGGGCCCGCGTCCGGGGACAGCGTCGACCTCGTCTACGTCGCCGACCCCCAGATCGGCACGACCGACCTCGAGGCCGAGCGCCTCCAGTGGATCGACACGCTCGACCAGGCGTGGGCCACGTACCCGGAGGCCGAGTTCCTGCTCTCCGGCGGCGACCAGGTGGACCGCGTCATCGCCGACGACGCCGAGTACGACGCCTTCCACGAGCCCGTCCAGCTCACGCAGTTCCCGCTGGCCACCACGCTCGGCAACCACGACGTCGCGCACTTCCTCACCTACGGGAACCACTTCAACCTCCCGCGGAACGGCGGACGGCCTGGCAGCGGCTTCAACTACCACTACACGTACAACGGGACGCTGTTCATCCACCTCAACAGCAACAACCTCATCCACGGCTCGCTCGTCGACTACGCGCGGGCGGCGATCGAGCAGAACCCGTCGCAGTGGGTCGTCGTCACGTTCCACCACTCGATCTACTCCGTCGCCACGCACGCCACGGACATCGACGCCGAGGACTTCGGCATCATCGACGGCCGCCGCACGGCGCTCTCCCAGGGAATGTCCGAGCTCGGGGTCGACCTCGTCCTGTCCGGCCACGACCACTACTACACGCGCACGCCGCTGATGAACCGGGGCGTGCCGGTCGGCGAGCCGGACGGTGACCCGACCGTCGGTCCCGACTTCCTCGCCCCGGGCGAGGGGGACGTCCTCTACGTCACCGGCACGACGGCGTCGGGCTCGAAGTTCTACGGGCGCAACGACGAGCTGCCCGAGCCCGCCGAGTGGGGCGAGGTCGAGAACTCGGAGAACGTGGCGAACTACAGCCACCTGAGCATCGACGAGTGCGCGATCACGGTGACGACGCACCGCGCGGAGGCCGCGACCAACGTGTCGACGGGCGCCTCCTTCCCGGACAACAGCGTGGTCGACGAGGTCACCCTCAGCGGCGACGAGACCGCCCCCGCGATCGGCGCGCCCGCGCTCACCGTGACCGCCGGCGACCCGTGGGACGCGCTGACCGGCGTCCAGGTGACCGACAACTGCGACACGGTCGCGATCGAGCCCGAGGTCAGCGGCGTCATCGACACGACGACGCCCGGCGAGTACACGCTCACCTACACGGCGACCGACCGCTCCGGGAACAGCTCGAGCGTCGAGCGGACGGTGACGGTCGAGCCGGCGCCCGAGCCGACCGAGGAGCCAACGGAGGACCCGACCGGGTCGCCCACCGAGACCCCGACCGACGGCCCCGGCGAGACGCCGACGGACGGTCCGTCGGAGAGCCCGTCCGAGGCCCCGACGGACGGTGCGTCCGAGACCCCCTCCGACGACGACGAGCCCGGCCCCACCCAGGTCGCGGGTCCGATTGCCGGGAACGACGGCCGCGGCGGCGGGCGCCACGGCGGGGGCGGCGGGTCGCTGCCGGACACCGGGGCCACTGTCGGCGGCACGATCGCCGTGGCGGCCGTGCTCGCGCTCGCGGGCGGGGCGCTCTACGGGATCCGTCGCCGGATGGCCTGACGCGCGAGGCGGCGCGCTCACCCACCCGATCGTCGAGAGTGCGGGTGAGGGCAGTCGTCGGACGTCGCTCGCTCGTCGAGATTGCGGTTGGGAGCCGTCGTCGGAGGCCGCTCACTCGTCGAGAGTGCGGTTGGGAGCGTTCGTCGGAGGCCGCACACTCGTCGAGAGTGCGGTTGGGAGCCGTCGTCGGCAAGCCCGTTCGACGGCGGGCGTGAGGCTCGGGCGCACCGGTAGCGTCACGGTCATGACCGCGACGCCGAGCAGCTCCGGCCCCACGTCCGACGCCACCGACTCCGACGCCACCGACTCCGACGACACCGTGACCGACGCGTCCGCCTCCGACGCACCCCCGCCGCACCGCTACGCCTCCACCGCCGCGTGGCGCGAGGTGGACGAGTACTTCGAGCAGGCCCTCGCGATCGAGGACGACGCGCTCGTCCAGGCGCGCGAGTCGGGTGCGACGACGACGATGCCGAACGCCGAGGTCGCCCCCAACCAGGGCGCCTTCCTCGGGCTGCTCGCCTCGATGACGGGCGCGCTGCGCGTCCTCGAGATCGGCACGCTCGCCGGCTACTCGACGATCTGGTTCGCCCGCGCGGTGGGCCTGGCCGGCCGGGTCGTCACGCTCGAGCTCGAGCCGGCCAACGCGGCCGTCGCGCGGGAGAACCTCGAACGGGCCGGCGTCGCCGATCGCGTCGACGTGCTCGAGGGGCCGGCGGCCGACTCGCTCGAGCAGCTCGTCGCGGACCAGGTCGAGCCGTTCGACCTCGTGTTCATCGACGCGGACAAGCCGAGCAACCCGCTCTACCTCGCCGAGGCGATGCGGCTGACGCGACGCGGGTCCGTCGTCGTCGTCGACAACGTGGTGCGGGACGGCGCCGTCGCCGACCCCGACAGCACGGATCCGCGCGTCCGCGGGGTGCGCGACCTGGTGGCGGCGATCTCCCGGCACCCCGAGCTCGAGGCGACCGCGCTGCAGACCGTGGGCGTCAAGGGATGGGACGGACTGATCGTCGCGCGTCGCAGGGGCTGACCGGGCGCGCGTCTGCTCACTCGTCGGGCGGAAAAGCCGCTCACTCGTCGAGAGTGCGGGTGAGGGCCGCCGTCAGAGGACGACGGTGGCGTAGGTGCCCTCCTGGCGCATGCCGAGGCGGCGGTAGGTGGCCAGGCCGGCCGTGTTGTAGTCGTTGACGTAGAGGGAGACGGTGGGCGCGACGTCGGCGAGCACGTCGCGCACGACGGCGGCCATGCCCCGCGACCCGAGCCCCTGGCCGCGCCGGTCGGGCGCCACCCACACGCCCTGCACCTGGGCCACGCCGAGGGCGAGCGCCCCGACGTCGGCCTTGAAGACGACGCGCTCCTGCCCGGTCTCGGGGTGCGGCTCGGTGCGGATCCACGTCCGCCCCAGCGAGAGGAGCGAGCGCACGCGCCGGACGTAGCCGTTGCCGTAGCGGGTGGGGTCGTAGCCGACCTCCTCGATGAACATCGCCACCGACGCCGGTGCCACGATCGGCGCCTCGGCCACGGTCCCGCGCCGCACCTGCGGGTCCGGCTCGACCGTCGCGGGCGAGTCCATGACGAGCAGCGGCTGGTTCCCGCGGATCTCGCGCGGCCGCCCCCAGCGCTGCTCGAGGAAGGACCACAGCGAGAGGACCTGCTCCGCGTCGCCGAGCACGGAGCTCGAGGCACGGCCGTGGTCGGCGATCGTCTGCGCGATCGCGGGCCGCTGCTCGGCGGTGGTCCCGACCGGCACGATGTTCGCGCCGACCCAGGTGAGGGCCTCGAGCCCCTGCTCGCCGTCGATGCCGAGCATGCGGGAGCCGGGCGTCGAGGTGTCGAACCGGCCCCCCACCACCTGGACGGCGGCGAGCGTCGAGGTCAGCGGGTAGTGCGCGCACAGCTGCCCGGCATCGGCCGCACGCTCGTGGCCGAGGACGGAGACCGCGGCCGCCGCGTCACGCCGCGCGGAGGCCCGGAACAGCCGCATCCGCGGTCAGTGGACGGTGACGGCCGGTGCCGCACCGGCCTCGTCCTCGAGCCCCATCTCGGCCGCGATGCGGTTCGCCTCCTGGATGAGGGTGTCGACGATCTGGTCCTCCGGCACGGTCCGGATGACCTCGCCCTTGACGAAGATCTGGCCCTTGCCGTTGCCGGACGCCACCCCGAGGTCGGCCTCGCGTGCCTCGCCCGGGCCGTTGACGACGCAGCCCATGACGGCCACCCGGAGCGGGACGGTGAGGTCCTTGAGCCCCTCGGTGACCTCCTCGGCCAGGGTGTAGACGTCGACCTGCGCGCGCCCGCACGACGGGCACGAGACGATCTCCAGCGTCCGCGGCCGCAGGTTGAGCGACTCGAGGATCTGGTTGCCGACCTTGACCTCCTCGGCCGGCGGGGCGGACAGCGAGACGCGGATCGTGTCGCCGATGCCCTGCGAGAGCAGCGCGCCGAACGCCACGGACGACTTGATCGTGCCCTGGAAGGCGGGGCCGGCCTCGGTGACGCCGAGGTGCAGCGGCCAGTCGCCGGCCTCGGAGAGCAGCTCGTAGGCGCGGACCATGACGACCGGGTCGTTGTGCTTGACCGAGATCTTGAAGTCGTGGAAGTCGTGCTCCTCGAACAGCGACGCCTCCCAGATCGCCGACTCGGCGAGGGCCTCCGGCGTGGCCGAGCCGTACTTCTTCAGCAGGCGCGGGTCGAGTGAGCCGGCGTTGACGCCGATCCGGATCGACGTGCCGTGGTCCTTGGCCGCCTGGGCGATCTCCTTGACCTGGTCGTCGAACTTGCGGATGTTGCCGGGGTTGACGCGCACGGCGCCGCAGCCGGCCTCGATCGCCGCGTAGACGTACTTCGGCTGGAAGTGGATGTCCGCGATGACCGGGATCGTCGACTTCGCCGCGATGACCTTGAGGGCCTCGGCGTCCTTGTCCGTGGGGCACGCGACCCGCACGATGTCGCAGCCGGTGGCCACGAGCTCGGCGATCTGCTGGAGCGTGGCGCCGATGTCGTGGGTCTTCGTCGTCGTCATCGACTGGACCGAGACCGGGGCCCCGTCGCCGACAGGGACGTCGCCCACCATGATGCGGCGGGTCTTGCGCCGCGGCGCCAGCACGGGCGGCGGCTGCTTGACGGTCGGGATGCCGAGATTGATGGGGACGCTCACCCGCCCAGTATCGCACCGCCGTCCAGACACGTCCCGCGTGCGAGACCGGCGACACGATCCACGGCGCACGACGACGAACGGCACATGCAAACGACCGCCTGCACCTGGCGGCCGCGGGCTCTATGCTCGACCTGCAACCAGCTACTTGCACAACGTGTCCGTCGACTCGAGGAGCCCGCCATGGACCGCACGCCGCTCGACACCACGCCCGTCGCCGACCTCGACGCCGGCACCATCACCCGCACCGTGCTCGTGCGCGCCCCGAAGCAGGAGACCTGGGAGGCCCTCACGGACCCCGAGGCGATCGGGCAGTGGTGGGGCATGCCCGCCGACGTGCCCGGCGGGATGCGCGAGGGCGCCACCGGGACGCTCGAGTGGCGCGACCACGGCCTCATGCCGATCCGGGTCGCCCGGTTCGACGTGCCGACCCGATTCGACCTCGTCTGGGGCCAGCTCGGCGAGGAGGAGCCCGGCGAGACCGCCTCCCTCGTGCAGTTCACCCTCGACGACGACGGACAGGGCCGCACCCTCGTCACCGTGCTCGAGTCCGGGTTCCGGCACCTGCCGACCGCCGAGCGCCGAGCGGCGATGGACGACAACGTCGGCGGATGGATCCAGGTGCTGGACTCGTTCGTCGCCCACGTCGAGGCGCGGGCGTGACGGCCGGCGCAACGCGCCAGACACCGGGCGGAGCCTCGGGGCAATCGGCGAGCGCCGCGTCCGGCGGGCCGGCGGTGACCGCGGACTCCCCCGGCGGCCCCCGATCCCCCGGCGACCCCGACTCGCCCGCTCCCCTGTTCGCTGCGCTGGCGGACGAGACGCGGTGGGAGGTCCTCCGCGCGGTCGGACGTGCGCCGTCGTCGGCCTCGGAGCTGGCCCGCACGCTGCCGGTGAGCAGGCAGGCGATCGCCCACCACCTCGAGACGCTCGCGCAGTTCGGGCTCGTCGAGGCCGCGCGCGAGGGGCGGCACCTGCGCTACCGGGCGCTCGGCGCTCGGCTCACGCAGCTCGCGACCGCGCTCGAGAGCATCGGCCGCGGCTGGGACGAGCGGCTCGACCGGCTCGCGGCGCTGGCCGAGGCTCGGGCGGCGGACGGCGCCGAGGCACTGCCCGGTGGCGGGACCGAACCCGACGGCGGGGTGGCGCGGGGTGCCGACACGCTGCCCGACGGCGGGGCGGCGCAGGGTGCCGACACGCTGCCGGACGACGGGGCGACGCCGGGTGCCGACACGCTGCCGGACGGCGAGGCGGCGCCGGTCCTCGGGGAGGCCGCTAACCCGTGAGCGAGACCGGCACGACGATGTCCGCGACGACGAGCAGCACCGTCATGCCGATCATGAGGGCGACGACCACGTAGGTGAGCGGGAGCAGCCTGGCGGTGTCCGCCGGGCCCGGGTCGGGGCGGCCGCGCAGCCGCGCGACGAACCGCCGCAGCCCCTCCCACAGGGCGCCGGCCACGTGCCCGCCGTCGAGCGGCAGCAGCGGGACGAGGTTGAAGACGAAGAGGGTCATGTTGAGCGCGCCGAGCAGCGAGAGCAGGTCGGCGAACCGCTGGACGCCCGTGTACTCCGGCGCCTCGACCGAGGCGATCTCGCCGGCGAACCGACCCACGCCCACGAGCCCGACGACGCCGGGGTCCCGCTCCTGGAGGCCGAAGGTGGCCTTGGCGACGTCGACGAGGGCGACCGGGAGCCGCACGATGATCTCCGCGGTGCCCGTCAGCTGCTCCCACGCCATCCCGGGAACCTCGGTGACGGAGAGCCGGTCCTGCGCGAACGCCGGCCCGATGCCGACGTACGGCGTGGGCGCGGTCCCGCCGCCCTCGACGGGGCGCTCGACGACCTCGGGCGTCACCGTGAGCGCGACCTCGGCGCCGTCGCGCTCGACGACGACGTCGGTGGGGACGGCCCCGCCGCTCGCGATCGTCTCCTGCACCTCGGTCCACTCCTCGACTTCCACGCCGCCCCAGCTGACGATCTCGTCGCCGGGCTGCAGGCCGGCCGCGGCGCCCGGTCCCGCGAGGCAGTCGGCATCGCCCGGGGCGGGCGTCGTCGGGCTCTCGTCCGTGCCGCCATCCCCCGTGCCCGCCGACGTGGCGACGCACTCCTGGACCGAGTCGAGGGTGGTGGTGGGCGCGGAGATCCCGATCCCGCACACGACGATCGCGAGGAGGATGACCGACAGGACGAGGTTGACGAGCGGGCCGCCCATCATGACGACGATCTTCTTCCCGACCGGCAGTCGGTGGAACGCGCGGTGCTCCTGGCCCTCGGGGACCTCCTCGGCGGAGATCTCGCGGGCCTCCTGCGCGAGCGTGGGCCGGCCGTCCTTGCGGTGCGTGCGGCGCCCGGGGCGGGCGGGGGCGAACATGCCGGCGAGCGTGACGAACCCGCCGAGCGGGATCGCCTTGAGGCCGTACTCGGTCTCGCCGCGGCGCGTCGACCACAGGGTGGGGCCGAAGCCGACGAAGTAGCGCGGGACGAGGACGCCGAACCGCTTGGCCGGGACGAGGTGCCCGAGCTCGTGCAGGCCGATCGAGGCGACGAGCCCGACCGCGAGGACGAGGACGCCGAGGAGGAAGCTCACGCGGCCGCGACGAGCTCGCGCGCGCGGGCGCGGGCCGAGCTCTCGGCGGCCTCGACGTCGGCGAGCACCGGCTGCGCGACGCCGTCGTGCTCGGCGAGGACGCGCTCGACGACGTCGAGGATCCCCAGGTAGGGCAGCCGCCCGGCGATGAACCCGGCCACGGCCTCCTCGTTGGCGGCGTTGACGACCGCGGGGTGCGTGGCCGAGGCGGTGAGGGCGGACCGGACGAGGGAGACGGCGGGGAACGTCGCGTCGTCGAGGGGCTCGAACGTCCACGAGGTCGCGGCGTCCCACGCGCACGGCGTCGCGACGCCCGGCAGGCGGCGCGGCCAGGACAGGCCGAGCGCGATCGGCAGGCGCATGTCGGGCGGGGAGGCCTGGGCGAGCGTGGAGCCGTCGACGCTCTCGATCATCGAGTGGACGATCGACTGCGGGTGGACGACGACCGTGATGTCGTCGGGCGCCACGTCGAACAGGAGCGACGCCTCGGCGAGCTCGAGCGCCTTGTTCATCAGGGTCGAGGAGTTGATGGTGACGACCGGGCCCATCGCCCAGGTCGGGTGCGCGAGTGCCTGCTCGACCGTGACGTCGGCGAGCTGGTCGCGCGTGCGCCCGCGGAACGGGCCGCCGGACGCGGTGAGGACGAGCCGGCGCACGTCGCTCACTCCGGTGACGACCGGCGAGGTCAGGCCCTTCTCGTGGCGCACTCCCCCGAGCGCCTGCGCCATCGCCGAGTGCTCGGAGTCGACGGGGATGATCTGGCCGGGCCGCGTGAGCGCCTGCGCGACCAGCGCGCCGCCGGCGACGAGGGACTCCTTGTTGGCGAGCGCCAGGGTCGCGCCCGAGGCGAGGGCGGCGAGCGTGGGGCGCAGACCGACCGAGCCGGTGATGCCGTTGAGCACGACGGCGGAGGGAGGCTCCCAGTACGCGTCACCAGGGCCGGACTGCTCCGGCGATTCGTCGAGATTGCGGTTCGTCGCCGTCGAGACTGCGGTTCGTCGCCGTCGAGACTGCGGTTCGTCGTCGTCGGCCGTGCGACCGGGACCGCCGAGCATGCCCGCGAGCTCGGTCGAGGCGTCCGTGCCGGCGACGATCTCGGGCAGCGCTGCGCCCGCGCCGAGCGCGGAGGCGAGGGCCTCACGCACGTCCGCGAGGTTGGTCTCGTCCGCGACGCCGACGACGCCTGGGCGGTGCGCGGCGACCTGCTCGGCGAGGAGCTCGGGCCTCGAGCCCGACGCGGCGAGCGCGCGGACGACGAAGCGGCCGGGCTCGTCGGCGTTCGCCCGCCCGACGACGTCGAGGGCCTGCGTGCCGATCGAGCCGGTCGAGCCCAGGAGGACGACCTCGGTGGTCATGCGCGGGCGAGGACGACCTCGACCACGCGGTCGAGGTACACGTCGACGACGGACTCGTCGTAGGCCTTGCGCCCCTGCGCGGGCGGGAAGGTCACGGCGCGGACGTCCTCGGCCGTCAGGCCGTCGCCCACCCGGAGGTACTCCTCGACGCGGGCGAGGAAGGCGTCGACCGCGCTCGCGGAGTAGCCGGTGGAGCCGGGGCGGACGAACCGCTCCCGCTCGGGGCGCTCGAGGCGCGGCCGGAGCGTCCCGGCGAGGCCCTCGACGTGGGTGCGCCACCCGTCGTCGCCGCCCTCGGCGACCGTGCGCTGCCGGCGGCGGCGCGTGTGGCTCTCCTCGAGGCGGTCGAGCGCGAGGTCGACCTGCTCGGGGTCGTAGCCGCCGGGCACGAGGTCGAACGCGGCCTGCCGCACCGCGGTCTCGTCGATGCCGCCGTCGACGTCCCGGGCGCGGGTGAAGAACTCGTCCACCTGGTCGGTGTCATAGCCGTCCTCGCGGCGCCCGACCCTCGCGAAACCCCTCATCACTGCCGTCCCTTCGTGGGCTGGTCGATGACCTCGGCCGCGAGCTGGCCGCAGGCGCCGTCGATGTCCGATCCGCGCGTGTCGCGCACCGTCGTGGGGATCCCGGCGTCGCGCAGCTCGGCGACGAACGCGGCCTCGACGTCCCGCTCGGACGCCGTCCAGATCGATCCCGGGGTGGGGTTGAGCGGGATGGGGTTGACGTGCACCCAGCCCTTGCCCCGCTTGTTGAGCTCCTCGGCGAGGAGCCGGCCGCGCCAGGCGTGGTCGTTCATGTCCTTGATGAGCGCGTACTCGATGGACACGCGGCGGCCCGTGGCCTCGAAGTAGCGGCGGGCGGCGTCGAGGAGCTCGCCGACCTTCCAGCGCGAGTTGATGGGGATGAGCTCGTCGCGCAGCTCGTCGTCCGGCGCGTGCAGGGAGACCGCGAGCGTGACCGGGATGCCGGTCGCCGCGAGCTTGTCGATCGCGGGGACGAGGCCAACGGTCGAGACCGTGATGTTGCGGGCCGACATCCCCAGGCCGGCGGGGGCCGGGTCGACCATGCGGCGCACGGCGCCGATGACCGCCTTGTAGTTGGCCATCGGCTCGCCCATGCCCATGAAGACGACGTTGCTCAGGCGGGTCGGCCCGCCGGAGAGCTCGCCGTCCCTGCAGGCGGCCGCGGCCAGGCGGACCTGCTCGACGATCTCGGCGGTCGACAGGTTGCGGGTCAGCCCCTGCTGGCCGGTGGCGCAGAACGGGCAGGCCATCCCGCAGCCTGCCTGCGAGGACACGCACAGCGTGGTGCGCGACGTGTAGCGCATGAGGACGGACTCGACCATCGCGCCGTCGTAGAGCTTCCACAGCGACTTCACGGTGGCGCCGCCGTCGGCCTGCATGTCCCGCACGCGGCTCACCAGTGGCGGGAGGAGGGTCTCCGCGAGAGAGTCACGGGTCGCGACCGGCAGGTCCGTCATGTCGGCCGGGTCGTTGGTCAGGTGCCCGAAGTAGTGCCGCGAGAGCTGGTCGACCCGGAACCCCGGCAGACCGAGCTCCTTGGCGACGCCGGCCCGCTCGTCGACCGCGAGGTCCGCGAGGTGCCGCGGCGGCTTCCCGCGACGCTTCGCCGTGAAGGTCAGCTGGAGGCGCTCACCGGGGGCCGCGCCCTCGAGGGCCGGCCGGACCTGGCGGCCGGCGGCGGGTGCGGCTGTGGCGCGCGCAGGATCGGCGGTGGCCGTCGCGGTGGCGGTGGACGTCGTCCGCGTGGGCGCGGTCGAGCGCGCGCCGTCGGACGCGGCGCCGGTCGATGCGGCGCGCGGGGCGGGCGTGCGGGGCGAGTTCTCGGAGGTCATGGCGGGCTCAGTGTCTCACCGACCGGCCCGCAGGTCAGCCCGCGGCCCGGGCGAGCGGGCCGAGTGTGAGGTAGACGAGGGGGAGCGTGAGGATGATCGAGTCGATGCGGTCGAGCAGGCCCCCGTGCCCGGGCAGGAGGTTCGACATGTCCTTGACGCCGAGGTCGCGCTTGAGGAGGGACTCCGCCAGGTCTCCGATCGTGGCGGTGCCGACCGCGACGAGCCCGAGGCCGAGGGCCAGCCACAGCTCTTCCCCGAGGAGCACGGTGACGAGCAGGTAGGAGACGAGCGCGCACGCGAGGACCGAGCCGACGACGCCCTCCCACGACTTCTTCGGCGAGATCGTGGGCGCGACCGGGTGCTTGCCGAACAGGATCCCGGCCACGTAGCCGCCCGTGTCGTTGGCCGCCGCGAGCAGCGCCACGGTGAGGACGAGCAGGACGCCGTCGTCCATCCGCACGAGGAGGACGGCGAACGAGACGAGGAAAGGGACGTAGGTGAGGACGAAGACGTCGGCCGCGGCGTCCCGGACGCCGTTCGTGCCGCGGCGCGCGAGGACGGCGACGGTGACGACGAGTGCGACCGCGCCGGCGTAGGCGGCGAGCAACCCGCGCTCGCCCGCGAACCACGTGGCGGCCACCATGACGACACCGCTCGCCGCGACGGGGCCCCGGGCGATGTCGATGTGCCGCTGGGCAGCCGCGGCCGCGAGCTCGAACGTGCCGACGACGGCGACGAGCGCCACCAGCGCGACGAACGGCTCCGGCCGGAAGACGAGCGAAAGCGCGAGCAGCGTGATGAGGCCGATCCCGACGGGGATCGCCCTGCTCAGCTCGCGGCCCGCGCGGGGGCCCGTCCGCACCGGCGCGGCATCCTCGGCGGAGGGGGCGGTGG
This sequence comes from Georgenia sp. Z1344, assembly GCF_049856295.1. GTDB lineage: Bacteria > Actinomycetota > Actinomycetes > Actinomycetales > Actinomycetaceae > JB111. The sequence goes on along the minus strand of NZ_JBNDMZ010000001.1, from coordinate 139,721 downwards.
TGGTGGGGCCGTTCGTCGTCGTGCCCGTGCGGTCGGGGGTGGCACCGGACGACGGACCGGCGCCGGACGAGGGGTCCGCCCCGGACGCACGCCCGGCGGCGGGCCCCCCGGTGACGGGCACCGGGGCGCGCGGACCGGGCGGCGTCGTCGGAACGTCCATGGTGGCGGCCCCTCGTGGGTCAGACCTCGAGGAGGTCCTTCTCCTTGGCCTCGACGACCTGATCGATCGTCTCGACGTGGCTCTTCGTCAGCGCGTCGAGCTCCTTCTCCGCGCGCGTGCCCTCGTCCTCGCCGACCTCGCCGTCCTTGACGAGGCGGTCGAGCTCCTCCTTGGCCTTGCGGCGCACGGCGCGCACCGAGATGCGGGCGTCCTCGGCCTCGTTGCGGGCGAGCTTGACGTAGTCGCGGCGACGCTCCTCGGTCAGCGCCGGGAGGACGACGCGCAGGACGTTGCCGTCGTCGGTCGGGTTGACGCCGAGGTCGGAGGCCCGCAGCGCCTTGTCGATCGCGGAGGACGCTCCCCGGTCGTACGGGGAGATGAGGACCGTGCGGGCCTCGGGGATCTGCAGCGAGGCGAGCTGCTGCAGGGGCGTCGGGGCGCCGTAGTAGTCCACGAGGATCGCGTTGAACATCGCGGCGTTCGCACGGCCGGTGCGGATGTTGCTCATCCGGTCACGGGCCACCTCGACGGCCTTGTCCATCTTGTCCTCTGCCTCGAGCAGGGTGTCGTCGATCACGTGGTCACTCCTCGTCTGTCTCGCCGGCGGTCACCAGCGTGCCGATCTTCTCACCCAGCAGGGCGCGGGTGACGTTACCCCGGTCGGTCATGCCGAACACCCGCATGGCCAGCCCGTTGTCCATGCACAGCGAGAACGCGGCGGCGTCGACGACCCGCAGACCGCGGGCGAGCGCGTCCGCGTAGGTGAGGTGGTCGAGGCGGACCGCGCTCGGGTCGGTGCGCGGGTCGGCGGTGTAGACGCCGTCGACCCCGTTCTTGCCCACGAGGACCTCGTCGCAGTGCGTCTCGAGGGCGCGCTGGGCGGTGACGGTGTCCGTGGAGAAGTACGGCATGCCCGCGCCGGCGCCGAACACGACGACGCGCCCCTTCTCCATGTGCCGGATCGCGCGCAGCGGGATGTAGGGCTCCGCGACCTGGCCCATCGTGATGGCGGTCTGCACGCGCGTGCGCACGCCCGACTGCTCGAGGAAGTCCTGCAGCGCGAGCGCGTTCATCACCGTGCCGAGCATGCCCATGTAGTCGGCGCGGGAGCGGTCGAGCCCGCGGGCGCTGAGCTCCGCGCCGCGGAAGAAGTTGCCGCCGCCCACGACGATGGCGATCTCGACGCCCTGGCGGTGCGCGTCCGCGATCTCGCGGGCGACCCGGAGCACGACGTCGGGGTCGAGCCCGACCTCGCCGCCGCCGAAGACCTCGCCGGAGAGCTTGAGCATGACGCGGCGCCGGGCGGGGGCGTTGCGCCCCGGGCCGCCGGGGGCGATCTCACCCGGACCGGTCCCTCCCGGGCTGGTCCCGCCGTGCGTCAGGTCGGTGTCGGTTCGGTCGGTCATCGGCGCTGGTCTCCTTCGGGCGGCGCGGCGTGTGCCGGGGAGCGGGTCGATCTCGTGCGGATAGGCGGGTGGCCCCGGACCGTGCGGTCCGGGGCCACCAGTGGTGCCTGGGTCAGGCTCCGACGCGGAAGCGGGCGAAGCCCGTCACCGTGCCGCCCGAGGCGCCGACGACCTGCGCGACCGTCTGCTTCGGGTCCTTGGCGAACGCCTGGTCGACCAGGACGTTCTCCTTGTAGAAGCCGTTCATCCGGCCCTCGATGATCTTCGGCAGCGCCTGCTCCGGCTTGCCCTCGGCGCGCGAGGTCTCCTCGGCGACGCGGCGCTCGTTCTCCACCGTCTCCGCGGGGACGTCCTCGCGGGTGAGGTAGGCCGGCGAGTACGCGGCGACGTGCAGGGCGACGTCGTGCGCCGCCTCGGCGCCCGCCGCGTCCGTGGCGACCAGGACACCGACCTGCGGCGGGAGGTCCTTGGCCGTGCGGTGCAGGTAGGACGCGACCTTCTCGCCCTCGAGTCGCTCGACGCGACGGACCTCGATCTTCTCGCCGATGGTGGCGGCGAGGTTCTCGACGGCGTCCTTGACGGTGCCGTCGCCCGACGGGGCGGCGAGCAGCGTCTCGACGTCGGTCGCGCCCGAGGCCACCGCGGCCTGGAGCACGGCGTCGGCCAGCGCGACGAACTTCTCGTTCTTCGAGACGAAGTCCGTCTCCGAGTTGACCTCGACCATCGTGCCGATCTCGCCGGCGCCGCCGGGGCTGACGTCGATGGCGATGAGGCCGTCGGACGCCGCACGCCCCTCGCGCTTGGCGATGCCCTTGAGACCCTTCACGCGGATGATCTCGGTGGCCTTCTCGGTGTCGCCGTCGGCCTCGACGAGGGCGTTCTTGACGTCGAGCATGCCGGCACCCGTCGACTCGCGCAGGGCCTTGATGTCGGCCGCGGTGTAGTTGGCCATGGGTTCCTCTCTGTGCAGGTGGGAATCAGTTGGCGGTGGTGTCGGTCGAGTCCGTCGCCTCGGCCGCGGGGGCCTCGGTGGCGGTCTCGGCAGCCGGAGCGGCCTCAGCGGCCGGAGCCTCGGTGGCGGGCGCCTCGGCCGGAGCGGCCTCAGCAGCCGGGGCCTCCGTGGCCGGAGCGGCCTCAGCAGCCTGGGCCTCCGTGGCCGGAGCAGCCTCAGCCTCGGCGGCGGGCGCCTCGGTCGCGGCCGGGGTGGCGGCGTCGGACTCGTGCGCGGCGAGGAGCTCGCGCTCCCACTCGGCGAGCGGCTCGGCGTCGTCGGCCTGGGCGCCCTTGGCGCCGCCGTGCCGGACGACGAGACCCTCGGCCGCAGCGTCCGCGATCACGCGGGTGAGCAGGGCGACGGAGCGGATCGCGTCGTCGTTGCCCGGGATGCGGTAGTCGACCTCGTCCGGGTCGCAGTTGGTGTCGAGGATCGCGACGACCGGGATGTTGAGCTTGCGCGCCTCGGAGACCGCGAGGTGCTCCTTCTTGGTGTCGACGACCCACACGGCGGACGGGATCTTGCCCATGTCGCGGATACCGCCGAGGGTGCGCTCGAGCTTGACCTTCTCGCGGTGCATCATCAGCAGCTCCTTCTTCGTGTGGTGGGAACCCGCCACATCGTCGAAGTCGAGCTGCTCGAGCTCCTTGAGGCGCTGCAGCCGCTGGTGCACGGTCGAGAAGTTGGTCAGCATGCCGCCGAGCCAACGGTGGTTGACGAAGGGCATCCCGACGCGGCGGGCCTGCTCCTCGATCGCCTGCTGCGCCTGCTTCTTGGTGCCGATGAACAGGATGGTCCCGCCGTGCGAGACGGTCTCCTTGACGAACTCGTAGGTCCGGTCGATCTCGGCGAGCGACTGCTGCAGGTCGATGATGTAGATGCCGTTGCGCTCCGTGAGGATGAAGCGCTTCATCTTGGGGTTCCAGCGGCGGGTCTGGTGACCGAAGTGGACACCGGACTCGAGCAGCTGACGCATGGACACGACGGCCATGGCTCTTCCTTTCGGTGCGGGATCGCCCGCACGCGTTCGGCCCCGACGCTCGGCGGCGGGGCCCTCTCCGTGGTTGTCGGTCGTGACCGGGTGGCCACGACCCCTGGTGCCTGCGACGTCGGCGCCCGCGAGGCGGGACCGCTGCCGATCGCCCCGCCGACCGAGGCCGTCCGCGCGGGGCGGGGGCTGGTGCGGCGGTGAGCAGGCACGCGAAGTCGACCGGCCAGAGACCGGTCGCCCTGTCATGGTAGCGGAGCGGGACCGGGGCTCGCGCGCCGATCGGTGCGTCGTGGGACTCACGTGACCACGGGGGCGCAGGTGTTTCCATGTGTCGCACTCCTGAGCACGACGTCCCCACAGGCGGTCCCGCGACGCCGCCGTCCACCGGTCGCGGCGATCGCCGGACGCGGTGGTGCGGCGATGCGGTGGCCTGGTGCCATGACCCCACGACGCGCACCCGGTCGCCCCGACGACGACGTCGTCCGCCGCGCCCTCCTCGTCCTCGCCCTCACCGTCTGCCTCACCCTGGTGGGCGCACGCGCGCCGGCCGCGCACGCCCTGCCCGGTGCGCCGTCCCCGCCGGGGCCGGTGGTCGGCCCCGTGGTCGGTCCGGTCGGGGGCTCGCTCTCGCTCGCCGTCGGAGGGACCCCGCACGACGCCGGAGCGTCGCCCGGGGTGGCGACCGGCACCCTTCTCTCGCCCGACGTCGATCCGTCGGACGGGTCCGTCGAGTACGACTGGCCCACCGGTGGCGCGGTCCCGGTGCTCGCCCCGTTCGAGGGGTCGGAGTCGCGGTACGGGCCGGGGCACCGCGGGGTCGACCTCGACGTCCGGCCCGGCACGACGATCGTCGCGGCGGCCGACGGCGTCGTCGCGTTTACCGGCCAGGTCGCCGGGCGGCCCGTCGTGTCGATCGACCACGCCGACGGGCTGCGGACGACCTACGAGCCCGTGTCGGCAAGCGTGTCCGCGGGCGACCGGGTCACTGGTGGCGAGGTGGTCGGGACCCTCGCGGCCGGCCACTGCCCGCCGCCAGGGTGCCTGCACTGGGGCGCGCGGCGCGGGAGCCACGACTACGTCGACCCGCTCTCGCTGCTCGGCGACGCACCGCAGCCCGTCCGGCTGCTCCCGCTCGGCCGGTGAGGGGCGGGCGTCGGGAGCAGTACCGCCGATCGTCCGGGTGAGCCGGGTAGGCGCCCGGGCGTGTTGGGCGCGCGGGCGTGTTGGGCGCGCGGGCGTGTCGGGCTCGCGGGTAGGCCTGGACGGGTGTCAGGCGCGCGGGTGGGCCTGCGTGAAGACGGACCGCAGGCGCTCGGGGCTGACGTGGGTGTACCGCTGCGTCGTGGCGAGCGAGGAGTGGCCGAGGATCTCCTGGACCGAGCGGAGGTCCGAGCCGCCGGCGAGCAGGTGCGTCGCGGCGGAGTGCCGCAACCCGTGCGGGGCGAGGTCGGCGACGCCGGCGAGCGCCGTCGCCCGGTGGAGCATGCCGCGCACGGTCCGGGCATCGATGCGAGAGCCCCGGACACCGACGAACAGCGCCCGCTCCCCCGCGCGCACCGGGAGCGACGGGCGCCCCTCGTCCGTCCAGCGGCGCACGGCCTCGGCCGCCGGGACGCCGAGCGGGACGACCCGTTCCTTGTTCCCCTTGCCGACCACGCGGACCGTGCGCTCGGCGAGGTCGACGGCGCCGAGGTCGAGCGAGACGAGTTCCCCGACCCGCAGGCCGGTCGCGTAGAGGAGCTCGAGGGCGGCGTGGTCGCGCAGGTGGGTGGGGTCGCCGTCCTCGGCGCGCTCGGCGGCGGAGCCGAGCAGCTGCTCGACGGCATCGACCCCGAGGACGGTCGGCAGGTGGCGGTCGGGGCGCGGCGACCGCAGGCGTTGCGCGGGATCGACGTCGACCCGGCCGGAGCGCGCGAGCCAGGCGCCGAGGGACCGCACGGCGGCCGCACGACGCGCGAGGGTCGAGCGCGCGAGCCCCTCGGACCGTTGGCCGGCGAGCCACGATCGCAGGTCCGTGAGATCGATGGCCGTGAGGTCGACCTCGGAGTCGTCGTCGGCGTGCCCGAGGTGGACGAGGAGCGTGGTGACGTCGCCGAGGTACGCGCGCACGGTGTGCGCGGAGAGCCCCCGCTCACCCGCGAGGTGACGCTCGAACCCGGCGAGCAGCTCCCCGCGCGGGACGACCGAGGTGGTTGCGGCGGCCGCGGCGGACCCGTCCGACCCGGCGATCGTCCCCGTCATGGCACGCAGGGTACGCCGTCAGCCGCCGGGACGCTGCCCGCTCCGTCGCCACCGTTCTCCCACCGGCTCGACCCGGCCGGAGAGTTCGAGGAGGCCGAGCGCCGAGCGGACGGTCCTCGTGTCGAGCCCGGCGTTGCGCGCGATGGAGGACTCGTCGGCGGCGCGGACGGCCGGCAGGGCGTCGAGCACCCGCCGGCACGCAGGGTCCAGACCGTCGAGAAGGCCCGGGAGCATCCCGTCCTCCTCCGTCGACGGGCCGTCCCCACCAGGCAGCGGGTCCGTTCCTGCGTCGTCGGTGGTCCCCCGACCGTTCGTGCCGGTCGCCGCCAGGCTCGTGCCGATGGGCAGGGCCAGCTCTGCGAGCTCCTCGGGCCTCGTCACGCACGTGGCCCCCTGCTCGCGCATGAGTCGGTGGCAGCCGGCGGACGCCATCGAGGTGATCGGTCCCGGGACCGCACCGAGCGGGCGCCCCATCGACGCGGCGTGCCGCGCGGTCGACAGGGCACCCGAGCGCAGGGCCGCCTCGACCACGAGCGTCGCGCCCGAGATGGCGGCGATGAGGCGGTTGCGCGAGAGGAACCGGTGCCGCGCCGGGTTCGACCCGGGCGGGGACTCGGCGACGACGGCTCCGTCGTCGAGGAGCTGCGCGAGCATCTCCGCGCTGCCCTGCGGGTAGAACCGGTCCGCGCCGCCGGCCATCACGGCGACGGACGTACCCCCGACGACGAGCGCCCCGCGGTGCGCGGCCGTGTCGATCCCGTACGCACCACCCGAGACGACGACGAGGCCCGCCCCCGCGACGCCGGCCGAGATCTCGGCGGCCGCCGTCATCCCGTACGGGGTCGAGGCCCGCGAGCCGACCACGGCGACGGCGCGCCGCTCGAGCGCGGCCCGGCGCCCGCGGCCCCAGAGGCCGGCCGGCGCGTCCTCCCCCAGGTCGTCGAGGCCGACCGGCCACCCGGGGGCGCCAGGGATCGTGAACCAGCCGCCCAGGTTCTCGATCGTGTCGAGGTCGCGCTCGGGCGCGAGCCGGTCGAGGCGCGGGGCCCACCGCGCGACGGAGGTGGCGAGCGTGCCCCGCCCGACCTCGGCGTCGTGGGGCGCCGCGGGCAGGGCCGTCGCGGAGGCGGCGTGGCGGACCCAGTCGAGCGCCTCGACAGCGCCGAGGACGGCGATCAGCCGGTGCGCCTGCGGGTCGGCCCCCTCGACGAGCCGCGTCCACGCGGCGGCCGCGACGACCTCCGCCGAGCGTTCAGGTCGATTCCCTACCGCGAGTGCGGTTGGGGTTTCTGGCGAGAGTGCGGGTGAGCTGTCCATCGAGCGTGCCAGGCCTTCTTCGGTCGAGAGTGCGGGTGAGGTGTCCGTGACCCGGTGGGCGGCGGTCGGACCGCCGGGCTCAGCCACGGCGGGGCCCCTGCGACCGGAGGGTCATCGCCTCGCCGACGTGCATGTCGCTCGGCGAGTCCGCCCCGGCGAGGTCGGCGATCGACCAGGCCACCCGAAGGACGCGGTCCATCCCGCGCATCGTCAGCCGCCCGGTGTCGACGGCGTCCGCCACCGTCGCCACCGCGCTGCGACCGGTGCGTTCCCGCAGCCACGCACCGGGCACCTCGGCGTTCGTGCTCCACCCGGTGCCGGCGAGCCGGTCGGCGGCGGCCGTGCGAGCCGCGGCGACCCGACGGGCGACGACCGCCGTCGGTTCCGACGGTTCCTCGACCGAAGCGGCCGCGCGCGAGACCCGCGCGACCTGGACCTGGAGGTCGACCCGGTCGAGCAGAGGTCCGGAGAGCCGGGAGAGGTAGCGGGACCGCACGGCGCTCGAGCACGTGCACAGCGCGCCGTCCCGGTCGGCGTTCCCGCACGGGCACGGGTTGGCCGTGAGCACGAGCTGGAAGCGTGCCGGGAACCGCGCCGAGCCGGCGGCGCGGTGGAGGACGATCTCCCCTGTCTCGAGCGGCTGGCGCAGCGTGTCGAGCACCCGGGTGGGGAACTCGGGGCTCTCGTCGAGCAGGAGGACGCCGCGGTGTGCGCGGGAGGCGGCGCCGGGCCGCGGCAGCCCGGACCCGCCGCCGACGATCGCGACGGCGGTCGCCGTGTGGTGCGGCTCCTCGAACGGCGGCCGCCGGACGAGCGAGTCGCCGGAGTACGTCCCGGCCACGGAGTGCACGGCGGTCACCTCGAGCGCGGCGTCGTCGTCGAGGTCCGGCAGGAGGCCCGGCATGCGGGCGGCCAGCATCGACTTCCCCGCGCCGGGCGGCCCGAGCAGGAGGAGATGGTGCCCGCCGGCGGCCGCGACCTCCACGGCCCGGCGCGCCGGGGCCTGCCCGATGACGTCGATCATGTCGGGCTCCGGCCGGGGCGCCGCCTGGGCGCCGTTCGCCCCACCTGCACCTCCGGACCGTCCGGCGGTCTCCGAACCGGCCGGGAGCGCGGGTCGGTGCGCCTCTCCCCCGAGCGCGACGACGACGTCCGCGAGGTGCTCGACCGCCCGCACGGTCATCTCCCCCACGAGCCGCGCCTCGGCGGCGTTCGCGGCCGGCACCACCACCTCTCGCAGCCCGTGGTCGCGCGCGGCGAGCACGGCGGGCAGGACCCCGCGGACCGGTTGCACCCGGCCGTCGAGCCCGAGCTCACCGAGGAACAGACCGGGGCGGCGGTCGGCGATGTCCCCGGCCGCGCCGAGGACGCTGACGGCGAGCGCCAGGTCGAGCCCGGTGCCGTGCTTGTGCAGGGAGGCGGGGGCGAGGTTGACCGTGGTGCGCGAGGGGCGCCACGCCCGGCCGCACGAGGACAGGGCGGCGCGCACGCGCTCGCGGGCCTCTGAGACAGCCGTGTCCGGGAGCCCGACGATGGTGAACGCCGGCAGGCCGTCGGCGATGTGCGCCTCGACGTCGACGACGTGCCCGGTGGTCCCGACCACGGCCACCGCCCGCGCGTGCCCCAACGACGCGCCCATCAGGCCACCGACCGCAGGTGCGTGATCCGAGGGGCGCCGTCGGTGAGGAGCACGCCGATGACGTCGATCCCGATCCGTGCGCCGCGGTAGGCCTCCTGCCCGGCCTCCGGGTCCCACGGCCGGGCGCGGGTGGCGCGTGCGACGACCCAGGCGCGGGAGAGCCGCCGCAGGCGCGCCGCCTTGTCGGCCGTCACGGCCTCGACGGGGTCGCCGAATGTGGTGCTGCGCCGGGTCTTGACCTCGACCACGGTCCAGCGTCTGCCCTCCGGGTCCCAGGCGACGATGTCGAGCTCGCCGTCCCGCACCCGCCAGTTGCGCTCGACGACGACCATGCCCAGCCCCTCGAGGTACCGCTCGGCGACCCGCTCGCCCCACGCACCGAGCGCGAGGCGCCCGGCCGACGGCGGCGGTGCCTGGTCGTCCTGCGCCTGGTCGTCCTGCGCCGGCGCGATCCCGGTCGCCGATGCCCCCGGTACCGCCCCGCGCGCCGTGCCCGCCGCGCCCACCGCGTCCGCCGTCGTCGTTCTCTCGTCCCGCTCCGTGCCCGTGCCGTCCGGCATCGCGACCACCTCCGGGACCCACCCAAGGCGAGCGGGAAGACGGCTGCCCGGCGTACACGGCAGGTCTGTGGACGAGGGTGCGTCGGCCGTGCCTGTGGGGACTTCGTCGCCGACGCGCGACGCCCGGCCACGCCGGGCCGCACGGCCACACGGCCACACGGCCACACGGCCACACGGCCACACGAACGCAGGGAATCGCCCGCGCGAGCGCACGCCGGCACGCCCGCTACTTCGCGGCGATCCGCCGTTCGATTACGCGCGCGACCGCCCGCGTCGCCTCGAGCGGGGCGAGGTGGCCGACGCCCGGCAGCAGGGTGACCTCCGGGTCGCCGGGCAGCAGTCGTGCGAGCTCGGCGCCCTGCTCCGCCGGTATCCACGGGTCCGCCTCGCCCCAGGCGATCGCCGTCGGCGCGCGGACGGAGCCGAGCCGTTCGACCACGGGCCGCGTGTGCTCCGGGGTGAGCGCACCGATCTGCCGGTAGAAGGCAGCCTGCCCGTCGACGCTCGTCCAGGGCCGGGCGAGGTCGTCGGGCAGCGCGGGGTCCAGGCCGGGACCGCCGGCCCCGGTGACGTACTCGCGCACCAGCGCGCGGTGCAGCGCCGACGGCAGGGCGGCGAACACGTCCTCGTGCTCGGCGACGAGCCGGAAGAACGGGGAGCCCCACGGGTCGAGCGTGACGATGTCGAGCAGCGTGATCGTCGCCGCCTCGCCCCCCTCGAGGAGGTGGGCCCCGAGGACGACGGCGCCGCCGATGTCGTGCCCCACGAGGTGCGGCCGCTCGAGCCCCCAGTGGTCGAGGAGCGCGGCCAGACGGCGGCGCTGCGCGACGAGGTCGACGGCGGGGAGGTCGGGCGGTGGGCCGTCGGATCCGTCGGGCGCATCGATTCCGTCGGTCGGCGCGGCCGCCGGGATCGACGCCCCGTACCCGGGCATGTCCCACAGGTACACGCGACGGTCGCGGGCGAGCAGCCGGGCCACCGGCTCCCACACCCGCGACGACCACGGCGTGCCGTGGCAGAGGACGACGTCGGCGGCGTTCGTGGCGGCTCCGTCGCGCTCCGGGCCGAGCGAAGAGGTGGCGACGGCGTCGTCGTCCCGCTCCGGGCCGAGCACGTAGGAGGCGACGGGGGCGTCGAGCTCGACGACGGTCGGCTCCGGCAGGTCGTCCGTCACGAGCGCCCGCCCGCGCGGCCGCTCACGAACGAGCCCCCGACCAGCCGCTCATGAGCCCCCGCGCGCTCCCTCACGAACCGACCACCCCTACGGCAGCTTGATGTCCGACTGGTTGAGCTCCTCGACGTTGACGTCCTTGAACGTCACGACGCGCACGTTCTTGACGAACCGGGCGGAGCGGTAGACGTCCCACACCCAGGCGTCGGAGAGCTCGAGCTCGAAGAAGACGTCGCCGCCGGCGTTGCGCACCTGGACGTCGACGCTGTTGCACAGGTAGAAGCGGCGCTCCGTCTCGACCACGTAGGTGAAGAGATTGACGACGTCTCGGTACTCGCGGAAGAGCCCCAGCTCGAGCTCGGTCTCGTAGTTCTCCAGGTCCTCGGCACTCACAGGGCCATCATGCACCCCGACGAGCGGGCAGCCGCCACGAGCGCCGGTGCCAGTCGCTCGCGCCGAGCTCGGCGAGCGCCGCGAGGTGACCGGCGGAGCCGTACCCCTTGTTGCCCGCGAGGCCGAACGCCTCGAGCTCGGGGCGCGCGGCGGCCTCGACCATGAGCGCGTCCCGCTCGACCTTGGCGAGCACGCTCGCCCCGGACACGGAGGCGCAGCGCAGGTCGCCCTTCACCTCGGTCATCACGGGCACGTCCCACGCCGGGACGCCGGCAGCGGCCGCCACGACGGCGTCGCTCGCCAGGGTGAGCAGGTCCGCCTCGGGCTCGGCGAGCCAGTCGTGGGCGCCGTCGAGGATCGTCGCCCCGGCCACGAGGCCGCCCCGGGCGAGGTCGGCGTGCACGGCGACGAGCGCCCGCCTCGCCGCGAGCCGCTGGGCCGGCAGGATCCCGAGGGCGTCGATCTCGGCCGGCGACGCGTGCCCGACCGCCCAGGCCGCGGCCCAGGCGCGCACCGGCTCGACCAGGGCCTCGCGCGCGGCGGGGCGCAGCGCCTTGGAGTCGGTGAGGCCCGCCGGGATCTCCCCGGTGGCCCTGCCCACCGCGCACACGCCGATGGTCACCGGTCCGGCGAGCGCGCCCCGGCCGACCTCGTCGACCCCGAGCACCACGGTGTGCTCCGGGAGATCGGCGAGGAGCTCGCGCTCGCGGGCGAGGTCGGGTGGCGCGGCCCTCACGGTGCGGGGACGTCCTCGAACGTCTCCTCCGGGTCGGAGTGCCAGTCGACGTTGCCCATCGGCCACACGGTCGCGAACGCGGTGCCGACCACGTTCTCGAGCGGCACGAACCCGCCACCCGGACCACCCATGTGCGCGCGGGAGTCCGCGGAGTTGTCCCGGTTGTCGCCCATCACCCACAGGTGCCCCTCGGGGACGACGACCTCGAACTCGAGCCCCGAGGGCTGCGCGCCGGGCGCAAGGTAGGGCTCGTCGATCGGCTCGCCGTTGACCATGAGCCGCCCGTCGGCGTCGCAGCAGGTCACGGTGTCGCCGGGGAGGCCGATCACGCGCTTGATGAGGTGCTGCCCGGCGTCCTGCGGGAGGATCCCCACGAAGGTGAGGCCGTCGGTGACGGCCCGCTGCACCGGGTTGCTGGACTCCACGGGCTGGTCCTCGAGCCAGCCGCCCGGGTCGACGAACACGACGATGTCGCCACGCTCGAGGTCGAACGGACCCGGCGTCAGCTTGCTCACCATCACCCGGTCCCCGACCTCGAGGGTCTCCTCCATCGAGCCCGAGGGGATGTAGAACGCCTGGACGAGGAACGTCTTGATGAGGACGGACAGGACGAGCGCGCACACCACGACGATCGCGGTCTCGCGCAGCCACGCCCCGATGCCGCCGCGCCGCGCCGAGCGGCCGGTGCCGCGGCGACGAGGGTCGTCCTCGGCAGCCGGGTCCGAGCCCGGGTCCGCGCCGGGGTCCGCGCCGGGGTCGGAGCCGATGCCCTCACCCGGACGACTGCCTCTCCCCGCGCCGGCTCCCCGGCCCCGCGGCGCCCGGCCGTCAGGGTCATGGGTGATCGCCGTGCCGTGGACGTCGACCTCGGAGGGGGTCGGAGCGCTCGGGGGCGTGAGCGGCTCGGTCATGCGTCCTCCTCGGTACGGCCGGCCGGGATGCCCGCACGCCAGGCGGTCCCACCGCCGTCGGTCCACACGGTATCCCGCGCACGACGACGCCCGGCGGACATCTCGTCCGCCGGGCGTCGTCCGGGAGCGGTCGGCTCGGTCGTGCCGGTGCTCAGGCGTTGTCGCGCTTCTCGCGGATCTTCGCGGCCTTCCCGCGCAGGTTGCGCAGGTAGTAGAGCTTGGCGCGGCGGACGTCGCCGCGGGTGACGCGCTCGATCGAGTCGATCGTCGGGGCGTGCACGGGGAACGTGCGCTCGACGCCGACGCCGAAGCTCACCTTGCGGACCGTGAAGGTCTCGCGGACGCCCTGGCCCTGGCGGGCGATGACGACGCCCTGGAAGACCTGGACGCGGGAGCGCGTGCCCTCGACGACCTTGACGTTGACCTTGACGGTGTCGCCCGCGCGGAAGGCGGGGACGTCGGTGCGGATCGACGCACCGTCGATGAAGTCCAGGGTCTGCATGAGAATCTCTCCTTCGCCCGTGCGCGCAGGTCACGGCCGGCTGGTCGGCGCTCGGCGCCGTCTGGTTCGGGTGCCTGCTCGGGCCGGGACCCCCTGCGGCAGGTCACCGGCCGCGGCTGTGCCGCGCAAGCCGCTCCATCCTGCCACATCGGCCCGTCCGCCCCCAGGGCCGATGCACCGCTCTCACGTGAGGTCGCGCACCATCACCACGTCGTCGTGCACCTGGTCGCCGACGCGGAACCGGCGCGGGCCGACGACGACGAACCCCGCGCGCTCGTAGGCCTTCCGTGCGCGTCGGTTGCGGGCGTTCGTGCCGAGCCAGAGGGCGCGCACGGGCTCCCCGTCGACCTCGCTGGTGGCCGTGGCCGCGACCGCGGAGTCGAGCAGGAGGCGGCCGAGGCCGGAGCCGAGGTACGCGCGGGCGATGTAGATCTTCGACAGCTCGGCGGCCGGCCGGGCGATGACGACGGCCGCGACGTCGTCGGCGTACGGCACGGCGTCGGCGCTCCCGGGCAGGTGGGTGAGCGTGTAGCCGGCGAGCTCTGGCCGGGCCGTCGCGCCGTCGGCTGCGCCCCGTACCGATCCCGCACCGGTACCGGTTCCGTCCTCGGCACGCCCGGTCCCGACCTCCGCGACCTGGAGGATCGCCGTCGGCGAGGCGATGTGGGCGGCCATCCGCTCCGCGGTCAGGTGCTCGGCGACGAACGCGGCGATGTCCTCCTCCGCGGTGCCGGGCGGGCAGGCGAGGGCGAACGTGGCGGCGGCGAGCGCGGCGAGGGCCTCGGCGTCGTCGGGGCCGGCGTCGCGGACGGTGACGGGCACGGGAGACGGTGCGCCGTCGGGGACGACCCGGCCGAGCCGCGCGAGGGTGCGCCGGTCCGCCTTCGTGAGGGCTCCGGCGTCGAGGGCGTCGAGAAGGTCGGGGCGCCGGGCGGCGGTCCGCTCGAGCGAGCGCTCGCGCCGCCAGGCCGCGGCGGCGCCGTGGTCGCCGGAGGTGAGGACGGGCGGGATCTCGAGCCCGCGCCACTCCGTCGGCCGGGTGTAGACCGGGTACTCGAGGGTGCCGTCGCCGGCGTGGGACTCCTCGGCGAGCGAGTCGGGGTTCCCGACGACGCCGGGCAGCAGCCGGACGACCCCCTCGACGAGCGCGAGCGCCGCGACCTCCCCGCCGTTGAGCACGTAGTCGCCGAGGGAGTACTCGAGGACCCGGACATCGTCACGGCCGCGGTAGTGCTCGGCGACCCGGGCGTCGATGCCCTCGTACCGTCCGCACGCGACGACGAGCGGGCCGTCGCCGGTGGCGAGCGAGTCGAGCGTGGCCTGCGTGAGCGGCTCGCCGGCCGGGGCGGGGATCGCGAGGACGCCGCCGACCGCGAGCAGCGGGTCGAGGGCCTCGCCCCACACGTCGGCGCGCATGACCATGCCCGCTCCCCCGCCGGCCGGGGTGTCGTCGACGGTGCGGTGACGGTCGGTCGTCACGTCCCGAAGGTCGTGGACGGCGAGGTCGACGAGGCCGTCGCGCCGGGCCTTCCCGATGAGGCTGAGGTCCAACGGCGCGAGGTAGTCGGGGAAGATCGTCACGACGTCGATGCGCACGTCAGTGCCCCGCGTCGGTCGGGCCCGCGTCGGTGGCACCTGCGTCAGTCACGTCCGGGCCGTCGTCGACCGGGTTCTCGTCGTCGGTCCCGGTCTCGTCCGCATCCTCGGGCAGCGGGTCGCCGGCGAGCAGGCCGCGCGGCGGGTCGAGGACGACCTTCCCGGCGGCGACGTCGACCACCGGCACGAGCGCGCGGACGAACGGCACGGGGGTCGTGGGGCCGTCGGTCTCGCGGACGAGCAGGAGGTCGTGCCCCGGGGCGGCCCGGAGGTCGACGACCTCGCCGAGCGTGCGGCCGTCGACGTGCTCGGCGCGCAGGCCCCGTAGCTCGTGCGGGTACCAGGCGTCCTCCTCGTCGTCCTCCTCGTCGGTCTCGACGACGAGCCGGACGCCACGCAGCGACTCGACCGCGGTGCGGTCCTCCGCCCCCGCGAACCGGACGTAGTAGGAGCCGCGGTCGACCCGGGTGCTCGTGACCTCGAGCGGCCCGGCGTCCGCGGGGTCCGTCTCGAGGGTGGCACCCACGGCGAGACGACGCTCGGGGTCGTCGGTGCGGACGTCGAGCCGGACCTCGCCCCGCAGCCCGTGCGGGGCCCCGACGACGGCGACGGTGAGCTGCACGGCGACTCCTTGACCGGTGGGGCCGCGCGGCGCGCGCCGGCAGGCCCGGTGGACTGTGGTGGGACGAACGATGGTGGGACGAACGGTGGTGGGACGAACGGTGGTGCGAACGACGCGGACCCGGCCCGCGAGGCGGGCCGGGTCCGGCGTCGGTGTGCTCAGCGGCGGTCGGTGTCGACGACGTCGATCCGCACGGGGCCCGAGGTCGACAGCGCGCCGATCACGGTGCGCAGCGCCTTCGCGGTGCGCCCCTGACGCCCGATCACGCGCCCGAGGTCCGCGGGGTTGACCCGCACCTCGAGCAGGTCGCCGCGGCGCAGCGAGCGCTCGGCCACGTGGACGTCGTCCGGGTTGTCGACGATCCCGCGCACGAGGTGCTCGAGGGCGTCGGCCAGCACGTCAGGCCTCCTCGGCCGGAGCCTCGGCGCCGCCCTCGGCGGTCTCGGTCGACCCCTCGGCGGCCGCGTCGTCGGAGTCGGTGGACTCGTCGGCGCTCGCCTCGGCGGCGGCCGCGGCCTCCTCCTCGGCCTTCTTGGCCGACGCGTCGGACTTGCGCTTCTCGGCGGCGTCCTCGGCGGCCTTGACGGCCTCGGCGCGGGCGGCGGCGACGGTCTCCTCGGAGGCGTCCTTCGTCCGCAGCGTGCCCTCGGCGCCGTCGATGCCCTTGAACTGCTGCCAGTCGCCGGTCACCTTGAGGAGCGCGGCGACCTGCTCGGTCGGCTGCGCGCCGACGCCGAGCCAGTACTGCACGCGCTCGGAGTCGATCTGGATGAGCGACGGCTCCTGCATCGGGTTGTAGAGGCCGATCTCCTCGATGGCCCTGCCGTCGCGACGGGTGCGGGAGTCCATGACGACCACGCGGTAGTGCGGGGCGTGGATCTTGCCGAGACGCTTGAGTCGGATCTTGACTGCCACTTGAGTGGGTGCTCCTGGTTCTGGGGTTCAGGTGGGCGTGCGCGCGCCGACGGTGGGAACACGACGACGGTTGCTGCCCGGGACACGGTCCGCGCGGGAGAGAGGGGCCCACGCACACCGGGTACAGCCCGCCATTGTGCCAGACATCTCCCCCGCCGGCACCGGTCGTCGGCGGGCGGGCGCGTGCCGTCGGCCACGTCGACGGGCGGCCGGGAGCCACGTCGACAGGCGGTCCGTGGCCCCACCCCCGGACGGCCGGTGGCCACGTCGACGCGAGGTCGGGCGGGGTGTCGTCGTCGGGGACGGTCCGGCTCGGTCAGGCGGGGCGGTTGCGTACCGGGGCGTCGCGCAGCACGAGCCAGAGACCGACCGCCGTCAGCACCACGGCGCCGAGCAGCACGAGCGGGACCGTCACGGGCGTCGGCCCGACGTCGGAGATCCGCTGGAACATCTCGCCCTGCATGTCGTTGCCGGTGACGAGGGCAGCGACTCCCACGACCGGCAGGAGCGCGGGGATCGTCAGCAGGATCGCCCCGACGACCGCGCCGCCGTGCAGGCGGTAGAACAGGGCGCCCACCAGCTGGCCGGACAGGACGGCCCCGAACGAGTTGGCGGCCATGACGAGCGCGAAGAACCACCACCCGCGCTCCCAGGCGGTCGGCACGTCCGACTCCGGGAAGGCGTGCTCCCACCCGGCGACCCGGAAGGCGAGCGCCTCGGCGGCCATGAGGAGCGTCGCCCCCGTCGACCACACGAGGCCGGCCACCGGGGCGGACGCGAGGTTGCCGAGGACGACCGAGGGCCGGGTGGCCCCCTGCGGCACGAACGCGACCATGTGCTGGCGCACGAGCACAAGGCCGACGACGAACGGCACGCCGAAGGCCAGCGACGAGAGCGACGCGACCCACGACCGGTCGACGCTCCACCCCACCGCGAGGACCGTGAGCGTGACGGCTGCGGCGGCGATCCCGATGACGAGGGCGATGAGCGTGACGTAGCCGTGCGCGACCGTGTTCCAGCCGGCGATCGAGAGCCACTGGGGCCGCCGCGGCCCGGCGTGCTGCGGGGCCCGGACGAGGTCGGACGCGAGGGTGGTCATGAGGAGCTCCCGGTGAGGTGGATGACGACGTCCTGGAGCCCGAGGTGACCGACCCCGATGCCTCGACGGGCGAGGTCGGCCCGGGTGGCGGCGTCGATGTCGGCGAGCACGGTGAGCTCGCTGGTGGGGCCCAGGCTGCGCTCGGCGAGGACGGTGAGGTCGGCGGCGGCGGCCCGCACGTCGTCCGTGCGTCCGGTGAGGGTGGCCCCGCGGGAGCGGAGGTCCTCGGCGCCGCCGTCGTGGACCACCCGCCCGTCGTCGAGGAGCACGACGTCCTCGAGCACGTTCTCGATCTCGGAGATGAGGTGGCTCGACAGGACGATCGTGCGGGGGTTGCGCGCGTAGTCGGCCACGAGCAGGTCGTAGAACTCCACGCGCGTGGGCGCGTCCATCCCGAGGTGGACCTCGTCGAACATCGTCAGCGGGGCGCGCGAGGCCAGCCCGAGGATCGCGCCGACCACGGCCCGTCGGCCGCGCGACATCTTGACCGGGTGCTGCTTCGGGTCGATGCCGAAGTGGTCGAGGAGCTGCTCGGCCCACGCCTGGTCCCACGTGGGCCGCAGCATGGCCGCGATCTGGAACGTGTCCTCGACGGGCTGGTCGGGGACGACGTCTCCGGACTCGCGCACGAGGCAGATCGCCGGCGCGAGCTGCGCGTCGTCGAACGGGTCGCGCCCGCCCACCCGCACGCTCCCCCGGGTCGGCCTGCGGAAGCCGGCGAGCGCGGACAGCGCCGTGGTCTTGCCCGAGCCGTTGCGGCCGAGCAGGCCGGTGATCCGGCCCTCGCGGAAGCCGCACATCGCGGCGTCCAGGGCAGTCGTGCGGCCGAGCCGGACGATGACGTCCTCGAGCCGCGCGTCGAGCGGGGTGTGCGTGGAGCTCACGTCGTCAGCCTCTCGCGGGTGGGTGGTCAGGCTCGCGCGGGTGGGTGGTCAGGACCAGCGGAACAGGCGGGCCGCGAGCGGGTAGAGCACGGCCACGTAGGCGATCATGACGACGAGCTGGAGCAACGGCACGCCCGAGCCGAACCAGGCCTCGGTCATCGCCTGGCTGGCGGCGCCGAGCGGCGTGAACCGGGCGATCGACTCGACGATGTCCGGCATGATCGGCCCGGGCGTCCACAGGCCCGCGAAGAAGAGCATCGGGAAGTACACGAGCATCCCCAGTCCGTTCGCCGTCGAGGCCTTCGCCGCGAACGCGGCGATGAGGAGCCCGATGCCGAAGGTGGACGCCAGCCCGAGCAGGGCGGCCTGGACGAGCAGTACCGGCTGGGTGGGGACCACGAGGTCGTGGACGAGCGCCGAGACACCGAGCGCGAGCACCGCCGCCACGAGGAACGCCGCGACGTTGACGATCACCTGGGCGACGAGGATGCCGGACGGGCGCATCGGCGTCGCGGCGAGGCGGCGCAGCACGCCGCGCTCGCGGTAGCCCGCGATGTACGACGGGAGCGTCGTCAGCGCGGGTGCGGCGATCGCGGTCGCGAGGATGACGGGCATGAACGAGGCGATGACGGTCACCCCGTCGTAGGAGGTGCCGGGCGACTCGATCGTGTCGCGCATGCCGGGGATGGCGAAGCCGAGCCCGACGGCGAGGATGAGCGGGAAGAACAGGGCGAAGAACACCGACCCGGGGTCCCGCAGGAACAGGACGGCCTCGGAGCGGACGAGGGCGCCGAGGCCTCGCTGGCGCGCGGCTCGGGGCACGGGGGTCGTGGTGGCGTGGGCGGTGGCGGTCATGCGGCAACCTCCTCGGGCTGGGCACTCGTGAGGTCGACGAAGACGTCCTCGAGCGTGCGGGTACGGGTGTTGAGCGACGCGGGCACGATGCCCGCGCGGTCGAGGGCGGCGACGACGTCGGGCAGGACGCGCGTGCCACCCGTGATGCTGAGCGCGGAGCCGCGGCGGGTGACGTCGCTGACGGCGTCGAGGTCCCGGATCAGGTCCTCCGGGTCGGCGGCGCCGGCGGGCAGCCCGACCGTGAGGACGGTCTGGCCCGAGTCGGCGGAGGTGAGCTCGGCCGGGGTGCCCTCGGCGACGACGTGGCCGGCGTCGATGACGACGATCCGGTCGGCGAGGTGCTCGGCCTCGTCCATGAAGTGCGTGACGAGGAGGATCGTCACGCCGGAGTCGCGGACCCGCTCGACGAGCTTCCAGGTCTCGCGCCGGCCGACGGGGTCGAGCCCGGTGGTCAGCTCGTCGAGGATGACGACCTGCGGGCTGCCCACGAGGGCGAGCGCGATGGACAGGCGCTGCTGCTGACCGCCCGAGAGGTCGTCGAACCGGGTGCGCCTCGAGTCCTCGAGGCCGAGCATGGCGATGAGCTCGTCGACGTCCGCCGGCTCGGGGTAGAAGGCCGCGTAGAGGCGCAGGGCCTCCTCGACGGTGATCTTCGCCGGGAGCTTGGACTCCTGGAGCTGGACGCCGAGGACCTGCCGCACGGCGGCGGGGTCGGCCTGCGGGTCGATGCCGAGGACGCGGGCGGTGCCGGAGTCCTGCTTCTGCAGGCCGGCGAGGATCTCGACGCTGGTGGTCTTGCCGGCGCCGTTCGGGCCGAGGATGCCGACGATCTCGCCGGGCTGGACGCTCAGGCTGACGTCGGCGACGGCCACCTTCTGGCCGAAGGTCTTGCGGAGGTGGGTGATCTCGATGGCGGATGACACAGGTGTCCCCTCCTTCGGGGGTGCGGTACGTGTGGAGCTGGTGGGCGGTCCGTGCCCGTGGGTGGGACGGACCGGTGGGCGGGCGCGGGCGATCAGGCCACGACGCCGCCGATCGGGGTACGCCGGACGACGGCCGCGAAGTAGCCGGCGATCACGAGCGTCGCTCCGCCGACGATGAGGTAGACCCAGCCGCCGAGGCCCGCGAGGTTGCCGACGGAGTCGGGCCGGCCGAGGTCGACGAGAACCTGTGCGCCGAGGACCGGCAGCAGGGCGAACGGGAGCAGGAGCGTGCCGCGCAGGCCGCCGAACCGGTGGTAGCCGGCGCCGACCGCGAGGCCCGAGACGAGCCCGGCGAGCACCATGAGCGCGATGACGGCCCACGGCGCGAGCAGCCCGGACTCCCAGATGCCGTCGACGATCCCGTCGTCGTCGGTGCCCATGGCGCCGTGCGCCCAGCCGAGCGCGCCGTAGATCCAGCCCTCGACAATCAGGAGCAGGGCCATGACGAGCCCGTGGCCGAGCGCGGCGACGAAGGACGAGGCGAGCGCCCCGCGGATGAACGAGCGTCGCGTCATCCCGTTGGCCACGCACGTGGTGAGGACGACCGCGATGGCCACGGCGATCGAGAACGGGAACCACAGGGTCGCGTAGATGGCGAACTGCATGACGGAGACGCGCACGGTGGTGAAGTGGTCGACGAGCAGGGTGGCGACGACGACGGCGACGACGGCCAGCGCCCAGAACCACGCCCCGACGACGCCGTGCACGCCCAGCATCGAGGCCGTGGCGCGGCCCCACTGGGGGCGCGTGCCCCGCCCGGTGCCGGGCACGGCGGTCGGAGTGGTGAGGGTGGGGTCGGTGGAGGTCATGACGTGCGCTCCGTGAGGTGGATGACGAGCTCCTGCAGGCCGAGGCGGCCGACGGCGAGCCCCTGGTCCTCCAGGCCGCGCAGGGTGGCCCGGTCGGGCCGGCCGTAGACCGCGGCCTCCTTCGTGCCGCCGAGCGTGCGCACGGCGAGGACCTCGAGGTCGGCGACGGCGCGGTCGACCGCGTCGGCGGGTCCCGTGACGGTGAGTCCGCCGGCGGTGATCTCGTCCGCGTCGCCGGCCACGCGCAGCCCGCCGCGGTCGAGGATGATCACGTGCTCGAGCAGCTGCTCGATCTCGCTGATGAGGTGGCTGGACAGGACGATCGTGCGTGGGTGCTCGGCGTAGTCCGCGAGCAGCCGCTCGTAGAACAGGGCGCGCGAGGGTGCGTCCATCCCGAGGTAGACCTCGTCGAACATCGTCAGCGGCGCCCGCGAGGCGAGCCCGATCGTGGCGGCGACGGCCGACCGGTTGCCGCGCGAGAGCGCGTCGACCGACTTCTTGGGGTCGACCTCGAACGCGTCGAGCAGCTCGTCCGCGAACGCCTGGTCCCACCGGGGGCGGGTCTGGCGCACGGCCCGCAGGTTGGCGCGCACGTTCTCCGTGGTGAAGAGGTCGCCGGCCTCGCGGACGAGGCACGTGCCCTCCATGAGGGTCTCGTGCTCGAAGGGGTCGGCGCCCTCGACGCGCACGCGCCCCGAGGTGGGGCGGCGCAGGGCGGCGACGACGCCGAGGAGCGTCGACTTGCCGGCGCCGTTGCGGCCGAGCAGGCCTGTGATGGAGCCCGGCTCGATCGTCGTGGTGACGCCGTCGAGCGCCTGCGTGCGGCCGAGCCGGACGCCGAGGTCGTCGATCTCCACGCGGTAGCCGGTCATGACGTCGCTCCCTTGATGTGGGCGATGATCTCGCCCTCGGTGATGCCGAGGGCGGCGGCCTCCGCGAGCACCGGGTCGAGGTGCTCGGCGAAGAATGCCTCGCGCCCGCTGGCGAGGAGGGCGGCGGGGGCGCCCGGGGCGACGAACATGCCGACGCCGCGCTGCTTGTACAGGATGCCCTCGTCCACCAGCAGCGCAAATGCTTTTGCCGCGGTGGCCGGGTTGATCCGGTACGTGGTCGAGAACTGGGTGGTCGACATGACCTGCTCCTCCTCCCGGAGGTTGCCGGTGACGATCTGCCGACGCAGGTGCTCCGCGATCTGCTGGTAGATCGGCTCGGGCCCGTCGAACATCTCGTCACCTCCTTCGTTGGTTCATTACTCGACTAATGAACCACGGAACCGACGAACCGTCAACCCGTGCGACCCTCGTCCCCATGAGCGCCCCGTCACGCCCGCTGCACCTGAGCGGCACCGTCGTCGTCGACGAGAGCACCGTGCTGCCCGAGATCTGGGTCGAGGCGGGGCGGATCCACACCTCTCCCCCGCCGGGGGCGGAGGCGTCCGACGAGGTGCGCGGCGTCGTCGTGCCGGGTCTGGTCGACGTGCACGCCCACATCGGGCTCGGCGCGGGAGGCGCGGTGGACGAGGCGACGGCCGAGGCGCAGGCGCTCGCCGACCGCGACTCGGGCGTGCTGCTCGTCCGCGACGCCGGCTCCCCCGCCGACACGCGCTGGGTCGACGACCGCGGCGACCTGCCCCGGCTGCTCCGCGCCGGCCGGCACATCGCCCGCCCGAAGCGCTACATCAGGAACTTCGCGCGCGAGCTCGACGACGTCGCGCTGCTGCCCGAGGCCGTGGCCGAGGAGGCGCGGCGCGGGGACGGGTGGGTCAAGCTCGTCGGCGACTGGATCGACCGGTCCCTCGGCGCCGACGCCGACCTCACGCCGCTGTGGCCGCGGGACGTGCTGACCGACGCCGTCGCGGCCGCGCACGAGAACGACGCGCGCGTCACCGTCCACACCTTCGCCACCGAGACGGTCGAGGACTGCCTCGCCGCGGGGGTCGACTGCCTCGAGCACGGGACAGGCATGACGACCGACCACATGACCGAGCTGGCCGCCCGCGGCGTCCCGGTGACGGTGACGGCCCGGCAGACCGCCCAGTTCGGCGACTTCGCCGACCAGGCCGGCGCGAAGTACCCCGTCTACGCGGCCCGGATGCGGGCGATGCACGCGCGGCGGCGCGAGTTCTGGGGCGAGGTCGTGGCGGCCGGCCTGCCGCTGCTCATGGGCTCCGACGCCGGGGGCACGCTTGACCACGGCACGCTGCCGGACGAGCTCGTGGCGTGCGCCGAGCTGGGCATCCCGCACGAGCGCGTCCTCGCGGCGGCGACGTGGGAGGCGCGGCGCTACCTCGGTGTACCGGGCATCGAGGACGGGGCGAGCGCCGACCTCGTCGTCTACGCGGACGACCCGCGGACTGACGTGGGCGTCACGCGGCGGCCGACGGCGATCGTCCTGCGCGGCACGCGCATCCGCTGACCCTCACCCGGCGAGTGAGCGGATGTCCGCCCGACGCGTGCGGGAACCTGGCGAGCGAGCACACCCGGCGGGCGAGCGGACGTCCACCCGGGGACTGAACCGGCGTCCGCGTCGACGTCCGCATCCGCGTCGACAGCGTCAGCGCAGGTACTTCTGCAGCTCGGAGATGTCGAGGTCCTCGGGCTTGGGCTGGACCGGACCCGTGCCCCCGCCGCCGAACGAGGCGCCCGACGGGGCGGACGCGCGCGAGGCGAGCTCGCGCTCCTGCTGCGCGCGCTTGGCGGGGTTGCCGCTCTTGCCCTTCTTCTTCTTCTTCACCTGCGGCGCCTGACGGCCCTTGGACTTCTTTCCGCCGCCCATGCCGGGGCCGCCTGGGAACCCGCCCGCGCCGGGCATGCCGCCGCCGCTGTTCATCTTGCGCATCATCACCCGGGCCTGCTCGAACCGCTCGAGCAGGGAGTTGACCTGCTGGACGGTGGTGCCGGCGCCCTTGGCGATGCGCGAGCGCCGCGAGCCGTTGAGGATCTTGACGTTGTCGCGCTCGGCGGGCGTCATCGAGCGGACGATCGCCTCGACGCGGTCGACCTCGCGCTCGTCGAAGTTGTCCAGCTGCTCGCGCATCTGGCCCATGCCCGGGAGCATCCCGAGCATCTTCTTCATCGAGCCCATCTTCTTGATCTGCTGGAGCTGCCCGAGGAAGTCCCCCAGCGTGAAGTCGTCGCCGGCGAGCTTCTCGGCGAGCTTCTCCGCCTCGGCGGCGTCGTAGGTCCGCTCGGCCTGCTCGATGAGGGTGAGGACGTCACCCATGTCGAGGATGCGGGACGCCATGCGGTCGGCGTGGAAGCGCTCGAAGTCCTCGAGCTTCTCACCGGTCGAGGCGAACAGGACCGGCACGCCCGTGACACCGCGGACGGACAGGGCGGCGCCACCGCGCGCGTCGCCGTCGAGCTTGGACAGGACGACGCCGGTGAAGCCGACCCCCTCGGCGAACGCGTTCGCGGTGGTGACGGCGTCCTGGCCGATCATCGCGTCGAGGACGAACAGGGTCTCGTGCGGCTGGACCGCGTCGCGGATGTTCGCGGCCTGCCGCATCATCTCCTCGTCCACACCGAGGCGGCCCGCGGTGTCGACGATGACGACCGAGTGCATGGCCTGCCGGGCGCGCTCGAGGCCCGAGCGGGCGACCTCGACCGGGTCACCGACACCGTTGCCCGGCTCCGGCGCCCACACGGACACGCCGGCGCGCTCGCCGACGATCTGGAGCTGGGTGACGGCGTTGGGCCGCTGGAGGTCGGAGGCGACGAGCAGCGGGGTGTGGCCCTGCTCGCGCAGCCACTTGCCGAGCTTGCCGGCCAGGGTCGTCTTTCCGGCGCCCTGGAGGCCGGCGAGCATGATGACCGTCGGCGGGTGCTTGGCGATGAAGAGGTCGCGGGACTCGCCGCCGAGGACCTCGACGAGCTCCTCGTGGACGATCTTGATGACCTGCTGGCCCGGGTTGAGAGCCTTGGACAGGTCGGCCCCCGTGGCGCGCTCGCGGATCCGACCGGTGAACTCCCGGACGACCGGGAGCGCGACGTCGGCCTCGAGCAGGGCCCGCCGGATCTCCCGGACGGTGGTGGCGACGTCCTCCTCGGAGAGTCGCCCCTTCCCGCGCAGGCCCTTGAAGGCGCCGGTGATCCGGTCGGAGAGGGAGGCGAACACGTAGGTCCTTCGTCGGTCGGGGCGCTGCGGCGGAGCCGGATTCTCGGCTCGGGACGGCGCGCGCGGTCAGGTCGTTGCCCGCAAGGGTAACAACGGGGACGACGACGCGGCCGTGGTGTGCCTCGCCCTCGCCCGTCGGCCGGGTGGCCGGTCGGTGGCCGAGGCGCCGGGCGCAACTCAGGTTCCGACCCTGGCCCTGCAGACGGCACGAGCCCCCGCCCGCCGGCTGTGACGCAGACGGACGGGGGCCCGGGAGACGTCGCGGCTAGATGGCCTCGGAGCCGCGCTCGCCGGTGCGGACGCGGACGACCTCGCCGACGTCGGACACCCAGACCTTGCCGTCGCCGATGCGGCCGGTGTGCGCGGCGCTGACGACGGCGTCGAGGACCTTGCTCGCCTCCGCGTCGTCGACGAGGACCTCGATGCGGACCTTGGGCACGAGCCGGACCTCGTACTCGGCGCCGCGGTAGACCTCGGTGTGGCCGTGCTGGCGGCCGAACCCGTTGGCGTCCGAGACGGTCATGCCGGTGACCCCGGCGGACTCGAGGGCGGCCTTGATGTCCTCGAGCCGGAAGGGCTGGACGATGGCGGTGATGAGCTTCATGGCGGTCCTCACTTCTCCGATCCGGTGAGCAGGCGGCCGGTGCCGATGCCCTCGTACGCGCTCTCCGCGTGCTGGGCGGTGTCGATGCCGGCAGTCTCCTCGTCCTCGCTGATGCGCCACCCCATGGTCGCCCTGAGGACCAGGGCGATGATCAGCGTGACGAGCCCCGAGTAGATCACGGCGAGCGCCGCGACGAGCGTCTGAACCGCCAGGAGAGCGAGTCCTCCGCCCGTGAGCAGTCCGCCGTCGTCGGCGAGGAACCCGATGAGGACGGTGCCGACGAGCCCTCCGACGAGGTGGACGCCGACGACGTCGAGGGAGTCGTCGAACCGCCAGCGGTACTTCAGGCTCACCGCGAGCGCGCACAGGGCGCCGGCGATCACGCCGAGGACGATCGACGTGACCGGGGTGAGCGCTCCCGCGGCCGGCGTGATCGCCACGAGCCCGGCGACCGTTCCCGAGGCCGCTCCCAGCGACGTCATCCGGCCGTCGCGGATCTTCTCCGTGACGAGCCAGCCGAGGATCGCGGCGGCGGTCGCGGAGGTCGTGTTGACCCACGCGAGACCCGCGACGCCGTCGGCGGTGAACGCCGACCCGGCGTTGAACCCGAACCAGCCCACCCACAGCAGGGCGGCGCCGACCATGACGAGCGGCAGGTTGTGCGGCGGCATGGGGCGCCGGCCGAAGCCTGCCCGGCTGCCGACGACGAGCGCGAGCACGAGCCCGGCGATCCCGGCGTTGATGTGGACGACCGTGCCTCCGGCGAAGTCGATCGGCTCGGCGATCCCGGCGAGCGGGCCGTCGCCGGACAGCAGCCCGCCGCCCCACACCATGTGGGCCATCGGGAAGTAGGACAGCGTCACCCAGGCGGCGGCGAACACGAGCCAGGTCGCGTAGCGCACGCGCTCGGCGATCGCGCCGGAGACCAGTGCGGTCGTGATGATCGCGAACGTGGACTGGAACGCGACGCCCACGTACACGGGAACCCCGACGTCGTCGAGGAGGAACGTGCCGTCCGCGGCGGTGACGAGACCCTCGAGGGCGAACCCGTCGAGCGGGTTGCCGAACAGGCCGGCGAACGAGGAGCCGTAGCTCGTCGAGTACCCCCACAGCGGGTAGATCACGCCGACCACGGCGATGACGCCGAAGCTCATCATCATCATGTTGAGCACGCCGCGCGAGCGGGTCATGCCGCCGTAGAACAGGGCGAGAGCCGGCACGGTCATCATGAGCACGAGCGTGGCGGACATCAGCATCCAGGCCGTGGCGCCGGTGTCGAGCGTCGGGGGCGCCGACGACGCGATCAATGGGGTCATGTCTCCTCCTCGCCGGCACCGTCGGCCGGTCTGGGAGGGACTGTGCCGAGCGCGTGTGTCGCGCGGCCGCGCAGGAGGTTTCGGCCGTGTAACCGGCGGCGCCGCCACGTGACGATCACGTGACGGCGCCGGGAGGCTGAGCGGAAGGTGCGAGAGGGAGCGTCAGCCGTAGTGGTAGCGGCAGGAGGCGATGCGGACGTCGTCGCCGACGACCTTGTAGACCAGCCGGTGCTCGTCGGTGATGCGGCGCGACCAGTACCCGGCGAAGTCGTGCTTGAGGGGCTCTGGCTTGCCGATGCCGTCGTTGCCGTTGCGCCGCACGTCGGCCAGCAGCAGGTTGATCCGCTTGAGGACCTTGCGGTCCTGCGCCTGCCACCACAGGTAGTCCTGCCAGGCGTTCTCGTCCCAGACGAACGGCACGTCAGGCGTCCTCGGTCAGCTCGTGCACCTCTCCGCCCCCGGACTCGAGGCGCTCCATGGCGTCGAGCAGGCGCCGCGCGTTCGCCGGCGAGCGCATGAGGTAGGCCGTCTCCCGCAGCGACTCGTAGTCGGCGAGGGACACGATGACGACCGACTCGTGCCCGGCGCGCGTGACGACGACCTCCTCGCGGTCGTTCGTCACGCCGTCGAGCACCTCGGCGTAGCGCGCCCGTGACTCGGTGTAGCTCATCGTCTTCATCGCGACCTCCTGTACAGAAAACTGTACGGCGAGGAACGGGGGTCGGCAAGGGGTCGGCGCCGCCACGTGACGATCACGTGACGGCGCCGGGAGGCTGAGCGGAAGGTGCGGGCGGGAGCGTCAGCCCAGGAGCGAGTCGACGAAGTCCTCCGGGACGAACGGCGCGAGGTCGTCGGGGCCCTCGCCGAGGCCGACGTACTTCACGGGGACGCCGAGCTCGCGCTGCACGGTGACGACGATGCCGCCCTTCGCGGTCCCGTCGAGCTTGGTGAGCACGATGCCGGTCACCGACACGGCCTCGGAGAAGATCTTCGCCTGCTGCATGCCGTTCTGGCCGGTCGTGGCGTCGAGGACGAGGAGGACCTCGCGCACCGGCGCCTGACGCGACATCACGCGCTTGATCTTCCCCAGCTCCTCCATCAGACCCGCCTTGTTCTGCAGGCGTCCGGCGGTGTCGACGACGACGACGTCCGCGCCCTGCTCGCGACCGCTCCTGACGGCCTCGAACGCGACGGACGCCGGGTCGGCCCCCTCGGTCTCGGAGCGGACGACCGGGACACCGACGTGCTCGCCCCACGTGGACAGCTGCTCGGCGGCGGCGGCGCGGAAGGTGTCCGCGGCACCGAGGACCACCGAGTGCCCCTCGGCGACGAGCACGCGCGCGAGCTTGCCGATCGTCGTCGTCTTGCCCGTGCCGTTGACGCCGACCACGAGGACGGTCGCGGGGTGGGGCGCGCCGTCGTCGCCGACGACGGGGCTGAGGTCGAGCGTGCGGTCCGCGTCGGGGCCGACGAACTCGAGGAGCTCGCGGCGCAGGATGTCGCGCACCGCGCCGGCGTCGCTCGCGCCGGTGACCTTGGCCTCGGTGCGCAGGGTGTCGATGAGCTCGGTGGTGGGGCCGATCCCGACGTCGGCGACGAGCAGCGTCTCCTCGAGCTCCTCCCAGTCGTCCTCGGTGAGCGTGTCCCGCGAGAGGATCGCGAGGATCGCCTGGCCGAACGAGCCGGACCGCGCGAGGCGGGCGCGCAGGCGCTGGAGGCGCGACGGGACGGTCTCGGGCTGCTCGAGGGTGGGGGCGGCCGGCTCGGCGACCTCGGGCTCCGCGACGCCCGGCTCGGCGACGTCGGTCCCGCCGGGGCGGTCCTCGTCGATGACGGCGGTCGGCGCCGCCGACGCGCCCGACGCCGGTTCCTCACCCCCGGGGTACGGGCTCGACTCCCCCGGCGGCAGGGTGTCGTCGCGCCTGCGGCGCGAGGGGGCGAGGAAGAGCCCGGCGACGACCCCGACGACGAGAAGGACTCCGACGACGAGAAGAACGATCTGCAGCGTGTCCACGGGCCCAGTGTCGCAGGGTCTGGAGGTCGGTGTCGGCGAGTCCGACCGGTCGTTCAGGCGGAGGCGTCGGCGCGCTCGATGCGCTGGGAGATGACGGTCGAGAGGCCGCCGCGCATGGTGACGCCGTACAGGGCATCGGCCACCTCCATCGTGCGCTTCTGGTGCGTGATGACGATGAGCTGGGAGGACGCGCGCAGCTCGGCGAAGATCTCGATGAGGCGCCCGAGGTTGACGTCGTCGAGCGCGGCCTCGACCTCGTCCATCACGTAGAACGGGCTCGGGCGGGCGGTGAAGATCGCCACGAGCAGGGCGACCGCCGTGAGCGAGCGCTCGCCGCCGGAGAGCAGCGACAGCCGCTTGACCTTCTTGCCGGCGGGCCGCGCCTCGATCTCGATGCCGGTGGTGAGCATGTCGTCCGGGTCGGTGAGGACGAGCCGTCCCTCGCCGCCGGGGAACAGGCGGGGGAAGACGACCTCGAACTGCGCCGCCGTGTCGTGGAACGCGGCGGTGAAGACCTCCTCGACCCGGGTGTCGATGTCCCGCACGATCTGCAGGAGGTCCTCGCGTGACTTCGTCAGGTCGGTCAGCTGCTCGGTGAGGAACTGGTGGCGCTCCTCGAGGGCGGCGTGCTCCTCGAGCGCGAGGGGGTTGACCTTGCCGAGGCGGGCGAGGTCCTTCTCGGCCCGGGCGAGCCGCTTCTCCTGCTCGGCCCGCAGGTACGGCCGCGGCTCGGGGGGCTCCTCGCCGTCGGCGACCGGGTCGGTGGACGGCACCGGCACGTGCGGGCCGAACTCGTCGAGGAGCACCTCCGGGTCGAGGCCGAGCTCCTCGACGGAGCGCTCCTCGACCTGGCGCACCCGCATCGTGTGCTCGGTGCGGGCGAGCTCCTCGCGGTGGGCGGCGTCGCGCAGCCCGACCAGCGTCCTGTCGAGCTCCGCGAGCTGGGTGCGCACCGCGGTGGTCGCCTTCTCGCGGTCCTCCCGCTCGGCCTCCGCCTCGGCGCGGCGCGCGGCGGCCTCGCCGACGGCCCGGTCCGCGGCGGCGACGCCCTCCTGCGCCCGCTCGACCACCTCGGCGGCGACGGCGGCCTGCCGGCGGCGGCGCGCGGCCCGGTCGGCGGCCGCGGCGCGGGCGGCCCGCTCGGTGCGGGCGGCGGCCTCGAGGGAGGCGGCCCGGCCGGCGAGCGCGCCGACCCGCTCCTCGACGGTGCGCAGGGACAGGCGCGTGTCGGTCTCGGCGGACCGGGCCTCGCGGGCGGCCGTGGTGGCGGCGTCCCGCTCGGTCGTGGCCCGCTCGAGGTCCGCCTCCGCCTCCTCGGGCTCGCGGCCGGCCAGCTCGAGGCGCTCGCCGAGCTCGGTGAGGACCTCGCGGTGCTCGACGAGCGCGGTCTCCGCCTGCTCGCGCGCGGGCCCGGCCCGCTCGATCTCGACCCCGGAGTCCCGGATCGTCTGGCGCAGCCGGCCGAGGCGCTCGGTGACGGCGGACAGCTCGGCGTCCGAGGCGTGCAGGGCGTCGAGGGCGGCGTTCGCCTGCTCCCGGGCGGCCTCGACCTCCTCGCCAGCGGGGCCGAGCGCGAACCGGGTGACCTCGGCGCGGCGGGCGGCGGCGTCGGCGTCGGCGAGCGCCTGCTCGTGGGCGGCGTGCAGGCTGAGGACGGAGGACTCGTCGCCGCTGCCGCCGGACACGGCCGCGGCCCCGACCACGTCGCCGTCCCTGGTCACCGCGGTCAGCTCGGGGCGGGCGGCGACGGCGGCGCGGGCCGACGTGAGGTCCTCGGCGAGGACTGTGCGCCCGAGGAGCCGGGCGAGCGTGACGGCCACCTCGGTGCGGGCGGTGACGACGGAGGCCGCGGCGACGACGCCGTCGGGCAGCTCGCCCACCGTCTCGGGGGCCGTGGCGTCCGGGTCGGCCGCGACGACGAGGCGCAGCTTGCCGGCCTCCTGCTCGCGCGCGTCGCGCAGCGCGGTGACGGCGGCGTCGAGGGAGGCGACCACGTGGGCGGCGGCCAACGGACCGAGGGCGGCCGCGACGGCGTCGGCCCACTCGCCCTCGACCTCGAGGTGCTCGGGCAGCGGGCCGAGCAGGCCCTCGACCTCCCCGCCGGGGGCGGCATCGGAGGCGGCGAGCCCGAGCGCGAGGGCCTCGGCGCGGGCCTGGGCGGACGAGCGGTCGGCCTCGGCGGCGCGCAGCTCCTCGGCGAGCCGCTCGGTCTCGCCCTCCGCCTCCGCGAGTCGGTCCGCGGCCTGTTCGTAGGCGGCGTCGAGGTCCTCCTCGCCGGTCTCCGCCCCGGCGACGTCCCGCTCGAGCCGGTCGAACTCGCGCTGCGCCTCCTCGGCGCGCGTTCGCGCGGCGGCCTCGGCGTCGTGCAGGCGGTCGAGCTCGGCCTGCGCGGCCTCGAGGCGGGAGCGGCGCTCGGCGACCTGACCGGTGAGGCGGGCCAGCCCCTCGCGACGGTCGGCGACGGCGCGGTGGACGGCGGCGAGCGCGTGCTCGGCCGCACGCTCGGCGGTCTCGGCCTCGGTGCGCGCGGCCTCGGCGCCGGCGAGGGTCTGCCGGGCAGCCTCCAGCTCGACGGCCAGCTCCGCCTCCGCCGCGCGCGCCTGCTCGGCCCGTGCCTGGAGCACGTCCGGGTCCCGCGCGTCCTCACGGCGCTCACCCGCCGCGGCCGGCTGTTCGTCGTCGTCGGACCCGTCCCCGGTCCCGCCGAGGAGGCGGACCCGCTCGCTCGCGACGTCGGTGAGCGCGCGCAGGCGTTCGCGGACGCCGGAGAGGCGGTACCAGGTGTCGGTGGCGGCGCCGAGGCGGGGCGCGGCCTCGGCGGCGGCCTGCTCGAGGGCGGCGAGCGAGCGTCGTGCGACGTCCTGCTCCCCCTCGACCTCGGCGAGGCGGGCGGCGATCGCGGCGGTGTCGGTGCTCGCCGAGTCGGCGGCGGCGCGGAGCTGGGCGAGGTCGTCGGCGAGCAGCCGGGCGCGGGCGTCGCGCAGGTCGATCTGGACCACCTGGGCGCGGCGGGCGACGTCGGCCTGGCGGGCGAGCGGGCCGAGCTGGCGGCGGATCTCGGCGGTGAGGTCCTGGAGGCGGGCGAGGTTCGCGGCCGTGGCCTCGAGCTTGCGCAGCGCCTTCTCCTTGCGGCGGCGGTGCTTGAGGACCCCGGCGGCCTCCTCGATGAATCCGCGGCGGTCCTCGGCGGTGGCCTGGAGGACGGAGTCGAGCCGCCCCTGCCCGACGATGACGTGCATCTCCTTGCCCATGCCCGTGTCGGACAGGAGCTCCTGGATGTCGAGGAGGCGGCAGGACTCGCCGTTGATCTGGTACTCCGAGCCGCCCGAGCGGAACAGGGTGCGGCTGATCGTCACCTCGGTGTACTCGATGGGCAGCACGCCGTCGGTGTTGTCGATCGTCAGGGAGACCTCGGCGCGGCCGAGCGGGGCGCGGCCCGTGGTGCCGGCGAAGATCACGTCCTGCATCGAGCCGCCGCGCAGGGACTTCGCGCCCTGCTCGCCCATCACCCAGCTGAGGGCGTCGACGACGTTGGACTTGCCCGACCCGTTCGGCCCGACCACGCACGTGATGCCGGGCTCGAGGTGGAGGGTCGTCGCCGACGCGAAGGACTTGAAGCCCCGCATGGTCAGCGTCTTGAGATACACGCCCGCGAGCCTAGGTCAGGAGGGCGGCGATCCCGCGGAACCCGGCCCGTCCCCGCCCCCATCGGCGAGTGAGCGGACTTCCTCCCGGCGAGTGAGCGGACTTCCGCCCGGCAGCCGGGTTCCCGCTCACTCGTCAGCTGGTCGGGGCGAACCAGAGGCCGATCTCGCGCTCGGCGCTCTCGACCGAGTCAGAGGCGTGGACGAGGTTCTCGATGACCTTGCCCTCACCCTCGTGGCCGAGGTCGCCGCGGATCGAGCCGGGTGCGGCGACGGTCGGGTCGGTGGCGCCGACGATGCTGCGCACGCCCTCGATGACCCTGCGGCCCTCGACGACGGCGGCCGCCACCGGCCCCGAGCCCATGAACTCCACCAGGCCGGCGAAGAACGGCCGCTCGGCGTGCTCGGCGTAGTGCTGCTCGAGGAGGGAGCGCTCGGGGGTGAGCATCCGCAGGTCGGTGATCGTGTAGCCCTTGGCCTCGATGCGGCGCAGGATCTCGCCGGTGAGGTGGCGGGCGACGCCGTCGGGCTTGACGAGGACGAGGGTGCGCTCGAGCGGGGAGGTCATGGCGGCAGCCTAGTGGCGCGTCGGGGCTGGTCCGCGCGGCCCGTCCGGCCGGTGGGCCAGGACGGGCGGGTGGGTCGGGCGGGTCAGGTCGGGCGGGTCGGCCCGGGCCGGTCAGGCGGACGGGGTGGCCGACGACGACGCCAGGCGGTGGTGCTCCAGCTCGGCGGCGTAGCGGTCCCGCCGGTCGGAGTCGATGTCCGCGCCCGTGCGCAGCGCGATGAGCCAGATGAGGGCGAACACGACCGCGAGCACGAGCATGAGCGGCACGACGATCGCGACGGCGGCCAGGCCCAGCTGGATGAGCCAGCCGAGGACGCCCACCTCGCGCGGGTACTTCCGCACGAGCCCGGCGCCGACCAGGCAGAGCACCATCGCGGTCATCCCCACGCCCCACACCCACGGCAGCGGGGCGGCCCGCAGTCCGTGCGCGACCAGGGTGGCGAAGAGCATGACGAACGCCTCGAGGGCAAGGATCGCCGTGAGGAACATGACGCGGGCCGACTTCGGCGGGCGCGGGGCGGCCGGTGCGTCCGCGGCGGTGGGGCTCCGGGTCTCCGCGACCTCGCCCGTCGGGGTCGCCGCGGTTCCGCCCGGCTGCTCGCTGCTCACGCCCCCAGGGTAGTTCGGCCGAGGACCACCCGGGCACGGTGCGCGACGGCCGCGCGCTGGACCTGCGCGCCGTAGCGGACGTCGACGGGAATCACCGGCATGCGCAGGACGGCGTCGAGCGACGCGGACCCCGGCAGGAGTCCGGCCACGGCGGCGCGCGCCGCGGCGATGAGGCCCTTCGGCGCCCGCGAGGCCGCCGCCCGGGCACCGCGGTGGCTCCGGGGGTCGGTCTGCAGCACGGCGACCACGTCCTGCGCGCCGCGCGGTCCGACGCCGACGACGCACGCCGCCACCACGCCGGGGATCGACCTCAGCGCGACCTCGAGGGCGACGGGCGTGACGACGCCGTCGGGCGTGGTGATCTCGTTCCCCACCCGCCCCTCGAGCCAGAGCCGGCCCTCGACGTCGAGGTGTCCGAGGTCCCCGGTCCGGTGCCACCCCGTGAGCATCTGGGCGCGCGCCTGCTCGGCGGCGGGCAGGAGGTAGCGGTCGCGCAGGTGCGGGGCGGTGCCGACCACCTCGCCGGTGACGCCCGGGGTGGTGACCGGTCCCCCCGCGGGAGCACCGAGGTGGTCGAGCGGGACGACCGCGACCTCGGCCCCCGGGACCGGCCGCCCCACGCAGGTGCCGCCGCCGGCGCCGCGTGCGGTCGAGGCCGCCGCCGCTCGCAGGTCGGGCAGCGTGAGGTCGGTGAACGGCAGCAGCCCCGCCATCCCGTACGGCGCGTGCATCTCGGGGCCGCCGAGGAGCTGGGAGGCGCGGGAGAGCTCCTCCGCCGTCACGGGCGCACCGCCGACGACGACCCTGCGCAGCCGGGTGAGCGCGTCGCGCTCGTCCGGGCTCAGGCGC
Organism: Georgenia sp. Z1344; assembly: GCF_049856295.1. Lineage (GTDB taxonomy): Bacteria > Actinomycetota > Actinomycetes > Actinomycetales > Actinomycetaceae > JB111. The sequence goes on along the minus strand of NZ_JBNDMZ010000001.1, from coordinate 105,217 downwards.
CCGGCCGTCCCGACCACGGAGGCGAGACCGGCGGGGCTGACGGCGAGCGTCGGCGAGGGGACGCGGCGTGCGGCGCGGGCGAGCTGCGGCGCGGTGAGGGCGCCGGGGCGGCCGTCGCCCGGGATGACGGTGGGGGCGCCGACGGCGAGGGCGAGCAGCGCGGCCGGGGCGAAGCCGGCCACGAGGCCGTGCGTGTGGTCGATCGGCGCGACATGGGTGGCCGCCCGGCACATCGCGGACAGGGTGCGGTGCGTGTACACGACACCGTTGGGCCGCAGCGACCCGGCGGCCTGGAAGACGACGAGCGCGTCGTCGTCCGGGTCGGGCTCGGCCGGCAGGGCGACCCCGCCGGCGACGAGCTCGCGCCCGTGGTCGAGGATCTCGAGGAACACGCCGCGCAGGCCGAGGAGGCGGCGCTCGTTGGCGGTGATCACCCGCTCGAACGGGGTGCGCACGAGGTACCGGTTGGCGGTCCACCCACGCACCCGCGCCGCGCGCGCCGCCACCGGCGTGCCGAGCAGGTGGTCGAGCTCGGCCCCGCGCAGCGCCCGGTCGAGGCCGCGGGCTCCGAGCCTCGGGTCGGCGAGGACGGCGACGGCGCCGACCCGCAGGACCGCGAACAGGCTGAGGGTGAGCTCGATCCCGGGCGGGACGGAGACGCCGACCCGCTGGCCCGGCCGCACGCCGACGTCGCTCAGGCCCAGGGCCAGCATCTCGACGTCGTCCGCCAGCTCCCGCCACGTCACTCGCCGGCGCAGGCCCGGATCGTCGAGGACGAGCGCGGCGGCGTCCGAGTTGCGCCGCTCGCGCAGCGCGTGCCACAGCGGGCGGTACTCGCCCACCGCCACGGAGGTCCCTGGCTGCTCGTCGCTCACGCGGTCAGCGTAGTGACGGGCGGGCGCGGGCACGTCCTGGTCGCACACCCGGCCGCTCGTGTCCCGCGATGTGGACCGCGCCGGGGCGGCGCGCGAGGGCCGCGGGCGCGGTGCCACAGTGGTCGCCGGGAGCGGTCCGCGCGTCGTCGTCGTGCGCTCGTCTCCCTGTCCACGCCGTCCCCGAACCGAGAGGCCACCATGTCGAAGGTCCGCACCACCCACGCCGGCTCCCTGCCCCGCACCCCGGCGCTCATCGAGGCCAACGCCGCGCGGGCCGAGGAGCGGATCGGCCAGGACGAGCTCACGCAGCTGCTGGAGACCGAGGTGGCCGGGGTCGTCGCGCGCCAGGCCGAGGCGGGGCTCGACCTCGTGAACGACGGCGAGTACGGCAAGCTCATGACCGAGTCGGTCGACTACGGGGCGTGGTGGTCCTACTCGTTCGGGCGCACCGGCGGCCTGAGCATCGACCCGGACGATCAGTCGTGGGCCGTCGACAGCCACCTCTCCTCCCCCGGCGACGTCCGCCTCACCGGGTTCCTCCACCGCCGCGACCGCGCGCTGTTCGCCGGCGCGTACTCCGACCCCACCTCGGGGATCTGGACGGGCGGGGACAAGCCGCGGCCCTTCCCGGTCGTCACCGGGGACCTCACGTACGAGGGCGCCGACGCGGTGCGCGCCGACGCCGACCATCTCGTGGCCGCGCTCGCCGCCGCCGGCCGCGGACCGGAGACCGGGTTCGTCACGGCCCTCTCCCCCGGCTCGGCCAGCCGCATCACCGACCGGCACTACGGCGACGAGGACGCCTACCTCGACGCCTGGGCGCGCGTCCTGCACGAGGAGTACAAGGCGATCCTCGACGCCGGGCTGTGGCTCCAGATCGACGACCCGTCGGTGGCGGAGAACTTCGACCAGATCACCCCCGAGCCCGCGGTGGGCGACTACGTGGCCTTCACCGAGAAGCGCGTCGCGGCGCTCAACCGCGCCCTCGAGGGCCTGCCGACCGAGCGCGTGCGCTTCCACCTGTGCTGGGGCTCCTGGCACGGCCCGCACGCGACCGACCTGCCGCTCGCGGACATCGCGCCGACGATGCTGACGGTGAACGCCGCCGCCTACTCGTTCGAGGCCGCCAACGTGCGCCACGAGCACGAGTGGCGCGTGTGGGAGGACCTCACGCTGCCCGAGGACAAGGTCCTCGTGCCCGGGATCGTCTCCCACGCGACCAACGTGCTCGAGCACCCCGAGCTCGTGGCGGACCGGGTCGAGCGGTTCGCGCGACTCGTCGGGCCCGAGCGCGTGTGGGCGTCGACGGACTGCGGGCTCGGCGGGCGCGTCCACGAGGAGATCGCGTGGGCCAAGCTCGACTCGCTGGTGGCGGGCACGCGGATCGCGAACGAGCGGCTCGCGCGGGGCTCGGCCGCCTGAGCTGCCGTCGCCCCCGAGGGGGCGAGCCCGAACGATCAAAGGACCAGGCACGACGACGACGGCGGGTGCGCCGGACCGAGGTCCGGCGCACCCGCCGTCGTGGCGTCCCCGGCCCGGTCAGCCCGGGAAGACGCCGATGCCGTTGGGCACCTCGCGCAGGACCTCGATGCCGGCCTCGCGGCTGCGGCTGAGCAGGGAGAACTCGGAGTCGAGGTCGGGGCGGCCGATCATGGTCGTCGACCCGCCGCCGTCGAGCAGGACCGCGTCGTCGGAGCCGAGCTCGTCCATCAGCACGGCGGCGTCGCGGGTGGAGATGCCGACGCTGTCGGGGTTCCGACCGTCGACGGAGACGAGGTGGAGCGTCCCGCCGTCCCGCGAGACACCCGCGAGGGTGCGCGGGTTGAGGGGACGCTCGGGGATCTCGCCGACGACGCCGTCGCGGACAACGACGGCGCCCCCGATCGCCCAGTCGAGGCGGCCCGGGGCGTCCGAGCGCGAGCGCACGTGCGTGTTGACGCGGTCCCCGACCTCGAGGGCGCGCAGCTCGTCGGCGCCGTCCTCGCGGCCGAGCAGGACCTGCTGGCCGTCGCCGAGGGCCCCGGTGCCGCCGGCCTCGTCGGAGAGCTCAACCACGCGACCGTCCTCGACGAGGACCTCGAGGACGTCGTCCGTGCACAGCGAGCCACGGTCGACCTCGTCGCCGCACGCGGCGCGTGCGCGGGTGTCGTCGCCCCACGTGTCGCCCCAGCGCGCGTCGAAGATCGTGATCTCGTCCGTGGCCATCCCGTACTGGTTGAGCCCGTCGACGTCGATCCGGCCCTGCCCGCGGGCGGTGACGAAGGCGTCGAGCGAGACGTCGGTGACGACCCCGTGGCCCGAGCGCGTGACCCCGACGACCTCGTCGCCGTCGTTCCACTCCCGGTCGAGCCCCTCGCCGTGGCGCTGCGCGTACGGGACCGCGGACTGGCGGATCTCGCCGTCTCGGATCTCGACGCCGACCGCCGCGAACGTGGCGGAGATGTCGCCGTGGGTGGCGTCGACCGTGTTCTGGAAGAAGTCGCCGTTGACGGCGGCGATCGCTCCCGCGGCCCCGGCCATGTCGTCGAGCCGCTGGGGCGTGGTGATCGTCGGGCCGGTGAGCAGGTCCGTCTCCGCCTCGTCGAGGTCGACGGCCAGGAGGGTGGCGGTCGACGCGCCCTCCGGGGTCGTCACGCGGAAGGTCTCCTGCCGGACACCGTCGGCGAGCTCGCTCGCCGCCGTCCGCTCGATCTCGACCTGCTCGGAGTCCGCGGTCGGGCCGTCGGTGGCAGCTCCCGGGGTGTTCGAGGAGCCGGCGGCCGTCGGCTCGTCCGCGGGTACCGTCGGCTCGTCCGCGGCGGACGGGAGCGCGACGACGGCTCCGGCCGCCGTGGTGGCGACGGCGAGGGCGGCGAGCGCCCGTGCGCGCCGTCCGGCGAGCGAAAGATCGGTGCGGTGGGTGGTGGTAGCCATGGAGACGTCCCCTTCGTCTGGCTGGTTTCGGACGCGCCGGACGCTAGGAAGCCCATGTGTCCGGCACGCGTCCCTCGCGCGTCCCTCGACCGAACACCTCGCGACCCGTGCACTCCGCTCACATGTGGGACCTGCCCATTCACTGCCCCGACGGCTGCTGTTCGCCCGCTCATCGCCCCGCGGACGGTTCCCCTCCGTACCGTCGCCGCGCCGTCCGGCCCCCTCGTTCCCCAACCCAGTGGACGGCGTCACACACCTGTCCCCTCGAAGGAGATCACGCATGCACACGCTTCGGAGCCGACGACGGCTCTCCGGCCTCGGGCTCGCGGCCGCCGGCGCCGTCGTCCTCTCGGCCCTCGCCACCCCCGCGGTCGCTGACGAGCCGGCCGACGGGACGCCGTCGACCGACGAGACCGCCGGCGGGGCCCCGGCGGCCCCCGACGTCACCACGATCGGCGGCGGGGCGGACGGCGCTCCCGAGAACGTCATCGTCGTCGTCGGGGACGGCATGGGCTACAACCACATCGACATGGCCTCGATGTTCGAGGCCGACCAGAGCCGCTACCAGGTGGCGGTCGACCCGGCCACGGGCACCGTCGAGGACGTCGACGGCGACACCCCCACCCAGGTCTACGAGAGCTGGCCCGTCCAGCACGGCATGAGCACCTACTCCGACGGTGGTTCCTACGACCCCGACATCATGTGGGGCAGCCTCGAGGAGTCCGTCGCCGCCGCGTCCACCGACTCGGCCGCCGCCGCCACCGCGATGGCGACCGGCGTCAAGACGACCAACCAGGCCGTCGGCATCGACCCCGAGGGGCAGCCGATCGAGAACGTGGTCGAGCGGGCCCAGGCCCAGGGGCGCGCCACGGGCGTCGTCACCAACGTGGTCGTCCCCCACCCGACGACGGCGTCGTTCGCGGTCCACAACGAGAGCCGCCTCGACTACCTCGCCGTCTCCGACCTGCTGGTCGACGAGAGCGGCCTCAACGTGGTCATGGGCTCGGGCCACCCTTGGTACGACGACAACGGTGACCGTTACGACGCCCCCGACTACAACTACATCAGCGAGGAGACCTGGACGCGCCTCGCGAACGGCGAGACCCCGTTCCAGCTCATCGAGGAGCGCGCCGACTTCCAGGAGCTCGCCGAGACCGACGCCCCGCCGACCCACGTGGTCGGCTTCGCCCAGGCCTGGACCACCACCCAGGAGGCCCGCGGCGACGGCGACAGCGACGCGCCCTTCACCGACCCCTTCCTCGAGTCGGTCCCGACGCTGTCCGAGATGACGCTCGGCGCGCTCAACGTGCTCGACAGCTCCTCCGACGAGGGCTTCTTCCTCGCCGTCGAGAGCGGCGCGATCGACTGGTCCTCCGAGCTCAACGCGCCCGCCCGGGCCATCGAGGAGACCATCACCCTCAACGAGACCGTCGAGGCCATCTCCACCTGGGTCGACGAGAACAGCTCCTGGGACGACACGATGGTGATCGTCACCGCCGATCACGAGGCCGGCTACATCACCGGTCCCGGCGCCGGCGAGACCTGGACGCCGCTGCTCTCCAACGGCGCCGGCGAGATGCCGGACCACGAGTGGCACCGCGAGGGTCACTCGAACCAGCTCGTCCCCTTCTACGCGCGCGGCGCCGGCTCCGAGGCGTTCGACGCCCGCGCCACCGGCGAGGACCCGGTCCGCGGCAGCTACCTCGACAACACGGACATCGGCCAGGTCCTGCTCGACGAGCTGTGGGCCGAGTCCGAGGAGCCGGAGGAGCCCGAGGAGCCGGGTGAGCCGACGCCCCCGACCCCGGGCCGCGGCTTCTACCTCAACAACGGGTGGGACGGCCGCGCCGAGCACGAGTTCTCCTTCGGCCGCCCGGGCGACACGGTCCTCGCGGGCGACTGGGACGGCGACGGCGTCGACACCCTGGCCGTGCGGCGGGGCAACGCCTACTACCTGTCGAACTCCCTGTACGGCGGCAACGCCGAGGTCGAGCTGAGCTACGGCCGCGCGAACGACACCGTGCTCGTGGGCGACTGGGACGGCGACGGGGCGGACTCCTTCGCCGTGCGCCGCGGGAACTCCTACTTCCTGACGAACTCCCACGAGACCGGCTGGGCGGACGCCGAGCTCGACTACGGGCGCGCGGACGACCAGGTGCTGGTCGGCGACTACGACGCCGACGGCGTGGACACCTTCGCCGTGCGCCGCGGGAACAGCTACTTCGTCTCCGACAGCCTGACGACCGGCTGGGCGGATGCCGAGCTCGACTACGGCCGGGACTCCGACGAGGTCCTCGTCGGCGACTGGGACGGGGACGGGGCGGACACGTTCGCCACGCGCCGCGGCAACCTCTACCTGGTCTCCAACTCGCTCGAGTCCGGCTGGGCCGACATCGAGCAGAACTACGGCCGCTCCGGCGACGAGGTCGTCGTCGGCGACTGGGACGGCGACGGCTCCGACACCCTCGGCGTCCGCCGCTGACCGACCCGCCTCACGCGTCAGAGACGCACGACGAACGCTCCCCCACCCGCGGGTGGGGGAGCGTTCGTGCGTCCGACCGACCCACGCACGGGACGATCCGTGGGATCATTCACACGACGTCGTCACCTGCGGCGTCGACGTCGACGTCAGGATTCCCCCCATGGCTACGCCCCACATCGCCGCCGAGCCCGGCGACATCGCCCCCGCCGTCCTTCTGCCCGGAGACCCGCGCCGCGCCGCGCGCATCGCCGAGCTCCTCATGCCGGAGGCCCGCGTGGTCTCCGACGTGCGGGCGAACAAGGTCTTCACCGGCGAGGTCGACGGCAAGCCGCTCTCGGTCATGGCCTCGGGCATGGGCATGGCCTCGACCGTCCTGTACGCCAACGAGCTGTTCGAGCACTTCGGCGTCCAGCGGATCATCCGCGTCGGCACCGCCGGCGGCCTCGCCCGGCACGTGAAGGTCGGGGACGTCGTCGTCGCCCTCGGCGCGCACACCGACTCCGCCATCAACGTGCCTCGCCTGCCCGGCCTGCACTTCTCCGCGATCGCGAGCTTCAACCTCGTCGCCGCCGCCGTCGAGGCCTCGAAGGAGCACGCCGGCGACACCCCGGTGCACGTCGCTCCGATCGTCTCCCGCGACCACTTCTACGGCAACGCCCCCGAGCTCAACGAGGCGCTCGCGTCCTACGGCACGCTGGCGGTCGAGATGGAGGCCGCCGGCCTGTACGGCGTGGCCGCCGAGCACGGCCGCGAGGCCCTCGCCGTCCTCACGGTCTCCGACCACCTGCTCGACCACTCGGGGGACATGTCGCCCGAGGACCGTGAGACCCGCTTCACCCTCGCCCTCACGCTCGCGTTGGCGGCGGCCCACTCCTGACCGAGGCGCGCCCCCGACGGACCGAGGGACCGCGCAGAACGAGGATCCCGATGGACGACCAGAGCACTCCCCCCGGACGCCGGCCCCTGCCGTGGACGCGCACGACCGCGCCCGCCACGCAGCCTCCCCCGGCGCCACCCGCCGCCTCTGCTCCTCCGCGTCCGACCACGCGCGAGCCGCTCTCCCCGACCGAGCTCGACCCGCACCCGGAGGACAACCGCCCCTCGCGACGCCGGGCGACGATCTCCGGCCGCCCGTTCGAGCCGTGGCTCGCCGCGGGCGACCGCCTGCCGCCACCCGGCGGGTACCACTTCGACCCGAGCGAGGCCCGCGCGGGTCGTGCGCGGATGGCGCGGCGGACCCCCGTCGTGGCCCCGCGCCGCGGACCCGGGCGGCCGCGCAACGCCGACGCCGAGCGCAAGGCGTTCGCCGCGGTGCTCGAGCTGTTCGGCCAGCGCGGCTGGGCCGGACTCTCGCTCGATGCCGTGGCCGCGGAGGCGGGCCTGGGCAAGTCCTCGATCTACCTGCGGTGGACGGACAAGCAGGCGCTCCTCATCGACGCCCTCAAGCACGTCGACGTGACGGTCGTCGCGCCGGACGCGGACGGTGCCGACGCCCCGACCGTGCGCGACCTGCTGATCTTCGCCGCCAACCGGCGGATCTCCCAGTACGGCGGCACGTTCGGACCCGCGCTCTACCGGCTCAACATCGAGGCGCGGATCTACCCCGACGTCTTCGACACGATCTGGCAGGAGACGATCGGGGCGAGCATCCGCGACCTGACGGTCACGCTGCTCGAGCGGGCCGAGGGCGAGCACCAGCCGACGGAGGAGGACGCGACCGACCTCATCGCCTCGGTCGAGGGCACCGCCATGTACCTGGCCTTCGTCGCGCACCCCGCCGCGCTGCCGGGGGCCTCCGACCTCCACGAGCGCATCGAACGCATGGTCGACCGGCACCTGCGCGGCATCCGCGAGCACATGGCGCGGCGGGCGAACGGGCTCGAGTAGCCGCCACCCCCGCACCAGCCCGGCACGGTAGAACGGCCTCATGGACCTCGAGCACGTACGCGACTCCCTGCGGACCTTCGCCGACGAGCGGGACTGGGCGCAGTTCCACTCCCCCCGCAACCTCGTCCTCGCCCTCGTCGGCGAGGTCGGCGAGCTGGCCGAGCTCACGCAGTGGCGCACGGACGACGAGCTGCACGCGCTCGCCGCGACCCCCGACGGCGCACGCGCCCTCGGGGACGAGCTCGCCGACGTCCTGTCCTACCTCGTGCAGGCCGCCGACAGCCTCGGGCTCGACCTCGGTGCGGCGTGGGAGGCCAAGATCGAGGCGAACGCCGCGAAGTACCCGGCCGAGCTCGCCCGTGGGTCGAACGCGAAGTACACCGCCTACCTGCCGGGGCCGGACGGCCCGACCGCAGAAACGGGCACGACGACGAGCACGACGCCGGACGAGCAGGGCTGAACTTCCCGCGACCGTCGTTTGACCACGACCCGCGGGCCGACGAACCTGGACCGAGCACGGCCGCGGGCGTCATCCGTCCCGACAACCGCATTCGCATTCGCCACGAGTCGCCGACCACCGTCCGGCGCGAGAGCACGAGGAGACCAGGTGCCCGGCGCCCCCACCCGACCGATCCCCAGGGCCGCCCTGCTCGGCGCCGCCCTGTGGACGATCCTCCCGCTGTACTGGCTGGTGGAGATCGTCGTCGCCTCGCGGGTGACCGCCCCGTTCTCCTTCCTCACCCACACGATCTCCGACCTGGGCGCGTCGGCCTGCGCGTGGATCCCCTACCGGTGGGGCTGGGTCGAGGTCTGCTCGCCGTGGCACCCGCTGATGAACGGCGCGTTCGCCGCGTTCGGCATCCTGCTCGCGACCGGCGCGTGGCTCGTCAGCACCGCGCTCCCGCCGTCCCGGCTGCGCGCCGTCACCCGGGCGCTGTTCGTCTGCGCGGGGCTCAGCGCGATCGGCACGGCGCTCGTCCCGATCAACACGATCATCGACCTGCACTCGCTCGTCTCCGTGCCGATCTTCTTCTTCGCCCCGGCCGCCGCGACCCTGCTGGCGTTCCAGCTCGCCCGTGAGAGCGGGGTGCTGCGCACGGTCGGCGGGCTCGGGGTCGGGATCGGGGTGTTCTGCCTCGGCTCCGCGATCGTCACGGTCACCCTCGTCTCGATGGACCGGAACTGGTCGATCCCCGAGCGCCTCACCCTGTGGCCGCTGCCGCTGTGGGCGTCGATCCTCGGGATCACGCTTCTCCTCGAGGCCCGACGCCGGAGGCGCGCGTCGCGCCCGGACGCACCTCTCGCGCACGGGGCCGGGTCGCACGAGTACGCCTGACTGGACGAGCACGGCCGACCGTCGAGGGCCTGCGCGTCGGCACCAGGTCGTCAGCCTCGACCGTCCTTCCGGACGTTCCTCCGTGTGCCGGTCTGCACGTGGACGCCACGACGACGAGGGCCCGTCAGGATCGACCTGATGGTCGGTCCGGACGGGCCCTCGCGGTTCGCCCGGGGGGAGCGAACCGGTACGTCGCCGCCGATCCGTGGGGATCACCGAGGGTCGTCGGTCCGAGCGCTCGCTCAGCCCCGGCGGCCCGTCGGTGCCGCGGTCAGTCGCCGGAGTCCGCCGACCACCCCGACTCCGCGGACCACCCGGAGGCCGCCGAGACGCCCGAGTCGGCCGAGTAGTTCGGCGCGGGGACGGGCGCCGGGGCCGGCGCGGGAGCCGGGACGGGCGCGGGGGCCGGCGCGGGGGCGGGGGCCTGCTGGCGCGGCGCCGGAGCGGGGCTCGGCGCGGACGGGGCGGAGACCGGGCTGACCGGCGAGACCGGGGAGGGCGCCGAGACGGGGCTCGGGGCCGAGACCGGGGACTGCGCGGAGACCGGCGACTGGGCCGAGACCGGGGAGGCGGTCGACGGCGCGCTCGGGGTGCGGTCGGCCGAGTGGGCGGTGACGGCGGAGGTGTTGCTCCGCGGGTCCGCGGGGTCCACGGCCGAGGGGGCCGAGAGCAGCGGCGTCGAGAGCTGCGGGAGCACGCGCAGCTCGCGGCCGTCCGCGCTCGTGGTCGCGCCGCCGGAGGCCGACTCCGACGCGGACTCGCCGTCGGCGATGGCCACCGAGCTGCCGGCGACGATCGCGGCCGCGGCCAGCGTGCCGGTGGTGATCCACATCTTCTTGCTCATGGTCTGTCCTCTCGTGGCCCTGCGGCCGGTCCCGGGACGGGCCCTGTGGCCGTCCTCCTTGATGACCTCTACTGTGCCGACCCGATCTGTGGCACCGAGGACACCGTCGTGAGCGACCTGTCATCTCCGTGAGAGGCGCCTCCCGGCAGGGAGACCGCCGGCCGCGGGGTGCCGAGAGCTGCGGGGTCGCGGCAGCGAGGACCGGGGGTCGGGATGCGTGGGGCCGAGAGCCGAGGATCCGGACGGGACCACGGGGACAACGAGCCCAGAACTCCTGATCGGGCTCCTATCCTGGCCACGGGCCCACCGGAGCGGACGGCACCGGGACGGACACGAAGGGCAGGAGCCATGACCGAGCGGCGACACACCCCGCTCACCGAGCCGGTCATCGACCCGCACGCCTGCACCCCGCAGCTCCGCCTCGCGGTGCTCGGGCGCGACCCGCTGTTCACCGGCCTCCCTCCCGCCGAGCTCGCCGCCGTCGACACCCACTTCCGCGCACGGCACTACGCGGCGGGCGAGCCGATCTATCACTCGGGCGATCCCGCCGACCGTCTCTTCATCCCCGCCGCCGGCCTCAGCCGCGTCTCGCGTACCGCGATCGACGGCCGCGAGACCCTGCTCGGGCTGCACGGACCCGGCGAGTCGTTCGGGGCACTGCCGTCGCTCGGCGTCGGCACCTACCCGGACGACGCCCGCGCGCTGACCTTCACCTGCCTCCTGCACGTGAGCAGCGAGCAGTTCGCCGCGCTCGTCGACGAGCTCCCCCGAGTCGCCGTCGCCGCGCTCCACCGGATCGGGCAGCGGCTCGCCGAGGCGCACGAGTCTGTCCACCTGCTCTCCGGGGCGCCGCTGGAGCAGCGGCTCGCCGCGGCCCTGCTCGTCCTCGCCGAGAAGATCGGCGAACCCTGGGAGGGGATGACGCTCCTGCAGGCCCCGCTCGGCCGCGAGGACCTCGCGGCGCTCACCGGCTCGGCGACCGAGTCCGTCAGCAGGCTGCTCAGCCGCTGGCGACGGGACGGCCTCGTCGAGTCGGGCCGCCGCTGGGTCGCCCTGGCGGACATCGACCGGCTCGCCGCCGTCCGCGACGCCGCCTGACCCGCGCGCCCGGCGTCGATCCCGCGGCCGCGGCCAGGACCCGCACGGCAGCGGGTCGTGACCGGGTGGGCGACCGGTCTCCCCCGCCCGGAAGGGCCGTTCGCGGTTGATTGACGCGCGTCATGTTGCCCTCGGGCGCGCCTTCCTACGGTGAGGGACATCAGCACCCGCACCGACGAGAAGGGCACGAGTCATGACCACGACGACCACCCCCACCACCCGTTCCACCTTCCGCGCCGAGGGGTTCTCGTGCCCCTCGTGCGTGGCGAAGATCGAGAAGCAGGTCGGCCGCCTGCCCGGCGTTCACAACGTGACGGTGCACTTCACCTCCGCACGCGTCGTCGTCGACCACGACCCCGCGCTCACCTCCACCGACGACGTCGTCGCGGCGATCGCCAGGGCGGGCTACACGGCCACGCTCTCGGCGTTCTGACGGCGCCCGGCACCGCTGGGGAGGAGAACACTCACATGAGCACGATGCGCAGCCGGTGGCGGGGCCCCTGGGGCGTCCCTGTCGCCGCCGGCGTCCTCATCGCCACCGCCTTCGTCGCCGAGTACGCGCTCGGCTCGCTGCTCGCCGGCCGGATCCTCATGGCGGCCGCGGCGGTCGTAGCCGGCGCACCGATCGCCGTCAAGGCGCTCCGCGCCCTCATGGTGCGCACCATCGGCATCGACCTGCTCGTCACCGTCGCCGCCGCCGGCGCGCTGGTCATCGGTCAGGTCTGGGAGGCGGCCGCGGTGACGTTCCTGTTCGCGCTCGGCCACGCCCTCGAGGCGAGGACGATGAACAAGACGCGTTCGGCACTGGCCGAGCTCGTCGCCGTGGCCCCCGACGTCGCCGTCGTCCTGCGCGACGGCGAGCAGGTCGAGGTCCCGGCCGCCGCCGTCGCCACGGGCGAGACCGTGCTCGTGAAGAACGGCGCCAGGGTGCCCGTCGACGGCATCGTCGTCGGCGGGACCGGGGCGCTCGACGAGGCCTCCATCACCGGCGAGTCGATCCCCGCCGAGAAGACCGAGGGGGACCAGGTCTTCGCCGGCACGATCTCGCGCAGCGGGTTCCTCCAGGTCGAGGCCACCGGAGTGGGCGCGGGCACCACGCTCGCCCGGATCATCCACCGCGTCGAGGAGGCCCAGGACGCCCGGGCCCGGACCGCCGCGTTCATCGACCGGTTCTCCCGCTGGTACACCCCGGGCATCATGGTGCTCGCCCTGCTCGCCGGCCTCGTCACGGGCGACGTCGTGCTCGCGCTGACCCTGCTCGTCATCGGCTGCCCGGGCGCTCTCGTCATCTCGATCCCGGTGGCCATCGTCGCCGGCATCGGCCGCGCCGCCCGGGACGGCATCCTCATCAAGGGCGGCGAGTACCTCGAGACCTCCGCACGGATCGACGCCGTCGCCGTGGACAAGACCGGCACCCTCACCGAGGGCACCCCGCACCTGACCGACGTCGTCTCCCTGGACCCGGACTGGTCCGAGGACGACATCCTCGCCTGGGCCGCCCGCGGCGAGGCCGGCTCCGAGCACCCGCTCGCCCGGCCGATCCTCGACGCCGCCCGGGAGCAGGACCTCGGCACCCCGGGCCTGCCCGAGTCGACCGAACCCGTCCCGGGCAAGGGCATCGCCGCACGGACCGGCGGCCGCCGGGTGCTCATCGGCAACGCCGCCCTGCTCGAGCAGTTCCACGTCCCCGACGCCGTCGGGGCCGCGGCCGAGGCCGACCGCCTCGCGTCGGCCGGCCGCACGCCGATGATCGTCGCGGTCGACGACGCCGTCGTCGGGGTCGTCGCCGTCGCGGACCGCGTCCGCACCGACGCCGCCCGCATGGTGCGCGAGCTGCACGAGGCGGGCGTGAAGACGGTCGTCATGCTCACCGGCGACGCCCCGCTCGTGGCCGAGGCGATCGGGCGGGCCACCGGCGTCGACGAGGTCCGCGCCGGCCTGCTGCCGGAGGACAAGCTCGACGCCGTGCGCGACCTGCAGGAGCAGGGGCACACGGTCGCGATGGTCGGCGACGGCGTCAACGACGCCCCCGCCCTGGCCACCGCCGACATCGGGGTGGCCATGGGGGCGGCCGGTTCGGCCGTCGCCGTCGAGACCGCGGACATCGCCCTCATGGGCGACAACCTCCTGCGGCTTCCCGAGGCGATCGGGCTGGCCAGGCGCACGGTGTCCGTCATGCGGCAGAACATCGCGATCGCGCTGATCACCGTCGCCGCTCTGCTCGCCGGCGTCTTCGCCGGAGGCGTGACGATGGCGATCGGGATGCTCGTGCACGAGGCCTCGGTGCTCGTCGTCATCGTCAACGCCATGCGGCTGCTGCGCCTGCGGCGGGCGGCGGGCTCCGACACGGACGCCCCGGCGGCGTCGGGTCAGAGGGTCGCGCAGTACGCGGCGCCGGCGTCGACCGACTCGTCCAGCTCCTCGGTGTGAATCGTCATGAGCCCGCGCACCGCACCCTCGGCCGCCCGCGACAGCTCGTCGTGCCCCGGCACCATGTGGCCGTTCATCCCGCCCATGACTCCGGAGAAGCCCCCCACCTGTGCCATGACGACGGCGTCCTCGTCCGGCGCGTCCGGACCGATCGTCAACCACTCCTCGGCGGACCGACCGTCGTCGCTCACGGCCGTCACGAGGGCGCACGCGTAGGCGACGCGGGACTCCTCCGCGACGTCGACCTCGCCGTCGGGCAGGCCGCGCTCCTCACAGGCGGCCACCAGGCCGTCGAGGCCCTCGGTCATCATCTCGGTGTCGATCCGCGAGATCCCCTGGTGCACCGAGGTCGCATCCTCGAGCAGGTCCTCGTACCCCGGGAGCGGGGCCTGGGTGGTGGCGCCGAGCATGCCGGAGGCACCGGCGACCATGAGCACCTCCGCCTGCGTCTCGTCGCCGATGAATCCCTGCCACTGGTCGACCGGGGTCGCGCTCGCCTCGATCGCCAGGGCGCAGGCCTGGGTCGCGAGGCCGTCGGCGTCGGTCGCAGGCACCGCCTCCTCCGCGCCGGCCCCGCACCCGGCGGCGGCGAGCAGCCCGGCCGTCCCGAGTGCCAGGGCACCGGTCCTCGTCGTCGTCGACATGTCACCTCTCCGCATCGGCTCCCGTGCGCTCGCGCGGGTCTCCCACCAGGGTAGGTGGCACGACCGAGCGCGACGCCCGGCCCGAGGCGGGCATGTGCCGGCGCATCGCCCGCCTAGGCTCGCGCCATGACGGGATGGCAGTTCTGGATCGACCGCGGCGGGACGTTCACGGACGTGGTGGCCCGCCGCCCGGACGGATCGCTCGCCTCGCACAAGCTGCTCTCCCACGACCCGGACCGCTACGCGGACGCCGCCGTCGCCGGCATCCGGCACGTGCTCGGCCTCGCGCCCGGGACGCCCGTGCCCGCCGACGACGTCGAGGTCGTCCGCATGGGCACCACGGTCGCCACCAACGCCCTGCTCGAGCGGACGGGCGAGCCCACCGCCCTCGTCGTCACGCGCGGGTTCGCCGACGCGCTCCGGATCGGCTTCCAGGAGCGGCCGCACATCTTCGAGCGACGCATCGAGCTCGCCGAGATGCTCTACGACCGCGTCATCGAGGTCGACGAGCGGATCACCGCCCACGGCGAGGTGCTCACGCCGCCCGACCTGGCCGGCCTCGAGCCCGAGCTGGCCCGCGCCCGGGCCGACGGCATCGACGCCGTCGCCGTCCTGTGCCTGCACAGCCACCTCCACCCCGAGCACGAGCGGGCGATCGGCGACCTCGCGCGCCGCCTCGGGTTCGGGCAGGTCTCGATCTCCAGCGAGGTCAGCCCACTCATGCGGGTGGTCCCGCGCGGCGACACCACGGTCGTCGACGCCTACCTCTCCCCCGTCCTCGCCCGGTACGTCGACCAGGTCGCCGCCGAGCTGCCCGGCGTGCGGCTGCTGTTCATGCAGTCCTCCGGCGGCCTCACCGAGGCCCACACCTTCCGCGGCAAGGACGCGATCCTGTCCGGCCCCGCCGGCGGCATCGTCGGCATGGCCGAGCTCTCGGCGCGCTCCGGGCTCGACCGGGTCGTCGGCTTCGACATGGGTGGCACCTCCACCGACGTCTCCCACCACGCCGGGGAGCTCGAGCGCGACTTCCACACCGAGGTCGCGGGCGTCCGCCTGCGGGCGCCGATGCTCGCGATCCACACCGTCGCCGCCGGGGGCGGATCGATCCTCCACGTGACGGACGGCCGGCTGACGGTCGGCCCGGACTCGGCCGGCGCCGACCCCGGGCCCGCCTGCTACCGCCGCGGCGGCCCGCTCACGCTCACCGACGCCAACGTCCAGCTCGGCCGGATCGACCCGGACTCCTTCCCGCACGTCTTCGGCCCCGGCGGGGACGAGCCGCTCGACCGCGAGGTCGTCGACCGGCTGTTCACCGAGCTGGCCGAGCGGCTCGCCGAGGAGACCGGCCACCGTCGCACCCCCGAGGAGGTGGCGGAGGGGTTCCTCGACGTCGCCGTCACGACGATGGCCGGCGCCATCAAGCACGTCTCCGTCCGGCGCGGCCACGACGTCACCGACCACGCTCTGACGACCTTCGGCGGCGCCGGCGGCCAGCACGCCTGCCGGGTCGCGGACGCGCTGGGCATCTCCACGGTCCTCGTCCCGCCGATGGCCGGCGTCCTGTCCGCGCTCGGGATGGGACTCGCCGACGTCACGGCGATCCGCGAGACCTCGGTCGAGACCGTCCTCGACGACGACGCCGCCCCCTCGCTGAGCGCCGTCGCCGAGGAGCTGGCCGGTCAGGCGCGCGGCGCGGTGGCCGGTGAGGCGTCGGGCGAGGTCGCGGTCTCCGCGCGGGCGCACCTGCGCTACGAACGCACCGACACGGCCGTGCAGGTCCCGCTCGGCCCGCCCGCGCAGATGCGTGCCGCGTTCGAGGAGGAGCACCGGCGCACGTACTCCTTCCTCCTCGACCGCCCGCTCGTCGTCGAGGCCGTGTCCGTCGAGGCCGTCGTCCGCTCGCCCCGGCCGACGATCGCCGCCGACGACGCCGCAGGCGGCGGCACCGCCGAGGTGACCATGCACGTGGGCGGGACGACCCGCGAGGTGCCGCTGCGGCGTCGGGCGGGGATCGGCGCCGACCCGCTCGAGGGACCGGCGATCGTCGCCGACCCGGACTCCACGACCGTCGTCGAGCCCGGGTGGCGGGCCCGCGTGCTCGAGGACGGCGCGCTGCTGCTCGAGCGGTCGAGCCCGCGCGAGGCCCCGACCGCGGGCACGGTCGCGGACCCGGTCATGCTCGAGGTGTTCAACAGCCTGTTCATGTCGGTGGCCGAGCAGATGGGCGCGCGGCTCGAGGCGACCGCGCAGTCGGTCAACATCAAGGAGCGGCTCGACTTCTCGTGCGCCCTGTTCGACCCGACGGGGCACCTCGTGGCCAACGCCCCGCACATCCCGGTCCACCTCGGGTCGATGGGCGCCACCGTCCAGGAGGTCCTGCGGCGCCGGGGGGACCGGCTGCGTCCCGGGCAGGTCGTCGCCGTCAACGACCCGTACCACGGGGGCACGCACCTGCCCGACGTCACCGTGGTCACCCCGGTCTTCGACGACGACGGGACCGAGCTGCTGTTCCTCGTGGCCTCGCGCGGCCACCACGCGGAGATCGGTGGGCTCACGCCGGGCTCGATGCCCGCGACGTCGACGACGGTGGACGAGGAGGGGATCCTGTTCGACGACTGGCTGCTCGTCGACGACGAGCGCTTCCGCGAGGCCGCGACCGAGGAGCTGCTCACCTCGGGGCCCTACCCCTCGCGCGACCCGGCGACGAACCTCGCCGACCTGCGTGCCCAGGTCGCCGCGAACGCGACCGGCGTGAGCGAGGTGCGGGCGCTCGTCCAGCGCTACGGGCTCGAGGTCGTCCAGGCCTACATGGGGCACGTCCAGGACAACGCCGAGGAGTCGGTGCGCCGCGCCGTCGCCCGCCTGAGCGGCGGGACGTGGGACTACGAGACCGACGCGGGCGCGCACATCCGGGTCCGCATCGAGGTCGACCGCCAGGCGCGCGAGGCGACGATCGACCTCACCGGCACCTCCGCCCAGCTGGGCACCAACCTCAACGCCCCGACGGCGGTGACCTGGGCCGCGGTGCTGTACGTGTTCCGCACCCTCGTCGAGGCGGACATCCCGCTCAACGACGGGTGCCTGCGGCCGCTGCGGATCGTCGTGCCGGAGGGGTCGATGCTCGCGCCGGAGCACCCCGCAGCGGTGGTCGGCGGCAACGTCGAGACGTCGCAGGCGGTGACGAGCGCGCTGTACGGCGCCCTCGGGGTGCTCGCGGAGGGCGCGGGGACGATGAACAACGTGACGTTCGGCAACGAGCGGTTCCAGTACTACGAGACCCTCGCGTCCGGCTCCGGCGCGGGCGACGGGTTCGACGGCACCGACACGGTCCAGACCCACATGACGAACTCGCGGCTCACCGACCCCGAGGTCCTCGAGTGGCGCCTGCCGGTGCTGCTGGAGTCCTACGCGGTGCGGCACGGGAGCGGCGGCGCGGGGCGCTGGCGCGGCGGGGACGGCGGCGTCCGGCGGATCCGCTTCCTCGAGCCGACCACCGTCAGCCTGCTCACCGGCAACCGGCGCGTGGCCCCGTTCGGTGCGGCCGGCGGGTCCCCGGGTGCGCCGGGGCGGAACCGGGTCGAGCGCGCGGACGGCGAGCTGGTCGAGCTCGGCGGCGTCGCGACGGTCGAGGTGGGACCCGGCGACGTACTCGTCGTCGAGACCCCCGGGGGCGGCGGGTTCGGCCGCCCCTAGCCCGTTCACCGAGACTGCGGTTGGTGCTCGTCGAGATTGCGGTTGGGAGCCATGACTGGTCGAGAGTGCGGCTCAGGGCCGCGATGGTCGGGCGTGCAGTTCGGCGTCGTGCATGTCGCTCGTCGTCGTCGGCCGACACCGCCGGGCGACCCGCACCTACCGTGGTGCCATGCGCATCCTCGGCAACATCCTGTGGTTCGTCCTGGCCGGGTTCTGGCTCTTCCTGTTCTACGTGATCGCGGGGATCATCGCCTGCCTCCTCATCATCACGATCCCGTTCGGCATCGCGTCGTTCCGGCTCGCCGGCTACGTCGTCTGGCCGTTCGGTCGCCGCGCGGAGTTCCGACGGGACTTCGGCATCCTGCACGTCGTCGCCAACATCATCTGGATCGTCCTCCTCGGCTGGGAGCTGGCGATCGTCCACCTGTTCGCCGGGGCGCTGCTCTGCCTGACGATCGTCGGCATCCCGTTCGGGATCGCGTGCTGGAAGATGGTGCCGCTCGCCTTCCTCCCGTTCGGCACGCACATCGTGCCGGTGCGCAGCCGGGCCGAGGACCCGTTCGCCGCGGCGCCGGGGCGCTGACTGCGCCCCGACCGGCCCGGCACATCTGCGACACACCAAGAACCTCGCCCTGAGACCTTGACGTGCAAGCGCTTGCATGCAAAGTTCCCACCACCCGACAAGGAGGTAGGGACACCATGCGACGACTACGAGTTCTGACAGTGGCGACAGGCGGGGCACTGGCCCTGGGAGGCTGCGGCTTCCTCACCGGCGACGACGGCGGCGGGGACTCAGGGGCGGGCGGCGGCGAGTGCGAGCCGACCACGCTGCGAGTCGCCATGATTCGAACTGCCAACGACCCAGGGACGATCGCAGCCGAGGAGCTGTCTGAGCGCGTCTCCGAGCGCACGGACGGTGACGTCGACGTCCAGATCTATCCGGACAGTCAACTCGGAGACATGAACGACGCCTACGCCGGCGTCGCGAGCGGGGAGATCGACGCCTACTACGAGACGATCTCGACGTACTCGACCCTCGAGGGTGCCGAGGCGTTCACGGCGCTCACCGTGCCGTTCCTGTGGGACAGCTACGAGCAGTTCGAGGCGGTCCTGGAGACGGAGGAGTTCGCCGAGCTCTTCGACGAGGCGGCGGAGGCCACCGGCGTTCGAGTCGTCGATGCGTCAGGGGACAACGAGCCCCGAGCCCTGACCGCGAATCGCGCGATCGAGACCCCCGACCAGATGGAGGGGCTCAGAATCCGAATCGCGGACGCACCGATCCCTCAGGCATTCGCCGTGGCTCTCGGGGCCGAACCTCAGGTCATCGCCTTGTCCGACCTGTACTTCTCTCTTCGCCAAGGCGTGGTCGACGCCCAGGAGACCGGATCCATTGCCGTCGTCAACAACAGCATCTACGAGGTCCAGGACTACTACATGCCGACGGACTACATCCGGGACGTGCGCGCCTGGTACCTCAACGACGACCTGTGGCAGGGCATGTGCGAGGAGCACCGCACCATCCTCGAGGAGGAGATGGAGCAGGCGGGCGAGGACGTCACCGAGTCCACGCGTGCCGAGCTCGAGTCCGCCATGGAGGTCATCGAGGAGAACATGACCGTCGTCGACGTCGACGTCGACGCCTTCCGCGAGGAGCTGGACGGCGAGTTCGACCAGTTCGACGGCGACCTGTGGCCCGAGGGCACTCTCGACATGGTCGAGGAGCTGGCGGCCGAGCACGCCGACGCCGCCTGAGGCACCGGGAGGGGCGGGCGAAGAACGCCCGCCCCATGTGCAAGCGCTTGCACGAACACTGATTCGAAGGAGAGGCGATGGACTCCGACCCATCGGCATCACCGAGGCACCGTCCGACGAGGCGCGACGCACTCGTGCGACGGGTATCCCACGGCCTGGCTGCGATCTCGGGCGGCCTGCTGCTCTCCCTGTTCGTCATCAACGTGGTCCAGATCGGCGCACGGCCCGTCATGGGTGGCTGGATCTGGGTCAACGACCTCAGCAGGCTGCTCATCACCTGGGTGATCATGATCGGTGCGTCCGCCGCCATCGGGCTGCGTGAGCACCTCGTCGTCGACTTCGTCGTCGACCGCGTTCCTGCGGCGTTACGTACTGCCTGCGCCTACCTGACACGCGTGATCGAGCTCCTCATCGGTGTCGTCCTGCTGGTCTCAGGGGCGATCGTGGCGCTCGACCGCATGAGCATCCAGTACATCCAGCTGGGCATCCCGACCGGGTGGGCGTACCTCGCCGTCCCGGTGCTCGGTCTCTTCCTCGTGCTGTTCGGCCTCCTCCGGAGCCTCCATGCCGCGGAAGGGCCGGCGATCGCAGAACCCGAAGCCGGTGAGACGTCATGACCGAGATCGCCATCCTCTTCGTCACGATGTTCGCGCTCATGGCGCTGGGCGCCCCCATCTTCATCGCCATGCTCGCGGCGGTCCTCGTCACTCTCTTCGCCGGCGACCTCGGCTCGGCCACCGTGCTTCCGACGCAGGTGGCGGCCGGTGTCGACTCCTATGAGCTGCTCGCCATCCCGTTCTTCGTCCTCATGGGCTCACTCATGTCGCAGGCAGGGTTGACCGAGCGGATCGTCGCCTTCCTCATGTACTTCATCGGCGGCATCAAGGGAGGGCTCGCACACACGGTCATCGGTTCGAGCGCCTTCGCCTCGTCGGTCAGCGGGTCCGCCCCGGCTGCGGCGTCGATGATCGGCTCCGCCATGTTGCCGATGATGCGACGGTCCGGGTACCGACAGGAGTTCTCAGCGGCGGTCGTCGCGTCCTCCGCCATTCTCGGCCCCGTGATCCCGCCGAGCGTCCCGATGGTGTTCGTGGCACTCGTGACCTCTCTGTCCGTCGGGCAGCTGTTCATCGCCGGCATCGGCCCGGGCATCCTTCTCATCGTCGGCCTCATCGTCGTCGTGGCCGTGCGCAGCCGCGGCACCGAGCGGATCCCCGACACGGAGGCGGTCAACCCCTACCGGAAGGACGGCCTGCTCACCGTCACGTTGCGCGCGGTGCCCGCACTTCTCACCCCGGTGCTCATCATCGCCGGTGTCATCGGGGGGTTCGCGACCGTCACGGAGATCTCGATCCTCGCATCCGCCTACGTGCTGCTGCTCGGCCTCGCCTACCGGTCGCTCAATCTCCGGTCGTTGTTCGACGTCTTCACCCAGACGGCACAGTTCGCGTCGACCATCATGATGATCTTCGCCGCCGTCGCCGGGTTCACCTACATCGTCGCGCTCACCCGGCTGGGCAGCAGGATCGACCAGCTCGTGGTAGATGCGGGCCTCGGGTCGTTCTCGTTCCTCCTGCTGACGATGCTGTTCTTCCTCGTCCTGGGCATGGTCATGGACGCGATTCCGGCGATCCTCATCTTCGTGCCGGTCCTGCTGCCCAGCGCCATCGAACTCGGCATCGACCCGATCCACTACTCCGCGATGATCGTCGTCAACCTCATGGTCGGTCTCATCACTCCGCCGGTCGGCGCACTGCTCTTCGTCACGACGAAGCTCGCCCGCGTCTCGTTCCTTCCCCTGGTCAAGGAGACCGCGCCGTTCATCGCCGTCTACCTCGCGGTCGTGCTCCTCACGACGCTCGTACCGGCGCTGACGACCGCTCTGCCCGGTCTGCTGTTCTGACCCTCCACCTGCTCCACCCGCACAGACGCGGAGGCCGTCCCGCGGCTCCGCACCGACGAAAGGACATCCAGTGCTCGAGAGCTACCTCGACTACGTCACAGGCATGCTGGGACGGGTCGTCGAGTCGAACGCAGAAGTTCTCCCTCGCGTGATCGACGAGACGGCACGGCGGGTGACGGAGGACCGGCTCATCTACGTCTACGGGCCTGGCGGACACGCGAACCTCGCGACCCAGGAGGCCTTCTTCCGCGCCGGCGGTCTGATGAACATCGCGGCCATCCTCGACGAGGGCACGCTGCTGTCCAGCGGCGCAAGGCGTTCGATGGCGATGGAGCGCACTCCGGGTTACGGCCGTGTCGTGATTGACCACTCGGGGCTCGGCGACGGCGACCTCATCATCATCGTCAACTCGTACGGGATGAATTCTGCAGTCATCGACTCCACGCAGCGGGCGAAGGAGCTGGGGGCGACGGTCGTCGGCGTCAGCTCACGCACGCACGCCGAGACGATCGGGCCGGAGCATCCGGCGCGGCACCCTTCCAAGCAGAACCTGCATGACCTGGCCGACCTCTTTCTGGACTCGCAGGTGCCGGTCGGGGATGCCGTCGTCTCGTTCGACGCCGACGTCCCCAACGCCGGGGCGGTCTCGACCTACGCGAACGCCTTCCTCATGAACGCCATCCAGATCCTCACCATCGAGCGCGTCCTCGCGGAGGGGGGTCGGCCAGCCGTCTGGACGAGCGGGAACGCACCGGGCGGCGACGAGGCGAACGCTCGCCTCGTCGATCGGTTCACCGACCGCATCAAGCTGCTCTGAGCCACGGAGGTCACGACAGATGGAGCTCATCCAGAACCACACCCTCGCCGAGCTCGGCAACGACGGCGCGAGGCTCGCGGCACGCGCCATCACCCGGGCGCACGACGAGGGACGTGAGGCCACCGTGCTGCTGGCTGCCGCACCCAGCCAGATTCCTGTCCTCGAGTCGCTGGCGAAGGCAGATTGTCATTCCAGCCCCGTGCGCTACTTCCACATGGACGAGTACGTAGGCCTCCCCACGGACGCACCCCAGGCCTTCGGCCGGTGGCTGGAGGACAACTACTTCGCTCTCCTCCCGGACGGGAGTCCGTATGCGTTCGAGCGGATCGACACGGCGGGCGAACCGTCGGCTGCCGCGATGGACTACGCGGATCGGCTGCCTGCCGCAGACTTCGACCTCGTCCTGTGCGGGATCGGTGTCAACGGGCACCTCGCCTTCAACGACCCCGGCACGGACTTCTCCGACCCGGATCCGGTACGTCTCATCGAGCTTGCGGAGGCGTCCCGGACACAGCAGGTCGACGAGGGACTGTTCCCCGACCTCACCGCGGTTCCCCGGCACGCCATCACCATCACCGTGCCCCGCATGCTGGCCGCACGCACGATCGTGTGTTCCGTCCTCGGGACCGCGAAGGCCGAGGCGATGCGGTCGATGCTCGAGTCCGCGGTGACCAACGAGGTCCCCGCGACAGCGCTGAAGAACCACCCCGACGTCACGGTGCTGGCCGACCTGGAGGCGCTGAGCCGTGTCGCGTGAGCACCATGAGGGCCGCGACGTCCTCACCGGCCGGCCCGTGCGCGTGGTCGTTCGCGCGGGGGTCGTCGACGAGGTCGAGCTGCTCGACACGTCCACCGCGCTTCCCTGGCTCAGCCACGGTCTGGTGGACCTGCAGGTCAACGGATTCGGCGGGATCGACGTCAATGCGGCCGACCTGACGGTCGACGACGTCGGACGGCTCGCCCGAGGCCTCGTCGCACAGGGAACGAGCCATTGGGTGCCCACGATCGTCACCCAGAGTCACGACCGCATCGCACAGGCGCTGTCGACCTTGGCCGACGCGGTGGCGAGCGACCCGGTCGTGGCCGCATCCGTGCCGTGCGCGCACATCGAGGGGCCGTTCATCTCGCCCCTCGACGGGCCGCGTGGCGCGCACGACCGGAGCCTCGTCCGGGACATCGACGTGGACGAGGTCCGTCGGTGGCAAGAGCTGTTCCCGATCGGGTACGTCACCGTCTCGCCGCACGGCAAGGACGCGCCGGCGAAGATCTCTGCGCTCCGCAGGCTCGGCGTCGCGGTGGCGATCGGCCACACGCACGCCACCGAGGAACAGGTCGCCGCGGCGTCCGTCGCCGGTGCGACCCTGTCGACGCACCTGGGCAACGGGGTGCGCGCCGACCTCCCCCGCCACCCCAACCTGCTGTGGGAGCAGATCGCTGACACGACACTGTCGGCCGGTCTCATCGGCGACGGCCACCACCTACCTGCAGCAGTGCTGGAGAGCATCGTGCGCGCCAAGGGCCCCCAGGGCTGCTACCTGGTCTCGGACTCGGTCGCGCTCGCAGGTTCCCCCGCCGGTCGATACACGACGCCGGTCGGCGGCGACGTGGTGCTGTCCGATGACGGCCGGCTCGCCCTCGCCTCCGACGACCGGTTGCTCGCCGGCTCCGCGGTCCCCCTCGCGCACTGCGTCCGGTTCGCGGCCACGCGGACGCAGCTCACGCTGCCCGAGGTGTTCGACATGGCCACACGGGTCCCGGGACGCCTTCTCGCCGAGCTCGCTCGGGTCGGCGCTCCGGCGGCCCGGGGGACCGAGATCTCCCCGACAGGCGCCGTCCCCGTCGGGACCATCCTCCCGGGAACGCCGGCCCACCTCGTCCTGTGGGACTCCGACCTCACGATCATCGAGACGATCGGTCCCGGCGGGGGCAGGATCGACGGATGACCAGGATCGAGGCATGAACAGGCCGCAGGGACCACGCGCACCCCGGCCTACCCCCGTGACGATCACCGACGTCGCGCGGGCGGCCGAGGTGTCGACCTCGACGGCCTCCCGGGCGTTCAACCACCCCCACCTGCTGCGGGAGGACACGGTAGCCCGCGTGAAGGCTGCTGCGGACCGCCTCGGCTTCCGCCACAACAGGTACGCGAAGGCACTGAGCACTGGTCGTTCCTCCGCGCTGGGCCTCATCGTCCCCGACCTGTCCAACCCGTTCTTTCCCCCGCTTGTACATGCGGCTCAGCTGGCTGCGGAGGAGCAGGGATACTCGCTCTACATCCTCAGCAGCGAGCACAGCGTGGCTCGCGAGAAGCAGCTCGCAACACTCGTCAGCCGCGACGTCGCAGGGCTCGTCCTCGCCTCCCCGCGAATGTCCCGCTCCCATGTGCTCGGCATCGCGCAGCAAGTTCCGACCGTGCTGATCAACGCACGGGTCAACGGTCTCTCCTCGGTGCTCGTCTCCGCCGCCCAAGCCATCGCCGATGCCGTGGAGGACGGCGCAACCACCGGCGCTTCGAGCGTGGCGTACATCGGCAGCGCGGAACGGTGGTGGCCGAACATGGAGCGAGAGGAGAGCGCCAGGTCGGAGGCAGCCAGGCACTCCCTGCCCTACCGGCACCTCGAGCTCGACGAACCGACATACGACGCCGCGCGACACCTCGTCGACAAGGTCGACATCCGTGAGGGCGAGCTCGTGGTGGCGTTCGACGACATCGTCGCTCATGCCGTTCTCGACGGGCTCGGTGCCCGCGGACTCCGCAGCCCGGACGACGTCCGGGTCGTCGGGTGCGACGACGCGCTCCCGATCAGCACCCAGCCGGCGCTCTCCACGGTGCACCTGGACACCCGCACCGCCGCACGCACCGCAGTGGACCTGCTGCTCTCGGATGACTCGGGCACAGGTGCGCGGCAGGTCATCGTCAGCGGCTCGTTCCGCAAGGGCGAGACAACCTAGCCGTCGCACACCCCGCCCCGCATTGCGCTGCGGCGGGAGCCGCACAGATCGGCGTCGCCACTCGCCGAAAAACCTGTACCGCGAGGACCGCGCCGGACAGACTGCGACCATGGCGCGCCCCATCGACCTCACCCCCGCGACGCGGCGCCTGGCCGACGTCGCCGCCCGGATCTCCGACGACGACCTCGACAGCCCGACGCCCGACTCGCCGTGGACGGTCGGCCAGCTCCTCGCCCACGTCATCTACCTCAGCGACGCGTTCCGCGCGGCTGCCAGCAAGGAGCTCGGGGACGCGACGGACGCCGGGCCCACGAGGACACCCGAGCTGGTGCCCGAGTGGCAACCGACGCTCGACCACGCCCTCGTCCGCCTCGCCGACGCCTGGCGGGACCCCGCGGCATGGGAGGGCGACACCCGCGCGGGCGGGCTCGACATGCCCGGGGAGTCCGCGGGGATCGTCGCCCTCGACGAGATCGTCCTGCACGGGTGGGACCTCGCGGTCGCGACCGGGCAGGAGTACACCGCCGCGGACGACGAGATCGAGGCGCTGGCCGTGTTCGTCGAGGAGTTCGACCCTGCCGGGTCCCCCGGGATGTTCGGTCCGGCTCTCGACGCCGACGACGACACGTCGCCGTTCGAGCGGCTGCTCGCGCGCGCCGGGCGCGACCCGGGGTGGAGCCCGCCCGGCGCCTGAACACTCGGGACACGTCCACGCTCGGCGGGTCAGCTCCAGTCGACGCTGAGGTACTGGACCTCCTGGTACTCCCGGATGCCCTCGTGGCCGCCCTCGCGGCCGAGGCCGGACTCCTTGACGCCGCCGAAGGGTGCGGCCGGGTCGGAGACGAGGCCGCGGTTGAGACCGACCATGCCGGCCTCGAACCGCTCGGCGATACGCATCGCCCAGCCCAGATCGTCCGAGAACAAGTAGGCCGAGAGTCCCAGCTCGGTGCCGTTGACCTGCGCCAGCATCTCCTCGTCGTCGGACCACGTGACGATGGGAGCCACGGGTCCGAAGATCTCGTTCTGGACGAGCGGAGAGTCGGCATGCACGTCCCTCAGCACGGTGGGTGCGTAGAAGTGCCCCTCAAGGTCGCTGGGGAGCTCGGCGCGATGCGTGACACGGGCACCGGCCTCGACTGCCGCGTCAACCAGCTCGGTGACCCCGGTGAGCGCCTTGGCGCTGATGAGCGGTCCGATCTCGGTGGACTCCTGCTGCGCCGGACCCACGCGAAGTGCCGCGACCCGCTCCCCGAACTTCTCGGTGAACTCCTCCACGACGTCGGCGTGGACGTAGAGCCGGTTGGCGGCAGTGCACGCCTGACCTCCGTTGCGGAACTTGGCCAGCATCGCGCCCGCGACCGCCCGGTCGACGTCCGCATCCGCGGCGACGACGAGCGGAGCGTTCCCGCCCAGCTCCATCGACGAGCTGATGACCCGCTTCGCCGCCTGCGCGAGCAGGATCTTTCCCACCCCGGTCGAGCCGGTGAAGGAGAGCTTGGCGACGCGCTCGTCCTCGAGCCACGTCGTGACGACCGATGACGCCGACGACGTCGGGACGACTCCCACGACGCCGTCGGGCGCGCCCGCCTCGGTGAGGATCTGGGCGATCGCCAGCGCCGTCAGCGGCGTCTCGGAGGCAGGCTTGAGCAGCACCGTGCAGCCGGCGCCGAGCGCCGGCGCGATCTTGCGGGTCGCCATCGCCGCCGGGAAGTTCCACGGCGTCACAAGAGCAGCCACACCGATCGGTCGGTGGGTGACGACCGTGCGCACACCACCCGCCGGGGCCACCGAGTACTCCCCCGCCCCACGCACACACTCCTCGGCGTACCAGCGGAAGAACTCCGCCGCGTAGGACACTTCGGCCCGCGCATCGGCCATCGCCTTGCCGTTCTCCGCCGCGATCAACCCCGCCAGCACCTCACGCCGCTCGATCATCAGCCCGAACGCACGGTGCAGGACGTCAGCCCGGGCACGCGGAGAGGTCGCCCCCCATGCCGACAACGCACCCGCCGCCGAATCCACCGCACGCCGCGCGTCGTCCGCAGTTCCGTCCGCGACCGTGGCGATCGTCGTCGTCGTGGCCGGGTCCGCGACCTCGAAGGTCGCACCGGCCGATCCCGCAGTCCCCCGACCGTCGATCCAGACGCCGTGCTCGGGGTCGATCGACCGCACCAGATCGGTCACCGACAGAGGATGGGTCAGCTGCTCAGTCATCGTCGTCTCCTTGGTCTGGTCCGGCGCCGTACCGAAGCCTCACGGCACGGCGCGCTCGCAGCGCGAGGCCGGCAGGGTCCGCGTCGGGGTGTCAGGGGATTCCTGGGGGTCAGGCGCTCGCGGTCTTGGCGAGGAACTGCGTGAGGGTGTGGAGCTTGTGGTCGCGGGCGACACGCTCGAGCTGATCGACGTCGATCGTGGCTGCCGAGACGAGCGCGAGGATCTCGTCGTGCTCCTCGACGGAGGTACGCGCCCGTCCCGGGACGTAGCTGAAGCTCGACCGTCGAATGGCGCCCATCCGTTCCTGCTCGCGGGCGAGCATCTCGGTGAGGTGGGCGTTGGGGCACGGCCCGCACAGCACCGTGTGGAACTCCTGGTTGAGGCGGGTGAAGCTGACCGGGTCGAAGTCCTCACCGCGCATGCGGCGCAGCTGCTCGTTGATGTCGCGGGCGGTGGCGATGTCCTGTTCCGTCAGGTGCTCCGCGGCGAGCGCCGTGGCGTACCCCTCCAGGAGTGCCATCGACTGCATGACGTCCGCGTAACCGACCGGATCGATGCCGGCGACCTCGGCGCCGATGTTGCGCCGGTACGTCACCAGCCCCTCCGCCTCGAGCCGGCGGACCGCCTCCCTCACGGGAAGGGCGCTGGTGCCAAAGCTCTCGGCGACCTGACTGAGCACGAGCCGGTAGCCGGGCGTGTAGGTGCCGTCGACGATCCGACGATAGAGCTCGCTGTAGACACGCTCGGACTTCGACGGGGTCGTCTTCCGTCGTGTCGCGCTCGAGTCGCTCGTCATTCTGCCCTCCAGCCGGTACTTGATCGTAGGTTGCCGGGCGCCTCCCCGAGCGAGTTCACGCCCGTCGGGGAGGCGCCCACCGCACTCACCGTGCGCCGAAGCGCGACGTGTGAACCGGGGCGAGGGAGATGTGGACGGCCTGCTGCTCGGTGTAGAAGTCGAGCGAGCGGTACCCACCCTCCTGCCCGAGCCCGGAGGCCTTGACCCCGCCGAACGGGGTGCGCAGGTCCCGGACGTTGTGCGAGTTGACCCACACCATGCCGGACTCGACCCCCTGGGCGAACGTGTGGGCCCGCTCAAGGTCGGTGGTCCAGACGTACGCGGCCAGTCCGTACCGCACGTCGTTGGCCAGGCGCAGCGCCTCCTCCTCCGTGTCGAACGGGGTGATGGCGACGACGGGACCGAAGATCTCCTCCTGGAAGATCGACGCGGTCGCGGGGACGTCGGCAAACACGGTGGGCCGCAGGTAGTTGCCCTCCTCGAGGCCCTCGGGACGGGTGCCGCCGGCGACGAGCCGCCCCTCGGACTTGCCGGCCTCGACGTAGCTCCAGACCTTGGCGAAGTGCTCGGGGTGGACGAGCGCCCCCACCTCGGTGCCCGGGTCGGACGGGTGCCCGACGACCACGTTGTCGGCACGCTCGGCGTACCGGCGGACGAATTCGTCGTAGATCGGTCGCTCGACGAGGATCCGGGACCCCGCGGTGCAGCGCTCGCCGTTGAGGGAGAAGACGCCGAACAGCGTGGAGTCGAGGGCGGCCTCGAGGTCGGCGTCGGCGAACACGATCGCCGGAGACTTCCCGCCGAGCTCCATCGACATGCCCTTGAGCCCGTCGGCGCAGTTCCGGAAGATCGTCTGTCCGGTGCTCGACTCGCCGGTGAACGAGATGAGGCTGACGTCGGGGTGCTTGACGAGCGCGTCACCCGCCGTCTCGCCGTAGCCACCGACGAGGTTGAACACCCCGTCCGGGACGCCCGCGTCCTTCATGATCCCCGCCCACAACGACGCGGACAGTGGCGTGAACTCCGCGGGCTTGAGCACCACGGTGCAGCCCGATGCGAGCGCCGGACCGAGCTTCCACGACTCGAGCATGAACGGCGTGTTCCACGGCGTGATCAAGCCCGCCACCCCGACGGGTCGACGATGGACGTAGTTGACCTGCGCTCCGGGCACCTCGTAGGCGTCGGAACGCTGAGCCACGACGAGGTCAGCGAAGAACCGGAAGTTCTCTGCCGCCCGACGCGCCTGCCCTCGGGCCTGGGCGATCGGCAGGCCGGTGTCGAAGGACTCCATCGCGGCGAGCTCGTGTTCCCGGGACTCCACCGCGTCGGCGATGCGGTGGAGGATCCGATGACGCTCCCGAGCCTTCATTCGGGGCCAAGGTCCGTTCTCGAAGGCGTCCTTGGCGGCAGCGACGGCCCTGTCGATGTCGGCCTTGTCCCCGGCCGCGGCGGTGAGGTACGGCCGGTTCGTCGTCGGGTCGATGACCTCGAGGGTCTCCCCGGACACGGAGTCGACGTCGACGCCACCGATGTGGTGCCGGATCCGGTCGGGGAGGTTCGCGGGCCGTGCGTGCGGGAGGTCGGTGCTGGGATCGGCGTGCGTGGTCATCTCGTGCTCCCTCAACCGGCGGTGCGGTCGGTCGTGGCGGTCGGGACGGGGGTGAGGTACTGGCCGGCCTGGTCGACGAGCGATCGCACCGTCGTCTGCCCGGAGTCGGAGAGCCCGACGAGCGGCGGCCGGACCATCGAGGAGGTGATGAGGCCGCGCTCGGCCATGAGCCACTTCGCGGGTGCTGGATTGGTCTCTACGAAGAGCAGGTCGACGAGCGGGTGGACGCCGTAGTGGATCTCGCGTGCGCGGTCCCAGTCGCCGGCGTCGGCCGCCCGGTACATCTCGGCGACCGCGGCGGGGGCGATGTTGGCGAGCGCAGATATGAATCCCTGACCGCCGAGCGCCAGCAGCGGAAGGCAGAGCAGCTCGATGCCGGACCACATGAGGATCTCGGGCCCGGCGGCGTGACGAACGCGCGAGAAGTGCTCGAAGTCCTTCGTCGTCTCCTTCACACCGACGAAGCTGTCGAAGTCGCGGAACAGACGTGCGATGGTCTCGGGCGCCAGTTCCACGGCGGTGCGGACCGGCACGTTGTAGGCCGCCACCGGGAGGTCGGGGAACTCGCGGCACACCGTCGCGTACCACTGGTAGAGCGCCTCCTGGGTCGGGCGCGCGTAGTAGGGGGTGATGACGAGCGCGAGGTCTGCCCCGGCGTCCCGGGCGATCGACGTCAGCTCGAGGGTCTCGTCGAGTCGCGCGCTGCCGGTGCCCGGCAGGAACGGGACGCGGCCGTCGATGGCCGTGGAGACCGTGCGGATCGCCTCGGCACGCTCATCGAGAGTCTGCGCGGACGGTTCGCCGGTTGAACCGCCGATGGAGATGCCGGTCGAGCCGGACTCGATCTGCCAGTCGACGAGGCGACGGAGGCTGTCGTGATCGACGGCGCCGTCCTCGGTGAACGGGGTGACGACGGGGGCGATCGATCCCGTGATCGACGCCGGGTTCGAGCGGAAGCTCATCGGTCTGCTCTCCTTGCCGCGGACTGCTCCGCGCTCGTTATGTCGGTCCGGTGGGCGTCGTAGCGCGCCCGCCAGGTCTCGTTCATGGGGTAGAGGCCGTCGACGGGGTGCCCGCCGCGGATCTGCTCCGCGATGTACGTCTCCTGCTCCTCCTGAGCCTCGGAGGCGGTGAGGACCTCGTCGAGGAGGTGGGGCGGCACGACGACGGCTCCGTCGTCGTCGGCGACGATGACGTCGCCGACCTGCACGGTCGTGCCACCGCAGGCGACGGTCACGTCCGTCTCCCAGGGCACGTGGTTCCGACCGAGGACGGAGGGATGACGTCCGCCGGCGAGGACCGGGAGCCCGGTCTCGGCGACGGCGACGGCGTCGCGGACCGATCCGTCGGTGATGATCCCGGCGGCCCCTCGGGTCAGGGCGCGCAGCGCGAGGATGTCGCCGAGGGTGCCCGCGGTTGTGTCCCGGCGGGCGTCCATGACGAGGACCTCTCCCTCACCGACGGTGTCGATCGCGCGCTTCTGCGCGTTGTAGCCACCGCCGTGGGTGGCGAACAGGTCCGGCCGGAACGGTACGTAGCGCAGCGTGCGGGCCGTGCCGACGATCCGCGTGCCCGGCACTAGCGGATGGACGCCGTCGATGCTGGCGTCCGGGTGGCCGAGGCGGCGCAGTTGGGAGGAGATCGTCGCCACCGCCACTTGGCCGAGCCGCTCGCGCCGGTCAGCGTCGAGCCAGGAGCCGTCGCTCGCGGCACCGGTCCCTGCCGACGCCGCGGCCGAGGCAGCATGCTCGCCCGAACCAGCCGTCACCGCCGGACGCCGGGATCCCCAGGCGTCGGCGACGGTGGCATCGTCGAGGCGCGGTGGGGCCCCTCCCCCCGCCACGGCGGGCGCCCCGACGACCGAGGTCGCCAGCCGTCCGGTCGTCCGGCCCGGGTCGTCGCTGCTCAGCACCTCGACCTCGACCAGCTGGCCGGGGACGGCCACCGAGGCACCGGCAGGTGTGCCGGTGAGGATGACGTCCCCGACATCGAGGGTCATCGTGCGGCTGAGGTCGGCGACGAGCTCGGCGAAGGAGAACAGCAGAGTGTCCGTCGTGCCCTCTTGGACGAGCTCGCCGTCGAGCCAGGTACGGACGGCGAGCCGCCCCGGGTCCAGGTCGGCGGCCGCGAGAAGGACAGGACCCACCGGGGTGAATCCGTCCGAGCTCTTGGACCGGAGGTTGGAGCCGCGGTCGGCCCACTTGAGGTCCTGCAGGCCGAGGTCGTTGCTCGCCGTGACCCAGCCGACGTGGGCCCAGGCGTCCTCGACGCTCACCTGGAACGCAGGGGTGCCGATGACCAGGGCGATCTCGCCCTCGAAGCTGAGCAGCTCGGTGCCGGCCGGTCGGCCGATCGCGCCTGGACCGGTGAGTGACGAGGCCGCCTTGAGGAAGTACGACGGGTGCTCGGGGCTGCGGCCCCGCTCGGCCGCCCGCGAGGCGTAGGCGACGTGGACCGCGACGATCTTGCCTGGACGGTGTCCCAGGGTGTCGGTGATCGGGTCCGTGGGCAGGTTCTCGGTGCTCAGGCGTACCACGACGTCAACCTCTTCTCCGCCCAGCTGACGATCTCGTTGAGGGCGACGGCGATGATCATGATGAAGACCGCCATGGCCCACACCGACGGGAAGTCGCTCTCGTCGCCGAACCGGGCGGCGAGTCCGCCGAGGCCGATGAGCGCGATGAACATCTCGCCGTTGATCATTCCCTTGACGGCACGGCCGGTCCCGAGCCGGATGCCGGCGAGGATCAGCGGAACGGCCGACGGGATGATGACCTTGACGACCGTCTGCCACCGGGAGGCGCCGAAGGAGGCCGCCATGTCGATGAGCGGGTCGTCGACGTCACGGATGCCGGCCGCGGTATTGATGATGATGATGAAGACCGCGTAAAGGATGACGACGGCGACGCGGGTGGTGTCCGAGAGACCGAAGGCCGCGAAGAGGATCGGGGCGAAGGTGAGTGCCGGTACGAACAGCATCGCGTTGACGTAGATGTCCAGCGCCGTGAAGACGCGCGAGGAGAGCCCCATGAGGACGCCGACGCCGAGCCCGACCACCAATGAGATGGCGAACCCGATCGCGAGCGATCGGAAGCTGGCGACCAGGTGCGGCTGGATGACGCCGTCGGCGAAGAGCTCCCCGAGCTGGACGGCAACCTCCGTGAACGGCGGGAGCCACTGGAGGGTAAAGATCCGGCCGATCAGCTCCCAGAGGGCGACGATGACGAGGATGCCGGACCAGGTGGAGAACCCGTTGCGGACGGCGCGCGGGATCCGGGGCGAACGGGCGGTCCCGGTGGTCGTCCCGGTTGCGTCGGCGACGGCGGTCATGCGGCAGCCTGCTCGTGCATGTCGCGCAGCCGCTTCCAGAGGTATTCCTTGAGTCGTACCAGCTCCGGGCTGTTCTCCGCGGTCTCGGCGGAACGCGGGCGCGGAAGATCGACGTCGATGACCTCCTCGATCTTCCCCGGTCGCGCGGACATGAGGACGATCCGATCGCCGAGGAGGACCGCTTCCTCCATGTCGTGCGTGACGAAGATGACCGTGCGGCGGTCCTGCTGCCAGATGTCGAGGAGCTCCTCCTGCATGTACCTGCGGGTCTGCTGGTCGAGCGCGCCGAACGGCTCGTCCATCAGGAGGATGGGGCTCTCGACGGCGAGCGCCCGGGCAAGCCCGACGCGCTGCTGCATTCCGCCCGAGAGCTCTCGGGGGTACTTCTGCTCGAAGCCGTCAAGGCCTACCTTGGAGATGTAGGCGCGGGCCTTGTCGAGACGCTCGTTCTTGGACAGGCCGGACAGCTCAAGACCGAAGGCGACGTTCTTCTCGACCGTCTCCCACGGCAGGAGTGCGAAGTTCTGGAAGACGATGGCCGCCTTCTGATGGGGCCCGGTGACCCGCGCGCCGTCGATGGCGACGTCACCCTCGGTGGGGATGACGAGCCCGCCGACCGCGCGCATGAGCGTGGTCTTCCCGCAGCCGGACGGACCGATGACGGTGATGAACTCGTTGTCGTTGATCGTGAGGTCGACGTCCTTGAGGGCGACCGTCTCTCCACGGCCCTCGCTGACATAGCGGTGGTTGACGTTCTCGATGGTGATCATGGGTTCCTCGATCCTTCGAAGCGTTCGGGCGCCGTTACTTCCAGCGCTGGGCGCGGCGTTCGAACGCCTGCATGACGAGTGCGAGCACGATGCCTTCGACGGCAACGGCGATGGTGAGGGCGTAGAGCTTGTCTGCCTGGAAGAAGCCCCGATAGTCGAGCATCAGGGAGCCGATGCCGATGGGGAGCATGATGAGTTCGACGATGATCATCCCGGCGAATGCGCGACCGAGCCCGGTTCGCAGTCCGGTCATGATCGCCGGGAACGCGCCCGGGATGAGCACACGGCGCCAGAGCTGCGACTCCGATGCGCCGTAGGAGCCGGCCATCTCAACGAGCGTGTGGTCGACCGCCCGGACGCCCGCCCGGACGTTGGTCGTGATGAAGACCCAGCTGAAGAGCACGATGATGAAGACTCGCGGCGTGAGCCCGAGCCCCATGGCCACGAGGACGACGGGGATGAGCGGCGCGATCGGCAGCGAGAGGCTGACGGCGGTGATCGGCCCGAAGGCGCGGTCGACGGACTTCCAACGCGCCATAGCCAGTCCGAGGGGAACCGCGATGAGGACCGCGACGGGATACCCGATGAGTAGGGCGACGTTCGAGCGCGCGAGAGCCGGCCACATCTCACCGGTGACGAAGGCGATCTCCCACAGGGCCGCCATCGCCTCGAGGAAGGTCGGCATCAGGAGCGAGTCGGTCCACCGTGCGCCGACCTCCCAGACCACGGCGAAGACGACGATCGTCGCGATCCGCACGCCCCAGGACTCGGCGCGGCTCAACTTCTGGCGGAGCGTGACGCGCGGCGTCGAGGGAAGGTCGACGAGCTCTCGCCGCGTGCGGTGCCCGGCGTGCGGCGCAGCCGCCGTCACTGCGAACCTCCTCCGGCCACCTCGAAGTCGGCCACGGCGTCGGCGTTCAGCTCGTCACCGATCACCTCGGCTTCGCGGTAGAAGCCGATGGTCGCGTCCACGCTTGCCGGATCCAGCTCAGGGGTCTCGGGGAACGTCCCGTTCTCCACCAGTGCCTCGAGGACGGTCTGCACCTCGGCGGGCTCCGACTCGAGGATCTCGGCCGCGGTCTCCGCGAAGGCCGCGGGGTCCTCGTTCACGGCCGCGAACTGCTCCTCGAGGGCGGCGAGCAGGGCGGAAGCCGCCTCGGCCGCTCCCCCGTCCTGGGCCCCGTCGACGACGATGGTCTGGGTGAGCAGGTCCGCCTGCGTCTCAACGAGGTTGTCGATGACGTGCGCGACGCTCTCGTCCGGCTCGACGCTCATCCAGTCCTCGACTCGGACGATCGTCCCGTCGATCTGACCGTCGAGAAGGGCGGTCACACGGTTGCTCGACCCGGAGATGACGACGAACTCGGGCTCGGCCTCGGGGCACGACTCCTCGAGGTAGCGGCGCAGGTGAGCCGTGCTGGTGGATCCCTCGGAGTGGTAGGCCACCGTCCGTCCGTCGAGGTCCGCGCAGGTCTCGACGTCCGCGGATCCGACGATGAGGTAGTCGAGGATGTTGTTGTTGCCGACCATCGTCAGCTCGGCGCCACCCTCATCGGCGGCCATGACGGTCGCCGGACCCATGGAGGCAACGTTGATGTCGCCGCCCATCAGCGCCTGGGTCTGCACGTCCGGCGAGTCGAACTCGATGTACTCGACGTCCCAGCCCTCCTCCCCAAGGGAGTTGAGGGCCGCAATGATCGGGGTGTCGGTGGGGCCGATCGTGCCCGGGAAACCCAGGGTGATCGTCTGGGAGTCGGTCTCCGAGTCGTCCCCGCCGCACGCAGTGAGGACGAGAGAGGCTCCTGCCAGAAGGCCGAGACCCTGGACTACGCGTGAGGAGGCCATGCGATTCAACTCCTTCGTTGTATTCCCGCGGTCATCGGTGACGAGGCGGGCGGTGTCGCTGGACTGACTGTAGACGAGATCATATACGATTCATGATCAGCGTCAACCTTCGATGGCAAGATCGCGTGGATCCGCTGCGTTCTGCCGGTACCAGCAAGACGGGCGCGCGCATCGGACCGCGCACGGCCCTCGCTCGTTCAGCCGACCAGATCAGCCGGTGGGCGCGATGCTCGTCCCCCACACCTCGCGTGCGAGAAGGTCGTTCCGTGCCATGTCCGACGACGTCGGGAACGTGTCCCCAGGGGCGCCTCACTCACAGTCCGGGATCGCGTACCACGGCACACGACGGCAGGCCCCCGGCCTACCGTGAGGCGGTGACGCCCGACGACCGCGCCGGTACAGACGCCCGAGCCGGTGCCGACGACCGCGCAACGCGCGCCCGGCACCGCGCGGGTCGTCGCGAGCTCGCCGAGCGACGTCGGACGGAGCAGGCGAGTCGGACGGGAGCGGACGCGCGGCCGACCGGCCCGGACCGCGACCCGCCCCGCAGCGCGGCGGACTGGATCGCCGGTCTCACGCTCCTGGTCGGCGGGGTCCTCGCCGGCCTCACGGTGCTCCGTGTGTCAGCGCCCGGTTCGCTCCACGACGAGCCCGCGGCGCTCCTCGGCATCCTCACGCTGATCGCGTGCCTCATGGTGGCCCTGGGCGCCGGTTTCCTGCTGCCCACGAGGTGGTCGCACGTCCCCGTAGGCACCTTCTTCGGCCTGCTCGCGGTGCTCGGGGTGGCCATGGTGGTCCTGCCCGACCTGTTCGTCGGTTCCGGGCCGCAGACCGCGGGTGTGGGTCGAAGCAGCGTCGACCTCCCGATGTCGCCGGGCGAGGCACGCGCGCTCGGCATCGGTCTCGCGCTCGGCGGCGGGCTCGCCCTCGCCTCGACCGTCGCGTTCGTCAGTCGCCGCCGCTGACACCACTCGTGCCGCGTTCGCGACCGACCACCTCGACACCCGGCACGACGACGAACGACCACCGCCCGGACCGGGACGCCCGGTCGACGGTCAGGACTCGCTCTGAACCACCTCGAAGCCGAGCACCTGGACGTCCATCCCGCGCTTCTGGTCGTTCTCGTGCCCGCCCGCGGGGCGCGCGGACGACCACGCCTCGTAGTCGTCGCGGCTCTCCCAGCGCGTGACGACGAAGTACCGGCCCTCCCCCACCACGGGGCGGAGCAGCTCGAAGCCGAGGAACCCGGGCGAGGCGTCGACCGCCTTCTTCCGGGCCGCGAAGCGCTGCTCGATCTCGGCCTCCGCCCCGGCGGGGAAGGTCAGGGCGGTGATGTTGACGAACGGCATGCGATCTCCCTCGGCGACGGGTGGCCCCGCCGGCTCGACACGACTGACCCGCCCAGGCTAGATCCGACCTGGCGAGGGAGTCCGAGGCGAAGGTCCCACCGCCCCGGGCTCGTTCGCAGCGCCGGACCCGCCGGCCGGCGGACGCGCCGTCCGCCCGAAGCACTCCCGACGCCGGAGTCGTTCCCCCCGCCCGCGGCGCGCCCGCCACATCAGAGCGGCCCGAGCACGGCGCGCGGATCGGCGTCGAGGGCCAGGGTCTCGAGCACGGTGAGCAGCTCGCGCTCCTCGTACCGGAAGTGACTCTCCATGATCGCGGCGATCCCCTCGAGGTGCCGTTCGAGCGCCTCGGGCGGCGCGGCCCGGTCGACGGAGGCGAGCAGCCCCGAGATCAGGTGCGCCATCATCGAGTGGTCCTGCTCGAGGTAGCGCAGGGTGTCCCGCAGCTCGGGGTGCTCGGCCACGATCGCCGGGAACAGCTCCCGGTCCTCGCCCTCGTGGTGCCCGGTCAGCGCCGAGCAGAACCCGTGGCAGAACAGCAGCAGCTCGCGAGCAGCCGGTTCGGCGGGGGTCCCGTCGGCGAGCGCCTCCCGGGTGACACGCAGCGCCTCGCGCAGCCGGTCATGGACGGCTCGTAGCTCGCGGCTCCAGGCGACGAGCCTGGTGGTCTCGCCCTCAGTCACGTGAGGGCGAAGGTGACGACGTGTGCATCGTCGGTCTCCTTCGGTGTTCGGCGCCTCCATGCCTGACACTGCCTGCCACCGGCACGCGACGCTCCGGGCAGGCTACGTGCCGACCGGCGCCGATGGAAGGGGACCGCCCCTCGGCCACGACCCGGGCGGCGCCCCTGGGAGATCCTCCTTCTCGGCACGCACCTCGCGCTGCCGGCGGACCTGCGAACGGGCGGGGCGGGCCTACCCTGACGGCGTGATCGGACAACTGGCGTGGGTGACCGCCCGTGCCGCACGGGGCACCGACGACGACGAACCCCTCGCCCTGGCCGCGCTCCGTTCCGTCGGCGTCGAGGTCGAGGTGGTCGACTGGGACGACCCCGCGGTCGACTGGTCCCGCTTCGACCGCGCGGTGCTCCGCTCGACCTGGGACTACACCCGCCGCCTCCCCGAGTTCATGGCATGGCTCGAGTCGGTCGACGCCGTCACCGAGGTGGTCAACCCGCTCGCCCTGGTGCGGTGGAGCAGCGACAAGAGCTACCTGCTCGAGCTGGCCGAGGCCGGCATCCCGACGATCCCGACGACCGTCGTGCCGCCCGGGGCGGCCGCCGAGATCTCACCGGGCGGGGTCGTCGTCAAACCGTCCGTGGGCGCCGGCAGCCGCGATGTAGCCGCCTTCGTCCCGGGTCGCGAGCGGGAGGCCGCCACGCAGGTCGACCGGTTGCACGCCGCCGGCCGGACGGCCCTCGTCCAGCCGCTGCTCACCTCCGTGGCCGTCGACGGCGAACGGGCGCTCGTCCTCCTCGACGGCGAGCTCAGCCACGCGGCACGCAAGCGGGTGGTGATCCCGGGGTCGGTCCCCGTCGCGCCGGCCGATGCCCGCACAGGAACGGGCGGCCCACTGTTCTCCGCCGAGACCATCGTTGCGCACGAGGCCACCCACGAGCAGGCCGCCCTGGCGCGGGCGGTCGTCGACCACGTGTCCGGCCGCTGGGGCGTGCCCACCTACGCACGCGTGGACCTCGTCCGGGACGACGACGGCCAGGACGTGGTCCTCGAGGTCGAGCTGGTCGAGCCGTCGCTGTTCCTGCCGCAGGCCGACCGCGAGGCGACGCACCGGCTCGCCCGCGCGCTCACGCGCTGAGCCCCTGGCGCCCCCTGGGCGCGGGCGCACTCCTCCCGGGCCCGCCCTCCTCCCGGACGCGCGCCGTGCCCGGGCGCGGAGACGACTCGGGGGCGGGTGCCAGATCGGCACACCGCCCCCGTCGTCAGCCGAGAGTCACTTCTTCTTGTTCTTCTTCGACTTCTTGTTCTTCTTGTCGTTCTTGTCCTTCTTCGACGCCTTCTTGGCCATGGTGCACCTCCCTCAGTTGTCAACTCCTTGTTGACCTGAGTCAACCACCGGTTGACGCGTCGTGTCAATCAAGGGTTGACGACCGCGTGTCGCGCCCACCCGAGCCGCGGTCGGCGCACAGGCCGGATCGGGCGCTGCA
The DNA here is from genome assembly GCF_049856295.1 of Georgenia sp. Z1344. GTDB lineage: Bacteria > Actinomycetota > Actinomycetes > Actinomycetales > Actinomycetaceae > JB111. The sequence goes on along the minus strand of NZ_JBNDMZ010000001.1, from coordinate 65,517 downwards.
CGCCCACCGTGCCTGGGACGACATGCGCCGGAATTCCCCGCATCCGCTGGATACGATGCGCCCATGGGCAAGCGAGCTGAGGCGACGACGGATGCGCCCGCCGACGCGACGAGCGCGGCCGCGGAGCCGACGACCGGCACCGACACGCCCGACCCGGTACAGACCGAACAGGCCCGCACCGCCCTCAGGACTCTGACCTCCGGCGACGACCCGCTGACTGTGCTCGACGGCGCCCGACGCCTGCGCGAGAACGCCGAGACCATCGAGGCCGACGCCGTCCGCGCGGCCCGCGCGGCCGGCGTGTCCTGGTCCAAGATCGGCGCCGTCTACGGCCTGACGAAGCAGGGCGCCCAGCAGCGCTTCTCCCCGAAGAACGCGGACAAGCGTGCACGTTCCGACGGCACGCACGGGTCCTGACAGTCACCCGCGGGGCGTGACGGAGACACACCACGCCGGATTCGCGCTCACGATGCCAGACGCCCGCGCGGCGCAGACGGGGCAGGTCACGCGCGCCAGGCGCGCAGCGCCTCCGCAAGCCCGACGTCGGACCCCTCGCCCACCCACGCGACGTGTCCGTCGGGCCGCACGAGCACCGCGCTGGGCGCCGCGACCTCGCCCAGCACCGGCAGCTCCCAGTGCCCGTCGCACTTCGCCGCGACGTGTCGGAGACCGTCGGCCTCCGCCGGCGGCACGGCGCCCCCGAGTGCGGGACCACCGAGCTCGAGGAGCAGCGGCCGGGCCTCGCGCAGCAGCTCGGCCACGCGCACCGGTCCGTCCACGGCATCGAGGTCGATGTCCGGCATCCGCCGCCCCAGCAGCGGATGTCCGTCACCGAGGTCGTACACCACGTCGAGGCCCGCGACGAGCGCCGCCGCCCGCGCGTGGGCCTCCCTGACGCCGAGCAGGTCGTCGAGGATGTCGCGCATCGCCTCCTGCCGCGGGTCGGCGCGCTGGAACAGCGACTGCGCCATCGTGTAGCCGAGCGCCCGGGCCCCGGCGGGGTGCCGCTCGGCGTGGTAGCTGTCGAGCAGTCCGTCACCGGCGACGCCGCGCACCACGCGGGCCAGCTTCCAGCCGAGGTTGACGGCGTCCTGGATCCCGAGCCCGATGCCTTGGCCGCCCGTCGGCGAGTGCACGTGCGCAGCGTCGCCGGCGAGCAGAACCCGGCGGTCGCGGTAGGCGGTCGCCTGACGGGTGGCATCGGTGAACCTCGAGAGCCACGTCGGGTCGTGGATCCCGAGATCGGTGCCGAACGCTTCGGTCAGCGCACGCCGCAGCTCGTCCGTCGTGGGCGGCGTGGAGGGCCCGATCTCGGCCTCGGTGACGACCACCCGCACACTGCCGTCGTCCATGCGGTGCAGCCCGTGGACGCCGCGATCGTCGACCTTCCCCGCCGTCGGCAGCTCCTCGGTCGCCTGCACCTCGGCGATGAGACTGCTGCGGGTGGCGTCCGGACCGGCCAGCTCGATGCCCACCGAGCGTCGGACCACGCTACGACCGCCGTCGGCCCCCACGACGTACCCCGCCCGCAGGGTCTCCCCCGAGGCGAGCCGGACGTCAGCGCCGTCGTCGTCCTGGGAGACGCCCTCGACGTCGACCCCACGCCGGATCGCGACGCCCAGCTCCTCGAGCCACCCGGCCAGGATCCGTTCGACGTGGTTCTGGAACAGGGCGAGCGTGTACGGGTGCCGGCTGGGCAGCACGCCGAGGTCGAGCGACGTCGCCCCGAGCATCGCCCGTTCGATGCGCGTGCCCTCGGCGAGGAACCGATCGGCGACGCCCCGCTGGTCGAGCACCTCGATCGTGCGCGCATGGAAGCCGCCGCCGCGCGAGCCCGCCAGATCCTGCGTCTCACGCCGCTCGACGACCAACGGATCGATCCCGGCGAGCCGAAGCTCCGCCGCCAGCATCATGCCCGTCGGCCCGCATCCGACGATCACCACATCGCGCCTGTTCATGCTCGTCCCCCTCTGTCGGAAAGCGCGGAGCATGGCACACAGGGGGGCTCTTGCGGCAAGCCCCCTGGGCCTCGCTACCGTGGGCACAACGGCGCGGACCGCGCGGCACTGTCCTGGACGCGGAGGATTCGCCGGCGGACGAGGCTGCGTGCCGGGCCCTGCGACCGGCTCAGCTGTCCGAGACCCCCGTGACCGAAGCAAGGGTGCCGCCGACGGCCCACAGCACGCCCCCGAGGACCGCGACCGCGAGAGCACCGCCGGCACCGACGACGCCGGTCAGACTGACGAGCCACCAGACGAGTGCGACGACGAGCAGCAGATACCCAAGGACCGTGAGGACCTCACCGAAGACACCGATACGGACGACGACGGGGTGACGGCGGATGCGAGCCGCCCACCCGGGGCGCTTCCCGCCGTTCGTGCTACCCACGCGTCGACCGTACCGGCCGGGGAGTCGGAGCCGACCTCCGACTGAGCAGCACGCAGCGCGCGGCGCGGCGACGCCCCCGGGACGCGTCAGAGGTACCTGCGGGCCACCTCGACCGTCGCCGGGCCGTAGTGCCCGCCGAAGATCACCGCGTGCATGACGAGCATCGTCACCTGGTGGAGCCCGACCCGCTCGCGCCACCCGTCGGCGAGCGGCGAGACCTCCTGGTACCCGGCGAGGATGTCGTCGAGCCGGTCGACACCGAAGACGTCCAGCGCCGCGAGATCGGTCTCCGCGTGGCCGCCGTGCGAGGTCGGGTCGATGAGGACACCCTGCACGCCGCTCGCGGGGTCAGCCTCCGCACGCGCCCCCTCGCCGTCCGCCGGGCTCGCCGCCCACACGACGTTGCCGCCCCACAGGTCACCGTGCAGCCGCGCGACTCCCCCGCCGACGAGCGCGGGCTGGTCGGCGTCGAACCGCCCGTCCGCGAGCCGGTCGGAGAGGCGCTCGAGCACGCGCGCCCCGTCGTCGTCGATCGATCCCTGCGCGACCGCCCGCCGCGCGTACGGCCTGACCTGGTACTCCGCGTAGAACTCGCCCCACGTGGCGAACACGGGGTCGGCGTCGTGGTCGTGCAGCGGCATCGGTCCGGAGCTGCGGGGCGGCTGACCGGTCCAGCCGGGCGGGGCGCAGCCGAGCGACGGCGCGCCGGCGGCGTGGGTCCGGGCGAGCCCGCGTCCGAAGGCCGCCGCAGCCTCCGCGGTGGCGGGGGCATGCTCGAGCAGGACGAGGTCGACCCACCCCTTCCCCTCGGCGACGATCTCGACGACGGGCGCCCCACCCTCGGGCTGCGCCTCCGCGAGCCAGCGCAGGCCGGCGGTCTCGAACGCGAGGGTGCCGGGTTCGTCGGTCTTGGGGAAGATCGCCATGCTCCATCGTCACCCGACACTGCCTGCGCGGTCATCCCGTGACCGGTCAGGCCGTCGAGGCGTCCGCACGAACGGCGGAGTAGCGTGGACGGCTCGCCCCCAGGAGGAGCAGACATGTCATCCCCAGCGCACCCGAACCACCCCCACGAGCACCTGTCCGCGACGGGTGAGCCGAGCGTGCCGGTCGTCGAGTCCGACCAGGACCTCGCGCCACGCCCCGAGGAGGAGATCGCGGACCAGCTGCGTGCCGAGCCCGACGACGAGGGCCGCGGCGGCACGTCGACCTGACTGGCCGAGGCGACCATGACCGACGACGGGTCGATCCACGGCGAGGGTTCGATCTCCGACGACGCCGAGCACCCCTGGCCCGAGACGGCGGAGGCCCTCATGCGCTCGCGCTTCGCCGCGTTCCGCGACGCGGACGCCGCCTGGCTGCTCGCCTCGTGGCACCACTCGACCCGGCCGGCGTCCCTCCCCCTCGACGACAACCCGGCGTGGCGCGGGCTCCAGATCGTCGACAGGGTGGCGGGCGGTCGCGACGACACCGAGGGCGTCGTCGAGTTCCGGGCCACCTACCGCGAGCCCGGCGGCGGGGTGGGCGTCCAGCACGAGCGGTCGCGGTTCGTCCGCGAGGAGGGCCGCTGGACCTACCTCGGGCCGGAGCGGCCGACGACGACGTGACCGGGCCGGGCCGGGCCGGGCCGGGGGCATGACGGCCGCTGACAGAGGCACCCACCAGCCGGTGACACCTGTCAGCGATCGGAGAGGTCGGTCACTGCCATGCTGCTGTCATGAGCAGAAAGACACTGGCCTACATCGCCCTCGTCGTCAGCATCCTCTTCGGTGCCGGGTTCATCGTGTTCGAGGAGTCACGCGGCACCTACGCCATCATCGGTGGGGCGGTCGTCGCCATCGCCTGGATCTCGGTCGGCTACCTGGGAAAGCCGGACGAGCCGGACGACGCACCGCGCGACCGGATCTGAGCGACCATCGCCCCGATCCGGCCGGCACGACGACACCGTCATCGACGACGGACACCTTGCCACACGACCGGCCGGGTCCGATCGCGCGGACGACAGGTCACCGAGAACGCGTGACCATGTCCGTCGACTCAGGCCGGCGTCGAGATGTCGACCACGAGCTCCAGGAACCGATCGAGCAATGCCGGCCCGCGCCGCTGCGCCTCGTCGGGCTGCATCTCGGTCAGGTGGAGCGACAGCCCGTCCAGCAGCGCCTGCAGGAGCATCGCGTCCTCGTCGACGTCATCGACCTGACCGTCCATCGTCGTCACAACCGGCTCCTCGACAGCGGAGGTGGGTGGGAGAGAGCGCCGCGCCCGGACGATCCGGGCGTACATCTCGAGCAGCTTCTCGTTCGTGCGGTTTCTCAGGTCCGCCAGCGAGGGGTCGGTCGCGGCGTGTGCGACAAAGGCCAGCCACACCGCGTGCTCGCGCTGTCTCTGCTCGTCGAGCGGTAGCAGCTCCAGGAGGATCTCCCGGGTCCACTCCTCCACGTCGCCCCACCGGGCGACCCGTGACAGTCGGTGCTCCACCCCGTCGGAGATCCACTCCATCGCGAACCGGATCATCTCGGCCCGAGTACGGAAGTGGTGCTGCACGGCGCCACCGCTGACGCCGGCCTCCGCCGCCACCGCTCGCACGCTGACCCCCGTGATCCCCTCTCGAGCGACCACCCGGGTGAGCGCCTCGGCCAGCCTGTGCCTGCCGTCCCTTGCATCTGCCATGGGTAGACAATACAGTCGCACGACCTTCCAATACGAACGTAAGGTCGCCCTATGGAACTGATGGTCACAACACCCGCACGAACGGACAAGCCGCCGGGGGCCGGGCACCGCCGCCAGTCACAGCTGTGGGGCGCAACGGCTCTAGCCGTCGTCCTGCACAACACCGAGGAGTGCCTGCTGGACATGACGGGCTGGATCGCCGAGCACCCCTGGCTGCCGGGACGCTCCCTGCACGGTGATCCGGCCGAGTTTGCGCTCGTGCTCGCCCTCGTCACGCTCGCCGTGCTCGGCCTCGCCGCCGTCGCCGTCGGCACCCGGCCGCGCTGGAGCGCCACCGTGCTGGCGTGCGTCGCCTGTGCGCTGATGGTCAACGGCGCCGGCCACGTCGTGCTGAGCCTGCTCTCCTGGAGCCCGATGCCCGGCCTCGTCAGCGGCGTCGCCCTGCTGCTCCCGCTCGGGACGCTCGTGTCCCGCGAGCTTCCTCCGGTGCGCTGGACGTCGTCGACCGTGACGCTCGCGACTCTGGCCGCCGTCGGCCTCACCGCCGGCGCCTTCGCCCTGGCGGCCGTGCTCACCGCGCTCGTCGGGCGGGTGGCGTGACCATGGTGACGAACCAGTACCCTGCGGCGCAGCCCGGCAGGTCGGCGAGTGGGAGCAGTCGTCACCGCCCCGGGACCGACCGGCGCCCGACGGGCCTCGTGACTTCGATCGTCTTCGGCATGGCCCTGCTCGCGGTGCTCGTGTGGCAGTTCGCCGGCGTCGCCGACGACGGCCAGCAGCTCCAGGTCCTCGACCCGGGGCTTCACCCGGCGGGGAAGGCCGTCCTCGTGGGCACCCTCGCCGTCAGCCTGGTCTGCAGCGCGGTGGCCTGGGCGCGACGGCGGTGGACGATGCCGGTGGCCCTCGTCAACACCGTCGCCAACGGCGCCGGGGCCGTGTCGGTCGTCGTGCTGGCGGTGGAGGGCACGCTCCTCTCCCCCGTGCCGGCCGGAGCCACGGCCGGGACCCGCACCGACGTAGCGGACCTGACCGAGCTGCTCCTGCTCCTCGTCACGGTGGTCGCGATCTGGGACAGCCTCGACGGGATCCTCCGTGCGCTCCGGACGGGGCCGCGCGCAACGCGCCGCCACACATCCACCAACGACGAGGACCACTCATGACACACCTGCACAGTCCCTGGACCGGCATGGTCCCGGTCGACGACACCGCCCTGTTCACCAATGACACCGGCGGGCCCGGCACACCCGTCGTCTACCTCAACGGCGCATACGCCGACCTGCGGCACTGGGACAGCGTGGTCGCCGATCTCGGAACCGCCGACTGGCGGCACGTCCGCTTCGACGAACGGGCGCGAGGACGCTCCCGGCGATCCGTCGACTACTCCTTCGAGGCGTGCCTGCGCGACATCGAGGTCGTGCTCGACGCGGCGGACGTGGAACGCCCCGTGCTAGCCGGCTGGTCCTACGGCGCGACACTGGCCGTGCACTGGGCCCGTCGGCACCCGGACCGCACCCTCGGGGTGGTCGCCGTCGACGGCGCCATGCCCTACGACTGGATCGACGACGAGGCGCGCGCCCGACTCCGTCGGCTGTTCCACCGCATGCGATGGATCCTCCCGGTCGCGAGCCGGATGGGTCTGGCCGCGCGCATGAGTGCGGCACAGCACGCCGAGGTCAACATCGAGGTCAACGAGCTGCTGGGCACGCTCGAGTCCGTGCTCGACAGCATCGAGGCGCCCGTCCGGTACGTCGTCGCGACCGGCGGACACCTCGGCACGGACGACGCGGAGATGGCGAAGGTGCGAGCCACGCTCGAGCCGGTCCTCGACCGCAGGCCGAACATTCGCGTCAGCGCGACGGTTCCCACCAACCACGCCAGGATCCTGCGGCGGGAGTTCGATGCCGTCGCGGACGCCGTCCGCGAGGTCGGGCGACCGGCCGGCCCCGGGGATGGGTGATGATCGACGCCCAGCGGCACGGGCGTGTGGCGGGTCGGTGGGCGCTCAACGGCCGGCCGCGACCGCCTCGACCTGGACCAGCAGCGCAGGACTCGCCAGGTGCTCGACGACGAGGAGCGTCGACGCCGGCCGGTGCCCACCGAGACACCCTCTCGCCGTCTCCGTGAAGGTCGGGATCGCGTCGTGCGAGGTGAGGTAGATCCTCAGCGACGCCACGTCGGTCATGCCGAGATCCGCCTCGGCCAGTACCCGGGCGACGTTCTCGAACGCGATGAACGTCTGCTCCGCCAGGTCCGCTCCGATCGTGGCATCGGGCCGGACGCCGACCTGCCCGGACACGAACGCCAGGCGACCGGCACCGAGCACCAGTGCGCCCTGACTGTGGAGCGGCGAGTCGAAATCCCTCGGCGGCTCAAGAGGTCGGATCAAGGAGTCTTGCTGTTCGTCGTCGTCCCGTGGCATACGCCCCACCCCCTACACATTGTCGAGCCTCGTTCTCCGTCTGCACCGGTCGTGGCCACACGATAGGCCCCGACGCCCGATGCTCGACGACCACGGCGCCGTCGTTGACCATCTCTGGCCGATAGATCCGCGGCCCGTACACATACCATCGAAAAAACGGCTGAACCCCCGTCACCGGGGGTTCAGCCGTTCACGATGTCCTGGGACATCACAGGGGTGGAGCTACGGGGATTCGAACCCCGGACCTCTTCCATGCCATGGAAGCGCGCTACCAACTGCGCCATAGCCCCGCTGCCCCGAAGGGCGAGGACGACTCTACGTCACCTCCGCTTCACCATGCCAATCTCAGCGGCCCCTCGCCCGCGTGATTCCCAGCACGCTCAGCCACCGCCCGGCCGCCGGAACTCCGCCCGCCGACCGGGACCGACGGCCCAGGAGACGGCCTCGTCCGCGTCATACGGTTCCCGTAGGGGGTCGACGAGAGGAGAGAGGGCATGAACGGCAGGCTCGAGGGCAGGACGGCACTCGTCACGGGCGCGGGTTCCGGCATCGGCGAGGCGATCGCCACGAAGTTCGTCGCGGAGGGCGCCTCGGTCGTCGTGGCGGACGTCAGCGGGCGCCAGGACGAGGTCGCGGAGCGCCTCGGCGACCTCGCGGTCCCCTACCAGCTCGACGTCGACGACGACGCCGCGATCGACGCGCTGGAGAGCTACCTGCGCGAGACGCACGGCGGCATCGACGTCCTGGCCAACAACGTCGGCGTCAACGGGCCCGCGCTGCTCTCGCACGAGTACCCGATGGAGGACTTCGACCGCGTCCTGCGCATCAACGTCCGGCAGTTCTTCCGGGTCCAGCAGGTCGGTCTGCGCCTCATGCTCGAGCGCGGCGGCGGCTCCATCGTCAACACGGCCTCGATCGGCGGCGTCCTCGCGACCCCGTCGGCCGCCGCCTACATCACGTCCAAGGGCGCGATCGTCATGATGACGAAGACCGCCGCGCTGGAGTACGCGGACAAGAACATCCGGGTCAACGCGATCGGCCCGGGCGTCACGCGCACCCCGTGGCTGGACGGGCTGGGTGACGAGCTCAACGCGACGCTCGCGGCCCAGGTCCCGCAGGGGCGGGTCGGCGAGGCGTCCGAGATGGCGAACGTCGCGGCGTTCCTCGCGAGCGAGGAGGCCTCGCACGTGTCGGGCCAGCTCTGGGTCATCGACGGGGCACGCACCGCCGGCTGACGCCCGGCCCTGATGTCGGGCCCCGGTCGACTCCCGTCGGCCGGGGCCCGTCGTCGTTCAGCGCTCGGGGACCCCGGTCTGGTCGGCCTGCGTGGGCCGCCCCGATGCGCCGGTGACCTGCTGGTCGCCGTGGTCCGTCGACTCGGCGGCCCGGTCGAGGATCGTGCGGTGGGGCCGGGGCACGAGGTCGACCCCGATGTTGTGCACGCTGAGCCGCCACGCGGGCTCGCGCCCGGGGTTCTGCCCGAGCACCGACCAGTGGCAGTTCCCCATCCCGCCGAGCCAGTGCGAGTGCGCACCCATCCCGAGGACGTAGGCGATGCCGAGGGTGATCGCGGCACCGTGCGCGACGACGGCGACGATCTCCTCGTCGTCGGCCGCCTCGGCGACGTCGAGCAGCGCGCGGCCGACCCGCTCCCCCGCCGCTGCCCGCGACTCGACCCCGATGCCGTCCGGGTCCTTGCCCGCACGCCACACGGCGAACTCCTCGGGCCAGCCCTCCTTGAGCTCGGCGTGCGTGTGCCCCTCCCACAGGCCGAAGCCGCGCTCGCGGAACCGCTCGTCGGTGGTGACCTCGAGCTCGGCCACGCTCCCGAGGATCCGCGCCGTCTCGTGCGCGCGGGAGAGGTCGGAGCTGATGATCCGCGAGAGGTCGGTGCCGCCGAGGACCTCCGACGCCCGCTCGGCCTGCTCGCGGCCGGTGTCGTTGAGCGGGATGTCGATCTGGCCCTGCATCCGCATCGCGTGGTTGTAGTCGGTCTGCCCGTGCCGCAGGAGGACGAGGGCGCGTGCCGTCACAGGTCGGCCTGCAGCCCGGTCGCCCGGTACGGGGCCTCGTCCTCGGTGCCGGGCACCGACTCGTCCACGACGACGTCCTCGACGTCGACGGCGACGACCGGGCAGTCGCCCCACAGCCGCTCGAGCGCGTAGAACTGCCGGTCCTCCGCGTGCTGGACGTGCACGATGACGTCGTTGTAGTCGACGAGCACCCAGCGCGACTCGGTCAGGCCCTCGGTCCGCACCGGCTTCGCCCCCTCGGCGGCCAGGGCCTCCTCGATCGCGTCGACGATCGCGCGCACCTGGCGCTCGTTCGAGCCGGACGCGACGAGGAAGACATCGGTGAGGACGAGGCGCTCGGAGACGTCGAGCGCGATGATCTCCTCCGCCTTCTTCGCTGCGGCGGCACGCGCCGCCACGTTCGCCAGGTGGCGGGATCGCTCGTCGGCGGCCACGGAACTCCTCGGTTCGGGAACAGGTGGCCCCGATCCTACGGGCTGGCGATCAGCGGCCGAAGAGGTAGAGCCCGACCGCGGCGCCGACTCCGAAGAAGATCGCCGCGAGCAGCACGACGATGGCCAGGCCGCGCCACCACCGGACCGGCCGGGTGGGGCGCTTGCCGGGCTTCCGGCCCGCCGGGCCCGAGGGTGCCTTCGCGTTGCGGTGGCCGGTGCCGGCCGCACGTCCGCGCTGGGTCGTCGTGGCCACCGGGGTCCCTTCGTCGTCGTGCTGGTCGTCGTTCGCCGCGTCCCGCGCGGGATCGTCCGACTCCGCGTCACGCGTGCCGCCCCCGGCTGCCGCGGGACGGACCGCCGTCGCGGCCTCCTCGTCCTCGGGTGCGGGCGGCGGGGGTGCGGCGCCGTCGCTCGTCGGCCCGGACGGCGCGCGGTCGTCGTCGGTCGGGCCCGGGGGTGCGGCGGGCACGGCGGCGAAGGGGCGCACGGAGGTGCCCTCGGGTCCCGACGTCGCGGGCAGGTCGGTCGCGCTCGAGCTGTCGGCCGGCCGGACCTCGCTCACCTGCGACCCTGCGGCCGGACCGGCCACGGCCGCCGAGCCCTGCCCGGGCTCCCAGGTGGCCTCGTGCGCGCGCGTGTCCTCGAGGCCCGCGTCCTCCACTGACGGGTCGCCTACGCCGGTCGGCTCCCCTGCGACGGTCGGCTCCCCTGCGCCATACGGCTTGCGTGCGTCGGTTGGCTCGCCCGCGCCGATCGGCTCCCCTGCCGCGGGCGGGCCGTCGGCCCGCCGCACGTCGCCCGCCGAGGGGGCGGGCGGCGGAGTGCCCTCCAGCGCGGCCCGCGCGCGGTCCTCCGGACTGCCGCCGCGCTCGGCGGCGACGTCGCGGCGCGCGTCGTCGGCCATCCGGGCGGCGTCACGGGCCGCCTGCTCGCGAAGCGACCGTCGGGTGACCGGCTGCTCGCCCATCACGCCACCGTCGCCGGGTCGATGTACAGGCGGTGCTTGGCGATGTACTGCACCACGCCGTCCGGCACGAGGTACCAGACGGGCTTGCCCTCCTGCACGCGCAGCCGGCAGTCGGTGGAGCTGATGGCCATGGCGGGAACCTCCTGAAGCTTGACCCGGTCCTCGGGCAGGCCCTCGGCCACGAGGTCGTGGCCGGGCCGGGTGACACCGACGAACGTGGCGAGGTCCCACAGCTCGTCGGCGTCCTTCCAGGCGAGGATCTGGGACAGGGCGTCGGCGCCGGTGATGAAGAACAGCTCGGCGTCGGGCATCTGCGCCTGGATGTCGCGCAGCGTGTCGATCGTGTACGTGTCGCCGCCGCGGTCGATGTCCACGCGCGAGACCGTGAAGCGCGGGTTCGACGCCGTCGCGATGTTGGTCATGAGGTAGCGGTGCTCGGCCTCGGTGACCTTGCGGTCCCTCTTGAACGGCTGGACGCCGGTGGGCACGAAGAGCACCTCGTCGAGGCCGAGGAGGTGCTGGACCTCCGATGCGGCGACGAGGTGGCCGTGGTGGATCGGGTCGAACGTTCCGCCCATGAGGCCGACGCGGCGTCGGCGTCCCCGGTGGGAGCGGGCGTTCACGTCAGTGGCGCGTCCTGACGGATCGGAACGCCCAGGTGAGCAGCAGGAGCATGAGCAGGATCGCGAGCATGATCGCGCCGCCGACGTAGGCGTTGAGCTCCGTCGCCATCGGCTCCGCCGCGGTGTGGGCGGACATGTTCACCAGCGAGCTGGCCATCGGTGGTCTCCTTCGGTCGAGTTCGGGGGCCAGTGTCGCACGAGCGGGGCACCGCGCGACTCAGCGCCGGCCGTCACCGATCTGGCCCGGCTCTCCCCCGCGCAGCCGCCGCAGCTCGGACTCGATCTCGGCCTCGCGGCTCAGGCGGGCGAACTCGTCGCGGACCTGGTGCGAGCCGGAGTCGGTCCACGCCAGCTCCTCGTAGGCGGCCTGACGTGTCTCGAGCTCGGCGACCTCGCGCTCGGCCGAGCGGACGGCCTCCGCCGTCGACCCGGGCACGTCGGCACGCATCGCCTGCGCGATGGTGGCCGACGCGCGGGCCGCCTCCCGGTCGGCCACGAGCGCGCGGCGACGCGACTCGACCTCCTGGACGCGGGCCTCGAGCCGGGCCACGCCGGCGCGCAGGTCCTCCTCCTTGTGCCGCAGCTCGGCGACCTGGTCGGCCAGCCGGTCCCGCGCGGGGCTCGCTTCGAGGGCGCGGCCGAGCGCGGCCCGCGCAGCGGCGTCGTCGCCCTGGTCCACGGCGATCGCCGCCGCACGCTCGTGCCCCTCGACCTCGAGGGCGGCGCGCTCGTGGAGGAGCTCGGTGCGGCGCCGCTGGACGGTCAGCTCGCCGACGCTCCGGCGGGCGTCGTCGACGGCGGCCCGCTGGCGGCGGACGGCCTCCGCGATCTCGGTCGCCGGGTCCGACGGCGGGTTCTTCGCCTCACGACGCCGACGACGACGGTCGTTCCCCTCGGCACGGCCGATGCCGAAGATCCGGCGGCCGACGCCCATCAGTCGTCCTCGGCCCGGCGGCGCGACCGGCGCACGCGGTCGGACTCGCGCACGCGGTCGGACCGGCGCTCGATCCCCCGGTCCTCGCCCTCGCCGAGCGCGCCGAGCGCCTGTGCCTCGAGCATGAGGTCGTCCGCCGCGCGCTGCAGCGCGGGGGTCGACGACGAGCGCGAGTGCAGGAGCGAGCGTCGCAGGTCGCCGGAGAGCCGCTCGTGCGTGCGGATGTCCGGCAGCAGGTCGGTGAGCAGGCGGTGCCGCATGGCGGCGTCGGGCTCGTTCTCGACGACGCGCAGGTCGTCGTCGATCTCCCGGTAGGCCCGGTCGAGGTCGGCCGCCACCTGCGGGAGGTCACCGACGGGCCGGCCGGCCTCCTTCGCGGCGGCCAGCGCGCGCTCGGTCGCGTCGGTCGAGCGGCGCATGGCGAGCCGATGCTTGGCCACCTCGCGCACGGTCGGGTCCGAGGAGAGTGCGCGGACGTTGAGCTCGCCCTGCTCGATACGGCGGCGCACGCCCTTGCTGCGCGTGAGGCGGCGGACGCCGTACCAGACGCTGCCCACGCCGACCACGGTCGTGGCCACGCCGATGCCGGTGATCCACAGGAGGACCTCGACGACCTCGGGCATGGCGGCTCCTGCACGTTGCGGGCGGGTGGGGCGTGTCCCCAGGGTACGGGGAACTCGGCGCCTCCGGCCGTCGGATTCGCCCAGGGCCGACGACGAGCTACTCCCGGATCTGACCCTGGCCCTCGACGATCCACGTGGTCGTCGTCAGCTCGCCCAGGCCCATCGGCCCGCGAGCGTGCAGCTTCTGCGTGGAGATGCCGATCTCCGCGCCGAGCCCGAACTCGCCACCGTCCGTGAAACGGGAGGAGGCGTTGACGATGAGCGCGGCCGCGTCGAGCTCGGTGGTGAACCGGTGGGCCGAGGTGGTGTCGCGCGTGAGGATGACCTCGGTGTGGCCGGTGGACCAGCGGCGGATGTGGTCGAGCGCCTCGTCGAGGGAGTCGACGACGCGCACGGCGAGGTCCGCCGAGAGGTACTCGGTCCCCCAGTCCTCCTCGGTGGCGGGCACGTGCGCTATCCCGCAGGCGGCGGCCGCGCGGGAGGCGTCGTCGTCGGCGTGGATCGTCACGTCCTTCTCGGCGAGGGCCGCGTAGAGGGCGGGCAGCAGCTCGTCGGCGACGTCGCGGTGGACGAGGAGGGACTCCGCCGCATTGCACACTCCCACGCGCTGGGTCTTGGAGTTGAGGATGATCGGGACGGCCTGGGCGAGGTCGGCGCTCGAGTCGACGTACACGTGGACGTTGCCGACGCCGGTCTCGATGACGGGGACCGACGCCTCGGCGACGACCGTCTGGATGAGGCCCGCTCCCCCGCGTGGGACGAGGACGTCGACGAGGCCGCGGGCGCGCATGAGCTCGACGGCGCCGGCGCGGCCGTGGGCGTCGACCGAGCGGACGGCCGCGGCGGGCAGGCCGACGGAGGCCAGTGCCTCGCCGAGGATCTCGACGATTACCTCGTTCGAGCTCGCTGCGGCCGAGCCGCCGCGCAGGACGACGGCGTTGCCGGACTTCACGGCGAGGCCCGCGGCGTCGACGGTCACGTTGGGGCGCGCCTCGTAGATCATGCCGACGACGCCCATCGGCACCCGCACCTGGCGCAGCCGCAGCCCGTTGGGCAGCGTGGAGCCGCGGACGACCTCGCCGACCGGGTCGGGCAGGGCGGCGAGCTCGCGCAGGGCGTCGGCGATCGCGGCGATGCGCGCGTCGTCGAGGGCGAGGCGGTCGAGGAGGCCCGGGCTCATGCCGGTGGTGCGGCCGCGCTCGAGGTCCTCGGCGTTGGCGGCGACGATGCGGGTGGAGCCGGCCACGAGGGCGTCGGCCATCGCGGCCAGGGCGGCGTCCTTGGTGGCGCGGGTCGCGGTCGCGAGCGCGCGCCCGGCCTCCTTGGCCTCGGCGCAGATGGCGTGGACGGCCTCGCGGACGTCGGCGTCGGCGCGGATGTCGGCGTCGGGGGTAGCGGTCATGAGGGCAAACTACCCGCGACCGCCGGGGAATGACCCGGGGGTCTCCTCGGTTGGACGAGGTGGAAGACGTGCTCCGCCCCGCGCGGAGCACGCCCACGGACGAAGGGAGCGCCATATGGCGACCACGCAGATCACGCAGGACGACTTCCAGAGCACGGTCACCGGCGACGGCATCACGCTCGTCGACTTCTGGGCCGACTGGTGCGGGCCCTGCAAGCAGTTCGGCCCGGTCTACGAGAAGGTCTCCGAGGCGAACCCGGACGTCACCTTCGCCAAGGTCGACACCGACGCGAACCAGGAGCTCGCCGCCCAGCTCCAGATCACCTCGATCCCCACCCTCATGGCCTTCCGCGACGGCGTGCTCGTCTACAACAAGCCGGGCGCCGTCCCCGCCAAGAACCTCGAGGAGATCCTCACCGCCGTCCGCGAGCTCGACATGGACGAGATCAAGAAGCAGATCGCCGAGCACGACGCGGGCCACGAGAACGCCTGATCCACACTCTCGACAGCTCAGCGCCAGACGTACGAGCGGGGGGGGGGGGGGGGGGAAAGGGAGGGGAGAAAAAAGAGAGGCAGACGGAAGAAAGGAAAAAAAAA
>NZ_JBNDMZ010000001.1:0-50417 GCF_049856295.1 Georgenia sp. Z1344 | reverse complement strand
ACTGCCGGCCCCCCCCTCTCGACCGCGACCCACAGGCGTTAAGGTCGGGGCGGCGCCACCATCCGGTGGCGCCGCCCCGCTCGTGCGTTCGTCGGCAGTGCGCCCGGCCTACCTCAGACGAGCTCGGTGAGGATGGCCGTGAGGTCGGCCGGCACGGAGATCGGGACGAGGACGAGGCCGTCGGCGAGCGCGGCGAACGAGCGCGCCTCGGCGAGGACGTCCTCGGCGGAGCCGATGACGGCCGCCGAGCCCGACCACGGCAGCTCGCGCTGCTCGACCGCCGCGATGTCCGCCACGAGCTCCGTGCGCGCCAGGGCCCGCTCGCGCGTCTCGGCGATCGCCACGTGCAGCTCGACGAGCACGCGCACGTCGGCCCCGGCCTCGGCGGCGCCGCGGCGGACGGCCGCGACGAACTCGGCCACCCGCTCGTGGTGGACGGCGCGCACGATCACCGTGCCGCCGAGCCGTCCCGCGGCCTCGCACTCGGCGACCGAGTCGACGTAGGGAGCGGTCCGCACGCGCGCACCGACCGTCGTCGCCGCACCGGCGGTCCGCGCGCGGCTGGCCGAGGCGCGGCGCGCGGAGTCGGCGGTGAGGCCGGCCCCGGCGGTCGGCCCGCCCGCGGTCGGCGCGGCGGCGCCCGGGAGGAGGACGTCGACGCCGGCGTCGGTCAGGCGCTCACCGGTGCGGCGCGCGTCGGAGCCGGCGTCGGTGCGCCACGGCGCGTCCGAGCGCAGGTGGAAGGCGGGCGAGAGCGCGACCTCGGCGATCCCCGCCTGGCGGGCGGCGTGGGCGTGCCGGGCGAGCCGCGGCAGGTCGGCGGTGTCGACGGGGAGGTCGGCCTCGGGGTCCGAGACCGCGGCACCGAGCCCGGACAGGTCGACGACGACGGCGCCGCCGATCCGCGACGAGCCCTCGGCGGCGCGCCGCGGGTCCGGAGTGGTGGGCGCGCCGGCGCCGGTGGTGGTCGTGGTCCGCGCGGCGGGTGTTCCGGTGGACGGAGCGGTCGCGGGCGAGCGGCGGATCGTCGTCGTCGGCCCGGTCGTGGAGGTCGTGGCGGGTCGGGCAGAGGTCAGGCTGATGCTCATGGCAGGGGTCCTCACGGGGTCCCGCCGTCGGCGGCGCGGCCGACGGCTGTGCGATGACCGGGAGCGCTGCGGGCGGAGCGTGTCACTCGCTCCTGCGGGTCGCAGCCTCGACCGGCGGTGACGCGGCGCGGGAGCGCAGGCGTCGCTGGTGTCTCCGGGCTGTCAGGCCGACATTCGCCGACAGCCCGGGCGCATGCACATCATCATCGCCGGGAGGAGGGTGGAGCTGGATCGGTGGGTGCTCACCTGCTGCATCATGTCCGGATCCTTCGTGCAAGGGCGCGGGCTGCGCCGGGCGTTGCTCCACGGACGTGGAGCCAGGTCATCACCCGGAGCACCCCCGCCACACGAGGGGGGTTGCCGACCAGCGAGCCGGGGCTTCGCACTGGTTCTCAAGACCTGGAGGGACACTAGGCAGGCTTGCCGCCCGGGGTCAACGACCACCCGGTGCTGTCTCACGTTCCGGACGCGCGGGGGCGGGGTGCGCCCCGGGTCAGGTGCTCTGCGCGCGTCCGCCCACGTCCCGCATGACCGCGAGGTCGTCGCGGTGGACCGCGGGTCGCAGGTTCGCCCGCTCCGCCATCGGCGCCGCGACGAGATCTGTGAGCTCGCGGGTGTCATAACCGCTGACTCCCCGGGCCACGAGGCCCTCCGGCCCGAGCACCTCGACCACGTCCCCGGCCTCGAAGTCCCCGACCACCTCGGTGATCCCGGGGATCAGCAGCGAGCGCTGCCGCTCCCCCACGGCCGCAGCCGCACCGGCGTCGACCAGCACGCTCCCGCGCGGCCTGGCCGCGTGCGCGAGCCAGAGCCTGCGCGCGGACATCCGGCGGCCGCGGGCGGCGAACCAGGTGCCGACCGGCCGGCCGGCAAGCGCATCGGCGGCGTGGTCGGCGTCGGTGAGGACCACCGGGATGCCGGAGCCGGTGGCGATCGACGCGGCCTCGAGCTTGGTCACCATGCCTCCGGTCCCCACCGCGGAGCCACGGCCGGTGACCTCGATGCCCGCCAGGTCCTCGGGCCCGATGACCGTGGGGATCAGCGACGACGTCGGGTGTGCGGGGTGGCCGTCGTAGAGGCCGTCGACGTCGGTGAGCAGGACGAGCGCGTCGGCCCGGACGAGGTTGGCCACCAGCGCGGCGAGCCGGTCGTTGTCCCCGAAGCGGATCTCGTCGGTGGCGACGGCGTCGTTCTCGTTGACGATCGGTGTCACGCCGAGGCTGAGGAGCTTGTCGAGCGCGCGGGCGGCGTTGACGTGGCTCTGGCGGCGCACGAGGTCGTCCGCCGTGAGCAGCACCTGGCCCACGCGCCGGCCGTGCCGCGCGAATGCCTCGGTGTAGCGGGCGAGGATCATTCCCTGGCCGACCGACGCCGCAGCCTGCTGCGTGGCGAGGTCCTTCGGCCGGGCGCTGAGACCGAGCGGTGCGAGACCGGCCGCGATGGCGCCCGAGGACACGAGGACGACCTGCCGGTCCTGCGCGACCCGCGTGGCGAGCAGCGTGGAGAGCTGCGCGATCCGCTCGAGGTCGAGCGAGCCGTCCGTGCGCGTGAGCGAGGAGGAACCGATCTTCACGACGACGCACCCCGCCCGGGCGAGGAGCGCACGGTTGGCGAGGGGCCGGTGGACGGTCGGGAAGCTCACCCGGACATTGTGCCGCGCGGCTCCTCGGTGGCTCGGCCCGTGCCACGAAGCGGCCACGGTCAGGCCGTGACGCGCGCGCTCACTCGTCGGAGGGGTCGGCCCAGTGGCCCGCCTTGCGCTCGGTCCACAGCTCCTCGCGGGCGGCGGTCTTGGCGTCCATCGACTCGTGGAACTCGCGGCGCTTCTCGGCGCGCGTGGGCCGGCGGCGCTCGTCCTCGACCCGCAGGTCGGTCCCGCGGGGGCCCAGGTGCTCGGCGCCGGTGGACATCGTGGGCTCCCAGTCGAACAGGACTCCGCCGTCGGCGGGTCCGATGACGACCGTGTCGCCGGGGACGGCGCCGGCCTTCATCAGCTCGGTCTCGACCCCGAGGCGCGCGAGCCGGTCGGCGAGGTAGCCGACCGCCTCGTCGTTGGAGAAGTCGGTCTGCTTGACCCAGCGCTCGGGGCGCTTGCCGCGGACCTGGAAGAACGGCTCGTCGGCGCTGCCCTTGCGGGTGACGGTGAACCCGGCGTCGTCGACCGCGGTGGGGCGCAGCACGACGCGCGGCGCCGCGACCTCGGCGGCCTCGGCACGCGCCCGGGACACGATCTCGGACAGGGCGAACGTGAGAGGCCGCAGTCCCTCGTGGGTGGCCGTGGAGACCGCGAAGACCTTGAGGCCGCGCGCCTCGAGGTCGGGGCGGACGAACTCGGCGAGCTCGCGGGCCTCGGGCACGTCGATCTTGTTGAGCACGACCACGCGGGGCCGCTGCATGAGGGGCACCGCCCCGGCCGCGGCGTCGAGGTCCGCGGAGTAGGCGGCGAGCTCGGCCTCGATCGTGTCGAGGTCGGAGATCGGGTCGCGCCCCGGCTCGAGTGTGGCGCAGTCGAGGACGTGGACGAGCACGGCGCACCGCTCGACGTGGCGGAGGAACTCCAGTCCCAGGCCCTTGCCGGTGGAGGCGCCGGGGATGAGCCCGGGGACGTCGGCAACGGTGAAGCGCTCCTCGCCCGCCATGACCACGCCGAGGTTGGGCACGAGCGTGGTGAACGGGTAGTCGGCGATCTTGGGCCGCGCCGCGCTGACCGTGGCGATGAGGGAGGACTTGCCCGCCGAGGGGAAGCCGACGAGGGCGACGTCGGCGACCGACTTGACCTCGAGGACGACGTCCCGCTCCTCCCCCTCCTCGCCGAGCAGGGCGAAGCCGGGGGCCTTGCGGCGCACGGAGGCCAGGGCCGCGTTGCCGAGCCCGCCGCGGCCGCCCTCGGCGATGACGACCGAGGTGCCGGCGCCCACGAGGTCCGCAATGACCTCGCCGTCGGAGGTCTTCACCACGGTGCCGTCGGGCACGCCGAGCACGAGGTCGGCCCCGTTCGCACCCTGCCGCATGTCGCCCGCGCCCTGCCCGCCGTTGGGGGCGCGCCGGTGGGGCGAGTGGTGGTAGTCGAGCAGCGTGTGGATCTGCGGGTCGACGACGAGGACGACGTCCCCGCCGTTGCCGCCGTTCGCGCCGTCGGGCCCGGCCAGGGGCTTGAACTTCTCACGGCGGATCGAGGCGACCCCGTGGCCGCCGTTCCCGCCGGCGGCATGGAGGACGACCCGGTCGACGAAGCTGGCCATGCGGTCCTCCAGGTGGGTGGATACAGACGAGGGGCGGACGGCATCGTGCCGTCCGCCCCCGTCAAGGATGAAGCGGTGGTGCTCAGACCTCCAGCGGGAGGATGTTCACCACGCGGCGGTCGCGGCGACGACCGAACTCGACGGTGCCCGCCTCGAGGGCGAACAGGGTGTCGTCCTTGCCGCGGCCGACGCCGAGGCCCGGGTGCAGACGCGTGCCGCGCTGGCGGACGAGGATCTCGCCGGCCTTGACGACCTGGCCGCCGAAGCGCTTGACGCCCAGGCGCTGCGCGGTGGAGTCGCGGCCGTTCTTGGAGGAACTGGCGCCCTTCTTCGTTGCCATCTCGTTCTGCTCTCTCTTCGTGAGGTGGTGCGCTCGCGCGCGTGCGTCGGGTGCGGTCCGGCCTGCCGGACCGGCGGGATCAGGAGATGCCGGTGACCTTGAGCCGCGTGAGCGACTGGCGGTGGCCCTGGCGGCGCATGTAGCCGGTCTTGTTCTTGTAGCGCAGGATCGTGACCTTCTTGCCCTTCTCGGCACGGACGATCTCTGCGGTGACCTTGGCGGAGATGCCGTCGGCCGCGGTGGTGACCTTCTCGCCGTCGACGAGCAGGATCGGGGTCAGCTCGACGGTGTCGCCGGGCGCACCGGCCATTTTGTTGACGACGACGATGTCGCCGACGGACACCTTCTCCTGCCGGCCGCCGGCCTTGACGATCGCGTAGACCACGTTGCTGCTCATCTCTGTATCGCTGCTGGGGGAACCCTCCGCCCGCTCGGCGCGGACGTGCCGCGGCCGCGGGGCCACGGGGATTCTTCACTGTCGGCGCAGCGCGCGCCGACGACCTAGGTTACGCACCGCGACGCCCAGCGGCAAGGCTCAGACGTGCGGGGACGCCCCGGATCGCCTGTGTGATCCCGCACAGGGACCTCCCCGCGCCGCGCGCCGCCAGCACTAGCGTGGCCGGCATGGTGCAACCCCACGCGCCCGGCGCGGCGCCGCTGACCAGGATGACGGACGGGACGATCAAGCAGGTCTCCCCGTTCACCGGGACGGAGGTCTGGACGGTCCCCGGCCGTGCCCATCGCCCGATCGGGCAGTCGGCGGCCGAGCCCACCGCGCTGGACCCGGCGCAACACGGCCGGCACTGCGCGTTCTGCCACCTGCGCTACGACGAGACGCCGCCCGAGAAGGCCCGTCTCGTCCGGCACGACGCTCCCACCCCCTCCGACGACGACGAACGGCCCGACGACGATGCCGTCCGCCCAGTCCCCGCCGCCCCCGCACCGGGCCCGGACGATTCCTGGCAGCTCCTGCGCGGTCTCCCGGCGGCGCGGATGTTCGACACGGTCGCCGAGTTCCGGCGCATCCCCAACCTGTTCGAGATCCTCTCCTTCGACTACTGGCACCAGAACTACGGCTACGAGGTGCCCGCCGCGGTGGCGGAGCGCCGCGACGCCTACCTCGCCACCCCCGACGGCGAGGCGCACGTCGCCCGGGTCGTCGACCAGCGCCTGCGGGCCTCCGGCGACGCGACCTCCACGTGGGAGTCGATGGGCGAGGCCGACCGCCTCGCGCACGCCACCGGGTTCTTCGGGGGCGGCCACGACGTGATCGTCGCGCGCCGGCACTTCACCGACGACGCCACGACCGACGTCGACCTCGCCTCGTCGGGGACGCTGACCCCGCAGGAGCACCACCGGTACACGTCCTTCACGGTCGACGCGATGCGGTCCCTCTACGAGGCCAACCGCTACGCGCGCTACGTGGCGGTGTTCCAGAACTGGCTGAAGCCGGCCGGGGCGAGCTTCGACCACCTGCACAAGCAGCTCGTGGCGATCGACGAGCGCGGCGTCCAGGCCGAGCTCGAGCTGCAGCGGCTGCGCGCGAACCCCAACCTCTTCAACGAGTCGGCTGTCAACTACGCGCAGTACCAGAACCTCGTGGTGGCGGAGAACGACCACGCGGTCGCGTTCGCCGGGTTCGGCCACCGCTACCCCACGCTCGAGATCTACTCCCGCTCGGAGCGCACGGCGCCGTGGGAGCACTCGGCCGACGAGCTGCGCGCGGTCTCGGACCTCGTGCACGCCTGCCACGCGGCGACCGGCACGCTCGTGCCGTGCAACGAGGAGTGGCACCACCAGCCGGCCGACGTCGACCAGCCGATGCCCTGGCGGATCATGCTCAAGTGGCGCGTCTCCACGCTCGCGGGCTTCGAGGGCGGCACGAAGATCTACCTCAACACGATCGACCCGTGGACGTTGCGGGACCGGGTCGTCGACCGGCTCTACGCCCTGCGCGACTCGGGCGCCGTCGCGGCGGACATGCGTATCGCCACGGAGGCCGAGTGCTGGCCCAACCCGCTGCGCTACCACCCGCTCGTGCGCTGAGCGGCGGTCGGCCGCACGCCGGAACGCCGCACGGGGAAGGCCGAACGGGCGCGCACCCCTCGGGGTGCGCGCCCGTTCGTCGTCATCGGGTCGGTCGGCGGCCCTGAGCCGGCCCGCCCTCGACCGGTCGGTCAGGCCTCCGCGGACGGAGCCGCGGTCGGCGCGCTCGTCGCGCGGCGCGACCGACGCTTCCGCGGGGCCGGGGCCTTCACGGCCTCGGTCCCCTCGTCGGCCGCACCCTGCCCGACGGCGGAGCTCACCTCGGCGGGCTCGCCCGCCTCGGCAGGGGCTGCCTCGGCGGGGGCTGCCTCGGCGGGGGCTGCCTCGGCGGCAGGCCTGTCTCCGGCCGCTGCCTCAGTAGACGTCGCGTCCTCTGCCCCGCCGCCCGTGGGCGTCGCGTCGTCGGGCGCGACCTCGGTCGTCGAACCGGCGCCGGGGGCGTCGATCGTGGTGGCCCAGCCCGCGGCCGGCGCATCGGCGGAGGCGTCGTCGGAGCCGGACGCACCGGACGACGCGTCGTCGGCCGTGGCGTCCGCCGCAGGAACCGCGCCCGACTCGTCGGAGGCAGCCGGCGCGTCGGTCGTCGTCGTGCCCGTGTCCCCGGTCTCGCCCGCGGCCGGGGCGTCGGACGACTGTCCGACCTGAGCCCCCTCCTCGGCGGTCGCCGCGGAGTCCGCGCCCGTACGGTCGTGGGCGCTGGCCGCCGCGGCGGCGATCTGCGCGAGCGTCTGACGCACGGCCTCGCGGTCCGGCTCGGGCTTGGCCTCGCCGGACGAGTCCTGGTCCTTGCCGCCGCCGGAGCCGGACGAGCCGTTGCCGCCGGAGCCGGAGCCGCCGCCGGACCCGTTGCCGCCCCGGCCGGAGCCGCCGCGCCCGCGGCGACGGCGACCACCCTGCTCGGAGGAGTCGGCGATCTGCGCCTCGGCGGCGTCGCTGCGCTCGATCGGGTGGTCGTGGACGACGAACCCGCGGCCGTGGCAGTGCTCGCACGGCGTGGAGAACGCCTCGACCAGGCCCTGGCCGACCCGCTTGCGGGTCATCTGGACGAGCCCGAGGCTCGTCACCTCGGCCACCTGGTGACGCGTGCGGTCGCGGCCGAGGCACTCGAGCAGGCGCCGGACCACGAGGTCGCGGTTGGCGGGCAGCACCATGTCGATGAAGTCGATGACGATGATGCCGCCGATGTCCCGCAGCCGGAGCTGGCGGACGATCTCCTCGGCGGCCTCGAGGTTGTTCTTCGTCACCGTCTCCTCGAGCGTCCCGCCCGAGCCGGTGAACTTGCCGGTGTTGACGTCGACGACCGTCATGGCCTCGGTGCGGTCGATGACGAGCGAGCCGCCCGAGGGCAGCCAGACCTTGCGGTCCATGCCCTTGGCGAGCTGCTCGTCCACGCGGTGCTCGGCGAACAGGTCCTTGTCGTCCGTCCAGTGGTGCAGGCGCTCGGCGAGGTCCGGGGACATGTCGCCCACGTAGTCGCTGATCGTGCGCCACGCGGTGTCGCCGGCCACGACCAGCTTGGCGAAGTCCTCGTTGAAGACGTCGCGGACCACGCGGACGGCGAGCTCGGGCTCGCCCTTGAGCAGGACGGGCGCCTTGGCGTTGCCGGACGACTTCTTCGTGATGTCGTCCCAGATCTTCGTCAGCCGCTCGACGTCGCTGCGCAGCTGCTCCTCGGTCGCGCCCTCGGCGGCGGTGCGCACGATGACGCCGGATCCGGCGGGCACGATCTCCTTGAGCAGCTTCTTCAGGCGGTTCCGCTCGCCCTCGGGGAGCTTGCGGGAGATACCGGTCATCGCGCCCGAGGGGACGAGCACGAGGTGCCGGCCGGCGAGCGTGATCTGCGAGGTGAGGCGGGCGCCCTTGTGCCCGATCGGGTCCTTGGTGACCTGGACGAGCACCTGGTCGCCGGACTTGAGCGCCTGCTCGATGCGCCGGGGCTGGCCGTCCATACCGGCGGCCTCCCAGTTGACCTCGCCGGCGTAGAGGACCGCGTTGCGGCCCTTGCCGACGTCGATGAACGCGGCCTCCATCGAGGGCAGCACGTTCTGCACGCGCCCGAGGTAGACGTTGCCGACCATCGAGGTCTGGGTGTGCCGGGCGACGTAGTGCTCGACCAGGACGCCGTCCTCGAGCACGGCGATCTGGTTGAGGCCGTCCTGCTCGCGCACGAGCATCGTGCGCTCGACCGACTCGCGGCGCGCGAGGAACTCCGACTCGGAGATCGTCGTGCGGCGGCGGCCGGCGTCGCGACCCTCACGGCGGCGCTGGCGCTTGGCCTCGAGGCGGGTCGACCCCTTGAGGGCCGTCACCTCGTTGCGGGCACGCGCGGCGCCCCCGTCGTCGTCGCCCTGCCCGCCGGAGCGACGACGGCGCCGACGACGACGCGAGCTCGAGCCGTCCTCGCCGTCATCGTTGCCGGAGTCGTCACCGCCGTCCCCGTCGGAGTCGTTCTCGCCGGAGCGCGAGCGGTCCTGGCCGCGGCCGCCCGAGCCCGACCCGTTCTGCTCGTCGCCGTCGTCGGAGTCGTCACCGGAGTCGTCCGAGTCGCTGGAGCCCTCGCCGTTGCCGCGCGAGCCGGACCGGTTGCGTCGGCCGCGGCCGCCCCGACGACGACGCCGACGGTTGCCGCCGCCCTCGCCGTTCTGGGACTCGCCGTTCTGGGACTCGTCGTTCTGGGACTCGTCGTTCTGGGACTCGTCGGAGTCGTCGTCGGACCCGTCGTCGTCGGAGGAGGCGGAGGAGCCGGTGCTCGTGTCGCCGGCGGTGCCGGCCGCGTCGTCGGCCGGGCCGTCGCCGGAGCGGTCGCCGCCCTGGCGCGAGCCGGACCGGCCGCCCGAGCCACGGCGCGATCCGCCGCGGCCGCGGGAGCGCGGGCGCTCGTCGGCGGACTGCTCGTCACTGTCGTCGGTGTCCTCGGTGTCCGACGCCTGCGCCCGCTCCGACGCGTCATCGGTCGCCGGCGCGCCGAAGCGCACCTCGGGGGCCCCTGCCGGGGCCACGGCACGACGCCGGGGGCGCGCCTTGGCCGGGTCGGGCGCCTGGAAGAGGAGGGCCGAGGCCGGCAGGCGAGGCTCGTCGGACTGCTCGTCCGTCGCGTCCTCGTCGTCGATCTCGTCGGTCTCGTCGGGGTCGACGTCGGTGGTGGCCTGCGTCGCGGTGTCGTCTGCGGGGTCGGTCGTCGCGGCGACGTCCGGGCCCGCGTCCGGCTGCCCGGCGGCCTGGGTGTCGTCGTCGGCGTCGGCCGATCCGTCGGCGGTCTCGACACCGAGCTCGGCGAGGACGTCGATGCTCTGGTCGGGCTCGCGCGCGGGGGCGGTCGCGCGGCGGCTGCGGCGCGGCTTGCGCGCGGCCGGGGCGGTGTCCTTGGCGGCGTCGGCGAGGTCGGCGGACCCGGTGGCGGCGGTCGCGGCCTCGGCGACGACGGCGTCCAGACCGGACGCCGCGGCGGCCGTGCCGGCCGTCGTGCGGGGCACCTCGGTCTCGGCGGGCTCGGCGGCCGCGGGTGTGGTCACGCGCGAGCTCGCCCGCCGTGAACCGCCGCTCGTCGCGCGGCGCGAGCGGGTGCCGGTGGAGGTGGAGGATCCCGACGTGCGGCTCGACCTGGTCCCGGTCCCGGTCGACCGTGCGGCGCGGGAGGCGCCGAGGGCCTCGACGTCGGCGGTGAGGTCGGTGGTGGTGCTCGGCGCGGCGTCGCCGGTGGTCGTCGCGGTGGCGTCCGAGGACGTGGTCGTGCCATCGGCGGAGCTCTCGACATCGCCGCCGGTCGTCGTCGGGGCCGCGCCGGTCTCGACGGTGGACGTCGCGTCGACGTCGGCCGAGGTAGCGGTGCTTGCGCCGACGTCGGTCGAGGCGGCGTCGGTGGCGGTCTCGTCGGCGCCGGCCCTGTCGGCGGGGGCGGCGGCCTGGCGCGAGCGGGTGGCGCGGCTCGTGGTCGAGCGGGTGCCGGACGCGCGGGCCGAGCCGGACGTGCGCGTCGCGCGGGTCCGGGTGACCTTCGGGGCGGCCTCGTCGGTCGCGGCCGGGGCGTCCGCGCCGGCGGCGGACGATGCGGCCTCGCCGGACGAGTCGGCGGCGCCGGGCGCTGCGGCGTCGTCGTCGGACGGGGCTGAACCGGCGGTCCCGGTGGTCTCCTCGGGGACCGTGGGCGCGGCGGCCGGCTTGGTGGCGCGGCGCGAGGCGCGCCTGCGCGGTGCCGGTGCGGCGGTCTCCCCCGCCTGCTCGCCTGCCTGTGCCGTGGGCTCGGAGCTCTCAGACATGCAAATCCTTCCACCCACCGTGCCGGCCGTCCCTCGGCCCGGTGAGCCTCTCGTCGTCCGCGGCGTGCGCGGACGGAAGTCCTGTGGGTGCGCCCCCCGCCGCGACGGGGCAGGAACGCCGACGGCGAACCCCGCAGCCGCGCGGGCTCTGTCGCCCGGCGGTTCGTCGGCTACGCAGGGCGGTCGCGGCGGCGCTCTCTGGCGGCGCGAACCGGTCCTGCTCACCGACGTGGAACTCGTCGTCGGACCCCGCGCGGGGGGAACGGCCCCGCGACAGGGTCCCGGCGAGTATCCCACACGGAGGCCGTCCGGACCCTGCAACCTCGCCCACGTCCCGCATCCCAGCGCACCGCCCGCCCCCGCCCACAGATCGCGACGTCGCGTCACCTCGCAGGACCTTGGTCCCGGCACTGACGCGGTGTCGCTTCCTACCGTGGCGGCAGCCGCGCTCACCCGTGCGACAGCCCTGCCCGGAAGGACAGCCAAGTGGAAGCCCTCGAGCTCGCCCGGTGGCAGTTCGGCATCACGACCGTCTACCACTTCATCCTCGTCCCGCTGACGATCGGCCTGGCCCCGCTCGTCGCGCTCATGCAGACGTTCTGGTGGCGCACCGGCAAGGATCACTGGCTCAAGCTGACGAACTTCTTCGGCAAAATCCTGCTCATCAACTTCGCGCTCGGCGTGGCCACCGGCATCGTCCAGGAGTTCCAGTTCGGCATGAACTGGTCGGAGTACTCGCGGTTCGTCGGCGACATCTTCGGCGCCCCGCTCGCCATCGAGGCGCTGGCCGCCTTCTTCCTTGAGTCGACGTTCCTCGGCCTGTGGCTCTTCGGCAAGGAACGCCTGTCCAAGGGCCTGCACCTGGCGTGCATCTGGATGGTGGCGATCGGCGTCAACCTGTCGGCGTACTGGATCATCGCGGCGAACTCGTGGATGCAGCACCCCGTCGGGGCCGTCTACAACGCCGAGACGGGCCGCGCCGAGCTCGACGGCATCGGCGGCTTCCTCGAGGTCATCACGAACAACACGGCGATCGCCGCGTTCGGCCACGCCGTCGCGGCCGCCTTCCTCGTGGCGGGCACGCTCGTGGCCGGCGTGTGCGGCTGGTGGATCGTGCGCACCGTCCGCGGCGCGGGCTCCCCCGCCTCCGGCCTCGCCCACGAGGGCGACCAGGCCGAGGCCGAGGCGCGGCACGTGTGGCGACCGGGCGCGATGGTCGGCCTGATCACGGTGGTGATCTCCGGCGTCGCCGTGATCCTCACGGGCCACCACCAGGGCCAGCTCATGTACGAGCAACAGCCCATGAAGATGGCTTCCGCCGAGGCCGTCTGCGACGGCGGCGAGTCCGTCCCCCTGTCCATCCTCGCGATCGGCGACCTGTCGAACGACTGCGAGAACGCCATCCACCTCTTCGAGCTGCCCGGCGTCACCTCGTTCATGGGAACCAACAGCTTCGCCGGCGAGGAGAGCTACCTGCCGGGCGTCAACGACGTCCAGGCCGAGTACGAGGAGCTCTACGGGGAGGGGGTCGACTACCGCCCCAACCTCGTCGTCACGTACTGGAGCTTCCGCCTGATGATCGGGCTCGGCGTGTTCTCCGCCGCCCTGGCGGTGTGGGGTCTGTGGGCGCTGCGCGGAGGACGGGTGACCGGCTCGCGCTGGTTCTCCCGCCTGTGCCTGGTCTCGCTGCCCATGCCGTTCCTCGCCTCCTCGTTCGGCTGGATCTTCACCGAGATGGGCCGACAGCCGTGGGTCGTCCACCCGAACCCGGACAACCCGGTCGACCAGGTCTGGCTGCGCACGGCGGACGGCGTGTCCACGGTCGTCACCTCGACGACGGTCCTCACCTCGCTGGTGACGTTCACCCTGCTGTACGCGGCGCTCGGCGTCGTCTGGTTCTGGCTCGTGCGCCGGTACGTCCGCGAGGGGATCGACCCCGCCCCCGCGCCCGAGCCGGACCCCGCCGACGACGACCAGCCGCTGTCCTTCGCCTACTGAACCGCCCGACCCGACAAGGAGACCGATCGACATGACCGAGGCGCTGCCGCTTCTCTGGTTCGTCCTCATCGCGGTCCTCTGGACCGGCTACCTGATGCTCGAGGGCTTCGACTTCGGCGTCGGCATGCTGCTGACGATCCTGCCCCGGGGCGACGCTGAGCGCCGCGACAAGGAGCGGCGCACGATGCTGTCCTCGATCGGTCCGCACTGGGACGGCAACGAGGTGTGGCTCATCACCGCGGGCGGGGCCATGTTCGCGGCGTTCCCCGAGTGGTACGCCACGATGTTCTCGGGCATGTACCTGCCGCTGCTGGTCATCCTCGTCGCGCTCATCGTGCGGATCTGCGCCATCGAGTGGCGCGGCAAGGTCACCGACCCCGCCTGGCGCCGGCGCTGGGACCTCCTGCACACGATCTCCGCCTGGGTGCCCGCCGTCCTGTGGGGGGTCGCGTTCGCCAACCTCGTCCAGGGCATGGAGATCGTCCGGGACGACGCCGGCAACGCCCAGCTCACCGGTGGCCTGCTCTCGCTCCTCACCCCGTTCACCCTCCTCGGCGGCCTGCTCACAGCGGTGCTGTTCCTCGCCCACGGCATGGTGTTCCTCGCCTGGAAGACGGCCGGAACCGTGCACGACCAGGCCGTCGCCGCCGCCAAGCCGCTCTCGCTGATCGCCCTCGTGGTCGGCGCCGCCTGGGGGCTGTGGGCCCAGCTCGCCCACTCCGCCCACGTGTGGACGTGGGCACCGCTGGTCGTCGCCGCGGTCGGCCTGGTCGGCGCCGCGTTCTTCGCGCACCGCGAGCAGGAGGGGCGGTCGTTCGTCTGCTCCGCCGTGACGATCGTCGCCGCCGTCGTGCTGATCTTCGGTGCCATGGCGCCCGACGTCATGCGCTCCTCGGTCGACCCCGCGTACTCGCTGACCTTCCGCGAGGCCGCGGCCACCGGGCCGACGCTCGTCGTCATGAGCATCGTCGCGCTCGTCCTCGTCCCCGTGGTGCTCGCCTACCAGGCGTGGTCGTACTGGGTCTTCCGCCGCCGGATCAACGCCGACGTCCTGCCCGACACGCCCGCCGGCCTCGACCGGCGGGTCACCGTCCCGGTCCGGGTCGCCGCCAGGTCGGACAGGGGCGACGCCGGGTCCGACGACGGGTCCGACGCCGGGTCCGACGACGACGGTGCGCCGACAGCGTGAAGCCGCTCGACCCCCGACTCCTCGCGCACGCCCGTGCGGCGCGGCGCTACGTCGTCGTCGTCGCCCTGGCCGGGGCCACGACGGCGGCGCTGGTGATCGCGCAGGTCCTCCTCCTCGCGCGCATCCTCGCCGCGGCGATCGAGGGCGGCGCCACCCTCACCGACGTCCGCACGCCGTTGATCTGGCTCGGCGTCGTCCTGGTCGCCCGCGCGCTCGTGCACGGCGCCCAGGAGTCAGTCGCGCACCGGGCGGCCACCGACGTCGTCGCGGAGCTCCGCGCAGGCGTGCTCGCCCACGCGCTCGCGCTCGGCCCCCGGTGGCGGGCGGAGCACGGCGCCGACAGCGTCACCCTCGCCGTGCGCGGCCTGGACGACCTCGAGCCCTACCTCGTGCGCTACCTGCCCCAGCTGGTCCTGGCCGCGACGGTCACGCCCGCCACGCTCGCGGTGGTGCTCGGGGCCGACCTCACCTCCGCGGCCATCCTCGCGGTGACGATCCCCCTGATCCCGGTGTTCATGATCCTCATCGGGCGACTCACCCAGCAGTTCGCCGACGCCCGCCTCGCGTCGATGTCCCGCCTCGGCGCCCAGCTCGTCGACCTCATGGCCGGCCTGGCCACCCTCACCGCGCTCGGCCGCGAGCACGGGCCCGCGAGGCGGGTGCGGGAGCTCGGACGAGCATGGTCGGCCGCCACCATGCGCACGCTACGCCTCGCGTTCCTCTCCGGGGCCGTGCTCGAGTTCCTCACCTCGATCTGCGTCGCGCTCGTCGCCGTCAGCGTCGGCATGCGGCTCGTCTACGGGCACGTCGGCCTCGAGGGCGCCCTGGTGTGCATCATGCTCGCGCCCGAGGTCTTCCGGCCGCTGCGCGAGGTCGGCACCCAGTTCCACGCGTCGTCCGACGGCGTCGCGGCCGCGGAGAAGGCGTTCGCCGTGCTCGACGCCCCGGCCGCCGGGTCCGGCACCGCCCCCGCACCCGGGCTGCGCGGCTCGACGGTGCTCCTCCAGGGCCTCGGGGTCCGGGCGGGCGACAGCGACCGCCTCGCCCCCGCGGGGCTCGACGCCGAGATCGCACCCGGGGAGGTCACGGCGCTCGTCGGCCCGTCGGGGTCGGGCAAGACGACGACGGCCCTCACCACCCTCGGCGTCCTCGCCCCCGACACCGGGCGGGTGGTTGTGCGCGCCCCCGACGGAACGGAGACCGACCTCGCCGACGTCGACCGGGAGTCCTGGTGGGCCCAGGTCGCGTACGTCCCGCAGCGCCCGACGATCCTGCCCGGCACGGTCGCCGAGAACGTCGCCCCGGGCGCGAAGGCCGACGCGCTCGCGGCCGCCGCCCGCGCCACCGGCCTGGACGAGGTTCTCGCCGGACTCCCGCACGGCTGGGACACGGTCGTGGGCCACGGCGGCGTCGGCCTGTCGGTCGGGCAGCGCCAGCGGCTGGCCCTCACGCGCGCGCTCGTCGCCGACGCCCCGCTCGTCGTGCTCGACGAACCCTCGGCGCACCTCGACGCCGCCGCCGAGAGCCACGTCCTGACAGCGGTCCGGGCTCTGCGGGACGCGGGCCGCACCGTGCTCGTCGTCGCGCACCGTCCCGCGCTCGTCGCGGTCTCCGACCACGTCGTCGAGGTGGTCGCCGCCGACTCCTGCACCGTGGCGGACGAGGAGGCCGCGCGGTGACCGTGGGCGAGGGAGTGACCGTGGGCGAGGGGGCGGGCGAGCGGGTCGTGCTGCGGCGTGCGGTCGCGATGCTCGGTGTCTCGCGGTGGCGGGTGGCCTGGGCGGTGCTGCTCGGTGTCCTCGCCGTCGGCGCGGGCGTCGGGCTCACGGCCGTCTCGGCGTGGCTCATCGCGCGTGCCTCCCAGCACCCGCCCGTGCTCACGCTGTCGGTCGCGGCGGTGGGCGTGCGCACGTTCGGCATCTCCAAGGCCCTGTTCCGCTACCTCGAGCGCCTCGCCTCCCACAAGGTGGCCCTCGACGGCGTCGCCACGCTCCGCGAGCGCACCTACCTGGCGCTCGCGGGCGGCCGTACCGAGGTCGTGGCCACGCTGCGCCGCGGCGACCTGCTGGCCCGCGCCGGCGAGGACGTCGACGCGATCGGTGACCTCGTCGTCCGCTCGACCGTCCCCCGGGCGGTGGCCCTCGGCGTCGCTCTGGTGTCCGTGACGATCGTCGGTGCCCTGCTGCCCGCCGCCGGGCTGGTCCTCGCGGCAGGCCTGCTGCTGGCGGGGGTGGTCTCACCCGCCGTCACCGCAGCCGCGGCCCGGCGGGCGGCCACCGCGCAGGTCGCAGCTCGTGCCGACCTCACGGCACACTCCGGTGCGCTGATCGACGGGGCTGCCGAGCTGCAGACCTCGGGGCGGGTCGGCACCGCCCTGGCGGCGCTGGGTGCGACCGAGCGCCGCCTCGCGCGGGAGCGCGACGCGATCGGCCGGGCCCGGGGGTTCGCCGCCGCGCTCGACCTCACGGGAATGGCCGTGGGAGTCGTCGGCGCACTGGTGCTCGGGATCGCGGCCGTCGGCGCCGGGCAGCTGTCCGAGGTCGGGCTGTGCGTCGTCGTGCTCACGCCGCTCGCGAGCTTCGAGGGCACCGCGGTCCTCGGTCAGGCCGCGGTCCAGAGGGTGACGAGCGCGGCCGCCGCCCGCCGGGTCCTCGGCCTCGTGGACGCCGCGGGGGCGCCCGCCGACCAGGCCGGGGCGTCCTCCGCGTCCGCACCGGCGGACCGGTCGCCGACCGTCGCGGCGCCGGGGTCGGTACCGACCGCCGCTCCCCATGCCACCACCACCGGTCGGGACGCAACCGGGCCTCGGCTGCTCGCACAGGACCTCGCGGTCGCCTGGCCCGGCGGCCCCACCGTGGCGCGCGTCGACGTCGACCTGTCCCCGGGCCGGTCGATCGCCGTCGTCGGCCCGTCCGGGATCGGCAAGTCCACCGTGCTCGCCACGCTCGCCGGCCTGCTGGAACCGGCGGCCGGCACGGCGACGATCGACGGGCACGCCGCGACCGCCCTCACCTCGGCCGACCGCGCCTCCACCGTGACGCTCACCGCCGAGGACGCCCACGTCTTCGCCACGAGCGTGCTGGAGAACCTCCGCGTCGGTCGCGGCGACCTCACCGAGGGCGAGGCGTCCGCGCTGCTCGATCAGGTCGGTCTCGGACCCTGGCTCGCGGGCCTCCCGGACGGGCTCGCCACCCGGCTCGGTGCCGACGCCACGACGATCTCCGGCGGCGAACGACGTCGCCTCCTGCTGGCCCGCGCCCTCGCGTCCCGCGCTCCGCTGCTCCTCCTGGACGAGCCGGCGGAGCACCTCGACCCCGGGACGGCCGACGAGCTCGTCACCGACCTGCTCACCGCGCCGCGCGCGGGAGGGGCGCCCGAGAGGGAGGCACGCGGCATCCTGCTCGTCACTCACCGTCTGGCCCCCCTCGCCGCGGCCGACGAGGTGCTCGTGCTCGGTCGGGACCACCCGTCGGACCATCCGTCGAACCGGGCGGGCGGACCCGACGACGGCTCCGTCGCGCCCGCCCGGGTGCTCGCCCGCGGCACGCACGCCGAGCTCCTCGCCGGCCACCCGCCGTACGCTGACGCGTGGCGGGCCGAGCGCGGCGCCCGCCCCGCCCGCGCCACGACCTGAGGGGGAGACATCCGGTGCACGAGCTCGACGACGACGTGCTGGGCTCCGCGCTCACCCTCACCAGCCACCTCGACGTCCGCGGCGCGCTCGACGGGCTCGTCGCCTCCGCCGCCGCCCTGACGGGGGCCCGCTACGCGGCGCTCGGCGTCCTCGACTCCAACGGCGAGACGCAGACGTTCATCCAGGTGGGCATGTCTGAGGAGGACATGCGCGTGCTCGGGCACCCGCCGTCGGGGACGGGCGTCCTCGGCGCGATCCCCCCGGACGGCGCGCTCCTCCTCGACGACCTCACGGAGCACCCGGACTTCGGCGGCTTCCCGCCCGGGCACCCGCCGATGCACTCGTTCCTCGGCGTCCCGGTCCGCGCGGGTGGCCGCGTCTACGGACGGCTCTACCTCGCGGAGAAGGAGGACGGGCCCTTCACGCAGGCGGACGTGACGACGGCGATCACGCTCGCCCGGGCCACCGGGGTCGCGGTGGCGAACGCGACCACCTACGGCGCCTCGCAGACCCGGGCCCGGTGGACGGCCGTGGCGAACGAGATCACCACCGCCCTGCTCGAGGGCACGGACGAGGAGGAGACGCTCGAGCTCGTCGCTTCACGCCTGCTCGACGTGGCCGAGGCCGACACGGTCATCCTCGTGCTGCCCTCGGTCGGCGACACGTGGGTGGCCGAGATCGTGCGGGGCGACCGCTCCGGGGAGCTGCTCGGCCTCGTCTTCCCGCCGGACGGCCGCGCACGGACCGTCATCCGGGAGCGCTCGGGGCTCATCGTCGACTCGCTCACGCGGTCGCGCACGGTGCGTGTGCCCGAGCTCGCGTCGTACGGGCCCGCGCTGTACGCGCCGATGCTGCTCGGCGGCGAGGCCGAGGGGGTGCTCCTGCTCCTGCGGCACCGCGGCCGCCCCGAGTTCACCGAGCTCGAGCTGGAGATCGCCCAGCAGGTCGCCTCCCAGGCCGTGTTCGCGCTGCAGATCGCCGGGGCCCGGCACGTCGAGGACGTCGCGACCATGGTCGAGGAGCGCGCCCGGATCGCGCGGGACCTGCACGACCTCGCGATCCAGCAGCTCTTCGCCACGGGTATGCAGCTCACGCAGGCGCGCGCCCGCGCCGAGGACCTCGAGCAAGGGCGGGCCGGGGCCGCCGGGACGGGTGGCACCGAGGACGAGCCGGCCGGCACGCTCGGGCTCACGGCGCTCATCGACGCCGCCGTCGACGCCGTCGACTCCTCTGTGCGGCAGATCCGGTCCATCGTCCACAACCTGCGCGAGCCCGAGCAGGGCGTGCTGCTCGTCGAGCGGCTGCGCCGCGAGGCGTCGATCGCCCGCACCACCCTGGGCTTCGCGCCGTCCTTGCTCGTCGAGGTCGACGGCACCCTCGTCTCGGACGCCGACCTCGGCGGTCCGATGTCCGACGTCATCCGGCAGCGGGTCGACCCCGACGTCGCGGACGACATCGTGGCGGTCGTCCGCGAGGGCGTGTCCAACGCCGCGCGGCACGCGGGCGCCTCGTCCGTCTCGGTGCGCCTGCGCATCCGCGGCTCCGGGCCCACTGGGTCGGTGCTGCTCGAGGTCGTCGACGACGGACGCGGCATCGACCCCGCCCGCACCCGCTCCTCCGGCCTCGGCAACCTCGCCCAGCGGGCGCGCCGGCACCGGGGGACGTTCTCGGTGGGCCGGACGGAGACCGGCCGCGGCACCCTGCTGCAATGGCAGGTGCCCACGGGCGGACGCGGCTAGGCCGCCACCCGGTCCGCGTCCGCCCGGTCGCTCAGCCGCGCCAGCCGGCGGCCCGCTGGCCCGCGACCCAGGCGGCGACCTGCGTGCGGCGCTGGAGGCCCATCTTGCTCAGCAGGCTCGTGATGTGGTTCTTCACGGTCTTCTCCGCCACCCCGAGCCTCTCCCCGATCTCACGGTTGGACAGGCCGTCCCCGATGAGGTCGAGCACCTTGCGCTCGGAGGGGGTGAGGTCGGCGGTCGGGTCGTCGTGCGAGGCACGGCGCCGGGTGACGGTGCGGGCGTCGAGCAGGGTGCGCCCTTGGGCGACCGCGTGCACGACGTCGGCGATCTCCGCGCCGCGGACGGTCTTGAGCAGGTAGGCCTTCGCCCCGACGTCGAGGGCGGCGGCGAGAGCGTCGTCGTCGTCGAAGCTCGTGAGGACCACGGGGTGGGCGCCGGGCACCTTCTCGGCGAGGGCCTTGATGAGGTCGATGCCCGAGCCGTCGCCGAGCTGGAGGTCGACGAGCAGGACGTCGGGCCGGACGAGCTCGGCGCGCCGCAGAGCATCGGCGACCGACCCGGCCTCGGCCACGACGGTGAGCCCCTCGGCCCGGTCGACGACCTCGGCGATGCCCCTCCGGACGATCTCGTGATCGTCGATGATCATCACCCGGACGTCGCCGTTGGCCTCGCTCGTCATGGTGCCGATGCTATCCGTCGCCGCGGCGCCCACCGGGCGCGAGTGCCCCCTGCATCAGCGCGGCCAGCGACCGAGCGCCGTCGCTCGTCCGGCACTCCCCTCGCACGCAGGCCGCGGCGAGCGCCTCGCCTGCGCCGACCAGGCCCGTGCACCGTCGACGCAGCTCTGCCGACGGCACCTCGGCGCGGGGGCCGAGAACGTCGACGAACAGGTCCACGCAGCTGTCCAGCAGCTCCTGGAAGACGGCGTCCTTCTGCGCGCTGCCGGAGAGCGCCCGCCAGTCGGCGTCGACGTCGGCCGCGCAGCGGATGTAGGCCTCGGCCAGGGCATCGATCGTCGACCCGGGGCGGGCCTCCCCCTGCGTGAGGGCTGCGCGCACGGCGTCCAGCTGCTGCTCGTGCAGGGTGCGGTACAGCGCGATCTGCAGGTCCTCCAGTGCGTGAAAGTGGTCGTAGACCACCGGCTTGGAGACCCCGGCGCGCTCGGCGAGGCGGCCCAGCGTCAGCCTGTCCGCACCCTCCTCCTGCCGGATGCGCGTCGCTGTCGTCAGCAGCTGGTCACGACGCCCGGCGCGCGTGAGTCGAGCTCTGCCGCCCCGAGCCACGCGAGCGTCTCCGGCCGGGGCCGCCGTCCCGTCCACGCCCCGCGCGGCCTCCGGCTGCGCCCGCTCGGTTCGTCGCACAGCCCCCCGTGCGGCCCCTGGCTGCGCCCGCGCGGTCCGTCGCACAGCCCCCCGCGCGATCTCCCGCGGGTCGCTCGTCTCGAACTCCGCCACGTTCTCCCCGCCGTCCTCGCGCGCCGCCGTTGCTCAACCTACGAATAGTAGGTTAACGTGCATTGAACCTACTGTTCGTAGGTTACTAGCTGCAGGCAGGAGAACGACATGGACCCGATCCTGCTGGCCGGGGGATCCGGCCTCATCGGACGCTGGACCGCCCGGCACCTGCGCGACGCGCACCCGACGGTGCCGCTGCTCATCGGCGGGCGCGACCTCTCAAGGGCACGCAGGGTCGCCGAGGAGGTCGGCGCGGCGGAGGCCGTGCGTCTGGACCTCGGCGCCCCGGACCTCGGCCTCGGCGACCGCCCCGTCGCAGCCGTCGCCACCCTGTTCAGGGACGGGGCCCTGTCCGTGCTGCGCCTCGCGCAGGAGCGCGGAGCGGGGCACATCGGGATCTCGGCGCTGGGCGTCCACGAGATGGCCCCCGAGGTGGCAGCTTCCGCCGCCCGACCGCACGCCGCGCCGATCGTGCTGGGCGCCGAGTGGCTGGTCGCGGCGACAACGATCCCTGCCCTCCACCTCGCCGAGCGGTTCGCGCGTGTCGACCGGATCCGCCTGGCCGCCGTGCTCGACGAGCAGGACGCGGGCGGACCCGCCCAGGTCGCGGACCTGGAGCGGGCCGTGGGAGCGACGACACCGGCCATGGTCCGCAGCGACGGCGCGTACTCCTGGCTCCCCGAGGAAGACCTGGGGTCCATCGTCCGAGCGGCCGACGGCACGGAGATGCAGGCCGCGGCGCTCTCCCCGTTCGACGTCGTCGTGCTCGGGACCGCGACCGGCGCCCCGGACATCCGGTTCGACCTCGCCGAGGGGGTCACCTCTGCCCGCCGTGCGGGCGGGGCGTTGTCCACCGAGATCCTCGTCGAGCTCGTCGGTGAGGATCCGCAGGGCCGACCGCTGCGCCTGCGGCAGGCGGTCGTGCATCCCCAGGGGCAGATGTCTCCGACCGGCCTCGGGGTCGCGATGGTGCTCGAACGCCTGGCCGGCCTCGGGGGCGGCGACCCGGTGCCCTCCGGGCTGCACTTCCCCTCGCAGCTGCTTGACCCGGCCGCGTACCTCGACCGCCTCCGGCGCAGCGGCGCCCAGATCCTCGCCCTGGACGGGACGGAGACGTCGTGACGACGCCGCGACCTGCGTCGACGCGACGGGACCTGGCCGCGCACCCCCGACGAGCACATCAGCGCGAGCTGCCTCCCCTCACCGCCTGACCCGAGGCTCTCGCTGACAGACCGGGCAGAAGTGGCTCGAGCGGTTCATGAACCGCGCCCGTGCGATGCCCGCTCCGCACCGCGTGCACAGCTCCCCTGCGCGCCCGTAGACCTGCAGACTTCGGGCGAAGTAGCCTGGCGTGCCGGCGACGTTCACGTAGAGGGCGTCGAAGCTCGTGCCGCCCTGCGCGAGGGCCTCGGCCATCACCGCGGCGGCGGCCTCGTAGAGCTCGCGCAGCCGCGAGGCGGGCAGCGCGTCGGTGGCTCGCGTGCCGTGCAGGCGGGCGCGCCACAGCGCCTCGTCGGCGTAGATGTTGCCGACCCCGGAGACGAGGGTCTGGTCGAGCAGCGCCCGCTTGACCTCGGTGCGGCGGCGCCGGGTCCGGGCGACGAGTCCCGTCAGGTCGAGGTCCGGGTCGAGGAGGTCGCGGGCGACGTGCGCGACCGGCGCCGGGAGCACTGGCTCGGGCGAGCCGAGGCCGCCCGGCCCGCCGTCCGGGGTGGGCACGGTGCGCGTGAGGTCGACGTACCCGAAGGTGCGCTGGTCGACGAACCACACCTCGCTGCCGTCGTCGGTGCGCAGGCGGGCCCGCAGGTGCGGGCCGGGGGCGAGGTCGGTGCCGGGCCGCTGGACGAGCATCTGCCCGGACATGCCGAGGTGGGCGAGGAGGGCGTCGGACGCATCGTCGAGCAGCAGCCACAGGTACTTGCCGCGCCTGACCGCGCCGACGACCTCCCGGCCGGTGAGGGCGCGGAACGCGTGGGCCCCGCCAGCGGTGTTCCGCGCGGCGCGGGGGTGGCGGATCTCGACGTCGGCGACCGTGCGTCCCACGAGTGCGGGGACCAGGCCGGCGCGGACGACCTCGACCTCGGGCAGCTCGGGCACTACGCGGTGGTCCCCGCCGGGCCGGCGTCACCCGCGGGCGCGGCGGACGGGGACGCATCGGGGGTCTCGTCGTCGGGCACCTCGTCGTTCGGGGTCTCGTCGTTCGAGGAACCCTCCTGCCCGACGCCGTCACTCGCCTCCGACGGCCCGGTCACCCAGGCGTACGCGGCCTCGGCGGCCTCGGCCTCCGCGACCTTCTTCGACGAGCCCGCGCCCGTGCCGGCCACCTCGCCCGAGAACGTGACGACGGCGGTGAACACCTTGGCGTGGTCGGGGCCCTCGTGGCTGATCTCGTAGGTGGGCGCCGGGAGCCCCTTCGCCGCGGCGGCCTCCTGGAGGGAGGACTTCCAGTCGAGCGCGGCGCCGAGCGAGCTGGCGTGCTCGAGCATCGGACCCACGAGACGGGTGACGACCTCGCGGGTGGGCTCGAGGCCGTGGCCGAGGTAGACGGCGCCGATGATGGCCTCGACGGCGTCGGAGAGGATCGAGTCCTTCTCCCGGCCGCCGGAGGTGCGCTCGCCGCGGCCGAGGAGGACGTAGTCGCCGAGGTCGAGCTCGCGGGCGACGACGGCGAGCGCCTTCTGGGACACCGTGGCCGCGCGCATCCGGGCGAGGTCGCCCTCGGGCACGTCGGAGTGCGTGCGGTAGAGGTGCTCGGTGACGATGACGCCGAGGACGGAGTCGCCGAGGAACTCGAGCCGCTCGTTGGTCGGCAGACCACCGGCCTCGTGGGCGAAGGAGCGGTGGGTGAGGGCGAGGACGAGCAGCTCGGGGTCGATCGCCACGCCGAGGGCGTCGGTGAGCCGCTCGACGTCGGAGCGACGGGCCGGGCCCTCGCCGGTCTGCTGCCGGTTCCTGTTCCGGGTCACTCCCGGCCTCGCGGGTCGGGGGCGTCGGCGGAGGAGGTCGGTGCCTCGTCGTCCGCTCCCCCGGCCCCCGGGTCGCCGGCCTGGGTGTATCCGGCGTCCGGGTCGCTGACGACGGCGCCGTGCACCGGCGCGTCCTCGCTCGCGAGCGCGGACAGG
Organism: Georgenia sp. Z1344; assembly: GCF_049856295.1. Taxonomy (GTDB): domain Bacteria; phylum Actinomycetota; class Actinomycetes; order Actinomycetales; family Actinomycetaceae; genus JB111. The sequence goes on along the minus strand of NZ_JBNDMZ010000001.1, from coordinate 26,309 downwards.
GCGGCCCACCGGGGGTCGACGTCCTCGTGCGCGTGGCCCGGCTCGGCGTCCGCGAGACGGATCCCGCACACGGAGCACAGGCCCGGGCAGTCAGGCCGGCACAGCGGGGTGAACGGGAGGTCGAGGACGATCGCGTCGCGCACGGCGACCTCGAGGTCGAGGTCGTCGCCGTCGACGACCGGGTACTCCTCCGCGTCCTCGTCGCCGTCCTCGACGAGCCGGGCGCGCACGTCCGGGTGGTAGAAGAGCTCGGTCAGCTCCGCCGTGACCTCGGTGTCGATCGGGTCGAGGCAGCGCGTGCACTCGCCGGCGAGGCGGGCGCGGACGGGGCCGGTGACGAGGATGCCGTCGGAGACCGCGGTGAGGGTGAGGTCCAGGTCGATGTCGGAGCCCTGCGGGACGCGCAGGACCTCGTTGCCCATCTCCTCGGGCGCCGGCGCGGCGAGCTCGACCTGGCGCACCGAGCCGGCGCGGCGCGCGAGGTCCCGGATCGAGACGGTCAGCGGGGAGCTCATCGGGACTCCGGGCGGCCGTGCTCGGGGCGGTGCTCGGAGCGCTGCTCTCGGCGGTCGCCGCCGTCGCGGCGCTCGGCGCCCTCCCGGTCGTCGGCCCCCTGCCCGGGCCGGGACAGACCCGCTCCCCCGGCGAGGTACTCGCGGCCGGCGCGGACCTGCTGGAGCAGGGCGTCGAGCTCCTTCTCGAACCGGCCGAGGTGCTGGCCGGCGTAGGAGTCGGCGTCGGCGGCGCGGCGCGCGGCGGCGTCCTCCGCCTCGGCCACGATGCGCCGGGCCTGCTCGGTGGCCTGGGCGAGGACGGGCTCGTCCTGGACGAGGCGGGCGGCCTGCTGCTCGCCGTCGTGGACGATCTCCTCGGCCTGCGTGCGGGCGCGCTCGAGGACGGCGTCGGCGTCCGCGACGATCGTGTCGGCCGCCGCGATCGACTCGGGGACCACCGCGCGCGCCGACGCGATGAGGTCGAGGACCTCGGCGCGGTTGACGATCGCCGAGGAGGACATCGGCATCGAGCGGGCCTGCGTCACCATCCGGCTCAGCTCGTCGAGGATCGCGAGCAGCGACTCCCCGGCGTCGTGGGTGGCGTCGATGGGCTCGGAGGTCATACCTGGACTCCTGGGTGTCGGGGCGGGGTGGCGTCCGGGCCGGGCCCGCCGGTGGCGGGGACGACGCGGGCGCCCGGGCCGCCGGAGGTGCGGCGCAGGGCGAGGGGCAGGGCGGCGGCGACGTCGGCCGGCACGAGGTCGTCGACCGCGCCGCCGTGGCGGGCGACGTCCTTGACCATCGAGGAGGCGACGTGGCCGAGCCGCGGGTCGCCCATGACGAACACGGTCTCCACCCCGGTGAGGTGGCGGTTCATCAGGGCCATCGCCTGCTCGGCGTCGACGTCGGCGGCGCCGCGCAGGCCCTTGACGATCGCGCTCGCCCCGACTTCCGCGCAGTACTGCGCGAGCAGGCCGGGCACGAGCTCGACGCGCACCCCGTCGAGGTCGGCGACCGCGCGGCGGACGAGGTCGACCCGCTCGTCGTCGGTGAAGAGGTAGCGCTTGGCGACGTTCGTGGCGACGGCGACGACGACCTCGTCGAACATCGCGCGGGCGCGGCGGACGACGTCGACGTGACCGAGGGTGACCGGGTCGAACGAACCGGGGCAGACGGCAAGACTCATGGTGCGTCCACGGTAGCCGCCGGGGCCTCGTGGGCGGCGACGTGGACGGTGGTGTCGCCGTACCGGCGGGTCCGCAGGGGGAACAGCCCGGCGGGCCAGCTCGGCTCCGGGGCACGGCGGTCCCGCTCGACGACGACGATCGCGCCGTCCGCGAGGTGGCCGTTGCTCGCGAGGGAGGCCAGGACGGCGTCGAGGTCGGCCGCCGCGAGGTCGTAGGGCGGGTCGAGGAGGACGAGGTCGGCGGGCTCCGCGGCCGGGGACGCGGCGTGGGCGGCGGCGTCGGCGGTGACGACCCGGGCGACCGCCAGGCCGAGGGTCCGGACGTTGTCCCGGATGACGGCGGCCGCCGGGGCCGCCCGCTCGACGAGGGTGACCGCGCGGGCACCCCGGGAGGCGGCCTCGAGGCCCAACGCGCCGGAGCCGGCGTAGAGGTCGAGGACGACCGCGTCCTCGACGGCCCCCATCGACGCGAGCGAGGAGAAGAGGGCCTCGCGGACCCGCTCGGAGGTGGGCCGGGTGCCCGAGCGCGGCACCTTGAGCGAGCGCCCGCCGGCGGTGCCCGCCACGATCCGTGTCACCCGCGCAGCCTACGACGGGAGGACGGACCCGCTCGTGGCACCGCACCCGATCGCCGGGCCGGACCCGCTCGCTGGGTACCGCGTCGCCGCGCGTAACCTGCGGGGATGCGGCTCGAGGCGACGGACCTGGTGGTGGGGTACGCGTTCCCCGTGTGCCCGCCGGTCACGTTCTCGGTGGGCCCGGGCGAGGCGCTCGCGGTGGTCGGCGTCAACGGCACGGGCAAGTCGACGGTCCTGCGCACGGTCCTCGGCATGCTGCCCGCCCTTGGCGGCGAGGCGCGCATCGACGGCCGGGCGCCCGACCCGCGCTCGGCGCGCCAGCGGGCCGCGATCTCGCACGACCTCGGCGACGAGGTCTTCTTCCCCGGCCTGTCCGCCGCCGAGCACCTCGAGCTCACCGCGCTCGGGCACGGTGGCGACTCCCCCGGCGAGCTCGCGGGCGAGCTGCTCACCGAGTTCGGGCTGGCCGAACGCTCGCGCGCGGTGCCGTCCGCGCTCTCGTCGGGCCAGCGCCGCCGCCTCCTGCTCGCCGCCGCGTTCGCCCGGCCCCGCGAGCTCCTCGTCCTCGACGAGCCCGAGTCCCGACTCGACACCGGGGCGCGCCACCGGGTGGCGGACCGGCTCGCCGACGAGCGCGAGGCCGGGCGGGCGGTCCTGTTCGCCTCGCACGACCCGGCCACGGTGCAGCTCGCCGCCACCTCGGTGCTCGTCCTGTCCGACGACGGCGTGCGGATCACCGACGCCGAGGACGGCGCCGACCTCGTGGCCGGCCTGTGACGGCGGGCGGGCCGGGGGGCGGGGCGAGCTCGGCTCCCGGACCGGCCGGCGGACCGGCCGGCGGACCCTCACCCACGGCGCCGGCGGCGACCTGGTGGCCGTCCGGTCGGTCGGTGCGCCGCTGGACCGAGGTGCGACGGTCCCTCGGCGCGTCGACGACGCTCGCCGACACCCTCGCCGACGTCTACATGGGCGTCCTCGCCGCCGCGATGGCCCTGGCCGCCGCGCTCTACGCGGCCCGGGACGCGGGCCTGCTCGCCCAGGGCGCCGAGGGCGCCGCCGGCCGGGTCGACGCCGGCTGGCTCTGGTTGCTCGCCCTCGCGGCCGCCCTCTTCTCCGTGGTCCGGTTCTCGCGCCGCCTGGGTCCGGTGGGGCTCGACCGCGAGCGCGTGCGCTGGTGGCTGCCGCTGCCGGTCGACCGGCTCTCGCTCATCGGTCCGGCGGCGTGGCGGTGGCCCGCCCTCGGCGCGGTCGTCGGCGGCGGTCTGGGGGCGATCGCGGCCACCGCCCTCGGCGGGCAGGAGGTCGCCGCCGGACCCGTCGCCTCCGCCGCCGCGCTCGCCGCGACGCTCACCGGCGCGGCCTGCCTCGCCCTCGTCCCGGCCCAGACCGCCGGGCCGGTCGACGACTCGGCCGAGCACGCCGGCGAGGATCATCCGGCCCGCGCCGACGTCCACGAGGCGCCCCGGACGCTCGACGACCTCGCCTCCGCGCCCGCATCACCGGCCCGACGCCGGACCACCCGCCGGGCGGTCGACGTCGCCACGGGAGCGGCACTTCTCGTCGTCGTCGCAGGTGCGCTCGTCGTTCTCGTCACGGCGCCCCCCGTCCCGGCCCTGCCGCCGGTGCCCGTCCTGCTCGCCGTCTCGGGGCTGGGGCTGGCGGCTGCTGTGGTGGCCGGCGTGCTCGCCCGGCGCAGCGTCGAGCGGATCCCGGACGCCGAACTCGCGCGCGGCGGCGGGGTCGCGGGGTCCGCCACGTTCGCTCTCGCCACCCTCGACACCCGCACCCTCGGGGCGCTCACGGCCGCCGACGGCGCGCCGGTCGTGCGGCGTCGGGCCCGGTGGGGGCTCCTCGCCCGCCTGCCCCGCAGCCTGCGGGCCCCGGCGGCGCTGCTCGCGGCCGACGCCGCGGCCACGCTGCGCCGCCCCGCCCTCGCGCTGCGGCCCCTGCTCGCGGTGCTCGCCCTCGCGCTCGTGGCCGACGTCCGCGGGGCGCCCGCGTGGCTGCTCCCGGTAGCCGTCGGCACGCTCGGCTACGTCTCGGCGTGCGCGAGCGCGACCGGCGCCCGCATCGCCCGCACGCGCGAGGGGCTCGACGCGCACCTGCCGATGAGTGCCCGCGCGCACCGCGTGACCCGCCTCGTGTGGTCGTGGGTGGCGCTCGCGCCGTTCGTCGTCGGGGCTGCGATCGTCCTCGGTCTCCACGCGTCCGGCGGCCGGGGCCCGGCCCTCGACGTCCTCGCGTGGGTGCCGGTCCTCGCCTCCGCCGCGCTCGGCTGGGCCGGGGCGGCGCTTCGCTGGGCCTACCGCAAGGACGACGAGGGCACCGGTCCGGTCGCCCCTTCCCCCATGGGCCCCGTGCCGGTCGGGTCGATCATGCTGCTGCTCACAGGGCCCGACGTCGGGGTCGTCGCCTCCGTCGCGGTCGGGCTCGCGGTCTGGGCCGGCGCTCCGCTCGGCGTCCTCACCGCGATCGCGCTCGCCGTTTCGCTGCTCGTCGCGTCCGTCGTCACGTCCCCGCCACCCCCGTACGAGGAGTAGCCCGGCGACGCAGTCTCACGACTTGTCGAGGAACTCGTCCTCGCCGTCGGCCAGCTCGATCGCGATCGCGTCCGCGAGGCCCGGATGGCGCTCGAGGTCCGGGTCGCCCGAGACGAGCTCGCGGGCGGCGGTCCGGGCGGCGGCGATGACGTCGGCGTCCCGCGCGAGCCGGAGGAGCCGCAGCCCGCTCGTACGCCCGGACTGGGCGGTGCCGAGCACATCGCCCTCCCGGCGCATCGACAGGTCCGCCTCGGCCAGGGCGAAGCCGTCCGAGGTCGAGGCGAAGACCTCGAGCCGCTCCCAGGCGGGCGTGCCGGGCTCGACGCCGCTGACGACGAGGCAGATGCTGGGCCGCGACCCACGACCCACGCGGCCGCGCAGCTGGTGGAGCTGGGACAGGCCGAAGCGGTCGGCGTCGAGGACGACGATGATGCTCGCCTCGCTCACGTCCACGCCGACCTCGACCACGGTGGTGGCCACGAGCACCGGCGTCTCGCCGGAGGCGAAGGCCGCCATGGCCGCGTCCTTCTCGTCGGCCGCCATCCGCCCGTGCAGGACCCCGACCCGTACGCCGGCGAGCGCCTGCTCCGCCGCCAGCAGCGCCGAGGTCTCCTCCACGGACGCGGACGGGAGCGGGCGAGGTGCGTCGTCGGGCGCCCCGCCGGTCGCTCCCTGGGCGGGGGCGTCGTCGGAGTCCCCGGCATCGATCCGGGGGACGACGACGTAGGCGCGCCCTCCGGCGTCGACCTCCTCGCGCACGCGCTCCCACACGCGCGCCATCCACCGGGCGTTGGCGGCAGGGACGAGGGTGGTGGCGATCGGTGAGCGCCCCGCGGGCAGCTCCCCGAGGACCGAGGTCTCGAGGTCGCCGAAGACCGTCATCGCGACGGTGCGCGGGATGGGGGTCGCGGTCATGATGAGCTGGTGCGGCACGGCTTCGCCGCGCATGCGCAGGGCGTCGCGCTGCTCGACCCCGAACTTGTGCTGCTCGTCGACGACGACGAGGCGGAGGAACGGGATCTGCACGGTATCGGTGAGCAGGGCGTGCGTGCCGACGACGATGCCGGTCTCCCCCGACGCGAGCCGCGCGAGCTCGTCCCGGCGGGTGGCGGCCGGCTGGGAGCCGGTGAGCAGGCCGACCCGGGTGGCGGGACCGTCCGGGGCGTCGAGACGGCCGGCGCGGGCGAGCGGGCCGAGCAGGGCGCTCAGCGCGCGGTGGTGCTGCTGGGCGAGGACCTCGGTGGGGGCGAGCAGCGCGGCCTGGCCGCCGGCGTCGACCACCTGGAGCATGGCGCGGGCGGCGACGACGGTCTTGCCCGAGCCGACCTCGCCGTGCAGGAGCCGCTGCATGGGGACCGTGCCGGACAGTTCCTCGGCGATCGCGGCGCCGACCTCGGACTGGCCGCGCGTGAGGGTGAACGGCAGGGCGGCGTCGAAGGCGGCGAGCAGGCCGGCGTCGATCGCGGCGTTGGGCTCGGCGCCGTCCCCGGCGGCCTCGGCCCGGCGGCGGGCGAGCGCCGTCTGGACGAGGAAGGCCTCCTCGTGGCGAAGGGTGAGCGCTCCGGCGGCGACCTCCCGCTCGTCGGCCGGATGGTGGATCGCCCGCAGCGCCTCGAGCGAGCCGAGGAGGCCGTGCTCGGCGCGGTAGCCGGCCGGGAGCGGCTCGGGCAGGTCGCCGGGCCGCAGGGGGTCGAGGACCGAGCGCACGGTCGCGGCGATCACCCACGAGGGCAGGCCGCGGGTGGCCGGGTAGATCGGCGTGGGGCGGAGCGCCTCCTCGGCGGCGAGGGCCTCCGCCTCGGCACCGTCCTCGCCCGCCTCGAAGGTCTGGTAGTCGGGGTGGGTGAGCTGGAGCTCGTCGCGGAAGACGGAGACCTCGCCGGTGAACTGGCCGCGCACGCCGGCGCGCAGGCGGCGCGTGTGCATCCCGAACGAGCGCGGGGACGAGCCGAAGAAGACGAGCGTGAGGAAGGCGGAGCCGTCGGTGATCGTCACGACGAGCCGGGAGCCGCCGCGCCCGCCGGCCCGGGAGACGCGGGTCTCGGCGCCGACGACCTCCGCGACGACGGTCACCTGCTCGCCGGGGCGCAGGTCCGCGAGGGAGGAGAGGCGGCCGGGGGCGACCCACCGGAACGGGTAGTGCCGCAGGAGGTCGCGCTGCGTGCGCACGCCGAGCCGGGCGAACTTGTCCGCGGCGGCCTTGCGCACGAGCCGGCTCACGGGAGAGTCGAGCCCGGCCGGGTCCTCGCCCGCACGGTGAGCCGCCACGCCTGTCACGGGGCCAGGTTACGGTGAGCCACCGACGTCGGGACCTGCGCATCCCCAGGCCCGCGCGACTCTCCCCTGTGTCTCAACGCACGCGACGGGGGGCCGCCGCCCCTTGGGGCGGGGGTGCCGACTCGGGTACGCTGTCCCGGTTGCCCGTCCGGCCCCGGCCGTCGAATGGGCGTGTCGACCATCGGCCCGCGGCTCCCGTCGCGGCCGCCCCGTACGAGCTCAGGAGATCCACCGTGGCTGCGACCTGCGACATCTGTGGCAAGCACCCCAGCTTCGGCAAGACCGTGTCGCACTCCCACGTGCGCACGTCGCGCCGCTGGAACCCGAACATCCAGCGCATCCGCGCCAACATCGACGGCGCGCCGAAGCGCATGAACGTGTGCACCTCGTGCCTCAAGGCCGACAAGGTCACGCGTTACGTCAAGAGCTGACACCTCCGCGAACCGGCTCTCGGCCGGCCGCGTGAACGAAGGACCTCGCCCGTCGGGCGGGGTCCTTCGTCGTTCCCAGGTCCGTTGTCAGACGAAGTGGTCGTAGCCGCCGATCCCGCCGACCGGGCGGGAGTCGAGCAGGACCGCGCCGCCGACCCCGTCGACCACGGGCGGGGGTGTCTCCGCCGCCGCCTCGCCCGCGCCGAGGACGCGGCCGATCGCCCGGAAGCCCGCCGGAAGCGCGGCATCGGACGGAAAGGTGGCGAGCAGCCCGTGGTCCTCGCCACCGCGCAGGACCCACTCGGCCGGGTCGGCGCCGAGCTCTGCGGCAGCACCGGCGAGGGCGTCGCGATCGGCAGCGAGCGTCGCCCGGGAGTCGAGGTCGACGACGACACCGGACGCCCGCGCGATCCGGCCCGCGTCGCGCACGAGGCCGTCGGAGACGTCGATCATCGCGGTCGCGCCGGCCTCCTGCGCCAGGGGCCCGAGCGCGACCGGCGGGTCCGGTCGGAGGAAGGCGGCCACGAGCGGGTCGCGCCCCGGCCCCTCCCCGGCGTCCCGTGCGCCCGCGTCGAGCAGCGCGTACCCGGCGGCGGCACGGCCCAGCACGCCGGCGTGCGCGAGGACGTCCCCGGGTCGGGCGCCGCGGCGCAGCACGGGGTCGCGGCCCTGGAGGTCGCCGTGGACGGCGACGGAGACGACGAGGCGCTCGGACGCGGTGAGGTCGCCGCCGACCACGCCCACCCCGATCGGCCGGCAGGCGAGCGCGAGGCCCCGGGCGAGGTCGCGCACCCACGTCAGCGGGGTCGCCCCGGGCAGGCCGAGCGAGACGACGAGGGCGAGCGGGGCCGCGCCCATCGCGGCGACGTCGGCGAGGTTCTGGGCCGCGGCCCGCCACCCGACGTCGACGCCGGTGCCCCAGTCGGTACGGAAGTGGTGGCCCTCGACGAGCATGTCCGCGCTGACGACGAGCCGGGAGTCGGTCGACGCGACGACCGCGCAGTCGTCGCCGGGACCGACGATCGTGCCGTCGCCGGCCGGGAGCTCGGGCAGGAGCACGGCGAGCACCCCGTCCTCGCCGACGTCGCGGACCGTGGGCGTGGTGCCGTCCCGGTCGTCGACTCGCGGCTGCTGGTCGGAACTGCTCGGCGGGACGGTCACCCGGACACGCTACCCAGCGCGCGACGTACCCTGCGGACATGCCTCGCCGTCGCCCCCTCGCCCCGGCGGCGGTCCTGACCGCGCTGCTCCTCGGCGCCTGCGGCACGCCCGTCTCGCTCGAGGCCGCGCCGTCGGCGGCCGCCCCGGACTGCGGCGCCGTCCTCCAGGCCACCCCGGACGTCCTGGCCGAGGGCGAGCGGCGGTCGACCACGTCGCAGGCCTCGACCGCCTGGGGCGACCCGGCGATCACGCTGCGCTGCGGCGTCGAGCCGCCCCCGCCGACCACGGCCGAGTGCCTGTCGATCGAGCTGCCCGACGGGCGGATCCACGACTGGATCCACACCGACGCCGGCGCGGTCCTCGAGGAGGGCGCGAGCGACGGCGTCGAGTCGACCTGGGTCTCCTACGGCCGTCGGCCGGCGATCGAGGTGGTCGTCCCGCCGGAGCTGGCCGACCAGGCGTCCGCGGTGCTCGTCGACCTCGACGGTGCGGTCGAGGCCACCGAGCACGTGGCGAGCTGCGTGGGCGCGGCCGAGGTCGAGTCCGCCGAGGCGGAGTCGTCGTCGGACGGGAGCGCCACGGACGAGACCGCCACGGACGAGACGGCGACGGACGGCGCCGGCTGAGTCAGCGCAGGCCGACGGGCCGCGCGAGCGCGAGCGTGATGAGCTCGTCGAGGAGCTCGCCGTAGGGAACGCCGCTCGCCTCCCACACCACCGGGAACATCGAGAAGGGCGTGAAGCCGGGCATCGTGTTGATCTCGTTGACGACGATCGTCTCGCCGTCGACGAAGAAGTCCACGCGCGCGAGCCCCTCGCAGCCCATGGCGTCGAAGGCCCGGACGGCGAGCTCGCGGACGCGGGCGGCCACGTGCTCGGGGATGTCGGCGGGGACCGCCATCTCCAGGCCGTCGGTGTCGACGTACTTGGCCTCGTAGTCGTAGAAGCCGGCGGGCGCGCCGTCGAGGACGATCTCGCCGGGCAGCGAGGCGCGCGGCGCGGACGTGCCGCGACCGCCGAGCACGCCGCACTCGATCTCGCGCCCGTCGATGCCCGCCTCGACGACCACCTTCGGGTCGTGCGCGTGGGCCTGATCGATCGCTGCGTCGAGCTCGGCGAGGTCGGCGACCTTGCTGATGCCGATCGACGAGCCTGCCCGGGCCGGCTTGACGAACAGCGGGAGGCCGAGGGCGGCGACCTCGGCGCGCACGGCGTCGGGCTCCGTGGCCCAGCGGCGCGCGGGGACGGACACGTACGGGCCGACGGGCAGCCCGCGGGCGGCGAGCAGCACCTTCATCACGTCCTTGTCCATGCCCGCGGCCGAGGCGAGGACGCCCGAGCCCACGTAGGGCACGTCCGCCATCTCGAGCAGCCCCTGCAGCGTGCCGTCCTCGCCGAACGGTCCGTGCAGGAGGGGCAGGACGACGTCGACGCGCCCGAGCGCGCGCAGCCCCTGAGCCGCACTCTCGACACCGGTGGCGGCAGAGCCGGTCGGGCCGGACGCGGCTACCGCATCCGCCGCGGGGCTGTCCTCGACGACGAGCTCCCGGCCGCCGTCGAGCCGGAGCAGGACGTCGGCGCCCTCGGTGACGGCGCCGTGGGCGGCGAGCTCGAGCGTGGCCGGGTCGGTCGGTCCCTGCACCCAGCGGCCCTCCCGGGTGATGCCGACGGGCACGATCTCGTAACGATCCGGGTCGAGCGCCCGCATCACACCGGCGGCCGTCGCGCAGCTGATCTCGTGCTCACCGCTGCGCCCGCCGAACACCAGGGCGACGCGGATCCTGCGGTCTGTGGCCGGGGTCTCGATAGTCATCGACCGAAGCCTAACGGCCACCTGATCGCGTCTGTCCTGTGACCACGCCGTGACGGATCCGCGCCACTCGTGAGGCAGGATCGATGCCGACCAGGCGGGCCCCCGACCGCCCTTTCCCCAGATCATGAAGGAGATCACGTGCGCGCTCGTCGCGCGGCAGCCACTGCCGCCACCGCCGCCCTCCTCGTCACGCTCGTCGCCTGCTCGGCCGAGGACGACTCCGGCCCCGACGACGGCGCGAACGTCGACACCCCGACCCAGCAGTCGGGCTCGCCCAGCGAGGACTCCCCCACGGAGGCCCCCTCGAGCGAGGAGGGCACCGGTTCTGCCGAGTCCGGGTCCGCCGCCGAGTCCGGCTCCGAGAGCGGCTCCGACCTCAACGAGCTCGAGGACGAGGACGCCGACGGGAGCGACGGCGCGGCCGGTGCCACCGAGGAGGGCTCGAGCGACGAGCAGGAGCCCGGCGGCACGGACGCGCAGTGGATCTCCCCCGGCAGCTCGGACGAGGGCGCAGGCGACCCGGCCGGCGGCCCGCTGCTCGCCGTCGACGTCCGCTCGGGCATCCACCCGTACTACGACCGCGTCGTGGTCGACCTCGAGGGCGAGGGCGGCAACCCCGGCTGGTACGCCGACTACACGGGCGACCCGGTCGAGGACGGCTCGGGCACCCCGATCGACATCGACGGCAACGCGTTCCTCCACGTCTCGGTCTCGGGCTTCCGGTACCCCGAGGAGGGCGAGGAGTTCGCCGACGGCGTGTACGCGGTCGACGGCACCGGCGTCACCGAGGCCTACGTGTCCTCCCCGTTCGAGGGCCAGATCCAGGTGGTCCTCGGCGTCGACTCGGCCCGCCCCTACCGCGTGTTCGTCCTGCCCGACCCGCTGCGCCTCGTCATCGACATCGAGATCGCCGGCTAGGCACCCCGGACCCCACCGGCCGGACCCGATGACGGGTCCGGCCGGTCGGCACGTCCGGGCTCGTCGACGTCGGACGGGCCTTCCTCACACCCGCGGAGTGGTGCCTGCCGGCGAGGTGGCGGCGACCGGACCGGGGTCAGCGCGCGGTGCGGCGCCGGGGGTGCGGGTCGCCGTCGACCCGGGTGTCCCAGCGGTGCTCCGGCGCTGGCTCGCCGCGCACCACCGACAGCATCGCGGCCAGCCGGTCCATCACCCGGTCCGTCGCGCGGGTCAGCGCCTCCGGCGTCAGGGCCGCCACGTCGTCGGAGCCGTTCCCGGCGTCCGAGGAGTCCGCGACGACGCCGTGGCTCTCCCGCCCCGCTCCCCCGCCGTCCCCCAGGAGCTCGGCGCGACCCATCGGCCGGCCCGCCACGACCTCGGCGGTGGTCCGCGGCAGCGGCCGGAACCGCGAGGTGAACGGGGGCAGCACCCGCTGGCCGCCCCAGGAGACCACCGGGACGATCGGCACTCCCGCCTCGAGCGCGAGCCGGACCGCGCCGTTCCGCCCGGTCATCGGCCACAGGTCGGGGTCGCGGGTGAAGGTCCCCTCGGGGTAGACGACGACGCAGCGTCCGTCCGCGAGCGCCTCGCGCGCGTGATCGAGCGCCCGGTCCGCGTCCTCGGCGTCCCGGCGGACCTCGACCTGGCCGGCGGCGCGCAGGATCCGCCCGACCGGCCCCGACGTGAAGAGCTCGGACTTGGCGAGGAACGCCGGCGGCGCGCCGTGGGCCTGGAGGAAGTCGCCCACGAGCAACGGGTCGAGGTTGGAGACGTGGTTCGAGGCGACGACGAACCCACCCGTGGGCGGCACGTGCTCCCCGCCGGACCACCGGCGGCCCACGAGCAGGCGCAGCGGCGGCACGACCAGCCCGGCGACGGCGGCGAGCGCGGGCGGGACGGGTCGAGGCACCGGGCGATGGTACGCGCGGCCCGGCCCCTCAGATCCAGCCGTGCTCGCGCGCCTTGTGCACCGCCTCGTGGCGGTTGGCGGCGTCGAGCTTGTGGGTGGCCGACGAGAGGTAGTTGCGCACGGTCCCGGTGGACAGGTGCGCGCGCTCGGCGATCTCCTCGACCGGGGCGCCCTGCGCGGCGAGCTCGAGGACATCGGCCTCGCGCGCGGTGAGCGGGGAGTCGCCCGCCCCGATGGCCTCGGCGGCGAGCTGCGGGTCGACGTACCGGCCGCCGTCGTGGACCTGCCGGACCACCTGGCCGAGCACGGTCGAGGACACCGTCTTCGGGAGGAACCCCGAGACGCCCGCGGACAGTGCGCGCTTGAGGTAGCCGGGCCGGCCGTGGCTCGTGACGATGATCGACCGGCAACCGGGGACCGCCCGCGCGATCTCCTCGGAGGCCTCGATGCCGTCGAGCCCGGGCATCTGGAGGTCGAGGACCGCCACGTCGGGCTCGTGCTTGCGCGCGGCGTCGAGCGCCTCCGTGCCCGAGGCGGCGACCGCCACCACGTCGATGTCGTCCTCGAGGCGCAGCAGCGAGGCGAGGGCGTCGCGGATGAGGGTCTCGTCGTCGGCGAGCAGGAGCCGGATCATCGGGCCACCTCCGTGGTGGTCGAGGGTGGGGCGGCGGGCGGAGCGGCACCGGCGGCCGCGCCGGTGGCGGGGTCGGCGCCGTCGGTCGCTCCCGGCTCGGGCGAGGGCGCGCTCGCGGCCGACGACGCCGCCTCCGCGGGCGAGCCCTGCCGTCCTGCGGCGTCGGCGGGGACGCGGGCGACGAGCACGAACCGCTCGCCGTCGCGCTCGGTCGTCAGCCGGCCGCCGACCCGGGCGAGGCGCTCCTCGAGGCCCGCGAGGCCGCTCCCCCGACGCCCGTCGGCGGCGGTGCCGTGGGGCGTCGCTCCGTCGGTGTCCGCCTCGTCCGCCCCGAGGGTGGCGCCGTCGTTGACGAGGGTGAGGACCGCGTCCCCGTCCTCGCGGGCGAGCGTGAGGGTGACCTCGCGGGCGGACGAGTGTCGGACGACGTTCGTCACGCCCTCCCGGACCACCCAGGCAAGGACGTCCTGCGCGACGGGCCCGACACCGTCGACGTCCCCGGTCATCGTGGTGACCGCGCCGGTCGAGCGCAGGAGCGAGCGGGCACCCTCGAGCTCGTCGGTGAGATTGACCGCGCGGTAGCCGGCGGCAACGGTGCGCACCTCGGCGAGCGCGTCGTGGGCGAGGTCGCGCACGCTCGTCATCTCCTCGGCCGCCTCCCCCCGGCCGCGGCGCGCGAGCTCGGCGGCGAGCTCGGACTTGACGGCGATCGCCGAGAGGGAGCGGCCCACGGTGTCGTGGAGGTCCCGGGAGAAGCGCAGCCGCTCCTCGGCGACGGCGAGCCTCCCCTCGACCTCGCGGGACTGCTCGAGGCGGCGCACCACCTCGACCATCCAGGCCGAGAGCCAGATCGAGGCGCCGAAGCCGAAGATGACGAGGCCGTCGGCGACCAGCACGACGAGCGCCTCGCGCCCGGCGGACGCGTCCGAGAGCAGCCGCACGACGCCGCTGAGGGCGGCCGCCGGGAGCACCGCCAGGGCCAGCGTCCGGAAGCTCCACCGCGCCCCGTAGGAGGCGAGCGCCGCCGTGATCGCCACGACGACGACGAAATCGCCGTCGCTCAACGGGTCCTCGGAGGTCGGGACGACCAGCACGGCGGCGACCACGAGGAGGGCGGTCGTCGCGACGAGCAGGACGAGCGTGGTGGCGCTCGACGTGCCCCGCCCGAGGCGCACCGACCAGGACTCGCGCGCGGCACGGACGTCCGCCAGCGCGTGCAGGACGCCGGCGCCCACGAGGACGACGATGGTCCAGGTCCGGGTGAGAGGGACCGGAGCATCCGACTCCGCGACGGTCACGCCCTCGGTGGCGGCGACGGAGGATCCGAAGGCGAAGAAGGGGACGATCCAGAGCAGGACCGCGATCGACCACCACGTGTACGCCTCGAACCGGGCGGCGTCGGTCGAGCTGCGCCAGCGGTCGAGCACCTTCATCGATCGTCCTTCCTCCGGGGTGGACAGTCTTCCAGGCCGGGCCCGCCACAGGTGGCGGACCCGGCCCGGAGGGTCGGCGGGTCGCGGTCGGTCGCTGGTCGGCGGCCGGCCGGCACCGCGGTCAGCGGCGCGGCTCGAACGGCATCTTCTTCGAGACGACGACGGCGAGGACCGCGATCCAGATGGCGAGGACGGCCGCGGGGCGGGCCGCGTGGGTGAAGGTCTCCATGAGGCTGAGCTCCTGTCCGGCCAGCGAGGTGCCCCCGAGGCCGATCGTGACGAGCTCCGTGATCGGCATGACCGGGAGGAGCTCGAGGACGGTGGCCGCGGTGTCGGGGAGGACCGACATCGGCACGAGCGCGCCGGAGATGACGAGGCCGACGAGCATCATCGGCATCGTGGTGAGCTGGGCGGACTCGGCGGTCCGGGTGACGATGGTCGTCACGTAGGCCAGCAGGGCGAAGACGATGGCGCCGAGGAGGACGCCGACGACGGCGACGAGCGGGTTGGTCAGCGCCGGCATCTCCATGCGGGTGGCGACCACGGCGAACGCGATGACGACCTGGGCGAGGAAGACCGCCGTGTTGGGGATCGCCAGGGCGGTGAGCACCTCCCAGGGCCGGGCGGTGCCGGAGACCTGCCGCTTGAGGGCGAGGGACTCGCGGCGGGCGACGGCCGCCGTCGTGAGGTTGAAGTAGATCGCCATGACGATGCCGAAGATCGCGAGCATGCCCAGCGCGCGCACGGACATCGAGGGGCCGGCGACGGACGCGATGTCCTCCCAGACGGGGAGGGTCGTCATCAGCAGCAGCATGGCCGGCGCCATGGCGATCGCGTAGAACGCGGCCACGGAGTTGCGGCGCAGGACCTTGAGCTCGGCGACGGCGAGGGAGGCGATGCGGCCGAGCGGGCCGGTGCGGCGCGGGGTCGCCGTGGGCGGCTCCTCCGCGCCGGCCGCGGGGCGGGGCCGCCCCGCGCCGTACGGGTTCTCGGCGGTGGCGCGGTCGGTCGTCGCGACGGACTGGTCGGTGGTCATGACGTTCTCCTGACGGTCGGTACGGTCGGTGGCGGCCCGGGCGCTCATGCGGCGGCCTGCTGGTCGAGCTCGGAGCCTGCGACGCCGAGGAAGACCTGCTCGAGCGAGGCGTGGCGGGCGTCGAGCCCCTCGATGCGGACGCCGGCGTCGGACGCGGCGGTCAGCAGCGCCGTGAGGGTGGCCTGGAGGTCGTGGGTCTCGAGGACCGTGCGGCCGCGCTCGTGGGCGGGGCGGGCGAGCAGGTGCGGCAGTCCGGCGACGGGCAGGTGCTCGGTGCCGGCGGTGGTGAAGGAGATCCGCTCCGGCTCGTCGGCGACGATGTCCGCGAGCGTGCCCTCCCTGACGATCTCGCCCTGGTGCATGATGGCGATCCGGTCGGCGAGGGACTCGGCCTCCTCGAGGTAGTGCGTGGTGAGGACGACGGTCGTCCCGCTCGCGAGCCGGGCGCGCACGAGGTCCCACAGGACGGCGCGCGACTGCGGGTCGAGGCCGGCGGTCGGCTCGTCGAGGAAGAGGAGCTCCGGGTCGCCCATGAGCGCGAGCGCGAGGTCGAGGCGGCGCCGCTCGCCGCCGGACAGGGACGGGACGCGGACGTCGAGGCGGTGGTCGAGCTCGACCATCGACAGCGCGGCCTCGGGCCCGATCGAGCTGGGCAGCGTGCCGTGCCACGAGCGGGCGGTGTCCATGACGGTGAGCTCGGCGACGAACCCGCCCTCCTGGAGCAGGACGCCGGTGCGGGGACGGATGCGGGCGCGGTCCTTGACGGGGTCGCCGCCGAGGACGGAGACGGTGCCGCCGCTCCTCCGGCCGAGGCCCTCGAGGACCTCGAGGGTGGAGGTCTTGCCGGCGCCGTTGGTGCCGAGCAGCGCGAACAGCTCGCCGCGGCGGACGGTGAGGTCGATGCCGCGCACGGCCTCGTAGGCGTCCTTGCCGGAGCCGTAGGACCGGCGCAGGTCGCGCGCCTCGATGACGGTGTCGGTCTCGGTGCCGGGGCCGGGTCGGTGGGGTGCCTGGGTGCTGGTCGTCGTCGTCATGGCATCCACGATGCCGCCGGTTACCCGCTCCCCCCAGTGCGTGCACTCACCGGCTCTCCTGGCCCCGTCACGGCCGCCCCATGAGGTTTGTCATCCCACCCCGTCGTCGAGATTGCGGTTCGTCGTCGTCGAGATTGCGGTTCGTCGTCGTCGAGATTGCGGTTGGTGCGCGCCGTGGTCTCGGTTCGTGCACCAACCGCAATCTCGATGAACCCCCGTGACGGCACCCGGCCACCGAACGACCCGACGCCGGAGCGCGAGGTGCGCTCCGGCGTCGGGCGGGGTGGTGCTTCGGGACCCGGAGGGGCCCGGCGGTGTCAGTCGGACATCGATCAGTCGGTCATCGAGGCGGCGGCGCCGAGGGCCTCGAGCTTGTCCATGAAGTGCTCGTACCCGCGGTTGATGAGCGTGATGCCGCTGACCCGGGAGGTGCCCTCGGCGGCGAGCGCCGCGATGAGGTGGGAGAAGCCGCCGCGCAGGTCGGGCACGACGATGTCGGCCGCCTTGAGCGGGGTCCGGCCGGAGATGACGGCCGAGTGGTAGAAGTTCCGCTGCCCGAACCGGCACTGCGAGCCGCCGAGGCAGTCGCGGTAGACCTGGATCTCGGCGCCCATGCCGCGCAGCGCCTCGGTGAAGCCGAACCGGTTCTCGTACACGGTCTCGTGGACGATCGACAGCCCCTCGGCCTGCGTGAGCGCCACGACGAGCGGCTGCTGCCAGTCCGTCATGAAGCCCGGGTGCACGGCCGTCTCGAGGACGATCGGCTGGAGGTCGCCGCCGGGGTGCCAGAAGCGGATGCCGTCGTCGCGGACGTCGAACGCGCCCCCGACCTTCCGGAAGGTGTTGAGGAAGGTCATCATCTCGGGCTGGGTCGCGCCCTTGACGAGGATGTCGCCGCCAGTGGCGAGCGCGGCGGAGGCCCAGGACGCGGCCTCGATGCGGTCGGAGAGGCTGTTGTGCCGGAAGCCCTCGAGGCGGTCGACGCCCTCGATGCGGATCGTGCGGTCGGTGTCGACCGAGATGATCGCGCCCATCTTCTGCAGGACGGCGATGAGGTCGAGGATCTCGGGCTCGGTCGCGGCGCCGCGCAGCTCGGTGCGACCCTCGGCGCGCACGGCGGTGAGCAGGGTCTGCTCGGTGGCGCCGACCGACGGGTAGGGCAGCTCGATGACGGAGCCCTTGAGGCCCTTCGGCGCCGTGATGGCGATGCCGGAGGGCTGCTTGTCCACGACCGCGCCGAACTCGCGCAGGATGTTGAGGTGGAAGTCGATCGGTCGGTCGCCGATGCGGCAGCCGCCGAGGTCCGGGATGAAGGCCTCGCCGAGGCGGTGCAGCAGCGGGCCGCAGAAGAGGATCGGGATCCGCGAGGACCCCGCGTGGGCGTCGATGTCCGCGACGTGCGCCGACTCGACGTTGCTCGGGTCCATCCGCAGGACGCCGGCCTCGTGGTCGTGCTCGATGCCGACCCCATGGATGCTCAGCAGGCCGGAGACGACCTCGACGTCGCGGATGTCGGGGACGTTGCGCAGCTCCGAGGGCGTCTCGCCGAGCAGCGCGGCCACCATCGCCTTGGAGACGAGATTCTTCGCGCCGCGGACCGTGATCTCGCCGCTCAGGGGCCGACCGCCCTCGATCGTCAGGACGTCGTTCATCGTCAGCAGGTCGCTCATCGAGCCTCCGATCCGTGCGCCGCGGGCGGTCGCCGGACGCGGTGGGCCCCTGGGCCAGCCGGGGGCGGTGCCGCGCACCGGTCGGCGCGTGACGCCGTTCAGGATACGTCGCGCCTCCCCCGGACCGCCGTGAGGGCACTCACGGGGCGTCGCGGGGAGAGAGCTCTCATCCCCGCCTCACGTCGGGACGGCGAGGACCGGGGCGTCCGACGACGACGAACGGCCGCCGGCGCGGGCGCCTCGTCGGGCGTCCCGCGCCGGTGCCGACCGACGCGGCTCAGCCGAGAGCGGCCTCCTCGCCGACCGGGCGGGCGAGCGTGACCTCGCCCGGGCCCAGCGTGCGGGCGGGCAGCGTCTTGGGGCGCCAGTCGGCGCGCGTCTGCTCGAACGCCTCGATGCTGTCCTCCTTCTGGAGGGTGAGCCCGATGTCGTCGAGGCCCTCCATCAGGCGCCAGCGGGTGTAGTCGTCGATCTGGAACGGCACGGTGACGTCGCCCGCGGTCGCCGTGCGCGACTCGAGGTCGACGGTCACGGGCGTGCCCGGCTCGGACTCGAGGATCTTGAACAGCACCTCGGCGTCCTCGGCGGCGAGCTGGCCGGCGACCAGGCCCTGCTTGCCGGAGTTGCCGCGGAAGATGTCGGCGAACTTCGTGGACAGCACCACGCGGAAGCCGTAGTCCTTGAGCGCCCAGACGGCGTGCTCGCGGGAGGAGCCGGTGCCGAAGTCCGGGCCGGCCACGAGCACGGACGCCCCGGCGTAGGCCGGCTGGTTGAGGACGAAGTCCGGGTCGCCGCGCCAGGCGGCGAACAGGGCGTCCTCGAAGCCGGTGCGGGTGACGCGCTTGAGGTAGACGGCCGGGATGATCTGGTCCGTGTCGACGTTGCTGCGCCGCAGCGGGACGCCGACCCCGGTGTGGGTGGTGAACTTCTCCATGGCGTGCTCCTCCTCAGGCGCCGGCGCCGACGGGCTCGGCGGCCGGCTCCAGGTCGGCGGGCGTGGACAGGGTGCCGCGGATCGCGGTGGCGGCGGCCACGAGCGGCGAGACGAGGTGGGTGCGGCCGCCCTTGCCCTGGCGTCCCTCGAAGTTGCGGTTCGAGGTCGACGCCGCGCGCTCGCCGGGGGCCAGCTGGTCGGGGTTCATGCCCAGGCACATCGAGCAGCCCGCGTTGCGCCACTCGGCGCCGAACTCGGCGAACACCTGGTCCAGGCCCTCGGCCTCGGCCTGGAGGCGGACCCGGGCCGAGCCCGGGACCACGAGGACCCGGACGTCGTCGGCCTTCTTCTTGCCCTTGATGACCTCGACGACGGAACGCAGGTCCTCGATCCGCCCGTTCGTGCACGAGCCGATGAACACCGTGTCGACGGCGATGTCCTTGAGCGGCGTGCCCGGGGTGAGCGCCATGTACTCCAGGGCGCGCTCGGCGGCCTTGCGGGAGTTCTCGTCGGCGATGTCCGCGGGGTCCGGGACGGCGCCGGAGATCGGCAGGCCCTGGCCGGGGTTCGTGCCCCACGTGACGAACGGCTCGAGGTCCGCGGCGCTGAGGGTGACCTCGGCGTCGAAGACCGCGTCGTCGTCCGTGCGCAGCGTCCTCCAGTGCTCGACGGCGGCGTCCCAGTCCGCGCCCTGCGGCGCGTGCGGGCGGCCCTTGACGTACTCGAAGGTCGTCTCGTCGGGGGCGATCATGCCCGCGCGGGCGCCGGCCTCGATCGACATGTTGCAGATCGTCATCCGCGCCTCCATGGAGAGCTTGCGGATCGCCTCGCCCCGGTACTCCAGGACGTAGCCCTGGCCGCCGCCGGTGCCGATCTTGGCGATGACGGCGAGGATGATGTCCTTCGACGTCGTCCCCGGTCGCAGCTCGCCCTCGACGTTGATCGCCATCGTCTTGAAGGGCGCGAGCGGGAGGGTCTGGGTGGCGAGGACGTGCTCGACCTCGGAGGTGCCGATGCCGAACGCGAGCGCCCCGAACGCGCCGTGGGTCGAGGTGTGCGAGTCGCCGCAGACCACGGTCATCCCGGGCATCGTGAGACCCAGCTGCGGGCCGACCACGTGGACGATGCCCTGCTCGGCGTCACCGAGCGAGTGGATCCGGACACCGAACTCCTCGGCGTTGGCGCGCAGCGTGTCGATCTGCTTGCGCGACGTGCGGTCGGCGATCGGCAGGTCGATGTTGACCGTGGGCGTGTTGTGGTCCTCGGTGGCGATCGTCAGGTCGGGGCGACGCACCTGGCGGCCGGCGAGCCGAAGGCCCTCGAAGGCCTGCGGGCTCGTCACCTCGTGCACGAGGTGGAGGTCGATGTAGAGGAGGTCGGGGGCGCCGTCCTCCCCGCGTGCCACCACGTGCTCCTGCCACACCTTCTCGGCGAGCGTGCCGCTCATCCGTACTCCTTCATCCGGTCCGAACCGCACGTCCGTCCAACGTGCGTGCATCTCAGGGGCTGAGATAGTAGTCTTGATCCATGGACAACTCTAGCGGAGTCGGCGTCCTTGACAAGGCCGCGGCAGTGCTCGCGGCCCTCGAGTCGGGGCCGGCCACCCTCGCCCAGCTCGTCGCTGCCACTCACCTCGCCCGCCCGACGGCGCACCGCCTCGCGGTCGCCCTCGAGTTCCACCGCCTCGTCTCGCGCGACATGCAGGGGCGGTTCGTGCTCGGCCCACGCCTCGGTGAGCTCGCGTCGGCCGCGGGCGAGGACCGGCTGCTCGCCGCGGCCGGCCCGGTGCTGCTCGCGCTGCGCGACCACACGAGCGAGTCGGCCCAGCTCTTCCGCCGGCAGGGCGAGCAGCGCATCTGCGTGGCCGCCGCCGACCGGCCGGTGGGCCTGCGCGACTCGATCCCCGTGGGCGCGACCCTGTCGATGCTCGCCGGCTCCGCCGCCCAGACGCTGCTCGCGTGGGAGGAGCCGGACCGGCTCCACCGCGGGCTGCACGGGGCCACCTTCACCGCGACGATGCTCTCCCAGGTCCGACGCCGGGGCTGGGCCCAGTCCGTCGGCGAGCGGGAGGCCGGGGTCGCCTCGGTGTCGGCGCCCGTACGCGGGCCGTCGGGGCGCGTGGTCGCCGCGGTGTCCGTCTCCGGGCCGATCGAGCGGATGGGCCGGCAGCCGGGCCGCCACTTCGCACCCGCCGTCATGGCCGCGGCGAACCGCCTGAGCGAGGTCGTGCGCACCACCGACGAGGACGCCGAGGAGTAGCCGCGTCGGGCCCGTCCCGTCCCGTCCCGGCCAGGCTCGGGACCGGTCCGACGACGAGCGCGCGGCCGGCACCCGGGTGGCCCGCCGGCGCGGCCGCGGCCGGGCATGACGACGGCCCCCGGACCATGTGGTCCGGGGGCCGTCGATCTGTACCCCCAGCGGGATTCGAACCCGCGCCGCCGCCGTGAGAGGGCGGTGTCCTAGGCCGCTAAACGATGGGGGCCTGCGATGTGCTGTTGTGTCCTGCGATCGTGCTGTGCGCCGCGGCGCCCGGGAGACATTACCGGACCGACGCCCCGCCGTCACCCGATGGGCTCCGACGTGCCGGTGAGGTCAGTCACCGTGTACCCCCAGCGGGATTCGAACCCGCGCCGCCGCCGTGAGAGGGCGGTGTCCTAGGCCGCTAAACGATGGGGGCCTGCCACCGAACGAGGCGGTGACGTCCGACGCCGGGGCGCCGGAGGAGCTGGGGTACCAGGACTCGAACCTAGAATAACTGGACCAGAACCAGTCGTGTTGCCAATTACACCATACCCCATGGGGGTAGTCGGTCGTCCGATGGTCAGCTTCCGGAGCACGCTCCGGGGCCGAACTCGCGACCTCGTACCGGCGTTGAACTTTACCCTCTTCAACCGGGTCGTCCAACCGGATCGGGCCTCCGGTGAGGGACCTCACGACCCCGACGTGACGCCGGTCCCCCGCCGGTCCGTCCTACTCCCCCAGCTGCCCGGCGAGCCGGTCGATCCGCGCGAGCGTCTCGTCGCTCCCGAGGATCTCCATCGACTCGAACAGCGGCGGGGAGACCTGACGCCCGGTGACGGCCACGCGCAGCGGACCGAACGCGTGGCGCGGCTTGATCCCCAGTCCCTCGACGACAGCGGCCCGCAGCGCGGCCTCGATGTTCGCCGTCGTGAACCCGTCCGCGGGAAGCGCCGCGAGGGCCTCGCGGCCCGAGGCGAGGACGGACGGCGCGGTGTCGGCGAGCTTGCCGACGGCCTTCTCGTCGTAGGTGAGGTCGGCGCCGTCGACGAAGAGGAAGCCGGCCATGTCGGTGACCTCGCCGAGCACCTGCATGCGGGTCTGCACGAGCGGGGCGACGGCGTCGAGGATCTCGCGCTCGCGGTCGGTCAGCGCCTCGTAGGAGTCCGCTGCCACGAACCCGCCGGAGTGCAGGAACGGCACGAGCCGGCGCGCGAGGTCGCCGACCTCGAGGCGGCGTACGTGCTCGGCGTTGATGGCGGTGGCCTTGTCGTTGTCGAAGCGCGCCGGGTTGGCCAGGACGTCGCGGATGTCGAAGGCGGCGACCATCTCCTCGCGCGTGAACAGGTCGTTGTCCGGCGCGATCGACCAGCCGAGCAGGGCGAGGTAGTTGAGCAGGCCCTCGGGGATCATCCCGCGCTCGCGGTGGAGGAAGAGGTTGGACTCGGGGTCGCGCTTGGAGAGCTTCTTGTTGCCCTCCCCCATGACGTAGGGCAGGTGCCCGAACTCCGGGACCTGGGCCGAGACGCCGAGCTCGGCGAGCGCGCGGTGCAGCGCGATCTGCCGCGGGGTCGAGGAGAGGATGTCCTCGCCGCGCAGGACGTGGGTGATGCCCATGAGCGCGTCGTCGACGGGGTTGACGAGCGTGTAGAGCGGCTGCCCGTTGGCCCGCACGACGACGAAGTCCGGCACCGACCCGGCCGTGAACGTGATCTCGCCGCGGACGAGGTCGTCGAAGGTGATGTCCTCGGCCGGCATCCGCATCCGCAGGGACGGTTCCCGGCCCTCGGCGCGGAACGCGGCCACCTGGTCGTCGGTGAGGTCGCGGTCGAAATTGTCGTAGCCGAGCTTGGGGTCACGCCCGGCCGCGCGGTGACGGGCCTCGACCTCCTCCGGCGTCGAGAAGGACTCGTAGAGGTAGCCGGCCGCACGCAGCTGCTCGATGACGCCCGCGTGGATCTCGCCGCGCTCGGACTGCCGGTAGGGGCCGTGCGGGCCGCCGACCTCGACGCCCTCGTCCCAGTCGAGGCCGAGCCAGCGCATCGTGTCGATGAGCTGGTCGTAGCTCTCCTGGCTGTCGCGCGCCGCGTCGGTGTCCTCGATGCGGAAGACGAACGTGCCGCCGGTGTGCCGCGCCCAGGCCCAGTTGAACAGGGCGGTGCGCACGAGGCCCACGTGGGGCGTGCCGGTCGGGGACGGGCAGAAGCGGACGCGGACGTCGGGGCGCGGGGCGGCAGTGTCAGTCATGGTGCGCCCAGGGTAGTCGGGCGCCCGGTCGGTCTCGGGTCCGGTCCGAGCGCGGCCGGGGCCCGGTCCGGGCTCGGTCCGAGCGCGGTCAGTCCCGGGCCCGCGCGGGCGCCGCGGTCAGTCCCGGCGCAGGATCGGGTTCGTGAACGACCCGATGCCGTCGACCTCGACCTCGACCCGCTGCCCCTCGGTGACGATCCCGTTGCCGGCGGGCGTCCCGGTGAGCACGACGTCGCCCGGCAGGAGCGTGAAGACCTCCGAGACCTGGGCGACGATCTCCCGCACCGTCGAGACGAGCTGCGAGGTGCGGCCGTCCTGGGTGAGCCCGCCGTCGACCCGCGCGCGCACGGCGAGGTCGTCCGGCTCGAGGTCGAGCGCGAGGTACGGGCCGATCGGCGTCGACGTGTCCCAGGCCTTCGCCCGCGTCCACGACGTGCCCGGGGCGAGCTGGTCCTTCGCCGTGTAGTCGTTGGCGGCGGTGTACCCGAAGATGATCTCGTCGGCGCGCTCGACGGGCACGTCCTTGCCCATCCGGCCGATGACCACGGCGAGCTCGGCCTCGTACCAGACCTCGCTGCTCCACCGCGGCAGCACCACCGGGTCGTCGGGGCCGATGACGGAGGTGTTGGGCTTGATGAACAGCACCGGCTCCGGGTCCGGCATCTCGTCGGTGCGGTAGCTGCGGGCGAGGCCGATGACCTTCGAGCGCGGGATGACCGGCGAGAGCAGCCGGGCCGAGTCGAGCGGGACCCGCTCCCCCGTCGTGTCGAACCCGGCGAACAGCGGGTCGGACTTGAGGACCACGAGCTCGGCGGAGTCCTCGTCGAGGACGCCGTAGCGGGGGTTGCCGTCGGTGACGAAGCGGGCGATGCGCATGCCCCGATCCTATGGCTCGCCGAGATTGCGGTTCGTGCTCGTCGAGATTGCGGTTGGGAGCAGCCCCGGTGGTCGAGAGTGCGGTTCAGGCCCACCACGGATGGTCGAGAGTGCGGCTCAGGGCGGCGGCCACCCACGGAACGCGCGGTTCGTCGTCGTCGGGGGCGGTGAGGTGACCTGCCTACCCTGGGCGACGTGCGACTGACGGCGAGGAACTGGCGGGCGCGCGCCGCCGAGCACGCCGCGCGCGCGGACGCGTTCACCGCCGGCCATCGCGCTCGGCGCTCGCGCCACGAGAAGCACGCGGTCGAGGACTTCCTCTACGAGTACTACCCGTTCAAGCCGGGCAAGGCACGTCGGTGGCACCCCGGGGTCGGGGTGGAGCTCCTGCCCGACGACGACGCGCACCCCGCCGATGCCCACCCCGCGGGCGAGGGCGCGGAATCGGTCGCCGACCTCGACGAGCGCTCCGCCTGGCGCTGGCACCGCCGCACCGAGGACGGCGGCGTGACCCTGGACGTGCCCGCGTTCGTGGCCGACCGCGGCGACGGCGTGCGGTGGGTCGACCAGCTGCTGCGCCGCACGGCCGGCCGGGCGCCCACCCTCGGCTGCTTCGGCTGGCACGAGTGGGCGATGGTCTACCGGCAGGAACGGCACCGGCACCCGCTACCGCTGCGGCTCGGGCAGGCGGCCACGGACGCCGCGGTCGAGTCGGCGACGATCCGCTGCAGCCACTTCGATGCGTACCGGTTCTTCACGCCCGACGCCGAACCCCTCAACACCCTCACGCCCACCCGTGAGCGACAGATCGAGCTCGACCAGCCCGGCTGCCTGCACGTCAACATGGACCTGCTGCGGTGGTGCCTCACGCTGGGGCCCGCGGTCCCCGGCGAGCTGCTGCTCGACTGCGCCGATCTCGCCCTCGACGTGCGGCGGCTCGACATGGCCGCGGCGCCGTACGACGTGTCGGGCTACGGGCTTGCGCCGGTGCGCATCGAGGAGCCCGCCGGGAGGGCGGAGTATGCGCGCCGGCAGAAGGAGATGGCGGTGCGGGCGGCGCCGCTGCGGGAGCGACTCATCGAGGTGACGAGCGCGCTTCTCGCAGACGAGTGAGCGCCGCCCGGACCGTGGTCCGGGCGGCGCTCACTCGCCATCAGCTGGTGATCGGTCAGCGGCGGATGCCGACGGTGTCGGTGCCGTTGCCGTCCCAGTCGCCGACGAAGACCTCGTCACCGGAGCGGCCGTAGTCCTGCTCGATCTCGGCGTTGACCGCCGTGAGCGAGTTCGAGACGAAGAACGTGATCCCACGCCGCACCGCGAACGTGTCGACCGCGTCACCGTCCCAGTCACCGACGTACACCTCGTCCGTGGCCCGGCCGTAGGCGAGCTCGGAGTCCGCGTTCCCACCGGTGAGCGAGTTGGCGATGAAGTACCGGTTCCCCCGACGCACCGTGAACGTGTCGATCGCGTCGCCGTCGTAGTCACCCACGAGGACGGCGTCGGGGGCGCGGCCGTAGTCCAGCTCGGTCTCCGCGTCCCCGGACTCCAGGGTGTTGGACACGAAGTAGCTGTTCCCCCGGCGCACGGCGAAGGTGTCCACGCCGTCACCGTCCCAGTCACCCACGAGCACCGTGTCGCTCGCCCGGCCGTAGTCGAGCTCGACGTCCGCGTTCCCGCCGTACAGCGAGTTGGACAGGAAGTAGCTGTTCCCGCGACGGACCGCGAGCGAGTCGCTCCCGTCACCGTCCCAGTCACCCACGAGCACCTCGTCACCGACCCGGCCGAAGGAGAACTCGTGCTCCGCGACCGCGTCCCAGCCGTCGTTGAGGTAGAACCCACGCCCCGGAGTCGGCGGCACCGG